>CAXBIS010000014.1:0-94416 GCA_963975885.1 uncultured Azoarcus sp.
CCGCAATCAAGGTGTCAAGCGCGATTCGAAGCCGGCATCGTGGATTGCGGCAATTCCGGCTCCAGTTCGCACCAAACCCCATCGTGCCCGGACCTCTGCGCACGATAGAATGGGTCGCTAACAAAGAATCCGATGGGCCCGATGAAACAGTATCTTGACCTGATGCGTCACGTGCTTGAACACGGCGACGAAAAATCCGACCGAACCGGCACCGGCACACGCTCGGTGTTCGGATGGCAGATGCGCTTCGACCTCGCGCAAGGCTTCCCGCTGCTGACGACGAAGAAGCTGCACACGCGCTCGATCATCCATGAACTACTGTGGTTTCTGCGCGGCGACACCAACATCGCCTATCTGAAGGACAACGGTGTGTCGATCTGGGACGAGTGGGCGGACGCCAACGGCGATCTGGGCCCGGTCTACGGCAAGCAGTGGCGTCGCTGGGAGACGGCCGACGGGCGCAGCATCGACCAGATCGCACGCCTGCTCGACGGCCTGAAGAACAACCCGGACTCGCGCCGCCACATCGTCTCGGCCTGGAATCCGGGCGAGATCGACGGCATGGCGCTGCCGCCCTGCCACGCACTGTTCCAGTTTCACGTCGCGGGTGGACGACTGTCGTGTCAGCTCTACCAGCGCAGCGCTGACATCTTTCTCGGCGTGCCGTTCAACATCGCTTCCTACGCCCTGCTGACGATGATGGTGGCGCAGGTGTGCGGCTATCGGCCAGGCGACTTCGTATGGACCGGCGGCGATTGTCACCTGTACAGCAACCATGTCGATCAGGCGCGCGAACAGCTCGCGCGAACGCCGCGAACGCTGCCGACGATGAAGATCAACCCCGAGGTGACGGATCTGTTCGCCTTCCGCTTCGAGGACTTCACGCTGGAAGGCTACGACCCGCAGCCGCATATCAAGGCACCGGTGGCGGTATGAGCAAAACCGAAATCGTTCTGGTCGCGGCGGTGGCACGCAACGGTGTGATCGGCCGCGACAACGGTCTGCCGTGGCGACTGAAGTCGGATCTGGCGCACTTCAAGCGCACCACGCTGGGACACCCGATCGTGATGGGTCGCAAGACCTGGGAATCGCTGGGCCGCCCGCTGCCGGGCCGGCGCAACATCGTGGTGACGCGCAACGCGCAATACCGGGCAGACGGCGCCGAGGTGTTCACCGACGTCGACGCGGCCATCGCGGCGGCCGGCACCGGCACGATCTGCGTGATCGGCGGCGCCGAACTGTACCGGCACCTGCTCGATCGCGCCGACCGGCTGGTGCTGACCGAGGTCGCTGCGGAGGTCGAGGGAGATGCCCACTTCCCGGATTTCGACCGCGAGACTTTCGTCGAGGTTGCGCGCGAGCAACACCGGGCAGACGCCGACAACGAGTACGACTACACCTTCGTCGAATACCGTCGGCGCTGAAATCTGCTCACGAAATAGAAACGGCCCGGTCTCGACCGGGCCGTTTTCACTTCAGCGCCGCACGTTCATTTGACGCAATCGACGTGGTAACCCACCACGCCGTCGCGCTCGTCACGCACCAGTCCGTGAATATCGGTCTCAAAGCCGGGGAAGCCGGCATTGAAGTCGCGCGCGAACTGCAGGTAGCGCACGATCGTCGCGTTGAAGCGCTCGCCCGGAATCAGCAGCGGGATGCCCGGCGGATACGGCGTGACCAGCATCGCGGTGACACGCCCTTCGAGCTGATCGATGGGCACGCGCTCGATCTCGCGGTGGGCCATCTTGGCGAAGGCGTCGGCCGGCTTCATCGCCGGCACCATGTCCGACAGATACATCTCGGTGGTCAGGCGGGCGACATCATGCGCCTTGTAGAAGCTGTGAATCTCGGCGCACAGATCCTTCAGGCCGATCTTCTCGTAGCGCGGATACTTGGCGATGAAATCGGGCATCACGCGCCATAGCGGCTGGTTGCCGTCGTAGTCGTCCTTGAACTGCTGCAGTTCGGTGACCATGGTGTTCCAGCGGCCCTTGGTGATGCCGATGGTGAACATGATGAAGAACGAGTACAGCCCGGTCTTCTCGACGATGATGCCGTGCTCGGCCAGATAGCGCGTGAGGATGCCGGCGGGAATCCCCCATTCGGCGAAATCACCGTCGACGTTCAGGCCCGGCGTGATCACCGTGGCCTTGATCGGATCGAGGACGTTGAAGCCCTCGGCCAGATTGCCGAAGCCATGCCAGCGATCACTGGGCTTGAGCGTCCAGTCGTCGCGTGTCCCCATGCCCTCATCGGCCAGATAGTCCGGCCCCCACACCTGGAACCACCAGTCGGAGGCGCCGAACTCGGCCTCGACCTTGCGCATCGAGCGACGAAATTCGACCGCCTCCGACAATGACTCCTCGACCAGGGCCGGGCCGCCCGGCGGCTCCATCATCGCCGCGGCCACGTCACACGAGGCGATGATCGCGTACTGCGGCGAGGTCGAGGTGTGCATCAGATAGGCCTCGTTGAAGATGTCGCGATCGAGCTTGCGCGTCTCCGAGTCCTGCACGAGGATCTGCGAGGCCTGACTGAGGCCGGCGAGCAGCTTGTGCGTCGACTGCGTCGAAAAGATCATCGACGACTTGCAGCGCGGACGGTCTGCACCGATGGCGTGGTAATCACCGTAGAAGTCGTGGAAGGCCGCATGCGGCAGCCAGGCCTCGTCGAAGTGCAGCGTGTCGATGTGGCCGTCGAGCTTCTCCTTGATGGTCTCGACGTTGTAGACCACGCCGTCGTAGGTCGATTGCGTGATGGTCAGGATGCGCGGCTTCTTGCCGGCCGCGGCGCGCGCGAACGGGTTGGCGTCGATCTTCTTCTGAATGTTCTCCATCGAGAACTCTTCGAGCGGGATCGGGCCGATGATGCCGAAGTGGTTGCGCGTCGGTGTCAGGAACACCGGCACGGCCCCGGTCATGATGATCGAATGGAGCACCGACTTGTGGCAATTGCGGTCGACCACCACCACGTCGTCGGGAGCGACCGTCGTGTGCCACACCATCTTGTTCGACGTCGACGTGCCGTTGGTGACGAAGTACAGGTGGTCGCAGTTGAAGATGCGCGCCGCATTGCGCTCGGAAGCGGCCACCGGGCCGGTGTGGTCGAGCAGCTGGCCGAGTTCTTCCACAGCGTTGCACACGTCGGCGCGCAGCATGTTCTCGCCGAAGAACTGGTGGAACATCTGCCCCACCGGGCTCTTCAGGAAGGCCACGCCGCCCGAGTGTCCCGGGCAGTGCCAGGAGTAGGAACCGTCCGCCGCGTAGTGCGTGAGCGCACGGAAGAACGGCGGCGCCAGCGTCTCCAGGTAGTTCTTGGCCTCGCGCACGATGTAGCGCGCGACGAACTCCGGCGTGTCCTCGAACATGTGGATGAAGCCGTGCATCTCGCGCAGCACGTCATTAGGCACGTGGCGCGTGGTGCGTGTCTCGCCGTAGATGAAGATCGGGATGTCGGCGTTGCGGTGGCGGATCTCCTGCACGAAGGCGCGCAGGTCGGCAATCGCCTTGTCGGCGGCCTCGGGCGACGAGAACTCCTCGTCGTCGATCGACAGGATGAAGGCCGAGCCGCGGCTTTGCTGCTGCGCGAACGAGGTCAGGTCGCCGTAGCTGGTAACCCCCAGCACCTCGATGCCCTCGCCCTCGATCGCCTTGGCGAGCGCACGGATGCCCAGGCCGGAGGTGTTCTCGGAGCGAAAATCCTCATCGATGATGATGATCGGAAAGTGAAAGCGCATCCTCGGTTCTCCCGGCGTGGCCGGCCCTGCCGACCACGATGTTGGTCGCGGCACATTGCCGCCTCGTTACCAATAAAGCACACGGGGCCGTATCCGGCCCCGGGTCGCACGTATCCAGACGGCGAAAAATCAGATCTTGGGAAGCGTGACGCCCTTCTGACCCTGATACTTGCCGCCGCGGTCCCTGTAGGAGGTCTGGCACACCTCGTCGGATTCGAAGAACAGCATCTGCGCCACGCCCTCGTTGGCGTAGATGCGCGCCGGCAGCGGCGTGGTGTTGGAAAACTCCAGCGTCACATGGCCTTCCCACTCCGGTTCCAGCGGCGTCACGTTCACGATGATGCCGCAGCGCGCATAGGTGCTCTTGCCCAGGCACACGGTCAGCACGCTACGCGGAATGCGGAAGTACTCTACGGTACGCGCCAGCGCGAACGAATTGGGCGGGATGATGCATACGTCGCCGGTGAAATCGACGAAGTTGCCCGGTTCGAAGTGCTTGGGGTCGACGATGGTCGAATTGATGTTGGTGAAGATCTTGAATTCGTTCGCGCAGCGCACGTCGTAGCCGTAGCTCGAGGTGCCATAGGAGACGATCCGGCCCGAACCGTTCTCACGCACCAGATCCGCTTCGAACGGCTCGATCATGCCGTGCTCCTGCGCCATGCGGCGGATCCACTGGTCGGACTTGATGGACATCGGACGCGGCTTCCTCTCGAGAGGCCGGCAAGGTGGGCCGGCGGAAAAATGCGCTAGTGTAGGGCAAAAAACGCGCGATTGCGCACCCCGGCTCAGGTGTTCTGGATGACGATCTTGGGGAACTTGTGGGTCATGTCGCGCGCCTTGCCGGCGATGCCGATGGCCACCTTGCGCGCGATCTCGCGGTAGATCTGCGCGATGCGCCCGTCCGGCTCGGCGGCGACCGTCGGCGTGCCGCCGTCGGCCTCCGCGCGGATGGCCATCGCCAGCGGCAGCGCGCCCAGAAAGGGCACGTCGTAGTCGGCGCACAGCTTCTCTCCGCCACCCTTGCCGAAGATGCGCTCCTCGTGTCCGCAGTTCGAGCAGATGTGCACGCTCATGTTCTCGACCACGCCGACGATGGACACGCCGACCTTCTCGAACATCTTGAGTCCCTTGCGCGCGTCGATCAGGGCGATGTCCTGCGGCGTGGTGACGATCACCGCGCCGGTCACCGGTACCTGCTGGGAGAGCGTGAGCTGAATGTCGCCGGTGCCCGGCGGCATATCGATCACGAGATAGTCCACATCGTCCCAGGCCGTGTCCTTGAGCAGCTGCGTGAGCGCCTGGGTGGCCATCGGACCGCGCCACACCATCGGTGTCTCGGTGTCGATGAGACAGCCGATCGACATCATCTGCAGCCCGTGCGCCGCCAGCGGCAGCATGCGCTTGCCGTCCGTCGACTGCGGACGCTGCCCGGCCACGCCCAGCATCTGCGGCTGCGAGGGGCCATAGATGTCCGCATCCAGCACGCCCACGCGAGCGCCCTCGGCGGACAACGCCAGCGCCAGGTTGGCCGCCGTCGTGCTCTTGCCCACGCCGCCCTTGCCCGAGGCCACGGCAATGATGTTCTTCACGCCGGCCAGCGGCTTGACGCCCTGCTGCACCGCGTGCGCGACGATCTTCCAGCCGACTTCGACATCGACGCCATCCACGCCGTCGAGTCCGCCGACGGCCTCGCGCACCAGTGCGGCGATGATCTCCTGCTGGCTCTTCGCCGGATAGCCCAGTTCGATCACGACCTGCACGCGGCCATCGCTCACCTTGACGTCGCGCACGGCGCGCTCGGCGGCCAGGCTCTTGCCGGTATTCGGATCGATCACCGACTTGAGGAGTTCGGAAACGCTTTCCGGAGTGACGCTCATGACTTCCATCCTTGTGAGTGCATCTGCGCCCGCGCGGGCGTAACCGGACCATGATACCGAAGCGCCCGCGCACACTCACCCATGGCGTGCATGTGGGAATCGATCGATGCGCAATCCGGGCGAGGCATCGCATGACCTGCGGCTCGCCATCACGACACCCGTATGCGCGGCCGGCGCTCCCGCTTTGCTAGAATTGTTTTTTTCCTGCGAATTCCCCAGCCCATGCCGCGCAACATTCTCGTCACCAACGCCCTGCCCTACGCCAACGGCGACATCCACCTCGGACACCTGGTGGGCTACGTCCAGGCCGACATCTGGGTGCGCTACCAGCGCATGCGCGGTCACAAGGTGCATTTCGTCTGTGCCGACGACACGCACGGCACGCCGGTCATGCTGCGCGCCGAGAAGGAAGGCATCACGCCCGAGCAGCTGATCGAGCGCGTGCATGGCGAACACCTGCGCGACTTCACCGGCTTCTCTGTCGCCTTCGACAACTATCACACCACGCATTCGCCCGAGAACCGCGCCTACGCCGAGCGAATCTACGGCCGGCTGCGCGAAGCCGGCATGATCGACGCGCGCTCGATCGAGCAGTACTACGACCCCAAGCGCGAGATGTTCCTGCCGGATCGTTTCATCAAGGGCGAATGCCCCAAATGCGGCGCGGCCGACCAGTACGGCGACAATTGCGAGGCCTGCGGCGCGGCCTATGCGCCCACCGATCTGAAGAACCCGTACTCCGCGGTCTCCGGTGCCACGCCGGAACTGCGCACATCCGAGCACTTCTTCTTTCGCCTGTCGGATCCGCGCGCCGTGGCCTTTTTGCGCGACTGGACGCGCGGCACCAACGCCGCCGGCACGCGCCGCCTGCAGACCGAGGCCGCCAACAAGATGCGCGAATGGCTCGGCGACGAGGGCGAGAACAAGCTCTCCGACTGGGACATCTCGCGCGATGCGCCCTACTTCGGCTTCGAGATTCCGGGTGCGCCGGGCAAGTACTTCTACGTGTGGCTGGACGCGCCGATCGGCTATCTGGCGAGTTTCCGCAACCTCGCCGACAAGACCGAAGGCATCGACGTCGAGGCCTTCACCGACGAAGCGCGCGCCGCCGAGACCGGCACCGAGATGGTGCACTTCATCGGCAAGGACATCCTCTACTTCCACGCGCTGTTCTGGCCTGCCATGCTGCACTTCGCCGGCTTCCGCACACCCACGCAACTCGCCGTCAACGGCTTTTTGACGGTCGACGGCGCCAAGATGAGCAAGAGCCGCGGCACCTTCATCACCGCGCACTCCTGGCTCACCCAGGGGCTCAACCCGGAGTGGCTGCGCTACTACTTCGCGACCAAGTCCAATTCGACGATGGAGGATCTGGACCTGAGCCTCGACGACATGATCGCGCGCGTCAATTCGGATCTGGTCGGCAAGTACGTCAACATCGCCAGCCGCTGCGCCGGCTTCATCGCCAAGCGTTTCGACGGCCGCCTGGGTGAGGTCGACGCCCAGGCCTGCGCAGACTTCGAAGCCGCATTCGAAGCCGGCACCATCGCCCGTGCCTACGACGAGCGTGATTTCGGCCGCGCCATGCGCGAGATCATGCGTCTGGCCGACATCGCCAACCTCTACGTCAACGCCAACAAGCCGTGGGAACTGGCCAAGCAGGAAGGTCAGGACGCGCGCCTGCACACCGTGTGCTCGACCGCGCTGACCATGTTCCGCGACCTGTCGCGCTATCTGAAGCCGGTGCTGCCGGCCATGGCCGACAAGGTCGAGGCTTTCCTCGCCATCGACCCGCTGAACTGGACCACGGACTGGGCACCGCTGCCGGCCGGTCACGCCATCGAGACCTACAAGCACATGATGACGCGTGTCGAACGCAAGCAGATCGACGCGCTCATCGACGCCAACCGCGAAAGCCTCGCCCCGGCACCGGCTGGCGTCCCCAGTTCCGAACAACGCCACGCCGAGCGCCAGCAGCACCAGGCGCAGAGCGCCGAGACGGCCGAACCCTTCATCTCCATCGACGACTTCACCAAGGTCGACCTGCGCGTGGCGCGCATCGAATCGGCCGAACATGTCGAAGGTGCGGACAAGCTGCTGCGCCTGTCGCTCGACATCGGCGAGACCGATGCCGAAGGCAAGCCGCGCCCCCGTCAGGTCTTCGCCGGCATCAAATCGGCCTACGACCCGGCCACGCTGGTCGGCCGCCTGACGGTCATGGTCGCCAACCTCGCCCCGCGCAAGATGAAGTTCGGCATGTCCGAAGGCATGGTGCTGGCCGCCTCCGACGAGAGCGACAAGGCTTCGGGTCTTTACATCCTGTCGCCCGACAGCGGCGCCACGCCGGGCATGCGCATCCGCTGACATCGACTGCCGGGTTGCTGTGTGCAGCCCCGGTGGCGGCTTTTAGCGCAGAATATGCTTGGCACCTCGCGGTGATGAGAACGGTGCCAAACAACCGTCCTCATTGCCGGCGAGCGTACTGATGCATACGCCTACGATTCCTAAAGACGAGGCCGTCCGGCTTAGCGCCCTGCACAGCACCAAACTGCTCGACTCCCCGGCAGAGGAGCGTTTCGATCGCCTCACGCGCATCGCTCGCCAACTCTTCGAGGTGCCGATCGCCCTGGTTTCGCTGATCGACGCCGAGCGGCAGTGGTTCAAGTCACGTCAGGGGCTGAACGCCTGCGAGACCTCGCGCGATGTGTCGTTCTGCGGTCACGCGATCCTCGGCGACAGCATTCTGGAAGTCCCCGACGCCACGCGCGACGCCCGCTTCGCCGACAACCCCCTGGTCACGGGACCACCCGATATTCGCTTCTACGCCGGCGCCCCACTGCGCACCCGCGACGGACAGCGCATCGGCACCCTGTGCATCATCGACACGCGCCCGCGCGCCCTCGATGACGCCCAGCGCCAGAGCCTGCGCGATCTGGCCGACTGCATCGAACGCGAGATCAACAGTGCCAACGAAGCGCTGCTGCAGGCCCGGCTGACCCGTTCCCTGCAGCGCAGCAACGCGATTGTGGCCAGCCTGCCCGACATCGTCTTCGTCGTTGATCGTGCCGGCACTCTGCTTGCCGCCAACGAACACCCGGACCTGCTGTATACGCGTTCGGAACTGCTTGGCCAGCGGCTCGGCGACCTGCTCCCGGCGGCGCTCTCGGGGCGCTGTCTGGACGCCATAGCCGAAGCCCTGTCCGGCGACACGCTGGTACGGCTGGAATACACGCTGGAACTGGCTGGCGCCCCGGCCGACTTCGAGGCGCGCATCCGGCGCCTGAGCGACGACGACGCGCTGGTCCTGATCCGCAACGTCACGGCCGAACGCAACGCACGCCTGGACATCGAGCGTCAACTCGAAGCCTTTCACGTACTCAACGAAATCGCCGCAAGCGAACCCCTGCCGCTGACCGAGCAGATCACCCAGGCCTTGCGGCTGGCCACCGACTATCTGGGGCTGGAATGCGGCATCGTCAGCCGCATCCGCGGCGACGACTACCAGGTGCGCGCCTTCGTCGCACCGCCCGACATGCCGCTCGAACCGCGACAGCACTTCGCGCTGGACCATACCTATTGCGCGCTCACGCTGCACAGCGAAGACCTGCTGGCCATCGACCGCATGGCCACCTCCCCGCACCGATCCCACCCGTGCTACGGCAAGTTCGGCCTGGAGGCCTATATCGGCATCCCGCTCGCGGTCGGCGGCGTGCCCTACGGCACCCTCAACTTTTCGGCGCGCACACCGCGCCGCAGGCCTTTTCGCGAGAGCGAGAAGATGTTCCTGCGTCTGCTCGCGCGCTGGACCACCTCCACGATCGAGCGCGAACGCGCGCTGCAGTCGCTGCGTCTGGGCGAGGCACGCCTGCGCGGGCTGTTCGAACTCTCGCCCATCGGCATCGCACTGAACGACTTCGCCACCGGCACCTTCCTGGAGGTGAACGACGCACTGATTGCGCCCACCGACTACACCCGGGACGAATTCCTCACGCTGAGCTACTGGGACCTGACACCGATCGACTATCAGGAGCAAGAGCGCGAACAGCTCAATCAGCTGGAGCAGACCGGACGCTACGGCCCCTACGAGAAGGAATACATCCGGAAGGACGGCAGCCGCTACCCGGTGCTGCTCAACGGCATCCTGATGCACGACCCGGACGGCCGCCGCCGCATCTGGTCGATCATCGAAGACATCTCGGAACGCAAGCGCATGGAGCGCATGAAGAACGAGTTCATCTCCACCATCAGCCACGAACTGCGCACCCCGGTCACCGCCATCTCCGGCGCACTCGGCATGCTGAGTCACTTCGCAGCACAAACGCTGCCCGAGTCGGCGCGTGAAATGCTCGGCATCGCCGAAAAGAACAGCCAGCGTCTGGGCCTGCTCATCAACGACCTGCTTGATATGGAAAAGCTCGCCGCCGGCAAGCTGCGCCTCGACCTCGCCACCCAGCCGCTGCGCCCCGTCGTCGAACAGGCCGTGCGCGACAACCAGGCCTACGCCGATCAGTTCGACGTCACGCTTGAACTGCTTCCCGGGCCTGAGGCAATCGCCGACATCGATGCCAACCGCCTCCAGCAGGTGCTCGCCAACCTGCTCTCCAATGCTGCGAAGTTCTCTCCGCACGGCGCGCGCGTCGAGATCAGCCTCGACCCTCAGACCGATCGGGCCCGCATCTGCGTCACCGACCACGGCCCCGGCATCCCGGCCGCCTTTCGCGACCGGATCTTCGAGAAGTTCTCGCAGTCCGACGCCTCCGACACCCGTCAGCGCGGCGGCACCGGGCTCGGGCTGGCCATCTCTCGCGAACTGGTCGAACGCATGGGCGGCACCATCGGCTTCGATTCCACCGAAGGACTCGGCGCAAGCTTCCGGGTCAGCTTCCCGCTGCAGGCGCAGGCATGAAGGCGAGCGACGCAAGTACCACGGCGAAGAAGCATCCCGGCCGTCTGGCGCGGCTCACACTGCCACTGCTCATACTGTGCGGCCTCCTTGTCGCGACCGAGTACGTCGCGCGCCAGGCTGACCGCGAGGCGCACACGCAAAGACACCAGCAACTCCTGCAGCAGGCCAGCAGCGTGAGGGTTGCACTTGAGTCGGAGCTCAATGCAATCGCGTTTCTGGCAAACGGTATCGAGTCCTACATCGTGGCCCGCAAGGGCGACATCGACCCCGCCGAGATCGAACCCATGCTTGCCTTGCTGTTCGAGCGCGGTCGCCATTTCCGCAACATCGGCATCGCTCCCGACAACGAGCTGCGCTACATCTACCCGCTCGCCGGCAATGAAGCAGCCGTCGGCCTGCGCTACGAAGACAACCCGAAACAATGGCCAGCCGTACTCGACATCATGCTAAGCGGCCGCCCCGTGCTCGCCGGGCCGCTTGATCTCGTGCAGGGCGGCCAGGCGCTGATCTACCGCTCACCGATCTATATCGGCGGCACCTACTGGGGGCTTCTCAGCACCGTCATCGATTCTGCCAACGTACTGGAAATCACCGCACCACTGGCCAACAACCCGGCGCTGCGGTTCGCGCTACGCCACAAGCAACCCACGCAGGCCGGCGAACAGGTATTCATCGGGGAGCCGGAAACGTTCGAAAACCCGCCGATACTGCTGGACATCACCGTACCCGGCGGGCAGTGGCAACTGGCCGTGGAGCCGACTCAGGCTGCGGCCAGCAGCTCCAGCGACATCCGCATCGCAGGGTACTTGCTGGCAGCACTCGCGTTCCTGCTCAGCGGGCTGGCCTTGCGCTACCTGCTGCAGAGGACGCAACTGGCTCAAATGGAAATTGCCGTTGAAGACAGTTCGGAGAATCTGCTTCGCACCACGAGGATGCTGCGCTCCGTGCTGGACGCCGCGACCCGTTTCTCGATCATCGCGACCGACCGGCAAGGCACGATCACCCTGTTCAATCGCGGCGCGGAACTCATGCTCGGCTACGACGCCGCAGAAATGATCGGAGTGCTCACACCTGCGGTGCTGCACCTCCCGGCAGAAGTCGAAGCCAGATCAGCGGAACTCAGTCGTGCGCTCGGACGCCCGATCAAGGGCTTCAACGTATTCATCGAACACGCCGAACTCGCAGGCTTTGAAACGCGTGAGTGGACCTATCGGCACAAGGACGGGCATTGCATTCCGGTCGCACTGACCGTGACCGCTCTGCGAGACCAGCGGAATCAGATCACCGGCTACCTGGGCATCGCTGAGGACGTCTCCGACCGGAAACGTACACAGCGCCTCAAGGACGAATTCATCGCCACGGTGAGTCACGAGCTGCGCACCCCCTTGACCGCCATTTCAGGCGCGCTGGGCCTGGTGGCGAGTGGCAAGCTCGGCGAGCTGACCGAACCGATGAGCAAAATGCTTCTGGCCGCAATACGCAACGGCAAGCGGCTGGAGCGGCTCATCAACGACCTGCTCGACATGGAAAAGCTCGCCGCCGGCAAGCTGCGCCTCGACCTCGTCACCCAGCCGCTGCGCCCCGTCGTCGAACAGGCCGTGCGCGACAACCAGGCCTACGCCGATCAGTTCGACGTCACGCTTGAACTGCTTCCCGGGCCTGAGGCAATCGCCGACATCGATGCCAACCGCCTCCAGCAGGTGCTCGCCAACCTGCTCTCCAATGCTGCGAAGTTCTCTCCGCACGGCGCGCGCGTCGAGATCAGCCTCGACCCTCAGACCGATCGGGCCCGCATCTGCGTCACCGACCACGGCCCCGGCATCCCGGCCGCCTTTCGCGACCGGATCTTCGAGAAGTTCTCGCAGTCCGACGCCTCCGACACCCGTCAGCGCGGCGGCACCGGGCTCGGGCTGGCCATCTCGCGCGAACTGGTCGAACGCATGGGTGGCACGATCGGCTTCGACTCCACCGAAGGACTCGGCGCAAGCTTCCGGGTCGAATTTCCGATCCAGCCGGAGGCATCCCGATCATGATCGCGCAGAATGCTCCCGCCCCAGACAGCCAGCGCGCCGGTCTGAGCGTGTTCGGTACGGCACTGTTCAGCCGGCGCGGACTGATCGCCTGGGGCACGCTGCTGCTTGGCCTGTCACTGACCTGGCTGGTCTCGGCACACCTGCGCGATCAGGAGCTGCGCTCTGCCGACCAGCAGTTCAGCATACTGGCGCGCAAGGTAGTCAATGAAATACGCCAGCGCCTGCTTGATCACGAACAGATCCTGCTCGGCGGCGCAGGGCTGTTCGACGCATCGGACGCTGTCACCCGGGAGCAGTGGCATGACTACGTGGCCCGCCTGCGACTGACCGAACGCTACCCGGGCATCCAGGGCGTGGGCTTCAGCAAGGCGATCCAGCCAAAATCCCTGGCCGCGCACGTCGACGAGATGCGCGGCCAGGGATTTCGCGACTATGCGATCAAGCCTGCCGGCGAGCGAGACCTGTACACCTCCATCGTCTTCCTCGAACCCTTTTCCGGACGCAATCTGGCGGCCTTCAGCTACGACATGTTCTCCGAGCCCACCCGCCGCGCGGCCATGGCCAAGGCTGTCGACGAGGGTCGCACCACCATCTCCGGCAAGGTCCGCCTGCTGCAGGAAACGCACGGACGCGAACAGGCCGGCATCCTGATGTACGTGCCGGTGTATCACGCCGACCAGCCGACCGACACGCCGCAGGCGCGCTGGCAGGCTTTGAGCGGTTTCGTATACAGCCCCTATCGCATGGATGACCTGATGCGCGGCGTGGTCGGAGAGCAAAACGAGCACGTCGACTTCAGCCTCTATGACGGCGACGCCGCCAACGCGCAAGACCTGCTGCATCAGTCGGACGCTGATGCAGAGAGACCTCACGTCTCGGCCTTTTCCCGGACCCACCGCATCGAAGCCTACGGTCGCACCTGGACGGCCGTCACCCGCAGCCGTGCAAGCTTCGAGGAAGGCTTCGACGAGACGCTTGACTGGCTCGCACCGTCACTTGGTGCCGGGATCAGCCTGTCGCTGTTCGTCCTGCTGCTGGTGCTGCTCGGCCACCGTGACCGCGCGATGGCACTCGCGCGCGAAATGAGTGTTCGCCGGGCCGCCTCCGAGCGCCGTTTCCGTCACCTCTTCCTCAACATGGGTCAGGGCGTGCTGATTCACGGCCCGGACGGCCGGATCGCGGAAGCCAATCCGGCCGCCGAGCGCATCCTCGGCCAAGCCCGCGAGACCTTGCTGGGCAGCCCCTCGGCGTTTGCAGAACGTGACGCGGTGCATGAGGACGAATCGCCCTGCATCCCCGACCAGTTGCCGGCACAGCGCGTCCCGCTCGTGGAAGGACGAGCCGTGACCGGCGCTGTAATCGGCATCCGTCGGACGGAGCATCACGACTGGCGCTGGCTGCGCATCGACGCCTATGCCTCACGCACCAGCGAGCACGAGGCCGCGCCGGAGATCTACGAGGTATTCGCCGACATCACCGACCAGAAACAGATCGAGCGCATGAAGAACGAGTTCGTGTCGACCGTCAGTCACGAGTTGCGCACGCCGCTGACCTCAATCATCGGCGCGCTGGGGATGATCGACGGAGGCAAGGTCGGCGAAATGACCGACCAGATGCGCCAACTCGTGTCGATTGCGCTGAAGAACGGCCGGCGCCTGAACCAGCTCATCAACGATCTGCTCGACATCGAGAAGATTGCGGCCGGCGGGGTGGAATTCGCGATGTTGCCCCAGCCGCTCGGACCGCTTGTCGCCCAGGCTGTCGAGAGCAACCTCCCGTTCGCAGATGAGCACGGGGTGAAGCTGGAAATCGAGCCTCATGACGTGGACTGCAGGGTGCATGTCGACAGCCAGCGACTGGCGCAGATCATGGCCAATCTGCTGTCCAACGCCATCAAATTCTCACCCGAAGGAAGTCGCGTGCTTGTTGCGCTGGAACTGGACGAGGAAAGGGTCAGGGTGAGGGTTGCAGATCAGGGCTGCGGCGTTCCGGAGTCATTCCGCGGACGCATCTTCCAGAAGTTCTCGCAAGCCGACGCCTCCGACAGTCGCAGCAAGGGCGGCACAGGACTGGGGCTATCCATCACGCACGAACTGGTCGAGCGCATGGGTGGCCGCATCGGTTTCACGTCGCAGGAAGGCGTGGGAAGCGTGTTCTGGTTCGAGCTGCCGATCCTGCAAGACGCTCCGGAGCATGACCCCGCTGGTGCATCCGGCAGCACTGCTGCGGGGCACGCCACGCGTGAATCAGCGGTATCCTCAGGTACCGCTTCGGGCAACGCTGCCTCACAGGGAGAAACGAATGGAGACGCTTGAACGGGTGCTGTATGTCGAGGACGAGCCGGACATTCGCAGCATCGCGAAACTCGCCCTGGAGACCATCGGCGGTTTCACGGTGCTGACTTGTGCCTCTGGCGAGGAAGCCCTGCGCGAGGTCGAGAGCTTTTCCCCCGACATCATCCTGCTCGACGTGATGATGCCCGGCATGGACGGCCCCAGTGTGTTGCGCGCCCTGCGTGCTCTGCCCGGCCTGACCGCAGTGCCGGTGGCATTCATGACCGCCAAGGTACAACCGGCCGAAGTGGAGCACTTCCGCTCGCTGGGCGCGCTCGACGTCATCGCCAAACCCTTTGACCCGATGACCCTGCCAGAGCATGTACGCAGCATCTGGGAGCGTGCCGCCGATGAGTGAAGACCCCGCCCAGAAGCTGGCTGCGCAGCTCGAACGTCTGCGCCAGGAGTACGCCACCCGGTTGCCGGCGCAGATCGCCGAATTGCTTGAACTGAGTGAGCGCCTGTGCGGCACCGAGCCGGCCGACCCGGATCTCGATGAGCTTCACCACGGCCTGCACAAGCTCGCCGGTTCGGGAGGCACTTTCGGTTTCTCCGCCCTGAGCTCCGCGGCGCGCGCACTCGAACTGCAAACCAAGTACTGGCGTGAGGTCGGCGTCCGGAACATCGAAGTATCGACCCGCCAAGCATTGTCGAAGGCCATATCGGGCCTCGACAAGATGGCCCAGGACGCCCCCGCGCCCAACTCAGGCGCCAGCTCGCAAGCGGGGCCCGCTGCGGACAGGAGTGCCGCGCAGGCGGCCTGGAAAATCTGGTTGATCGAAGACGATGAGCTGGTCGGGCGCGAGCTCAGCCACCAGATCGAGGCCTTCAATTTCAAGGTGCGGCACTTCACCCGTCTCGAAGACGCCGAGCAGGCCGCGCAGGAGGCCTGCCCCGACCTGCTCGTCGCGGACATCGTGCTGGACGCGAACAACGACTCCACGTTGAGGCTCGGAAATTGCCCGAACCTCTCGGCCTGCCGGTGCCCGCTGATCTTCATCACCTCGCACGACGATTTCGCTTCGCGCGTGCGGGCAGTGCGCATGGGCGCCAGTGGCTATCTCCTCAAGCCCATCGACACCCCTCGTCTGATCCGGCGCATCACACAGATTCTGGAGGCCCGCGACGCCCCGCCGGAGCGGGTACTCATCGTCGAAGACGACCAGCCCTTGGCCGAGCACTACCGACTGGTACTGCTGGCCGCCAGCGTCGAGGCACATTGCCTGCACGAGCCGGAACGGCTGATCGAGACGATCGCGAACGTGCGCCCCGAACTGATCCTGATGGACATGCACATGCCAAACTATTCCGGCCCGGAACTGGCCGGCGTAGTGCGACAGCATGACAACTGGGCGAGCATTCCAATCGTCTATCTGTCGGCCGAAACCGACCTATTTCAGCAAATTCGCGCCATGCGCCACGGCGCTGACGATTTCGTGACCAAGCCGATCTCGGACGCTCAGCTGGTGGCCACCGTACGCAGCCGCGTCGAGCGCGCACGGGTGCTCGAAGCGCTGATCAGTCTCGACAGCCTCACCGGCCTGCTCAAGCACTCGGCCATCAAGGATGCTGTCTTTCGGACGCTGGCGCGCGCAAGACGCAACAACAGCCCGATCACGGTGGTGATGCTCGACATTGATCACTTCAAACGCGTGAATGACAGCTACGGTCACGCAGTCGGGGACGTCGTCATCTCCTCGCTCGCGGCCTTGCTGCGCCAACGCCTGCGCACCTCGGACATCATCGGACGCTACGGCGGCGAAGAGTTTGCCGCAGTCCTGCCCGAATGCGCGGCTGAACAGGCCCGCAAGCTGATGGACGACATCCGCGAGCGCTTCTCGCACCTGCATTTCAGTCACGCCGGCGAATCCTTCAGCTGTTCCCTGACCGCCGGGCTGGCGGCATCGACCGATCATCCATCGCTCGACGCCGAAGGCCTGATCGAGGCCGCCGACAAGGCGATGTACGACGGCAAGCACGGCGGGCGCAACCAGATCCGCATCGCGCAGGCTACGTCTCAGGCATGACTTCCCGGACCAAGCACCCCTTGAATCAGACGATCTTCAAATGCCGCTGACGCCCTCCAAGCGCTGGATGGTTCGACAGCGCAGACAACGACGAACGGCCTGCCCGGCTACCGCCCTTGTCGCGCCCTCGAACCCACGCTGGAGAAGGCCCCATGTTCCACTTCCGCCCCAAGCTGCTCGACACCCTTCCGGCCTATAGCCGGGAGGCCCTGAGCGGCGACCTCGCCGCCGGCATCACCGTCGGCGTACTCGCGCTGCCGCTGGCCATGGCGTTTGCCATCGCCAGCGGCATGAGCCCGGCCGCAGGCATCTGGACCGCCATCGTGGCGGGCCTGCTGGTGTCCGTGCTGGGCGGCTCGCGCGTGCAGATCGGCGGACCGACCGGCGCCTTCATTCCCATCGTCTACGTCATCGTCATCGACTATGGCGTGGCCAATCTGCTGATCGCCACGATGATGTCGGGCGTGATGCTGTTCGCGATGGGGGCCTTCAAGCTCGGCACGATGATCCGCTTCATCCCGATCTCGGTCGTGATCGGCTTCACCAACGGCATCGCGGTCGTGATCTTCCTGTCGCAGATCAAGGACTTCCTCGGCCTTCAGATCGAGCGCATGCCGGGAGAATTCTTCGGCAAGATGGAGGCGCTGAGCGGCGCACTGCACACCGCGCACGTACCGACCATCGCGCTGGCCGCAGCCTCGGTCACCGTGCTGCTGGCGTGGAACCGTGCCGCACGTCATGTCGGCTGGATGCGTCGCGCTCCGGGGCCGCTGGCGGTGCTGGTGCTGGCGACGCTGGTCAACGCGCTGTTCGTGCTTCCGGTGGAGACCATCGGCAGCCGTTTTGGCGGCATCCCGCAGGGCCTGCCGGACATCGGTCTGCCGTCCATCGAACTGGGCACGCTGGGCAAACTCATCGCCCCGGCGCTGACCATCGCGCTGCTCGGCGCCATCGAATCGCTGCTCTCGGCGCGCGTCGCCGACAACCGCATCGGCGACCGCCACGACCCCAACCAGGAGCTGATGGCGCAGGGCGTGGCCAACGTCGCCGCGCCGCTGTTCGGTGGCTTCGCCGCCACCGGGGCGATCGCGCGCACCGCCACCAACATCCGCTCGGGCGGGCGCACACCGGTGGCGGGCATCGTGCACGCGCTGGTGTTGCTCGCCATGGTGCTGGCGCTTGCACCGCTGGCCGATCACATCCCGCTCGCGACGCTCTCGGCCATCGTCGTCATCGTCGCCATCAACATGGGCGAGTGGCATGCCTTCACGCGGGCGGCGCTCGCCCGGCGCACGCGCCCCTACCGCGCGACCCTGCTCACGACCTTCGTCGTCACGGTGGTGTTCGACCTGACGCTCGCGGTGCAGGTCGGCATCGTCATGTCGGCCCTGGTGTTCATCTTCCGCATGTCGGATCTGACCCGCATCGATGCCATCGACCTCACCGCCCGAGTGCCGGCCGAGACACTCGTGCGCGAGGACTCCAGCGCGCGCATCCACGCCTACCGGCTGACCGGCAGCCTGTTCTTCGGCGCCACCAACAAGCTCGACGCGCTGCTCTCGGCGGATCTGGGACGTCCCGACGTGGTCATCCTCGATGTCGAGCGCCTGGTGCACATGGACACTACCGGCCTGGAGATCCTCGAGAGTCTCGCCCACAGTCTGGCCACGCGCGGCATCGGCCTGGTGCTCGCCGGCGTCCAGCCCCAGCCCGGCGCGATCCTGGCGCGATCGGGCCTGCCCGAGACGCTGGAGATCGCGCGCGACCTGGACGATGCGCTTGCGCGAGTCGTCCAGGCGCCCCGACAATCACGCTCATGACTGAAGACAAGAAGATCCGCGACCCCCTGGCCCGCCACCTGCTCATCCACGGCAAGGTGCAGGGCGTGTATTACCGCGCCAGCGCCGAGAAGGAAGCGATGCGCCTGAGCCTGTCCGGCTGGGTGCGCAACCGCTTCTCCGGCGAGGTCGAGGCCGTCGTCTGCGGCCCGGAAGCCGACGTCGACGCCTTCATCGACTGGGCACGCGAAGGCCCGCCGGCGGCCGAGGTGACACGTATCGAGATCTCGTCGGCCGAACCGCCGGATGAGGGCTTTCGCGTGCTGCCGACCGCATAGACCGAGGCCCTTCCCGGCGCGTCAGCTGCGGTAGAGCACCTCCACGGCGTCCTCGGGCAGCCACGCGCGCAGACCGTCGAGCAGCGCGTCATCCGGACGCACACTCCAGGTCTCGCCCAGCGGCAGTTCGACCTCCGCGACGTCGTTGCGGTAGCGCAGACGCACCGGGCAGCCGCCGTCGCGGAATGGCGCGAGCAGACCCTGCAGACGGTCGGCCGCGGCTGTGGCGCCACCGGCCTCGCCGACCTCCCCGTTGAGGCTCAACTGCAAGGCGGTGGCGAAGCGTGCGCGCGCCTCGCCCAGCGTCATCAGGCGGTCGGCGATGATGCGTAGCCCCCCCGAATACTCGTCGTTGCTGATGCGCCCCTCGACAATCAGCACCTCGTCGGTGACGATCTTGCCACGCGACGCCTCGAGCACCTCGGAATACACTGCGATCTCGCGCGCGCCGCTACCGTCGTCGAGTTGCACGAATGCCATCTTGCCACGCTGACCGACCTTGGCGCGCACGTCCATGACCACGCCAGCGAGCATCGAGGGCTCGCGCGAGGGCTCAAGTTGCGCCAGCGCGCGACGCACGAAACGCCGCACTTCGCCGCTGAACGAATTGAACGGATGGCCGGAGAGGAAGAAGCCGATCGCGGTCTTTTCCTCCTTGAGTCGTTCGCGTTCGCTCCATGCGCGCACCGAGGCGAAGGCCGGCGCCGCACCGGCAGCCTCCGGCAATGCATCGAAGAGCCCGCCCTGCAAGGCGTTGGCGGCTTTCTGTTCGGCCGCTTCCATGGCAAGCGCGACGGTCGCGAGCAACTGTGCGCGGTCGCGTCCGGCATGCCCGTCGAGGGTATCGAGCGCACCGGCGCGGATCAGCGCCTCGACCGCGCGCCGGTTGACCATGCGCCGGTCAACGCGCTCGCAGAAATCGAACAGGTCGTGGAAAGGTCCGTTCGCCCGCGCGGCCTCGATCGAGCGCATGGCCGGCTCGCCGCAGCCCTTGACGGCCCCCAGGCCGTAGCGGATGGTATTCGCATCGACCGGCACGAAGCGGTATTCGGAGGCGTTGACGTCCGGCGGCAGCACGGTGATCTTGTTGGCCACCGCATCCTCGAAGAAGATGCGCAGGGTGTCGGTGTTGTCCAGGTCCGAAGACAGCGTCGCCGCCATGAAGGCCGCGCAGTGGTGCGCCTTGAGCCAGGCCGTGTGGTAGGTCACGACGGCATAGGCAGCGGTATGCGACTTGTTGAAGCCGTACTCGGCGAACTTCTCCATCAGGTCGAAGAGCTGCATCGCCAACTGCTCGTCGTAGCCCTTCTTCTTCGCACCGTCGCGGAAGATCTCGCGGTGGCGGGCCATCTCCGAGGCCTTCTTCTTGCCCATCGCACGGCGCAGCATGTCGGCGCCGCCCAGCGTGTATCCCCCGATGATCTGGGAGATCTGCATCACCTGTTCCTGGTAGACGATGACGCCGTAGGTCGGCTCCAGGCAGGGCTTGAGATCCGGATGGAAGTAGTCGATCTCCTGCTGCCCCTTCTTCCGCAGGATGAAGTCATCGACCATGCCCGAACCCAGCGGGCCCGGACGGTACAGCGCCAGCACGGCGATGATGTCCTCGAAACGGTCGGGACCGAGCTTCTTGAGAAGCTTCTTCATGCCGTCCGATTCGACCTGGAAGATGGCCGTGGTGTTGGCTTCCTTGAGGATCTTGTAGGCGGCCGGGTCGGTGAAGGGCAACGCGTTCAGATCCGGCCGTTCACCGGTCAGGCGTTCGACGTAATCGACCGCAAGGTCGATGATGGTCAGGTTGCGCAGGCCGAGGAAGTCGAACTTCACCAGCCCCACCGCCTCGACGTCGTCCTTGTCGAACTGCGACACCGGCGTGGCGTCCTCGCCGTCGGCGATATAGAGCGGGCAGAAGTCGGTCAGCCGCCCCGGCGCGATGAGTACGCCGCCAGCGTGCATTCCGACGTTGCGCGACAGGCCTTCCAGCGGCTCGGCGAGCCGCCACAGCTCCTGCACGGATTCGCCGTCGTTGCCGTCGCGCATCATCTCGCCGATCTGCGGCTCCATCTCGTAGGCGCGCGCCAGCGACACGGGTTTGTTGGCCTCGAGTGGCACCAACTTGGAGAGCCGGTCGCACAGGCCATAGGGCAGGTCGAGCACGCGACCGACGTCGCGTACCACGGCCTTGGAGGCCATCGTGCCGAAAGTCGCGATCTGGCTCACCGCCTCCTTGCCGTAGCGCTCGCGCACGTATTCGATGACGCGGTAGCGATTGTCCTGGCAGAAGTCGATGTCGAAGTCGGGCATCGACACGCGCTCGGGGTTGAGGAAGCGCTCGAACAGCAGTGCGTACTCGAGCGGGTCCAGATCCGTGATCCGCAAGGAATAGGCCACCAGGGAGCCGGCACCGGAACCGCGACCCGGGCCCACCGGCACACCGTTTTCCTTGGCCCAGTTGATGAAGTCCGCGACGATCAGGAAGTAGCCCGGAAAGCCCATCTCGATGATGGTGCGGGTCTCGATGTCGAGGCGCTCGGCATAGCGCGGGCGCTGGCGTTCGCGCTCGGTCTCGTCCGGGTACAGTTCGTTCAGACGCACTTCCAGCCCGGACCTGGCTTCGGCGACGAGAAAATCGTCGAGCGTCATGCCCGCCGGCGTCGGGAACTGCGGCAGGTAGTTCTTGCCCAGCTCGACCGACAGCGAACAGCGCTCGGCGATGGCCACGGCGTTGTCCAGCGCCTCGGGCAGATCCGCGAACAGCGCGCACATCTCGTCCTGGCTCTTGAAATACTGTTCCTGGGTGAAGTCGCGCGGACGGCGGCGATCGGCCAGCACATAGCCCTGGGCGATGCACACCCGCACCTCGTGCGCCATGAAGTCGTCGGGCGACATGAACTGCACCGGATGGGTCGCCACCACCGGCAGGTCCAGCCGCGCGGCCAGTTGCACCGATTCGGCCACCAGGGCCTCGGCGCCGCTGTGACCGGCGCGCTGCAATTCGATGTAGAAGGCGTCCGGGAAACGCGCCGCCCACCAGCGCGCGAGCACATCGGCCGCGTCGCGATTGCCGTTGACCAGCGCCTGACCGATGTCGCCCGAAGCCGCGCCGGACAGGCAGATCAGCCCCTCGCCGCCGCCGTCGTCGAACCACTCGCGGCGCAACTCGGCGCGCCCGCGATGCTTGTTCTCGAGATAGGCGCGCGCGAGCAGTTCGCACAGCCGCCCGTAGCCGCCACGGTCACGGCAGATGAGCAGCACACGGTAAGGCTTGTCGCGCTCGGCCTCGTTGGTGATCCACACGTCGACGCCGACCACCGGCTTGACGCCGGCCGCGCGCGCGCCCTTGTAGAACTTGACCATGCCGAACAGGTTGGCCAGGTCGGAGATGCCCAGTGCCGGCATGCCGTCGGCCGCGGCGCGGCGGATCGCCTCGTCGGTGCGGACGATGCCATCGAGAATCGAGAACTCGGAGTGCAGGCGAAGATGTACGAAGCGGGGTGCGGGGGCGTCCATGGCGATGGAGTTTACCCGAACGCGGGCATCACGGCGGCCGGGCTTGGCGACTCATCAACACGTCGTTGCAAACCTCCTGAAGCGGCGCGCATGCCGCCTGTGAAAACGCCCTGTATCAGACGGCTGCGACGCGTTCCCGCCGCCCCGGTCCCCGTTCGCACAAAGGCCGCACCCGCGTTCAGGGCAGCAACACGCTCGCGCCCGTGGTGCGCCGCCCCTCCAGCGCGCGATGCGCCTCGGCCGCTTCGCGCAGCGCGAAGCACTGGTTGACGTCGATGCGCACCTGGCCTGAACTCACCACGGCGAACAGGTCGGCCGCCATCTCGTCGAGTTCCTCGCGCGTGGCGATGTATTGCGCGAGAATCGGCCGGGTCAGGAACAGCGCCCCTTTCTGCGCCAGCAGCAGCGGGTTGAACGGCTCGACCGGACCCGAAGCGTTGCCGAACAGCACCACCATTCCCAGTCGCTGCGCGCAATCGAGCGAGCGCAGGAAGGTGTCTCGGCCGACCGAATCATAGACGACGCCCACGCCGCGCCCGTCGGTGATCTCGCCGACGCGGCGTACGAAATCCTCTCGGCTGTAGTCGATCACGTGGTCCGCACCCAGGCTGCGCGCGCGTTCGGCCTTTTCCTCGGATCCGACCGTGCCGATCACGGTCGCACCCAACGCCTTGGCCCACTGCACGACGATGGAGCCCACGCCCCCGGCGGCGGCATGGATCAGGATGGTCTCGCCCGCCTCGACGCGATGGGTGCGCCGCACCAGATATTGCGCGGTCAGCCCCTGCAACATCATCGCCGCGCCAAGTTCGAAGGAAATCGCCTCGGGCAGCTTCACCGCGCGCTCGGCCGGCAGGTTGCGCACCTCGGCATAGGCACCCAGCGGACCATGCGCGTAGGCCACACGATCGCCGACGGCAAACTCCTCGACCTCGTCGCCGACCGCCTCGACCACGCCAGCACCCTCCAGTCCCAGACCGGAAGGCAGGCTGGGCACCGGGTACAGCCCGCCGCGGTGATAGGTGTCGATGTAGTTGAGCCCGACCGCATGCTGACGCAGACGAATCTCGCCGGGACCGGGCGGCGGCACCTCCACCTCTTCCCAGCGCAACACCTCCGGGCCGCCGGTCTCGTGAATACGGATCGCATGACTCATGGCTCACTCTCCTCGCTGTTCGGCATCGCATTCGCGCCGCATCGCGTGCGGCATTCAGCGCGAAGGTAGTCGGCCGCGGACGGCGCGCCAATGCGGAATCTCCACAAGGCGTGAGTGCGTGCGGGGCGAAACGAATGCGACGGCCCGCCACCCGCCATGCGCAAATGCTATGCTGCATTGCAATATCCACGAACGGAGAATGACGATGCGCAGGGTCGTGTTCAACCGCAAGGGCGGGGTCGGAAAATCGACGATCGCCGCAAATCTCGCCGCGATCGGTGCTTGGCGGGGCCACCGCACGCTGCTCGTGGATCTCGACCCGCAGGGCAATGCCACGCAGTACCTGCTCGGCGCAGCGATCGACGACGCGGCCGCCACCGCTGCCGGATGGTTCGACCAGACCCTGAACTTTCGTGTCGACCCGAAGCCGACCGCGTCATTCACGCAGCCGACACGCTTCGAGCAGCTCTACGTGCTTCCGTCGCACCCCGCGCTCGAGGACCTGCACGGCAAGCTCGAATCCCGCTACAAGATCTACAAGCTGCGCGAGGCCCTGGATGAACTCGCGGACGACTTCGACCTGATCTACATCGACACGCCACCGGCGCTCAACTTCTACACACGTTCGGCACTGATCGCTGCCGACACCTGCCTGATTCCGTTCGATTGCGACGCGTTTTCACGCCAGGCACTGTATGCGCTGCTCGACGCGGTGGCAGAGATCCGCGCCGACCACAACCCGGCGCTGGCAGTCGAGGGCATCGTCGTCAATCAGTTTCAGGCACGTGCCTCCCTGCCACGCCGACTCGTCGACGAACTGCGCGACGAGGGGCTACCGGTGCTCGATCCGTGCCTGTCTGCGTCGGTGAAGATCCGTGAATCACACGAGCAGGCCTGCCCGATGATCCATCTCGACGCGCGTCACAAGCTCACGCGCGAACTGCTGGCGCTCGACGACAGGCTGAACGCCGGTCGCTGAGCCGCTCACTCAGCGGATGCGCCACTTGACGCGATTGCGCCCGGCGAACTTGGCCGCATAGAGGGCAGCGTCGGCGCGCGCCATCGGCGCGTCGAAATCCTCGTCGTCGGCGTGCAGCAGGGTGAGACCGAAGCTGGCCGAAAAGCGCAATTGCTCGCCTTCGACTTCCAGCGAGACTTCCGTGATCGCAGCCCGCAGACGTTCGGCCAGCACCTGCGCCGCCTCCAGATCGGTCTGCGGGAGCAGTACGCCGAATTCCTCGCCACCCAGACGCCCCACCAGATCCGACTCGCGCAGCTTCTCAGCCAGCACGCCGGCGAGCAATCGAAGCACGGCATCGCCCGTGGCATGGCCCCAGGTGTCGTTGATGCGCTTGAAATGATCGATATCCAGCATCAGAAAGGCCGCCGGCGCAGCATAGCGACGCACGCGTACCAGTTCCTGCGCGGCGCGCTCGAGGAAATGGCGACGGTTGGCAAGGCCGGTGAGCACGTCCGTCGTGGCCAGGCGCCGCAGCTCGGCTTCGGCGCGCTTGCTCTCGGTGACGTCGACCGAAAGGCCCACGATCATCTCGACATCCCCGCCGTCGTCGAACACCGGCGCCAGCGAGGTCATCCAGTAACGCGTGCCCGCCGGCAGGGCGAGTTCCTCCTCGTAGCGGATGGTCTGACGCTCGGCCACGCAGCGACGGTAGTTGCCGATCACGGCCTGGGCCATGTCCGGCGACAGGATGTCCTGTGGCCGCGCGCCGCGCAGGCGCTCGGCGCTCAGCCCGGTGCTCTCCTCATGACGCGGGTTGTTGCCGACGTAGACGAAGTCCTCGCCCTCCACGCGCACCAGGAAGATCGCCTCCTGCACGTTGTCGTGGATGCTGCGGTAGAGGCGCTCGCTGGCCGAGAGTGCACGCTCCATTTCGTGACGTTCGCTGACGTCGCGCTGAAAGGACACGAAACGTACGATCTCGCCACTGGCTTCGCGCACCGGCACGATGGCGTGCGCCTCCCAGTAGAGCGAGCCGTCCTTGCGCCGGTTCTGCAGGTCGCCGCGCCACTCCCGCCCGGCCAGCAGAGTGGCCCATATCTCGCGATACACCTCGGGCGGCGTATTGCCCGATTGCAGCATGCGGGCGTTGTTGCCGACGACCTCGTCGGGCGTGTAACCGGTGACCTCGCAGAAACGCGGGTTGACCTCGGTGATCGTGCCATCCCGGTCGGCCACCAGCACCGCATCGGGCGATAGCATGAACAGCGCGCTACGGTAGCGCTGCGCCGTATCCAGCGCCGCCTCGGTGGCGACGATGCGCCGCAGCACCAGCCAGGCCAGCAGCAGGACAGCAAGATAGACGACACCCAAGGCGCCCAGCACACGGGCTCGACCGGCACGATAGTCGGCGAACTGCTCGCTGCGGTCGGAGAAAATGTAGATGCTGGCCGGGTGTCCGGCGATCTCCCGCGCGCCCATGCGTTCGAGCTGACCGGTCAGCGACACGCGCGTGACGGCGAAGCGGCGCTCGCCGATTTGCGCCATGCGATAGTCGTCGACCGGCACACCCTGCCATCTCGGCAAGGCGTCGAGCAGCGCCGGCCCGCCCAGGCGATAGGCGTTGTCGATGTAACAACGGCAGGATTCGCTCCAGATCAGGGTCGCGCGAATATCGTCGGCCCACATTACGTCATCGACGAGATCACGCGCGAGTGCCAGGGCATATTCGGCGTCGAAACGGCTGGTCGCGTCGGCCAGCAAGTCACGCATCGCGATGCCGACCTCGACGCTGCCCACCGACCAGTAATCACCGGCTTCGTCGACCGCCATCACCGGATGCAGCCCGCGCAGGCCCGCGTACATGCGACCGACCTCGAATCCGGAGATCGGAATGCCCAGCGAGTGCGTGGCCGCGACAAGCGGACGCACTTCTTCGAGCGCGTCGCCGAACAGGCGCGGATCGCGCGTTCGGAGGAAGTTCGCCCCGTCGGGCTGCAGATGGAATTCGACCTGACGCGCCGACAGCTCGTCCGACCAGTGGTGCTCGCCACGTGCAGCGAGACGGGCTGCGAAGGCCTCGCGCAGCGCCGCCGCGCGTGCACCGCCCGCGCCACCGCCCTCGCTCGCGACGAGTTCGTGCGCGCGACGCAGGTAGTAGCGCACTTCCGGATCGACGGCGAGCAGGGATGCGATGTTGAGCATCTCCCGCTCGGTGGCGTCAAGCGTGGTCGTCAGGCCGATGCGCAGCGCCTGTGTCGCCTCGCGCGTCTCACGCTTGAACACGGCACGCTCGCGCGCCACTTCGGCGAACGCGACCAGCCCGAAGATCAGCGCGAACAGCCCCGCCAGCGCCCCCATGCGCCAGCGCAGGCTGCGGCCCGAGAACCAGTTCTGTGGTCGTCGTTGCTCGTCCATGGCAGGCTCCCTGCAGACGGCCGATTCACCGGCGCATGCTCAGGCCACTTCCAGTTTGGCCACCGACAACAGCAGCCACTTGACCCCCGCCGTGCCGAAATTGACCTGCACGCGCGCGTCCGAACCCGCCCCCTCGGTGGCGACGATCACGCCCTGGCCGAAGCGTGCATGGCCAACCAATTGGCCCACGCGCAAGCCCGTATCGTCGCGCCGCCGCGGAGGCGGTGGCGCAGCCGGATTCGCCGAAGGCCGAAAATAGGTGTTGCCCGGCATCGTCGCGGCACGCTGTGGCGTCAGCCACTTGAGCAGGGTTTCGGGAATTTCCTCGAGAAAACGCGACTTCAGGTTGTAACGGGACTGGCCGTGCAGCATGCGGCTTTGCGCGAACGACAGGTAGAGGCGTTCCCGCGCTCGCGTCACCGCCACGTACATCAGGCGGCGCTCCTCCTCCAACCCGTCGGTCTCGAGAATGCTGTTCTCGTGCGGGAAAAGGCCCTCCTCCAGACCGGTGACGAAGACCACGTCGAACTCCAGGCCCTTGGCCGAGTGCACGGTCATCAGCTGCACCGCATCGGCCCCGGCCTCGGCCTGGTGGTCGCCGGCCTCGAGCGAGGCGTGAGCGAGAAAATCCGCCAGCAGCGCGTGATCCGCATCGGGGTCTTCCGGAGGACCGATCTCGGCGAGAAAATTGGCGGCCGCACTGACCAGTTCGTCGAGGTTCTCGAGCCGGTCCTGGCCTTCCTTTTCGTTGCGGTAGTGCGCGCGCAGCCCGGAGGCATCGAGCACGTGGTCGACCAGCTCCGGCAGCGGCAGCTTGGCCGTGTCGCGGCGCAGATCCTCGATCAGGCGCACGAAGCCCGCCAGCACCGTGCCGGGCTTGCCGGACAGGTGTGGCACGGTCGAATACAGGCTGGCGTTGAAGGTGCGCGCCGCGTCCGTCAGCGCTTCCTGCGAGCGCGCACCGATGCCGCGCGTGGGGAAGTTGACGACGCGCGCAAACGAGGTGTCATCGTCCGGGTTGGCGATCAGACGCAGATAGGCCAGCGCATGCTTGACCTCCTGACGCTCGAAGAAGCGCAGGCCGCCATACACGCGATAGGCGATGCCCGACGAAAAGAGCTGGTGTTCCAACACACGTGACTGCGCATTCGAGCGGTACAGCAGCGCGATGTCGGAGCGACTCGCACCGTCGCGCACGAGCTGGCCGATTTCCTCGACCACCCAACGCGCCTCGTCCAGATCGGCGTAGCCCTCGAACACGCGGATCGGCTCGCCCTCGCCCTGCTCGGTCCACAGGTTCTTGCCGAGCCGGTTGGCGTTGTTGCGGATGATGGCGTTGGCCGCGTCCAGGATGTTGCCGTGCGAACGGTAGTTCTGCTCCAGCCGGATCACGTTGGCGACGCGGAACTCGCGCTCGAAGTCGCGCATGTTGCCGACATCGGCACCGCGGAAGCGGTAGATCGACTGGTCGTCGTCGCCGACGCAGAACATCGCCGCCGCGCCTTCGCGCCCTTCGTCGGCGAACTGCCGCAGCCAGCGGTACTGCAATCGGTTGGTGTCCTGGAACTCATCGACCAGGATGTGCCGAAACCGGCTCTGGTAATGGCGGCGCAGCGGCTCGTGGCGTTCGAGCAACTCGTAGCTGCGCAACAGCAGCTCGGCGAAATCGACCACGCCCTCGCGCTGGCACTGCGTCTCGTATTCCTGGTAGAGCTCGACGCGACGACGCGTGTAGTCGTCCCAGGCCTCGACCGCATGCGCGCGAAGGCCGGCCTCCTTCTGGCCGTTGATGAAGTGCTGCAGTTCGCGCGGCGGGAATTTCTCGTCGTCGACGTTGAGCGCCTTGAGCAGGCGCTTGATGGCGGCGAGCTGATCGGCCGAATCGAGGATCTGGAACAGTTGCGGCAGGTTGGCGTCGCGCCAGTGCGCGCGCAGCAGCCGATTGGCCAGACCGTGGAAGGTGCCGACCCACATGCCGCGGGTATTGATCGGCAACATCGTCGACAGGCGCGCGAGCATCTCGCGCGCGGCCTTGTTGGTGAAGGTCACGGCGAGCACGCCGGACGGCTCGACCTGACCAGTCTGGATCAGCCAGGCGATGCGCGTTGTGAGCACACGCGTCTTGCCCGAACCCGCGCCGGCCAGAATCAGCGCGTGCTGCGGCGGCAGGCTCACCGCCTGCAGCTGTTCGGAATTGAGATTGGCGAGAAGATCGGACATTCGGAACCTTTGTCGGGGCGCGCGGCCACCCGGCAAGACACGCGGGAAGCACGCCCGCACATTGTACCCGGCCCCCTGCGACGGCGCGTCCTGGCGCCGGGCCGGACGCCGTTCAAGCTATAATTCCCCGTTTCACCCAGCCAGCGAAGGCGTTCATGCAGGACAAATACAACCCCGCCGAGATCGAGACCGCAGCCCAGGCAGATTGGGACGAATCCGACGCCTTCCGCGTCACCGAGGACGCAGACCGTCCGAAGTACTACTGCCTGAGCATGTTCCCGTATCCGTCGGGCAAGCTGCACATGGGCCACGTGCGCAACTACACGATCGGCGACGTGCTCTCGCGCCAGCATCGCATGCGCGGCTACAACGTGTTGCAACCGATGGGCTGGGACGCCTTCGGCATGCCGGCCGAGAACGCGGCAATCCAGAACAACGTGCCCCCGGCCAAGTGGACCTACGCCAACATCGAATACATGAAGGCGCAGTTGAAGCGCCTGGGCTTTGCCATCGACTGGTCGCGCGAACTGGCCACCTGCACGCCGCAGTACTACCGCTGGGAGCAGTGGCTGTTCAAACGCCTGTATGAAAAGGGGCTGATCTACAAGCGTCTGGGCACCGTGAACTGGGATCCGGTCGACGACACCGTGCTGGCCAACGAACAGGTCATCGACGGGCGCGGCTGGCGATCGGGTGCGCTGGTGGAGAAGCGCGAGATCCCGATGTACTACATGAAGATCACGGCCTACGCCGATGAGCTTCTCGCCTCGCTCGACGACCTGCCCGAATGGCCCGAGCAGGTGCGCACGATGCAGAAGAACTGGATCGGCCGCTCCGAAGGCGTAGAGATTTCCTTCCCGTACGACGAAGCGAGCATCGGAAGCTCCGGCGTCTTGCGCGTGTTCACCACCCGCGCCGACACGCTGATGGGCGCGACCTACGTCGCCGTGGCCGCCGAACACCCGCTGGCCGAACAGGCTGCGGCCAGCGATCCGGCGCTCGCCGCCTTCATCGAGGAATGCAAGCGCGGCGGCGTGTCGGAAGCCGACATGGCGACGATGGAGAAGAAAGGCATGGCCACGCCGCTGCGTGTGCGCCATCCGTTGACCAATGAATTGCTGCCGGTGTGGGTCGCCAACTACGTGCTGATGGGCTACGGCGAAGGCGCCGTGATGGCCGTTCCGGCGCACGACGAGCGCGACTTTGCCTTCGCGCACAAGTACGCGTTGCCCATCAAGATGGTCGTCGGATCGGACAGGTATTCGGACGTTGCAGCCCCCTGGCAGGACACCTACGCCGAACACGGCACGCTGGTGCATTCCGGCAAGTATGACGGGCTCGATTTCCAGGGCGCGGTCGACGCGATCGCCGCCGATCTCGAAGCCAAGGGCCTCGGCAACAAGCGCGTGCAGTACCGATTGCGCGACTGGGGCATCTCGCGTCAGCGCTACTGGGGCTGCCCGATTCCGATGATCCGCTGCGAATCCTGCGGTGACGTGCCGGTTCCGGACGAAGACCTCCCGGTGGTGCTGCCGGAGAACGTCGAGATCACCGGCCGCGGCTCGCCGTTGGCCAAGATGCCGGAATTCTACGAGTGCGCCTGCCCGTCCTGCGGCAAGCCCGCACGACGCGAGACGGACACGCTCGACACCTTCGTCGAGTCGTCCTGGTACTTCCTGCGCTACGCCTGCCCGGATGCCAACGCCATGGTGGACGAGCGCGCGAACTACTGGGCGCCGGTCGACCAATACATCGGCGGCATCGAGCACGCCATCCTGCACCTGCTGTATTCGCGCTTCTTCACCCGCGCGATGCGAGACTGCGGGCTGGTGAATGTGTCCGAGCCCTTCACGCGATTGCTCACGCAGGGCATGGTGGTGGCCGACACCTACTACCGGGAAGACGCCGCGGGCCGCAAGCAGTGGTTCAACCCGGCCGATGTCGCCGTCGAGCGTGACGACAAGGGCCGCGTCACCGCCGCCCGCGCGGCCGACGGCGATGCCGTGGTGGTCGGCGGCACCGAGAAGATGTCGAAGTCGAAGAACAACGGCGTCGACCCGCAGGCGCTGATCGACCGCTACGGCGCCGACACCGCACGTTTCTTCATCATCTTTGCCGCGCCGCCCGATCAGCAGCTTGAATGGTCGGATTCGGGCGTCGAGGGCGCCTTCCGCTTCCTGCGCAGGGTGTGGAATTTCGGTTACGCCTACGCCGCGCAATACCGCACGCATCGCTCCGCCAAGGCGATCGAGGTTTCCGGCGCGCTGGCCGACATACGTCGCGAGATTCACCTGAACCTGAAGCAGGCCAATTTCGACTTCGGCAAGCATCAGTTCAACACCGTCGCGTCCGCCACGATGAAGATGCTCAACGCGCTGGAGAAGGCCCCGCAGAATGATGTCTCCGCGCACGCCGCCGTTGCGGCCGAGGGCTTGTCCATCCTGCTGCGCGTGCTCGCGCCCATCACACCGCATCTGGCGCATGCGCTGTGGTCCGAATGCGGCTTCGAGGGCAGGGTGATCGACGCGCCATGGCCTGAGCCGGACGAGAGCGCCCTGGTACAGGACGAGGTCGAACTCGTGGTGCAGGTCAACGGCAAGCTGCGTGGCAGCATCACGGTCGCAGCCGATGCGGACAACGCGAGCATCGAGGCGACCGCGCTGGCCTCGGAGGGCGCACGCAGGTTCATGGACGGCAAGCCGCCGCGCAAGGTCATCGTCGTCAAGGGTCGTCTGGTCAATATCGTCGTCTGAGGAAACCACCATGCCCGCTCGAAATCGCCGCCGCTTTCTCCTCGCCGCGCTCGCCGCGCCGGCCCTTGCATCGGGCTGCGGCTTTCGCCTGCGCGGTCCTCAGAAGATGGCGTTCGAGACCGTCCATGTCGGCGGCGTCGCCCCGTATTCGCGTTTCGCGGCTGACCTGAGGCGCGAGATCGAGGCCGCCGGCACCACGCGTGTGGTATCGACGCCGGAGGACGCCGAAGTGCGGCTGGATATCCTCAGCAACGAGCGCGACCGCGAGATCCTGTCGATCGCCGGTGATGGCTCGGTGCGCGAGTACCAGATCGATCGCATCCTGGTCTATCGCATCCGCGACCAGGCCGGCAACGAACTGGTGCCGCCCTCGCGGCTGCAGACGCGGCGCGAGTACGACTTCGACGACGCCCAGATCATCGCCAAGCAGCGCGAGGAAGCACTGCTGTTCGAGGACATGGAGCGCGACCTGATGCGGCAGCTGGTGCGTCGGCTCGCAGCCGTGCGCCCGTGAAGCTCGAGCCTGACCAGCTTGCTGCCCAGCTCGAACGCCCGCTTGCCCCGCTGTATGTGCTGTTCGGCGACGAGCCACTGCTGGTCCTCGAGGCGGCCGACGCAATTCGCGCCGCTGCGCGCAAACAGGGCTTTGACGAGCGCGAGACGCTGGTCGTCGGCCAGGGTTTTCGCTGGGATCAGCTCACGCTCGCAGCCGGAAACCTGTCGCTGTTCGGCGGGCGCAAGCTCATCGACCTCCGCATTCCCACGGGAAAGCCGGGGCGCGATGGCGGCGACGCGTTGCAACGCTATATCGCGACGATCGACGGCGCGACGCTCACGCTGGTGACCCTCCCCGATCTCGACTGGGCCACTCGCAAGACCGCGTGGTTCAAGGCGCTCGAGGGCGCCGGCGTGGTACTCGAACTCAACGCGCCCGAACGCGAGCGCCTGCCGGCCTGGATCGCTGCGCGCCTTGCCCGCCAGGATCAGAAGGCGTCGCGCGAAGCGCTGGACTTCATCGCCGATCATGTCGAGGGCAACCTGCTTGCCGCCCACCAGGAGATCCTCAAGCTCGGCCTGCTGCATCCGCCGGGTGAACTTACGCTGGAAGATGTGCGCGCGGCCGTGCTGTCCGTCGCCCGCTACGATCTGGACGCGCTGCGCGAGGCCTTGCTCGAGGGTGATCCGGCGCGCTGCGTGCGGCTGCTCGAAGGCCTGCGTGCCGAAGGTGCCGCCCCGCCGCTGGTGCTGTGGGCGCTGGCCACCGAGATCCGCACACTCGCGACGCTCGCCGCCGCACGCGACGCCGGCCAACCGCTGGCTGCAACGATGAAGGCCGAACGCGTGTTCGATGAGCGCCGCCGCGCGGCACTTTCGCGCGCCGTGCCGCGTGTGCGCACGCCGCAGTTGCGCACCGCGCTGCTCGCCGCCGCGCGCATCGACCGCATTGCCAAGGGCGTGGCCGACGGCGACGTCTGGGACGAATTCCTGCAACTCACGCTGCGGCTTGCGCGCCAATGAGGCGCAACACCCGCGCGATCTGCTACTGTCTGTGAACCTGAAAAAACCCGCCAGATCATGAACATCGCCGAATACATGCAGGGCCTGGGTCGCAGCGCCCGCGCCGCCTCCCGCCTGGTCGCCGCAGCCTCGTCCGGGGCCAAGAACGCCGCGCTCACCGCCATGGCCGCGGCCATCCGCGAGCGCCGCGAAACCCTGATCGAGGCCAACGCGAAGGATCTGGACGCCGCGCGCACGGCCGGGCTGGATGCCGCGATGATCGACCGCCTGAGGCTGACCGACAAGGGCGTCGAGGCCATGGCCGCCGGTGTCGAACAGGTCGCCGCCCTGCCCGATCCGGTGGGCGAGATCACCGACGTGCGCCGCCGCCCCTCGGGCATCGAGGTCGGCCGCATGCGCGTGCCGCTGGGCGTGATCGGCATCATTTACGAATCCCGCCCCAATGTCACCGCGGACGCCGCGGCGCTGTGTCTCAAATCCGGCAACGCGGCGATCCTGCGCGGCGGCAAGGAGGCCTTGCACAGCAACCAGGCGATCGCCGCCTGCGTGCGCGCCGGGCTGACTGCCGCCGGCCTGCCGGAGACGGCCGTGCAGGTAGTCGACACCACCGACCGCGAGGCCGTCGGAGCGCTCATCACCATGCCCGAGTTCGTCGACGTCATCGTGCCGCGCGGCGGCAAGGGCCTGATCGAGCGCATCTCGAGGGACGCGCGCGTGCCGGTGATCAAGCATCTGGACGGCAACTGCCACGTCTACATCGACGACGCGGCGGACCCGGCCAAGGTCGTGCCCATCGTAGAGAACGCCAAGACGCAACGCTACGGCACCTGCAACACCGCCGAGACGCTGCTGGTGGCGCGCGACGTGGCAAACCGCTTTCTGCCCGAGATCGGCCGCATGCTCGCCGGCCACGGCGTCGAGATGCGCTGCTGCGCCGAATCGCTGGCGGTGCTCAGGGACGCCGGCATCGATGCGTCCCTGCTCAAGGAGGCGCAGGCATCGGACTGGGACGAGGAATACCTCGCGCCCATCCTCGCCGTGAAAGTGGTCGCCGGAATCGATGAGGCGATCAAACACATCAACACCCACAGTTCCGGCCACACCGAGGCCATCGTCAGCGAAAACCACACCCGCGCGATGCGCTTCTTGCGCGAGGTCGATTCGGCTTCGGTCATGATCAACGCCTCGACGCGCTTCGCCGACGGCTTCGAGTTCGGCCTGGGCGCGGAGATCGGCATCTCGACCGACAAGATCCACGCGCGCGGCCCGGTCGGCCTCGAAGGGCTGACCAGCCAGAAATGGATCGTATTCGGCAACGGCGAGATTCGCCGCTGAACGGGAAGTGCCATGCGCGCCACCACCTTGCCGCACTGCGCCGCCATCGTCCGCCTGCCCTTCGGTCCGATGGGTGTGGTCTGCAGCGACGAGGTGATCACGGAACTGGTGTTCCTGCCGCCCGACACGGCCGAAGTCGCGCCACGCGGGCCGCTCGCCGAATGCGCTGCACGCGCACTCACCCGCTGGATCGACGATCCGCACGCCCCGCACGAACTGCCGCTGGCCACGCGCGGAACGGCGTTCCAGCGCCGGGTCTGGCAAGCCATTTCGGCCATTGAACACGGCCACACGCGCTGCTATGGCGAGCTTGCGCAGGCGCTGGGCAGCGCCGCGCGCGCGGTCGGCGGCGCCTGCCGCGCCAATCCGTTTCCGCTGCTCACCCCCTGCCATCGCGTCATCGCTCGCCACGGACTGGGCGGCTTCGCCGGCGACACCGACGGCCACCGGATTCACGTAAAGCAATGGCTGCTCGCCCACGAACAAGACCGCTGAGCGCCACCGAAGCCGCGCTGCCGGCCGACACGCTGGCCGCACTCGACGCCTTTGGCGACTTCCTGTGGCTTGAACACGGGCTTGCGCGCAACACCATCGCCGCGTATCGCAGCGATCTGGCGCTGTTCGCTGTCTGGCTCGCTGCGCGCGGCGCCCCGCTGCAGGCCGCTGACGAATCCGATCTCGCGGCCTACCTGGCCGAGTTCAGCCGTCACGCCAAACCCGCCAGCCAGCGTCGTCTGCTTTCGGCGTGGCGTCGCTTCTATCGGCATGTGCTCGATCGCGGCGTCATCACACGCGACCCGACCCTGCGCATCGCCCCGCCGATGCAACCCAACCGTTTCCCCAAGTCACTTACCGAGGCCGAGGTCGAGTGCCTGCTCGACGCACCCGACACCGACACGCCGCTCGGCCTGCGCGACCGCACGATGCTCGAGGTGCTCTATGCGACCGGCCTGCGCGTGACGGAACTGGTCGGACTCGCGCCCTTTTCACTGGGAATGCGCGAAGGGCTGGTGAAGGTCGTCGGCAAAGGCGACAAGGAACGCCTCGTGCCGCTGGGCGAGACCGCCGTCGACTGGCTGGAACGCTACCTGCGCGACGCGCGTCCGGTCATTCTCGCCGGGCGCAATGCTCCCCACGTCTTTGTCACGCGCCTGGGCGCGGGCATGACGCGCCAGATGTTCTGGCGCATCCTAAAGCGTCATGCGCTCCACGCCGGCATTGCGTCCGAGCGGCTCTCGCCACACGTGTTGCGCCACGCCTTCGCCACCCATCTGATCAATCATGGCGCCGATCTGCGCGTGGTGCAGATGCTGCTCGGACACGCCGACATTTCGACCACGCAGATCTATACCCATGTCGCGCGCGAACGCCTCAAGGCACTGCATCGCGAACATCATCCGCGCGCCTGAAGGCCGGGCCGCGAAACCCTTCGGCCGGCCACGACCATTCATCACCCGACGTTTGAAAATGCAGAGCATCCCATGTCGAAGATCGAACGCAATGCCCCGGAGACGCCGGCGACCAAATGGCTTCGCCAGCACGACGTTCCATTCTCTACCCACCTTTACGAATACGAGGAACACGGCGGAACCGCCGTTTCCGCGCGCGAGCTCAATCTTCCCGAACATGCGATCGTCAAGACGCTCGTCATGCAGGACGAGAACGCCCGCCCGCTGATCGTGTTGATGCACGGAGACTGCGAGGTCTCGACGCGCGAACTTGCGCGTCAGAGCGACAGAAAGCGCATCGAGATCTGCCCGCCGGATCAGGCCAACCGCCACTCCGGATATCTGGTCGGGGGCACTTCGCCATTCGCGACGAAAAAGCCGATGCCGGTATTCATGGAAAAGACCATCGCCGATCTTCCACTGGTCTACATCAACGGGGGGCGGCGCGGATTCCTGGTCGGAATCCATCCACACGACCTGATCCGTCTATTGCATCCGGAAATGGTTTGCGCGGGCCGTAAAAACGAATGAGCTTCATTTTTCCATTCGATGATGTCAGAATCTGCGCCGAGTGGAACGCTTGGGCGCGAAGCTCTTCGTGCATTCAACCGAAAAGGATAGACCATGGAATTGTCCGCACTGTCGGTACAGGAACTGAAAAGACTCCACAGCCGGATCGATACCGAACTGAAGAAGCGCAACGATTCGGCCAAGCGCGATCTGATCAAGAAATTCAAGAAGCTCGCCGACGAGCAAGGCGTGCAACTCGAGGACGTAATGAAGGCAGCCGGCGCGACCCCTGCGCCGACGCGTCGTCGTCGCACGGCGGGCGCCGCCACGAAGAAAAAGGTCGGCGGCAAACTGCCGATCAAATACCGCAATCCGGCGGATCCTTCACAGGGATGGAGCGGACACGGCCGTCGCCCGCAATGGGTGCTGGACTGGCTGGCTCAGGGAAAGTCGCTCGACCAGCTCGGCAAGGCCTGAAACATCGTCTGACCCGGGCATTTCGCGCGGTCCGCGCGAAATGCCCGTCTTCATTGCGGCAGCGCCCCGCCCGGTTCGCCCTCGGCTCCGGGACCTTTTCCGCCGTCACGCCCGCGCTGGATGAAGACACCCACCCGGCGTACATCCTTCATCACGCCGATCTTGGCAATGCGGATCTTGACCCACGGCGCTCCGAACTCGTCGAACAGCAAATGCACGACGAATTCGCCCAGGGTCTCGATCAGGTTGAAATGCCGATCACGCAGTTCACGTCGAATGCGTGCGACCACTTCGGCATAATCGATGGTGTCGGCCAGATCGTCATGCTCGGCGGCCGCATCGGGCACGCCGAAGGTCAGGTTCAATTCGACCGTCTGCGGCGCCGCCTTTTCCCGCGGATAGACGCCGACCCAGGCCTGCACCCGCAATTCTTCGATGAAAATGAAGTCCATGCTCTTTTCCGATTAAAATCGCGCTGACGGTCCAACGCCATTTCGCGCGAAAATCTCGCCCACGCGTCATGCCCGCGGCGAACAATGCCGCCATTCTGAACCAAATGCCCGGATGAATCTTTTCCTTCTCGTTCTCGCAGCCTACCTCGTCGGCTCCATTCCCTTCGCGGTCGTCTCCAGCCGCGTGTTCGGCATCGCCGATCCGCGCAGCTACGGCTCGGGCAATCCGGGCGCGACCAACGTGTTGCGCAGTGGCAGTAAGGCCGCGGCGGCGACCACGCTGATCGGAGACTGCCTCAAGGGCTGGTTCGTCGTCTGGCTGGCCGGCGAGCTGGGCTTTTCGGCCGGCGCCGCTGCGGTGGCTGGCCTGGCCGCCTTTCTCGGCCACGTCTACAGCATTTTTCTGCGCTTTCGGGGCGGCAAGGGCGTGGCCACCGCGCTGGGCGTGCTCGCCGGCGTCGACCCGGTGCTCGCCGTGGTTGCGCTCGTGGTGTGGCTGATCGTCGCCGGCACCACGCGCTATTCGTCCGCGGCTGCGCTCGCCGCTGCGGCCTCGGCGCCGCTGACCGGCTTCGTGATGATCGACGACGCACTGGTCATCGGCGTCCTGATGGCAATGACTGCGGCGCTGGTCCTGCGCCACCAGGAAAACATCCGTCGACTCAAGAACGGCACCGAAACGCGCATCGGCGAAAAATAATGCGATCGCGTCAGGCCGCCGGGCTGCGCAAGTCGGCCAGCGGCCAGCGCGGCCGCACGCCGATTGCATGCCCCTCGGGGCGCTCGCCCGCCGCAGCGCGCAAGGCGCCAGCAAACGCGATCATCGCGCCATTGTCGGTGCACAGCTCCGGCTCCGGGTAATACACACGCCAGCCGCGCCGCCCGGCTGCCTCGTCGAGCCGCCGGCGCAACTCGCGATTGGCACCGACCCCGCCGGCCACGACAAGCCGCCCCGAACCGCTCGTCTCGAGCGCCTTCAGCGCCTTGGCACACAGCACATCGACGACCGCCTGCTCGAATTCCGCCGCCAGATCCGCCGTATCGTCCGGGTTCCAGTCAACGGCAGATACGACATGGAGCACGGCCGTCTTGAGACCGCTGAAGCTGAAATCCAGATCACGTGAGCGCAGCATCGGGCGCGGCAGCGCGAAACGCCCCGGCGTGCCGGTGGCAGCCAGCGCGGCCAGTTGCGGACCACCCGGATAACCCAGCCCGATCAGCTTGGCCGTCTTGTCGAAGGCTTCGCCGGCAGCATCGTCGAGCGTCTCTCCAAGCAGCGCGTATTCGCCCACTCCGGTCACCTGCATCAACTGGGTGTGCCCACCCGAGACGAGCAACGCGACGAACGGGAACTCCGGGGCGTCCGCTGCGAGCAAGGGCGAGAGCAGATGGCCTTCGAGGTGATGAATCGGCAACACCGGCACGCCCAGTGACAGCCCGAAGGATTCGGCGAAGCTCGCGCCGACCAGCAGCGCGCCGGCCAACCCGGGCCCGGCCGTGTAGGCGATCGCGTCGAGTTCATGTGCAGCGCAGCCAGCCGCCTCGAGTGTCTGCGCGACGAGCAGTGGCAACAGCCGGATGTGGTCGCGCGAGGCCAGTTCGGGCACCACGCCACCATAGGCCGCGTGCAGGTCGACCTGGGTGTGCACGCGATGCGCACGCAGCCCCGTGCCGGTGTCGTACACCGCCACGCCGGTCTCGTCGCAGGAGGTTTCGATGCCGAGAACCTTCATCAATGCCGTCCACAGGAAAAGGCGCTGAGTCTAGCGCGACGCGGTCACACGCTCCAGCGACAGATGCGCTTGCGTTGACCACGTGCCGCTCGCTATAATCGTCTCCTTTACCGAATTCAGACAAGGACGTTCGTAAATGCCCGGTATCCGCGTCAAGGAAAACGAGCCGTTCGAGGTGGCGATTCGCCGCTTCAAGCGCACCATCGAGAAGACCGGCCTGCTGACCGAACTGCGTTCGCGCGAGTTCTACGAGAAGCCCACCGCCGAGCGCAAGCGCAAGCTCGCCGCCGCGGTCAAGCGTAATCACAAGCGCCTGCGCAGCCAGATGCTGCCGCCGAAGATGTACTGATCGACCGCTTCGCACCGAACGGAACACCCACGCCGGGACGGCCGAGAGGTACGTCCCGGCGTGGGTTTTGTGCTTCACGAACCGGAGTTCCAGTATGTCGCTGAAAGACCGCGTCCAGGATGACATGAAGGCGGCGATGCGCGCGCGCGCGACCGCCCGCCTGTCGGCGCTGCGGCTGTTGATCGCAGCAATCAAGCAACGCGAGATCGACGAGCGCGTCGAACTCGACGACGCCGGCGTCGTCACCATCGTCGAGAAACTCGTCAAGCAGCGACGTGATTCGGCCACCCAGTACGAAGCAGCGAACCGTGAGGATCTGGCCTCAGCCGAGCGCCTCGAGATCGATGCCCTCTCGGCCTATCTGCCGGCAGCGCTCGACGAGGCCGAGCTCGACGCGCTGATCGAGGCGGCGATCGCCGACAGCGGCGCCCAGGGCATGGCCGACATGGGAAAGGCCATGGGCGTGCTCAAGCCACGGATGGCCGGACGCGCCGACATGGCGGAAGTCTCGCGCCGCGTGCGCGCCCGCCTGGGCGCCTGATTCGCGCCGGCCGCAAGGCCCGATCATGATTCCGAAGTCTTTCATCCAGGATCTGCTCGCACGCGTCGACATCGTCGATGTCGTCTCGCCGCATCTGGCGCTGAAGAAAGGCGGCGCGAACTATTTCGCGTGCTGCCCGTTTCACGGAGAAAAGACCCCGTCGTTCTCGATCAGCCCGAGCAAGCAGTTCTACCACTGCTTCGGTTGCGGCGTGCATGGCAACGCGATCGACTTCGTGATGGAACTGCAGGGTCTGACCTTCGTCGAGGCAATCCATGAACTGGCTCGCCACAGCGGTCTCGAAGTCCCGCAGGAGCGCAGCGCACCGGGCGAATACGCGCGCCGCGCCGAAGGCCATGACGCTTTGCTGGAAACGATGGAACGCGCCGCGCGCTTCTACCGCGAGCAGCTCAAGAGCGCGCCCGAGGCGATCGACTACCTGAAACGTCGCGGACTCACGGGAGAAATCGCCGCGCGCTTCGGCATCGGCTTCGCACCCGCCGGCTGGCAGGCGCTGGCCGGCGTGTTCGACGACTACAAGGCCAAGGCCCTGCTCGAGGCTGGCCTGGTCATCGACAACGAACAGGGGCGCCGCTACGACCGTTTTCGCGAACGCATCATGTTCCCGATCCAGGACCGGCGCGGGCGTGTGATCGCCTTCGGCGGACGCGTACTCGATTCCGGCGAGCCCAAGTACCTGAACTCGCCCGAGACGCCGCTGTTCGAGAAGGGGCGTGAACTGTACGGTCTGCGCCAGGCCATGCAGCCGATGCGCGAAGAAGGCTTCGCGCTGGTCGTCGAGGGCTACATGGACGTGGTCGCGCTGGCCCAGTTCGGCATCGGCAACGCGGTGGCCACGCTGGGCACGGCGACCACTCCACATCACGTGGCGGCGCTGATGCGTCACGCAGAGCGAATCGTGTTCTGCTTCGACGGCGACGCGGCCGGGCGCAAGGCAGCGCGGCGCGCGCTCGAATCCTCGCTGGAAGCCCTGCGCGACGACGCCGTACTGGCCTTCCTGTTCCTGCCTGACGGCCACGACCCGGATTCCTTCGTGCGCGCTCAAGGGGCCGACGCCCTGCGCAGTGCAGCCACGAACGCGACACCACTGACCCAGTTCCTGATGGATTCTCTGACTGCAGACTGCGCGCTTGACACCGCCGAGGGCCGGGCGCGCCTGGTGCACGACGCCAAGCCGTTGGTGACCCGCGTCGGCGCACCCTTGCTGCGCCTGCAACTGATCAAGGAAGTCGCCGAATCCGGCGGCCTGACACAGGACGAGGTCGAGCGCGCATGGGGCATCGCGCGCAGCGCACAGGGCACTTCGCGCCGCAACGCCGACGAGCGCACGCGCACACCGCGCCGCGCTCCCGCCCGACAGGCTCCGCGGCACCGCCCGAACGGGCCCAACGCAACCTTGCTGCGCATCATCCTGCAGCAGCCTGCGTGGATCGCGCGCGTGCCGATCGACCTGATTCCCGAAGACGACGAGGCCGGGCGCGCCCTGCTTGTTCTGGCCGACGCGGCGAGCATCGGCGAGACCCTGCCTTCGGGCGGCATCGCGCAAGTGCTCGAGTTCTTCCGCGACAGCCCGCACCACCGCACGGTTTCGGCGGCTGCGGCCGAACTGGTCGGCACGGACTACGATGAAAGCGTCGTCGAGACCCTGTTCGAGGACACGCTGCACAAGCTGGTCGCCGACCGCATCGAGCACGACATCCGCGACTTGACCGACCGCGAGCGCTCAAACGGCCTCGACGCGGCCGAGCGCAAACGGCTGACCGAGCTGATCGCAGAGAAGCATCGCCTGCGCAGTTCCGGCAAAAGCTGATATTTGTTCTATAATTCACGGTTTTCCAAAACCAAACCGCACGATTCAAGGAGTGCCATGGCCCGCGAAAATGCCAAGGGTTCGCGCAAGGACAGCCCCAAGGGGCGCACCCCCCGAAGCAGGAAGAAGGCCGAGACCACGGTCGAAGCGAACGCCGCTGCGGTGGCTGCGCTCGACCCGGAGGTCCGTCGCACCCAGCTCAAGGCGCTGATCGCCCTGGGCAAGGAGCGTAGCTACCTGACCTACGCCGAAATCAGCGACCACCTGCCTGACGACGTCGCGGACGCCGAACAGATCGAAGGCATCATCGGCACCTTCAACAACATGGGCATCCAGGTATTCGACGAGGCTCCGGCCGCCGAAGACCTGCTGATGTCCGACAACGTGCCGACCTCGGTCGACGAGGAAACCGCCGAAGAGGAAGCCGAACAGGCGCTGTCCTCGGTCGACTCGGAGTTCGGTCGCACCACCGACCCGGTGCGCATGTACATGCGCGAGATGGGCACGGTCGAACTGCTCACGCGCGAAGGCGAAATCGAAATCGCCAAGCGCATCGAGGAAGGCCTAAAGCACATGGTGCAGGCCATCTCCGCCTGCCCGAGCACCATCGTCGAGATGCTCGACGCGGCCGAGCGCATCGGCGCCGACGAGATGCGCGTCGAGGAACTCGTGGACGGGCTGGTCGAACCGGACACCGGCGAGGATGCGCGCCTGGACGCCGACGAGGATGACACCGAAGCCGACGATGACGACGATCTGTCCGACTCGGGCGACGACGACGATTCCGACGACTCGGACGACGACGACGAGGCCACCGCTGCCGACAAGGAAGCGAGCATCAACGCGGCCAATCTGCTCAAGCTCAAGAACGAGGTGCTCGAGCGCTTCGTCCAGATCAGCGAACTGCACGAACGCCAGCAGGCCATCCTCACCAAGGGAAACGGCAAGACGGATGAGTACAACGACCTGCAGCGGCAGATCTCCGACATCCTGCTGTCGATCCGCTTCACGGCCAAGACCATCGAGCGCCTGTGCGACTCGGTGCGCCACATGGTTGAGCAGGTGCGCGGCCACGAACGCCAGATCCTGCGCCTGTGCGTGGATCGCGCCGGCATGCCGCGCCCGCACTTCATCAAGTCCTTCCCCGGTCACGAGACCGACCTGGACTGGCTCAAGCGCGAGATCGCCATTGCCAAGGGTTACACCGACGGCCTGATGCGCGTGCACCCCGCGGTGGTCGAGGAACAGCAGAAGCTCATCGAGCTGCAGGACGTGACCAGCATTTCGCTCAAGGACATCAAGGACATCAACCGCCAGATGTCCACGGGTGAAGCCAAGATGCGCCGCGCCAAGCGCGAAATGACCGAGGCCAACCTACGCCTGGTGATCTCCATCGCCAAGAAGTACACCAACCGCGGTCTGCAGTTCCTCGACCTGATCCAGGAAGGCAACATCGGCCTGATGAAGGCGGTGGACAAGTTCGAATATCGCCGCGGCTACAAGTTCTCGACCTATGCGACATGGTGGATCCGCCAGGCCATCACGCGCTCGATCGCCGACCAGGCGCGCACCATCCGTATCCCGGTGCACATGATCGAGACCATCAACAAGATGAACCGCATCAGCCGCCAGATCCTGCAGGAGACCGGCCTCGAGCCCGATCCGGCGACGCTGGCCGAGAAGATGGAGATGCCCGAGGAGAAGATCCGCAAGATCATGAAGATCTCCAAGGAACCCATCTCCATGGAGACGCCGATCGGCGACGACGACGATTCGCACCTTGGCGACTTCATCGAGGATCAGGCCACGCTGGCGCCGGCCGATGCGGCGATGGTCTCCAGCCTGCGCGAAGCCACCTCCGACGTGCTCGACTCGCTCACCATCCGCGAGGCCAAGGTGCTGCGCATGCGCTTCGGCATCGAGATGAACACCGACCACACGCTCGAAGAGGTCGGCAAGCAGTTCGACGTCACGCGCGAGCGCATCCGTCAGATCGAAGCCAAGGCCTTGCGCAAGCTGCGCCACCCCAGTCGCTCCGAGCGGCTGCGCAGCTTCCTCGACAACGAGAGCTGATCCAACACGCCGCCCCACCCCGGGCGGCGTTTTTTTCCGCATTGCGGGCCGTTAGCTCAGTTGGTCAGAGCAGGCGACTCATAATCGCTTGGTCGCAGGTTCAAGTCCTGCACGGCCCACCAAAAGAAACAAGCACTTACGCCAGCCTCTCGGGGTTGGCGTTTTTGCATCCGCGTTTTTGTAATGGCTGGTGTAAGTGAAATCGGCCAAAAAAACCCGGCGCGGGGCCGGGTCGGTTCGGGCTGAATCGGTCAGTCGGGCGGATCGGGTCGCAGGCGGCGATCCTCGGTCGCGCAGTAGATCACCAGCGGCGGTTCGCATCCGTGCCGTGCGATGAACTCGGCGCGGGCGGCTTCCTCGTCCGTGTGCCCCTCGATCACGACAAGCACAGCAGAAGGCGGCGCAGCGTCGCCGATGCGGGCCTCCAGGCGGCCAAGACGGCCTTTCAGGCGTGCGGTCATCGTTTCCTTCCTCCATTGCTCTCGGCGGCCTCCAGCGCCTCGATTCGCGCCTCCAGGTCGCCCGTCTCGATCATCCGCGCGAGGATCGCCAGCATGTTCGCCAGCTTGGACGCTTCGGACACGTCCCGGCCTCCGCTCTTGGCTTCCCGGTACAGCCTCGCCAATTCCCGGCGTGCATCGTCGGCGGTGTTGAGCGGCAGACGCAGCCGGGGGCGGGGTGCGGCAGGAACGCCACCAGCCGCGCCGGATTCGCTCGATTCGGTTGTGTCGTTCCGTGCCACTTGCGCCCCTCCTTACGCGGCCTCGGCGGCCGTTTCGCTCGCCTGCTCGGCGCTCAAGCGCGTCGCGTGCGAAGCCGTCAGGCCGGGCAGCTTCCACGCATCGCCGAACGCCTCGACCAACTCGCCAGCGCCCCAGCCGGCCAGCGGTGCAACGTCGTCGATTGTGCCCTGCACGACGGTGCGCGCAGCCTCCAGCACTTCCGATTCTTCGGCGAACTGCGCGGCCAGGGTCGGCGACACCAAACTGCCGACCACGCGGGCCTGAGTCTCGACGGTGATGCCGGATAGCTCGACCGGCAGGCGGGCCACCGCGACGCGCAGGCGCTCGGACATGGCGACCAGCGCGGACGGGATCGGCTCGGCGGCGCGGACGTGCTGCGCGAGCGCCAAGTCAATCAAGGTTTCGGCAGCGTCGGGCTTCTCCAGCTTCACGGCAGTGCGCCGGGCCTCGGCGTGCTTGCGCTCCAGGGCGGCGACCTCTCGGGCGGTTCGTGCGATGTTCGACAGGCGCGCGGATGCGGCCGCTTTGATGCGGTCGCGCTTGCCATGCTCGCTCAGATCCCGGTCGCGGTTGATCTGCTCGACCGTGCGGCTGAACTCGGCGACCACGCCGACGGCGCTGCTCACCCGTTCGGGGTCGATTGCCGCCAGCGCCGCGCGGCTGATGTCGCTGGTTGCGTTGAACGCGCCCGAGTCCGCCAGGACGTGGCGGGCCGATTGCGAAAGGCGAATGCTCTTGGTGTTCATAGCGTCATGCTCCATGTTGTCCCGACGTTCGCCGGGGTTGTGTCGGCAGGGACTACCTGCCATTGCTTGCGCGCTCATAGTCCGCAAGCCATTCATCAGCAGCAGGGGCAAAAGCCTTTCCTTGCTGGACTGGGTTTTGTTGTCCTGTGCTGTTCTGGACTGTGCTGTGCTGTACTAAGGACTCGCGCCTTGCTTGCGGCTTACCCGTCGGGGTGCTCGCGGCTACCTTCAAAGCCTTGCGGGGGGCGGGTTTGCGGTCGGCGTTCGTTCGCGCTGCGCCACGCTTTCCGCCTTCGGATTGCCGCGCGCGGCGTTCGTCCAAATGCGCGCGGTAATCCTCCAATTCCGGGCAGGTCAAAACGTCGTCCGATTCATCGAAGAACGGCATGATGTTCGGCAGTGCGGCGGCGACCTCGGCAGCATCGAAGCCAAGCACGCGCGCCAGCTTCGCGGGGTCGGCAGGCATCCGATGATTCACCCAGCATTCAAGCCGTAGTGAGTACAGCAGACCCCGTTCCGCCAGGGTCAGCACGCGATAGTCCGTGCTCGCCAGCATGGAAGCGGCGAACTCTTGATAGGCGGGGGGCGGTCGGTTTCGGTCGGTCATGCGTCCCCCCGCTCGACGAGCCGATAGTTGGCGACCTCGCACTGTTCGCCGTACCGGTTCCGCACGTGCTTGGTACCCGTGTCGATCCGCCAGCCTCTGGCGCGCAGGCGGTGCACCGTGTCCGCTACGCGATAGATGCCTAGATCCCTCCAGGCGGCCAGCGGGTCGATAGCGCGGCCAGACTTCAGCACCGCCAGCAGGCGAGCGGCCTGTGTGCCTGCGGTCGGCTCGACGGGGGTACAATTCCGGGTGTCGTCGTCGTTATCGAGAAAGCCGGGTTGCCGCCCGGCTTTTTCGTTTGTGGGGGTCGCGGTCGTCGTCTGCATGGCGATCCCCTCACGCTGCGCGGCGGTCGCCGGTCAGCAGGCGGTCAGCCTCATCGGCGGGCCACAGCAATTTGCGATTCGGCAACTTGACCGGCCGCAGCCCCATGTATGCCCCTTGCAGGCAGTAGGCGCGGCGGATCGTTTCGGGGCGGACGTGGAGCAAGTCGGCCAGTTCGGCGGTGCTCAGGGTGCGGATGCTTCGATTCATCGTGGATACCTCCTGTTCAAGGTATCCACACTTTATTTACGCTTGCTGGCAGCTACTGCCCCCAAAAATCAGCACGGTTTCCGATTTTTGGGGTGATCCCGGTCGAGAATTTTGGCGACGCCTCTGTCATCCAAAGTTCGCTTCGGGTCAGGGAATAGAGCATTCGCCAATTCGGCCAACGCGGTCGGCATACTCGATCCGTGGTCCCGCTGAAGCCTCCGCGCGGCGCGAATGACGAACATCGAACACGCGGCGTCGGTTCGATCACGGATCGCGCCCTTTTGGCGCTTCGGCTGGATCATCAGTCGGTCACACTCGGCGCGAAGCTCGCGCAGCAGGTCGGGCAGGCTCACGCGTGCGCCCAGGTCGTCACCGGGATCGTTGCGCAAGCTATCCGCACTCTCGTCCGTCCATGCGATGAAGCCGTCTTCATTCTCGAGCGGGGCAATCGGTCGGCGAAGCCGCTCCGCGCCGTGCAACGCGGCCAGCAGTGCGCCGGCTTTGTCGCGCACGTCACGCAAGGCGGCGGCCTCCGGCTCGCCAGGGTCGCGCCTCACGTCCTGCCAGGCCTCCGCGTATGCACGCATCGCAACGGCCTGCACAGCCGGAAGATCCACGCCGCGCGCGGCGAACTTCGCCAAGATGCCCGAAAGCTCGCGGCAGTTCGTCAGCGCCTCGACAGCCTCCAGCCATGCGGCCGGCGCGTTCGGGTTGCGCTCGATCCAGTCGCGCAGTTCTTCGGCCGGCCTCATTACCCGACCACGCGCAGCGCGCCGGGCGCGGTTTGATCGGTTGGCTGTTCGATGCCGGCCTGCGCCAGAATGAAAGCCTCGATCCTCACATGCCACATGCGCAGCAGGTCGAGCGGTCGGCGACGGTAATGCTTTTCAGCCAGCGCGGACGGCTTGTGCCCCATGATCTGCGCGACCACGCCGACAGGCACTTCGCACCATTCCGCCAGGGTGCCGAAGGATCGGCGCAGGTCATGCAGAGAGAGTTTCGGCAGGCCGGCAGCAACTAGCGCCGTTTGCATCGCGGCCAGCGGCGGCGATATGCGCCCTTCGGCGGATTTGCGGGGGGTGCTGAATACCCAAGCATTGCGCCGGGGCAGCGCGGCCAGCAGGCCGGCAACATAGGGCGTCAGCGGAATGATGCGCTCGCCCTCAACCTTGTCGCGGATCGTCATTGCACGCCATTGGAAATCCACATCCGCCCATCGCAGGCCGGCCAGTTCCTCGCGCCTCGCGCCGGTCAGCAGCAGGGCATGCAGGTACGCGCAATGTACCGGATTGGTGATTGTCGCCACGGCATCAAACCACGGCTTTACCTGCTCACGTTGCAGCGCGTCGCCCTTGGATGCGACCGGCTTGACTTCATCGCGCACGCTGCGGGCCTGCACAGCGCGAAGGTCGGTCACGGCCGCGTAATCGTCCTGCTCGGCGCTCCAGCGGACGAAGGCGCGCAGCAGGCGGTAATTCTTCGCGGCCTCGGTTCGGCCTCGGGCGTTGCAGTCGTCCATCCATGATTTCACGCGCGCGGGCGTAAGGTCGGACAGGCGCAGCGGCAAGAGCGGATGAATCATGCCGGGCAGGGTCAGGCCGTCGTCGCGCTTGCGTCGGCCGCGCGTGACCTTCTCACCTCCGGGGTTGATGGCCTTCTCGTGGTCGTGCTTGTGCGATTCGCCCCACTTGTGCGAGCGGGCGGCGACATAGGCGTGCCACGCCTCGCCGACCGTCACGTTCTTGCGCGCGGCCTCGCGGCGCTTTGCCTTGGCTTCGGCCAGCTTCTCGGCTTTCTGTTGCCGGGGATCGATACCCAGGTCAATCAGGTTTTGCAGCTTGCGCGCTTGCTCGCGTGCGCCGGGCCACTCGGGATCGCCGGATTCGATTTGCCACGCATTCACATCGCCGATGGTCAGCCGAATATCGCGGCCGTCGAAACGGGCCTGATAGATGAACGACTTGCGGCCAGCGGTCCCGCGAACGGCCAGGCCGGGCACCTCCGAATCCCATAGAAAAGCCTGCCCCTTGTCCGGGGGGCAATCGAAGTCCCGCACGCGGGCAGCGGTCAATTTGATCCGGGCCATCTGTCGCCCTCCTACTTACACGGCGTTTTGTAAGTGCTGGTGTAAGTAGAATTCTGACATTCGGATCAATTTAAATCAATCTCCGATTTTTGGCTTACACGCCTAATTCCCTTTATTCATTGGAGTTTTGAGCAATCCCTAGATTCCCAATCAATGCCGATAAACCCGCCTCAGAGCCGACTCATAATCGCTTGGTCGCAGGTTCAAGTCCTGCACGGCCCACCAACGTCCATGAAAAACGCCGACCCGAGGGTCGGCGTTTTATCGTCACATGCACGAATCAGCGCAGGCCCTGTCCCGCGCCAGCGTCGTCCTTGCGCTCGATCAGCTCGATCTTGTAGCCGTCCGGGTCGGTGATGAAGGCGATCACGGTCTTGCCGCCCTTGACCGGGCCAGGCTCGCGCGTGATGTTGCCGCCGGCCGCGCGGATGCGCTCACAGGCGGCGTGGATGTCGTCGACGCCCAGCGCGATGTGGCCGTAGGCCGTACCCATGTCGTATTCGCTCTGGCCCCAGTTGTAGGTCAGCTCGATCTCGGCCTGACCGGGGTTGCCGCCGTCAAAGCCGACGAAGGCCAGCGAGTATTCGTACTCCGGGTTCTCCGAGCGGCGCAGCAGGTCCATGCCCAGGACCTGGGTGTAGAACTCGACCGAACGTTCGAGATCACCTACGCGCAGCATGGTGTGCAGCAATCGCATCGTCTTTCTCCTTGTCACATGTCTTCGGGCGCGAGCGTGTCGCGCGCATCGATCGCCGGCAGCGTGCGTGCCGCCTCGGCGAGCGCGCGGCGCGCCTCGCGCCAGTCCGGGTAGAGCGTCTCCACGATCTGCCAGAAACGCGGCGAATGGTTCATCTCCGCAAGGTGCGCCACCTCGTGCGCGACCACGTAGTCGGCCAGCGCCGGCGCCACATGGATCAGGCGCCAGTGCAGGCGGATGCCGGAACGGGTGCTGCAACTGCCCCAGCGCGTGCGCGCCGAGGTCAGTCTCAGCGGCACCGGCGCGTGCCCGAGCCGGGCGCAGTACGCAGCCAGGCGCGGCGCGAAGCGTTCTGCCGCGCGCGCCTTGAGCGCGCGCAGCAATGCCGCCCGTGTATCGACGCCATCACCGAGCCACAGTTCCTTGACGCCGTCCTCGCCGATCGACCAGCATGCGCGACGACGGCCGGGCACAACGACCAGCCGTGCCGAGCGTCCTTCGAGCGGGAAAAGCGCACCGTCGACAACCTCGAAGGCGGCCGCGCTCGCGGCCGAGCGCATCTCGCCGAGCTTGCGTTCCAGCCAACCGTGGTTGGCCAGGAGGAAAGCTTCGATCTCGGCTTCCGGCAGGCGCTGCGGCGCAGACACCTGCACGCCGCGGTGGTCGACGCGCAAGGCCAGCGTGCGTCGCGCCGAGCGGCGCAATCGATAGTCCAGACGGTTTCCGGCCAGCTCCACGCTGGCCTGCTCGACGCTCGCTGGCGCACTCTTGCGCCTGCGCATGAGCCCGAAGATCAAGTGCGCTCCTGCCACACGTAACCCACCGCGGCCACCCCGTCGCACATCGCCGCCATCGCGGCCGCGACACTGGTCGCCGGCCCCTTCACGCCGAGTTCGATGGAACGACACTGCGATTCGCTCGCGACCGTCGGCAGACTGAACACGGTGGTATCCGGGTAGTCGCGCATGAGGCGCTCCATCAGGTCGATGAGCGCGCTCTCGTAGGCATCGGGCACGACGATGGCGCGCTCGACGTAGTCCTCGGCGTGGTGCAGATGCGGATAAACGCTGTCGAGCACCCACTCGACCATGGGCCAGGCCATCACCGGAAAGCCTGGTACGAAGTAGTGCTCGCGGATGGCGAAGCCCGGGATGCCGTTGTACGGATTGGGCACGATGTCGCATCCGGCCGGAAACACGCCCATCTGCAAGCGATGCTCGTTGATGTCGTCGCCGAAGCGAGCGCGGATGGCGGCTTCGGCGTCCGGGTGCAACTCCAGCGGCAGATCGAGTGCAGCCGCCGCGCACTGACGCGTGCGGTCATCCGGCGTGGCGCCGATACCGCCGAACGAAAACACCACGTCGCCACTGGCAAAGCTCTCGCGCAGCACCGGCAGCAGACGCGCCGCGTGGTCGCCGACATAGCGCGCCCAGGCCAATTTCAGGCCCCGCGCACCGAGCAGTTCGATGAGCTTGACCAGATGACGGTCCTGACGTCGGCCGGAGAGAATCTCGTCGCCGATGATGATTGCACCGAAAGCCATCTATCCTCCCGATCAGGCTGCCGCGCCGACGCGTTCGCGGCGCAGGGACTGCAGCATGAAATGCACGAATACCAGCGCGCTGAAGGCCGGTGCGACGAGGTTGACGAATGGCACGTGCGCGAGCAGCGCGCAGGCGCCGCCCAGCAGCAGCATAGGCTCGCGCCGCGCACGCGGCAGCGTCGCGATCTCGTCGCGGTCGGCATGCTGCATCAGCGAGTCGTAGCCGAACGAGCGCGCGTTGAGCCAGGCGGTGAGCGCCAGCGACACCAGCAGACCGACTCCCGGAATCAACCACAGCGGCAAGCTGGCGACGAGGAGGAGGATGAACAGCACGCTCGCCCACAGGGTGTTGGTGACGCTGCCCAGGTTGCTGCCACCGCGCCGCTCTTCCAGATCCGCGTATTCGTCGCGGGCGACACGCTCGATCATCATCGGCAACGCGAAGATCGCCACCAACATCGCGGCCGTCAAATAGATCAGCGGCAGCATCGCCAGCACCAGCGCAACCTTGACCAGGATCAGCGCCGTACCGGCGGCGATTTCGGAACCCTGCACCCACTCACCCGCGAACGGCCAGCTCTCGATCCAGCCCATCGCGGCATCGACAAGCACCGACCACGAGAAGATCGCGCCTATGATCCACAGCAGCAGCGCGACGATCGCCGGCCAGATCATGTGCCACAGCATGCCCGGGGTACGCAGGCTGCCGATGGCGCGACCGAATGCGGTGAACATCTCGCTCATGGCCACCCCTAGCGCATCATGCCCGGGAGCATGCCTTTCATGCCGCGCATCATCTTCTGCATGCCACCCTTGGAAAACTGCTTCATCATCTTCTGCGTCTGCTCGAACTGCTTGAGCAGGCGGTTGACCTCTTGCACCGACACGCCGGCGCCGGCAGCGATGCGGCGCTTGCGGCTGGCCTTGAGAATCTCCGGCTTGGCGCGCTCGGCCGGCGTCATCGAATTGATGATGCCCTCGATGCGCCCGATCGACTTCTCCTGAGCACCCCCTTGCAACTGCCCGGCAGCCGCAGCGAACTGCGCGGGCATTTTCTCGAGCATCGAGGACAGACCGCCCATCTTGCGCATCTGCCCGATCTGCGCCTTGAAGTCTTCGAGGTCGAAGCCCTTGCCGGTCTTGAGCTTCTGCGCGAGCGCGCGCGCCTCGCCCTCGTCGACGCCCCGGCGCGCGTCCTCGACCAGGCCCATGATGTCGCCCATGCCGAGGATGCGGCTGGCCATGCGCTGCGGGTGAAACTCCTCGAGCCCGGTGAGCTTCTCGCCGACACCGGCGAACTTGAGCGGCTTGCCGGTGACGTGGCGCACCGACAGCGCCGCGCCGCCTCGCGAATCACCGTCGAGCTTGGTGAGCACGACGCCGGTCAGCGGCAGGGCCTCATTGAAGGCACGCGCGGTATTCACCGCGTCCTGACCGAGCATGGCGTCGACCACGAACAGCGTCTCGACCGGCTCGACCGCCGCGTGCAGGGCCTGGATCTCGGCCATCATGGCTTCGTCGATCGCCAGCCGGCCGGCGGTGTCGAGCAGCAACACGTCGTGATAGTGACGGCGTGCGTAATCGAGCGCGGCGCGTGCGATGTCCACCGGCTTTTGCTCGGGTGAGGACGGGAAGAAGTCAATGCCGGCCTGTTCGGCAACGGTCTTGAGCTGCTCGATCGCCGCCGGTCGATAGACGTCGGCCGAGACCGCCAGCACCTTTTTCTTCATGCGCTCGGTGAGCAGCTTGCCGAGTTTGCCCGTGGTGGTGGTCTTGCCCGCGCCCTGCAGGCCGGCCATCAGGATCACGGCCGGCGGACGCGTGGCCAGGTCCAGCCCGGCATGCTCGCCGCCCATCAACGCGGTCAACTCGTCGTGCACGACGCCGACCAGTGCCTGCCCCGGAGTGAGCGACCCGACAACTTCCTGGCCGACGGCTTTCTCGCGCACTCGCGCGATGAATTCCTTTACCACGGGCAGCGATACGTCGGCCTCGAGCAGGGCCATGCGAACTTCGCGCAAGGCCTCCTGAATATTGTCTTCGGTCAGACGGGCCTGGCCGCGCAAGGTCTTGACGACGCGCGTCAGGCGGGTAGTGAGGTTATCCAGCATGGAATCGGTACTCCGCGAGGGGCGGGCCGTGCGCGATCCGGACGGGCGCGCCCGGCGCGGGCGCCAAAGTCCGCCGACCGTCAGCGCCATGGAGTAAACTCGGCCCGAAATGGATCATATTCTACTGCATCTCGTCGCCGCCTCGATCTACGCTGGCCTCGCGCTCTGGCTGCGTCGCGGCGGCACGACCGGCACCGCTCCGCGCCCGATCTCGCTGCCTGAGCAGGGGATACTGCTGATCGCGCTCGCCGCTCACGGGCTGGCCCTGCATTCGGCAATGTTCGCCGACGGCACGATGAGTTTCGGCTTCGGCCCGGCAATCTCGATGATGGTGTGGCTGGCGATCTGCTTCTACTGGATCGAAACGTTTTACGCTGCGCTGCACGGCCTGCATGCGCTGGCCCTGCCAGCCGGCGTCGTCGCGGTGCTGGTGTCGCTGGCCCTGCCCGGCCAGCAAATGCTGGCCAATGCCGATTCGTCGGCGTTTCGAGCCCACTTCATCATCGCGATGCTCGCCTACAGCCTGTTTACGCTGGCTGCGCTGCACGCGCTGCTGATGGCCGTGGCCGAGCGCCAACTGCACAGCGGGCGCATCTCGCGCAGCATTGCCGCCCTGCCACCGTTGATGACGATGGAGACGCTGCTGTTTCGGCTCATCGGCATCGCCTTCGTGCTGCTGACGCTTACGCTGGCTTCGGGGGTGCTGTTCTCCGAAGAACTTTTCGGCCAGCCCTTCCGCGTGGATCACAAGACGGTCTTCGCCTTCATTTCGTGGCTGCTCTTCGCCGTATTGCTGATCGGACGGCGCGCCCGCGGCTGGCGCGGACGCGTCGCCCTGCGCTGGACGCTGGCCGGCTTCATCGCGCTGGTGCTGGCCTACCTGGGCAGCCGTTTCGTGCTGGAAGTACTGCTCGCACGGGGCGGCTGAGCCGCGGCGCGTTGACAGCGCTGCGCCCGCCCCCCAATACTGAACACGCTCAACACACCCGGATCTCTTCCCCCCGTGCAAGACCTCTCCATCGGCGCCCAATTTGCGGCGCTGGCATTTCTGCTCGTACTCTCCGCCATGTCGTCGATGACCGAAACGGTCATGATGGCCTCCAATCGCTATCGACTGCGCTCGCTTGCCAGCGCCGGACATCGCGGCGCGCAGCGGGCCATCGATCTGCTCTCTCGCACCGACCGGCTGCTCGGCGTGATCCTGCTCTTCAACAATCTGGTCAACGTCGCCGCCGCGACGCTCGCCAGCGTGATCACCATCCATCTGTTCGGCGAGGAAAGCTGGGCGCTGGCTGCTGGCACGGTGTTGCTGACCTTCTTCATCCTGGTGTTCTCGGAGATCACGCCCAAGGTCATCGGCGCGCATTACGCGGACAGGCTCGCCCTGTTCGTCAGCTATCCGCTGACCTTCCTGCTGCGCGTGTCCTACCCGGCCGTGTGGTTCGTCAACCTGTTCGTTTCAGCCATCCTCAAGCTGCTGCGTCTGGAATTGCACGGCGAGAGCAAGCCCAGCAGTCTGTCGATCGAGGAATTGCGCTCGATGGTGCTCGAGTCGGGCCAGTACATCCCTCAGAAGAACCGCGACATGCTGCTCAATCTGTTCGACCTGGAGCACATCACGGTCGAGGATGTGATGATCCCGCGCGGCATGATCGAGGGCATCGATCTGCGCCAGCCCGCTGACGAGATACGCAAGCAGGTCGCGACGAGTTACCACACGCGGCTGCCAGTCCTGGAAGGCGACAACGAGCGCGTCGTCGGCGTGCTGCACCTGCGTCGCGTCGCCTCGCGCGCGCTTGAATCGGGCTTTACGGTAGAGGACATCCGCGACATGGTCGCCAAACCCTATTTCATCCCGGCCGACACCCACGTCTACACGCAACTGCAGTTCTTCCAGGAAAACCGCCAGCGCATGGCGCTGGTGGTCGACGAGTACGGCGAACTGATGGGTCTGGTGACCGTCGATGACATCATCGAGGAGATCATCGGCAAGTTCACGACCAGCCAGCCCGAGGCGCACGCCAAGCTGGACTGGAATGCGGACGGATCGGCGCTGGTCGATGGTGGTCAGAACCTGCGCGAGCTCAATCGTCGCCTTGGGCTGGACTTTTCGCTGGACGGCCCGAAGACGCTCAACGGCCTGATCCTCGAACACCTCGAAGACATTCCCGAGGCGGACCTGTCGGTGCGCATCGACGGCATCGCGATCGAGGTCGTTCAAGCCGAAGACAAGATGGTGCGACTGGCCCGCATTTTTCGCCCTGAAGCATCCGCCGAGTCGTCCGGCATCGACGGCTGAGAGCGGCTCTGAGACGGTCATCCAATCGGGATAGTGGGGCGGGGCTTTACAATGCCGCAGGCGGCGGGCAAGATCAGACGTCCGCACAGTCCGAGCATTCATGGCAGCCAACCCCCAGACTCCTCTCAGTGGCCTCGCGCGCGCACTGATCCAGCAGGGTCGGGTGACCGAGGCCGATGCCATTGCCTGCACCGAGGCGGCCGGCAACACGCCCAACGGCTTCATCGTGGAGCTGGACCGGCGCGCCATCCTCAAGAGCCTCGACATCGCCCGCTTTGCCGCCGACACCTTCGGCTGTCCGCTGCTCGACGTTGCGGCGCTCGACGCCACCGCCACGCCCAAGGACGCGGTTGACCGCAAGCTGCTCGCCAAACACCAGGTCGTGCCGCTGGCCAAGCGCCAGAACCGGCTGGTGATCGCAGCGGCCGACCCGTCGAACATGCGCGCACTCGACGAAATCCGCTTCCAGAGCGGAATGCAGGTCGAGGTTGTGGTCGCCGAAGCGGCCAAGCTGGCCAAGATCGTCGAGAAACTCGCCGAATCGGCCGAGGAGACCCTGCGCGAACTGACTGGCGAGGGCATCGAACTCGACCTGCTCGAGAGCGTCGGGACAGGCGAATCGCCCTCGGATGAAGCCAACCAGGAGGTCGACGACGCTCCGGTCGTTCGCTACATCCAGAAAATCCTGATCGACGCGATCAACGAGGGGGCCTCCGACATCCACTTCGAGCCCTACGAAAAAAACTACCGCATCCGCGTGCGCACCGACGGTGTACTGCGCGAGGTCGCCCAGCCGCCGCTGGTTCTCAAGGAAAAGATCGCCGCGCGCATCAAGGTGATCTCGCGGCTCGACATCTCGGAAAAACGCCTGCCCCAGGACGGGCGCATGAAGCTGGTGCTGTCGAAGAACAAGGCCATCGACTTCCGTGTCTCGTCGCTGCCGACGCTTCATGGCGAGAAGATCGTGATGCGTATCCTGGACTCGGCTTCGGCGCTGCTCGGCATCGACGCGCTGGGCTACGATCCGGACCAGAAGAAGGCGCTACTCGACGCGATCAAGCGGCCCTACGGCATGATCCTCGTGACCGGCCCTACCGGTTCGGGCAAGACGGTATCGCTCTACACCTGCCTGAACATCCTCAACACGGCGGGCACCAACATTTCCACCGCCGAGGATCCGGCCGAAATCAACATCTCGGGCATCAACCAGGTCAATATCCACGAGAAGGCCGGGCTGACCTTCGCCGCCGCGCTGCGCGCCTTTCTGCGCCAGGATCCGGACATCATCATGGTCGGCGAGATCCGTGAACTCGAAACCGCCGAAATTGCGATCAAGGCCGCGCAGACCGGCCACCTGATGCTGTCCACACTGCACACCAACGATGCACCGTCGACGCTCGAGCGTCTGCGCAATATGGGGGTGGCACCGTTCAACATCGCCTCGTCGGTGGTCCTGATCTCGGCGCAGCGGCTGGCACGCCGGCTGTGCTCGTGCAAGAAGCCCGTGGATATCCCGGTCGAAGCCTTGCTGCAGGCAGGCTTTCCGGCCGAGGACATCGACGGCAGCTGGCAACCCCAGGGCCCGGTCGGCTGCGAGCGCTGCAACGGGTCGGGCTACCGCGGGCGCGTCGGCATCTACCAGGTGATGCCGGTCTCCGACGAGATGGCGCGCATGATCATGACCAACTGCAGCTCGATCGACATCGCCGACCAGGCACGCAACGAAGGCGTACGCGACCTGCGCGCCTCGGGCCTGCTCAAGGTCAAGCAGGGCATCACCTCGCTCGAGGAAGTGCTCGCGAACACCAACGACTGAACGGACAGCCCGACTCCATGGCGACCTCAGCACCGGCACGACGCGCTTCCCCCCTGCGCCCCAGGGAGCACCTGTTCAATTGGGAAGGCAAGGACAAGAACGGCAAGATCGTGCGCGGCGAACTTCGCGCCAGCGGTGAGAACGTCGTGCATGTCACGATGCGCCGCCAGGGCGTCATCGTCACCCGCATCAAAAAGCAGAAGCTCTCGCGCGGACGGCGCATCGGCGAGAAGGACATCGCGCTGTTCACTCGCCAGCTCGCGACCATGATGCGCTCGGGAGTGCCACTGCTGCAGGCCTTCGACATCGGCATCAAGGGCGCGACCAACCCCAGCTTCGCGCGACTGCTCAACGACATCCGCAACGACGTCGAGACCGGCTCCAGCCTTGCGGCGGCCTTCTCCCGCCATCCGCAGTACTTCGACCGCCTGTTCTGCAACCTGGTTGCCGCCGGCGAACAGGCCGGCATCCTCGACAACCTGCTCGAACGCCTGGCGACCTACAAGGAAAAGATCCTCGCGATCAAGAGCAAGATCAAGTCGGCGATGTTCTATCCGGCAGCTGTCGTCGTCGTCGCCGGTCTCGTGATCGCGGTGATGATGCTGTTCGTCATTCCCGAGTTCAAGAAGGTCTTCGAGAGCTTCGGCGCCGACCTGCCCGCACCGACCCTGCTGGTACTGGCCATTTCCGACGCCTTCGTCCAGTGGTGGTACGTGATCCTGGGCGTAATGGTGGCCACCGTGATGATCACGGCGTATCTGTACAAACGATCGCCCGCCGCACAGAACCTGCTCGACCGGGCCCTGCTCCGGCTGCCGGTCATCGGCGACATCGTGCGCAAGGCGACCGTTGCGCGCTGGGCGCGCACGCTGTCGACGATGTTCGCCGCCGGCGTGCCGCTGGTCGAGGCGCTCGATTCGGTCGGCGGCGCGTCGGGCAACCACGTCTATCTGACCGCCACGCGGCAGATCCAGACCGAAGTCTCCACCGGCACCAGCCTCACCGTGGCCATGCAGAACGCCGAGGTCTTTCCGGTGATGGTGGTGCAGATGGTCTCGATCGGCGAGGAGTCGGGCGAGCTCGACGCGATGCTCGGCAAGGTCGCTGACTTCTACGAACAGGAAGTCGACGACGCGGTCGCGGGCCTGTCGCAACTGCTCGAGCCGGCCATCATGGTCTTCCTCGGCACCATCATCGGCGGTCTCGTGATCGCGATGTATCTGCCCATCTTCAAGCTCGGCGGCGTCGTCTGAGCCGCTCTCCGGCGTCGCGGCTCCGGCCGCGGCGCGCATGGACCCAATGATCGACTTCCTCCGAGACCCCGTCGCCCTGGTCACGCTGTGCGTGTTGCTGGGACTGTTCGTCGGGAGCTTCCTGAACGTCGTGATCCATCGCCTGCCGCGAATGATGGAATACGAGTGGCAGGCCCAGGCAGCCGAGCTTCGCGGCGAGACCACGCCGGCCGCGCCTCCCTACAATCTCGCGGTTCCACGCTCGTCCTGCCCACACTGCGGCCACCGCATCGGCGCGTTCGAGAACATCCCGTTGGTCAGCTATGTGGTGCTGCGCGGGCGCTGCGGCCATTGCAGCGCCCCGATCGGGCGTCGCTACCCGGTGGTCGAACTGCTCACCGGTCTGGTCAGTGGCTACGCCGCCGTACACTTCGGGGCGAGCCTTGCGCTGATCGGCGCACTGATCTTCGTATGGGCGATGATCGCGCTGGCCTTCATCGATGTGGATACCCAGCTGCTGCCGGACCAGATCACGTTGCCGCTGCTGTGGCTGGGCTTGCTGATGAACCTGGGCGAATCCTTCGTGCCGCTTGCCGAGTCGGTCATCGGCGCGATGGCCGGCTATCTGAGCCTGTGGTCCGTGTTCTGGCTGTTCAAGCTCGTCACCGGCAAGGAAGGCATGGGTTACGGCGACTTCAAGCTGCTCGCGGCCATCGGCGCGTGGCTGGGCTGGCAGATGCTGCCGCTGGTGATCCTGTTCTCATCGCTGGTCGGCGCCGTGGTCGGCATCGCGCTGATCGTGCTCGCACGCCACGGACGCAACGTGCCCATCCCGTTCGGCCCCTACCTGGCCGCGGCCGGCGTGCTGGCCCTGTTCTGGGGCGAGCGCATCACCCGGGCCTACCTGGGCGGATTCTGAGGGTCGGCAGCGGCCTCTTGAATTCGGGCCATCCTGCCCCCATCGCAAGTACGCTGTTCTGCTAAAATTCACCGCTTGCTTGCAGAGGTTGCCATGCCGATCTACGAATATCGATGCACGACGTGCGGCGCGCAGAAGGAACATCTCCAGAAGATGGGGGCCGCGCTGCTGACCACTTGCCCCGAATGCGGGGCCGAGACCTACACCAAGCTGGTCTCGGCGGCCGGCTTCCAGCTCAAGGGAAGCGGCTGGTACGCGACCGACTTCAAGAATTCGGGCAGCGCGCCCGCGGCCAAACCGGCCGAGTCGGGCAGCGGCGAATCGTCTTCTTCCGCGCCCTCTGCGTGCAGTACGGGCGGCTGCGGCTGCCACTGACCTCCCGCATCATCGGCCCGGCCGCATGCAGTGATGCGCGGCCGGCCCCAACCGTTCGGAACACCACATGCGTACTCATTACTGCGGCCAGGTCACGGCTGCCGATCTCGACCAGAGCGTCTCCCTTTGTGGCTGGGTGCACCGCCGCCGCGATCACGGCGGGGTAATCTTCATCGACCTGCGCGACCGTGAAGGTCTGGTGCAGGTGGTGTGCGACCCGGACCGCGCGGACATGTTCGCGATCGCCGAATCGGTACGCAGCGAATACGTGTTGCGCATCGAAGGCCTGGTGCGCCGCCGCCCCGCCGGCACCGAGAACGCCGCCCTGACCTCGGGCGAGATCGAGGTGTTGTGCCACGATATCGAGGTGCTCAACGCCGCGGTCACGCCGCCGTTCCAGCTCGATGACGACAACCTGTCCGAGACCGTGCGCCTGACCCATCGTGTGGTCGACCTGCGCCGCCCGCAGATGCAGGAGAACCTGATGCTGCGCTATCGCGTGGCACGCGCTTTCCGCCGCTTCCTCGACGATCACGGTTTCGTCGACGTCGAAACACCGATGCTCACCAAGAGCACGCCCGAGGGCGCGCGCGACTACCTCGTGCCCTCGCGCGTGCATCCGGGGCAGTTCTTCGCGCTGCCGCAGTCGCCGCAGCTGTTCAAGCAGTTGCTGATGGTCGCCGGCTTCGACCGTTACTACCAGATTACCAAGTGCTTCCGCGACGAAGACCTGCGCGCCGACCGCCAGCCCGAGTTCACCCAGGTCGATATCGAGACCTCGTTCATGAACGAGGCCGAGATCACCGCCGTCATCGAGGAGCTGATCCGTTACGTATTCCAGGACGCGATGAATGTCGAGCTGCCCTCGCCCTTCCCGCGCCTCGCCTACGCCGAGGCGATGCGCCGCTACGGCTCGGACAAGCCCGACCTGCGCGTGACGCTGGAACTGGTCGACGTCACCGACGCGGTCGAAGACGTCGCCTTCAAGGTCTTCTCCGGCCCGGCCACCAGCGGCGGGCGCGTTGCGGCGCTGCGCGTGCCCGGCGGCGGCGAACTGACCCGCGGCGAGATCGACGAGTACACCAAGTTCGTCGGCATCTACGGCGCACGCGGACTGGCCTACATCAAGGTCAATGACGCCACCAAACTCAACGAGGAAGGCCTGCAGTCGCCCATCGTCAAGAACCTTCACGAGCGCGCGCTGGCCACCATCCTAGAGCGCACCGGTGCGCAGTCGGGCGACCTGATCTTCTTCGGCGCGGACAAGGCCAAGGTGGTCAACGACGCGCTCGGCGCGCTGCGCGTCAAGCTCGGTCACGAGAAGGGATTCCTCAACGGCGAGGCCTGGTGCCCGGTGTGGGTGGTCGACTTCCCGATGTTCGAGTACGACGAGGACGACAAGCGCTGGACGGCCTGCCACCATCCGTTCACGGCACCCAAGGACGCGCACTTTGGACTGCTCGAGTCCGATCCGGGCGCCTGCCTGGCCAAGGCCTACGACCTCGCGCTCAACGGTTGGGAAATCGGCGGCGGATCGGTGCGTATCCATCGCGCCGACATGCAGAGCCAGGTCTTCCGCGCGCTGGGCATCAGCGAAGAAGAAGCCCGCACGAAGTTCGGCTTCCTGCTCGACGCGCTGCGCTATGGCGCGCCGCCGCACGGAGGTCTGGCCTTCGGCCTGGACCGCATCGTCACGCTGATGAGTGGGGCCGAGTCCATCCGCGACGTGATCGCCTTCCCCAAGACTCAGCGTGCCCAGTGCCTGCTCACCGAAGCGCCCAGCGATGTCGACGAGCGCCAGTTGCGCGAACTGCACATCCGCCTGCGCCAGAAGGTCGAGACCCAGGTCGAGGTCAGCAAGGACTGAAACACGCCGGGCGCACGCGCCCGGCTTCTGTTCCGACGGCTCCTGCCGTAAGCTAGACGGCACGGGCCACCCCATTCCGGCGCCCGTCATCGCCATGAGCCAGCTCGACGCCCTTGAAGTTCTCGTCATTGCGGCGAACCACAACATGCGCGCACACCTGCGCGGCATGCTGGACCAGTTCGGCATCCGCGAGGTGCACACCGCCGGCTCGGCCGGCACCGCGATCAACCGCCTGCGTTCGCGCCGCTTCGACCTGATCCTGTGCGAGCACGATCTCGGCGACGACAATCAGGATGGCCAGCATCTGCTCGAAGATCTGCGATCCCGTCACATCATCCCGCTCGACACACTGTTCATCATGATCTCGAGCGAGCGCAGCTACGAACGCGTCGTCGGCGCGGCCGAGCTCGCCCCCGACGACTACATCCTCAAGCCGCTCACGCCGGGCACGCTGCAAGCGCGCATCGAACGCGCAGTGGCCAAGCGCGAGGCCTTCCGCGCGGCTTATCGGCTGATGGAGAACGGTCAGCCGATCGAGGCCGCTGCGGCCTGCGAGCGCGCCGAACTGCGTCATCCGCAGTGGCGCATCGACTTCATGCGTCTGCGCGGCGAGATCGCCCTTGAACAGGGCCGGCTCGACCAGGCCGACCACCTCTACGCCGAGGTCATCGAAGCCACCGGCGCGCCCTGGGCCAAGCTCGGGCGCGCGCGCGTACTCATCGCCGCCGAACGCTACGACGAGGCCGAGCCCATCCTCGAAGACCTGGTCGAAGAGAGCGAACATTATCTCGACGCCTACGATCTGCTCGCGCTGTGCCGTGAGCTGGCCGGTCACGCGCCGCGCGCGGCCGAAGCGCTGAACGACGCGCTGCGACGCTCGCCGCGGCGCCTGGGCCGCCTGCGACGCTTCGGCAAGCTCGCCACCAGCATCGGCGAGCTCGAGCGCGCCGAGCAGGCCCTGCACCAGGTCGTGCAACTGGGAAAGCGCTCCGAATTCCGCGACCCGGCCGATCACGTTGCACTCGCGCGCGTCCAGATCTTGCAGAACAACGCCGACAATGCACGCGCCACGGTCGCCGACCTGGAAAAGAGCATGGGCGCCTTGCCCGCGGCCAAGGCCTGCGCCGCGCTCGGCAAGGCGATGATCGCCCGTCATGCACGCGATGGCGAGGCGGCGCGCAGTGCTGCGCAGGCCGCGGCACGCGCGGCGCTCGACTCCGATGATCTGCCGCTGGAACTCAAACACGACATCGTCCGCGAATGCCTGGCGGCCGGCCTGGACGACGAGGGCGGCGCGCTGGTCGGCGAGATCCTGCGCAAGGCGTCGGACGAGACCACCATCCACCAGACCCGCGCGCTGCTCGACGAACACGGCCGCAAGGATCTGTCCGAACAGGTCGAGGAACGCCTGCATGCCGAGGTGCGCGGCTACGTCGCCGCCGGCGCCAAGCTGGCCCAGGCGGGCGATTACGACGGCGCCGTGGCCGAGATGCTGGGCGCCGTGCGCAAGATGCCAGGAAATCCGAGCGTGCTGTTCAATGCCGCGCTGGCTTTGCTGCGCCACATCGAACACAACGGCTGGAGTGAACGCATGGCCGAGGAAGCACGCAGCCTGATCGCGCGCACGCGCAAGCTCGACCCGTCCAACCCCAAGCTCGACGCGATGATCAACTTCATGGCCGGGTTGGAGCGCAAGTACGGCATGCAGCCGCATGCCGCGCAGACCGCGACCGACGCATCCAAGAGCAAACCGGGCGCACCTCCGGCGTGAGTACCCGCCTCTTCTATCGCCTGCTGTTCCTCCTGCTGCTATGCGCGGCGCTGCTCTCGGCGTTGCTGCCCGAGCGCAGGGGCGGCCCGGACGTGCGCACAAGCGATGTCGTTGCGCGCGCCGAACTTCCCGCAGAGGCCATCGAAACGCTGGGACTGATCCTGCGCGACGGCCCATTCCCGTACCGCAAGGACGGCTCGACCTTCCACAACCGCGAGTACACGGTGCCCACTCCCGGCGCAGCGGATCGCGGTGCACGGCGCATCGTCACCGGCGGCGACCCGCCCGAAGTGTTCTACTACACGGCCGATCACTACCGCAGCTTCCGGCGCATCGAGGCACCGCGATGACGCCCCAGTACGCGCCGGAGAACCTGCTGGAACTCACCAACGACGGCCTGTATCGCTGCGGGAGTACCCGCATCGACACACTGATCGCTCAGGCGCAGGCGGGTGGCGTCGACGTGCGCTGCATTGAACTGGCCGACTGTCGCGACAAGGCCGATCTGCTCGAACGCATCGCGGCCACACTCGCCTTTCCGGCCTGGTTCGGGCACAACTGGGATGCGCTCGCCGACTGCCTGGCCGATCTGGGCTGGCTACCCGAGGCGTCCGCGCGCATGTTCGTCTTCGAGCACCTGGACGCCACGCGCGAGCCCGGCACCACACTGCTCGACATCCTTTCCGAACGCGCCGACGACACGGCCGCCGATTCGCCACCGTTGTGGCTGCTCGTCACCGACCCGATACCCGACCTCAAGCATTCATGAGCGCAGCGCCCAGGCCCTACCGCATCCCTGTTTCCGTCCTCGTCGTGATCCACACGCCCGACCTGCAGGTACTGCTGATCGAGCGCGCCCGGCCGGCGGAACACTGGCAATCGATCACCGGCAGTCTTGAAGTGGGCGAGACGCCGCTCGCCGCGGCCGTACGCGAGGTCGCCGAAGAGACCGGCCTGGTACTCGATGCGTCCGACTTTCACGACTGGCGCCACACCAACCGTTTCCGAATTCGCGGCCCGTGGCGGCCGATGTATGCGCCAGACGTCACGCACAATACCGAGCATGTGTTCAGTGTGTGCATCCCCGATGCGGTCGAAGTGCAGCTCGCCGCGGGCGAACATGTCGCCCAGCAGTGGCTGCCGCACGAGGAGGCAGCGGCGCTGGCCTTCTCGTGGTCGAACCGCGACGCCATCCTGCGCCTGCCCGAACTGGGCGCGCGGCGCACGCGCTGAAGTCTCAGTGCCCCGCGAGCGACTCGCCGCGACCCACCGCGTAATACATCAGGCCGGCTTCGCGCATCGTGCGCGGCTCGTACAGGTTGCGGCCATCGACGACCACAGGCCGTGCCAGCAGGGCGCGCAAACGCGCGAAGTCCGCGGCACGGAACGGCTTCCATTCGGTACAGATGACCAGCGCATCGGCGCCGTCGACCGCCGCATAGCGCTCGGACATCAGTTCCAGGTCGTCGCGCACGCCGTAGATGCGCGCGGTCTCGTCCATCGCCTGCGGGTCGAAGGCTCGCACACGCGCACCGGCCGCCCACAGCGCCTCCATCAGCACCCGGCTGGGCGCCTCGCGCATGTCGTCGGTATCGGGCTTGAAGGCCAGGCCCCATAACGCGATCGTGCGCCCAGCCAGATCGCCGTCGAAGACCTGCACGAGCCTGTCGAAGAGCACACGTTTCTGACGGTGATTGACGGACTCGACCGCGTCGAGCAGTTCGGCCTCGTAGCCGACCTCGCGCGCGGTGCGCGCGAGCGCCTGCACGTCCTTGGGAAAGCACGAACCGCCGTAGCCGCAACCCGGATAGATGAAGTGGTAGCCGATGCGCGGATCCGAACCGATGCCCAGACGCACCTGCTCAATGTCCGCACCGAGGCGTTCGGCCAGGTTGGCGATCTCGTTCATGAAACTGATCTTGGTCGCGAGCATCGCGTTGGCCGCGTACTTGGTCAGTTCCGCCGCGCGCACATCCATGAACAGGATCTTGTCGCGGTTGCGGCTGTAGGGCGCGTAACACTCGCGCATGGCCGCGCGTACGCGCTCGGAATCGGTGCCGACGACGATGCGCGGACTCTTGGTGAAGTCCTCGATGGCCGCGCCTTCCTTGAGGAATTCGGGGTTGGAGCACACGTCGAAATCGATGCTCACATCGCGCGTGGCCAACTCGCGGGCAATCGCCTCCCCCACGCGCTCGGCCGTGCCCACGGGCACGGTCGACTTGTCGACGACGATCTTGTAGGCGTCCATGTGACGACCGATGGTGCGCGCCACCGCAAGCACATACTGCAGATCGGCCGAACCATCCTCGTCCGGCGGCGTGCCCACCGCGATGAACTGCAACTCGCCGAAGGCCACGGCGCGCGCCGCATCGGTGGTGAAGGCCAGCCGTCCCTCGGCGTAATTGCGCCGCACGACGGGCTCCAACCCGGGTTCGTAGATCGGGATCCTGCCGCGTTGCAGGGCCTCGATCTTGGCCGCGTCGACGTCGACACACATCACCTGATGGCCGACGTCGGCCAGACACGCACCGGTGACCAGGCCGACGTACCCCGTACCGAAAACCGCAATCCGCATTCGTGCTCCGTTCACTGATGTCGCCGGTCGCCGCCGGCCGGCCGGTCATTGTCGCGCAGTATTCTTTCAGTCGCACGACAGCGTGCGTTGGCGCATCGACCGCGGGAGGGCGAATCGCCTACAATCGGCGCGATCCCGAAAAGGAAGCCATCGATGACCGAAAAAGCCACCCGTCAGGTCGCCCCCGCCCTGAAGGCCGAGATCCTCGCCGAAGCCCTGCCCTACATCCAGCGCTTCTTCGACAAGACCATCGTCATCAAGTACGGCGGTAACGCGATGACCGACCCGCAGCTGAAGGACTGCTTTGCGCGCGACGTCGTGCTGCTCAAGCTCGTCGGCATGAATCCGGTGATCGTGCACGGCGGCGGACCGCAGATCGAGAATCTGCTCCAGCGCGTCGGCAAGAAGGGCGAGTTCATCCAGGGCATGCGCGTGACCGATGCCGAAACCATGGATCTGGTCGAGATGGTGCTCGGCGGCCAGGTCAACAAGGAAATCGTCAACCTGATCAACCAGCACGGCGGCAAGGCGGTGGGCCTGACCGGCAAGGACGCCGGTTTCATCCGCGCCAAAAAGCTGTTGATGCAGAAGAAGGACGCGCCGCCGGGCGACGTCATCGACGTCGGTCAGGTGGGACAGATCACCGGCATCGACCCCAGCCTGATCTCGTTTCTCGACAAGGGTGACTTCATCCCGGTGATCGCACCCATCGGCGTTGGCGAAGCCGGCGAGACCTACAACATCAATGCCGACGTGGTCGCCGGCAAGCTCGCCGAGATCCTGCATGCCGAAAAACTCGTGCTGCTGACCAACACGCCGGGCGTGCTCGACGAGAACGGCAAGCTGCTCACGGGGCTCACCCCGCGCGAAATCGATGAACTGGTGGACAACGGCACGCTCTCGGGCGGGATGCTGCCCAAGATCGGCTCGGCGCTGGATGCGGCACGCAGCGGGGTCAAGTCGGTGCACGTCATCGACGGGCGCGTCGAGCACTGCCTGTTGCTCGAGATCCTTACCGATCACGGCGTGGGCACGATGATCAAGAGCAAGTAGGGCGAGACACGCCCCAGAACCTCAGCCGCCGATCACGCCACGCTCGACGAGCAGCGCGACGATGCGCTCGGCGGCCTCGTCCTCGCCCAGCGTGGTGGTGTCGATGCGCAGCTCCGGCGCTTCGGGGGCCTCGTAGGGCGAATCGACGCCAGTGAAGTTCTTCAGTTCGCCGCGTCGGGCCTTGCCGTACAAGCCCTTGGGGTCGCGCTCTTCCGCACGGTGTAGCGGCGTGTCGACGAAGACCTCGAAGAACTCGCCCTCTTCGACGCGCGCACGCGCCAGACGCCGCTCGGCGCGGAACGGCGAGATGAAGGCGGTAATCACGATCAGACCGGCGTCGACCATCAGGCGCGCGACCTCGGCGACACGGCGGATGTTCTCGACGCGGTCCGCGTCGGTAAAGCCCAGATCGCGATTGAGCCCGTGACGCACATTGTCGCCGTCGAGCAGATAAGTGTGGCAGCCGCGCGCATGCAGGCGCTTCTCGACGAGGTTGGCGATGGTCGACTTGCCCGCGCCCGACAGGCCGGTGAACCACAGCACACAGGGCTTGTGCGTCTTCATCGCGGCGCGCGCGGCCTTGTCGACGTCGACAGGCTGCATGTGGATATTGTGCGCGCGGCGCAGCGCGAAGCGCAGCATGCCGGCGCCGACCGTATGGTTGGACAGGCGGTCGATGAGGATGAAGCCGCCGGTGTCGCGATTGACTTCGTAGGGGTCGAAAGCCACCGGCCGGTCAAGGCTCAGATTGCACTCGGCGATGCCGTTGAGTTCGAGCGTACGCGCCGCGTTGTGCTCGAGCGTGTTGACGTTGATCTGGTGCTTGATCGCGGTGACCGTCGCGCTGACCGTGCGCGCGCCGATCTTGAGCTGATAAGGCCGCCCGGGGAGCATCGGCTCGTCGGCCATCCACACCAGCGTGCATTCGAACTGGTCGGCGACTTCCGCCGGCGCATCCGCCGCCGAGAGCATGTCGCCGCGCGAGACGTCGACCTCGTCGGCGAGCGTCAGCGTGACCGACTGGCCCGCCACCGCCTGCTCGAGATCGCCATCGCGCGTGACGATGCGCGTCACCGTACTCTCGCGCCCCGAGGGCTGGACGCGTACGCGATCCCCCGGACGCAGGATGCCGCCAGCCAGCGTGCCGGCGAAACCGCGGAAATCCAGGTTCGGACGATTGACCCACTGCACCGGCATGCGCAGCGGCGCACGCTGCATGCGCTCGTCGTCGACCTCAACCGTCTCCAGCCAGCCCATCAGCGTGGTGCCGCGATACCACGGCATGGCCGCCGAGGGCTCGACGATGTTGTCGCCCGCAAGGGCCGACATCGGAATGAACGTGACGCCCTGCAGACCGAGTTGCGCGGCGAACTCGCGGTAGTCGTCGACGGTGCGCGCGAACACCTGCTCGTCGTAACCGACCAGATCCATCTTGTTGATGGCGACCACGACATGGCGGATGCCCAGCAGATTCACCAGATAGCTGTGGCGCCGAGTCTGCGTGAGCACGCCACGACGGGCGTCGACCATCAGCACCGCGGCATCCGCCGTCGACGCGCCGGTGACCATGTTGCGCGTGTACTGCTCGTGACCGGGCGTGTCGGCGACGATGAACTTGCGCGTATCGGTCGAGAAGAAACGGTAGGCGACATCGATGGTGATGCCCTGCTCGCGCTCGGCCGCCAGCCCGTCGACGAGCAGCGCGAAGTCGATCGCGTCGCCCTGCGTGCCCCACTTCTTCGAGTCGGCCTCGACCGCGGCGAGCTGATCCTCGAAGAGCATCTTGGACTCGAACAGCAGTCGACCGATCAGCGTGCTCTTGCCGTCGTCTACGCTGCCGCAGGTGATGAAGCGCAACAGCCCCTTCTTCTCGTGCCTTTCCAGATATTGCTCGATGTCCGTGGCGATCAGATCGGAGACATGCGCCATGTCAAAAGTACCCCTCTTGCTTCTTCTTCTCCATCGATGCGGCCGAATCGTGGTCGATGACCCGCCCCTGGCGCTCGGAGGTGCGGGTGAGCAGCATCTCCTGGATGATCGCGGTCAGCGTGTCGGCTTCGGACTCCACCGCGCCGGTCAGCGGGTAGCAGCCGAGCGTGCGGAATCGCACCTTCCTCATCATCGGGCGCTCGCCTGGGGCCAGCGGCATGCGCTCGTCGTCGACCATGATCAAGGTGCCGTCGCGCTCGACCACCGGGCGTTCGGCGGCGTAGTAGAGCGGTACGATCGGGATGTTCTCGAGGTGGATGTACTGCCAGATGTCGAGCTCGGTCCAGTTCGAGATCGGAAACACGCGCATCGATTCGCCCTTGTGCTTGCGCGCGTTGTAGAGCTTCCACAGTTCGGGACGCTGGTTCTTCGGGTCCCAGCGATGCTGGGCGCTGCGAAACGAGAACACGCGCTCCTTGGCGCGACTCTTTTCCTCGTCGCGGCGCGCACCGCCGAAGGCGGCATCGAAACCGTACTTGTCGAGCGCCTGCTTGAGCCCCTCGGTCTTCATGATGTCGGTGTGGATGGCCGAGCCGTGCGTGAACGGATTGATGTCGCGCGCCACGCCCTCGGGATTGATGTGCACGATCAGTTCCATGCCGGACTCACGCGCCATGCGCTCGCGAAACGCGTACATGTCGCGGAACTTCCAGCGGGTGTCGACGTGCAGCAACGGAAACGGCGGTACCGCCGGGTGGAAGGCCTTCATCGCCAGGTGCAGCATCACTGCACTGTCCTTGCCGATGGAATAGAGCATCACCGGCTTGTCGACCTCGGCGACCACCTCGCGCAGGATATGGATGCTCTCCGCTTCGAGGCGTTGCAGATGGGTCAGCGTCATCAGGGGTTCCGTCCGTCGGGTCGGGGCGCCGCCAGGGCGGTGCCGGACAAGCCTCTATAATAGCCGGCTTGTGAAGCAAGCTCGCCAGAAGGAAGCCGATGCCGCTCGAACCCGAACAACGCCGTGCCCTGCTCGAACGTCTGCTGCCGGTGGCCCGTGACGCAGGCCGCGTGATCCTCGACGTTTACGGCACCGACTTCGAGGTGCGCGGCAAGGAAGACGCCTCCCCCGTGACCGAAGCCGACGAGCGCGCCGAAGTCTTGATCGCGCAGGCACTCAAGAAGGTCGCCCCGGATATCCCGTTGGTGGCCGAAGAAGCGGTATCCGCCGGTCACATTCCGCAGGTCGGCACGCACTTCTGGCTGGTCGACCCGCTCGACGGCACGCGCGAGTTCATCTCGCGCAACGGCGAATTCACCGTCAACATCGCGCTCGTCGAGAATGGCGAGCCCACGATCGGCGTGGTGTTCGCGCCGGCGCTCGACCGCCTGTTCGCCGGTGCGGCCGGCGTCGGAGCCTTCGTCGAGGACGCAGGAAAGCGACGCGCAATCGCCACGCGCGTCCCGCCCGCCGAGGGCCTGACGGTGGTGGCAAGTCGTTCACATGGGGATGCCGACGCGCTCGACGCTTTTCTGGACGGGCGCAGGGTCGCACAGCGCATCGGCGCGGGTTCGTCGCTCAAGCTGTGTCTGGTGGCGGCCGGAGAGGCCGATCTTTACCCGCGTCTGGGCCGCACCATGGAATGGGACATTGCAGCCGGACATGCGGTGCTCGCGGCCGCCGGCGGGTTTGTCGACACGGTCGACGGCGACCCTCTGGGCTATGGCAAGCCGGGATTCGACAACCCGCATTTCGTTGCAGCGGGCCATCGGAACTGAATCCGCGCCCGACCAACGAAACATCAAGGAACGACGGCGCTCAGCGCTTTGATAGACGCTCGACGAAATCGACGACAGTGCCAACGGTCTCGAACGAACTGCCGTCGACTTCGTCGTCGGGCACCTCGATGCCGAAGCGGATCTCGATCTCCTGAATGACCGCCAGCACTGCCATCGAATCGAGTTCGGGCACGCTGCCGAGCAACGGCGTCGAACGCTCGAAGGCCAGCCCTCGACCATCGAGCGCGAGAACCTCGTCAAGCAACTGCAGGACTGTGTGCTGCGTGTTCAAATAACCAGCCTCATCGTTGGCCGTCGGCTGCACGGGCGGCAGACGGCGAGTCGCGCATTATACTTGCACTCTCGCGTCCGACCGACGATCCGGTCACGCCTGCCTCACGGAGCCGCATGAACAGCACCACCTTGCTGCACGAACTGGTCCTCTCCGCAGCCCATCGCACGCCGGACGCAAACGCGCTGACTGCCGGCACACGCACGCTCGACTACGCCGAGCTCGCCACTTTGTGCCAGGGCGTGGCCGGCGGGCTAGCCAGCTTCGGACTGGCGCGCGGCGAGCGCGTCGCGATCTATCTGGACAAGCGACCAGAGTTCGTCGCCACCGCATTTGGCACGACTGCCGCGGGCGGCACCTTCGTGCCGCTCAATCCGCTACTCAAGCCCGAGCAGGTCGGCCACATCCTGCGCGACTGCAACGTGCGCGTGCTGGTCACCAGCGCCGAGCGCCTTCCACTGCTCGATCGCACGCTGACGCGCTGCCACGACTTGCGCCAGATCGTGGTCACCGGGGAACTGGAAGAGCTGCCTCGCTTCGAGGGCACGACCACGCACCGCTGGGCCGAACTGCTGGACGCGCCAGCGCATCCGGGCAGCCGCGTGATCGACAGCGACATGGCGGCCATTCTCTACACATCGGGCAGCACCGGACGCCCCAAAGGGGTGGTGCTCTCGCACCGCAACCTCGTTGCCGGCGCGCAGAGCGTGTCGCAGTATCTGGCCAACCACGCCAACGACGTGTTGCTCGCAGCCCTTCCTCTTTCCTTCGATGCGGGCTTCTCGCAACTGACGACGGCCTTTCATTGCGGCGCGCGCGTGGTGCTGCTCAACTATCTGCTGCCGCGCGACGTGCTCAAGGCGGTGACGCGCGAACGCATCACCGGGCTGACCGCCGTACCCGCACTGTGGATCCAGCTCGCACGGCTGGACTGGCCCCAGGGCACGGACGAGCATCTGCGCTACATCGCCTCGACCGGCGGGCGCATGCCCTTCGACACGCTGCGCACGCTGCGTGCCAAGCTGCCGGCGACCCGCCCCTACCTGATGTACGGCCTGACCGAAGCCTTCCGCGCGACCTATCTGCCGCCCGAGGACATCGACGCGCGCCCCGGTTCGATCGGCAAGGCCATCCCCAACGCCGAGGTGCTGGTGCTGCGCGAGGATGGTTCCGAATGCGCGCCGCACGAGCCGGGCGAGCTCGTGCAGCGCGGCCCGCTGGTGGCGCTGGGCTACTGGAACGACGTGGAAAAGACGGCCGAGCGCTTTCGGGCACTGCCCGCCCATCTGTCGTGCCGTTGTGACGGGTTGGTACTACCCGAGATCGCCGTGTTCTCGGGTGACACGGTTCGGCGCGACGAGGATGGCTACCTGTATTTCATCGGCCGGCGCGACGAGATGATCAAGACCTCGGGCTATCGCGTCAGTCCAACCGAAATCGAGGAAGTCCTCTACGCCACGCGCATGGTCGGCGAATGCGTGGCTTTCGGCCTGCCCGACGCCAATCTTGGCCAGACCATCCACGCCGTCGTCACGCCGGCATGCGACACGGTCGACGTCGAGGCGCTGCTGACCGAATGCCGGGCACGCGTGCCGGCCTACATGGTGCCGGCGCACATCGAGGTGCGCAGCGGCCCGCTGCCGCGCAACGCCAATGGCAAGATCGACCGCAAGGCGCTCGCCGAGCGCGCCGGCGAGGAATCATGAGCGAGACCGGCGCAAGACCCAGTCCCGTACACGCACCAATGGACCAGTTCGTCGTACGCGACGGAGAACTCGTCGTCGGCGGCATTTCCCTGAGCGAACTCGCAGTACGCGCCGGCGGAACACCGTTCTTCGCTTACGATCGCGCCCTGCTTGATGCGCGCGCGAGCGAGTTGCGCAAGACCCTGCCCGCGCGCATCGAACTGCACTACGCCATCAAGGCCAACCCCCATCCCGAGCTGGTGCGCCACCTGGCCACTCGCGTCGACGGGCTGGACGTGGCCTCCGGCGGAGAACTCGCGCTGGCGCTGCAGACTGGCGCTAGCGCGGCCGCCATCAGCTTCGCCGGCCCGGGAAAGTCACGCGAGGAACTGGAACGTGCGGTCGAGGCCGGGGTGCTGCTCAATATCGAATCCCTGCGTGAGGCGCGCGAACTGGCCGACATCGGCACGCGCGACGGTCGAGCGGCGCGCGTGGCGGTGCGCGTCAATCCCGACTTCGAGCTCAAAAGTTCAGGCATGCGCATGGGCGGCGGCGCCAAGCCCTTCGGCGTCGATGCCGAGGCCGTCCCGGCGCTGCTCGACGAGATCGGCCAGATGGGGCTGGCCTTCGAGGGCTTCCACATTTTCGCCGGCTCGCAGAACCTGCGCGCCGATGCCATCGTCGAGGCGCAACGGCTGTCCTTCGCACTGGCCGTGCGCCTGGCCGAGCACGCCCCGGCACCGGTGCGTGTGCTCAATCTGGGGGGCGGCTTCGGGATCCCGTACTTTCCCGGCGATAGCCGCCTCGATCTGGCGCCGATCGCCGACAATCTCGCGACGCTGCTCGATGAGGCGGACACGCGACTGCCCGGAGCCAGTCTCGCGCTCGAACTCGGCCGCTATCTGGTAGGCGAGGCTGGCGTGTATGTGTGCCGTGTTGTCGACCGCAAGGAATCACGCGGTCAGGTCTTTCTGGTGTGCGACGGGGGTCTCAACCACCATCTGGCGGCCTCGGGCAACTTCGGGCAGGTCATCCGCAAGAACTTCCCGGTGGCCATCGGCAATCGCATGGACGCGCCGCGCACGCTGGTAGCCAACGTCGTCGGGCCGCTATGCACGCCACTCGATGTGCTCGCCGAGCGCATGGCGCTGGCCGACGCGCAGCCGGGGGATCTGGTGGTGGTCTTTCAGTCCGGCGCCTATGGCGCGAGCGCAAGCCCGCAGGCCTTTCTGGGGCATCCGCCGCCGACTGAAATCCTGGTGTGAGGGGCTAGCGGCTAGCGGCCAGGGAAAGATTGCCGCCATCGACCCGTTCCACGCCTGCGCACACCGTGCAGTCAGGGTCACGCAGCACACTGATGCTGCGCCACTCCATGCGCAGACCGTCAAGCAACAGCAGGCGGCCTGCCAGCGAGGTGCCACAGCCAATGATCAGTTTCAGCGCCTCGGCCGCCTGGGTGGCGCCTACGATGCCGGTCAGCGGCGCGAACACGCCCATCACGGCGCAGCGCACTTCCTCGACATCCTCACCTTCCGGGAACAGGCAGTGATAGCACGGCCCATCATTACGCAGATCGAACACCGAAACCTGCCCGTCGAAGCGAATCGCCGCCCCCGACACGAGCGGCTTGCGGTGCAGCACGCAGGCACGATTGACCGCGTGGCGCGTGGCGAAGTTGTCGCAGCAGTCGAGGACCACGTCGGCCCGTGCGACCTGCTCGTCGAGCGCCTGGCCCTCAAGCCGCAGGTGCAGCGGCTCGACCCGTGTGCCGGGATTGAGACGATGGAGCGTGCGTCGGCCCGATTCGACCTTGGGCTCGCCGACACTCTCGGCCGTGTGCAGGATCTGGCGCTGCAGGTTGGTCAGGTCGACGCTGTCGTCGTCCGCCAGCACCAGCGTGCCCACGCCAGCCGCGGCCAGATACATCGCCGCCGGTGACCCCAGCCCGCCGGCGCCGAGCACCAGCACCCGCGCAGCAAGCAATGCCTCCTGGCCCTCCACGCCGATCTCGGGCAGCAGGATGTGGCGGCTATAGCGGAGCAGTTGATCGTCGTTCATCGTCGGCAAAGGCGGGATGGAGCGCGCCATGGGGGGCACGCGAGGGCCTACTTGTAGTCGCGCAACTCAACCGGCGTGTCGTCGTGATCGCCGTGCGGATGCTGGTCGTAGACGTTGATGTAGACCTCGTTGGACTTCTTGATCAGACGTTCGGGCGAGAGCAGGTTGTGGCGCTGGGTTTCCTCGCAGAAATACACGATCGCGCGCACCAGCTTCGCGTACAAGCCGTTGTCGAGGTGAAAGCCTGCATTGCGCAGGCCGTCTTCGAGCAACTCCAGCGAGTAGTCGAGAATCGAGTAGTGCACGCACAGACCGTTTGGCGACGGACTGTCGGCGACCGCTACCCCCTTGAGCATGCGCAGGGCCTCGCGCGCCTGGGCGACCTGCCCGGGCGGTGATGCGGCAAAGCGAATCTCGCGCTCCTTCGTCAGGCCGCTGCCCGGCGACGGATGCTCGTGATTCCTTCCCGCCAGCTTGTAAGCGGTTTCACGCCGCATCAAGGGCTCCCGGCCACCAGATCACTTGCTTTCATTCTGGACGATCTGCTCGCCCTTGAGAAGCCTGATGGCCTGGGAGAGTTGATAATCGTCCTCGCCACCGAGTTCGAAGCGCGGCGCAGACGGGCGCTCCGCGCCCTCTTCCACAGACACTTCGCCCGCCTTCACCTCGCCCTCCATGATCTCTTCGGCACCGATCAGGTGACCGACCAGGTCGGCCTCGCGAACACGACGCGCCGAACCGTTCTCGCTCTCCTCGATGACGATGTCCGGCTCGATGCCCTTGGCCTGGATCGAGCGACCGTTCGGCGTGTAGTAGCGCGCCGTCGTCAGCTTGATGGCGGACTGGCTGTTGAGCGGCAAAATGGTCTGCACCGAGCCCTTGCCGAAGGTCTGGGTACCCACCACCTTGGCGCGGCCATGATCCTGCAGCGCGCCAGCGACGATCTCGCTGGCCGAAGCACTGCCGGCGTTGACCAGCACCACCATCGGTACGTCGAGCGCGAAGGCGGGCAGCGTACTCATGAAGTCGTCGCGACGCCCGCGAAGATAATCGTCGGGGCTGGCGAAATACTTGCGGCGCGCGTCCGGCGCACGTCCGTCGGTGGACACCACAAGCGTGTCGCGCGGCAGGAAGGCAGCGGACACACCCACCGCGCCATGCAGCAGACCTCCGGGATCGTTGCGCAGGTCCAGCACCAGACCGGTCAGCGGACCATCCTCGGTGAGCCGGCCCAGGTGCTCGACGACCGATGCGGCGGTGTTCTCCTGGAACTGCGCCACGCGCAGGTATCCGAAGCCGGGTTCGACAACCTTGGAGCGCACCGACTGCACGCGGATGACCTCGCGCGTGATGCGCTCGACGATTGGCGTCGACTCGCCCTTGCGCATGATGGTCAGCGTGATCGTGGTGCCCGGCTTGCCGCGCATGCGCTTGACCGCATCGGCCAGCGTCATGCCCTTGACCGGGGTGTCGTCGAGCTTGACGATCAGGTCGCCCGCCTCGATGCCGGCACGAAAGGCCGGCGTGTCCTCGATTGGCGAGACGACCTTGACGAAGCCGTCTTCCATGCCGACCTCGATGCCCAGGCCGCCGAACTCTCCCTGGGTGCCCTCACGCAGTTCCTTGAAGGCCTCCGCGTCAAGATAGGCCGAGTGCGGATCCAGATTGCTGAGCATGCCGCTGATCGCATGGTTGATCAGCGCCTTGTCCTCGACCGGCTCGACATAGCCTTGCTTGATCGCATTGAAGACATCGGCGAACGCGCGCAATTCGTCGACCGGCAAAGGCGCCGGTGCCGTACGGTCGGCAATGGCCGAAAAGTTCAGGCTGATCAGGACACCGGCCACCAGGCCGGTCAGGATCAAGCCGAGTTTCTGAAACTTGCTGCGCATGACGACTCCTTCAATCGATCTGTCCGCGGCGCGCTCATTGCCCGCGTATCCACCGCAGCGGATCCACCGGTTCTCCGCGATGCCGGATTTCAAAGTATAAGCCCGATTCCCAGGCGCCTCCGCTGGCACCCACACTGGCAATCGGCGTACCACCGGCGATGCGCTCGCCGACGACGCGCAGCAGCGCGTCATTGTTCGCGTAGATGCTCATGTACTCGCTACCGTGGTCCACGATGACGAGGTTCCCGTAGCCCCGCATCCACTCGGAAAAGACCACCTCTCCGGCCGCGACCGCACGCACCTGCTCACCGGCGTTGGCGCGAATGAACAGGCCGCGCCAACGTGTTCCTCCATCAGGCCTTGGAGCACCGAAACGGCCGGCGAGTTCGCCGCGCACCGGAAATCCCAGGCGACCACGCAATTTCGCGAACGGCGTTCCGGACGGCGTGGACTCGGCCAGCGGCCCGGTATCAATGCGCGTAACCGGTGGCGAAGCCGGTTGTGCCGGTGCCGGTGCACGCCGAGCCTGCTCGCTGCGACGCTGCATCAACTCGACCACGCGTGCCAATTGCTCTTCGTTCTCACGCAGCGCCTCGACCGCGCGTTCCTGCCCGTGCAGTCGCCCCGCCAGCTCCGCCGCCGTCTTCGCACGCACGGCCAGCACCTTCTCGAGCGCGCGCTGTTCGCGCCGCTGCTCGGCCTCGAGCCCAGCGATCCGCTTGCGTTGCACCTCGACCTCGGCGATCAGCCGCTCCTGCTCGGCCAGATCGCGGCGCAGCGCCTCGATCAGATCCATGCGCGCGCGCCCAAGGTGTTCCAGGTAGCGTGCGTCACGCGCGATCTGGTTGGGATCCCGCCCGGAGAGGAACGGAGCGACATCACTACCACCCTGCATGTAGTGACGCCGCAGCAACGAGGCCAGCTCCTCGCGCCGCGACTCGATGCGTGCGTCGACGCGCTCGCGCTCGGCCTCGTGCTCGGCCAGGCTGGCCTCGGCTGTCTTGCGCCGGACGAGGATGTCGCGCAGCGTGCGCCGCACGGACGACACCGCAGCTTCAGCCTCGGCCAGCCCGCGGGAGGCTTCAGCGTGGGCCGATTGCGTGGCCTCGATCGCTGACTCGAGTTCGTGGATGCGGCGCTGCAGCTCGTCCAGGTCGGCACGTCGCCGCTCGATTGCGTCGGCCTGCGCATTCGCAGCAGGAACCGACAGCGTTGTCCCCAACAGCAACACCGCCGTCAGGAACAGGAAGCGCCCCACCGCGGACACTTACTCGCGCGAACCGCCGTGGCCAGCGACTTCGGCCTCGGCTTTGCGAATGACATCCTCTTCGGCGAGGTAGTAGCTGCGCAACGGCCGCAGATCGGCGTCGAGCTCGTACACCAGCGGCTGCCCGGTGGGGATGTTGAGCTTGACGATATCCTCGTCGGAGATGCTGTCGAGGTACTTGATGAGCGCGCGCAGGCTGTTGCCGTGGGCGACGATGAGAACACGATGGCCCGCCAGAATGTCCGGGACGATCATCGTCTCCCAGTAAGGCACGAATCGCGCCACGGTATCCTTGAGGCACTCGGCACGCGGGTAGCGCGCACGCGGCAGCGTCGCGTAGCGCGGATCGTCCACGGTCAGACGCTCGTCGCCGTCTTCGAGCGGTGGCGGCGAAGTACCATAGGAACGCCGCCAGACCAGCACCTGGTCGTCACCGAAACGCTCTGCGGTCTCGGCCTTGTTCAGGCCCTGAAGCGCGCCATAGTGGCGCTCGTTCAGACGCCACGAGTACGTCACCGGCAGCCACATCAGGTCGAGTTCCTCGAGCACGATGTTGAGCGTCTTGATCGCGCGCTTGAGCACCGAGGTGTAGGCGCGTTCGAAGCCGAAGCCCTCGCGCCTGAGCAAGCGCCCCGCCCCGTGGGCCTCCGACACGCCCTTGTCGGTCAGATCGACGTCGGTCCATCCGGTAAAGCGGTTTTCCTTGTTCCAGACGGATTCGCCGTGTCGCAGCAGAACGATCTTGTACATGAAGCCTCGGGTCGGAAATTGGACGAACCGGCACGACGGGCAAAGTGATCCTGCCCGAGTCCGGCTCGATATTTTATACTAGTCTTTCTGTCCCGACCCTGACACGCCAACCGTGACCACACCTTCCATCTTCGCGCTGATCGAAAAGGACGAACATATCGAGACCGCCGCGCGCGCGCTCAAGGCGATCGCCCACCCGCTTCGTCTGAAGATCCTGTGCGTTCTCGGTGACGGCGAGGTCTGCGTCCAGGACATCGTCGACGCCGTCGGCACCTCCCAGAGCAATATCTCCCAGCATCTCGCCATCCTGCGCGACAAGGGCGTGCTGCAGACCCGCAAGGACGCCAACCGCGTCTATTACCGGGTCGTCGACCAGCGCACGCTGCAACTGATCGGGCTGATGCGCGAGGTCTTCTGCAGCGAACGCTGACCCAACCCCGTAACCGGAGTACTGAATTGGAATTCCTGGCTGAACACTGGCAATGGACGCTGCTCGCACTCGCGTCGAGCACCTTCCTGATCGTCGACACGATCCGTCAGGCAACCGACCGCAGCTCGCTCGCTCCAATGGCTGCGACCCACAAGATCAACCGCGAGGACGCGGTCGTCATCGACGTGCGCGAGCAGGGAGAGTACGCCCAGGGTCACATCCCCAATGCGCGCCACTTCCCGCTGTCCGAATTCGACCGCCGCATCCCCGAACTGAAGAAGTTCAAGGACTCGCCGCTGATCGTGTGCTGCGCCACCGGCAACCGTTCCCGCGGCGTGCTGACCAAGCTGCGCCAGGCCGGCTTCGAGCAGGTGTTCAACCTCAAGGGTGGCATCGCCGAATGGGAAAAGGGCGGTCAGCCACTGGCCACCGGCCGCAAGGCCAAGGGAAAGAAATGAACGCACACGTGAAGATGTACACCAGCGCAGTCTGCCCTTTCTGCGTGCGCGCGGAGCAACTGCTCGAAACGCGTGGTGTGACCGATGTCGAGAAAATCCGCGTCGACCTCGACCCCAGCCTGCGCGGTCAGATGATGCAGATCACCGGGCGCCGGACGGTTCCGCAGATCTTCATCGGCGATTACCATGTCGGCGGCTGCGACGAATTGTACGAACTCGACCGCGACGGCAGGCTGATTCCGCTGCTGTCCGCACAGCAATCCTGAAATCCCGACGAACCTCCGACCTGAAAAGACCCGCAAATGACCGAACAGACCCAACCCTCGTTCTCGATCGAAAAGATCTTCGTCAAGGATCTCTCGCTGGAGATTCCCCACGCCCCGCAGATCTTCCTCGAGCTCGAGAACACCAAGCTCAACGTCGAACTCAACACCAGCGGCAGGAAGATCGAGGACCACATCTACGAGGTCAGCCTCGTCGCCAATGTTTCGGCTACCGTGCCCGACGGCCGTACCGTGTTCCTGGTCGAAGTTGCCCAGGCCGGCATTTTCCAGTTGCGCAACATCCCCGAGGACGAACTCGAGGGCGTGATGATGGTTGGTTGCCCCAACATCCTCTTCCCGTATGCACGCGAGACGGTGTCGGATGCGCTGACCCGCGCGGGCTTCCAGCCCGTGCTGTTGCAGCCGGTCAATTTCGAAGCCATGTACCAGCAGCAGAAACAGCGCCGCGAGACGGCCACCGAAGCACAGGAGCAGTGACATGAGCATGCGCGTCCGCAGCCTCGTCGCCACGGCCCTGCTGGCGCTCGCGGCCGCGAGCGCGCAGGCCATCGAATACCGTTCCGTCGCGCAGCCGGCGATCCTCTATGAGACCCCGTCTGCGCAGGGGCGCAAGCTTTTCATCATTTCCGAGGGGACACCGGTCGAGATCGTGGTCCAGCTCGAACGCTGGATCAAGGTGCGCGACCCGGCAGGTGCCATCAGCTGGATCGAGCGCGACAAGCTGCACGTGCAGCGCACGCTGATGGTCGTCGCCCGGCCCAGCGCGGCGGTGCGCGCCCAGCCTGCCGGAGACGCCGACAAGCTCTTCGATGCGGCCACCGACGTGGTGCTCGAACTGGTCACGCCACCGGCCGACGGCTGGGTCCAGGTACGCCACCCGGAAGGCGGCACGGGCCACGTGCGCGTAACCGACGTCTGGGGGCTGTAGGCCGATGCGCATCGCGGTCTTCGGCGCCGGCGCATGGGGCACGGCGCTGGCCGTGGCCTTCGCGCGCGCGCATCAGGTCGTGCTGTGGTCACGCGAGGCCGATCAGGTCGACCTCCTCGGTCGCGAGCGCATCAACCGCCAGTTCCTGCCCGATGTTCCATTCCCGGATTCGCTGCACGTCTCGGGCGAGCTCGACACTGCCGTCGATGCCGACCTGCATCTCATCGCCACCCCGCTGGCCGGTCTGCGCGAAACGGCCAGCGCGCTACACGCGCGTCGGCCCGCGACCCCGCTGATCTGGGCCTGCAAGGGACTCGAGGCCGGCACCGGTCGCATGCCGCACGAGATCGTCTTCGACGCGATCGGCAGCGAAACGCCCTGCGGCGTGCTCACCGGCCCGAGCTTCGCGGCCGAGGTCGGCGCCGGGCAACCCACTGCCATCGCGCTCGCCTCCACCGACCGGGACTTCGCCGAGCGCTGGGTACAGGCCCTGCATCAGCCGCGGCTGCGCCTGTACGCCAACGATGACCTCGTCGGTGCCGAGATCGGCGGCGGTCTGAAGAACGTCATCGCGATCGCCGCCGGCGTGTCCGACGGCATGGGCTTCGGCCTGAACGCGCGCGCCGCGCTGATCACGCGCGGCCTGGCCGAGATCACGCGCCTGGGGGTGGCGCTGGGCGCCCGGCCCGAGACGCTGACCGGGCTGGCCGGCATGGGTGATCTGATCCTGACCTGCACGGGCGACCTGTCGCGCAACCGGCGCGTCGGCCTGGCGCTGGCGAGCGGCCAGTCCCTGTCGGACATCCTCGCCAATCTCGGGCACGTTGCCGAAGGCGTACCCACCGCACGCTCGGCGGCGATGCTGGCCCAGCGCCATGGCATCGAAATGCCCATCACCGAGGCTGTCGACGCCCTGTTGCACTCCGAGCACATCGGGCCGCGCGACGCGGTCGAGTCGCTGCTCGCGCGCGATCCGCGCCACGAGCAGGACTGAGCCGCCCGACGATCAGCGCGCGCCGGCAAACCCCTGCTGGCGCCAGGCTTCGAACACCACCACCGCCGCCGTATTGGCCAGATTCATGCTCCGGTTCGACGGCATCATCGGAATGCGCAACACCGCATCCGGCCCGAACGCATCGAGCACTTCCTGCGGAAGCCCGCGCGTCTCCGGTCCGAACACGAACACATCCCCCGGCGCATAGGCAACCTCGGCAAAGCTGCGCGTACCGCGCACGCTCAGCGCGAACATGCGACGCCCGGCCAGGGCCGCCAAGCATGCGGACCAGTCCTCATGCACGGTCAGTCGCGCCAGATCGTGATAATCCAGCCCGGCGCGCGCGAGCTGGCGGTCGCTCAGGTCGAAGCCGAGCGGGCGCACCAGGTGCAGACGCACCCCGGTGTTCGCGGCAAGCCGAATCAGGTTGCCGGTGTTGGGCGGAATCTCGGGTTGATACAGGACGAGTTCGAACATGCAGAGGCCGCGTTAAGATCAATCCGGCGCAAGGGTACGCGCGACGACGAGATTTTCCACTCTCTTCGCACCCGCGCGGCGCACACAGCGTGCGATGGCATCGAGCGTTGCGCCGGTGGTCATGACATCATCGACGACGAGCACCGCCCGATCCGCAAGACGCTCGTCACAGACGAATGCCCCGCGCACGTTGCGTCGCCGCGCGCGGCCGGCGAGCGAGGCCTGAGGCGGGCCGTCGCCGACGCGGCGCAGCGCGTCCGGAAACAGCGGAAGATCCCACGCGCGAGCCAACGGTCGCGCCAGCTCCATCGCCTGATTGAAGCCGCGCTCACGCAGGGCGCGCGCATGCATCGGAACGGCCACCACGCAATCGACCGCCGGCGGCGGCCACGCACCGACGACGAGACGGCTAAAATACGAGGCCAGCCCGAGCCGGCCGCGATACTTGAGCGCCTGCACCAGACGGTCGGCCGGGAATGCGTAGGCCAGCAGCGCACGGCTTGCGTCGAAGGCCGGTGGATGACGCAGACAGCGTCCGCAGTGCCCGCCCGGCGACGGCAGCGCGCATTGCGGGCAACTCGTTGACGGCAGGCGCGGCAGTTCGTCGCCGCATGCGTCGCACACCGGCGCCCCCCCGCAAGTGCCCCCGCACAGCAGGCAGCGTTGCGGCATGGCCGCATCGACTGCATCACGCAGTGCGACGGCCAGCGGTTTGACAAGGCTCCGAACCATCACGGAAGATGCGCGACTCGCGCGATCACGGCAAAGGAACACGGAAATGACAACGGGCTTGGCAGAACAGAATAGCGCAAACGCTGACAGCCGGCGCGACAGCGCGCACGTGCGGTGGACGACGGAAGCGGTCGCGGCGCTGTTCGAGCGCCCATTCATGGATCTGGTGTTCGAGGCCCAGCGCGTGCATCGCGAGCACTTTCCGCCCAACACGGTTCAGCGCTCGACGCTGCTGTCGATCAAGACCGGTGGCTGCTCCGAGGACTGCGGCTACTGCTCGCAGTCCTCACGCTACGACACCGGGCTGGAGAAAGAGCAACTGTTGCCACTGACCGAGGTGCTGGAGCACGCGCGCGCAGCCAAGGACAACGGCGCCTCGCGCTTTTGCATGGGCGCGGCCTGGCGCGGCCCCAAGGAGCGCGACCTGGAGCCGGTGCTGGAGATGGTGCGCGAGGTCAAGAAGCTCGGACTGGAAACCTGCGTCACGCTGGGCATGCTGCGAGACGGCCAGGCCGAGCGCCTGCGCGAAGCCGGCCTGGACTACTACAACCACAACATCGACACCGCGCCCGAGTTCTACGGCCAGGTGATCACCACGCACACCATGAACGATCGCCTCGACACCATCGGCAAGGTGCGCGAGGCCGGCATCCACGTGTGTTGCGGCGGCATCGTCGGCATGGGTGAAGGTCGGCGCGGACGCGCTGCGATGATCGCGCAACTGGCGAACATGGCCCCGCCGCCCGAATCGGTGCCGATCAACGACCTCGTGCCGATCACCGGCACGCCGCTGGCCGGCGCCGAGGATATCGACGCCTTCGAATTCGTGCGCACCATCGCGGCCGCACGCATCGCCATGCCGACCAGCGTGGTACGCCTGTCAGCCGGGCGCCAGCAGATGAGCGACGAGACGCAGGCGCTGTGTTTTCTGGCCGGCGCCAACTCAATCTTCTACGGCGATCGCCTGCTCACCACCGACAACCCCGAAGCCGATCGCGACGAACGCCTGTTCCAGCGTCTCGGCCTCGAGGCGATCTAGGACCCCCTGCGCGGGCTTCGCGGCCCGCGATTTTCCCGCATGCATCCCGCACCGGTCTGGCTGTTCGATCTGGACAACACGCTGCACAACGCCAGCGCCCACGTCTTTCCGCACATCAACCGCGGCATGATCGCGTATCTGGCGCAGCATCTGGACGTCGACGAGGACACGGCCAACGCGCTGCGCCTGGATTACTGGCGACGCTACGGCGCGACGCTGACCGGTCTGATGCGCCACCACGGCACGAATCCGGCCCACTTCCTGGCCGAGACCCACCGCTTCGAACGCCTGCACGAACTGCTGGTATTCGACCGCGCGCTAGCCGCGATGCTGCGCCGCCTGCCGGGGCGCAAGATCGTCTTCTCCAACGGTCCCCAGCACTACGTGGATGCGGTAGTGCGCGCGATGGGCATCCGGCGTCATTTCGACGACGTGTTCGCAGTCGAGCGCATGCGCTTCGAGCCCAAGCCCGGCGTGCACGCCTTCCGCCGCCTGCTGCGCGAACACCGTCTGCGCCCGCAGCGTTGCGTGATGGTGGAGGATTCGGCGGTCAACCTGCGTACGGCCAAGCGGCTCGGCATGAAGACCGTGCTGGTCGGCTCGCTGCCGCGCCGCCCCGCCTACGTGGACCTGCGCATCTCGTCGGTACTGGAACTGCGCCGGGCCTGGCCAAGGCTGTTCGCCTAGCCCTCGCGCAGCCAGCGCGCTGCGTCGAGCGCAAAATAGGTCAGAATGCCGTCGGCACCGGCGCGCTTGAAGGACAACAGGGCCTCGAGCACGCAGTCACGCTCGGCCAGCCAGCCGTTGGCCGAGGCCGCCTTGAGCATGGCGTACTCGCCACTGACCTGATAGGCATAGGTCGGCACACCCAGCTCGGTCTTCACGCGGCGCACGATGTCCAGATACGGCATGCCGGGCTTGACCATGAACATGTCCGCGCCCTCGGACACGTCGAGCGCGACCTCGCGCACGGCCTCGTCCGAATTGGCCGGGTCCATCTGGTAGGTCCGCTTGTCGCCCTTGCCCAGATTGCCGGCCGAACCCACCGCGTCACGGAACGGGCCATAGAAGCTCGACGCGTACTTGGCCGAATAGGCCAGGATGCGCGTATGGATGAAGCCTTCGGCGTCGAGCGTGGCGCGGATGCGCGCCACGCGACCGTCCATCATGTCCGACGGCGCGACCACGTCCGCGCCGGCATGCGCGTGCGACAGCGCCTGGCGCGCGAGCGCCTCCAGCGTCTCGTCGTTCATCACGTAACCCCGCGGGTCAGCCGGGTCGATCAGGCCGTCCTGGCCATGACTGGTGTAGGGGTCGAGCGCGACGTCGGTGATCACGCCCAGCTCCGGGCAGGCCTGCTTGAGCGCGCGCACTGCGCGCTGCACCAGACCTTCCGGGTTCCACGCCTCCTCCGCGCCCGGCGTCTTGCCTGCCGGATCGATCACCGGGAACAGCGCCAGCGCCGGCACGCCCAACTCCAGCGCCTGTTTCGCCACATCCACCAGCAAATCGATGGATACGCGTTCAACGCCAGGCATGGACGCGACCCGCTCGGTCCGCCCTTCCCCGTCGAGCACGAAGACCGGGTAGATCAGGTCGTCTGCGCTCAGGCGATGTTCACGCATCAGGCGGCGCGAGAAATCGTCGCGGCGCATCCGGCGCATGCGGGTAGCGGGAAAAGCGGGATTCGGCGACATCGGCAACTCCTTGAAACAAAACAGGTTCATCTGCACGCCACAGCAGCCCGGAAAACGGGGAACCATGGCCGGCGATGTGCACTCTGAATACCCGGATGCGCAACCGCCATCCCCCGCTTCCCTCCCTGAGCGGGAGCCTTCCTTGCGAGGAAGGCGTTCGCCCCGGACTGATTCGCTCAGGCCCGGGGCTTTTCTTGTCCGCTGTCCGCCCCGTCCAGCCCCAGCCATCGGCTGACCACCTGCTCGACGTCGTCACCGCCGGTCTTGGCCAGGCTGGAAAACAACTGAACCGACACCTGATCGCCCATGTCGGCGAGTTCGCGTCGTACCAGCGCCAGCGCCGCCGATGCCTGATTGCGCGAGAGCTTGTCGGATTTGGTCAGCAGGATGTGTATGGGGCGGCCGCTGGGCGCGAACCAGCCGATCATCTGGCGGTCGAGCGGTGTCAGCGGGTGACGCGAATCCATGATCAGCACCAGACCGACCAGGTTCTCGCGGCGTTTCAGATAGTGTTCGAGCAGGCCCTGCCACTGCCGACGCACGTCCGGCGGCACCTTGGCGTAACCGTAGCCGGGCAGATCGACCAGCACGGCGCCGCAGTTCAGCCGAAAGAAGTTGATCAGCTGGGTGCGCCCCGGCGTCTTGGACACGTAGGCCAGGCGCGTGTGACCGGCCAGCGTATTGATCGCGCTGGACTTGCCGGCATTGGAGCGCCCGGCGAACGCGACTTCGGCCCCGTTCGGGGGCGGCAAGCCGGAGGCCTTGGCGATGGAAATTTCGAAACGAGCGTTGCGGAAGATGGGCATTGGGCGGGGGACGCGGCGAGCGACCCGGGTTCGGATTCATTCGGGGCTTCGCTCAGACCCGGCGACTTCATATAGAATACAGCGTTTGCGAAAACGCTCACAGCTTTCCGAGGACTTTCAGAGGACACCCATGATCAAGCGTTCCCTTTTGCTTTCGCTGCTTCTGGTCGCTGGCGGCCTGCAGGCCCAGGACCGGACCCCGGATCTCGAAAAGGGCAAGGCCATCGCCGCAGGTGTGTGCGCCGGCTGTCACGGCGCGGACGGCAACAGCGCGATTGCCGACAACCCCAAGCTCGCCGGCCAGATTCCGGAATACCTCTACAAGCAGTTGCGCAACTTCGCGTCGATCGACGGGAACGACCCGGCGCGACCGAACGCAATCATGGGACCGATGGTCGCGTCCCTGTCCGACGAGGACATGCAGGACCTTGCCCACTTCTACGCATCGCAGGAAGCAGAGCCGGGCGTGGCCGAAGAAAACGAAAATGTCGAGCAGGGCCGCAACATCTGGCGCGCCGGCATCGTCTCCAAGGGTGTGCCCGCCTGTGCCGCCTGTCACGGCCCCACCGGCAGCGGCATCCCGGCGCAATACCCCGGCATTGCCGGCCAGCACGCCAAGTACACGCTGACCCAGTTGCAGGCCTTCCGCGAGGGCGAGCGCGCCAACGACCCGGCCGAGATGATGCGCATGATCGCACTCAAGATGACCGACAAGGAAATGACCGCAGTGTCGAACTACGCTGCCGGCCTGCGTCACGTCGAAGACTGATCGCACACGCAGCACCCGAAGAAAAGGCCGCGGTTTCGCGGCCTTTTTTACGCCTGGCAGGCATGATGAAAAATCCCTGCTACCCGCGCCGCCCGCGCGCCAGTCGTGCGATCTCCGCTGGCGAGAAGCCGGCTTCGAGCCGGGCCCGCTCGTGCAACGGCGGCTGTGGGTACGGCGCGTCGAAGTCGTCCATCAGGGCCAGATAAGTCGATTCCGGATCGAGTCCGCGCTCGGCGCACAGCACGCGAAACCAGCGGTCGCCGAGCGCGACATGCCCGATCTCGTCGCGCAGGATGATGTCGAGGATCGCGACCGTGCGCTCATCGCCGATTCGGCGCAGTTTGTCCATGATCAGTGGCGTGGCATCGAGCCCGCGCGCCTCGAGCACACGCGGCACCAGGGCCATGCGCGCGAGCGCATCATCGGCCGTGCGGCACGCCATCTCCCACAGCCCGTCGTGCGCCGGAAAATCGCCGTAGTCATGGCCGAGTTCGCGCAGGCGCTCGCGCAGCAGCGTGAAGTGATGCGCCTCCTCGGCCGCGACCTGCAACCAGCCGTCGTGGAATGCGTCCGCAAACGAGCGAAAGCGCGAAACACAGTCGAGCGCGAGATTGATCGCGTTGAATTCGATGTGCGCGATCGCATGCACCAGTGCGGCGTGACCTTCGGGCGAGTGCGGCTTGCGCGAGCGCAATTCGCCCGGCGCAACCAGTTCCGGGCGTACCGGCCGACCCGGCCGTGCGAGCGGGACGCGATCATCCGGGCCCGGAACGACGCACAGCCGCCCGGCGCGGCGCGCCTCGAGCAGGTCAACCACGCCCGCGCATTTTTCCTGCGGATCGCACAGCGCGAGCGCCTCGGCCGCGGCAACGTGAAGAGAGGCGTTCATCGCCGCGATTGTAGACCGCTCCCGGCTGCAGGCGCGTGCCCGATCAGGGATAATGGGGCCATTCTGCCCCGCAACATGGAAGCACGATGAATCCCCTGCCCGAAGACATGCTGTCCATCGAGGACGCCCGCGACGCCATTCTCGAGCGCATCCACCCGGTCGGCGCGCACGAATGCGTGCAGGTGCGCGACGCGCTCGGTCGCGTTCTGGCCGAAGACGTGATCGCGCCGTGCAACGTGCCCGCGCACGACAACTCGGCGATGGACGGCTATGCCGTGCGCTTCGAAGACCTGCCGACCGAAGGCGAGGCGCGACTGAACGTGGTCGGCACCGCGTTTGCCGGCCAACCCTTCTCCGGCCAGATCGGCCCCGGTCAATCGGTGCGCATCATGACTGGTGCGCCAATCCCTGCCGGCGCTGACACCATCGTCGCGCAGGAGACGACACGCACCGAAGAGCGCGCCGTGTTCATCGGCGCCGGCCACCGGCACGGCCAGAACCTTCGCCGCGCGGGCGAAGATCTGGCCATCGACGGCGTCGCACTGCCGACCGGCAAACGCTGCGGCCCGGCGGAACTGGGCCTGATCGCCTCGCTCGGCATTGCCGAGGTGAAGGTGTACCGACGCCTGCGCGTGGCCTTCTTCTCGACCGGCGACGAACTCGCGTCGATCGGCCATCCGCTCGCTCCCGGCCAGATTTACGACAGCAACCGGTACACGCTCTACGGCGCGCTCACCCGGCTGGGCTGCGAACTGCTCGACATGGGGGTGATTCCCGACGAACCGGCGAAGATCGAGGCCGCCTTCCGCGCCGCCTCCGAGAATGCCGACGTGATCCTCACCAGCGGCGGCGTGTCGGTGGGCGAAGCCGACTTCATCCGCGAACTGGTCAATCGTCTCGGCGAGGTCTCGTTCTGGAAGATTGGTATCAAGCCCGGCCGACCGATGGCCTTCGGACGCGTCGGCCCGGCCTGGATGTTCGGTCTGCCGGGCAACCCGGTAGCGGTCATGGTGACCTTCCACGCCTTCGTGCGCGATGCGCTGCTCGCGCTGCAGGGGGTCGCACCGCTGCCGCCGGCACCGAGCTTCGACGCCGTGTGCGAAGCCGACCTGCGCAAGCGCCCGGGACGACGCGAATACGTACGCGCGCGTTTCGAGTGGCGCGACGGCGCGCCGCACGTGTCGCCGGTCGGCAGCCAGGGCTCGGGCGTGCTCAAGTCGATGTCGGAGGCCAACTGCTTCATCGTGCTCGCGCACGAGTGCAACGGCGTGACGGCCGGCGAGCGCGTTGCGGTGCAACCCTTCGAAGGCCTGATGTGAGGACCTCCATGAACCAGGACGAACTCAAGCGCGGAGCGGCGCTGGCGGCCCTAGAACACGTCGTGCCCGGTGCGGTGGTCGGCGTCGGCACCGGATCGACGGTCAATCACTTCATCGACGGCCTGGGCACGATGCGCGAGACGATTGCCGGAGCGGTATCGAGTTCGGAGGCGAGCACACGGCGACTCACCGCGCTGGGCATTCGGGTGTTCGCGCTCGACGAGGTCGAGTCGATTCCGGTGTATGTGGACGGCGCCGACGAGATCGACGGTAGCTTCAACATGATCAAGGGCGGTGGCGGCGCACTCACGCGCGAGAAGATCGTCGCGGCGGTGTCGACGCGCTTCGTATGCATCTGCGACGCGTCCAAGCGCGTCGAGCGCCTGGGGCTCTTCCCGTTGCCGGTCGAGGTCGTGCCGATGGCGCGTGCCCATGTCACGCGCCAACTCGCAAAACTGGGCGGGCGCGTCGTCGAGCGCGCCGGATTCATCACCGACAACGGCAACCTGATCCTCGACGTGCATGATCTGACGATCGACGACCCGGTCGCACTCGAAAGCGAACTCGATCATATTGCCGGCGTCGTCACCAACGGACTGTTCGCACGTCGAGGTGCCGACGTTCTGCTGCTGGCCACGCCACAGGGCGTGCGCAGCCTCGCGCGCGACGACTGCAACAAAACGGTCACATCGCCCTGATAGGCTGCCGACTACTGACCGAGGAAGCCGTACATGACGAACAAACACACCTTCAGCCGCTTCGACGAGGATCTGGACGAGCTGCGCCGCCGCGTCGTGCTGATGGGCCAGGAAGTCTGCCAGCAGGTGCGCGACGCGATGCGCGGCCTGGCAGACCGGGATCGCGACCTGCTCGAGCAGGTCATCCTGCGTGACAAGCAGGTCAATCGCGAGGAAATCGATCTGGACGAGCGCTGCGTTCAGATCATCGTGCGGCACTCGCTGGCGGCATCCGATCTGCGTCTGATCACGACGACGATGCAGATGATCACCGATATGGAACGCGTCGGCGACGAGGCCAAGAAGATCGCCAAGGCCGCCCGGCAGATCGCCGCGGCCGAGCCGTCCAGCGTGCCCGACTTCGACCTTCGCGCGGTCGCCGACCGTGTCGCGACGATGCTCGAGCGCGCGCTCGACGCCTACGTGCGCAGCGACATCACGGCCGCACCGCAACTCGCGCGCGAGGACAAGGATGTCGACGCAGTGACCAAGAGCGTGATGGCCGACCTGGCGCAAACCATGATGAAATCGCCCGACAAGGTCCTGCGCGCCATCGACGCCTTGTCCATCGCCAAGGCCATCGAACGCGTAGGCGATCACGCGACCAACGTCGCCGAATACGTCGTATTCATGTCGCGCGGTCGCGACGTGCGTCACGAGACCATCGAGGAACTCGAAAAGGCCGTGCGCCCTGCCGGGTGACGCGCCGCGCACCCCACGAAAAAGGGCAACCCGAGGGTTGCCCTTTTTCGTGGGTGCGACCCGCTCAGGCGGACGGCGGAACGTAGCCCTCGACCTGATCCGCGCCACCACCGAAGAAATGGCGCTCCATCTGTTCAGCCAGGTACTTGCGCGCCTTGGCGTCCATCAGGTTGAGTCGGTTCTCGTTGATCAGCATGGTCTGATACTGCACCCACTGCTGCCAGGCTTCCTTCGAGACATTCTCGAAGATGCGCTTGCCGAGTTCGCCCGGCACCGGGGGGCGCTCCAGACCTTCGGCCTCGCGGCCGAGCTTGACGCAATGGACCATGCGGGTCATGACTTACCTCTCGCGAACGTTGGTGCCGGGCATTCTAGCAGCCCTGCGGGTGCGACAGCGTACCGCCACGCCCCACGCGAATCACAATTCCTTCACGAACACCTTGGAACGGCGTTGGTAGTTGTACATCTCGCGCTTCTGGCGCGGCAGCATGTCCGGCCCCGCCTCGACAAAGCCGCGCTCGCGGAACCAGTGTGCGGTGCGCGTGGTGAGGATGAACAGCCGGCTCAGACCCATCGAGCGCGCGCGCTTCTCAAGGCGCTTGAGCAACTGGTCGCCGAGGCCGGCGCGGCGATACTCGTGCGCGATCGCCAGACAAGCCAGCTCGGCCGAGCCCTCGTCACCGAACGGGTACAAGGCCGCACAGCCGACCAGCACGCCGTCGTGCTCGACCAGGGTGAAGCGCTCGACTTCCTGCTCGAGCAGTTCGCGTCCGCGCCGCACCAGCGAGCCATCCGCTTCCATCGGAGAAATCAGCGCGACCAGCGCACCGACGTCGTCGAAGGTCGCCTCGCGCATGAGGAACAGCGGGTCACGCGTGACGATGGTGCCCACGCCGGCATGCGTGAAGAACTCGAGCAACAGGCCACCATCCTTGTCGTGGTCGATCAGGTGCACGCGACCGACGCCCTTGCGCACGGCGCGGATCGCGCCGGGCAGGTACAGATGCAAATCCTCGGTGAGCCCTTCGTTGGCATCGAACATGCGCTGAGCCTCGTCACCGGTCACCGATTCGACCACGCGGCCCTCCTCATCGAGCAGGCCCGGTGCGTCGCACAGGTAGACCAGCTTCTCGGCCTTGAGCGCGACGGCCACGGCTTCGGCCACCTCCTCCATGCTCAGGTTGAAGATCTCGCCCGCGGGCGACAACCCCAGCGGCGTGATCAACACGACGTTCTGCTGATCGAGATCGGCCCGGATCTCGTCATCGATGATCTTGCGCACCGCGCCGGTGAACTGATAGTCGACACCATCGACCACGCCGACCGGACGCGCGGTAATGAAGTTGCCCCCGGTCACGCGGATGTGCGCACCGGCCATCGGCGTGTTCGGCAAACCCTGCGAGAGCAGCGCCTCGACCTCGACACGGGTTACGGACATCGCGGACTTGACGCATTCGAGCGCCGCGGCATCGGTCACGCGCAGGCCGTGATGAAACTGCGGCTCGAGTCCACGCCGCGTCATGTCGGCATCGATCTGCGGACGCGCACCATGAACCAGCACCAGGCGGATGCCCAGCGCAGCGAGCAGATTGCAGTCGTAGGCGAAGCGCTGGGCGCGCTCATAGTCCGCAACGACCTCGCCGCCAAAGGCGATCACGAAGGTCTTGTTGCGGAAGGCATGGACGTAGGGCGCAGCCCCGCGCACCCAGGCGACGAACTGGGCGGCGGTTTCGTTGGCGGTACTCACACGTGTTTCGAGGGCTTGGGATTCGCGGCTCAAGGCAGGTCCCCGTTGATATCTTCGGTGCATTCTAGCGGATGACGCACGCTTGGCCCGCCGCGCTCAGAAATCGCCCCACAGGGTCTGCATCGCCGCGAGTACCGCCAGCCCCGCCGTCTCGGTGCGCAGCACACGCGGCCCCATGCGCAGCGCACGCGCGCCGGCAGCATGACAGGCTGCGAGTTCGGCCTCGTCGAACCCGCCCTCGGGGCCGATCAGCAGATGGCAGGCGCGACGCGGAGCACCCAGCGACGCCAGCGGCTCACCGACGTGCGGATCGAGAACGATGAACTCGGCCGCGTCACGCTCGGCACTCAGGTACGCGCTCAGGTCGACGATGTCGCCGACATGGGGCACGCGATTGCGACCACACTGCTCGCACGCGGCTACCGCCACCTGCCGCCAGTGGGCGACGCGCTTGTCGGCGCGCTCGCCGGCGAGCTTCAGTACGCTGCGCGCCGCGCGCACCGGCACAATGCGCGACACCCCCAGTTCGACCGCTTTTTGCACCACCCAGTCCATCTTGTCGGCGCTCGCCAGCGCCTGCACCAGCACCAGTTCGATCGGCGACTCACGCGCGGGCTCACTCCACGCGCCGAGTTCCGCGAAACCCCGCTTGCCGCGCACGACGAGTCGCGCGGCGACCTCGCGACCGGCGCCATCGAAGAGCACCAGCGGCGCGCCGTCGGGCAGGCGAAGTACGCGCACGGCATGGTGCGAAACCGGCTCCGGGAGCGGGATTTCGCCACTCTCGGGAAGGGACTCGGGGCAGAAGAAGCGCGATACCATCATGCTAGTATATGGGTTCGACACTACCCTGCGGGGAGCCCATGACCACCCCCTCGCATCGTCTCGCGCGCGCCCGCGCGCTCGAATCCCTGGTGCGCGATGTGGCGCGCGAGGTCATCCTGCCGCGCCATCTGCGCACGGCGCGCAACCGCAAGTCCGACGGCTCGCTGTTTACCGAGGCCGATCTCGAATCCCAGAGGACCTTCGAACGCGAACTGCCGGCCCTGCTTGCCGGCCCCGTGCTGGGCGAGGAGATGACGCTCGAGGCGCAACAGCGCATGTGGAACGAGGGGCGTAGCGGCCTGTGGTGCATCGACCCGATCGACGGGACGACGAACTTTCTCAACGGCATCCCGTTCTTCGCGGTCTCGGTCGCTTATCTGGTCGATCACGAGCCGCGTTTCGGTGTTGTCTACAACCCGGTCACGGACGAATCCTTCTATGCCGCGAAAGGCTCCGGCGCGTGGCTCAACGGCACGCAATTGCCGTTGCGGCCGGCCTCCAAGGGGCTGTCGGAATCAGTCGCCGGTGTCGATTTCAAGCGCATCGCCCCCGCTCTGGGTGACGAGCTGGCGCACTCTCCACCCTATTATTCGCAGCGAAACTTCGGCTCGAGCGCACTGGAATGGTGTTTCGTCGCGGCC
>CAXBIS010000015.1:0-92365 GCA_963975885.1 uncultured Azoarcus sp.
CGCAGCGAGTGCTGCTCCATCTGGATGAAGACGTTGTAGGCGTTCAGGCGGTTGGCCTCACGGAAGGCGGGCAGCTTCTCCCAGGCACTCCAGTCGGTATCGTCATAGGCCTCGTCGAAGGTCTTGAACTCGTCGACCGCCTCGCCCATCGCCTCGCGCAGGAAGCGCAGATAGTCGCGCGTCATCACCAGGTCGGCCTGCGGATTCTTCGACACCGGACCGTGGCCGGGCACGAGGATCTTCGCGTCGATCTCGAGCAGGCGATCCAGCGCCTTGAGCCACTCGCGCGTGTTCGCGTCTCCGACAAAAGGCACACGGCCGCGAAAGAGCAGATCGCCGGCGAACACGATATCGTCCTCGACCACATGCAGCACGACGTCATCGGGCGAGTGCGTCGGACCGACGTAGATCACGCGCATGGTCACGCCACCGAGGGTGAATTCGGCACCGTCGTCGTCAAGCCAGACATCGGCCGGCGTCGGGACGGTGTTCTCGTCGACGAACGGAAACAGGTCGGCGCGACGTTGTTCTAGCCGTGCCAGCACGTCCTCCGAGGCCAGTATTCCCTGCCCGGCCTGGTGCGCCCAGATCTCGATGCCGCGCTTCTTGAATGCCTGCAGACCGTAGTAGTGGTCGGCATGGTAGTGGCTGACGATGACACGTACGATGGGCTTGTCGGTGATGCGGCCGATCTCGTCAATGAGCTGCTCGCCTAGCATCGGCGTACCCAGCGCGTCGAACACGACCACCCCCTCGTCGGTGACGACGAAGCCGGCATTCGACATGAAACCCTCGTTAACGGCCGAAGCCATGCCGGCCTTGCCCAGCACGTACCAGGTGTGCGGCGCGACCTGCACGGGCTTCATGTCGATCGCGTGCACCAACGGCGCGACGCAGAGGAGGCACAGCATCATCAGGCGGGAAACGAAACCGGTCATGCCGACCTCCGTATTTTTATATATTCATATGCTAATTCGCGCATGCCAGTCTGTCGAGTGCATCGACCCGGCACTCTTGAAATGGCCCCGGCGACTCCATGTACTATAACGATGAGCCGTCGCCGCGAGCGTGACGCGTTTTGGCGGGTGGTGGCCATCTGTTTTCAGTCAGTCACGGGAGACTTCAATGAGCACTGCGAAAACTCCGCTGACCGTCGTCTACGACAGCGACAACCTCTCGAGCAAGCTCGAGGTCGAGCAACTCCGGGAAAAGGATACCGACAAGACCATGACACTGGTCGACATCGCCTCCGGCGGCAAGGCCGAAGATCACGGCTGCACGACCGACGCGGTGCGCAAGAGCGTCCATGTGCGCGACGCCGACGGCAAGGTGTTCGCCGGCATGGACGCGATCGGCGCGATGCACGACGCGGTCGGCCTGGGCGGCTACTTCCGCTTCTGCCGCACGCCGGGCCTGACATCCGGACCGTCTGGCTTCTTCAAGGCAAAGGCGGCCTGATCTTCGTCACCCGCAGACGCCCGGCACCGCCGGGCGTTTTCATTTGGCCTGCGCAAGCACGCGGTCGAGCTGGTTGGCAAACTTCTGCCGGTCGGCCTGTCCGAAGGCCGTCGGCCCGCCGGTGTCGACACCGGTGCCGCGCAGGGTGTCCATGAAGTTGCGCAGATCGAGCAGTTCGCGAATGTTGTCCTTGCCGTAACGCTCGCCGCGCGGGCTCAGCGCCAGAGCACTCTTTTCCACCACTTGCGCCGCAAGCGGAATGTCGGCGGTGACCACCAGGTCACCCGTTTCGACACGCTCGGCGATCCAGTCGTCCGCCACGTCGAAGCCTCCGGGAACCTGCACCGCGCGGATGTTCGGCGCAGCCGGCACGCGCATCATCTGGTTGGCGACCAGCGTCAGTTCCTGCCCGGTGCGCCGGGCGGCACGGAACAGGATTTCCTTGACCGCCACCGGACAGGCATCGGCATCGACCCAGATGCGCATCAGGCGCTCCCGCCGTGGCTCGCGACACAATCGCGACAGACGCAGGCACGGCCACGCACGGCCTCCGGCAGCGAATCGACAAGCTCGGCGGGAATGCGCACCCCGAGACACCAGCACGGGGTATCGAAATTGCCGCTGCACGCCGGCGCACACTCGTTGGGCCGACCACACAGCGGGCACTCGGGCGCGGGAATCGGAATCGCGTTCGTCATCCGTGCAGGATAACCGTTCAATCCCAGGTGAGCGTGCCACCGGTCTGATATTCCGTGACGCGCGTCTCGAAGAAGTTCTTCTCCTTCTTCAGGTCGATCATCTCGCTCATCCAGGGGAAGGGGTTTTCCGCGCCGGGATACAACTCGTCAACGCCGATCTGGCGGCAGCGGCGGTTTGCGACGAAGCGCAGGTATTCCTTGAACATCGGCGCATTGAGCCCCAACACGCCGCGCGGCATGGTGTCCTCGGCGTAGCGGTATTCGAGCTTCACGCCGTGGTCGATGAGTTCGCGGATCTCCTCGCGGAACTGCGTCGTCCACAGATGCGGGTTCTCCTGCTTGATGGTGTTGATCAGGTCGACACCGAAATTGCAGTGCAGCGACTCGTCGCGGAGGATGTACTGGTACTGCTCGGCCGCGCCCGTCATCTTGTTCTGACGGCCCAGCGCGAGGATCTGCACGAAGCCGACGTAGAAGAAGATGCCCTCCATGATGCAGGCGAATACGATCAGCGAGCGCAGAAGCTGCTGGTCGGCCTCCGGCGTTCCGGTGCGAAAGTCCGGATCGGTCAGGGTATCGATGAACGGAATCAGGAAATCGTCCTTTTCCCGGATGCTGGAAACCTCCTGATAGGCGTTGAAGATCTCGCCTTCGTCCAGCCCGAGACTCTCGACGATGTACTGGTAGGCGTGGGTATGGATGGCCTCCTCGAACGCCTGGCGCAACAGGTACTGACGGCACTCCGGCGCGGTGATGTGGCGATAGGTACCGAGCACGATGTTGTTGGCCGCCAGCGAATCGGCAGTCACGAAGAAGCCCAGGTTGCGCTTGACGATGAGGCGCTCGTCGGCCGACAGCGCATTCGGGTCCTTCCACTGCGCGATGTCGCGCTGCATGGACACTTCCTGTGGCATCCAGTGGTTGGCGCAGCCGGCCAGGTACTTGTCCCACGCCCAGTGGTACTTGAAGGGCACGAGCTGGTTGACGTCGGTGGCGCCGTTGATGGCGCGCTTGTCGGCGGCGCGCACGCGACCGGCAGGTGTTCCAGCCTGCGTTGGCGGCGCAGGAATGGGCGTGTGTGGCGTTGCGGGGGTAGCGGTGATGTTGTCGTCAAAATCGAGCATTTCTTGATTCCTTGCAGTGGTCTTGTGTGCCGTCATTGCGAGCGCAGCGCCGCAGGGCGGATTAGCGAAGCGCAATCCGCCGCATGTCAATCGAATACGGCGCAATGCGCTTCGGTTCGCGCCCTACCTCGGCTGCGTCGCTGCGTGTCTCGCCGCGACGGACTCCGCGGTGCCTACTGGCAGGCCTCGCAATCGGGATCGTCGATCGCGCAGAACTTGGGCTCGCCGGCCTGGGCGGTGGCCACCGCGGCAACGGTGGCGGCAACGGCGTTGAGCTCGCCGCCGGCACCGGTGGATTTCTCAGCCGAGCTCGCGCCCAGCGAGCGCAGGTAGTAGGTGGTCTTGAGCCCGCGCGTCCACGCCAGCATGTAGGTCTCGTGGAGCTTCTTGCCCGAGGCGGCTGCAACGTAGAGGTTAAGCGACTGCGACTGGTCGATCCACTTCTGGCGTCGCGCGCCGGCCTCGACCAGCCACGCGGGGTCGATCTCGAAGGCGGTGGCGTACAGGCGCTTGAGGTCATCGGGCACGCGATCGATCTTGCCCAGCGCACCGTCGTAGTACTTGAGATCCGAGATCATCACCTCGTCCCACAGACCACGACGCTTGAGCTCGGCCACGAGATCCCCGTTCACCACGGTGAACTCGCCCGAGAGGTTGGATTTGACGTACAGGTTGCGGTACTCGGGCTCGATGCTGGCGGAGACGCCGACGATGTTGGCGATGGTCGCAGTCGGCGCGATCGCCAGACAATTCGAGTTGCGCATGCCGTGCTGCGCGATGCGGCTACGCAAGCCGTCCCAGTCCAGCGTGCTGGAACGGTCCACCTCGACCGGCACGCCGCGCTCACGCTCGAGCACATCGATGGAATCGAGCGGCAGCACGCCACGATCCCACAGGCTGCCGGCGAAGGTCGAGTAGCGCCCGCGTTCCTCGGCGAGCGCGTTGGACGCGCTGTAGGCGTGATACGCGACGGCCTCCATCGAGCGGTCGGCGAACTCCACTGCTTCATCCGAGGCGTAGGCGATTCCCAGCTTGTGCAGGCAATCCTGGAAGCCCATCACGCCCAGACCCACCGGGCGATGGCGCAGGTTGGCGTTGCGCGCCTTGCCGACCGCGTAGAAGTTGATGTCGATGACATTGTCCAGCATGCGCATCGCGGTGCGGATGGTGCGCGCCAGCTTGTCGTGGTCGAGCGCACCGTCGGCCAGATGCGCGACCAGATTCACCGAGCCGAGGTTGCACACCGCGACTTCGGAATCCGACGTATTGAGCGTGATCTCGGTGCACAGGTTGGAGCTGTGCACGACACCGACGTGCTGCTGCGGCGAGCGCAGGTTGCACGGATCCTTGAACGTGATCCACGGGTGACCGGTCTCGAACAGCATGGTGAGCATGCGGCGCCACAGCGAAACGGCCGAGACACGCTTGAACAGCGGGATCTCGCCGGCGTCGGCGCGGGCTTCATACGCCACATAGGCCGTCTCGAACTTCTCACCGTACAGATCGTGCAGGTCCGACACGTCCGCCGGCGAGAACAATGTCCACTGGCCATCGTCGCGCACGCGCTTGATGAACAGATCGGGGACCCAGTGCGCGGTGTTCATGTCGTGCGTTCGGCGGCGGTCGTCGCCGGTGTTCTTGCGCAGGTCGAGGAATTCCTCGATGTCCAGATGCCAGGTTTCCAGATAGCCACACACCGCGCCCTTGCGCTTGCCGCCCTGGTTCACCGCCACCGCAGTGTCGTTGACCACCTTGAGGAAGGGGATCACCCCCTGGCTCTTGCCGTTGGTGCCGCGGATTTTGCTGCCAAGCGCACGCACCGGCGTCCAGTCGTTGCCCAGACCGCCTGCGAACTTCTGCAGCATCGCGTTTTCCTTGATGGCCTGGAAAATGCCGTCAAGGTCATCGGAAACGGTGGTCAGGTAGCACGACGACAGTTGCGAATGCAGCGTGCCGCTATTGAACAGCGTCGGCGTGGAACTCATGAAGTCGAAGCGCGAGAGCACTTCGTAGAACTCGAGGGCGCGCGCCTCACGGTCGATCTCGTCGATCGCCAGCCCCATCGCCACGCGCATGAAGAAGCACTGCGGCAGCTCGATGCGGCGCTCGTCGATGTGCAGGAAGTAACGGTCGTACAGCGTCTGCAGGCCCAGGTAGCCGAACTGCAGGTCGCGCGAGGCATCCAGCGCCGCACCCAGGCGCGCAAGATCGAACTGCGCCAGCCGCGGATCGAGCAGCTGCGCATCGATGCCACGCTTGACGAAGGTCGCCAGCGCGTCAGGGTAGCGCGCGCCCATGTCTTGTTGCGCAATCTCCTCGCCCGTCACCTCGAGGCGGATCTGGTGCGCGAGCAGGCGCGCGGTGACCTGGTTGTAGGCCGGTTCGCGCTCGATCAGGCCGCGCGCGGCCATCACCAGCGCCTTGTGCACTTCGGCGAGCCCGATACCGTCGTACAGATCGCGCATCGCGGCATCGACCACCGTCGCGCTGCATACATCAGGCAGCCCGGCGCACGCGGCCTCGACGATGGCCTCGAGGCGTGCGCGCTCGAGCGGCTCGCGCCGTCCGGCGATCTCCACGTGCAGTTCGGGCGCCGCGCGCGGTGCCTGCATTGCGCGCTCGGCCGCGCGCTTCTCGCGGTAGAGCACGTAGGTGCGCGCCACATCGTGCTCGCCACCGCGCATCAGCGCCAGTTCCACCTGGTCCTGGATATCCTCGATATGGATGGTGCCGCCCTCGGGCTTGCGGCGCACCAGCGCGGCGACCACGGTCTCCACGAGCCGGCCGACCTGGTCACGAATGCGGGCCGAGGCCGTGCCGTGGCTGCCTTCGACGGCGAGGAAGGCCTTGCTCATTGCCACTGCGATCTTTCCGGGGTCGAACTCGACCACGGCACCGTTGCGACGGATGACCTTGAACGGGGGCAGGGAGAGATCTAGCTGAGGGCGGTCCATGGGAGCTCCTTGTATGACGTGCGGGGAGCTCCGGACGAAGCTTGGCCTGCCGGCCGCATGGCGCGGCTAGCAACCTTGCTCGTCGAACGGACAGGGGAGATGGTATGGACCATGACCTCGCCGGGGGCACCCCGCCCCGATTGCGTTGAAGGAATGTCGCGACACGGCAGGTCTCCTGACTTCCGGGTCATCGTCCGGCGCCGGCCTTCCCGGGATGCACGCAAGGTGCAGGGCCCAGTGGCATGGGTTGGCGTCAGACTCGCCGGTTACAGTTGCGGGGGCAGTTCCGGATTTGAACCGGATTCCCTTTTCATGCCCGGCCGTGAAGCCGGGCAACCGTGATGCTGGTCTGGATTCTGGATTCTGGAGCGGAGGAGGTCAAGCGTCTTTACAACTACAGGTAGTGGGTCGGTTGATTCAACCTACTACATGCTGCGCCCGAAACTGCCGTCGCTGCGGATGCGGCCGATGCGCATGACTTCCGGCACACGGCGCACCGCACGCATCACGGAGGCCAGGTGCATGCGGTCGCGCGCCTGGATGGTGAGGTTGAGCGAGATGTACACGCCCTGCTCGTTGTCCATCGTGACGTTCTGGATGTTGCAGTCGGCTTCCGAGATCGCGCTGGCGACACGCGCGAGCACGCCGCGGCCTTCGCGCGTGATCACCTTGAGCGTGACGTCGAAGGTGCGCCCGTGTGCCGCTTCCCACTCGACATCGACCCAGCGCCCACGGTCGCCGCGAATCTTGGCCACCGACGTGCAGTCGTGGCGGTGCACTTCCAGGCCGCGGCCCTTGCGGATCACGCCGATGATGGGGTCACCCGGAATCGGCTGGCAGCACGAGCCGAACTGCACGGCGATGCCTTCGGCACCGCTGATGTGGATGGGCGAGATGGACTTGGGCTTGATGACGTCCGGTCGGCCCGACTCCTGATCCTGCGCCTGCACCAGACGCCGCGCGACGATGACCGGCAGACGCTTGCCCAGGCCGATCTCGGAGAACACGTCCTTCTTGCTCTTGACGCCGCGATCCTTGAGGAAGCGATCCCACGCGAAGGTGCTGATCTGGCCCAGCGTCAGGCCGTGCGGGCGCAGCGACTGGTTGAGCAGACGCTCGCCCAGCGCGACCGATTCCTCGTTCTGCGCATTCTTGAGGAAGTGACGGATCTGCGCGCGTGCCTTGCCGGTGCGTACATACGACAGCCATGCCGGATTGGGGTTGGCGTGCGCGGCGGTGATGATCTCGACCTGGTCGCCGTTGTGCAGCTCGGTGCGCAGCGGCATCAGATCGGTGTTGATGCGGCAGGCCACACAGCGGTTGCCGATGTCGGTGTGCACGGCGTAGGCGAAATCCACCGGCGTGGAGCCGCGCGGCATCGACAGGATCTTGCCCTGCGGCGTGAACACGTAGACCTCGCCCGGGAACAGGTCGATCTTGACGTGCTCCAGGAACTCGGTGGCCTCGGCCGAAGTGTGCTGCAACTCCAGCAGCGACTGCAGCCAGTTATGGGTGCGCTGCTCGAGCTCGGTGAGCGTCTTCTCGTCATCCTTGTACAGCCAGTGACTGGCCACGCCGGCATCGGCGATGTGGTGCATCTCCGACGTACGTACCTGGATCTCGATGGGCGTACCGAAGGGGCCGATCAGCGTGGTGTGCAAGGACTGGTAGCCATTGGCCTTGGGAATCGAGATGTAGTCCTTGAACTTGCCCGGCACCGGCTTGTAGAGCGAATGCAGCGCGCCGATGGCGACATAGCAGGTGGGCACGTCCGGCACGATGACGCGAAAGCCGTAGATGTCGAGCACCTGCGAGAAGGACAGGTTCTTCTCGACCATCTTTCGGTAGATCGAGAACAGGTTCTTCTCGCGCCCGAAGATATCGGCGGCGATACCCCACTGGGGCAGACGCTCCTCGAGCGCCTTGAGCACCTTGCCGACGACCTCGCGACGGTTGCCGCGCGCGGCCTTTACGGCGCGGTCGAGCACCTGGAAGCGCAGCGGATACTTGTGCTCGAAGGACAGCTCCTGCAACTCGCGGTAGAGCGTGTTCAGGCCCAGCCGGTTGGCAATCGGTGCATAGATGTCGAGCGTCTCGGTGGCGATGCGGCGACGCTTCTCCGGGCGCACGTGATCGAGCGTGCGCATGTTGTGCAGACGGTCGGCGAGCTTGATCAGGATCACCCGCAGATCGTTGGCCATGGCCAGCAACATCTTGCGGAAGTTCTCGGCCTGCGCCTCCTTGCGCGAGCGGAACTCGACCTTGTCGAGCTTGGACAGGCCGTCGACCAGCTCGGCCGAGACCTTGCCGAAACGCTCCGAGATCTCCTGCTTGGAGATGTGGGTGTCCTCCATCACATCATGGAGGAGCGCGGCAATCAGCGCCTGCGAGTCGAGCCGCCAGTCCGAGATGATGTCGGCGACCGCGACCGGGTGCGAGATGTAGGGGTCACCGCTGCTGCGAAACTGGCCCTGATGGGCGTCGGCCGAGAAATGGTAGGCGGCTTCGATGAGCCCGATGTCCTCGGGCTTGAGATAGGTTTCGAGCTTGGCCTTGAGACGACCGAAGTCGAGCGACAACACGCTCGACGACGGCAGGAAGGGTTCATTCGGGGAGGCGGGCACATCGGTGGCGATGTCCATCATGCGCTCCCCGACCACGGCTTCATTGCGCGCGAACGCCCTCCTCGGCCAAGGGCCGCAGCGGGGTTCAAAGCGGATCGAAAACCACGATCCTCGCCCAAAAAGGCCTCCTTCAGGTCATGCCTGGCCGCGGTTGAGCACCTCGAGTCCGACCTTGCCTTCCGCGATCTCGCGCAGCGCGATCACGGTGGGTTTTTCCTTGCCGTACTTGTCCGCGTCGATCAGCGGCGTCGAGCCCACGGTGATCTGACGCGCGCGAAAGGTCGCGGCCAGCGTGAGCTGGAAACGGTTCGGAATCTTGTCCAGGCAGTCTTCGACGGTGATGCGGGCCATGTTCAATCCTGTTCGAGAAAATCGAAATACTCGGGGTGACGCTCGCGCTGGCGTCCGCACCGCAAACGCGATGCGCGGACGATGGCGATCAGATCGGCAATCGCGTCTTCCAGTACGTCATTGAGTATAACGTAGTCGAACTCGCCCACGTGGCGCATCTCGCCGCGCGCGCCCAGCAGGCGCCGGGCGATCACGTCCTCGCTGTCCGTGCCGCGCGAACGCAGGCGCGCCTCGAGCGCGTCGAACGACGGCGGCAGCACGAAAATGCCGACCGCGTCGGGGAACGCGCGGCGCACCTGCTGCGCCCCCTGCCAGTCGATTTCGAGCACGATGTCGCTGCCGGCGGCGATCTGTTCGCGAATCCAGCTCTTCGAGGTGCCGTAGTAATTGTCGTGCACCTCGGCCCATTCGAGGAATTCGCCGCGATCGCGCAGGCCGCGGAAGCTCGCCACGTCGACGAAGTGATAGTGCACGCCCTCGACCTCGCCTTCGCGCGGCGCGCGCGTGGTGTAAGACACCGACAGGCGAACGTTGGTGTCGCGCTCGAGCAGGCCACCCACCAGCGTGGTCTTGCCCGCGCCCGACGGAGCGGTGACGATCAGCAATGAGCCTGGCATCGGGTCTCTCCGTTCATTCGATGTTCTGCACTTGCTCGCGCATCTGTTCGATGAGCAGCTTCATCTCCATCGCCGCGGCGCTGACGTCACCCGCGGCGGACTTGGACGCGAGCGTATTGGCCTCGCGGTTGAGTTCCTGCATCAGGAAATCCAGACGCTTTCCGGCCGGCCCCTTCGCACCGAGGATGCGCTCGACCTCGTCGAGATGGGCAGAGAGCCGGGACAGCTCTTCGTCGACGTCCACGCGCTGTGCGAACACCGCCACTTCCTGACGAATACGCTCGTCGTCGAGCGTGTCGACGGCCTCGCGCAACCGCGCTGTGACACGCGCACGATAGTCGGCGACGACCTCGGGAATGCGCGGCGCAATCCGCGCGACCAGCGCACGCATCCCGGTGATGCGTTCCTGGATCGCTTCGGCGAGTTTGCCACCCTCGCGCTCGCGCGAGGCGACGAAGTCCTCAAGTGCCGCTGCGGCCAGCTCGGCGACCAGCGGACGCAGCGTCTCGATGTCGATGCGCTGCTCGCCGAGCATGCCGGGCCAGCGCAGGACTTCGGCGACCGACAGACCGGCCGCCTCGGGCAACTCCGCCCTCACCGCCGTCTCGGCCTCGCGCAACTGACCGAGGAGCGTGTGGTTGAGCGCCAGCTGCGGCGTGCCGCCAGCGGCGTCTACCTGCAGGTTGAGGCGGCATTCGAGTTTGCCACGCGCAAGCCGCGCGCCCAGGATTTCGCGCAATTGCGGCTCGAACTGGCGCAGCTCGTCGGCAACGCGGAACACCAGGTCGAGATAGCGCGAGTTGACGCTGCGCAGCTCAAGATGGACGACGGCTCGCCCGATCTCGCGTTGCTGAACCGCGTAACCCGTCATGCTGTAAATCATCGGTCATTGCTCCGGAAAGTCCGTTCAATCCATTACACTCGTCGGCAGACTCGCGTTGCCGTGCATGCTGCCCGTGGCGCACCGAAGAATCCATGCCGCAAACGCGGCCGACAGACCATGGCGATCCAGGCGAACAGTGCCCTGCCGGCGGGCTTCGAGCTCGACAACTACCGCATTCAGCGACAGCTCTCGCATGGCGGGTTCTCGATCGTCTACCTCGCGCACGGCCCGGACGAAACACCGGTAGTCATCAAGGAATACCTGCCCAACTCGCTCGCGCTGCGCAAGGAAGGCGAACTGTCGCCGCAGATCGCGGCCGAGAACCAGGCCGCGTTCCGCTACGGAATGAAGTGCTTCTTCGAGGAGGGGCGCTCGCTCGCCAAGCTGATGCACCCGAACGTGGTACGGGTGCTGAACTTCTTCCGCACCAACGGAACGGTGTACATGGTGATGGAGTTCGAAAAGGGCCACACGCTCAACGAGTATATCCAGAAACATCGCGGCAAGGTCCCGGAGCGCTTCATCCGCGCGGTGTTCAGCCGCACGCTCAACGGCCTGCGCGAAGTGCATTCGCACAAGCTGCTGCACCTGGACATCAAGCCGTCGAACATCTACCTGCGCACCAACGGCACCCCGGTGCTGCTCGACTTCGGCGCGGCGCGCCAGACGCTGGCCGCCGAACAACCCATGCTCAAACCGATGTACACCCCCGGCTTCGCCTCGCCCGAGCAATACACCGACCGCGACAAGCTCGGGCCGTGGAGCGACCTGTACAGCGTCGGCGCCAGCCTGTACGCCTGCATCCAGGGCTACGCTCCGCCGCGCGCGGATGACCGCACGGATCAGGACAAGCTGGTCCCGTTGTCCGAGCTCCGGCCCGAGGGCTACACGCCGGAACTGCTCGAGACCATCGACTGGTGCCTCAAACTTGACCCGCTGGCGCGCCCGCAAAGCGCGTATTCGCTGCAAAAGGCGCTGATGCGCCGCCGGCCGGGCGAGGAACTTCCACCGGGCCTGTTCGCCGATGCCGGCAACCGGCTCAAGTCCTTCATCGATCGCGGCTGAGGTTGCAGGCGGTGAGGTTCACGATCTTTCAGGACAGTCGCATCGGGCGGCGCAAGTCCAACCAGGATCGCATCGCGTATTCATATTCGCGCGAGGCGCTGCTGATGCTCGTCGCCGACGGCATGGGTGGCCACCAGCACGGCGAGATCGCCGCCGGCATCGCCGCGCGCTCGCTCATAGAGACCTTCCAGCGCGAGGCGCGTCCCACTCTCGACGATCCGCTGCGCTTCCTGCGCAACGGCCTGCACGCGGCGCACAACGCGATTCTCGACTTCGCCTTCGACCGCTACCTGCCCGACGCGCCGCGCACCACCATCGTCGCCTGCGTGGTGCAGCACGGCTGCGCGTGGTGGGCCCATGCGGGCGACTCGCGCCTGTACGTGTTGCGCGACGCGGCGATCGCCGCGGGCACGCGCGACCATTCGCGCGTGCAGATGCTGCTCGACCAGGGCCTGCTCGACGCGGAAAGTGCCGAGAACCACCCGGAGCGCAACCGCATCTACAGTTGCCTGGGCGGCGACACGATGCCGCAGATCGATTACTCGCGCCGCTTCGCACTGCGCACCGGCGACCTCGTCGCACTGTGTTCGGACGGCATCTGGGGTCCGCTGGGCGACGCCGGCATGCTCGCGGGGCTGGCCCACGGCGACGTCCTCGAAACCGCACCGGCGCTGATGCAGCGGGCCGAGAAACTCGGTGGGGCGTATTGCGACAACCTGTCCATGGTTGCGATGCGCTGGCAGGACAGCGACACTCCCGCTGCCGATTCGGTGTCCACCGACGAACTCGCACGCGACCGCTTCACCACCCGCATGGAAGGCTTCGGCGCCCCCGCCACGGCGGAGGGCGAATTCAGCGACGAGGACATCGAACGCGCGATCGACGAGATCAACGAAGCGATCCGCAAACTCAGCAACCAGGAACCCAAATGAGACACGACAATCGACGCCCGGACGCACTGCGTCCGGTGCGCATCACCCGCCATTTCACGCGTCACGCCGAAGGCTCGGTGCTGGTCGAGTTCGGCGAGACCCGCGTGCTGTGCACAGCCAGTGTGGAGGAGAACGTGCCGTCCTTTCTGCGCGGCAAGGGCCAGGGCTGGCTCACCGCAGAGTACGGCATGCTGCCACGCTCGACCCACACGCGAAGCGCACGCGAGGCGGCGCGCGGCAAGCAGAGCGGACGCACGCAGGAGATCCAGCGCCTGATCGGACGCAGCTTGCGGGCCGTGGTCGACCTGGCCGCACTGGGCGAGCGCCAGATCATCATCGACTGCGACGTCTTGCAGGCCGACGGCGGCACGCGCACGGCCGCCATCACGGGCGCCTGCGTCGCGGTATGCGACGCCATTCGCGGGCTGGTCGCAGCGGGCACGATCGCGCACGACCCGATGCGCGACATGGTCGCCGCGGTGTCGGTCGGCATCGTCGGCGGCGAACCGGTACTCGACCTGGACTACGTCGAGGACTCGTCCTGCGAGACCGACATGAACATCGTCATGACCGGCACGGGCGGCATCATCGAGGTGCAGGGTACGGCCGAGGGCGCGCCCTTCTCGCGTGACGAACTCGACCGTCTGCTGGGACTCGCCGAGCAGGGCATCGCGCGTCTGGTCGAGCTGCAGCACGCGGCCCTGGCCGAAGGCTGATCGTCATGTTCGAGCGTCTGGTACTGGCCAGCAACAATGCCAAGAAAGTCGGCGAACTGGCCGCGCTGCTCGCACCGCTGGGCATCGAGGTGATCGCCCAGGGGGCGTTGGGCATTCCCGAAGCCGAGGAGCCGCACGCGACCTTCGTCGAGAACGCGCTGGCCAAGGCCCGCCACGCTTCGGCCCATGCAGCCCTTCCCGCCATCGCCGACGACTCCGGCCTGTGCGTGGCCGCGCTGGGCGGCGCGCCGGGCGTATTGTCCGCGCGCTACGCCGGCGAACCCAAGTCCGATGCGCGCAACAACGCGCTGCTGATCGAGCGCCTTCAGGGTGTCGAGGATCGCAGTGCGCACTTCTATTCGGCACTGGTGCTGGTGCGTCACGCCGACGATCCGCAACCGCTGATCGCCGACGGCGAATGGCACGGCGTCATCCTCGACGCGCCGCGCGGCGAAGGCGGCTTCGGCTACGACCCGCTGTTCTGGCTGCCGGAACTCGAACAGAGCGCGGCCGAACTCGACGCCCAACTGAAGAACGCACTCAGCCACCGCGGCGCCGCGATGCGCCACCTGCTCGAACGGCTGGAGCACTACCGACCGTGAACCGCCTCGTGCATCGTCTCGCGATGCCGCCGACCGAAGCACCCGCGGCACTCGGCGGCCCGGCCCCGGCCGAGCCGCCGCCGCTGTCGATCTACGCCCACTACCCGTGGTGCGTACGCAAGTGCCCGTACTGCGACTTCAATTCCCATGCCCTGCGTGGAGGCAGCGACGCGGCCGACATGGAACGCCGCTACATCGACGCGCTGATCGCCGACGTGGCCGCGAGCGCCCCGCTCGTGGCCGGGCGCTCGGTGGACACGGTGTTCTTCGGCGGCGGCACGCCCAGCCTGATGTCGCCGGCCAGCCTCGGCCGCGTGATCGACGCCATCGCGCACCACACCGCGCTCGCGCCGGACGCCGAGATCACGCTCGAGGCCAACCCCGGCACCTTCGAAGCGGCGCGTTTTCGCGGCTTCCGCGAGGCCGGTGCCAACCGCCTGTCGGTCGGCATCCAGAGTTTCGACGATACGCATCTGACCGCGCTCGGTCGCATCCATGACAGCGCCGAAGCGCGCCGCGCGATCGGCATCGCGCAGGATCACTTCGAACGCGTGAATCTCGACCTGATGTATGCGCTGCCTCGACAAAGCCTGGATTCCGCCCTGAGCGATGTTGAAACGGCGCTCGCCTTCGGCCCCGAACACCTGTCGTGCTATCACCTGACGCTGGAGCCGAACACGCCCTTCCACCACAGCCCGCCGCCGGTGCCCGACGACGACATCGCCGCCGACATGCAGGAAGCCATCGAGGCGCGGCTGCGTGAGGCCGGTTACGACAACTACGAGACCTCGGCTTTCGCGCAGGCCGGTGCGCGCTCCCGCCACAACCTCAACTACTGGGGCTTCGGCGACTATCTGGGGGTGGGCGCCGGCGCTCACGGCAAGCTGAGCACCGCCGACGGCATCGTGCGTGAGATGCGCCACAAGCACCCCCAGCGTTATCTGGACGCGGCCCGGCGCGGCCAGTTCGTCCAGGAGCGCCGCAGCGTCACGGCGGATGAGTTGCCGTTCGAATTCATGATGAACGCGCTGCGTCTGGCCGACGGGGTGCCGGCTGCCTGGTTCGAGGCGCGCACGGGCTCGCCGCTGACCACCATCACGGCGGAACTGGCCGAGGCGCGCGCGGCCGGCCTGCTCGACACGGACAACGCCGCGCTGCGCCCGACACCGCGCGGGCGACGCTTTCTGAACGAGCTGCTGGAAATCTTCCTGTAGATCGTGTCGGGCCCCAGGCGAATGCGACAACCCCGCCGGCGCCTGCCCGGCGTCGGCCCTCGCTGCGCTCGCCCCGACCTTGTATGTTGACGTGACTGCTTAAGCAGTCGATGTAGGGCGCAATAACCGAAGGGCATTGCGCCGTATTGGCCAAACATACGGCGGATTACGCTGCGCTAATCCGCCCTACGACTGCGGCTCACTCCGACCTTGTATGTTGAAGGTGACTGCCGGAGCAGCCGTAGGTCGCGTTGAGCCGCAGGCGAAATGCGACATCCCGTTCGAGACGCCGGCATCCGCCGCGTGCCGCACTCGGCATGCTCCGCAGGCGTAACCGTTACGGCCCCTCGCACAGACAATGCACATAGACATGGCGCGGATCATTCCACGTCAGCAAGGCTTGCGCTTCGCGTTCGAGTGACGCGAACAGGGTCGCGAACGCGCCCTCGGGCGCCGCCGTCACCAGTGTGTGCGTGCCGACGAATTCGGCCACCCGACGCAACACGCGGTCGCGCGGTGAAATCTGGTTCTCCGGCCACACCACCTGGTAGTCATCAAGGCCGGCGCGGCGCGCGGCGGCCTCGACCGCGCCGTGCAGGCCACCCAGTTGGTCGACCAGGCCGAGCTTGTGGGCGGCCTCGCCGGTATATACGCGGCCGCGCGCGACCAGATCGACTTCGGCCGGCGCCATCCCGCGCGCGTCACTGACGGTCTCGATGAAGCGGTCGTAGCCATGCTCGATCGCGCTCTGCATCGTCGCGCTGGCGCCGTCGGACAATGGGCGGCGCGGATCGGGCACGCCCGCGTAGGGGCCGGTGGCCACGCCGTCGACGGTGATGCCCAGATCCTCCAGTGGCGCGGACAGGTCCGGGAACAGCGCGAAGATGCCGATCGAGCCGGTCAGGGTCAGCGGGTGGGCGTGGATCTCCTCGGCGCCGGCTGCGATCCAGTAGCCGCCGGAGGCGGCCGTCGAGCTCATCGACGCAACCACCGGCTTGCCGGCGCGGCGCGTCAGTTCCAGCTCGCGCCGAATCTGCTCGGAGGCCCAGGCGCTGCCGCCGGGTGAGTCGATACGCAGCACCAGCGCGCGCACCGAGGCATCCTCGCGCACGTCGCGGATCAGCCGCGCGAAGGCGTCGCCGCCGACCGCACCGGGCGCGCCCGCACCGTCCACGATCGCGCCCTGCGCAACCAGCACCGCCACGCGACCGCCGCTTTGCGAGCGTTCGTCGCGCAGCGCGAGATAGCGATCCACGCCGATGCCGCGATAGCCTCGCTCACCTCCGTCGGCGCCGAACTGCGTGCGCAGCTGCGCCGTCCATTCGTCACGCGTCGTCAAGCCGGATATCAGCCCGGCATCGAAGGCCGCGCGCGCCATGTCACCGTCGGCCGCGCGAATCGCCTCACCGAAGCCCTGCACGTAGCCCTCGAGCGCAGCGCGCTCCATGCCGCGACTGGTCGCCATGTCTTCGAGAAGATGCGACCACAGGCCGGCGAGCAGGTCACGCGTATTCTCGCGATCCTCGCGCGACATGTCCTCACGCGTGAAGATCTCGGCCATGGCCTTGTACTCGCCAACGCGGAAGACGTGCAGCTTCACGCCCAGATGCGCGAGCGCGTTGCCGAGAAAGCTCTGGTAGCGCGCCAGCCCGCGCAGCAGCAGAAAACCGTCGGGCGACAGATGCACCTCGTCGGCGACGCTGGCCAGATAGTACTGACCTTCCGTAAAGCGTTCGCCGCGCGCGAACACCGGCTTGCCCGACTCGCGGAAGGCGTCGATCGCCTCGCGCAGCTCGGCCAGCTTGGCGATGCCGCCACCGGCCAGATCGTCGGTCTCGATCACCAGCCCGGTGATGCGCTCGTCGTCACGCGCCGCGCGTACCGCCTCGAGCAACCTGTGCAGCGTGCTCTGGCCGTTGTGGCGGGCGCCGCCGCGCACCAGTTCCAGGGGGGATTCGAGCCGTTCCTGCTCGACCAGCGCGCCGGCCGGACGCAGCACCAGCGCGGCCTGCTCGGGCAGTTCGGGGTCGGGCGCCCAGAACAGCACGACCAGCGCACCGATGATGACCAGCAATACGAGGTTGAGCACCGCGCGCCGCAGGAAGTCGAGCGCACGGAAGAGGAAGCGGAAGATTCCGCCGATGAACCGGAACAGCGCCTTGATCAAGCCGGAATCCTCCGTTGGGGCGGCCTCGCGCGGCTCAGGCGGTACTGGCGCGACGCCGGAAGAGCAGGTCCCACACGCCATGGCCGAGATTCAGGCCGCGGTTCTCGAATTTCGTCACCGGACGCCATTCGGGCCGCGGCGCGAAACCTTCTGCGGTGTTCTCCAGCAGCGGTTCGGTCGAGAGCACCTCGAGCATCCACTCGGCGTACTCGTTCCAGTCGGTCGCGCAGTGCAGATAACCACCGGGCGCGAGTCTGGACGCGACAAGCGCAACGAACTCGCTCTGAATGATACGACGCTTGTGATGACGCTTCTTGTGCCACGGGTCCGGGAAATACACGTGCACGCCGGCCAGCGCACCGGGACGGATCATGTCCTGCAGCACCTCGATCGCATCGTGCTGCACGATGCGCAGATTGTCGAGGCCATCGTCGCGCGCGAGCTTGCACAGATTGCCCACACCCGGCCCGTGCACTTCGATGGCGACAAAGTCCGTCTGCGGCTGTCCGGCGGCAATGCGTGCGGTGGTCTCGCCCATGCCGAAGCCGACCTCGAGCACCTTGGGCGCATCGCGCCCGAACAGCGCGTCCAGATCCACCGGCTGCGGCCGGTAGGGCAGGCCGATGCGCGGCATCATCTCGTCGAGCGCGCGCTGCTGCCCCACCGTCATGCGGCCCTGGCGCAGCACGAAGCTGCGGATGCTGCGCCTGGAGAAGCGCTCTTCGGGGGTGTCGTTCATCGTGGTTCTCATGCGGCGACGGGCCCATTCGGGCCCGTCGTCTTCGTGTCGGGAGCGCGTCGTTCAGGAACCAATGAGGCCGCTGGTCGGCGAACTCGGATCGGCCGAATACAGCTTGCGCGGCATGCGCCCGGCAAGATAGGCCATGCGGCCGGCGTCAATGGCCAGACGCATCGCCTGCGCCATCTGCACCGGCTTGTTGGCCAGCGCGATGGCGGTGTTCATCAGCACGCCGTCGCATCCCAGTTCCATCGCGATAGCCGCGTCCGAGGCGGTGCCCACGCCAGCATCGACGATCACCGGCACCTTGCTCTGATCGATGATCAGGCGCAGGTTCCACGGGTTCAGGATGCCCATGCCCGAGCCGATCAGCGAGGCCAGCGGCATGATCGCCGCGCAGCCGATGTCTTCGAGCATGCGCGCCTGGATCGGGTCGTCCGAGCAATACACCATCACGTCGAAGCCGTCCTTGACCAGCACCTCGGCGGCCTTGAGCGTTTCCGGCATGTTCGGGAACAGCGTCTGCGGGTCGCCCAGCACCTCGAGCTTCACCAGCGCATGGCCGTCGAGCAGTTCGCGCGCAAGACGCAGCGTGCGCACTGCGTCATCGGCACTGTAGCAGCCGGCGGTGTTGGGCAGGATCGTGAATTTCTCGGGCGGCAGCGCATCGAGCAGGTTGGGCTCGTCCGGGTTCTGGCCGATGTTGGTGCGGCGAATCGCGACGGTGACGATTTCGGCGCCACTGGCATCGATCGCCTCGCGCGTTTCCGCGAAATCCTTGTATTTTCCGGTACCGACGAGCAGGCGCGAGCCATAGGACTTGCCGGCGATGACGAAAGAGTCGTTCATGATGAAAACCTTGGGAGGGAATGCGGGTGCGGGTCGCGCGCGTGCTTCAGCCGCCGCCGACCGCGACAACGATCTCGAGCCGGTCGCCGTCGGCGAGCGTGGTCTCGGCATGACGGCCCTTGGGCACGATCTCGCCATTACGCTCGACGGCGACGCGCTTGCCCGCGAGCGCACGCTCCTCGAGCAGCGCGAGCACGGTAAGGCCGTCGCGCAGCGACTCGGGCTGACCGTTGACGATGACTTGAGCCATGGATCTCATGCAGGTGCCTGAAGAAGCGTTGATTCTAACATGCGGCCCGACACCGTTTCGACGTTCACGGGCGAGCCCGATTGCGCACCCGACGGCCCACGACTAGAATGCGCCCTCGCACCATCGCGGGTGTAGTTCAATGGTAGAACGGCAGCTTCCCAAGCTGCATACGAGGGTTCGATTCCCTTCACCCGCTCCACCCTGCACGAGGCCGGACTTCCGGCCTTTGTCGTTTCTGCACTCGGCTGCGACCACCCAGCGGGCGTGCCGGCCATCACGCTGTTCTTGGAACCAACGCCCGCCGAAGTCATCATTGCTCACTGTGCCGCGAGTTGCGACGGCACGTTTCGTCGTGAGCGTCGCATGGCCACCAGGCGGCGGCGCCATGCATACATTGCAGGGAGCGGAAATGAGATTTTCGTGCACGTCCATGATTGCCACAGCCCTTGGGGCCCTGACCATCAGCGGTTGCGTCTGGGCGCAGGACACAGACACCGAGGCGTCTTCTTCCGAGCCACGCTACGGTCAGGAAGGCAAGGACGTGGTCTGGGTGCCGACCGCCGACAGCCTGGTGGCGCGCATGCTCGACATGGCACAGGTGACACCCGACGACGTGCTCGTCGACCTCGGTTCCGGCGACGGCCGCACGGTGATCGCCGCGGCGCGGCGCGGGGTGCCCTCGCGCGGTATCGAATACAACGCCGATCTGGTGCAGGTGTCGCGACGCGCCGCCGAGAAAGCCGGGGTGACCGATCTGGCGCGCTTCGAGGAGGGCGACATCTTCGAGTCCGACTTCTCCGAAGCGACGGTCGTGACGCTGTTCCTGCTGCCCGCGCTGAACCTGCGCCTGCGACCCATCCTGCTCGACATGAAGCCGGGCACGCGGGTGGTGTCGAACTCCTTCGACATGGGCGAATGGCAGCCCGACGACGTGGTCGAGGTCGAACGTACCGATTGCCAGACCTGGTGCCGCGCCTACAAGTGGGTGGTTCCGGCGAAGGTCGAAGGCACGTGGAAGACGGACGACGGCGAACTGGCGCTGAGACAGACCTTCCAGATGCTTGAAGGCACGCTGCGCCGCGACGGCGACGCGGTCGAACTGCGCGAGGCGCGCATGGATGGCACGCAGATCCGTTTCACCGCGGGCGATCGGCGATATGTCGGGCAGGTCGAGGGCGACGTCATGCGCGGCACCGTCGACGGCGATATGCCGTGGAGCGCTACGCGCTGACGGGTCGGCGTGCGATGCGGGCGGCGAACAGCAGGCCGAGTGTCGCCAGCACCAGCGCCGGCAGCGCGAAGGCCGGCGCATAGCCGTACTGATCGATGATCCACGCATTGAGCGAAACCCCGCCGGCCTGGCCAAGAAACAGGCAGGACGCGAACAGCGCCACCGCCGTGCCGCGGTGCTCCGGCACCATCTGCGTGGCATTGAGCTGAAAGGTGTTGTGCAGCATGTAGAAGCCGATGCCGGCCAGCCACGCAGCGGGCAGGGCGAGACTCCAGTGGGGAGCGACGACCAGCAGCAGGAACGCCAGCCCCAGCGCCAGCCCGCCCGACAGCGCCAGCCCGCGCTCGCCCAGGCCGGCCACGAAGTGGCGAGCGAAAACCGCATACGACAACCCGCCGATGCCGAACAGCGCCATCAGGGCGCCGGCCTGCGTGAGCGACAGGCCGAAGCGCGTGAACAAATAGCTTGGCACGAAGGCCAGTCCGCCGAACACCGCCGCCCCTTCGATGCACACGCCCAACAGGATGAATCGCGCCCAGGGCACGCGGCCGACCGCGGCGAAGCGCTGCAGGAAACCCGAATCGCGGTTCGCGGTGGATGCGGCCGCGTCGATGTCGGGGCTGCGCCGCACCTCGGTGACCAGCAGGGTGCCGACCGCCGCGAAGGTCACCACCATGAACCAGAACGCACCGCGCCAGCCGGTGAGGTCGGCGAACAGCCCGCCCAGCGCCTGGCCGGCGATGACGCCGAAGATCTGCCCGATCAGGAAATACGCCAGCACCGGCTGGCGACGCTCGTAGGGCACGTTGTCGGCAATCCACGCCATCGCCAACGGGATCGCCGCCGCGCAGGCCATGCCGTTGAGCGTACGGAACACCAGCAGCCACGAGAAATCCGTCGCCAGCGCCGAGCCGAGCGCACCGACACTGCCCGCCAGCACGGCCCAGGCAATCACGCGGTACTTGCCGAAGCGGTCGCCGAGCGGGCCGTAGAGCAACTGAAACAGCCCGTAGGCAAGCGCGAAGAAGGACACGGCATGCGCGGCCTGCCCCGCGCTCACGGCGAACTCGAGCGCCAGTTGCGGCAGCAGCGGGTCGGCGATGCGCGCCGCCCCGGCGCTGCCGAACGCGGCCAGCGACAGCAAGGTGATGCGGCGAATCAGAGCGCGATCGCGACCGGCCGTCGAGGAGGGTGAGCTTGCCGACACGGCCGCGCCCCTATTCGAACAGCGCGCCGGCGCCGCGCATCACGGCGCCAGACGTTGATAGGCGCCGCCCCAGAAGATCAGCGGCGCATGCGTGTCGTCGCGGTCGAAGCGCACCACTTCGGAGATGAACACGATGTGGTCGCCTCCGGCGTGGCGCACGACGTTTCGACACTCGAAGCGCGCGCAGCATCCGCGCAGCAGCGGCACGCCGTACATTCCCTCGTCGACGTCGAGACCCGCAAACTTGTCATCCGAGCGCGACGCGAACAGATTGGAGATGTTGTCCTGGTCGGCGGCGAGCACGTTCACCGAGTAGTATTCGCAGGATTCGAAAATCGGCACGCACGGCAGATTGGCCGCCAGGCTCCAGACGATGAGCGGCGGGTCGAGCGAGACCGAGTTGAAGGAGTTGACGGTCAGGCCGATCGGCTCGCCGTCGGGTGCGCGCGTTGCGACCACCGTGATGCCGGTGGCGAACGTGCCGAGCGCGTCGCGGAACTCACGCGTGAACGCTTCGTGGGAAATCGGGGTTTGGGACATGTATGAAGCCGGAAGACTGACCAGAAGGCTTCGCAGACCGGCGTGTGCAGCGAAAGGTTCAGCGATTATCCCAGCGTTGTGCGCTGCGGTCGACCGCTTCCACAAATGAGTCTGCACGCAGACTTCGCCGAATGCCTGCTGGCCTGGCATGCCGACCACGGCCGTCACGACCTGCCGTGGCAGGCCACACGCGACCCCTACCGCGTGTGGCTGTCCGAAATCATGCTGCAGCAGACGCGTGTAGAGACCGTGATTCCGTATTTCGCGCGCTTTCTCGAACGCTTTCCGGACATCGCCACGCTGGCCGCCGCAGCGCAGGCCGAGGTGCTCGCGCTGTGGAGCGGGCTGGGCTACTACGCCCGCGCACGCAACCTGCACCGCGCCGCCCAGGTCATCGTCGAGACGCACGACGGGCGTTTCCCGCAGCGCGCCATCGACATCGCCGAACTGCCCGGCATCGGCCGCTCCACGGCCGCGGCGATCGCCGCCTTCTGCTTCGGCGAGCGCGCCCCCATCCTCGACGGCAACGTCAAGCGCGTACTGTGCCGCGCCTTCGGCGTCGAAGGCTTTCCGGGCGAAGCCGCGGTAGAGCGCCGGCTGTGGGCGCTGGCGGAAGATCTGCTGCCCGAAACGCGGGTCGGAGACTACATCCAGGCGCAGATGGATCTGGGCGCGACGGTGTGCACGCGCGGCCGCCCCGATTGTTCGCGCTGTCCGCTGGCCGGCGACTGCGTCGCGCTGGCGACCGGGCGGGTCGCACAACTGCCGCAGCCGCGCCCGAAGAAGGCGATCCCGCAGCGCCACACACGCGTCGCAGTCATCGAACACGCGGGGCACGTGCTGATGCAGCGCCGCCCGCCCTCCGGCATCTGGGGCGGCCTGCTGGCGCTGCCCGAACTGCCCGACGAAACCGGCGCGGACGACTGGCTCCAGCAGCACTTCGGGATCACGGCCAGTCGCAGCGAAGCGCTGGCGACGGTGCGACACGTGTTCACGCATTTCCGTCTCGACATCGAGCCGCTGCACATCGTCGTCGATGGCGCGCCGCCGAAGGTCGGAGAATCGGAAATGGAGTGGCTCGCGCTCGATGCGCTCGACGCCGCCGGCCTGCCGGCACCGGTGCGGCGCATCCTCGACGCGATTGCCACCCCCGGCAATCACATCGGTAGGGCGCAATAACCGAAGGGCATTGCGCCGAATTGCCCATTCATGCGGCGGATTACGCTTCGCTAATCCGCCCTACAACGAATCCGGACCCCGCACGTTTACTGGACAGCTCAGTCTGCGTTGAGCCCCTGCTGCGCGAGATAGCTGCGGATGATCTGCAGACGATCGATGGGCAGCTCCAGCTCCAGCAGCGCCTGACGCGCGCGCAGCGGGATCGGCAGCACGCCGGCCAGGCGCATGCCCACCCAGTCGGCATCATCGAAGCGCTGCGGCGGCGGGAAGAGGTGTTCGCCCAGATCCTTCATGATGGCCTGCAGCACCGCGATCAGCATGGTGCAGTCCTCGGGCACCGGCAGTTGCGGCGCCTCGGCGAGCCACTCGACCTCACCCGAGAGCAGGCCATTGGCGCCGACCCCGGTGCGCTCGATGCGAAAACGCCGCTCGCCGACCACCTCCACATGCATGATGCCGGCGTCGTCAGCATCGCAGCGCACGATGCGCGCGCTGGTGCCGGTGCGGTGGGGTGCGGCCGGCTGGCCCACCTCCTTGCCCTCGGCGATGAGGTTGACGCCGAACACCGAATCCTCGCGCAGGCATCGCGTCACCATGTCGATGTAGCGCGCCTCGAACACCCGCAGCGGCAGCAGCCCGCCGGGGAACAGCACCGTCTGCAGCGGGAACAGCGGCAGCTGCGTCATGCGCCCTCCTCGCCCCAGCGGCGCATCAGCGTGTGCGGCACGTGGATCTGGTCGAGCACGCGCGCGACGACGAAATCGACCATGTCCTCGACACTCTGCGGATGGGTGTAGAAGCCCGGGCTGGGCGGCAGGATCACCACGCCCAGGCGCGCGAGCTTGAGCATGTTCTCCAGATGAATGGCCGAGAACGGCGTCTCGCGCGGCACCAGCACCAGGCGGCGGCCTTCCTTGATGGCGACGTCGGCGGCGCGCTCGATCAGGTTCTGCGACAGACCGGCGGCGATCGACGCGAGCGTACCCATGGTGCACGGGCACACCACCATCGCGTCGGGCGGGTTGGAGCCCGAGGCCAGCGGCGCGAACCATTCCTCGCGGCCAAACACGCGCAACTGACCGGGCCTGGCCTCGAAGCGCGCGGCGAGCGCCGCCTCGACTTCGGCCGGGCGCGAGGGCAGTTCCAGATCCATTTCCTGGCGCGCGACGATCTGCGCGACCTGCGAATACAGCAGCCACACCGTCGTGCCGGCGGCCAGCAGCGTCTCGACCAGACGCAGGCCGTAGGGCATGCCGGAGGCACCGGTGAAGGCGACGGCGACGATGTTCGGCGGGGCGCCGGCGGGCATGGACGGCTCCGGGTCGGGGGTTGCGAGACCGGCCCACTTTATCACGCCGGCCCGCCGTGGCAGGGCGGCTCAGCGATGCAAGGTGTCCAGCCCGCTGGCGCGCAGCACGCGGCGAGTGACAGCAGCCTCCAGCACGCGACGGTCGCCCGGATCGATCAGCACAAGGTGGCGCCGGGCGCGGGTGATGCCGGTGTAGAGCAGCTCACGCGTCAGGATCGGGCTGACGGTGTCGGGCAGCACCAGCGCGACAGCGCCGAACTCCGAACCCTGGGATTTGTGCACCGTCATCGCAAACACCGTCTCGACCGAGCGCAGGCGACTGGGCAGCACCCAGCGCACGCGTCCCGTGTCGCTGGAGACAAAGGCCACGCGCAGGCGCTCGCTGCCGTCGACCTCGCGGCGCGAGAGCGTCACGCCGATGTCGCCGTTCATCAGGCCCAGACCGTAGTCGTTGTGCGTGACCAGTACCGGACGGCCGGCATACCACTCATGGCCGGTATCGATGCGCCCGTCGGCCGCCAGCCAGCGCGCGATCCTCCGGTTCAGCCCCTCTACCCCCCACTCGCCGCGCCGCACCGCGCACAGCACCTGGAAGGCGGCGTGGGCTTCGAGCACATGGCGCGCTGCATCGTCCACCGTGGCGTCATCGGCCGCGACCGGCTCACGGGCGAGCGCGAGCCAGTCGCGCGTGCCGTCAAGCACCAGAGTGCGCAGCGCACCATCTGCGACACCACCCGTGTGAAAGCCCAAGTCCGCATGACCGGCGGCAAGCTCGGCTCGCACCTCATCCGGTTCGCCGGCATTGACCGCGTCAGCAAGCCGGCCGATGCCGCTGGCCGCGTCGAAGCGGCGCGACACGCGCAGCATCGCGATGCTCTGGTCGAGCGGCGTTCCGGCGGCGTCGACATGCTCGGGGCCGATGTTCTGCCCGGTCGCCCCGGCAATCCACGCCGCAGTGTCGGGCGTGTAGTGCGCTTCACGCGCCCGCGCCGCGAGCACGCCGAGCACCGCGCCGGCCTCGACCGAGGCGAGCTGGTCGCGGTCGCCGAGCAGTACCAGCCGCGCGCCGGCAGGCAACGCGGCGAGCACGGCAGCCATCATTTCGAGGTCGATCATCGAGGCTTCATCGACCACCAGCACGTCGAGTGCCAGCGGCGTATCGGCGTCATGGCGGAAGGCGCGCGAATCGGGCCGTGCGCCGAGCAGGCGGTGCAGCGTCGTGACGGTGGCGGGAATCGCGTCGCGCACGGCCGCGTCGATGTTCAGCGCCGACAGCGCGCCGCCGACGGAGGCGTTGAGCCGCGCCGCGGCCTTGCCGGTCGGCGCGGCGAGCCGGATGCGCAACGGCCGCGCGGGGTCGGCCTCCAGCGCCAGCGACTGCAGCAGCGCGAGCAGGCGCACGACGGTGGTGGTCTTGCCGGTGCCGGGGCCGCCGGTGATCACCGAGAAGGCGCTGCGCGCGGCCAGCGCGCAGGCGAGCTTCTGCCAGTCGGTGTCGGCGGTGGGCGCGAACAAGGTGTCGAGCACGCGGCGCACCTCGGGAGGCGGTGATGCGGCGGGGGCCGCCGCGCGTGCCGACACGGCGGCGATCACGGCCTGCTCGAAACGCCAGTAGCGGCGCAGGTACAAGCGATCGCCGGTCAGCACCAGCGGAGTGTCGCCCTCACCCATGCCGACCAGTTGCGGATGCTCCAGCGCCGCGAGCCACGCGGCAACATCGACGCCAGCGAGCAGCGAGCGCGGCGTGTCGGTGGCGTCGTGCACACCATCGGGCGGCAGCGACAGCGCGAAGTCCGGATCACTCAGCGTGGCGGCCAGATCGAGGCAGGCGTGACCGCGACCGAGTTGGTGGCTGGCCAAGGCGGCTGCGAGCAGCAGCAGCCCCGGCGCGTCCGGCGCCTCGCGCCACAGGAAGCCGGCAAAGGCGGCATCGAGCGGGCGCAGCCAGCCGCGCTCGGCCCAGCTTTCGATGTGGGCAGCGATCCCGGTGGCGGGCGTATCGGGCAGCGGCGCAGCGGACAGGCAGGGGATCATGCTGCGATCTCCCGTGAAAACATTTCATCCAGCGCCTCGATCAGCTCGCGCGGCGGGCGCTCCACATGCACACCGCGCGATTCGGCACCGATGCCGCGCAGGAAGACATAGGCCGCGCCGCCGATGTGGCGGTCGTAATCGTAGCCGGGCAGGCGCGCGCGCAAGTGGCGGTGCAGCGCGAACAGGTACAGCACGTACTGCAGCTCGTAGCGCGCCTCCAGAATCGCCGCGCGCATCGCGTCCGGCGTGTAGGCCGCCTCGTCCGCGCCGAGCCAGTTGGATTTGTAGTCGATGACGTAATAGCGGCCGTCGAACTCGAACACGAGGTCGATGAAGCCCTTGAGCATGCCCTGCAAATGCGCCGGTTCCAGTGCCGGACGCGACGCGGCGTCGAGTGTGTGCTCGCACACCAGTGCATCGAGCGAGCGCGTATCGACGCGGCCGGCCGACAGCCAGAACTCCAGTTCGGGGCTGAGTACGCCCGGCTCGGCCAACGCGCAGCGCGCCCCGTCGGGTAGCGGCAACGGCGTGGTGATCAGCGCATGCAGCCAACTGGTGAGCGGCGCCACCCATTCCGCCCAGCCGCGCGGCGTGGCGCGGCGTTCGACTTCGGCCTGCAGTCGCGCCGGGTCGGCTGCGATGGCCGCAAAACCCTCGCGGGCAGCCCATTCCAGCAGGTCATGCAGGAAGGTGCCGGCTGCCGCGCCGCGCGGGAAGGCGTGCACGCTGCCGGGCGCGGGTTTGGTCTGAACGACCTCGGGCGCGGGTTCGGACAGCACCTCGCGGAACACATCTTCGCCCGGCGTATCGGGCGTGCCGCCGGCGGTGCGCAATGCAGAGTAGCTGGCGATCCACCACGGTTCGCGCGGCGCGGCGACGGGTGTGCGGGCCTGCATGCGTGTGGCTTCGGCCATCTCGATCAGGCGTTCGCGGTCGGGCTCGGGCGCCAGCGCCACGGCGATGTGTTCGCAGTCGCCGCGCAGTTCGGCTAGGCGGGCGGGCAGTTCGGCGGCATCGACCTCGCCCAGCACATGGCCCAGCGCACTGGCCTTGAGCGTGTCGAAGGGCGCCACGCCGACCCAGATGGCGTGGCGCGCGCGGGTCAGCGCGACGTAGAGCTTGCGCACGTCCTCGGCGCGACGTTCGTGCTCGGCCCGCGCGCGGCCGGTCGCGTGCTCGACCAGCGAGAACTGCAACCCGCCGGCCTCGTCATGCCACACCACCGGCAGCTTCTTGCCGTCGCGGTCGCGCGCCGAGCAGCCGAAGGGCAGGAAGACCAGCGGGTATTCGAGGCCCTTGGACTTGTGCACGGTGACGACCTGCACCAGATCGGCGTCGCTCTCGAGCCGGATCTGGCGGCCTTCGTTGCTGGTGCCGTCGGCGGCGTCCTGGCATTCGCTGGCGAGGTGACGGATCAGCGCGTGTTCGCCGTCCAGCGTCTGGCTGGCCTGCTGTAGCAACTCGGCCAGATGCAGCAGATCGGTCAGCACGCGCTCGCCACCGTCGATAGCCAGCATGCGCGCCGGCACGTCGTGGTCGTGCAGCAGGTGGCGCAGCATCGGCAGCACACCCTGACGGCGCCACACCTCGCAGTAAGTGCGAAAGCGCAGCACGGTCTCTTCCCACGCACGTTCGTCGCGGTCGAGCGCATCCAGCGCGGCCCAGCCCAACCCCAGCGTGGCGGTGGCCAGTGCGCTGCGCACGCGGCGCGGCGCATCCGGCTCGGCGCAGGCTTCCAGCCACAGTTGCAGTTCGGCGGCCTGCGCGCTGGCGAAGACCGAATCGCGGCCCGACAGGTACACGCTGCGCACGCCGCGCGCGGACAGCGCCTCGCGCACGATGGCGGCCTCATTGCGGGTGTTCACGAGCACGGCGATGTCGGCCGGGCGCAGCGGCGTGAAGTTCTCACCCTGCCGAAACCCAGCCTGCGAATCGGCCAGCAAACGGCGGATGGTGCTGGCGCAACTTGCGGCGATCAGCGCGCGCTCGTCGCCGCGTTTCGCCTTGCCTTCGGGCGCGGGCAGATGCCACAGGTTGAGCGGCGCAAAACCCGGCTCGGCACATTCGAAACGCTCGTCACGCCCTTTCGCACCGGCCGGCGCAAACGGCACCGGGCTGTCGGCGCCGGCACCGAACAGGAAGGCGCCGTCGGCCTGTTGGTCGGCAAAGGCAAACACGCGGTTGGCGGCATCCACCATGCCGAGGGTCGAGCGGTGGTTGCGGTTGAGCGTGTACAGCCGCCCGGCGCAGGCGCGGCGCGCCACCAGATAGGTGTGGATGTCGGCGCCACGGAAGGCATAGATGGCCTGCTTGGGGTCACCGATGAGCACCAGCGCGCAGTCCTCGGACGGCGCGGCGACGCGGTACACGGCGTCGAAGATGCGGTACTGCACCGGGTCGGTGTCCTGGAATTCGTCGATCAGCGCGACCGGGTACTTGGCGCGGATGCGCGCGGCAAGCTGCGGGCCGTTGGGGCCTTCGAGCGCGGCGGCCAGGCGTGCGAGCAGGTCGTCGAAGCCGATCTCGGCGCGGCGGCGTTTCTCGGCCTCGAAGCGCGCGGCCACCCAGCGCGCGGCGTGACGCAGCACGTCGGCGCGGGCGTCGGGCAGCTCGGCCAACGCCGGCTGCAGGGCCTCGATGGCGGCAAAGGCCGGATGGTCGGGCGGCTCGCCCTTCTTCTTCCAGGCCTCACGCACGCCGTCCGGTGACAGACGCTTGAAGGCCGAATCGCTCAGGCCCGGATCAATGGCGTCCGGATCGGCCTGCCAGGCGTCGAGCGCATTCAGCCAGCCGTCGTACCAGTCGCGGCGCAAGCTCACGCCCTGCGCGCGCGCCTCGTCGAACAACAGGCGCAGCTCGGCCACCCATGCAGCCCACGGCGCCTTCAACTCGGCCAGCAAGCGATTGCGCTCTGCCAGCACGCTGGCCAGCGTCGCGGCCGGATCGTCGGCCGGCGGCAGGCGGTCGGCGTGGCCGGGCACATCCTTCAGCGCCCCGGCCAGCACGTCCGGCGCGGCCCACCAGCGGCGCACCTCGGCCACGGATTCGGCCGGCAGCGGCAGCATGAAGCTGCGCCACCAGTCGCGCACGGCTTCCAGCCGCAGTTCGGAATGATCGGTTTCCAGCTTCAGCGCAAAGGGGCTGCCGCTGTCGAAGGCGTGTTCGGCCAGCACGCGGCGGCACCAGGCGTGGATGGTGGATACGGCCGCTTCGTCCATCCACTCGGCCGCCATGCGCAGGCGACGCGCGCGGCCGGGCAATTCGACTGCGGAATAGCCGGCGCGCAGTCCGGTGAGGAATTCGTCGGCGGCCGATTCGGGCTGCTCGAAGGCGCTGGCGGCTTCGCTCAGGCGGCGGCGGATGCGGTCGCGCAGTTCGCGCGTAGCCGCTTCGGTGAAGGTCACGACCAGGATTTCGGGCGGGTCGAGTTCGCGCGCAAAGGCCGCGTCCCCGCCGTGGCCGAGCACCAGCCGCACGTAAAGCGCGGCGATGGTCCAAGTCTTTCCGGTGCCGGCAGCGGCCTCGATCAGACGGCTGCCGGACAGCGGAAAGGTCGCGGCGTCGAGCGAAAGCGGAATACTCATTCGCCCTCCTCCGCGCCACCGTGCAGGGCATCGAGCATGGGCTGCAGCAGGCGCGCGGCCCACTCCGCCAGCCCGCCGGCTTCGAGCGCGGCGTAGTCGGGCCAGGCGCGCGCCAGATGCGGGTCGTCGCCGCGCTCGCCTGCGGAGTTGAAATCATCGCCCTCGTAGGTCTTGCGCGCAGTCTTGCCGGTGAGCAGTTCGGCCGCGGTCTTCACTGCAAAGGGCAGCGGGCGGCACAGGCCGGTGTCGCGGGCGCGCAGCAGGTCGGCCAGCAGCGCATGCGCGGTGTCGGCGGGCAGTGGCGCAAAGCGTGCATCGCCCACGGCAGAGAGCAGACGCGTGACGGTCGGCCCGCCCAGCTGCGCGGCGAGGTGCGCCGGCCAGTGGCGCCACAACACGTGATGACGCCAGCGCCCTTTCTTGCCGTCGACCACGTTGCTGGCGACCAGCAACACGCGGGCGCGCCCGCCGGCAGCGTCGGCACGCAGACCGCTCAAACGGTCGGCCAGCGCAAGACGGCGACCATCGACGTCGGCCTCCACCGCCACGGCTTCGTCTTCCAGCGTCTGCGGCCACAGAGCCAGCTCGGCGGCGTATTGCTCGAACAGCACCTGCATCGGCAGCGCCAGTTCGTGCGCCTCGACCACGCCGAAACCGCCCGGCGCAAAGTCGCCGCGCCGCGCGATGCGCGCCAGCCCGGCTTCGCGCGCGGCGTCGACGTCGCCCCCGGCGGCCAGCGCGCGCGCCTGCACGGTAATCAGTTCGTCGCCGCGCTGCCAGCGGTGCAGGCCATCGGCGTTGAAGGGTTCGACGTCATCGGTGACGGCTTCTTCACGCGACAGGTCCACGCCCAGGCGCGTGCGGAAGAAGCCCTTCACCGGATCACGCAGGAAGCGCGAAAGCTCGTCGAGCGTGAGCGGCTCGTCGCTGACGAGCGGTTCCAGCGCGGCGTCGCCCGCAGGACGTGCGGCAGCGGATTCGCGCCACTCGCGCGCGTAGGTGAACAACTCGGCGTCATTGCCGAAATACGCCGGGCTGAAGGGCTGGAGCCGGTGTTCGACGGTGAGCCGCTTCAGCAGATCGCCGTCGCTCGCGCGCCAGCCGGCGGCAAGGTGATCGCGCAACTGCCCGACCAGCACCGAGGCCGGGCGCTCGACGTTGTCGGTGATGCTGCGGCCGACCCACGACACATACAGCACGTCGCGCGCGGACAGCAGCGCTTCGAGGAACAGGTAGCGGTCGTCCTCGCGGCGCGAGCGGTCGCCGGGGCGCATCTGGCCGGGGCGGCCCATCAGGTCGAAATCCAGCGGCGCGCGGGTGCGCGGATAATCGCCGTCGTTCATGCCGAGCAGGCAGACGTGGCGGAAGGGGATGGCGCGCATCGGCATCAGCGTGGCGAAGGTCACCGCACCGGCGAAGAAGCGCTGTGTGAGGCCGCCGGTGTCGAGCGCGCTCATCCAGTGTTCGGCCACCACCGCCAGCGGCAGCGGTTCGGTGAGCCCGGCTTCCAAGCAGGCGTCGGCCCAGTCGGTGAGCGCGGTATTGAGGCGCTCGACGGTCAGCGCGGCCTCCGCGTCATCCCCTGCATCGAAGAAATCGGCGAGCAGCTTTGCGAGGCGTTCGCGCCATTGCTGCGGCGACGCCGGCTCGCGCAAGGCGCGCCACGCGGCGTCCAGCCGCGCGACGAGTTGCGCCAGCGGCCCGAGCAGCGCGGCGTCCAGCCCGCCGATCTCGCCGTGGGACTCGATGCCGTGCCAGGCCACGTCGCGCCCGGCGGCGTAGCCGAGCAACATGCGGCGCAGGCCGAACAACCAGGTGTGGTCGGCATCGTCCGTGGGCGGCAGATCGAGCGCGGCGCGGTGTTCGGCGTGCAGGCCCCAGCGCACGTTGCCGCCACGAATCCAGCGCGCGAGCGTGGGCAAGTCGGACTCATCCAGCCCGAAGCGGCGGCGCAGCGCCGGCACGTCGAGCAGGTCCAGCACGTCGCTGGCGGTGACGCGCGCATTGGGCAGGCCAAGCAGCAGCTCCAGGCCCTGCACCAGCGGGTCGGTGGCGCGGCTGCCCTGGTCTGCCAGGCAATACGGGATGCGGCGCGCATCGTTCGCGTCATGCAGGCCGAACACGGCGCGCACGTGCGGGGCGTAGGCGTCGATGTCCGGCACCATCACGATGATGTCGCGCGCGCGCAGCGCCGGATCGGCGTCGAAGGCGGCGAGCAGGCGGTCGTGCAGGATCTCGACCTCGCGCTGCGGGCTGTGGGCGATATGGAACTGGATGGAATGATCATCGGGCGCCACCGCTGGCCAGCTCTCGCGCGTCTCGGCCAGCGGGCGCAGATCGCGGATGTCGTCCTGCAGTTGCGCGAGCAGCGTGGCGCCGCCGGTGGGCTCGAAGCGGTCGATGCGCTGGCCGATGCCGGCCAGCAGTTCGGCGTGCCGACCGCGTGCGGTGGCGTCGTCATAGGAATCGATCAGCGCAATGAAATCCCGCCCCTGCCGGCCCCACGCTGCGAGCAGCGGCTGGGCATGAGCGTGCAGTGCGTCCTCGGGCAGTTCTTCCGGAAAGCCGGCGCGGCGCTGCTGACGGCTGGTGCGCTCGCGGCGCAGCAGTTCGCGCCCTTGCACGATGTCGGCCCAGTGGTGCTCGCAGGGGTTGTGCACGCACATCAGCACCTGCGACCAACGCGCCATCGCCGCCAGCACTTCCAGCGACTGCTGCGGCAGCGACGAAATGCCGAACACCAGCACGCGGCGCGGCAGACCCGGCGGGCGCTCGTCACCGGCCGATTCCACCACTTCCATGAAACGCTCATGCACCGCCGCCCGGCCGCCGGTGGCGGGCAGGCCGGCCTGCGCCAGATCGGCACACAGCGCGCGCCACAACGCCGGCTGCCAGCGCTGGTCTTCGGGCAACGGTTCGTGCCGGCCGAGCAGATCAGGCAGCACATCCTCACCCGCCGCCCAGGCCGCCAGCCAGTCGGCGCGGTACACCTGATACTGGTCAAACAGGTCGGCCAGACGGCCGGCCAGCTGAAAGCGCTTGCGCGCATCCGCGTCATCAGAAAGAAAGCGCGCCAGCGGCGCATACACCGGGTCTTGCAGCAATTCCGGCAGCAAACGCATCAGCCGCCACACCAGCCGCGACTCATCCAGCGGCGAAGCCTCCGGCACCGCCTCACGCCCCAGCACCGCGCGATACACGCGCCAGAAGAAACGCGACGGCAGATCAAAACGCATCGCCGCCGCAATGCCGCAACCGCCCTCGCGCTCGTCCGCCAGCGCCAGCCGCAACCACTGCGCAATGCCGTTGCTCTGCACCAGCACCGTCTCGTCTTCCAGCGGCGCCAGCGGGTGATGCCGCATCCACGCTACCAGCACGTCGCGCAGCGCCTCGGCACGGTTGCCGTGAACGAGGATCAGGCCGGTCGGAAGGTCAGGGGTAAGGGACATGCGCGAAGGATACCGGACGTGCACGGCAGGCCGCGTTGCGCGCCTGTCAGATAGTGCGCAGGCGGGAGGGGACTCAGGTGGAAGGGGGGTCTGAGCCCAATTAACTTCGGTGAAATGAGATGCCAGGCTTTTCTCTAAACGACAATACGCTGCTCCTCTCCAGAATACTTTTTCACAAAACTTTCTAGCGTGTCTGATTTGTGATCGGCGAACACTCGCTGACGCGCTGCACGTACAACTCCGCGATTGAACTTACGGGCCTCAGAAGGTGAGAGCCGGAATACATGCATCGAGGGGTAGCCCCGTTTGGGCGTGCATACAAGAGCTAGGTCCTTGCGCAAATTGATAAGCAGCTCTGCGTCGGGATGTGCAGGCCCGAGCTGAGATAGTCCAACAGCGCCCCCTGAAAAAACAACTGGATTGTCTGATGTCACCAATGGGACGGTCTCGGGCGGAACAAAGAATTGCCAATTCTTTCTGAGAGCACTATTGGCGATTTGCTCAGCCACCCTAACCATCGGCTCAAGCGAGACCCATGGTTTTGCTTCCGCTCTCGCGCCATATTTCTCTAGCCCCTCGGCGATCCACGAGTTTTGATCGGCCAAATGCTCTAGCGTTCTTTGTGCGACCCATGTGTACATCGCATCTATGCCGTCTCGGAAACTCGGAACTCTGGTCAGCGAAAGGCCAACAAAGAATGCAAGCGCTTCTTGACTCCCGTTGTCTAAAGTCACGATTTTTTCAGGGATAGCATCGATACGACTTAGGATCTTAGGAATTTCGTTATCAATCGTTTGTGCTAAAGCACTTTCAAGTGAATCATTGTCTGGAGTACCGTCCTCCCGCTCTTGAGAATAATATGCCGGCGCCCAGGCGATGGATCGAACCGATTTCTTTCGCGGAATCCGGCCGGGCTGCTTGTCGTAAACCCACACAAACGAGCGCGACGCATCACCGGCCTCCGTAAAACCTCGGAGATAACCTTGCGGAACAAAATGGTGACGGATGGAGCTCATTGCAACCTAACATTTAACACGAGCGTGAAATGGGGTCTGACCCCAATTAACTTCCTCGCTCTGGAGTTCGTGACGGCAGATCGAAAGCTGGCGAGCGCGTTTCCCGGCAGAGCGCGGGTTCTAACCGCTGCGTAAGGTTTGAGCTCAGGCCGCGGCCCGTCAGGGCTGTCGCGCCAGCAGCGAAGGTTATGCGCGATCGTAAATTAGTTCGCGCCAGTATTCTACGGTTGCCTTTAGCGCCGGAAGAAACTCGGCTTGTGTCTTGTCTTTTCGTATAAACACTACCGCCGACCTTGCGCCATTGCCCTCTGACTCGCCAAAGTACTCCTCAGATAGCCCGATGAGCGCCTCGTCGCCGCTAAGCTCAATTGTCTCAATGGACCCGCAGGAATTTACGTGCGAGTGGGCCGCATATTTGCTGGCCGCATCGGTGTATAGATGCTTATACGCGTTGGCGATACTCCGAACATCCCTAAAGGAACCGGAGGTCTGGTTAGAAACATGTTCCACAAACTTTCCAATGCTAGGAAAATGCCTCACTGCATCAGGGTTGTTCCGCCGACTGAATTCAAAGTAGTGATCGGCCAGGTGCGATGCAGAGACTGCGGCATTAAATGCTCGGCGAACGCAGCCTGGGTTTTCCTCGCAGTCGACTTGGTTTCCTTCAACAAAGGACTCAAAGAACTGTGTTGGCGTCATGGCCATCTGAACCCCCCCACCTTCCCCGAGCGCATAACGCTACAATTAAGCCGCGCCGCGAAGCGTCGTCGGCTTGAATGACTTGTTAGGCAGCCCGCGTAGGGCGCAATAAGCAACGCGCATTGCGCCGAATGTTCACCGCGCATGCACCTGTATACCTCATCCGGCGCAATGCCTTTCAGTTATTGCGCCCTACGCTGTCTCAAGCGGCCACTCACTGGGAAATGGGGGGGCTGTCCGCCCCTAAAAAACTTGTCAGTAGTGAAACCGCAACTGCGCGATCTGCACCGCATCACCCTCCACGCGATAGACGATGCGGTGCTCATCGTCGATGCGGCGGGACCACCAGCCCGCGTAGGGCGCAATAAGCAACGCGCATTGCGCCGAATGGTCACCGCGCATGCACCCGGATACCTCATCCGGCGCAATGCCTTTCAGCTATTGCGCCCTACGCGGGCTGTGCGTGGACCTTCCCTGACCGCTATCGAATTGCGCAACGGAGGCGAGGATGCGAAGGGCATTGGCGGGGGTACGCAGTAGGTAGGCGGTTTCTTCGAGCGCCTTGTAGTCCTGAAGCGACAGCATGACCACTGACTGTTCCCCTTTGCGGGTAATAATGATCGGCTCGTGATCCTCACAGACGCGGTCCATGGTGCTGGCGAGATTGGCACGGGCGGTGGTGTAGGTGACGGTATCCATGGCGCGGCTCCGGAAATCCACGCTTAACTGTACAACCCCGAAACCAAACGGCCCAGCACTACATGTCGCCGAAGGAGCACAACTGCACCCGCGCCCGCCCTAGGAGTTCGGGGTTTGGGCCGCCGTCGGCTGCGGGCGGTGTGGCGACGCGGTTACAGGCGCGGCCAGCAAGCTCGCCGCTCGGAGTACACTTCGCGCGCTCCCATTCGCCGGACCCGCGCCATGCCCATCCACGAAATCCGCCACCCGCTCGTCCGCCACAAGATTGGCCTGATGCGCGAGGTCGACATCTCGACCAAGAAATTCCGCGAACTGACGGCCGAGCTGGGCCGTTTGCTGGCCTATGAGGCGTGCAAGGATTTCGAGCTGGAGACGGTGACGCTGCAGGGCTGGGCCGGGCCGGTGGAGGTGGAACAGATCAAGGGCAAGAAGGTGACGGTGGTGCCGATTCTGCGTGCCGGGCTGGGCATGCTGGACGGCGTGCTGGACATGATTCCGAGTGCCAAGGTGAGCGTGGTGGGCATTGCCCGTAATGAAGAGACGCTGCAGCCGGCGCCGTACTTCGAGCGTTTTGTGGGCCACCTGGGTGAGCGCATGGCGCTGATCATTGACCCGATGCTGGCCACCGGCGGCTCGCTGGCGGCGACCTGCGACATGCTCAAGCGCAAGGGCTGCGGGCAGATCCGGGCGCTGGTGCTGGTCGCCGCGCCCGAGGGCATTGCGCTGATGCAGGCGCAGCACCCGGACGTGGAGATTTTCACCGCCAGCATCGACAGCCATCTGGACGCGCACGGCTACATCATTCCCGGCCTGGGCGACGCCGGGGACAAGATTTTCGGCACCAAGCTGGGCTGAGCTTCACCCCATCCATTGCCCTGTGCGGGCTTGCGGAGAACAAGCATGACTGAATCCCCCAGGGAGCCGATGTGGCGGCAGGCCGTGTCGGGCGGGCAGATCCTGTTCGTGGCGTTTGGCGCGCTGGTGCTGGTGCCGCTGCTGACGGGGCTGGACCCGGCCATGGCGCTGCTTGGCGCGGGTGTGGGCACGCTGCTGTTCCAGTGGATCACGAAGCGCGAGGTGCCGATCTTTCTCGGATCGAGCTTCGCCTTCATCGCGCCGATCATCTACAGCATGCAAATCTGGGGGCTGTCGGCCACCATGGGCGCGCTTGCTTGCGTGAGCCTGGCGTATTTCGCGCTGGCCGGCGTGGTGTGGAAGCACGGCGCCGAGATCGTGCACCGCTTCATGCCGCCGGTGGTGATCGGGCCGATCATCATGATCATCGGCCTGTCGCTGGCTTCGGTGGCGGTGAACATGGCGATGGGGCGCAGCGGTGATGGTTTGATCGAGCTGGTGAACTACGGCACGGCGCTGATCGTGGCGGCCATTTCATTCGGCACCACGGTGGCGGTTGCGGTGTTCGCACGCGGTCTGTTGCGGCTGCTGCCGATTCTGGCCGGCGTGGCGGCGGGCTACGTTGCCGCCGTCGTGGCCGGGCTGGTGGATTTCTCGGCCATCGCGGCGGCGCCGTGGTTTGCGCTGCCGAACTTCACTGCGCCCACCTTCGAGCTGGCGGCCATCCTGTTCATGCTGCCGGTGGCGCTGGCACCGGCCATCGAGCACGTCGGCGACGTGATTGCCATCGGCGGCGTGACCGGCAAGGACTACACCAAGAGCCCCGGCCTGCACCGCACGCTGGCCGGCGACGGGCTGGGCGTGCTGTTTGCCGGCTCGGTGGGCGGGCCGCCGATCACGACCTACTCGGAAGTCACCGGGGCGGTGACGCTGACGCGCAACTTCAACCCGGCGATCATGACCTGGGCGGCGGTGTTCGCCATCGCCATGGCCTTTGTCGGCAAGTTCAACGCGCTGCTGGCGACCATTCCGGTGCCGGTGATGGGCGGCATCATGATGCTGCTGTTCGGCTCGGTGGCGAGCGTGGGCCTGAAGACGCTGATCAACGCCCGCGTGAGCATGGACGAGCCGCGCAATCTGGTGATCGTGTCGTCGATTCTGGTGTTCGGCGTTGGCGGTCTGGCGCTGAACCTCGACGGGCTGACACTGCAGGGCGTGGGCCTGTGCGGTCTGCTGGCGGTGTTGTTCAACATCGTGCTGCCGGAACGCAAGCGGGGCTGAGGAGCGCACGCAGTTATGCAGCGCCTCGGCGCGGTTGCCTTGGAAGAGGATCAGGCCGGGCGGGAGTTCGGGTGGAGCGGACATGCGCGAAGAATACCGGACATCGGCGACACAACGTGTCGCCCCGGGCTCCCGAAAGGGGTGCCGACAGGCAATGCTAAAATTGTCAAAGTCCAACTCCGACGGGAGTCGTCGCATGACCAAGCAAGCCTTCACCGCGTTCGGCCTCGGCATGACGCTGTTCGCACTGTCCGCCTCGCAAGTCGCGGCCCAGACCCCGGCGTTGATGTCCATGTCGAAGGAACCAAGCAGCGTCTTCGCGCTGACCGCCGAGCACGAGTTGATCCGTTTCGATCCATCGGAGCCGGACAAGGTGCTGGACCGCGTCGAGATTTCCGGTCTGGCTGACGGCGACGAGTTGCGCGGCATCGACTTCCGGGTCAACTACGGCGTGATGTACGCGCTGGGTGCGAGCGGGCAGCTCTACACGGTCGATCCGGAAAACGGGAAGCTGAGCAAGGTCGGCAATGGCAAGCTGCCGATTGAACTGCCCGACGGCCCGCTGGGTTTCGACTTCAATCCGGCCGCCGACCGCATTCGCGTGGTCGCCGAAACAGGGCTCAACCTGCGCCTGCATCCGGAAACCGGCGAAGCGATCGATTTCGATTCCGACCGCGAAGGTTTCCAGGCCGATCGCAGCCTGACCTACGTATTCAACGACCGCTTCGTGGGCCGCGACCCGGCCATCTCCGCCGCGGCCTATACCTACAACGCCGACGACGAGAAGCTGACGACCAACTTCGCCATCGACCGCGCGCGCGGCACGCTGGCCCTCCAGGGCACGCGCGAAGGCACGCAGCCGCCCGTGTCCCCGAATCTGGGCGTGCTGACCTCGGTCGGCGATCTGGGTACCGGCCCGCTCGCCGAGGTGTCTTTCGACATCTCCGACGTCACCAACACCGCGCTTTCCGCGCTGCGTGTCGAGGATGGCGACAAGACCGAGTTGTACCGCGTCAACCTCGACCTGGGTCGCGCAGTACTGATCGGCACGATCGGCGACGGCGAACCCCTGATCGGTCTCGCGATCGAGCCCTGAGTCGCCGCGCGGCGCAATCCCGCGCGAGCCGATCGGCGGCTACAGCTTGAACGACAGCGAGATCGCGCTGAACTTGTCCGAGCCGTCCTGACCGTGAAATTCGCGCGAGCGCCAGACATGCGTGAAGGCCACGCGCGCGTCGCGCCAGTCGAGCACCACGCCGACCTGTACATCCCCGACCAGACGGCGCTTGTCGACGCTGCGGCTGTCGCGGAAGGTGTTGCCATCGAGGAAAATGTTGCGCCCGACCGCACGCCCCTCGGCGCCGGCAAACGCGTACCAGCGAAAATCGCGGGGAGGCGCGAAGTCACTCGACCCGGGCAGACCCGGCTGGATGCGCGGCGGCCCATAGTCGTTGGGCAGGCTGGGGCCGAAGCGCAGCATGAAGCCGCTGCCGAAATACGTGAACACGTTGCCCAGGGCGATGCCCGAGTGCGCTGAAAAATCCGCCTCATGCCCGAGCAGCCGGGTGCGCGCCAGGCCCTGCCAGCTTCGCTGCCAGGTCGCCACCACGCCCAGTTCATTCTTCAACTGCGTGTCCCAACCCAGTGGCTTGGGCGAGCCGATGTGCTTGTGCACGAACTTCTGCGTCTGTTCCCCCAGCGCCGCCGGACCGACCACGCCGATCGACAGGCCGAACTGGTCGACCACGCGTCCGCGCTCCACGCCGAGGCCGATCGCGCCGTACAGCCAGCCCGCATATGGGCGCTCGCCCCGCGCCGGATCCTCGACTTCGATGTCGCTTGGCGTGAACAGGCTCTGCCCGAACGCGTAGCCGTAGCGGATGGTCTTGCTCTCCGGGTACCACGGCATCAGCCCGGCCAGATTCCGCGCCCATTCCGGGACAGGCCGGCTCTGGTCCGGCACCCAGGCAATGCGCACACCGTTGGTGTAGTGGCGGTCGACGTCGTAGAACAGATCGTTCTCGACAACGAAGTTGAGTGTGCCCTGGGGTCGCTCGTCTTCCTGTGCAAGAGACAGCGAGGAAGCAAGTACCAGCAGTAGCGGAACAATTCGACGGAAACAAGGAACCATGCGATCTCGGGGCAAGACGGGATGCGGGATTGTAGCTGGCGGGACGTCGCGGAGATCGTAACTGAAGGTATTAGGGGTGGTCGGGTCTATCCTGCCGTCAGACCATGTCACTTTCTCGAATTGCGAGAGGCGCGACACACAACCGAGGTATGTGTGGGGAAACTTCGCATAGTTCGGACAGGAGACGATATTCTTTGGTCATGCATAGAATGGCGTCGTGACCTGCCGACGATGGCAGTACGTGCAGCGGACTGAACATCTCGTGAGGCGAACATGCGAAAGCGCGGCCACATTGGCGACTGGCAAGACGACAAGGGCTACGGCTTCATCTCGCCCGAAAGCGGTGGCGCGCGGCTTTTCGCGCACATCAAGGCTTTCGCGAATCGACAACGCCGACCTGAAGCCGGTGATCTCGTGACCTACCTGCCGGGCACGGATGACCGCGGTCGGCCGTGTGCGGTGAAGATCGCGTTTGACGGTGAAACATACGAAGCTCAGGTTCGTAGTCGGGCTGCGCGGCGTGGCGACGGTCCGCTGCTGTTCGCAGGTTTCTTCGTCGCACTGCTGGTTGCCGCGACCGTCGCAGAATGGTTGCCGCTCGAAGTCGCGGGGCTGTACGCGGCAACGAGCGTGGTCACGCTTCTGGTGTATGCGTGGGACAAGTCGGCGGCGCGAAAGAATGACAGGCGCACACCGGAAGACACCCTGCACCTGCTAGCCCTTGTCGGCGGCTGGCCTGGTGCATTGTTTGCGCAACGCTGGCTTCGCCACAAGTCAAGCAAGCAGTCATTCCAGGCGATGTTCTGGGTAACCGTAGTGCTGAACTGCAGCGTCCTGGTTTGGCTGATTTCACCACATGGCAGCGCGCAACTGGACCGGCTACTCGGTGCGATCCGGCCTATCGTCGGACGTCTGATCTAGTCGCAGCACGTAGAGCACCACGATAGGGCTACGCTCGGTCTAAGACGCCCCCGCGATCTCCAGTCGCAGATAGCCGATGGCCGGGCCGGCACCGCGTGAAGTATCCCTGGCGCTTATCATTCGGACGTGACTGTCAACGCCCCCCACCATCCCTGCCCCACCCACCGCAGCGTACTCGCACTTGCCGTGCCGGTGATGCTGTCCAACGTGTCGACACCGCTGATCGGTATCGTGGATACGGCGGTCGTCGGTCAGATTCCCGATCCGGCGCATATCGGCGCGGTCGCGGTCGCGGCACTGGTGTTCACCTTCGTGTTCTGGGCCTTCGGCTTTCTGCGCATGGGCACCACCGGGCTGACCGCGCAGGCGCTGGGTGCGCGTGACGGTGACGAGCTGCTGGCGTGTCTGGGTCGGGCAATGCTGATCGCCGGTGTCGTCGGCGCCGGGTTGATCGCGCTGCAATGGCCGATCCGCGAAACCGCGTTCGCACTGCTCGACGGCGGCGAACGCGTCGAGGCGCTGGCGCGCGAATACTTCGACATCCGCATCTGGGCCGCGCCCATGACGCTCGCCAACTACGCGCTGCTGGGCTGGTTCATCGGTCAGGGGCGCTCAGGCACTGCGCTGGTGCTGCAACTGACGCTGAACGTGTCCAATGTGGCGCTCGACCTGCTGTTCGTGCTGGGTCTGGGCATGGGCGTGGCCGGCGTCGCGCTGGGCACGCTGCTGGCCGAGTCGATTGCGGCCGTGATCGGGTTGGGCGTGGCATGGGTGCATGCACGCGGCGTGGACGGGCGCTTGTCGCGTGCCCGGCTGCTCGACGCAGCGCGGCTGGCGCGCACGTTGGCGGTCAATCGCGACATCATGATCCGCTCGATGGCGCTGATCTTCGTGCTGCTGTGGTTCGTCGCCCAGGGTGCGCGTCAGGGCGAGGTGGTGCTGGCCGCCAACGCGGTGCTGATGCATTTCGTCGCCACCGCCTCGTACTTTCTCGACGGCCTGGCCTTCGCGGCCGAGGCGCTGGTAGGGCGTGCGGTCGGTGCGGCGCGACGCGCGCTGCTCGATTCGGCGGTGTTTTTGACCACGTTCTGGGCCGTGCTGCTGGCCGGCGTGCTGTCGCTCGCCTTTTTGCTCGCGGGTCCGCTGGCGATCGACGTGCTGACCGTCGAGCCGGCCACACGGCTGGCCGCGCGCGAGCATCTGGCTTGGGCGGCAATGGCGCCGCTGATCGGTGTCTGGGCCTTCCAGCTCGACGGCATCTTCATCGGCGCCACGCGCTCGGCCGAGATGCGCAACGCCATGCTCGCGTCGCTGGCGATCTTCCTCGCCGCCTGGTGGGCGCTGCGCGGCTGGGGCAACCACGGGCTGTGGGCGGCCTACCACGTGTGCTACGTGGCGCGTGCGCTGACGCTGGGTCGGTACTACCCGCGGCTGACAAGAGCCTTGGACACCTGACAATCAAGGTGCCGGAGCTTGCAGCACACAGCGCACCTCGTCGCCCACCCGGATACGGCCACCGTGCAGTACGCGCGCGGTGACGCCACCATGGCCGCGCATGGCGTTGAAGCCGCCGGAGCCGAGCACTTCCTCCATGCGCGAGCACGGATCGCAGCTGCCGGTGATTTCGAACACCGCCGCGCCGACCTGCAAGACCAGCGGGCGGTCCTTGAACAGGCTGCGGGCAGCGAGCAGGTTGAGACCGGAGATGACGAGGTTGCGGCGCAAATCGGCCGCATCGACCGAGGCGTGGCCGGCCAGCGCAGCGATGACAGACAGGTGTTCGGCCTGGATCAGCGTAACCTGACGCTTGCCACCGCCGGGGCGAGCGGGCGGCGCAAAGGACGAGCGATCGCCATCGAGTCCGCGCTCGGCCAGTGCTTCGATTTCCGTTACAGACTTTACCTGCTGCATGCGTGCTGGACGCAGGAAAATGGCTTCGACCCGACCCGCGCGTGGGTGGCGCGCTGCGATGTTGCGCATCGACGGCTCGTCGAGATCGATGTCCTCGGCGCTGCTCATTCCGGGTCCTTGTCGTCGCTTGCCGGTGACTGCGCCTCGCGGCGCTGCACGAAGTAGCGGCGGATGGCGATGCCGACGAAGGCCACGGTAAAGATCAGGCCGAGAAAGCGGATCGTGCCGGCCAGCGGCTGCAATGTGGGGTTGTCCGTGCCGGCAAGAATGGTCGGCACGAGGAAGACGCCGATCGCCAGCCCGCCGGCGGCGAGCTTGGCCGAGAAGGCCCAGTCCGAGCGCAGGGCGATCTGGTAGAGGCGTTCGTTGCGTTTGAAGCGATGTCGCATGTTCGGTGGGCCGGGGACGAAACGTCGAGCCGGCATCTTACCGCCGGCGACGGCGCGTACAAAGGCGGCCCGTCACGCCGACCACGGTGGACGGCGGCGGCCGCAAGGAGGTTGCGATGAACCGGATCCCTCACGCCGCGCTGATTGCGTTGGCGGCATTGTCGATGATCGCGTCCACGGCGCAGGCGACGCCGGTCGGCGCCTATGTGGGCATACTGCCTTGCGCCGACTGCCCAGGCATCGAACTGCGCCTGGATCTGCTGGAAGACGGCGCGTTTCACCAGCGCAGCGTGTATCGGGACCGCTCCGGCAGCTTCGACGCAGTCGGACGCTGGGAAGAAGACGACACCAGGCTGCGGCTGCACTACCCGGACGCGGACATCGTTCACTTCGCAGTCGAAGAAGACAGCCTGAAGCTGCTCGACCGGCAGGGGCAGCCGATCGACTCGCGCCGCGATCACAGGCTCTACCGCTCCGCGCGACTCGGCCGCATCGAGCCGCGTGTACGCCTCGAAGGTCACTTCAGCTACTACGCCGACAGCGCGACGCTGCACGATTGCGCGACCGATCGACGCATGCCGGTGGCGATGGAAGGGGAGTATCTGCGGCTGGAACGCGCGTGGAGTCACGCGCGCGCGACACGGCAGCGACCGCTGCCGGCAGTCGTGCAGGCGCGCATCGTGCACCGCGTGAACATGGAGGGCCCCGCCCGCCCGACGGTAATCGTCGAGCGCCTGCTATCGGCCGGCGCTGCGGTGTCGTGCACTCCCAAAGGAATCGCCACGTTGTACGACACGCAATGGACGGCGCTGCGCATCGGCGACCGCGACGTACCGGCCGACGCTCGCCCCGCGCACCTGCGCTTTGCCGAGGGCATGCCGATACGAGTATCCGGCTCGACCGGCTGCAATCGCTTCAACGGCACGGCCACACTCACCGGTGGCTCGCTGCTGGTCGGCGCGCTGGGCACGACGCGCATGGCCTGCCCAGACAACGGTCTGCGCGAGCGCGCCTTTCTCGACGCCCTGGATGCCGCACGCAGCTGGCGCATCCGCGAGCGGCATCTCGAACTGCTCGATGCGAAGGGACGTACGGTGGCGGTTTTCGACGCCGATCAGCGCGGCAAGCGGCATGCCGAATCGGGCTTGCGCCACAACGAGCGAGCACGCAACACCAGCCGATAGCCCAGCTCCAGCACATGCACGACGCCGGGTAGCGCGGCGATGCGGCCAAGGGCGCGAAATCGCGGAAGCTGCTGCCACAGCAGCGCGAAACCGAGCGCACCCGAAGCCAGCCGCCCGCCCGGTCGACGGACGTGAAAACGCGCCATCGCGGCGTCGAAATCGAGATCGTCGCCAAGTGAGCGCGGGTCGGCTTCGACCAGATTCACCCAGTCGACGCCATCGGCCCCCGGTTGGCGACGGTAGAAGCCAATCTCGCGTCGGCAAAGCGGACAGCCGCCGTCGTAATACACGGTGAGTCGTTGCGCTTCGCTCATGCGTTCTCCGTGAGGAAGTCGAACAGACCGGCCTCCGACACATCATCCGGCGCTGGTAGCGAACGGCATACGCAATACCCATCGGGCTGACGACACCCCGCTTCTTGTCGTAGACAATTCATGATGCACGGACCTCCGACCCGCGGACAAGTTCGTTCGACGGCCACGACCCTCACAAGTCGGCCAGCATTCCCTGCTGCGCCAGCGATTCGACATGCTCGCAAATCCGGCCCGGTGTCGTGAACCAGATGTCGCCCCGATCGCGTGCGGCCGCGCAATGCTCGAGCGCGCGGCGCAGATGGCGCAGCCGGTAAGGCTGGCCCACCAGATAGGGATGCAGCGCGACGCCCATCACCAGCGGTTGGCGCGCGGACTGTTCGAGCATCTCGTCGAACTGGTCGATGATCATGTCGGCAAAGTCGCGGCCATCGAGCTTGCGCGCGACGATCATCGGGATGTCGTTGAGTTCCTGCGGATAAGGGATGGACCACAACGGGCCATGCGCGGTGCGCATGCGCACCGGCTGATCATCGTGCGCCCAGTTGAGGTTGTAGCGGTAGCCGGTCTCGGCGAGCAGATCGGGCGTATGGCGACTCTCGGAAATCCACGGCGACAACCAGCCGGTGGGCGCGCAGCCGCTCGCCTCGGCGATGCGTTCGCGGCAGGCCGCGAGCAGCGCACGCTCGGCGTCGACGTCGAGGTCGGCCTGACGCACCGCATTGGTATGCCCGTGGCCAATGATCTCGTCGCCGCGCGCCACGCAGGCCGCGACGACTTCCGGGCAGTGGTCATACAGCGCGGTGTTGATCAGCGTACCCGAGGGCAGGCCGAGCGCGTCGAACAGCTCCAGACATCTCCAGACGCCTACGCGGTTCCCGTACTCACGCCACGAGTAATTGAGTACATCCGGTTCCGGAGAAGGCGGGCCAAGTGCCGCACCCAGCCCTTCGCCGAAGGCGAAATGTTCGATGTTGAAGCCCAGATACACGGCCAGACGGGCTCCACCCGGCCAGACGTAGTCAGGGCGGTCGTGAATGCCACGGTAGGCAAAGCGACCGTGGTCAGGCAACGGCGGAAGGACTTCGGATCGGCTCATCGGGCTCTCCTCACTGTTGCAGGCCGGCGCGCTGCAGCAACCATTCTGCGCTGTCGTTCCACACCGACATCTCGACAATCTTTGCGTCTCGCAGCACGTAGCGGTCCACGTAGCGATTGCCTTCGAACGGCGTGCCGTCGGGCCATGCGCCATGCAGCGTTCCCAGCGCGTAGACGATGGCGCATCCATCGTCTGCGCCGCACACCACCTCGTAGCGCTCAAAGCGCTTCTTGACCCAGGCGTAGCGGCGCGCGTTGAAGGCCGCGCATTCGGACGGATCGCTCATCTGGCGTCCGCCGGTAAAACGGATGCGCATGTCCGGCGCCATGAAGGCCCTCGCGCCCTCCGGATCCGGGACCATGATCATGCGCAGAAAGCGGTCCACGCTTGCTACCGCCGCGCGGGCGGCCTCGGTATCGGCAATGATCTCTACAGGTGCGTCACTCATGATGAATTCCTCGAACTTGCACGAAATTGGTGCGGCCAGGAGTCACTGAAGAATGCGAAAAAACGCATACACGTTGGCCCGATTTTTGCTGAAGGTTATGTATGCAAACCGCTGCGGTCGGCGGGCAGAAAGCCATGCGTGATGGGCCTCCGATCTCGTCCGCACGAACCGAGTCCGCCACCCGCGTACAACCACCGGAGCCAATGGAGTCGTCATGCAGCAGAAGAAGATCACACTCGTCACCGGAGGGGGCATCGGCATCGGCCGAGCCACCGCCATCGCATCGGCCGGGGCTGGCCATCATGTCGTCGTCACCGATGTGCTCGAACGCGAAGGCAACGACGTCGTCGAGCACATCCGCGCAACCGGCGGCAGCGCCGAATTCATGCTGCTGGACGTGCGCTCCACACCCCAGGCGGACAGCGTGGTGCGAGCCGTGGAAGAGGCGCACGGAGCCATCGATGCACTGGTGCTCAACGCCGGCATCGCTCACCGCGTGCCGCTGCCCCAACTGAGCGACGAGAAATGGGACATCACCCACGACATCGACCTCAAGGGCATGTTTCGCGTGGCGCGTGCTGCCTTGCCGCACATGCGCAGCCGGGGCAGCGGCGCCATCGTCTGCCTGACCTCGCTGATGGGCGTGGCCTGGGGCTGGAACGAACACGTGCACTACTCCGCCGCCAAGGCCGGCGTCGTGGGTCTGATGCGGGGGCTGGCGATGGAGGTGGCGCGAGACGGTGTGCGTGTCAACGCCGTCTCGCCCGGCTTCGTCGAAACCGCGCAACTGGCCTCCGAGGAACACTCTCTGGGCCGCGAGGGCATTCGCAAGGCGGCCGAGTTCATTCCGCTGGGGCGCGTCGGCCAGCCCGACGACGTCGCCGACGTCATTCTCTTCCTGGCCTCGCCGGCCGCACGCTACATCACCGGTCAGGTCATCGTTGTCGACGGCGGCCTCGTCGTCACGGGCCGCTGAGTTGCCGATACCAGTCAGCGCAGCCGTCGCACCCCGCGAGGCAAAGCAATCTCCCGACGGCTGGAGATTGCTTGCTCGCCTTACACTTCGCATGAACAAAGTCCTTCCGGTCAATGCCCGCGGCGGCCCAGGTAGGCCTCCATCACGCGCGGGTCCGACGCAAGAGCCCTGGATTCGCCTGAAATCGACACCACACCGTTTTCCATCACATAGGCGCGCCGCGACACGGCAAGCGCCTGGTTGGCGAGTTGCTCGACGAGCAGCACCGCCAGACCCTCCTTGTTGAGTTCGACCAGGACCGGGAACAGCATCTCGAGGATCTTCGGCGCCAGCCCCAGCGAAAGCTCGTCGATGACGAGCAGGCGCGGACTCGATGCCAGTCCGCGCGCGATCGCCAGCATCTGTTGCTCGCCACCCGACAGCGAACCGGCGAGCTGGGCACGACGCTCGGCCAGACGTGGGAACAGTTCGTAGGCATGCTCGATGGCCTCTTCGACCTTTGCCGGCTCACGCGAAAACACGAAAGCGCCAACCCGCAGATTGTCCTCGACGGTCTGGTCCGAGAACACGTGCCGGCCTTCGGGCACCATCGCCAGACCACGCCGCACCATGGCGTGAGAAGGCAGGCCGGTGACGTCCTCGCCGTCGAACTCGATGCGCCCGGCCACCGGCTGGACGACCCCCGACAAGGCCTTCATCGTCGATGACTTTCCCGCCCCGTTGGAGCCGATGACGGCAACGAAATCACCGTCTCCGACCTCGATCGAAACACCGCGTACGGCCTGAACGTGTCCGTACGCGACCTGCAGATCGGATATTCGCAGCAACATCTGGGTCATTGCGCCCCCTGCTCATTTGGATTGACGGCCGCCGTGCCGAAATAGGCCTCGACGACACGCGGATCGTCCTGCACCTGATCGGGCGTTCCGGAAGCGATGACCTGACCGTAATCGAGGACCGTGACGTGGTCCGACACCGCCATGATCATGTCGACGTGGTGTTCGACCAGCACGATGGTGATGCCGAGCGCCTTGAGGTCGCGGATCAGCGCGATCAGATCGTCGATCTCGGCATGCGTCAGGCCGGCTGCCGGCTCGTCGAGCAGCAGCACTTCGGGCGAAAGTGCCAACGCGCGTGCGATCTCGAGACGACGCTGATGACCAAAGGCGAGATTGCGGGCGATCTCGTCGGCGTAGTCGGCCAATCCAACGTAATCGAGCAGCATGCGCGCACGCGCACGCATCAGGCGTTCCTCGCCGAAGTGCCCGGGCAGCCGCGCCATCGCCGTGGCGATCCCGCCGCGATAACGCGAGTCGAAGGCCACCAGCACGTTTTCCTCCAGCGTCATGTCCGCGAACAGCTCGGTGTTCTGGAAGGTGCGCGTGAGGCCGTCGCGCGCGATGCGGTCGCTGCGCGTGCCACCGATCGGATGACCGCGCAGCAACACCTCGCCCTCGGTCGGTTTGTAGAACCCCGACAAGGCGTTGAGCAAGGTGGTCTTGCCGGCGCCGTTGGGACCGATGATGGCGTGGACGGTGGCGCGCTCGATGGAGACATCGACTTCGCTCACCGCGGCCAGGCCGCCGAAGCGGATGGTCAGCCCCGAAGTCGCCAGCACCGCACCATGATGATGTTTACCCTCCACCCGCAACAGCGCATTGGCCTCGTCCGACGGCTTGGGCCAAGCTTCCGGTGTGCGCGCTCGCGTGTTGGTGCGATTGCGTACTACGCCGATCCAGTGCTCGATCGTTCCGACGATGCCCTTGGGCAAAAAGAAGATCACGACCGCCAGCAAGGCCCCGTAGGCGAACAGTTGCCACTTTCCGAAGGCCTGCAACACGTTCGGAATCCAGGTCAGCACGCCGGCGCCGACAATCGGGCCGAGTGTGGTTCCCGAACCGCCGAGGATCACCATCAGGAGAAAGCGGATCGAATCGGAGAACGAGAAGGTGTCCGGATTCACGTAGCGGTTGAGGTAGGCGTACAAGCCCCCCGCCACGCCGGCATAAACGGCGGAGATCACGAACGCGAAAACGCGCCGCGCGGTCGGGTCGATGCCCAGCGAACGGGCGGCTACTTCCGACTGCGAGACGGCCCGCATCGACCGACCGAAGCGCGAGTACATCACGTTGTGGTGCACCAGGAAGGCCAGGAACACGACCACCGCAATCAGCACGTACAGACCGTCGGTACCGAGTTCCCCAAAGCCGAAGTCGACGCGCGGCACGTTGGAGATCCCCAGCGTCCCGCCGGTGACGCTGCGCCAGTCGATCGCCACGTTCTGCACAATCATGCCGAAGGCGATGGTGACGACCGCAAGGTATACCCCTCGCACCCGCACCGTCGGATAGGCCAGCGCGATACCGAAGATCGTGGTCAGCACGATCGCCGCCAGCATCGCCGGGAAGAAGCCCCAGCCGTAGGAGGTGGCGAGTACCGCCACGGCATAGGCGCCCAACGCGTAGATGCCGGCCTGACCGAGCGAGACCAGGCCCGCCAGACCGACCAGGATGTTCAGACCCATCGCGACCAGGGCATAGATCATGAACAGCATCACGACGCGCAACTGGAAGCTGTTTGCGACCAGCCAGGGGGCGAGGATCAAGGCCAGCCCGAAAAGGGCGGCCATGACCAGGAATCGATTGTTCTTGAGCGGGTTTTTCATACCTTCTGCACCTCCTTCGGGGAGAAGATGCCTTTCGGGAAGATCAGCAGAAGCAGGATCATCACGCTGAAGCCGACGACCTCGCGCGCAGCGGTACTGCCGAAACCTTCAACGAAGCGCTCGAGAATGCCGTAGGCGAATCCGACGATGACCACGCCCCGGGCATTCGACATGCCGGCGATGATCGCTACCAGGAAACCCTTGAGGCCGAGCAGCAGGCCCATCGTCGCGGACACCTGCACGATGGGCGCGGCGAGGATGCCGGCAACGGCGCCCAGCGCGGCCGCCACCGCGAACGAGATGGATGCGACCCGTTTGACGTCGATGCCCATCAGGCCGGCAGCCATCGGGTTGAGCGCGACCGCGCGCATGCCGCGACCGAGCATGGTGTGTTTGTAGAAGCCGTCGAGCGCGAACAGCAGCCCGATTGCGGCCACCGGTATGAGCAGCTCGTGCATGAACACGCCCGCGCCCATGAAGATGATGGGCTCGTCCATCAACGGCGACGGCAGCGAACGCGGGTCGGAACCGAAGGTGATGGTGACGAAGGCCTCGATCATCAGGCCGATGGCGATCGTCGACAGCATCCACCCGATCGACGATGAGCCATGATTCAAGGGCCGCACCGCGATGCGCTCGATGATCACGCCGAAAACGGCGGCCACGGCGATCGCAATCGGAATCCCGAGGTAGAGCGGGATGCCCGACCACATCAGCGCGACGGAGATCACCGCGCCGATCATCAGGGTGTCGCCGTGCGCGAAGTTCACCGCGCGCACCGCCGACCACATGATGTAGAAGCCAAGCGCGACGATCGCGTAGATCGCCCCGATGACCATTCCGGACAACAAGTACTGGATGTAGGCTGACATGACGCCTCGCATTCCCGGTCGCGCAGCCGCCCTGCGCCCGCGCGGAACGGGGCGGCGCTGACCCGAAAGGGTTGTGAATCCGTTGGAAACTTGTGACCCTGACGCGGGCCGACCGCAGCCGGCCCGCGCAGGCGATCAGTTGCCGTAAGGAGTCTGGTCGATCGGCTGGATCCGGCCATCGTGCCACGCCGTCCAGACGTAGTTCTCCGGCAGGATGGCGTTGTGGCGACCAGGCTCGAAGGCCGGCGAGTAGTTCTGCACGATTCCCTGGTGATGAACGTCGTAGAGCGCCTCGCGTACCTTGCTGCGGTCATACTCGCCCGCCTTCTTGATGGCTTCGGCGAGGATGTAGACGGCGTCGTAGGTGTTGGCCGCACCCGAGCCGTGACGGATTTCGTCCGGCGACTTGAGGCCGTAGTCCTTCATGATGGTGTCCAGAACGGCCTGCGGCTGCTCGGCCAGATCGCCCATCCAAGAGTAGGTCTGCAGCACGATCATGCCGTCGGCGAGATCGCCGGCCAGTTCACCCAGCGTTCCGGTGTTGCCCCACGCCGAAACGATGGTCGGCTTGTATCCGATGCGCTGCATCGAACGCAGGATCTGGTTGGCCTCGAGGTCGCGCGAGTAAAGGATGATGGTGTCGACCTTGGCGTCACGCAGGCGCATCAGTTGCGCCGTCATGTCGCGATCTTCCCACTTGAACGATTCCATGCCGCCGACCGTGGCACCTTCGGCCTCTGCACTCGCCTTCAGGTCGGGCACCGCACCCTGGCCCCAGCCGGTGTCCTCGTACATGACGCCAACCACGCCGCTCTTGGTCACTTCCTTGCTCTTGCGGATCAACGCCAACGCCTGCCAGCGGTCGAACATCGACACGCGGAACATGTAGTTGGGATCGCGTCCGTTCTCGGTGATCTTGGTACCGGCCGAGATCACCGCGATGTAGGGCATCATGGCTTCATGCACGGGCTCGACCACCGCCAGCGCTACGCCCGAGTGCCATCCGCCGAACATGGCGATGCAGTTGTCGGCCTCGGCAATGCGACGTGCGTTGTCCACGCCGCGCGGCGGCTGGCCGCCGTCGTCGTAGGTCACGAAGCTCAGCGGCTTGCCGAGCACGCCACCCGCGGCGTTGATCTCCGCGATCGCCACTTCGGCACCCATGCGAATCGACTCGGCCGCCCATGCGGTGGGGCCGGTAATCGGCAGCGACGCACCGATACAGGGTTCGGACGAATGCGCCGAAAGGGAGAGGGTTCCACCTGAAACCAGGGCCGCTGCAAGCAGGCCACGAACTGTTCTGGAAGTCATTGCACTGAATCTCCTAATACGGAGTCGTTTCCGGAACGACTCTTGTGGACACGAACTTCACCTGCGCCAAACCGAAGTGCGAACAATTTTGTTGTCGGTTCTGCACACACGCAGAAGCAATTGCCGTTCCACGTTTGGAGGAAACACCACAAATCTTCCAAAGAACATGCCCGCAGCGGCCTCAATCGGCTGCGTTGAAGTCTTTTGTACACAGGTTTTTGCGCGACTCCCGGGGCATCATGTGTGCATGCGGCAAACGTCGCTCCATCCCTGAGGTGCGTACGCCCGTTCCGCCACACACCAACCGGTCCGAGCACGAACTTTCGAGCGAATTTCTGTTCTAGACAAACCGCGCTCGTGCCAATGAAACGCGTGGGTTCTCGCGACCCGTCGGCACCCTTCCCAGCTGCGCCCGCATCATGGCGAGGCAGCGGATGGCACCCATGGGAACTGGATCAAGCAGTTCGCGCTCCATCGAAGCGCTTCGACGCACTCGCACGCACTTCAAAGGTGCATCTGAAACACGCTGCGGACATCCGTCATCACTTCTTTGGTGCAGTGACGCGGGTGTCGCACCTAAATAGCCGAGGAAGCTCAAATGCACGCCAGTTCAACGATTCCCGCTCCCGCCCGCTGGCTGGGCTTCGGCGGCCTGATTCCCTTCATCGTGCTGGCCGCGGCGACACTGGCCGATTCGGCGAATGCGGCGATGTGGTCGTTCGCACTGCTGGCCTATGGCGCGGTCATCCTGAGCTTCGTCGGCGCGCTGCACTGGGGCTTTGCAACACTGCTGCAATCGCATTCTGACGCCTACCGCGGACGGCTGATGGCGTGGTCGGTCGTGCCGGCGTTGGGCGCCTGGGTGGCCTTGCTGCTGCCGGTGCGCGCCGGGCTGCTGGTCGTCGCCGCGCTGCTGGCCGTCCATCAGCTTGCCGACATGCTGATGGCGCGTCACCGCGAACTGCCCGCCTGGTATCTGCACCTGCGCACGCCGCTGAGCTTCGGTGCGGTGGCGAGCCTGGTCATCGTCGCAGGATTTCTGTGAGGCCCATCGCAATCATCGGCGCCGGCATCGCCGGTTTGAGTTGCGCCGTGCGGCTGCGCGAAGCCGGTGTGCCAGTGGAAGTCATCGAGAAATCGCGCAGCCCGGGTGGCCGCGCCGGGACATGCGGCGGCGATGGCTGGCAGTGCGATCACGGCGCACAGTATTTCACCGCGCGCGATCCAGACTTCGTCGCCGAGGTCGAGCGCTGGCTCGCAGCCGGTGTCGTCGCCACATGGACACCGCGCCTGGCGGTCTTCGACGGCACGCGGATGCATCCCAGGATCTCCGGCGAAAAGCGCTTCGTGGCACGGCCAGGCATGTCGACGCTGGGGCGCCATCTGGCCGCGGGCCTTTCGCTGCGCGAGAACACGCGGGTGACGGCGCTGGCCCATGATGTTGAAGACTGGCTCCTCGACACCGAGGAACACGGCCGGCTCGAACCCTACTCCGGCGTCGTCGTGACCGTACCGGCACCGCAAGCCGCTGCGATGCTCGCATCCGTCGCGAGCGAGCTGGCACAGGTCGCGGCCGATGCGCCCATGCACGGCTGCTGGGCATTGATTGCACGCTTCGACAACGACCCGCAGCTGGATTTCGACGCGGCCTTTGTCAACCACGGCGCCCTGAGCTGGGTCGCGCGCGACTCGTCCAAACCCGGTCGCCCCCCCGGTCACACCTGGCTGCTGCATGCGCCAGCCGACACCGAGCTCGGCGGCGAGAGCGAGGCGAAACGCGCACACATTGCCGCATCGATGATCGACGCCTTCGGCGAGCTGGGCGCGCCGTCGCCCGACAACTGGGTCCTTCATCGCTGGCGTTTTGCCCACAGCCCGGACGCGCCGGTCATCGGAGCACAATGGGACCCCGACGCACGCATCGGGCTGGCCGGCGATTGGCTGATGGGCGGACGCATCGAGGGCGCCTGGCTGTCCGGGCGCAAGCTCGCCGAGCACATTCTCGCGGGGTAAACGGAAAACGGACCCTTGCGGGTCCGTCGTCCGTACTGCAGCGCGTGAAGAACTCGTTGTGCGTGCCGCCTCAGCGGGGCAGCAGGCTCTCCCCCATGATGTACTCATCGACGGCGCGGGCGGCTTGACGCCCTTCCCTGATTGCCCAAACGACGAGGCTCTGGCCGCGGCGCACGTCGCCGGCGGCGAAGACCTTGTCGACGTTGGTCTTGTAGCAGCCCTCGCCGTCGGTCGTTGCCTTGGCATTGGCGCGGCCGTCCTTCTCCACGCCGAAGGCGTCGAGCAGGCCACCGACCGGATGGGTGAAGCCCATCGCGAACAGCACCAGATCGGCCTTGAGTTCGAACTCCGAACCCGGCACCTCGACCATGCGGCCGTCCTTCCACTCGACGCGGCAGGCACGCAGGGTGGTGACCTTGCCGTTTTCGCCGACGAATTCCTTGGTGGCGACGGCGAAGTCGCGTTCGCAGCCTTCCTCGTGCGAAGACGAGGTGCGCAGCTTGACCGGCCAGTACGGCCAGGTCATGAGCTTGTCTTCCTCTTCGGGCGGCATCGGCATCAGCTCGAACTGCGTCACCGAGGCAGCGCCGTGGCGATTGGACGTGCCCACACAGTCGGAGCCGGTGTCGCCGCCGCCGATGACGACGACATGCTTTCCGGTGGCGGAGATCGGGTTGGCCGGACCGCCGGCCACCTCCCGGTTCTGCGGCACCAGGAACTCCATCGCGAAATGCACGCCATCGAGCTCGCGTCCGGGAACCGGCAGGTCGCGCGGCACTTCCGAGCCACCGGCGAGGATCACCGCGTCGAAATCCTTCTTCAATTGCTCGGCGCTGACCATCTCCCTGGCGTCGTTGGCGATGCCTGCAGGCATGTCGTCATGCCCGACGACGACGCCGGCGCGGAAGCTCACGCCTTCGGCCTCCATTTGTTCGACGCGGCGGTCGATCAGCGTCTTTTCCATCTTGAAGTCGGGGATGCCATAGCGCAGCAGGCCACCGATGGCATCGTTCTTCTCGAACACGGTGACATCGTAGCCTTCGCGCGCGAGTTGCTGCGCGGCAGCCAGACCCGCAGGGCCGGAACCGACCACGGCGACCTTCTTGCCGTTCTTCGCCGCCGGCGGCTCGGGCTTGACCCAGCCTTCTTCCCAGGCCTTGTCGATGATGGCGTGCTCGATCGACTTGATGCCCACCGCATCGTCGTTGATGTTGAGCGTGCACGCCGCCTCGCACGGCGCCGGGCAGATTCGGCCGGTGAACTCGGGAAAGTTGTTCGTCGAGTGCAGCACGCGGATGGCCTCGAACCACTGGTTGCGGTACACGAGGTCGTTGAAGTCCGGAATGATGTTGTTGACCGGACAGCCGCTGTTGCAGAAAGGAATGCCACAGTCCATGCAGCGCGCACCCTGGATCGCGGTCTGCTCGTCGGTCAGACGCAGCACGAACTCGCGATACTTCTTCACGCGCTCGGGTACGGGCTCGTAGGCCTCGGACAGACGCTCGTACTCAAGAAATCCGGTTGGCTTTCCCATTTGTTATGCGGCCTCCAGTTGCTTCTGGCGCTGTTCGGCGATTTCGCCCAGCGCGCGGCGGTATTCGTTGGGCATGACCTTGACGAACTTCGAGCGGTAGTCGTTCCACTGCTCGAGGATCTTCTTCGCATGCGGACTGCCGGTAAAACGCAGATGACGTTCGATGAGCCCCTTGAGGATGAGCTCGTCGCCCATCTCGAGGTGGTCGATCTCGACGCGACCGTGCGACTCGAGCTCGTCGCCCGACTCCGACCCCTTGCGTGCCTCGATCTCGTCGGGCATGGGTTCGAGCGCGACCTGCGCCATGTTGCAGCGCGTCTCGAAATCACCTTTCTCGTCGAGTACGTAGGCCACGCCGCCCGACATGCCCGCGGCGAAGTTGCGTCCGGTCTCGCCGAGCACGACGACGGTGCCACCGGTCATGTATTCGCAACCGTGGTCACCCACGCCCTCGACCACGGCGGTGGCGCCGGAGTTGCGCACGGCGAAGCGCTCTCCGCCGACGCCGGCGAAATACACCTCGCCTTCGATCGCCCCGTACAGCACGGTGTTGCCGACGATGATGTTGGTGGTCGTCTCGCCACGGAATTCGCCGACCGGACGCACCACGATGCGACCGCCCGACAGCCCCTTGCCGACGTAGTCGTTGGCCTCGCCGTGCAGATCGAGCATCACGCCGCGGGACAGGAAGGCCCCGAAGCTCTGCCCGGCCGTGCCGGTGAGTTTGACGTGGATGGTGTCGGTGGGCAGACCCTTGTGGCCGTACTTCTCGGCCACGCGCCCGGAGAGCATCGCGCCGACCGTGCGATTGACGTTGTTGACCGGCAGGTCGATCTCGACGCGCTCCTCACGCTCGAGCGCCGGCTTAGCGAGCTCGATGAGCTTGCGGTCGAGCGACTTGTCCAGACCGTGGTCCTGCGTCTCGGCGTGGTGGCGCGCGACGCTTGCCTCGACCGGCGGGCAGTAGAAGATGCGCGAATAGTCGAGGCCACGCGCCTTCCAGTGCGAGATGCCCGGCTTCATGTCGAGCAGGTCGGCGCGGCCGATCAGGTCATCGAACTTGCGGATGCCCAGTTCGGCCATGATCTCGCGCGCTTCCTCGGCGACGTAGAAGAAGTAATTGACGACGTGCTCGGGCTGGCCGGTGAACTTCTTGCGCAGCACCGGATCCTGGGTGGCCACACCCACCGGGCAGGTGTTCAGGTGGCACTTGCGCATCATGATGCAGCCCTCGACGACCAGCGGCGCAGTCGAGAAGCCGAACTCGTCGGCCCCGAGCAGCGCGCCGACGATGACGTCGCGGCCGGTCTTCATCTGGCCGTCGACCTGCACGCGGATGCGACCGCGCAGGCGGTTGAGCACCAGCGTCTGCTGCGTCTCTGCCAGGCCCAGTTCCCAAGGCGAGCCGGCATGCTTGATCGACGACAGCGGGGACGCGCCGGTGCCGCCGTCATGGCCGGCGATCACCAGGTGGTCGGCCTTGGCCTTGGATACACCGGCGGCGATGGTGCCGACACCGATCTCGGAGACCAGCTTGACCGACACGGCGGCAGCCGGGTTGGCGTTCTTCAGATCGTGGATGAGCTGCGCCAGATCCTCGATCGAATAGATGTCGTGGTGCGGCGGCGGCGAGATCAGGCCGACACCGGGCACCGAGTGACGCAGGAAGCCGATGTACTCGCTCACCTTGTGGCCGGGCAGCTGGCCGCCCTCGCCGGGCTTGGCGCCCTGGGCCATCTTGATCTGGATCTGGTCGGCATTGACCAGATACTCGGTGGTCACGCCGAAGCGGCCCGAGGCGACCTGCTTGATCGCCGAGCGCAGGCTGTCACCCGGCTGCAGGTCGAGGTCGGCCTCGACCACGTTCGGGCCGATCACCTGCGACAGGCGGATGGCCTGCGTGACCGGCTTGAAGCGCATCGGGTCCTCGCCGCCCTCGCCCGAGTTGGACTTGCCGCCGATGCGATTCATCGCCAGCGCGAGCGTGGTATGCGCCTCGGTCGAGATCGCACCCAGCGACATCGCGCCGGTGGCAAAGCGCTTGACGATCTCCTTGGCCGGTTCGACCTCGTCGATCGGGATCGGCTCGGGCGCGCGCCGGAAGTCGAACAGACCGCGCAGCGTCATGTGACGCTTGCTCTGGTCGTTGATCATCGCGGCGTACTCCTTGTAGGAGTCGTAGTGGCCGGCACGCGTCGAATGCTGCAGCTTGGCGATCGCGTCCGGCGTCCACATGTGCTCCTCGCCACGCACGCGCCAGGCGTACTCACCGCCCGCGTCGAGCATGTTCTCGAGCACCGGATCGGCGCTGAAGGCCTTCAGGTGCAGGCGGATGGTCTCTTCCATGACCTCGAACACGCCGATGCCCTCGACCTGGCTGGTGGTGCCGGTGAAGTACTTGTCGACGAAGCTCTGCTGCAGGCCGACCGCCTCGAAGATCTGCGCGCCGGTATAGGACATGTAGGTCGAGATGCCCATCTTGGACATGACCTTGAGCAGGCCCTTGCCGATTGCCTTGACGAAGTGGGCAATCGCCTTGGTGCCTTCCTCGGCGCTGCCGGACAGCGCCTGCAGGGTCTCCAGCGCGAGGTAGGGATGCACGGCCTCGGCGCCGTAGCCAGCGAGCACGGCGAAGTGATGCACCTCGCGCGCCGAGCCGGTCTCGACGACCAGGCCGGCGCGCGTCCGCAGGCCCTTGGTGACCAGATGCTGGTGGATGGCGGAGAGCGCGAGCAGCGCCGGAATCGCGACATTGTCGCGGTCCATGCGGCGATCGGACACGATCAGGATGTTGTAGCCGTTGTGGACGGCGTCCTCGGCCTCGGCGCACAGCGAGGCCAGACGCGCCTCGACACCCTCGTTGCCCCACTCGATCGGGTAACACACGTCGAGCTCGAAGGAGCGGAACTTGTCCTTGGTGTAGCGCGAGATGTTGCGGATCTTGGCCATGCCGTCGAAGTCGAGCACCGGCTGGCTGACCTCGAGGCGGAACGGCGGGTTGATCTCGTTGATCTCGAGCAGGTTGGGCTTGGGCCCGATGAAGGACACCAGCGACATCACCAGTTGTTCGCGGATCGGGTCGATCGGCGGGTTGGTAACCTGCGCGAAGAGCTGGCGGAAGTAGTTGTACAGCGGCTTCTCGCGCGAGGACAGCACGGCCAGCGGGGTGTCGTTGCCCATCGAGCCGCTGGCTTCCTCGCCGGCCTTGCCCATCGGCTCGAGAATGAAGCGGATGTCTTCCTGCGTGAAGCCGAAGGCCTGCTGGCGGTCGAGCAGCGAAACGGCGCTCTCGGGCTGGGCGACTTCGCCCGGCAGATCAAGGCCGTCGAGCTTGATGTTGATGCGGCTCAGCCAGTCCCCGTAGGGCTTGGCGGTGGCGAGCTGCTCCTTGAGTTCATCGTCGTCGATGATGCGGCCCTGTTCCATGTCGATCAGGAACATGCGGCCCGGCTGCAGGCGCCACTTCTTGACGATCCTGCTCTCGGGAATCGGCAGCACGCCGGATTCCGAGGCCATCACCACCAGATCGTCGTCGGTGACCAGATAGCGCGCCGGGCGCAGGCCGTTGCGGTCGAGCGTGGCGCCGATCTGCACGCCGTCGGTGAAGGCCACGGCGGCCGGGCCGTCCCACGGCTCCATCATCGCCGCGTGGTATTCGTAGAAGTTGCGGCGCTTCTCCTCCATGTGGGTGTGCGACTCCCACGCCTCCGGGATCATCATCATCACCGCGTGCGCCAGCGAGTAGCCGGCCATCACGAGCAGTTCGAGCGCGTTGTCGAACGCCGCCGAGTCGGACTGGCCGGCGTAGATCAGCGGCCAGATCTTCTCGAGGTCGGCACCGAGCAGCGGCGAGGCCACGCCCTTTTCGCGCGCGCGCATCCAGTTGTAGTTGCCGCGCAGCGTGTTGATCTCGCCGTTGTGGGCGATGTAGCGGAACGGATGGGCGAGGCTCCATTCCGGGAAGGTGTTGGTCGAGAAGCGCTGATGCACCAGCGCCAGCGCGGAGACCGCACGCGGATCGACCAGGTCACGGTAGAACTCGCCGACCTGGTTGGCGAGCAGCAGGCCCTTGTAGTTGACCGTGCGCGCCGACATCGACACGAAGTAGAACTCCTTGCCGTGTTCGAGCTGCAGGCCGCGGATGGCGTTTGCCGCGCGGCGACGGGCGATGTAGAGCTTGCGCTCGAGCGCCTCGGGCACCATCACGTCGTCGCCGCGACCGACGAAGATCTGGCGGATCACCGGCTCCTTGGCGCGCACCGCAGGCGACATCGGCATCTCGTGGTTGATCGGCACGTCGCGCCAACCCAGCACCTTCTGACCCTCGGCACGCACGGCGCGCTCGATCTCGCCTTCACAGGCCAGCAGCGAGGCGCGTTCCTTGGGCAGGAAGACCATGCCCACGCCGTACTCGCCGGCGGCCGGCAAGGTCACGCCGGCGGCGGCCATCTCGTCGCGGTACAAGGCATCCGGAATCTGGATCAGGATGCCGGCACCGTCACCCTGCAACGGGTCGGCGCCAACCGCACCGCGGTGGTCCAGATTCTTGAGGATTTCCAGGCCCTGCAGCACGATCTCGTGAGTCTGTTTGCCCTTGATATGGGCGACGAAACCGACACCACAGGCGTCATGTTCATTGGCCGGGTCGTACAGGCCCTGCTTGCTCGGGAGATCCATCACGCGATTCCTCAAAACGTCTGTTTCACCGGCGCAGTCGGAATCGGGCGAAAGGCGGTCAATGCCGCGCGTGAATCACCGCAGGAAACCGGAAGGCGCACAAAAACGGCCGGTGTTTTCGCGCTTGTCCGAAACCGATCCGGAGCGCTGACACGGGCCTCTTGGTACTTTTGGCGGGTTTGCGACTATACCGCCATCGTCCGGCCGATTCAAGGCCCATGGCGCTTTGCCCGAGCACCCCGACTCGCGCCAAGTGCATGACGAATCAATGAATTTCGCCGACTGCGAAGAGGCGTCGGTGCTCGCGGATGGCGTAGCGGTCGGTCATGCCGGCAATGTAGTCAGCGATCGCACGCGGCGTATCGTCGCGCGCGCGGTGCTGATACTGCGGGGGCAAGAGGCGGGGATCGGCCATGAAGGCCGAGAACAGATCGTCGAGGATGCGCCGCGCCTTGTTGGTCATGCGCAGCACCTGGTAATGCCAGTACAGGTTCTCGCGCAGAAAGCGCTTGAGTTCCTGCAGCGCGGCAGCCATCTGCGGCGAATAGGCCACGAGACGGCCGGCGCGGCGCACGTCGTCGAGACTGGTCACTCCCGCGGCGGCGACGTTGGCACGCGTGGTCTCGATGAGATCAATCACGGTGTCGTTGATCATGCGCCGGATCGTCTCGTGGATCAGGCGACGCCCCTCCAGCCCCGGCCATTCGGCTTCGACGCGGCGGCGACGCTCGGCGAAGAGCGCGATGTCGTCGAGTTGTTCGAGCGTGATCAGCCCCGAGCGCAGCCCGTCGTCGACGTCGTGGTTGTTGTAGGCGATTTCGTCTGCGAGGTTGGCCAGCTGTCCTTCGAGCGAGGGCTGCGTGCCTTCGAGAAATCGGCGACCGACATCGCCGAGGTGCTCGGCGTTGGGTCGCGAGCAGTGCTTGAGGATACCCTCGCGTGTCTCGAACATCAGGTTGAGCCCCTGGAAGGCGGCGTAGCGCTCTTCCAGTTCATCGACGGTGCGCAAGGACTGCAGATTGTGCTCGAACCCCCCGTAGGGCTTCATGCATTCGTTGAGCGCATCCTGCCCGGCATGGCCGAAGGGCGTGTGACCCAGATCGTGGGCGAGTGCGATGGCCTCGGCCAGATCCTCGTTGAGATCGAGCGCGCGCGCGATGTTTCGCGTGATCTGCGCCACCTCGAGGCTGTGCGTGAGGCGCGTGCGGAACAGGTCGCCCTCGTGGTTCACGAAGACCTGGGTCTTGTACTCGAGCCGACGGAAGGCGGTGGAATGGATGATGCGGTCGCGGTCGCGCTGGAATTCGCTGCGCTCGTTTGGCCCCGGCTCGGCGTGGCGACGGCCGGCCGAATTCCCCTCGCTCACCGCCCAGGCCGCCAGGTCCCTCATACGCAGCAGGTCTCGATCGCAGCGCGGATGTCGGCCACCGGCGCGTCACCACGGATGGTCGCGCGCCCGATGGCTTCGAGCAGGATCAGTCGCAGCTGACCGCCCTCGACCTTCTTGTCGCTGGCCATCAGGTCGAGGTAACGCTCCGTCGCCAGATCCGGCCCGCGAACCGGCAGGCGAGCCCGCTCGAACAGCTCGGCGATGCGCGTCACGTCCGCGCCGCCGATCATCCCCATGCGCGCCGACAGCGTCGCCGCCATGATGGTGCCGGCGGCCACGCCCTCGCCGTGCAGCCATTGGCCGTAGCCCATGCCGGCCTCGATGGCGTGACCGAAGGTGTGGCCGAGGTTGAGCAGTGCGCGCACGCCCTGTTCGGTCTCGTCGAGCGCGACGATCTCGGCCTTGTTGGCGCAGGATCGTTCGATCGCATGCGCCATGGCCTCCGGCTCGCGCGCAAGCAGCCGCTCGATATTGGCTTCGAGCCACTCGAACAATTCGAAGTCACGGATCAGGCCGTACTTGATGACTTCGGCCAATCCGGCCGAGAGTTCGCGGTCGGCCAGCGTGTTCAGCGTAGCCAGATCGGCGAGCACCAGGCGCGGCTGGTAGAAGGCGCCGATCATGTTCTTGCCCAGCGGATGGTTGATCGCGGTCTTGCCACCGACCGAGGAATCGACCTGCGCGAGCAGGGTGGTCGGAATCTGGATGAAGGGCATGCCGCGCTGGTAGGTCGCCGCGGCGAATCCGCCCATGTCGCCGATGACGCCACCGCCGAGCGCGATCAGCGTGGTCGAGCGCTCGCAGCGGGTTTCGAGCAGCGCGTCGAAGATCAGGTTGAGCGTCGCCCAATCCTTGTGCGCCTCGCCATCGGGCAGCACGACGTGGTCGACGCGCACGCCGACGCTTGCGAGCGTGGCGCGCAGTCGATCGAGATACAGCGGCGCGACGACATCGTTGGTAACGACGAAAGCGCGCTGCGTCTTCAGATGCGGCGTGATCAGACTCGCGTCGTCGAGCAGGCCACGGCCGATGTGGATGGGGTAGGCCCGGTCACCCAGGGCGACATTCAGTGTGCGCATTTCGCTTCTGCCGGAATTTCTCGATCGCCGCCTCGAGCTGGCGCACCATCCCCGACGGACTGCCACGATTGCCATCGACGACGATATCGGCGACCTCGCGGTACAGCGGGTCGCGCTGTCGATACAGGGATTCGATGCGCTCGCGCGGGTTGGGCACCTGCAGCAGGGGTCGGCTGCGGTCGTGGCGGGTGCGTTCCCACAGTACGCGCGGCGGCACGTTCAGATAGACGACGATACCACGCGCGCCGAGCAGCGCGCGGTTGTCCGGATTGAGCACCACGCCACCGCCGGTGCCGAGCACGATGTCGGAGCGTGCGGCCAGTTCCTCGACGAGCTGCGACTCGCGCTTGCGAAAGCCCGCCTCGCCCTCGATCTCGAAGATGGTCGCGATCTTGACGCCGGTACGCGCCTCCAGCTCGTGGTCGCAGTCGATGAACTCGAGTCCGTGACGCCGGGCGTATTCACGTCCGACCGTACTCTTGCCCGCCCCCATCATCCCCACCAGCACGATGGGTCCGTCATTCGCTTGCACCACGACGCCGATCCGTCAAACCCGGAAGGGTGTCTTATACCGCATCAGCGCAGGGTCAGTGAATCCGAGACGATGCGGGGGGTGAGAAAGACCAGGAGCTCTGTGCGCGTCGAAACCCGTTCATTCGTCCGGAACAATGCGCCTAGAACGGGGATTTCGCCTAACAACGGCACCCTACTGATGTTCGTTGTATCTTCCTCTTCATAGATCCCGCCAATCACAACCGTTCCGCCATTTTCAACCAGAACTTCGGTATCAACGTTCTTCGTCAAGATGGGCGGCACGCCGTTGACCGTATTACTGAAATCTGGACGATCTTTATTAATTAGGACGCGCATTTGCACCCGGCCATCAGGCGTAATCTGAGGGCGCACTTTCAAACTCAACACTGCCTTCTTGAATTTGACATTAGTCGCGCCTGAACTGGTCGATTCCTGATAAGGAATTTCTGAGCCCTGTTCGATCGTGGCCTCGGTCTGATTTGCCGTCAAAACACGAGGACTTGAAATCACACGGCCTCGAGCATCGGTTTCGAGGGCCGAAAGTTCAAGATTTAAAAAACGGGTTAGCGAACTGTTGAACAAAGCTAAGTTCAAGAGCGAGAAGTTGGTCACAGGATTTGCCCCTCCCGATCGCCCTCCATCGCCGGTCAATTGCCCATTCTCGACACGACCTAGCCCCGCACGCGCGCCGTTTCCGAGATTTGCAGGGCTACTGCTACCAAAGTTTAAGCGAACGCCAAGGTCACGAGCAAAGCCCTTATTCGCCTCGACAATTCGAGCCTCAATAAGCACCTGACGTGGGACAGTGTCTATCTCTGCGACCAACCGACGAACGGCATCCAATCGGGTTGAAACATCGGTCACAAAAATCTTGTTACTGCGCCCGTCCGCAACCACGCTGCCACGCGAGGAGAGCACGGTCTGGTCCTTGTTCCTGAGAAAATCGACAATGGCCTCAGCGTTGTGATAATTGATCTGAAAGCTTTCGGTCGCCACCGGTTCGAGGTCGCCCCGTTGCGCCTGCGCTTCGAGCTGCTGGCGCTCGCGCGCGGCCAGTTCGCCGGTCGGCGCGATCCAGATCACGTTGCCGGTGCGCCGCTTGTCCAGGCCCTTGGCCTGCAGGATGATGTCCAGCGCCTGGTCCCAGGGCACGTCGTTCAGACGCAGGGTGAGGTTGCCCTGCACCGAGTCGCTGGTGACGATGTTGAAATCGGTGAAGTCGGCGATCACCTGCAGCACCGAGCGGATCTCGACGTTCTGGAAGTTCAGGGACAGCTTCTCGCCGGCGTATTCCTCGCGACCGCCGGTCTGCACGAGGCGGTTGGGGTCTTCGACGAGACGGCGTACCTCGAGCACGAACTGGCTCTCGGTCTGATAGGCGCTGTGTTCCCACAGGCCGTTGGGGACGACCGTCACGCGCGCGTTGTCGCCCTGCGGCTGGGCGATCATGGTGGTGATCGGGGTGCCGAAATCGGTCACGTCGGAGCGGCGCTGCAGATGCTCGGGAAGCTCAGTGCCAGCGAAATCGACCACCAGATTGGAGCCCTGGCGGAACACATTGACCGCCGTATCCGCGCTCGACAACTGCACGACAACGCGGCCTTGGCCATCCTCGCCGCGACGGAAGGTCACGTCCTGGATGCTGCGCTCGACTTCCTCGCCACCGGGGGCGGCCGAAAAATTGGCCAGCGCCTGCACGGTCGCGGTCGCCGGACTGCCTCCGGCCTCGGGACGCGCGGCCGGCGCGAGCGCGATGACCAACTCGTTGCCTTCGATCTTCGCGTCGTATGCGGGCAGGCGCGACAGGTTGAGCACTAGCCGGGTACGCCCGCCGGACTCGACGATGTTGACCGAACGCAGGTCTCCACGGTTGACGGTCTGCTGCACGCGGCCGAGCGTGTTCCCGGTATTTGGAAAATCGTAGGCAATGCGCGCCGGCTCGTTGACGCTGAAGTGCGCCGGCAGCACATCGAGCGGGCGCTCGAAATCGAGTCGCAGGTACAGCGTGCCACCCTGTTCGGAGATGCTGAAGTCGCGCAGGCGATTATCGGCGGCGGCCTGCGATGCACTCTGCCCGGATTGCGCCTGGGCAGTGACCTGCGCGGGTGCAAGCAGCCCGAGCATGCCGACGGCCGCGCACAGCGCCATCATGGTTTGAGGTTTCATCGATTCACTCCTAGCGCTCCTGCAGCAGCAGCCGGCTGTCCCGCTCGGTCCAGTCGCCGTTGATGTCTTCCACGATTTCGGTAAGCAGGATCGCCTGCTCGGTGACCTGCGTGATCATGCCGTGATCCTGTCCCATGTAGTTGCCTGCCGCGACCTGATGGATGCGCCCGTCGACGCTGATCAGTGCGTGTTCGCGCTCGTCCTGCATCAGCGTGCCGACCATCTTCAGCGACTCGAGCGGGTAGGATTCGAGCGGCTCGCGCGGGCGCGTCATGTCCGGACCCTGACCCACGCGCACACGCGACTCGGGAGCGATACGCTTTGCGCGGAAAGGGTCGATCTGCTCGCCCTGCTCGTAGGCCACCGTGGGGAATGTCTTGATTTCGGGCAGCGGCTCGATCCGGCCGACCATACCGCGCGCCTCCTGCGCCATCCACGCACCAAGGTCGTCACCTTCCTCGGCACATCCGACCAGCAAGCCACAGACGAGAATCATCAAAAGACGCTTCATCGGGTTCATCGACGCCTCTTCGCCTGCTGGGCCTTGCGCTGCGCGGCCAGTTCGTCTTCATCAAGGTAGCGGTAGGTCACCGCACGCGCACGAAAACGCAGGCGTTCCTCGCCAAGCCGGTCGATGCTGATGTTGCCCAGTGTCACGATACGGGGCATCCGCGCGACGTCGGCGACGAACTCGCCCAGGTCGTGATACGAGCCGACGATGCTGATGCTGATCGGCATTTCGGCGTAGAAATCCTTGATGTTCTCGCCGCCCGGCTTGAACAGTTCGAACAACAGACCACGGCCAAGGCCGGCCTGGTTGATGTCGGCCAGCAACTGGTCCATTTCGGCCTTGTTCGGCAACTGTCGCAGCAACGCACCGAACTGGCGGTCGGTTTCCTCGAGCTGCCGCTTGAAGGCTTCGAGGTTGACCGCCTGACGCTTCTTGTTGGCCCAGTCGGCACGCAACTGGACTTCCTCCACCTTGCGGCGTTCGAGCAGTTCGGCCTGGTCGCGCCAATCGAAGTACCACGCCGCCGCCACCGTGCCGACGAGCAGTGCAATGAATACGGTGATGCGCGGCCCCGTAGGCCACACGCCCGGATCGTTCGGATCGAGCCCGCGGAAGTCATCGAAGAAACGACGCAGATCGAATCCGGATTTCTTGGCGGCCATGATCAGTTCGCTCCCGCCGCGGCGCTCTTCTGCGGATCGCTCGCCGCCTCGTCCTCGGGCGGCCGAGCGAGACGGATGTTGAGCGTGAACTCGCTCAGGCGGCGCCCGCCGGATGAAACCGACTTGACCTCGACCAGACCGGGGCTGGTCATCGTCGGGGATGCCTCGAGACTGCGCATCAGGTGCGACACCCTCGCGTTGGACTGCGCGTGCCCGTTGAGCGTGACGCGCGTTCCGGACTGACGCAGCGAGCGAAAATAGACCGCGTCAGGCAATTGTGCGACGAGGTCGTTGAACATGTAGACCGGTTGCACACGATCGCCCTGCAGCGTCTCGATCACCTGCTTGCGCGCGACCAGCGCGTCGATCTGGGAACGCAGGCGGCGAATCTCGGCGATCTCGGCGTCGAGCTTGCGGATCTCGGCGCGCAGGAACTCATTGCGCCCTTCCTGGTAATCGACCTGTCCCGACATGTACAGATGCCCGACAAGACCGATGGCCGCGCCAAGCGCGATCATCAGCCCGGAGACGACATAGAACTGAATCCGTCGCTCACGGCGCCGAATCTCGCGATAGGGCAGCAGATTGATGTGGATCACGCCTCGACCCTCCTCATGGCCAGGCCGCAGGCGACCATCAGGGCGGGCGCGTCAGCGACGAGATTGCGCGAGCGCACACGCGAGGACAGGGCCATGCCCTCGAACGGATTGGCCACGGTGGTGGTCACCTGGGTGCGGCCGCTGACCACCTCGGCGAGATTGGGCATCACCGCACAGCCACCGGCGAGCACGATGTGATCGACCTCGTTGTACTGGGTGGACGTGAAGAAGAATTGCAGCGATCGCGACAGTTCGAGCGCCACCGCATCCATGAACGGGCGTCGCAGATCGCGCTCGTATTCGGGCGGCAACTCACCCGAGCGCTTGGCCGTTTCCGCCTCCTCGGGGCTGAGCCCGTACTGGCGTGCGATGTCGAGCGTGAGCTTGTAGCCGCCGATGGCCTGCTCACGCGCGTAGATCTGCGCGCCGTCGCGCAGGATCGACACGTTCATCACGTTCGCACCCAGGTCGGCGAGGGCGATCGTGCGCCCGCGTACGCCATCGGGAATATGTTGCGCCACCAGCCGGAAGGCCGATTCGAGCGCGAGCGACTCGATGTCCATGATCGCGGCCTTGATACCGGCTGATTCGGCCACCGCGACGCGATCCTCGACCTTCTCCTTGCGCGAGGCGGCGACGAAGACCTCGACGTCGTCGGCGCTGACCGGCGAGGGACCGAGCACCTGGAAATCCAGATTGACCTCGTCGAGCGGAAACGGAATGTACTGGTTGGCCTCGGATTCGACATGGAACTCCATCTCGTGCTCGCGCAGGCCTTCGGGAAGCATGATCTTCTTGGTGATCACGGCGGCCGGTGGCAAGGCCATCGCGACCTGGCGCACGCCCGGCATGCGACGCAACGCGCGTCGTACGGCGTCGGCCACCCCGTCGAGGTCGACGATGTTGCCGTCCTGCACCATGTCCTTGGCGAGCAGTTCGAGCGCATAGGACTCGACCCGGTAGCCGGAACCCTCGTCGCCGGAAAGCTCGACCATCTTCACCGATGACGAAGAAATATCGAGACCGGCAAGCGATTGCGCCCGGGAACCGAACAGATTGATCTGTCTCACCAAGAAATCCTTAAATTCCGGCGCATTAGGTGCGATACCTAATCCAATGTTTCAAATCGTAGCAACAAGGCTCCGCCTGTGTAAAGAAAAACGCTTGACATTGTCAACCCTGGCGTCTCTTTCTTGCCAAACTGGTTAGAGCGCACGGGGGCCCGTATAATCCGCGTACTTCTCTGTTTGTGCTCCCGATGCGCTGGTTTCTCTACCTTGTCGCGGCCGCGTTCGTGGCGATCATACTCGCGGCCGCGTCGCTCGGCACGATCGTCGCGTTTGCCTGGCCCAAGCTGCCCTCCCTTGAGGCGCTGACCGACTATCGGCCGCGCATCCCGCTTCGCATATTCTCATCCGACGGCCATCTGTTGGGAGAATTCGGTGACGAGCGGCGTGCAGTGGTGCAAATCGAGGAAGTGCCCGAGTCCCTCAAGCAGGCCATTCTCGCCGCCGAGGACGAGCGCTTCTACGAGCACCCGGGCGTCGACCCGATCGGCATCGCACGCGCCGCGGTGGCCAACATCGTGTCCGGCGGACGCGGCCAGGGCGCATCGACGATCACGATGCAGGTCGCACGCAACTTCTACCTGACGCGTGAGAAGACCTACAACCGCAAGCTCTACGAGATCCTGCTCGCGTTCAAGATCGAGCGCAGTCTCGCCAAGGACCAGATTCTCGAGCTCTACATCAACCAGATTTTCCTGGGTCATCGCGCCTACGGCTTCGCCACCGCCGCGCTGACCTATTTCGGCAAGCCGATCGACGAGATCACGCTGGCCGAGGCGGCGATGCTCGCCGGCCTGCCCAAGGCCCCTTCGGCCTACAACCCGATCACCAACCTGCATCGCGCCACCATCCGCCAGCACTACGTGCTCGGCCGCATGCGCGATGCCGGCTTCATCGACGACGCGACGCTGGAGGCCACCAAGCACGTTCCCGTCACCATCGCATCTTCGCGACGTTCGCGGCGCGATGTCGACGGCGACTACATCTCCGAAATGGCCCGTCAGATCGCCGTCGAGCAGTTCGGCGAGGACGCCTACGAGCTGGGCTTGCGCATCATCACCACGGTGCGCCTCGAGGAGCAGCACGCCGCGCAGGAAGTCCTGCGCGACGGCATCCTCGCCTACGACCGCCGCCACGGCTACCGCGGCCCCGAGGCCTTCGCCGACCTGTCGGGCATCGATGACACCGACGACGAGCGCCTGGGCGACGCGCTGCTCGACTACCGCGACCACCAGGATCTGCTCGTGGCCCTGGTGCTCTCCGCCTCGCCCAAGGAAGTGCGCGTGTTCCGCAACGGCGAGATCCTCACGATCACCGGCAAGGGTCTGTCCTTTGTCGCGCCGATGCTCGACGAGCGCGCCCCGCAGACACGGCGCATCCGGCGCGGTGCGATCGTGCGCATTCAAGAGACTGGCGATGAAAGCTGGGAAATCGTGCAACTGCCCGAAGTCGAAGCGGCGCTGATCGGCATCGACGCACAGACCGGCGCGGTGCGCGCGCTCGTCGGCGGCTTCGACTTCCATCGCAACAAGTACAACCACGTCACGCAGGCCTACCGTCAGCCCGGCTCGAGCTTCAAGCCATTCATCTATTCGGCCGCACTCGAACGCGGCTTCTCGCCGGCCACCTATGAACTCGACGAGCCGCTGTTCTTCCCGGCCGAGATCACCGGCAGCAAGGCTTGGGAGCCGAAGAACTACGACGGCAAGTTCGAAGGCCCGATCACGTTGCGCGAGGCGCTGGCGCGCTCCAGGAACATGATCTCGATCCGCGTGCTGCAGGCCATCACGCCCGAATATGCCCAGGACTACATCGGTCGCTTCGGCTTCGAGCCGGCGCGCCATCCGTCCTTCCTGACGATGGCGCTGGGTGCGGGATCGGCCACGCCGTGGCAGATGGCCGCCGGCTACGCGGTGTTCGCCAACGGCGGCTTTCGCGTCGAGCCCTACATCGTGCAGGAGATCACCGACGCCAACGGTCGCACCCTGGCGCGTTTCGACCCGCCCGTGGCCGGGCGCAACGCGCCGCGCGTGCTCGACCCGCGCAACGCCTGGCTGATCGATTCGATGCTGCAGGAAGTCATCCGCAGCGGTACCGGCCAGCGCGCCAAGACGCTCGGCCGCGAAGACCTGGCAGGCAAGACCGGCACCACCAATGACTACGTCGACGCCTGGTTCGCCGGCTACAATCCGGATGTCGTCGCAGTGTCGTGGATGGGCTACAGCCAGCCGAAGAACCTCGGCCGCGGCGAGGGCGGGGCGCGCGCCGCACTGCCGATCTGGATCGACTACATGCGCGTCGCCCTCGATGGTGTCGCCGAGAAACCGCGCATCCGCCCGCCTGGTCTGGTACCGGTGCGTCACGCCGACAGCGACTACACCGACTTCCATTACGAGGAATATCCGGCACCTCAGGCTCCGCCGCGCGAAATCACCGAGATTCCGACGCTGCAGTACCTGACCGACGACAGTGCCTGGCAAGCGCCGCCCGCAGCACCGGAAGCCGAGAGCGGCGGCAACCGCGTGCCGTTGTCGATACGCGACCTGTTCCAGTCACGTGAAGACGAGCCGGCACCGACCGAGGACAGCGTGCCACAATCGATCCGCGACATCTTCGGATCGGGACCGGGTGCCGAGGCGCAGCCGCAACGCCCGCCGCCGGGCACGCGCAACGGCGAACCCCCCGCCGAGGTCAGGGAAATCATCTTCCCGCCGCGCGACCGTTAATCGAACGCGACCTCAGTCGGGACGAACCTCGACCATCTCGCCGCTTTGCTCCGAGATCACGCGCGAGAGCGTCTCGTACAGTTCCGAGCCATCACGCGCCGACACCCAGCGCCCGTCGCGCGGCGCGAAGTGGAAGCCGCCCGACTTCGCCGCAACCCAGATCTCCCGCGCCGCCGTATGGCGGTTGATCACGACCTTGCTGCCGTTGTCGAATTCCAGCTCGAACACGCCGCCCGGCATGATCTCGAGCTCGAGCTCGGCGCCGCAGCCCTCGATTGCCGCCTCGATGCGCGCGAGCTCCGCATCGGCCAGCGTGTTAAATGCTGTCTCATCCATGGTGACTCCTTCTGCTAGCATTGCCGTTTTTCCGCCGTCTCCCGAACCCATCATGCGCTCAAGCCTGATCATTGCCGCACTCGGCGGCCTGCTGACCCTGGCCGGCTGCGGCATCAAGGGCGATCTGTACGTTCCCGAAGTGCCGGAATTCGAACCGCAAGGCACGCCGGCCGCAACATCGTCCGAGGAAGCCGGGCCCGACGCCGCGACGAATCCGCCGCCCGCGGACGGCGATGATAACAATCTCGCACCGCTACAGCCGCGATGACCGACCAACTCTTCCCAACCGCCGCGCTGGTGCGCGGCCCGCACGGCCTCGCCCTGGAGAACGTCGCGCTGGCCGATATCGCTACGCGCCATGGCACGCCGACCTTCGTCTATTCGATGGCCGAGATCCGCCGCGCCTACGGCGCCTGGCGCGATGCGCTGGCTGGCCGCGACGCGCTGGTGTGCTACGCCGTCAAGGCCAACTCCAACCTCGGCGTGCTGTCCGCCTTCGCGCGCATGGGTGCGGGCTTCGACATCGTTTCGGGCGGAGAGCTGGCGCGCGTGCTCGCCGCCGGCGGCGACGCGGCCAGGGTGGTCTTCTCCGGTGTCGGCAAGAGCGAGGCCGAGATGCGCGCCGCGCTCGAAGCCGGCATCGGCTGCTTCAACATCGAATCCCCCTCGGAGGTCGCGCGGCTGGACGCCATCGCACAAGAACTGGGCACGCGTGCCCCGGTGGCGTTGCGCGTCAACCCGGACGTCGACGCCAGGACGCATCCCTACATCTCCACCGGGCTGAAGAACAACAAGTTCGGCATCGCCTTCGACGACGCCTTCGACCTGTACCGCGACGCCGCCAGCCGACCCGGCCTGCGCGTGGTCGGCATCGCCTGCCACATCGGCTCGCAACTGCTCGACCCCACGCCGATGGCCGACGCCACCACCAAGGTGCTGGAACTGGTCGACCGGCTCGCCGCGGCCGGCATCACACTCGAGCATATCGACCTGGGCGGTGGCGTCGGCATCCGCTATCGCGACGAGACGCCACCCACCATCGCCGAGTACCTCGCGCCCATCCTCGCCCGCCTGGAAGGCCGGCGCGAGGCGCTGCATTTCGAGCCGGGGCGCTCGCTGGTGGGCAATGCCGGCGTGCTGCTCACGCGCGTGGAATACCTCAAGCATGGCGAGACCATGAACTTCGCCGTGGTCGACGCGGCGATGAACGATCTCGCGCGCCCGGCGCTCTACGACGCCTGGCACGAGGTCGTGGAAGTGGCGCCCCACGGCGAGCCGCAGACCTACGAGGTGGTTGGCCCGATCTGCGAGAGCGGGGATTTCCTCGCCCACGACCGCGCGCTGGCCGTCGCTGAGGGCGACCTGCTGGCGATCCTGTCGGCCGGCGCCTACGGCATGACGATGAGTTCCAACTACAACACGCGAGGGCGCGCGGCGGAAGTCATCGTCGACGGCGACGCCATGCACGTGGTGCGCGTGCGCGAACCGGTGGAATCCTTGTTCGCGCTGGAGTCGCGGCTGCCGGAGTGAGCTCAGGCCGGGGCGTCGAAGTCGATACAGGGCGCGAACCGAGAGGTATTGCGCTGTAGTGGCCAAACATGCGGCGGATTACGCTTCGCTAATCCGCCCTACGACCTGCTGGAATAGCGCCTGCCGGACTGATTGATTCAGCCGGAGGTAGGGCGCAATAAGCGCAGCGCATTGCGCCGAACAGCCATTCAACCCCCCGGCAACTCGTCGATGCAGCGCGCCAACGCATCCCGCCAGTGCGGCATTTCCAGCCCGAAACGCGCGGCGAAGGCGTTGCCGTCCAGCCGCGAATTCTTCGGCCGCGCAGCCGGCGTGGGGTAGTCCTCGGTGGTGATTGGCGCGACCTCGGCCACGCGCAAGCCGATGTCCGGCCGCCGCGCGCGCGCCAGTTCGAAGACCGCGCGCGCGAAGCCGCACCACGAAGTCTCGCCGCTCGATGTCAGGTGAAACACCCCCGATTCGAAGCGCTGATGCGCACGTTCAGCCTGCGCCTGGCGCACCGCATGGGCCGTGGCATCCGCGAGATTGCGCGCCCAGCACGGCGCGCCGATCTGGTCGTCGACGATGGTCAGGCGCTCGCGCTCGGCACCCAGGCGCAACATGCTGCGCACGAAATTGGCTCCGCGCGCGGCGAACACCCAGGACGTGCGGAAGATCAGATGATCGCTAGCGGCCGCCGCGATCGCGCGCTCACCGGCGAGCTTTCCGCGCCCGTACTCATTCACTGGCGCCGGCGCGTCCGTCTCGCGCCACGGCGTCTCGCCCGAGCCGTCGAACACGTAGTCGGTGGAAAAATGCACCAGCAGCGCACCTGTTTCGCGCGCGATCACGGCCAGTTCGCCCGGCGCCTGGCCGTTGATGCGCTGCGCCAGCTCAGGCTCCGACTCGGCACGATCCACCGCCGTATAGGCAGCGGCGTTGACGATGACGTCCGCACGGTGCGCCGCAAGTTGCGCGACCGCGTCCGCGTCGGCCAGATCGCAGGCTGCGCGATCCAGCGCGACGACCTCACCCAGCGGCATCAGGCTGCGCGCGAGCTCATACCCGAGCTGGCCGTTGCAGCCGGTCACCAGCAGCTTCACGCGAACACCTCGCACTCGGCCAGCAGCCGCCCTTCGCGATCCTTGGCCGAGAGCTTCGGCTCATCGCTCAAGGGCCACACCACGCCCACGGACGGGTCGTTCCAGACGAGGCATCGCTCGTGTTCGGGCGCGTAGTAGTTGGTGGTCTTGTAGAGGAAGTCGGCCGAATCGGAGAGCACCACGAAGCCGTGGGCGAAGCCTTCCGGGACCCACATCTGCAGGTTGTTCTCCTCGGACAACTCCGCCCCGGTCCAGCGCCCGAAGGTGGGCGAGCTGCGCCGCAGGTCCACCGCGACGTCGAACACCCGACCGCGCGTGACGCGCACCAGCTTTCCCTGCGGCTGCTGGATCTGGTAGTGCAGGCCGCGCAGCACGCCGCGCATCGATCGCGAGTGGTTGTCCTGCACGAAATCCACCTGCTGGCCCGTGGCCTCGGCGAAGGCGCGCGCGTTGTAGCTTTCCATGAAGAAACCGCGTGCATCGCCGAACACCTTGGGTTCGAGCACCAGCACGTCAGGCAAGTCGGTGGCGATCACACGCATCAATACACCCGTTCCTCGAGCAGTCGTTTCAGATAGCTGCCGTAGCCGTTCTTTGCCAGCGGCTCGGCCAGCACGCGCAGTTGCGCATCATCGATCCAGCCGGCGCGCCAGGCGACCTCCTCCGGGCACGCCACCTTCAGGCCCTGGCGCTTTTCGATGGTGTGGATGAACTGCCCGGCCTCGAGCAGGCTCTCGTGCGTGCCGGTGTCCAGCCAGGCATGACCGCGGCCCATGCGATGCACGTCGAGCTCGTCCCATTCCAGATAGCGGCGATTGACGTCGGTGATCTCGAGTTCGCCGCGCGGGCTGGGCGCCAGGTGACGCGCGATGTCGACCACGCGCTCGTCGTAGAAATACAGGCCCGTGACCGCGTAGCGGCTCTTCGGCTTCGCCGGCTTTTCTTCCAGGCTGATCGCCCGCCCGCCCGCGTCGAACTCGACCACGCCGTAGCGCTCCGGATCGTGCACCGGATAGGCGAAGACGGTGGCGCCACGTTCGCGCAGACTGGCCGCGGCCAGATCCGGCGCCAGATCATGGCCATAGAACAGGTTGTCGCCAAGGATCAGCGCCGACGGGTGACCGTCGAGAAAATCCTCGCCGATCAGGAAAGCCTGCGCCAGTCCGTCCGGGCTGGGCTGCACGGCGTAGCGCAGGTTCAGCCCCCAGGCCGCGCCGTCTCCCAGCAACTGCTCGAAACGCGGCGTGTCCTGCGGCGTCGAGATGATCAGGATGTCGCGGATGCCCGCCAGCATCAGCGTGCACAGCGGGTAATAGATCATCGGCTTGTCGTAGACCGGCAGCAGTTGCTTGGACACCGCCAGCGTGGCCGGATGCAGGCGCGTGCCGGAACCCCCGGCGAGGATGATGCCGCGTCGTTCGCTCATTCGTGCGTCTCCCGACTTGCGTAGTTGCGCGTCACCCATTCACGGTAGGCGCCGCTTTGCACGTCGCGCACCCAGTCCAGGTGCTCCAGATACCAGGCCACCGTCTTGCGGATGCCGCTCTCGAAGGTCTCGGCCGGGCGCCAGCCCAGTTCGCGCTCGATCTTGCGCGCGTCGATGGCGTAGCGCCGGTCGTGGCCGGGCCGGTCCTTGACGAAGGTGATCAGGCGTGTGTGCGGGCCGGTCGCGTCGGGCCCCAGTTCGTCGAGCAGCGCGCAGATGGTGTCGACGATTTCGCGGTTGGGCTTCTCGTTCCAGCCGCCGATGTTGTAGACCTCCCCGACACGCCCGCGCGCGAGCACCGCGCGCACCGCCGCGCAGTGGTCACCCACGTACAGCCAGTCGCGCACGTTGAGCCCGTCGCCATAGACCGGGAGCGCACGCCCGTCGATCGCGTTGGCGATCATCAGCGGAATGAGCTTTTCGGGAAACTGGAACGGCCCGTAGTTGTTCGAGCAGTTGGTGGTCAGCACCGGCAGGCCGTAGGTGTGGTGCCAGGCGCGCACCAGATGGTCGGATGCAGCCTTGCTGGCCGAGTACGGCGAGTTCGGCGCATACGCCGTGGTTTCGCTGAAGGCCGGGTCCGTCGGTCCGAGCGATCCGTACACCTCGTCCGTGGACACGTGCAGGAAGCGAAAGCCCTCGCGCTCGACGCCTTCCAGCGCCGACCAGTACGTGCGCGCGGCCTCGAGCAGTGTGAACGTGCCCTCGACGTTGGTGCGCACGAAGTCGCCCGGCCCGTGGATGGAACGATCGACGTGGCTCTCCGCCGCGAAATGCACGATGGCGCGCGGCCGGTGTTCGGCAAGCAGGCGATCGACCAGCGCACGGTCGCAGATGTCGCCCTGCACGAAGACGTGGCGCGCGTCACCATCGAGCGCGGCCAGATTGGCGCGGTTGCCCGCATAGGTCAGCGCATCGAGATTGACGATGCCCTCGTCGCTTGTGGCGAGCCAGTCGAGCACGAAGTTCGCGCCGATGAAGCCCGCGCCGCCGGTGACCAGAATCATGAGCTTGCCCTGTCGAGTTCGTCGTGACGGCCGCGACGGCCGCCGGGAGTGGCGGCATTGTAACGCGTGGCCGATTCGGCAAAGATGGGCGCAGCCCATCGCTGCGGTAACACCATGCTTCTTCGCCTCGCCCTCGCTGTAATGACCCTGCTCGCCGCCCCGGCGCTGGCCGGCGAGCTGCCCGAAACCGTACAGCGCGCGCTCACCCAGGCCGGCATCTCCGACGACAACGTCGCCGTGTGGGTACAGCCCGTCGACGCGGACTCGCCGGCGCTGGCCTACAACGCCGACCGACCGATGAACCCGGCATCGGTCATGAAGCTGGTCACGGCCTTCGCCGCCTTCGAACGCCTCGGCCCGGCATTCACCTGGAAAACCCGTGTCGCACACGATGGCGAACGCACCGAAGACCGCTTGGCCGGCAACCTGTATCTGATCGGCGGTGGCGACCCCATGCTCGATGTCGGCCGCCTGTACAAACTGCTCGCCCGCGTGCGCGCCTCCGGCATCACGCGCATCGACGGCGACATCGTGCTCGACGCCTCCGCGCTGCGCCTGCCGCCGCACGACCCCGCCGCCTTCGACAGCCGCCCCTTGCGCCCCTACAACAGTGGCGCCAACGGCCTGCTTGCCAACTTCAACACGGTGCAGTTGCACCTGACCCCGGGCGGGAGACCCGGCGAGCCTGTCGCCGTCGCCGCCGTCCCGGCGCTCGAAGGCGTCGAATTCGATTCGCGCATCGTCACGTCCGACGGGTTCTGCGGCGCCTGGTGGAGTCGGCTCGACGCGGTCGCCGGCAACGGCGCGTTGATCCTCACCGGCACGCTGCCCGTCGACTGCGGCCCGCGCGACTGGGCTGTCGCGCCGCTCGTCACCGAAGCCTTCAGCGAAAGACTCGTCGCACAAATGTGGCGGGAGTCCGGCGGCACGCTCGCCGGAACCGTGCGCAGCGCCACCACCCCGCCGACCGCGACCACCTTGTTCGCGCAGGACTCGGTCCCGCTCGCCGAAGCCGTACGCGAGATGAACAAGTGGTCCAGCAACGTCATCGCCCGTCAGGTGCTCGCCACGCTGGCGCTCGACGACCCCAGCGCCGTCGACATGATCGCCACCGGCGCCTGGCGCGCCCGCGACACGCTGGCCGCCGCCGGCGTCCCGACCCAGGGCCTGGTCATCGAAAACGGCTCCGGCCTCTCCCGCAGCGCCCGCATCCGTGCCGACGCCCTCGGGGCGCTGCTCATCCAGGCATGGAAACGCCCCTGGATGCCCGAATTCGTCTCGTCCCTCTCCATCGCCGGCCTCGACGGCACCGCCCGCAAACGCCTCGCCGACAGCCCCGCCAACGCCCGCGCGCACATCAAGACAGGGACGATCAACGGGGTGCGCGCCATGGCCGGCTACGTCCTCGACCGCGACGGGCGGCGTCATGCGGTGGTGATGATGGTCAATGATGCGAAGGCGTCGCAGGGAGAGGCGGCGCAGGATGGGGTGGTGGAGTGGGTTTGGGGTGGGGCGGGGAGGTGATTGCGTGGTTACGTCGCTAACATGCGGCGCAATGCGCTTCGCTTATTGCGCCCTACGCGGGCTATCGGAGTCAGGCCGGCGCATTTTTTAATCTGTGCTGATACGCTATTCACCTGACAGTTGACCATGTCAGGGGGTGGTCATACTGCCTTGAGCCGGGTCGAGCAACCCAAGGAGACGATCGCGGAGGCTGCATAAAGCAACACCGGCTCGGGGCCGGTGTCAGGTGAATACTTGATCTGTACATGTTGTTCATTCTTCATCCTTTTGATCTAGGACTGGATTGTCTACGCCACTAGGCAACTCTTCTGTACGAGCCTGCGTTTTCCATACAATCTCTGCAATCTCTCTTATGCGTTCTACTATTGGCTTCGCATCTTTCCCTAACTTACCGAGAACCACACCTGCATCCCCTACTAACCCCCAAAATCTATCAAGATCCGAAACGCGCTTATGCAACTCGGCCTGCAAGTTCTCCAATCTCTTTAGAAGGCGCTGCCTATGGTCTTCATCCAAACCATCTACCTGTGAGACATGACTCCTGATCTCATTGATAAGGAATTGCACACGCTCAAGATCTCCCTGAGTAAACTCATAAGAAAATGAGTATTTCAGCGCAGTGCTGTACCTATTTCTTAACGAATCGACCTTCAATTCAGTCGCCTTCGCTCGCAGAGCCTCCTCGACTGACTGAAGATACATCCTAAGGGAAACGCAATTTTCTCCGATCTCAATAGAGGGTTTCGGAATTTTAATGCCCACGTCTAGTTTGTTAGATTTCAAAACCAAATCTACGAATGTCGAAGCATCCCACAACAGATCATGCTCTTCATCAGTCCAATTCTCCCCATTGTCCATTCTAGCTTGAGCAGCAATCGCCACTCGGCAGGCCTCGACCAGACCTACAACGGGACTCTGCTCCACCTTTTCGATAAAATCTTTATCAAAGAACATTTAATCCTCACGATTCACAAAGAGCGACGAGGGGCAGCCCGCGTAGCCCGCGTAGGGCGCAATAAGCGAAGCGCATTGCGCCGAATGAGAGCGTCAATCCAACCCGACCAACCCATCCGCCGCCGCACTCCCCGCCCAATCTACTGCATAAACCCCACGCTCCACCAACCGGTGAAACGTCGAATACGGCCAATCGGCCACCCGCTGCACATGGCCATGCTTGACCGGATTGAAGTGAAGATAGTCCATGTGCGCCCGAAAGTCCGCCTCGTCGCGAATCAGGTGCTCCCAATAGCGCCGTTGCCAGATGCCGCGCTCCCCGCGTGCGCGGCGTACGGGAGACCTATGCTCGGTGATGGGCAAACGTTTGGAGAAGCCTGACTTTATCAGCCGCCAGCGGGTGGCGAAGTCGGTGTCCTCGGGCGGAAGTTCGAGGATGCAGTGCATGTGCTCGGGCAACACCACCCAGCCGTGGATCACGAAAGGATGGCTCTGGCGGACGGCACGGATTGAATCGCGCAGCAGGTCGATGTTGCGTGTAAAGACATCGTTGCCGTAGCGTTGCAGAGCGGCGACGGTAAAGAACCAGACACCTCCGGGGTGCCAGGCGCGACGGTAGTCGGGCATGGGCCACTCCAAATATGACGAATGGGCGGAGGGTCGCGCATATCTACATGCGGCGCAATGCCCTTCGGTTATTGCGCCCTACGCTGGATCTACGCTGGATCGCCCACCCGTGCATTGAAAGGCGGCAAGGAGGCGACATGTTTGTCGTGGTGTACTGGTGGCGGGTGAAACCGGGGAAAGAAGCGCAGTTCCGCGAGGCGTGGCGTCGCGGAACGCGCGAGATTGCACGAATCTACGGCGGCCTGGGCTCGCGTCTGCACAGGGAGGCAGACGGGCGTTTCGTGGCGATGGCCGAATGGCCGGACCGGGAGACCTGGCAGCGGGCCTACGACGCGAAGATGATCTACGACGACAAGGAGGCCAGGGCGATGTTCGTGGACGCCATCGCCGAGGTTCCGCCCGACAACGCGCCCGCTTTCATGATGGAGGTCACCGACGACCTGCTCGGGCTGAACGTCGCAAATCCTCCGCAATCAGACTGACCGCACCGAGGTCGCCAGCGCCCTTATCAAGCCTTGTCGATCGGACGGGTGCCTGCAACCTGCCGAGTCGTCCAACAGCCTGACATCGCGGAGCGACGATGCGGCAGGTGCCAATTGCGCAGCCTACACCGGCGGCGGCATCGGCATGGTCTCTCCCTGGCCGAGCACCCACCAGCCGCGGGCGACGCGGTAGAGCACCCACAGGCCGGCAACGATGAGCACGCCCAGGCCGACGAAGAAGCCGATGACGGTGAAGATCAGCGCCCAGCCGACGACGAACCACAGCAGCGCGAACCAGAACGTGCGGATCTGCCAGCGGAAGTGGCTCTCCAGCCAGGTACCGCGCGCGGAAGCGCGCTTGTAGTAGTTGAGGATGACGGCGGCGATCGACGGCAGGGTGCCGACGAAGCTGGCGAGGATCGTCGCCGCGCCGAACAGCGCGGTGAGCAGCGCGAAGGCGTGCAGGCCGTAGACGACGTGGGTGATCAGGCGCAGGTTGTCCAGGTCCATCGCCGGGCCGGGGCCGCGGGGTTGCAGGTCTTCGCTCATCGATTGGTCTCCGTCACAGTCCGAGTTCGTCCCACATTTCGTCCACGCGCGCCTTCACGGCCTCGTCCATGACGATGGGCGTGCCCCATTCGCGGGTGGTCTCGCCGGGCCACTTGTTGGTGGCGTCGATGCCCATCTTGCTTCCGAGACCTGCCACCGGGCTGGCGAAGTCGAGATAGTCGATGGGCGTGTTGTCGACCAGGGTGGTGTCGCGCGTGGCGTCCACGCGCGTGGTCATGGCCCAGATCACCTCTTTCCAGTCGCGGATGTCCACGTCGTCGTCCACGACGATGATGAACTTGGTGTACATGAACTGGCGCAAAAAGCTCCAGATGCCGAACATCACACGCTTGGCGTGGCCGGGGTACTGCTTGCGGATGCTGACCACGGCCAGCCGGTACGAGCAGCCCTCGGGCGGCAGGTAGAAGTCGGTGATCTCGGTGAACTGGCGCTGCAGCAGCGGCACGAAAACTTCGTTCAGTGCCAGGCCGAGCATGGCCGGCTCGTCGGGTGGCTTGCCGGTGTAGGTGGAGTGGTAGATCGGGTCTTTCCGCATGGTGATTCTTTGAAGCGTGAACACCGGGAATTCGGAGACTTCGTTGTAGTAGCCGGTGTGGTCGCCATACGGGCCTTCCGGCGCCATGTCGCCGGGGTGGATCACGCCTTCGAGCACGATCTCGGCGGACGCCGGCACCTGCAGATCGGAGTCCATGCACTTGACCAGTTCGGTCTTGGAGCCGCGCAGCAGGCCCGCGAACTGATACTCGGACAGCGTATCCGGCACCGGCGTGACCGCGCCGAGGATGGTCGCCGGGTCGCAGCCGAGCACCACCGCCACCGGGAAGGGTTCGCCGGGATGGGCGAGCTGGTGATCGCGGAAATCCAGCGCGCCGCCGCGATGGGCGAGCCAGCGCATGATCACGCGATCCCTGCCGATGACCTGCTGACGGTAGATGCCCAGATTCTGGCGCTTCTTGCCCGGCCCGCGTGTCACCACCAGCCCCCAGGTGATCAGCGGCGCGGCATCCCCCGGCCAGCAGTGCTGGATGGGCAGTCTGGCCAGATCGACGGCATCGCCCTCCCACACCACCTGCTGGCAGGGCGCGGAACGAACGACCTTGGGCGCCATGTTGAGCACCTGGCGGAACACCGGCAGCTTGTCCCAGGCGTCGCGAAAACCCTTGGGCGGCTCGGGCTCCTTGAGAAAGGCGAGCAGCTTGCCGACCTCGCGCAGCGATTCCTTCCAGTCGCCGGACTCGCCCATGCCCCAGGCCACGCGCTGCGGCGTACCGAACAGGTTGGCGAGCACCGGAATGTCCTGCGGCATGCCTTTCGTTATCGGCTTTTCGAAGAGCAGCGCCGGGCCGCCGTCGCGCAGCACGCGGTCGGCGATCTCGGTCATCTCCAGATGGGTGTCCACCGGCACGCTGATGCGCCGGAGTTCGCCCATCTCCTCGAGGCGGGCGATGAAGTCGCGCAGGTCGTCGTATTTCATCGGCAGCGGTTGATGGCGGTGCGCGTCGCCTGCGCCGCGAAGCGCGCGGCGGCCGCGAAGTCTTCGCCATCGCCGGCGTACAGGATGGCGCGTGACGAATTGATGATCAGGCCGGTGCCGTCCCGGCTGCGTCCGGCCGCGAGCACGGCGGCGATGTCGCCGCCCTGCGCGCCGATGCCCGGCACCAGCAGCGGCATGTCGCCGGTGATCTGGCGCACGCGTGCGATCTCGTCGGGGAAGGTCGCGCCGACCACCAGACCGAGGTTGCCGCTGGCATTCCACTCGTTCGCGGCCAGACGCGCGACCCGCTCGTAGAGCTTCTCGCCGCCGACGTCGAGAAACTGCAGGTCGCTGCCGCCGGCGTTCGAGGTGCGGCACAGCAGGATCACGCCACGATCGGCGTATTCCAGATACGGCTCGATGGAATCACGCCCCATGTAGGGATTGACCGTGACGGCATCCGCGCCGTAGCGCCGGAAGGCCTCGCGCGCGTACTGCGCGGCGGTGCTGCCGATGTCGCCGCGCTTGGCGTCGAGGATCACCGGAATGCCGGGGTGACGCTCGTGGATGTGGCGGATCAGGTCTTCGAGCTGGTCTTCGGCGCGCGCGGCGGCGAAGTAGGCGATCTGCGGCTTGAAGCAGCACACGGCGTCGGCCGTGGCGTCGACGATGTCGCGACAGAAGGCGAGGATGGCGTCCGGGCGCTCGCGCAGATGGGCCGGCAGACGCGCCGGGTCCGGGTCGAGGCCGACGCACAGCAGGCTGTCGGCGCGCTGCCAGCGCTCGGCGAGGGCGTTCATGAAATGCATCGGGTGTTTCCGTATCGTCGCAGCGTGCATGATAAGCGCTCCGCGCGCCGGCCAGAAACGCACAGGGGCCTCGCGGCCCCTGTGCGTTGCGAAACCAGCGGCTGGATACTTATTTCTTCTCGATGCCGAGAATCACCATGGCCTGGTGCAGTGTGTCGACCGACTCGCCATGCTTGCCGGCCTTGTGCAGTTCCTCGCCCTTGGCGCGCAGCGACTTCACCTCGGTCATCTGGGCTTCCGTCAACTGCGGGTTGGCCGCCAACGCCTCGTCGATCTGCTTCATGTCGGCCGGGCAGTGTGCAGCGAAGGCCGCGCCCGATGCGAACAGTGCGGTGAGCGCGATGAGCAATGTCTTCTTCATGCAGACCTCCAATTGGGATACGCGAAAAACGTTCGCGCACGGCGTGGACCGGCGCACGGCGCGTTCGTTCGCGCGGCGCCTATGCTCAGCGTAGCAGCGTATCGAGCACCACGCCGGCGAAGATCGTCGCGCCGAACCAGTTGTTGTGCAGGAACGCGCGGAAGCAGTCCGCGCGCTCGCGCTCGCGGATCAGGCCGTAGTGGTGCCAGGCGATGCCGGCCGCGCCACACAGGCCGAGCACGTAGTACATCGGCCCCAGCCCGGCGATGGCCCCGGCCACCGCCATCAACACCAGCATCGCTGCGTAGCAGCCCATCACGGCCGTGACGTCGTAGCGGCCGAAGGTAATGGCCGCGCTCTTGACGCCGATCTTCAGGTCATCCGGGCGGTCGACCATGGCGTACTCGGTGTCGTAGGCCATTGCCCAGAACACGTTGGCCAGCACCATCAGCCACGCCACGCCGGGCACCTCACCCTGCACTGCCGCGAAACCCATCGGAATGCCGAAACCAAAGGCAATGCCCAGCCACGCCTGCGGGATCGCCAGCACGCGCTTGGTGAACGGGTAGATCGCCGCGATCAGCACGGCCGGAATCGACAGCGCGATCACCAGTGGATCGAGGAACAGCACCAGGAACAGCGCGGCCAGCGCGAGAATGGCGGCGACCATCAGGGCCTCGCCCGGCATCACGTCGCCGGTGACGATGGGGCGTGCGCGCGTGCGTTCGACGTGGCCGTCGATGTTGCGGTCGGCGTAGTCGTTGATCGCGCAGCCGGCCGAGCGCATCAGCACCGTGCCGGCGACGAAGATCGCCAGCACGTGCAGCGGCGGCACGCCGTCGGCGGCGATCCACAACCCCCACAGCGTCGGCCACATCAGCAGCAGGATGCCGATCGGGCGGTCCAGCCGCGTCAGGCGCAGGTAATGGGGCAGGCGTTCGGAGAAGCGGAAGGTCTTGTCGGTCATGCAGGCAGATCGAGTATCGCAGGCAGGAAGATTTCACTGACGAGCAGGCGGCGCCCACGCAAACGGAACACGGAACGCCGCCCCCACAACTCGGGCGGCAGCGGCTGCGGCGCAAGTGCGGTGGCCGCTGCGCGGTGACGCGCGTCGCGCGCATCAAGCCGAGCGCACGTCAGCCGCCCGCGCACGACACGCGGATTGGCGAACAGCGCCGCACCCAGCGGACGCGAGCCGATGGTCGCGAACAGGCGCGAGCCTGCCCTCACGGTAGCACGCGGCATCACCGAGCGCGCATACACCACCGGCACGCCATCGGCCAGCAGCAGCACCTCGCGCACCCACGCCCACTCACCCGGAGCGAGTCCCAGCAACGGTGCCTCGTCGGCCAGCACGCGGTCCAGGCGCTGGCGCAGCACACGCACCGCGAAGGTATCGCAACGCGCGCGAATGCGTGCCGTCAGCGAGCCCGGATCACGCAGCCAGCCGTCCATCCCGCGCGGCAGCAGCGCCGGCAGAAGATGGCTGCGCCACCGGTCGGACGGGGTTCTAGAGGACATGAGCGTACGGGATCGAAACAGCGGGCATCTTACCGGATGGACGGGCGATGTTTCGTCCGCGTCGCTGCAGCCTACTCAGCCGCGCGCAGCGCGCGCTCGCCCGCCAGCCAGGCCTTGAGGCTCTCGACCACCGACAGCAGGGCCGGGATGAAGAACAGCACCAGCGCGGCCGAAAAGCCCAGGCCAAAGGCGATCGAGGCGGCCATCGGGATCAGGAACTGGGCCTGCAGCGAAGTCTCGAACAACAGCGGCGTGAGCCCGCCGATGGTGGTCAGCGAGGTCAGCATGACCGCGCGCAAGCGCCCGCAGGCGGCGCCGATCAGGGCGTCGTCGAGTGCCTCTCCCTTGCCGCGCAATTCCTTGAACAGACTCACCAGGATGATGGAGTTGTTCACCACGATGCCGGCCAGCGCGAACAGGCCGAACATCGACAATATGGTCAAATCCAGCCCCATCGCCCAGTGGCCGAAGATGGCCCCCACCAGACCCAGCGGGATCGCCGCCATCACCACCAGCGGCCAGCTCCACGAGGCGAAGGCCCACACCAGCGTCAGGTAGATCAGGCCCAGACCCAGCATCAGGCCGGCCTGCATGTCGTCCATGGTCTCGCGCTGATCGGCGGCGCGTCCCTCGAAGCTGTAGTCCACGCCGTAGCGTTGCGACAGTTGCGGCAACACCTCACGCAGCAGCTCGGCGCGAATCGCGTCGGCACCGGTCTGCTCGGTGTCGACCTCGCCCGAGACCTCGACGGCGAGACGCCCATCCGCGTGGCGCAGCGCCTCGAAGCCGCGCCGCGACTCCCAGCGCACGACCGCGCCCAGCGGAACGAACTGATCGCCCGGCGCCTGCACGACCAGGCGTTCGAACACGTCCAGGCGCTCGCGCTCGGCGCGCGGCAGCAGCACGCGCACCTCGAGTTCCTCGCGTCCGTCCTGCACCAACTGCGCGAGATGCCCGTCGAAGGCCGCACGCAACTGCCGACCCAGGCTCTCGGTGGTCAGGCCCAGCGCCTCGGCCGCCGGCGTGAGGCGATAGACGAGCTGCTCGCGCCCGTAAGGCATGTCGTCCTCGACGTCGCTCACGCCCGCGATCGAGCGCGCGCTCTCGGCCAGCGACAGCGCAGCGCTCTTGAGCCGCTCCGGGTCGTCGCCGGTCAGGCGCACGTTCAGGTCACGCCCCGGCGGGCCGGACTGGCGCGAGGTCAGGGTCAGGTTTTCCAGGCCTGGTGAGGATCCGGCACGTTCGCGCCAGGCGCGCAGGAAGGCCTCGTTGCGCACCTCGCGCCGCTCGGAAGGAACCAGCTCGACCATCATCGACGCGAGCTGATCGCCACGCGCCGAACCCGCGCCCTCGGCGCCGATTGCCCCGCCCAGGCGCGACACGGCGGTCTGCACGATGTCGCCACCCAGGTCGCGCTCGGCCTCGAGCAGCGCGGCCTCGAGTTCGCTCAGGAAAGCGGCCGTGTGCTCACGCGGCGTGCCCGCCGCAAAGGCAGCGTTGGCATACAGCACCTGACTTTCCGGCGTCGGGAAAAACACGAAGCCGATGCGCCCGCCGGCGACCACGCCGACCGCGAGGATCATGGTCGCCAGCGTGATCGCGATGGTGGTACCGCGCCAGGCCAGCGCGTGCGTGACCAGCGGACGGAAGCGGCGCTCACGGAAGTTGTCGAAGATCGCGTCCAGCCGCTGGCGCGCTCGCGAGCTCTGTTGCGCAGCTTCGCCGTGCAGCGCGCTCTTCAGGTGCGCGGGCAGGATCAGGAAGCTCTCGAGCAGCGCCGCCGTGATGACCATGATCATCACGAAGGGAATATCGAACAGGATGTTGCCGATGATGCCGCCGACGAGCATCAGCGGCATGAAGGCGGCAATCGTCGTCACCGATGCGGCCACCACCGGCCAGAACATGCGCCGCGCCCCACCCAGGGCCGCCTGCGCCGGCCCTTCGCCCATGCGCCGATGGGTGTCGGCATCTTCGGAGACGACGATGGCGTCATCGACGATGATGCCCAGCGCCATGATCAGCGCGAACAGGCTGATCATGTTGATCGAACCTCCGAACACCAGCATCAGCCCGAGCGTGGCGAGAAACGCGGTCGGAATGCCCACCATCACCCAGAACGCGATGCGCGCAGGCAGGAACAGATAGAGGATGGCGACCACCAGCAGCAGGCCGCCAAGTCCATTCTTGACGAGCAGGTTGATGCGGTCGCGGATCAGCTCCCACTGCGTGTCGTAGGTCTCGACCTGAATGCTCGGCGGCAGGGTGGGCAGGGTCTGCGCGAGCCAGTCCTGCAGCACCTGGGCCGAGCGCAGCGAGTGACCGTTCTCGGCGCGCTGCAGGATCATCTCGACCGCCGCTTCGCCATTTTCGGAGAGCGCCAGCTGCCCGGGACGCGGCTCGCGCGCGATGCCGGCGATGTCACCCAGGCGGATCAGCCCGCCCTCGTCGCTGACCACCGGCAGATTCTCGAACTCGCGCGCCGCACGCCGCTGCTCCAGGCCACGGATCTCTCGCGCACCATCCTGCTCGCCGGCCACGCCGGCCGGCACGTCCTGAGCGAGATCGGCGACGCGCTCGCCGATCTCGATCAGCGACAGGTTGAGCGTCTCCAGCGCGGCCGCCGGCACCTCGATCGCGATGCGCTCCTCGGGCAGTCCGGTGATGTCGATGCGGTCGATGCCGGCGGCCAGCAGTTCGGTCTCGAAACGGCGCACCCAGGGCCGCAAGGCCTCGACCGAATCGCCGTGCACGAGCAGGCGCGCGATGGGCTCGTAGCGACTGACGCGCGCGACCTCCGGGGTCTCGGCGTCGCGCGGCAGATTGCGGAATTCGTCGACGCGCTGGCGCACCTGGTCGAGCGCAAGCAGCGGGTCCGTGCCCTCGTTGAGTTCCAGCGTGATGCTCGACACCCCCTGCGCCGAGGTCGAGGTCATCTTCTTGAGGCCGTCGACGGTCTTGAGGCGCTCTTCCAGCGGGGTGGTGATACCGGTCTCGACGTCCTCGGCGGCCGCACCCGACCACACCACGCGCACCGTGACGAAGTCCAGCGCGAAGTTCGGGAAGAACTGCACGTTCATGCGCACCACGCCGGCGATGCCGACGAGAAAGGCGAGCAGCATCAGTACATTGGCCGCGACGCGGTGCTTGAGCAGCAGGGCGATCACACCGCGCTGCTTCATTGCTGCAGCGACTCCACGGCGAGTCCGTCGATGGCGTTGGGCAGGTGGGTGATCATCACCGTACTGCCCGCCGGCAGCGACGGCGCGCGCATCAACACGCGCGGCTCACCATCGACGCGATGCTCGCCGACGCGTTCGACCTGCACCGCGGCCAGGCGGCCGTCTTCGATGCGGTAGATGCGATCCCCGCCGTGCAACGCGGAGAACGGCAGGGACAGCACTTCACTGACAACGGGCCGGTCCATCTCGGCGCTGACGAAGGCACCGACCGGCACGCTACGCCCGGCCTCGACGCGCAGCAGCGCCTCGACCCCGCGCGCGTCGGCCTCGCCGGCGATGCGCTCCAGGCGCGCCGCGATTCCCGTCTCCCCGTACTCGGCACGGGCCACCAGCGTCTCGCCGGCGGCCAGTGCCGCGCGCAGTTCCGCCGCGCGCTGGGCAGGAACACGCGCACGCAGAAACAAATCGTCCGATGGATACAGGGTCATCAGGGTCGCGCCCGCCTGCACCTGATCGCCCGCAGCGGCCTCGACAACGCCGATGCGGGCCGCGAACGGCGCGGTGATCTCGCCTCGCGCGGCATCCCGCTCGGCCTCGGCAAGCGCCGCACGCGCCTGGGCCAGACGCGCCGGATGTTCGGCCAGCGATTGCTCGCGCTGGTTCACGGCCAGGCGCGCACGGGCGACATCCTCGCGCGCCTGGTCGGTGGTGGCGGCCGAGCCGAAGTTCTCGCGCGTGAGGCGCTCGAAACGCGCCAGCTTGGCCTCGGACAGTTCCAGCAGGCGGCGCTCGTCGACCAGTGCGCGACGGTCGTGTTCGGCGCGCAGGCGTTCGCGTTCGAGGTCGGCGCGGGCGCGCTCGACGCGCGGCTGCAGGTCTCGCGGATCGAGACGCGCGAGCAGCGCGCCGGCTTCCACATAATCGCCGTCTCGCACCGCGACCTCGGCCAGCCGGCCGGCCACCGGCGCGGACGCACGCACCTGGTCGGGCGCTTCGATACGGCCGTACAGGGTCAGCGTGGGGCGCGCGGACTGCGGTTCGGCCTGCGCCACGGCCACCGGCCAGACGCGTTCGCGCACCTCGACTGCCGGGGGTTCGGGGCGCGTCGCGCGCAAGGCGATGAAGCCGGCCACGGCCAGCAACAGGATTCCCAGCGCGAGCAGGCGACGCATGCAGCCTCCGGTGTCGGGGACCGCCGGCCACGGGCGCGACGGTCGCAATTGGATTAGCCCATCATGATACTCGGGTCAGGCCCTTAGCAGACCCTCCCGTCCGCCCAGCCAGCGCTGCAGGAGCCGCTCGGCGGCTTGCGGCGCATCGACGAGCAGACGCTCGGCCAGCGCGCGCGCGGGCTCGACCAGATCGGCGTCGCGCTCCAGATCCGCGTGACGCAGCAAGGGCACGCCGCTCTGGCGCGCGCCGACGAATTCGCCCGGCCCGCGAATGCGCAGGTCCTCGCGCGCGATCTCGAAGCCGTCCGTGTGTTCATAGATGACCTTGAGCCGCGCGCGTGCCGTGTCCGACAGCGGCTGATCGGCCGCGAAGAGCAGGACGCAGGTCGATTCGGCCGTGCCACGCCCGACGCGACCGCGCAACTGGTGCAGCTGCGCCAGGCCAAAGCGCTCGGCGTGCTCGATCACCATCAGGCTGGCGTTGGGCACGTCGACACCGACCTCGATGACCGTCGTCGCCACCAGCAGGTCGACTTCGCCGGCCGCGAAGGCGGCCATCGTCGCCGACTTCTCCGCGCTCTTCAGCCGCCCGTGGACGAGACCCACGCGCAGGTCCGGCAGCTCGGACGCGAGCCGCTCGAAAGTCTCCTCGGCCGTCTTCAACTGCAGCGCCTCGGATTCCTCGATCAGCGGGCACACCCAGTACGCCTGGCGCCCTTCGGCACAGGCGGCGGCCACACGCGCGACGACCTCGTCGCGGCGCGCATCCGACACCAGACGCGTGGCTACCGGGGTGCGTCCGGGCGGCAGCTCGTCGAGCACCGACACGTCGAGATCGGCGTAATGCGTCATCGCCAGCGTGCGCGGAATCGGCGTGGCCGACATCATCAGCATGTGCGGATTGAGACCGCCGACGGCCTTCTCGCGCAGGGCCAGGCGCTGGCGCACGCCGAAGCGATGCTGCTCGTCGACCACGGCCAGCCCAAGGCGCGGCAACGTCACCGCATCCTCGATCAGCGCATGCGTGCCCACCGCGATCAGACTCTCGCCCGCGGCCAGCCGCGCCTGGGCTGCCTCGCGCTCCTTCCTGGCGCGGCTCCCGGCGAGCCATTCGACGCGCAGCCCGAGCGGCGTCAGCCAGGCGTCGAGCTTGAGCCAGTGCTGTTCGGCGAGGATCTCGGTAGGCGCCATCAATGCCGCCTGGAAACCGTTCTCGAGCGCCTGCAACATGGCCAGCGCTGCGACGACCGTCTTGCCGCTGCCGACATCGCCCTGCAGCAGGCGCTGCATCGGATGCGGCACGGCGAGATCGCGTGCGATCTCGGCCACGGCGCGGCGCTGCGCGCCGGTGAGCGCGAACGGCAGGGCGTCGACGAGCTTCCGGGTGAGTTGATCGCGGGACTTCAGTGCAGGCGCGCGCTTGGCGCGGCGCGCGTTGTAGGCGCGGCGCAGCGAGATCTGCTGCACCAGCAACTCCTCGAAATGGATGCGCCGCCAGGCCGGATGCTCGTGCGCTTCGAGCGCGGCCACGGACACCTGCGGGCCGGGCCGATGCAGCGCATCGAGCGCGGCGGAAAAGGTCGGCAGGCGCAGCTCGCGCAGCACGTGCGGCGGCAGCAGTTCTTCCTCGACATGGGCGTCGAGCGCGCGGCCGACGAGCTTGCGCAGGGCCGATTGCGCCAGCCCCGCGGTGGTCGGATAGACCGGCGTGAGCGCGTCGGGCAGCGGCTCGCCGGCATCGACGTTGCGCACGCGCGGATGCACCATCTCGGCGCCGAAGAAGCCGTGACGCAACTCGCCGAACAGGCGCACCCGCCGCCCCGGCGCCATCTGGCGCTGCTGCGAAGGGTAGAAGTTGAGCCAGCGTGCGACCAGCACGCCCGAGTCATCGCGCACGCGCGCAACCAGCTGGCGACGCCCGCGCGCGACGACCTCGCAGGATTCGACCTCGCCCTCGACCTGCACCGGCGCGCCCTCGCGCGCGTCGCGGATGGCGCTGATGCGCGTCTCGTCCTCGTAGCGCAACGGCAGGTGCAGCAGCAGATCCTGCTGACGGTGGATGTCGAGTCTGGCCAGCCGCCTGGCGAGCGCGTCACCCGACTTCGCGGCGGCAGCGGGCGGGCTCGCGCTCATCGAATCGGGGGACGGCTCAGTCGAGCACGAGGATGGCGTCGGCCTCGACCAGCGCACCGCGCGGCAGCGACTTCACGCCGACCGCGGCACGCGCCGGATAGGGCTCGTCGAAATAACGCGACATGATCTCGTTGACCTGACCGAAGTTGTCCAGATCGACCAGATAGATGGTCAGGCGTACGGCCTTGTCGAGCGAACCGCCGGAGGCCTCGGCCACCGCCTTGAGGTTGTCGAACACGCGCACGGCCTGGGCCTCGAAACCGTCGACCAGCTCCATGGTGTCCGGGTCCAGTCCGATCTGGCCCGACATGTAGACCGTGTTGCCGGCGCGCACGGCCTGCGAGTAGGTGCCGATCGCGGTCGGCGCGGACGGTGTGGAAACGATGCTGCGACTCATGTTCGGTATCCTCTTCCAATGCTTGCAGACACCCGATTCTAAACCGGGAGGTGAGATGAAACCGATGATCGAAAATCTGGAGAAACTCGTCGGCGGGCCACGCGACGGCGCGCTGCTGCGCATGTCGCTGGGCAATGCCTGGCTGGAGGAGGACGCGGCTCGCGCGGCGAATCACTACCGCGACGCGCTGGGCTTCGACGCGACGCTCTCGGCCGC
>CAXBIS010000016.1:0-91135 GCA_963975885.1 uncultured Azoarcus sp.
CCTGTGTGAAAGTAGGTCATCGTCAGACTAACCCATTAAAAAGCCGCTGAATCTATTGTAGATTCAGCGGCTTTTTTGCGCTCGAAGAAAAGCGGGCCGTGGCCCGCAAACTGCGACTTCGGATGCACCGGCAGACCTTCGCCGCAGCAGTCCGAATATCAATTCAGGGTATGAGGTACGGCTAGCCGGAAGGGCTTGATCGCAACCTCGAAGGCGTGTCCGTCCTCGGCGACCATGCGATAACTGCCGTGCATCGTACCAACAGGCGTCTTGAGGATTGCACCGCTGGTATAGCAATGATGCTCGCCCGGGGCGATCGTCGGTTGTTTGCCCACCACGCCGTCGCCACGCACCTCCTCGACGTCTCCCGTGCCGTCGGTGATGACCCAGTGCCGGCTCAAGAGCTTTGCGGCAAGGCTGCCGCGGTTGGTTACGGTGATGTGATACGCGAAGGTGAAACGGCCCGTGTTCGGGTCCGATTGTGCCGGGATGTATTCGGTCACGGCTTCGACGTGGACATCGTATTGATTCAGTTCGCTCATGCAGATCCTTGTGACGTTGAGGACGGTGCCCGAATGCGGGCGGAGCCGTCCTTCGCAGGGGTAAAATATCACCTTTTCCTTCGGAACAACGACCATGCCCGTATCTTCACTCACGGCGCTTTCCCCCCTCGACGGCCGCTACGAGGCCAGGCTGGGCGCATTGCGCGAGCATTTCTCGGAACATGGCCTGATTCGCTACCGAGTACGTGTCGAGATCGAGTGGCTCAAGGCGCTCGCGGCCGAGCCCGAACTGGCCGAGATTCCTGCATTTTCCGGGCAGGCCGTCGCGGCGCTGGACGACGTCATCGCGCATTTCACGGTGGCCGACAGCGACGCGGTCAAGACCATCGAGGCGACCACAAACCATGACGTCAAGGCGATGGAGTACTGGCTCAAGCAGCGCCTGGCGAATAACGCCGAAGTCATGCGTGTGTCGGAGTTCATCCATTTCGCGTGCACCTCGGAGGACATCAACAATACTTCGCATGCGTTGATGCTGCGCGAGGGGCGCGACGGCGTGCTGTTGCCACAACTCGATGCGGTGGTCGATGCGCTGCGCCGACACGCGCACGTACTGGCCGATGTGCCGATGCTCTCGCGCACCCACGGGCAGTCGGCGAGCCCGACGACGCTTGGCAAGGAGCTGGCGAACATCGTCGCGCGGCTAGAGCGTGCCCGCCGCAGCATTGCAGCGGTTTCGCTGAGCGCGAAGTTCAACGGGGCGGTTGGAAATTACAACGCGCATCTGTCGGCCTGGCCGGAGTTTGATTGGGAAGGTTTCAACCGTCGCTTCATCGAATCGCTGGGACTGGAATTCAACCCGTACACGATTCAGATCGAGCCGCACGATGCGATGGCCGAGCTGTTCGATGCACTCGCCCGCGGCAACACGATTGCGATCGATGCCTGTCGCGACATCTGGATGTACGTTTCGCTGGGCTACTTCAAGCAAAGACTCAAGGAGGGCGAAGTCGGCTCGTCGACGATGCCGCACAAGGTCAATCCGATCGATTTCGAGAACGCGGAGGGCAACTTCGGCGTAGCCAACGCCGTCCTGCGCCACTTCTCGGAGAAGCTGCCGATCTCGCGCATGCAGCGCGACCTGACCGATTCGACGGTGTTGCGCAACATGGGCGTGGCCTTCGGTCACACGGTGCTGGCGCTCGACAGCATGATGCGCGGTATCGGCAAGCTAGAAGCCAACCCGTCGCGCCTGGTCGAGGATCTGGACGACGCTTGGGAAGTGCTGGCCGAGCCGGTGCAGACGGTGATGCGCCGCTTCGGCGTGCCCAATCCGTACGAGCAGCTCAAGGCCATGACGCGCGGCAAGGGCATTACGCGCGAGGCCTTGCACGGTTTTATCGCGCAGTTGCCGATTCCCGAGGCCGAGCGTCGCCGTCTGCTCGCAATGACGCCGGCGAATTACGTGGGCAAGGCGGCCGAACTGGCACGCCGGATCTGAGGGAAGGGTGATGAGTAACAATGGATTTGCGGCGGTGCTCAAGCAACTGCCCAAGGTCTCCCATCTCGCCAGCCTGGAATTGTGTGATGAGGTGGGAAACCCGGTCGCGATGATCGAAAATCGTCCTGGTCAGGGCGGGTCGCTGGCTGTGTATAACCATCTTGCGCAGGTGCATGGTGCGATCACGCCTGAGGCAGCACGCAAGGGGGTGGAGCTGTTCTGCGAGCATGCGGACGACGCCCGCGACAATCCCGGCAAGCACCCCAACATCGATCGACTCATCGGTCTGATCGAGCGTGGCGAGACGCTGCGCGTGAAACATCATTTCGCGCTGTAGCCGGCAGCGACTGCGCAAACGAAAAGAGCCCCGCATCGCGGGGCTCTTTGTTTGTTGCCGGTTGTCGCGCATCAGACGACGGCTTCTTCCTTGTCCTTCTTGGGCTTGACGAACTGTTCGCGCGACACGCCGAACCACATCACGAGCGGGCTCGACACCAGCACCGACGAATAGATGCCGAAGATGATGCCGATGGTCAGCGCCAGCGCGAAGTAATGCAGGGTCTCGCCGCCGAAGATCAGCATCGACAGGACGACCATCAAGGTGCTGCCGTGCGTGATCACGGTGCGCGACATGGTGCGCGTGATCGCGTGATCGATGACCTCGGTCGTGCTCATGCCACGCCGTTTGCGGAAGGTCTCGCGCACCCGGTCGAAGATGACCACGGTCTCGTTGACCGAATAGCCCAGAACGGCGAGCACGGCAGCCAGCACGGCGAGCGAGAACTCCCACTGGAACAGCGCGAAGAAGCCGATGATGATCAGCACGTCGTGCAGGTTTGCGATGCTGGCAGCCAGCGCGAAGCGCCACTCGAAGCGCATCGCCAGATAGGCCATCATGCCGACCATCACGAACAGCAGCGCCATGCCGCCGTCTGCAGCCAGCTCCTTGCCGATCTGTGGGCCGACGAACTCGACGCGTCGCAACTCCGGCGTGGGGCCATCGAGCGCAGTCAGTGTGGCCATCACGCGCTCCGAAACCCGGTCGGCTTCCAGGTCATCGCGGTTGGGCAGGCGCACCAGAATGTCGCGTGCGCTGCCGAAGTTCTGCACCTGCGCGTCCGAATAGCCTCCATCCGACAAGGCTTGGCGGATGTCTTCGACCCTGGGGGGTTGCGGGTAACTGACCTCGACCAGCGTGCCGCCGGTGAACTCCACCGACAAATTCAGCCCTCGCATGGCGATGAAAATCACCGCCAGTGCAAAGGTCACCAGCGAGATGATGTTGAACTTCAGCGCATGGCGCATGAAGGGGATGTCGTTCTTGATGCGGAAGAATTCCATCTTTGCTTGTTCCCTGGGTGCGATCAGCCGATCGCTAGGCGGTCGATTTTGCGTCGACGCCCGTAGATGAGGTTCACGATCATGCGTGAGACGAGGATCGCGCTGAACATCGAGGTCAGGATGCCCAGGCAATGCACCACGGCAAAGCCACGAACCGGGCCGGAGCCGAAGACGAGCAGCGCGATGCCGGCGATCAGGGTGGTGATGTTGGCATCGAGAATGGTGCCGAAGGCGCGCTCGTAGCCGGCCGTAATCGCCGCCTGCGGAGTGACGCCGTTGCGTACCTCTTCGCGTATGCGCTCGTTGATCAGCACGTTGGCGTCGATCGCCATGCCGATCGTCAGTGCCATGGCCGCGATGCCGGGCAGCGTCAGCGTCGCCTGCAGCAAGGACAGCAGTGCGATGAGCAAGCCCAGGTTGGCGGTCAGCGCAATCACCGACACCATGCCGAAGAGCGTGTAGTAGAAGACCATGAACACGGCGATTGCGACGAAGCCCCACAGAACCGAATTGAAGCCCTTGGAGATGTTCTCCGCGCCGAGGCTGGGGCCGACGGTGCGTTCCTCGATGATTTCCATCGGCGCGGCGAGGCTGCCGGAGCGCAGCAACAGCGCGATACGGTTGGCCTCCTCGACGCTCATGCTGCCCGAGATCTGCACTCGGCCACCACCGATTTCGGTGCGAATCACCGGAGCCGTGACGACTTCGCCGCGGCCCTTCTCGAACAGCAGAATGGCCATGCGTTTGCCCACGTTGTCACGCGTGACGTCGCGGAAGATGCGCGAGCCAGCCGAGTCGAGCGTCAAATGCACGGCGGGTTCGTTGGTCTGGCCGTCGAATCCGGGCTGCGCGTCGGTCAGGCGATCACCCGTCAGGATCACGTCGTTCTTGACCAGCAGCGGACCGCCGCCACGTTCGGTGTACAGCTCGGTACCGAAGGGGACCTGACCGTCGAGCGCGTCCTCGACTGCGCCGGGCGAATCGTCGACAAGGCGAACTTCCAGTGTCGCCGTGCGGCCGAGAATGTCCTTGGCCTTGGCCACGTCCTGCACGCCCGGCAACTGCACCACAATGCGGTCTGCGCCCTGTTGCTGGATGATCGGCTCGGCCACGCCGAGTTCGTTGATGCGATTGCGCAGCGTCGTGATGTTCTGCGAGATGGCGAATTCGCGGATGGTCTGCGCGGCCTGCGGCAGTAGTGTGGCGATCAGCTTGTAGTCGTTTTCGCCGTCGTCACGGTCACTCAGTTCCAGGTCGTCGTTGTCAGACGAAATCGCGCGGCGGGCGGCTTCGCGCTGCTCCGTGTCGCGAAAGCGCAGTTGCACGGTATTGCCTTCGCGCGTCACGCCGGCGTGGCGGATGCGCCGATCGCGCAACAGCGTGCGCAGGTCGCCTGTGGTCGAGTCGAGCCGGTTGGTGATCGCGCCGGCCATGTCGACCTCGAGCAGGAAATGCACGCCGCCGCGCAGATCCAGGCCCAGGTACATCGGCAGGGCGTTGATCGAGGTCAGCCAGTTCGGTGTGGCCGGCAGCAGGTTCAATGCGACGATGTACGACGGGTCCTGCGGATCGGGGTTGAGCGCGGAGTCGATCGTGTCGCGCGCGCGCAACTGGTCCTCGGTGCCCTCGAAGCGGAAGCGGATGCTGTTCTCGTCGGCGAAGACGCCGGTGTGCTGCAGGTCGTTCTGACCCAGTTCCGTCTCGAGCCGGCCAATCAGCGACTGGTCGAGCTGCACGGTCGCCTTGCCGCTCGATACCTGCACCGCAGGCACTTCGCCGTAGAAATTCGGGATGGTGTAGATCAGGCCGAAGACCAGCACCAGGCAGATCAGGATGTTCTTCCAGAGCGGATAGCGGTTCATGAGTCGGTCGCTGTTCGTGGGGGATGCGGGCTGCGTGGGCGGCAGCCCGAAGTCGCACCGGCGGCGGGACCGCCGGTGCGGCGGGGATCAGCTGGCGCGCAGTGTGCCCTTGGGAAGGACGGTCGCGATGGCTCCGCGCTGGACGACGATGTTGACGTTCTCGGCCACCTCGAGGCTGATGAAATTGTCATCGATTTCCGAGATGCGCCCGCCCATGCCACCCTGGGTGATGACTTCATCGCCTTTGGCGAGTGCAGCGACCATGGCCTTGTGTTCCTTCGCACGCTTCATCTGCGGGCGGATCATCAGGAACCACAGGATCACGAACATCAGGATCAGCGGCAGCAGTCCCATCAGGCCGCCGGTGGCCGAGGCTTCGCCGGCCTGGGCGTATGCGTTGGAAATAAACACTCTTGTCTCCGGTTTGGGTTGACGAACGGGCCATTATAACAACACGAAAGCCCTTGTGCCGTCAGCGAATTCAGGCCTTTCGACCGCGTTCTCCGGTGAAGCGTGCTGCGTATTCCTGCAGCCGGTCGTCGGCGATCGCTTCGCGCAGCTCGCGCATCAGCGTCTGGTAATAGTGCAGGTTGTGCACGGTGTTGAGGATGCTGCTCAGAATCTCGCCGCTGCGATACAGGTGGTGCAGGTAGGCACGGCTGAAGTTGCGGCAGGTGTAGCACGCGCAACTCGCGTCGAGCGGACTGGTGTCTGCCTTGTGGATGGCATTCTTGATCTTGAGGTCGCCGAATCGCGTGAACAGCCAGCCGTTGCGGGCATTGCGGGTGGGCATCACGCAATCGAACATGTCGATGCCGGCACAAACGCTGGCCACCAGATCCTCGGGTGTGCCCACCCCCATCAGATAACGCGGCTTGTCCGCCGGCAGGCGCGGCGCCGTATGGGCAAGAATGCGGCGCATGTCCTCCTTGGGCTCGCCGACCGACAGGCCGCCGATTGCGTAGCCGGGAAAGCCAATGGCCTCCAGCGCGGCCAGCGATTCGTCGCGCAGATCCTCGAACATGCCGCCTTGAACGATTCCGAACAGCGCGTTGGGGTTGTCCAGCGCGTCGAAGGCGTCGCGCGAGCGCTGTGCCCAGCGCAGCGACAATTGCATCGATCTGGCCGCCTCGTCATGCGTGGCCGGGTACGGCGTGCACTCGTCGAAGATCATCGCAATGTCCGAATCGAGCACCGTCTGGATGCGCATCGACTCTTCCGGCGTCAGGAACAGTCGCGCGCCGTCGAGTGGCGAGGCAAACCTCACCCCTTCCTCGGAGATCTTGCGCAGTCCGCCCAGGCTGAATACCTGGAAACCACCCGAGTCGGTCAGGATTGGCCCGTCCCAAGCCATGAAGCGGTGCAGGCCACCGTGGGCCGCGATCACGTCCAGGCCCGGCCGCAGCCACAGGTGAAAGGTGTTGCCCAGACAGATCTGCGCGCCGATGTCGGTGAGCATCTGTGGCGTCATGGCCTTGACCGTGCCGTAGGTGCCGACCGGCATGAATACCGGGGTTTCGACCGTACCGTGAGCGAGCGTCAGGCGACCGCGCCTTGCGGCGCCGCTGGTGGAGATGAGATCAAACTGCATCGTTGCGTCGAGCGATGAACATGGCGTCGCCATAGCTGAAGAAGCGATATTCGGCGGCCACGGCGTGGGCGTAGGCACGGCGGATCGGCTCCATGCCGGCGAAGGCCGAGACCAGCATGAGCAGCGTGGATTTGGGCAGGTGGAAGTTGGTGATCAGCGCGTCGACCACCTGGAAACGGAAGCCCGGCAGGATGAACAGCCCGGTCTCGTCGGAGCCGGGTGCAAGCGTGCCGTCCTGAGCCGCGCCTTCGAGCGCGCGCAGACTGGTGGTGCCGACCGCGATCACGCGCCCACCCGCGGCGCGCGTGCGGGCGATCGCCTCGACCGTGTCGCGCGGGATCACGTAGCGCTCGCGGTGCATGCGGTGCTCGCCGAGATCGTCGGTGCGCACTGGCTGGAAGGTGCCGGCGCCGACATGCAGCGTGATGTAGGCGAGATTGGCACCGCGGCTGCGCAGGCGATCGAGCATGGCCTCGTCGAAATGCAGGCCGGCCGTGGGGGCGGCCACCGAGCCTGGCTCGCGCGCATAGACGGTCTGGTAGCGTGACTCGTCGGTCACGTCGGCGGCACGCTCGATATAGGGCGGAAGAGGCACCTTGCCGTGACGTTCGAGCAGATCGAACAAATCCTCTTCGGGCGGGAAGCGAAGGTGGTAGAAGTCGCCGACCCGCCCGAGAACGGTCACGTCGAAGGCTTCGTCGAGGCACAAGACCGTGCCGGCTGGCGAGGATTTGCTCGCGCGCAGCTGCGCCAGCGCCTCGTGCGTGCCGATGGCGCGCTCGACCAGCACCTCGACGCGGCCACCGGTATCGCGCTTGACGCCCAGCAGACGGGCGTGAATCACGCGCGTGTCGTTGAACACCAGCAGGTCGCCCGGTGCGATCAGTTCGGGCAGTTCGCGGAACCTGCGATCGTCGAGCGCGTCGCCGTCGAGCAGCAACAGCCGGCTGGCGCTGCGGTCGGCCAGGGGTTGCTGGGCGATGCGTTCCGGCGGCAGGGGATAGTCAAAGTCGTCGAGGGTCAGTGGCATTGTGTTGCCGCTCCCGGGGGTGTCATGGATAATACGGCGCTCCCCGGCCGGGGTGGCGGAATCGGTAGACGCAGCGGATTCAAAATCCGCCGCTGGTAACAGCGTGAGGGTTCGAGTCCCTCTCCCGGCACCAATTGGGCGGGCGGTACACCGCCGGCCGGAGTGCGAAGCGGCGCGATGATAGCATTGCTGCCGTTCGGCCGATGCGTTTGCACCCGCGGGTCCGTCTCTCGCGCCGGAGGCCGCATCTTGCGTATCGCCGTGCTCACCGCCTTGGCCATGCTGGCCTTTGCAGCCAATTCCATCCTGTGCCGTCTGGCGTTGCGCGACGGCGACATCGATCCGGCCAGTTTCACGTTCATCCGCATGCTCTCGGGCGCCATCGTACTGTGGGTCATCGTTCGTGTGCGCGCGCGCGACGATGGCGGGTCCCGCGGTGACTGGCGCTCGGCCGCGGCCCTGTTTGCCTATGCGGTGGCCTTCTCCTATGCCTATGTCGGGCTGGCTGCCGGCGCCGGTGCGCTGCTGCTGTTCGGCGCCGTGCAGGCGACCATGATTTTGACCGCGCTGGTGCGCGGCGAGCGCATGTCGGGCGTGCAGTGGGCCGGCTTCGCGCTGGCCGTAGGGGGGCTGCTTGTGCTGCTCTCGCCGGGGCTTACTGCGCCGCCATGGTTCCCGTCGTTGCTGATGATCGCCGCCGGCATCGCGTGGGGCGTGTATTCGCTGCGCGGTCGCGGCAACACCGATCCGCTGGCGACGACCGCAGGCAACTTCCTGCGCAGCGTACCGATGGTCCTGGTGCTGGTCGTGCTCGCGTGGCCCTGGCTGCAGGTGGCGCCGGCGGGCATCGTGCCGGCGGTGCTGTCGGGCGCGCTCGCCTCGGGCATCGGCTACGCGGTCTGGTATGCGGCCCTGCCGCGGTTGGCGGCGACCTCGGCGGCGACGGTGCAGTTGTCGGTTCCGGTCATCGCGGCGGCGGGCGGTGCGATGTTGCTGGCCGAGCCGCTCACGCTGCGCCTGCTGCTGGCCTCGGTCGCGACGCTGGGCGGGATCTGGCTGGTGATTCGTTGGCGTCGCGCGTGAGTTGCGCTCGACGCCAACGGAACTCGGTTATCATTTGCGGGTCCGAGGCAACGATGGCGACGCGTCCGATGGCGCGGCGCGCAACAAACCAGAAGGAGGGAACGCATCCATGATCGATCGAAGCATTGCAGCCAACCGAAGCGAGGCTTCGGTACTGTCGACCAACAAGGTCATCCGCAACACGTACATCCTGCTGTCGCTGACGCTCGCGTTCTCGGCTGTCACGGCCGGCGCGTCGATGGCGCTGGGCCTGCCGCATCCGGGCATCATCCTGACGCTGGTCGGCTATTTCGGTCTGCTGTTCCTGGTGACCAAGCTGCGCAACAGCTCGGCGGGCATTCTCGCCGTGTTCGCGCTGACCGGTTTCATGGGCTACACGCTGGGCCCCATCCTGTCCGCGTATCTGTCGCTCCCCAACGGTAACCAGATCGTCATGCAGGCCCTGGGCGGCACAGCCGCGATCTTCCTCGGCCTGTCCGGTTATGCGCTGACCTCGCGCAAGGACTTCTCGTTCATGGGTGGCTTCCTGATGGTCGGCATCCTGGTGGCCTTCCTGGCTGGCCTGGGCGCGATCTTCTTCCAGATGCCGGCGCTGTCGCTGGCCGTGTCGGCGATGTTCGTGCTGCTGATGTCGGGGTTGATCCTGTGGCAGACGAGCAACATCATCCACGGTGGCGAGACCAACTACATCATGGCGACCGTCACCTTGTTCGTGTCGATCTACAACCTCTTCACCAGCCTGCTGCACCTGCTCGGCGTGTTCAACAGCGACTGATGCGGTGCGCGCCGCACGGCGCGACAGGCGATGCATTCAAGGGCGCCCGCGAGGCGCCCTTGTCGTTTGCAGTCCGCGCTGGCGGAGCCGTGGCGCGCTGCGGTTACAATGCACGGTTTTACGGCCCGGCCCGGTCGGCGAAGTGTCGATCGGGCCGGGCGACCCAACCAAGCAGGGGCAGCGTCGATGAAAACCACGTTTCTGGACTTCGAGCGTCCGGTCGCCGAACTTGAGGAGAAGATCGCACAACTGCGCTTCGTGCAGGATGATCCCGCGGTCGACCTGTCGGGCGAGATCGCCCGCCTCGAAAAGAAGAGCGAGTCACTCACCCGCGATCTCTACGCCAAGCTCACGCCTTGGCAGATTTCGCAGGTCGCGCGTCATCCGCAGCGACCGTACACGCTCGATTACGTGAGCCATGTGTTCTCCGATTTCCGCGAGTTGCACGGCGACCGCAGCTTTGCCGACGATCAGGCGATCGTCGGTGGGCTCGCGCGTTTCAACGGCGCGAGCTGCGTCGTGATCGGCCACCAGAAGGGGCGCGACACCAAGGAAAAGATCGCGCGCAACTTCGGCATGCCGCGCCCAGAGGGTTATCGCAAGGCGATGCGCCTGATGCGCCTGGCCGAGAAGTTCAACCTGCCCATCTTCACCTTCGTCGACACACCGGGCGCCTATCCGGGCATCGGTGCCGAGGAGCGCGGCCAGTCCGAGGCAATCGGACGCAGCCTGTACGTGATGGCTGAACTGAAGGTGCCGATCATCTCCACCGTGATCGGCGAGGGCGGTTCCGGTGGCGCGCTCGCGATCGCCGTCGGCGATCAGGTGCTGATGCTGCAGTATTCGACCTATTCGGTGATCTCGCCGGAAGGCTGTGCATCGATCCTGTGGAAAAGTGCCGAAAAGGCCTCGGCCGCCGCCGAGGCGATGGGCATTACGGCCGATCGACTGCACGGGCTGGGTCTGATCGACCGCGTCGTGCCCGAACCGGTAGGCGGGGCGCATCGCGACTATGCCGCAATGGCGACCTCGCTGCGCAAGGCGCTGCAGGAGTCGCTGCGCCAAGTGGCCGATCTCGACATCGACGAACTGCTCGAGCGGCGCTTTGATCGGCTGATGAGCCATGGCCGCTTCAAGGATCAGGGCGCAGCCTGATTCGATCCTGGTCGGCCGCGTAGCGGCTGTCCTCGACGGGGCCGGCGTAGGCCCCGGGAGCCGGCTGTGCGTCGCGCTGTCGGGCGGGGTCGATTCGGTGGTCACGCTGCACCTGCTCGCCGCTCTGCGCGAAGACCGTGGTTTTGCCCTGTGTGCGGCGCATGTCGATCACGGGCTGCAGCCGGCCGCCGGTGACTGGTCGGCTTTCTGCAAGCGTCTGTGCGCAGATCTCGGTCTCGAAATCGAAGTGTTTCCCGTGACGGTGCGCCGTGACCACCCCGACGGGCTGGAGGCGGCCGCGCGCGAGGCGCGTCATGCGGCGCTGGCGGCGCTGGCGGTCGATTGGCTGGTGTTCGGCCATCATCTCGATGACCAGGCCGAGACCGTGCTGTTTCGACTGCTGCGCGGCGTCGGCGTGCGTGGTGCGGGCGCCATGGCGGCGTGCGAGCCGGGCGCTCCAGGGCGGCTGCGTCCGCTGCTCGAGGCGCGGCGCTCCGAGATCCTCGAGCATGCGCGCGAGGCAGGGCTCGCGTGGGTCGAAGACCATAGCAATGCCGATCGCCGTCACACGCGCAATCGACTGCGTCACGACGTGCTGCCGTGCGTCGAAGCGGCATTTCCCCAGGCCGCCGCGATGCTCGCGCGCTCGGCGCTCAACTTCCGCGAAGCCGACGGCCTGCTCGATGAGCTGGCCCACCAGGATGCGCGCGCCTGCGGTGATGGCGAGAGCTTCTCGCTGGCCGCGTTGCGGGCCTTGTCCGCACCAAGGCTGCGCAACCTGCTGCGTTGGCGCATCCGTTGCAGCGGCGCCGAGGCGCCCGCGCGTGCGCGTCTGGTCGAAGCGGTGCGCCAGTTGCGCCATGGTGTGGCGCCGTCGCTGCATCTGCCGCTCGGGCAGGTGGCCTGCTGCCTGCATCGTGGCCGGGTGTGGGTCGAGGAGATGCCCGCGCACGGCCTGCCGCAGCCGGTTCGCTGGTGCGACGAGGAGGCGATCGACTGGGGTGACGGACGCGTCGTATTCGAGCGTCGTCGCGGCGAGGGACTGTGTGCCGCGCAGCTCGAGCGCGGTGAGGTCATCGTCGCGTCGCGGCGCCCGGGTTTGCGTATGAGCGACGCGCCCGGGCGGCCGCGCCACAGCTTCAAGAATCTGTGTCAGGAGGCCGGTGTGCCGCCGTGGTGGCGCGATCGACTGCCGGTGCTCTATGTCGATGGCGAGCCGGTCTGGATCGCCGGTGTCGGCATCGCTGCGTCGGCGCGGTGCGAAGCGGGCGCAGAGGGTGTGTTGCCGTCGTGGTGGAGGCCGGGCTCGCCGCTCAGAGGTTGAGGTCCTTGAGCAGTTGTGCCAGTTCGACTGCCGAGCGCACGCCCATCTTCTCGAAGATGCGCGAGCGGTGCGCCTCGACGGTGCGCATCGAGATGTCGAGCTCGTCGGCAATGACCTTGTTGTACTTGCCTTCGAGGATCAGCGTCATGACTTCGCGTTCGCGCGCGGTCAGCAGGGTGAGCTTCTCGGCCACGGCCAGGCTTTCGCTGCGCGCACGTCTGCGCTCGGCGTCGATTTCCATCGCGCGCTGGATCACGGCAATCAGGTCGCCATCGTCGAAGGGCTTCTCGATGAAGTCGTAGGCGCCCTTCTTGAGGGCTGCGACGGCCATGGGGACATCGCCGTGACCGGTGATGAAGATCACCGGCAACTCGTTGCCGCGCGCGCGCAGCGCGTCGAAGCATTCGAGCCCGCTCATGCCTTGCATGCGGATGTCGAGCACCGCGCAGCCGTTCCAGTCGGGCGTGATCGCGGCCAGGAAGTCCTCCGCGCTGGACCAGGTGGTGCACGGCAGCTTGCGGGTCTTGAGCAGCCATTGCAGCGCGTCGCGGATGGCTTCGTCGTCGTCGATGATGTGGGCGCAGGGGGGATTCATGCGGGGATGGCTTCCTTTTCGACGGGTAGGGTGAGGATGAACACCGAGCCACCTTCCGGGCCAGGTTCGAACATCAGGCGACCATGATGCAGTTCGGCGATCGAACGGCAGATGTTCAGGCCCATGCCCATGCCTTCCTGCTTGGTCGAGAAGAAGGGCTCGAACAATCGCTTGGCGACTTCCGGCGGGATGCCGTTGCCCCGGTCGGCCACGCGCAGCACCAGTTGGTCGCTGAGGCGGCGCGTGGAAATCTTGACCACGCGCTGATCGCGGGGCAACTGGCCGATGGCGTCCATCGCATTGCGCACCAGGTTGACCACCAGTTGCTCGATCATCACCGGGTCGGCCGTCAGCGCAGGCAGCGCTTCGCCCAGATCGAGTTCCATTTGGATCTGGCGCTTGCGTGCGTCGGCGTCCATCAGCTCGACGGCCTCGCGGATCACGGCGTTGAGCGCGAGCGTTTCGCGCTTGGGCTCGGAGCGGCGCACGAAGTCGTGCACGCGGTGGATGATGGCTGCGGCTCGATAGGCCTGGCGGGCGATCTTCTCATGGACCTCGCGCAACTCGTCGGGGTCGATGTCACCTTCGGCGAGCAGGTTCAGGCAACCGCTGTTGTAGGTGTTGATCGCCGCCAGCGGCTGGTTGAGTTCATGCGCCAGCGTGGAAGCCATCTCGCCCATCGTGATCAGGCGTGAGGTGGCCTGCAGGCGCTCGTCCTGCTGGCGGGCCAGTTCGCGTGCGCGCTTGCGCTCGGTGATGTCCATGATCGAGCCCATCCACCCGGTCTGGCGGCCCGAGGCGTCGATCAGCGGCGCCTCGAAGATGAGCGCATCGAGTGCTTCGCCGTTCTTGCGGCGCAGACGCGCCTCGACCCCGGCGCGCGGCCCCTGTCCGGACAGGATCATGTCGTGAATCTCCTGCAGGCGCTCGATGTGTTCGGGGTGCCAGTAGGGCATGGGCGGGCGCAGGCCGATCAGTTCGTCGGCGGTGAAGCCGACCATGTTGCAGAAGGCCGGATTGACGTAGGTGATGCGCCCGGTCAGGTCGCGTGCGCGCAGGCCCGTGAGCAGCGAATCCTCCATCGCCTTGCGGAACAGCGTCTCGCCGCGCAGTGCCTGCTCGGCTGCCAGGCGCCGCTTGAGCTGGCGACGCAGCATCCAGAAGCTCCAGATCAGCACCATTGCGAGAATCAGGATGGAACTGGTCAGCAGCACCGGGATCCAGCGCACGTCGTCGCGGTAGGCGGTGATTTGCAGCAGCAGGCCATGTCCGGGCGGGTCGAAGGCCATGGTATAGCTGTGGGTGTCGGACAGCGGAGCGACGCGCGAGCGCGAGGCAATCTCGCGCCCGTCGGAATCGATCACGCTGACGTGGTATCTCTCGGTGAACCACCATGGCAACTCGCGCGCGAGCAGACCCTCGAGAGAGTAGACTCCGACGCTGATGCCGAGCAGTCCCGAGTCGGTAAAGGCCGGAATGTAGACCTCGAACTGATGGCCGCCACCGGCGGCCGGATAGGCGGGGCCGTAGACCGGTCGGCCGATGCTGCGCGACAGGCGGGCGAGGTCCGCATCGAGCTTCGCCTGCGTGCCGTCCGGGCCGAGTGGTACGGCGTCGGCCAGCGGCGGCAGCGCGCCTAGCGTGCGGGCGTTGGCGTCGAGCCAGATTACGCGCACCAGGCCGATTTCGGCGCGCAGGATCTGGCGCAGCCGCGCGTCGGTCTGCGGCGAGATGTCGGATACCACCAGTTCCGGCCCGAGCTGGGCGAGCTGGGCGGCATTGCGATCGAGCTGGAACTGCAGGCTCTGCTCCATCCACAGCACGTCGCTGATCAGTGTGTGGCGCTGGGTGTCTTCGTCGTGCACGCGGGTGAGCCAAAGCAGCGCGCCGATGAGAAGGACGAACACCACCAGCGCGACCCAGGTGAGGTGCGTCATGCGATGCGTGCCGGTCGATGCAGGGGAAGTGGCCGTGGTGTCCATTGTGCGGATCCGCGCGTCGGGCAATGACGACGTCGGACCGGGGCTGGTGTTTCGCGACTGCCATGTTAATTGAGAACGTGCCTGGAATGGAGGCAAGACCATGAGACGGATTCGGGTGTTTGTCCTGTTCCTGATGCTGGCCTCGGTGCCGCTGCCCGCCGCGGCGAACGAGCCGATCGTGATCCGCTTCAGCCACGTGGTGTCGCCCGACGCGCCCAAGGGCAAGGCGGCTGCATTCTTCGCGCAGCGAGCGACCGAACTCACGCGCGGGCGCGTTCGCGTGGAAGTCTATGCGGACAGCGCGTTGTATTCCGACCGTGAGGAGATGGAAGCCCTGCAACTGGGGGCGGTGCACATGCTCGCGCCCTCGCTCGCCAAGTTCAGCGTGCTCGGTGCCAACGGCTTTGAGCTGTTCGATCTGCCCTATATCTTCGAGGATCGGCGCGCGTTGCGTGCGGTGACCGAGGGGGACATCGGCGAGCGCCTGCTCGAGTCGCTCGAGGACCGCGGCATCAAGGGTTTGGCATTCTGGGACAATGGCTTCAAGTCGTTCTCGGCGAACACACCGATCCGTGTCCCGTCCGACCTTGCCGGCAAGCGCATGCGCATCCAGGCCTCCCGCGCCATCGAGGAGCAGATGCTTGCGCTCGGGGCGGTGCCGCACATGATGTCGTTTTCCGATGTCTTCGAGGCCTTGCGCGCTGGCGTGGTCGACGGTACCGAGAACCCGCACTCCAATCTTTACACGCAGCGCATGCACGAGGTTCAGCCGTATCTCGCATTGACCGAGCACGGCTATCTGGGCTATGCCGTGATCGTCAACAAGCGCTTCTGGGACAATCTGCCGCGTGGTGTGCGTCGCCAGATCGAGCGAGCGATGCGCGAGGCCACGACCTATGCCAACCGGATCGCGCGAGAGGAGAACCAGCTCGCTCTCGAGGCCATCCGTGCTGCCGGCACCACCGACATCCACGTGCTCGACGCCGCAGCGCGGGCGGACTTCCGGCGGGCGCTGTTGCCGGTGCATCGCAGCGCCGCCGCGCGCATCGGAGAGGAACTGCTCGCCGAGGTCTACCGGGCGACCGGTTTCGACCCGAACGACGAGTGAGGCAGTGCGCCTGGCGTGCGCACAAACTGGATGAGAACGAAGGCGGTTGCTGTTAGACTACAAGGCTTTATCCACACGCCCTGTCCCGAATGCGGACAGTTTAACGGAGCAATATTGCATGGCCACCGAACGCACGCTTTCCATCATCAAGCCCGACGCCGTCGCGAAGAACGTCATCGGCAAGATCTACCAGCGTTTCGAGGACGCCGGACTGAAGGTCATCGCTGCGCGCATGATCCACCTGTCCGAGCGCGAGGCATCGCAATTCTACGCCGTGCACAAGGAGCGTCCGTTCTTCAAGGATCTGGTTTCGTTCATGATTTCCGGTCCGGTCATGGTGCAGGCGCTCGAGGGCGAGGGCGCCATCGCGAAGAACCGTGATTTGATGGGCGCGACCGATCCCAAGAAGGCCGAGCCGGGCACGATTCGCGCCGACTTCGCCGATTCGATCGACGCCAATGCCGTGCACGGCTCGGATGCGCCGGAAACGGCTGCGACCGAGATCGCGTTCTTCTTTCCCGGTCTGGACGTCTACGGACGCTGAGGCTTGTGGCCGGCGCCGCTTTGCGGTGCCGGCCACCCCGACTCCATGAGCGCCCCGGTCAACCTCCTCGACTTCGACAGCGACGCCCTCGTCGCCTGGTTCGCCGAACGCGGCGAGAAGCCTTTTCGCGCGCGTCAGGTAATGCGCTGGATTCATCGCGACGGCTGCGACGACTTCGCCGCGATGACCGATGTCGCCAAGTCGCTGCGCGCCAAGCTCGACGAGTGCGCGGGGGTTCGTGCGCCGACGCCGGTGCGCGACAGCGTGTCGAGCGACGGTACGCGCAAGTGGTTGCTCGATGTGGGTAACGGCAATGCGGTCGAGACGGTGTTCATTCCGGAGGCGCATCGCGGCACCCTGTGCGTGTCCTCGCAGGCGGGCTGCGCGCTCGACTGCGCCTTCTGCTCGACCGGCAAGCAGGGCTTCAACCGCAACTTGAGCGCCGGCGAGATCATCGGCCAGTTGTGGCTGGCGAATCGCCTGCTCGGCGCCGCGCGTGATGCAGCGACCGATCTCGATGCCGGCGAGAAGGACAACGGGCGCATCATCAGCAACGTCGTAATGATGGGCATGGGCGAGCCGCTGGCCAACTTCGACAATGTCGTCACCGCGCTGCGCCTGATGCTCGACGACAATGCATACGGCCTGTCGCGCCGGCGCGTGACGGTATCGACCTCGGGCATCGTGCCGGCCATGGACCGCTTGCGCGACGAATGTCCGGTGGCTCTGGCCGTGTCGCTGCACGCGCCCGACGACGCGTTGCGCGACCGCCTCGTGCCGATCAACAAGAAGTACCCGTTGGTCGAGCTGATGGCCGCGTGCCGGCGCTATCTGGAGCGGGCACCGCGTGACTTCATCACCTTCGAGTACGTCATGCTCGACGGGGTCAACGACCGTGACGTCGACGCGCGCAGGCTTGTCGAACTGGTGCGCGATGTGCCCTGCAAGTTCAATCTGATACCGTTCAATCCGTTCCCGGGCTCGGAATTCCGGCGTTCCGGGAGCGAGCGCATCCGGCGCTTTGCCGAGGTGTTGATCGACGCGGGCATCGTCACGACCACGCGCCGCACGCGTGGCGAGGATGTTGACGCCGCCTGCGGCCAACTCGCGGGGCAGGTGCAGGACCGGACACGGCGCACGACGCGCCTGGTCAAGGCTTGATACGGGAGAGGCGGTGATGAATCTTCGCGCGGTACTGTGGCTGCTGGTCTTCCCGATCATGCTCGCCGGTTGTGCCGGCACGCCCTCGCGCGACGGCGAACAGTTCGCATCCGCCGACCGGCCCGTGCTCGAGACACCGCCGGCCACGGAGCGCGAGCAGGCGGCGATGGTGCACATCGACCTGGGTACGGCCTATTTCGAGGTCGGTCGTTACGACGTGGCACTCGACGAGGCGCGCATCGCGCTCGCGTACGCCCCCGAATTCTCGCCGGCCTTCCATCTGATGGGGCTGGTGTACATGTTCATCGACGATGATGTCGCCGCACGTGACAACTTCTTGCGTGCATTGCGCAGCGCCCCCAATGACCCGGATTTCAACAACAGTTATGGCTGGTTTCTGTGTCTGAACGGCGAGGAAGCTGAAGGCTTGCGGCGTCTCGCGCTTGCCGCGCGCAATCCCTACTACCGTTCGCCGACGCGGCCGCATACCAACGCGGGCCTGTGCCATCTGCGGCTGGATCAGGTCGACGAAGCCGAAATCCAGTTCCGCCGCGCCGTCGCCCTGCAGCAGAACAATCCCGTGGCGATGCTCGGGCTGGCCGAAGTGGCCTATCGCAAGGGCGAGCTGGCTTCGGCGCGTGATCAGTTGATCGCGCTGCACCGCCGCAACGAGCCCACCGCGCAGTCGGTCTGGCTGGGGCTGCGGGTCGAGCGGCGCCTGGGCAACCGCGCGGCCGAGGCGAGCTACGCGGCCCAGTTGCGCGGGCGCTTCAATGATTCTCCCGAACATCGCGCGATGACGCAGGGTGAGTACGAGTGAACGACGAGCAAGATCCTTCCCGTTTCGAAGTTGAAATGCAGCCCGAGCTGCCGCAGATCGGCGAGGCCCTGCGCGCTGCGCGGGAGGCGCGCGGCGAGTCCGTAGAGGAGGTCGCGGCCGCGCTGAAGTTTTCCTCGCGACAGGTGCTCGCGATGGAGGCCGAGCGCCTGCATGAACTGCCCGGTCCGGCATTCGTCAAGGGCTTCTACCGCAACTACGGGCGCTACCTGGGTGTCGACATCGAGCCGATGATTGCCGCGCGCTGGTCCGAACCCTCGGCGCGCAGCGTGGAACTGTCTCCGGTGACCAATGCGCGGGGCACGATGCCCGGCAGCGGTCGCCGTGGCGGTATCGGACGCGTATTCGCGGCGTTGGTGTCGGTGCTGGTGCTGGTGCTCGCGCTGGGCTGGTATTTCGATGGTTTTCGCCTCGAGGACCGGCCGGCCGAAGAAGCGAGTGCTGACCTCGCCGATTCGTCGGTGGACGAGGAAGATCCGATGCCAGAGGTCGAGATCGTCGATGACGAGCCGGCGCAGGCCGCAGCGCCGGCTGACGAATCGCCGTCGCTCGGCTCCGGCGCATCCTTTCCCGCGATCATCGAGGCGCCGCCCGCACCGGCACTCTCGCGTGCCGAGCCGGCCGGCGGCGATGCTGCGGGTTCGCTGCCCGAGGTGGCGCAATCGACCGCCGCTCCGTCCGAGCCCCCGCAGCCGGAACCGCTGCCAGAGCCCGTGGCGCCGGTCGAGCAAGTGTCCGCGCAGAGCGGGTCGGAAGAGCCCCAGGAGGCCGTCGCAACGAGCGAGCCGGTACCCGCGCCCCGTGCCCAAGCGCAGCCGGATGCCGCGCCCTCGAATGCACAGGTCGTCGGCAGCGGTTCGAGCCGCCTGGTATTCAACCTGCGGGCCGACGCCTGGCTGCAGGTGAAGGACGCGCAGGATCGCACGCTCTACGTCGGCACCAGCCGCAGCGGCACGACGCGTGTCGTGCAGGGTGATCCGCCGTTCTGGGTCACGGTCGGCAATGCCGATGCGGTGAGCCTCGAGTTCGATGGTGAGCCGGTCGAATTGGCGCCGCACATGCATACCGCCGGTGTGGCGCGTCTGGTCCTGGAGTAGGCATGAACGCATCCCCGAACATTCCCGCAGCGGCCGCCCGGCGGTCGACGCGTCAGGTGCGCGTCGGCGCGGTAAGGATCGGCGCGGACGCACCCATCGTCGTGCAGTCGATGACCAACACCGATACCGCTGACGTGCTCGGCACCGCAATGCAGGTCGCCGAGCTGGCGCGCGCCGGCTCGGAACTGGTGCGCATCACGGTCAACAACGAAGAAGCCGCGAAGGCCGTACCGCACATCCGCGACCGCCTGCTTGCGCTGAACATGGACGTGCCGCTGGTCGGCGACTTCCACTACAACGGTCATACGCTGCTCACCAAGTATCCGGCCTGCGCCGAGGCGCTCGCCAAGCTGCGCATCAACCCCGGCAACGTCGGCGCCGGCACCAAGCGCGACCCGCAGTTCGCTGCCATCGTCGAGATTGCCTGCAAGTACGACAAGCCGGTGCGCATCGGCGTGAACTGGGGCAGTCTCGACCCGTCGGTGCTGGCGCGCATCATGGACGCCAACGCCAAACTGACCGAGCCGCGCGACGCCGGTGCGGTGATGCGCGAGGCGCTGATCGTCTCCGCGCTCGAGTCCGCCGCGAAGGCCGAGGAGTACGGCCTGGCGGGCGACCGCATCATCCTGTCGGCCAAGGTTTCCAGCGTGCAGGACCTGGTCGCCGTGTATCGCGATCTGGCGCGCCGCTGCGACTACCCGCTGCATCTGGGGCTGACCGAAGCCGGCATGGGCTCCAAGGGCATCGTCGCCTCGACCGCCGCGCTGGCCGTGCTGCTGCAGGAAGGCATCGGCGACACCATCCGCGTGTCGCTCACGCCCGAGCCGGGCGGCAAGCGCACCGAGGAGGTCGTCGTCGCGCAGGAGATCCTGCAGACCATGGGTCTGCGTGCGTTTACGCCCATGGTTACGGCCTGCCCGGGCTGTGGGCGCACCACCAGCACCTTCTTCCAGGAGCTGGCCTCAAGCATCCAGACCTATGTGCGCGAGCAGATGCCCGTGTGGCGTGAAGAACGTGACGGCGTCGAGAACCTCACGCTTGCCGTGATGGGCTGCGTCGTCAATGGGCCGGGCGAGAGCAAGCACGCAGACATCGGAATCTCGCTGCCCGGCACCGGCGAGAGCCCGGCCGCGCCCGTGTATGTGGACGGCGAGAAGACCGTGACGCTGCGCGGCGACAACATCGCGGCCGAGTTCCGCGCCATCGTCGACGACTATGTCGAGCGCAAGTATCCGAAGAAGGCGGCCAGCGCCGTCTGACAAGAAAAAGAGAAGCGATGAACCGAACCCTGCAGTCCGTGCGCGGGATGAACGATATCCTGCCCGATGAAGCTGAAGTCTGGGAGCACTTCGAAGACCTCGTGCGCGATTGGCTGCGCAGCTATGGCTACCGTCCGGTGCGCATGCCCCTGGTTGAACACACGCCGCTGTTCAAGCGCGCCATCGGCGAGGTGACCGATATCGTCGAGAAGGAGATGTATTCCTTCGAGGACGCGCTCAACGGCGAACACCTGACGCTGCGTCCGGAAGGGACGGCTTCGTGTGTGCGTGCCGCGATCCAGCACGGTCTGCTGCACGGCGGCGGCCAGCGTCTGTATTATCACGGTCCGATGTTCCGCCACGAACGTCCGCAAAAGGGGCGCTACCGCCAGTTCCACCAGATCGGTGTCGAGGCGCTGAACTTTTCCGGGCCGGACATCGATGCCGAACTCATCCTGATGTGCGCGCGGCTGTGGGACGATCTGGGCATCGAGGACGTCGAGCTGCAACTCAACTCGCTCGGCTCTGCAGAGGAGCGTGCCGAACACCGTGCCGCGCTGATTGCGTATCTGGAGCAGCATCAGGATGTGCTCGACGATGACGCGAAACGCCGGCTGCATACGAACCCGCTGCGCATTCTCGATACCAAGAATCCGGCGCTGCAGGAACTGGTCGAGGCGGCGCCGAAGCTGTTCGATCATCTCGGTCAGGAATCGCTCGAACATTTCGATGGCGTGCAGCGCGTGCTGCGCGGCGCAGGCATCCCCTACCGCATCAACCATCGTCTGGTGCGCGGGCTCGACTACTACAATCGCACGGTCTTCGAATGGGTGACGACGCGGCTGGGCGCGCAGGGTACGATCTGCGCGGGCGGGCGCTACGACACCTTGGTCGAGTTGCTCGGCGGCAAGAGTGCGCCGGCGGCCGGTTTCGCGATCGGCATCGAGCGCGTGCTCGCGCTGTGGAAGGAGTCCGGAGGGGCGGAGGACGCGGCGCAGCAGCCCGACGTCTATATCGTCGCCGCCGGTGATGCGGCGCAGCAGTTGGCCTTTCGTGCGGCCGAGGCACTACGCGGTTTCGGCTTCGCGGTGCTCATGCACTGCGGAGGCGGCAGTTTCAAGTCGCAGATGAAGAAGGCCGATGCCAGCGGTGCGCCGCTGGCAGTGATCATCGGCGAGGACGAGGCCGCGGCCGGCGAGGTGGCCCTCAAGCCGCTGCGCGGCCCCGGCGCACAGGAACGCATCGCCGTCGACGCACTCGCCGACGCGGTGGCCGAACATCTATTCAGAGAAGACGAGGACGACGATGGCGCTGTATGACCTCGAGGAACAGGAACAGCTCTCCCAGATCAAGGCCTGGTGGGACCAGTACGGCAAATACGTCACGACGCTGATCGTCGTCGCCGCGCTGGGCTCGGTCGGGTGGCAGGGCTGGAACTGGTATCAGAACAAGCAGGCAGGCGAGGCTTCGACGCTGTACTTCGCCGTCCAGCAGGCCGCGGCGGATGGCGACGCGACGCGCGCGCGCGAGGCCGCCGGCCAGATCATCGAGCGCTATTCGGGCACGGCCTACGCCGAGATGGGTGCGCTGTTGTCGGCGGCGGTGCAGGTCGCCGAGGGCGAGCCGCGCAATGCGCGCGCTCAGCTTGAATGGGTTGTCGCGAATGCGGACAACCCGGCCGTGCGCGATCTGGCGCGCCTGCGCATTGCGGTCACGCTCTTCGACGAGGGCGACCATGACGGCGCGCTCGCGCGCCTGGCCGATGCGCCTCACGCTTCGCTTGCGGCGCGCTACGGCGATCTGCGCGGTGACGTGCTCGCCGCCGCCGGCCGACCCGACGAGGCACGCCGTGCCTACGAGGCGGCGCTCGCGGCGCTGGCCGAGGCGCCCGGGCAGTCCGGCGCACAATTGCGTGGTGTCGTCGAGACCAAGATCGAAGCGCTGGAGTCCTGAGTCATGACCCTCGCCATCCTTTCCCGACTGACGCTCGTCGCTGCCAGCGTCGCGCTCGCAGGTTGTTCGCTTTTCGGCCCGAAACCGCCTGAGCCGGACCCCGTGCCGACGTTCGAGCCCCGCGCCGAACTGCGCTCATTGTGGCAGGTCGGGGTGGGTTCGTCCGGCACGTATCGTTTCCAGCCGGCTGTCGTTTCCGGGGCCGTGTATGCAGCCGGCGGCGACGGTTCGGTGGTGCGTGTCGACGCTGCCAACGGTCGCACGCAATGGCGGCGCGACGTCGGTGACGCGCTCTCGGCCGGTGTCGGCAGCGACGGCCGTACGGTCGCTGTCGTCACTGTCGACGGCGAAGTCGTCGCGCTCGACGCGGCCAGCGGCGAAGAACGCTGGCGCGCTTCGGTGGGTGCCGAAGTGCTGGCCGCACCCGGGGTGTCCGAGCAGGTGGTGGTGGTGCGTACCTCGGGCAATCGGGTACTGGCCTTCGAGGCTGCTGACGGCGCGCGGCGCTGGACCTACGAGCGCGAGATGCCGGCGCTGACCCTGCGCAACGCGGTCGGCATGGCGGTCGACGAGCGTGCGGCCACCGTTGGCTACCCGGGTGGCAAGCTCGTCTCGATCAACCTCGAGAACGGCGGGCCGCTGTGGGAGATCACCGTGTCCACGCCGCGCGGCGTGACCGAGCTCGAGCGTGTGACCGATGTCGCCGGCATCCCTGTGGTCAGCGGCGACGAGGTTTGCGCGGTCACCTATCAGGGGCGTGCGGGCTGCTTCGATATCACCAATGGACGCGTCATCTGGACGGTGGAGTTTTCCAGCGCCAGCGGCCTGGATCGCGACGGGCCGCTGGTGTTCGTCAGTTCGGCCCGCGATGCCGTGCATGCGCTCGACGCGTCCGACGGGACCAATGTCTGGACCCAGGGTCCTCTCGCCTTGCGTCGATTGTCGCGTCCGCTGGCGGTTGGCGACGGTGTGGTGTTCGGCGATTTCGAGGGCTATGTGCATGCGCTCGACCGCACTAATGGCGGCATTATCGCGCGCAGCCGTGCAAGCGGCGGCGCGATTGAAGCGGCGCCGGTCGCCCTGGATGGCGCACGCTTTGTCGTGCAGACGACCGGCGGTGGCGTGGAAGCATTTGAGCTGGTCGGGGCGGGTCGCAGCGAGTGAAACCTACTATCGTTCTGGTTGGCCGGCCCAATGTCGGCAAGTCGACGCTGTTCAACCGCCTCACGCGCACGCGGGACGCGCTGGTTGCCGATCTACCGGGTCTTACGCGTGACCGGCATTACGGCATCGGCCGCGTCGGCGAGCGCGACTATCTGGTTGTCGACACCGCCGGCTTCGATCCGGTCGCCAAGGCCGGCATCATGCACGAGATGGCGCAGCAGGCCGAACGCGCGATCGAGGAAGCCGATGTGCTGCTGTTCCTGGTCGATGGCCGCACCGGCCTGACCCCGCACGACGAGCAGATCGCCACGCGCCTGCGCCGCAGCGGACGCCCCCTGTACCTGGTGGTCAACAAGGCCGAGGGCCTGCGTCGCGAGGTCGTCGCCGCCGAATTCCACGCGCTCGGGCTGGGGGCGCCGCTGGCGGTGTCCGCCACGCATGGCGACGGCGTGACGCAACTCGTGAACGAGGTGCTCGAGTCGTTCCCGCTCGACGACGAGCAAGCCGAGGAGGCAGCGCGCGGCCCGCGCATCGCCATCGTCGGTCGTCCAAACGTGGGCAAGTCGACGCTGATCAACGGCCTGGTCGGGGAGGAGCGCGTCATTGCCTTCGATCTGCCGGGCACTACGCGTGACGCGATCGAGATTCCGTTCGAGCGCGCTGGTCGCCACTACACGCTGATCGACACGGCTGGTCTGCGCCGGCGCGGCAAGGTTTTCGAGGCGGTCGAGAAGTTCTCGGTGATCAAGACGCTGCAGGCGGTCGAGGAGGCCAACGTGTCCGTGCTGGTGCTCGACGCGGCGCAGGACATTGCCGACCAGGATGCGCATATCGCTGGCTTCATCCTCGACGCAGGACGTGCGCTGGTGGTTGTGGTCAACAAGTGGGATGCGGTCGACGACTACCGGCGCGAGCTGGTCAAGCGCGACATCGAACGCAAGCTAGGCTTCCTGTCCTTCGCGCGCTTTCACTACGTCTCCGCGCTCAAGGGCAGCGGTTTGTCGGCGGTCATGAAATCGGTCGATGCGGCCTACGCGGCAGCGACGGCCAATCTGTCGACGCCTCGTCTGACGCGCGTGCTCCAGGCGGCCGTCATCAAGCAGGCGCCGCCGCGTCACGGTGTATTCCGCCCCAAATTGCGTTATGCCCACCAGGGGGGCAGCAATCCGCCCATCGTGGTGATCCACGGCAGCGCACTCGAGCACATTCCGACCTCGTACACGCGTTATCTCGAGCGCACCTTCATCGAGGCGTTCCGACTCAAGGGCACGCCCTTGCGTATTCAGTTCCGGACCGCACACAATCCGTATGCGTCACGCGACTGAACTCCGGCGATCCGATGCGGTCTGGATGATGCGGCGCAACATGCTATGCTGCACAAACACATAACAAAACCAAGCTCAAGGAGCGAAAATGAGTAACAAAGGGCAGCTTCTACAAGACCCGTTCCTGAACACCCTGCGGCGCGAACACATCCCGGTGTCGATCTATCTCGTCAACGGCATCAAGCTGCAGGGTCAGGTCGACTCTTTCGATCAGTACGTCGTTCTGCTCAAGAACACCGTCACCCAGATGGTCTACAAGCACGCGATTTCCACGGTCGTCCCGGCCCGTCCGGTCAACATCCCGTCGCAGGACGGGGCCGCGGAGGCCTGAGCCGGACTCCATGTTCGAACGCCCCCGCTCCGGTGAGCGTGCCGTACTCGTCCAGCTCGATCTGGACCAGGGCATGCTCGCCGACCGTATCGAAGAACTGAAGCTGCTCGTCGGCAGCGCCGGCGCGAGCGTCGAGGCCGTCGTCACGGGTCGGCGCTCGCGCCCGGACCCGGCGCTGTTCGCCGGTCGCGGCAAGGTGGACGAGATCGGCATGACGCTCAAGGTGCATGAGAGCGATCTGGTCGTGTTCAACCACGCGTTGTCGCCAGGTCAGCAGCGCAACCTCGAGCGCGAGCTGCAGTGTCGCGTGATCGATCGCACGGCGCTGATTCTCGACATCTTTGCGCAGCGCGCGCGCAGCCATGAGGGCAAGCTGCAGGTCGAACTCGCACAGCTCGACCACTTGTCCACGCGTCTTGTTCGGGGCTGGACCCACCTGGAGCGCCAGAAGGGCGGCATCGGCCTGCGCGGTCCGGGCGAAAAGCAGCTCGAGACCGACCGCCGGCTGCTCGGCGCGCGCGTCAAGGCACTCAAGACGCGTCTGGCCAAGATCGAGAAGCAGCGCCGCGTGCAGCGTCGCGGACGCGACCGGCGCGAGGTGCTTACGGTGTCGCTGGTGGGCTATACCAACGCCGGCAAGTCGACACTGTTCAACGCGCTGACCAAGGCCGGCAGCTATGCCGCCGACCAGCTCTTCGCCACGCTCGACACGACCTCGCGACGCCTGTATGTCGGGCCGGTGGGCACGGTCGTACTCTCCGACACCGTGGGCTTCATCCGCGATCTGCCGCACGCGCTGGTGGCCGCCTTTCACGCCACGCTCGAGGAGACTGCCAATGCCGATCTGCTGCTGCATGTCGTTGATTCGGCCAGCGAGGAGCGAGAGGCGCAGATCGACGCCGTCAACGAGGTCCTGCGCGAAATCGGCGCAGGCGATGTTCCGCAGATCATGGTGTTCAACAAGATCGATCTGACCGGTGCTCCGGCGGCGGCCAATCGGGGCGAGTGTGGTAACATCAGCGGCGTTTTTCTGAGCGCTGCGAGCGGCGAGGGACTCCCCCTGCTGCGCGATGCGCTTGCCGAAACGGCGCAGCGGGTCTGTGTCCGGAACGAGGTTCCGGATGCCACTGTCTGAACGCTTTTAAACCTGCTTACGGGTCTCCCATGTCACTGAATGATCCTCGCTGGGGTAACAACCAGGGGAACGACGACGATCGGCGCGACGGCGACCGGGGTCGCGGCGACAACCAGGGTCCGCCGGATCTCGAAGACGTCTGGCGCGATTTCAATCAGAAACTCACCGGCATGCTCGGCGGCAAGGGCGGCGGTCGCCGTTCCGGCGGCGGCGGTGGCGGTGGACCGAAGATGCCCAATTTCGGCTTCCGTCAGATCGGCGGCGGCGTTGGCGCCTTGCTCGTGCTCTTGCTCGTGGTCTGGCTGGCGAGCGGCTTCTACACGGTCGACGCCAACCAGCGCGGCGTGGTGCTGCGCTTCGGCGAGCATGTCAAGACGTCCGAGCCGGGCCTGAACTGGCGCGTGCCGTACCCGATCGAGACGCACGAGATCGTCGACGTGACCGGTGTGCGCACGGTCGAGGTCGGCTATCGCGGCACGGACCGCAACAAGGTGCTGCGCGAGGCGCTGATGCTCACGCAGGACGCCAACATCGTGAACATCCAGTTCGCGGTGCAGTACATCCTCGGCTCGCCCGAGGACTACCTGTTCAACAACCGCTTTCCGGACGACTCGGTGATCCAGACGGCCGAGACCGCGATGCGCGAGATCGTCGGCAAGAGCACCATGGACTTCGTGCTCTACGAGGGGCGCGAGGACATTGCCGCCAATGCCCAGCAACTGATGCAGACCATCCTCGACCGTTACGAGGCGGGCATCCTGATCAGCCGTGTGACGATGCAGAACGCGCAGCCGCCCGAGCAGGTGCAGGCCGCCTTCGACGACGCAGTCAAGGCCGGTCAGGACCGTGAGCGCCTGCGCAACGAGGGTGAGGCCTATCGCAACGAGGTCGTGCCGCGCGCACGCGGTGACGCTGCCCGCCTGATCGAGGAAGCCCAGGGTTATCGTGAGCGCGTCATGGCCAACGCCGAAGGTGAGGCCTCGCGCTTCAGCCAGGTGCTCGAGCAGTACGCCCTGGCGCCGGAGGTCACGCGCGAGCGCATGTATCTGGATACCATCCAGCAGGTCATGTCGAACACCAGCAAGGTGATGATCGACGCCGACAATGGCGGCAACCTGTTGCTGCTGCCGCTCGACAAGCTGATCGGCCAGGCGGGTAGCGGGGCCGGAACGGAATCGTCGCGCGCGCAATCGCAGACGTCCTCGTCGACGTCCACGCCGCTGCGCCAGAGCCAGCCGATTCCGTTCGACCCGCGTGATCGCGACATGATGCGCAACCGCGAGCTGGGAGCCCGTTGATGAGCAACCGTATCCAAGTATTCATTGGCGCCCTCGTCGTCGCAGGCATCCTCGCCTCGATGACGCTGTTCGTCGTCGACGAGCGTCAGTACGCCGTCGTGTTCCAGTTCGGCGAGGTCAAGGAGGTCATCGAGGAGCCGGGTCTGCAGATCAAGTACCCGCTGATCCAGAACGTGCGCTTTTTCGAAAAGCGCATCCTGACCATCGACACGCCCGAGCCCGAGCGTTTCATCACGGCCGAGAAGCAGAACGTACTGGTGGACCACTTCGTCAAGTGGCGCATCATCGATCCGCGCCTGTACTACGAGTCGGTTGCCGGTGACGAGACGCGTGCGCGCACGCGTCTGACGCAATCGGTCAACGCCGGTCTGCGTGAGGAATTCGGTCGTCGCACGGTGCCCGAGGTGGTTTCCGGCCAGCGCGACAACATCATGGAGAACATGCGTGTGCGTGCCGACACGGATGCGCGCCAGATCGGTGTGCAGATCCTGGACGTGCGTCTCAAGCGTGTCGACCTGCCCACCGAGGTGTCCGAATCGGTCTATCGCCGCATGGAAGCCGAACGTCTGCGGGTGGCCAACGAGCTGCGCTCCGAGGGCGGTGCGATCGCCGAGCAGATTCGCGCCGACGCCGATCGTCAGCGCGAGGTCATCATCGCCCAGGCCTACCGCGAAGCCCAGACCATCATGGGTGACGGTGACGCGCGCGCCACCGAGACCTATGCGACGGCCTTCGGCAAGGACGCCGATTTCTATTCCTTCTACCGCAGTCTCGATGCGTACCGGAACAGCTTCTCGAACAAGAGCGACCTGCTCGTCGTCGATCCGAGTTCGGACTTCTTCCGGTTCATGAAGGACATGGGCGGGGCCCAGAAGAACTGATCTCATGGGTACTTCCCTGGTGATGGCCTTCGCGCTGATGCTGATCTTCGAAGGCCTGTTACCTTTCGTCGCGCCGGCTCGCTGGCGCGAAGCCTTTTTGCGATTGGCCCGTCTCGCCGACGGGCAAATCCGCTTCGTCGGTCTGGGTTCCATGCTGATCGGCGTGCTCATCCTGCTTCTGGTCTGAAACGAATGCGCTGGGTCCTTCCCGACTTCATCCAGGACGCGCTGCCCGAAGAGGCGGCCGACATCGAGCGTCTGCGACGGCTCATGCTCGACGCCTTTCGCGTGCGCGGCTACCGCCTTGTGCAGCCACCGCTGCTCGAGTATCTCGACTCGCTCACCACCGGCGCGGGACAGGATCTAAAACTCCGGACCTTCAAACTGGTCGACCAGCTCTCGGGTCGAACCATGGGTGTGCGCGCCGACATGACGCCGCAGGTCGCGCGCATCGACGCCCATCTGCTCAATCACGAGGGCATCGAGCGTCTGTGCTACTGCGGCAGTGTGCTGCACGCGCTACCCTCGTCGCTGACCGCCACGCGCGAGCCGATCCAGCTCGGTGCCGAGCTCTACGGCCACGCCGGAATCGAAGCCGACGCCGAGATGATTCGCCTGCTCGCCGACGTGATGGCGCTTGCCGCGGTCCCGGCCGAGCGCATCGATGTCGGCCACGTTGGCCTGTTCCGCGCGCTCACCGCTGGGGCAGGGCTCACGCCCGAGCGCGAGGAGGCGCTGTTCGATCTGCTGCAGTCCAAGGACGTGCCGGGGCTGGCCGGGTTGCTCGCCGACGTGGTCGAGCCGCAGCGCTCGGCGCTGCTCGCGCTGCCCAGCCTGTACGGTGATCGCGAGGTGCTCGGCCGTGCTGCCGAGGTGTTGCCGCGGCTGCCGGAGGTGCGCGCTGCGCTGGCGGAATTGTCGCGGCTGGCCGGCCTGCTGCGCGATCTGCCACTGTCCTTCGATCTGGCCGATCTGCGCGGCTATCACTATCACAGCGGCGCAGTGTTCGCGGCCTATGCCGGCGGTTCGCCGGCCGCGCTCGCTCTGGGTGGCCGCTATGACGCCATCGGCGAGGCCTTCGGTCGCGGCCGACCGGCCACCGGCTTCAGCCTCGACCTGCGTCGTTTCGCCACGCGCGGAGCGGCTGCACCGGCGCGCGGCGCGATTCTTGCGCCGATGGTCGACGATCCGGCGCTGGCCGAAGCCGTCTCCGCGTTGCGCGCCGACGGCGAAGTCGTCGTTACGGAACTGCCCGGCCACGCGGGCACATGGAACGCCGCCGGCTGCGACCGGCAGCTGGTATCGGGCGGCGACGGCTGGACCGTCGCGCCGCTCTCCGAAGAAAGGTAAGCACATGGCTAAGAACGTAGTCGTCGTCGGGACCCAATGGGGCGACGAGGGCAAAGGCAAGATCGTCGACTGGCTGACCGACCACGCCGATGGCGTGGTGCGCTTTCAGGGTGGCCACAATGCCGGCCACACGCTGGTCATCGGTGATCAGGAGTACAAGCTCAACCTCGTGCCGTCGGGCATCGTGCGCGAGGGCAAGGCCTGTTACATCGGCAACGGCGTGGTGCTCGATGCGCACCACCTGCTGTCCGAGATCCGCAAGCTCGAAGCCGGCGGAATCAAGGTGCGTGACCGTCTGCGCATCAGTCCGGGCTGCCCGCTGATCCTGCCCTATCACGTCGCGCTCGATCAGGCGCGCGAGGCTGCGCGTGCGAACGCCGACAAGATCGGCACCACCGGCAAGGGCATCGGCCCGGCCTACGAGGACAAGGTCGCTCGCCGCGCGCTGCGCGTGTATGACCTGTTCGATCGTGAGCGCTTTGCAGCCAAGCTGCGCGAGAACATCGAATACCACAACTATTTTCTGGTCGGCCAGTTCGGCCAGGCAGCGGTCGGGTTCGACGCCGTGTTCGAGGAGGCCATGGCGGACGCCGATGAGATTCGACCGATGGTGGCCGATGTCTCTGCCGAGTTGTATGCGGTGAACAAGAACGGCGGCAACCTGTTGTTCGAGGGCGCGCAGGGCGTGCTGCTGGACATCGACCACGGTACCTACCCGTTCGTGACTTCGAGCAACTGCGTGGCCGGTCAGGCTTCGGCAGGCGCCGGTGTCGGCCCGGGGCGATTGCACTACGTGCTGGGCATCACCAAGGCCTATTGCACGCGTGTGGGCGCCGGTCCGTTCCCGACCGAGGTCGACATCGAGACGGTCGGTTCGCCGGGTGAGCAGATGTCAAGCAAGGGACGCGAGTTCGGCACCGTGACCGGGCGCAAGCGCCGCTGCGGCTGGCTGGATCTGGCCGCGCTCAAGCGCTCGATCATCATCAACGGCGTGACCGGGCTGTGCATTACCAAGCTCGACGTGCTCGACGGCCTGCCCGAACTGCAGATCTGCACCGGCTACATGCTCGATGGAGAGCGGATCGACCTGTTGCCGATGGGTGCCGAGGAGGTGCGTCGCTGCGAGCCGGTGTTCGAGACCATGCCGGGTTGGAGCGGCAGCACGTTCGGCGCGCAGAGCTGGGAGGCGCTGCCGTTCGAGGCGCGTGCCTATCTGCACCGCATCGAGGAGATCTGCGAGATCCCGATCGACGTGATCTCGACCGGACCGGAGCGGGATGAGACCATCCTGCGTCGCCATCCGTTCGGCGCCTGATCCCGCGAAAACGCGCAAAGCCGGTCGAATGACCGGCTTTGCGCTTGCCGGCAGCACAAACACCGGCGACAGGCAAACAAAAAGCCGACACGTTGGTCGGCTTTTCATCGAAACTGGTGCCCAGAAGAGGACTCGAACCTCCACGCCTTGCGGCACTGGTACCTGAAACCAGCGCGTCTACCAATTCCGCCATCTGGGCAAGAGCCGCGCATTATAAGCACACGAACGAATTTGTCAATGAACAGAAAAAGCAAAAACGAAACTTCGAACGAACTCAGCCCGGTACGCCGCGCCGACCCCTTCTTCGAACGCGAACGCGAGCAGTACGATCATCCGCTGCCCAGCCGCGAATACATCGAGCAGATTCTCGCCGAACGCGGCGTGCCGATGCGCTTCGAGGAGCTGTGCGAGGCACTGGATGTGGCCGAGGAGGAGTTCGACCTGTTCGAGCGCCGCGTGCGCGCGATGGAACGCGACGGCCAGGTACTGCGCAACCGGCGTGGCACCTTCATCCTGCCGGACAAGGCCGATCTGGTGCGCGGTCGCGTGCAGGGCCACGCCGATGGCTTCGGTTTTCTGGTGCGCGAGGACAAGCAGCCGGATCTGTTCCTCGGTCCGAAGGAAATGCGCGAGGTGCTGCACGGGGATCGCGTCATTGCGCGCATCACCGGCACCGATCGCCGCGGCCGCCCGGAAGGCAAGATCGTCGAGATCCTCGAGCGCGGCAACATGCGCGTGGTCGGGCGCGTGCTCGACGAGCACGGCGTGCTGCTGGTGGTGCCCGAGGATCGCCGCATCGCGCAGGACATCCTGGTCGCGCCGGGGGGCAAGCGGCCCCGCGCCGGGCAGGTGGTCACGGTCGAACTGATCGAACAACCCACCAAGGTCTCGCAGCCCATCGGGCGTGTGGTCGAGGTCATCGGCAACTATGCCGATCCCGGCATGGAGATCGAGATCGCGCTGCGCAAGCACGCGCTGCCCTTCGTGTTCTCGCCCGAGGCGCGTGCCCAGGCGCGCAAGCTGCCCGAGGCCGTGCGTCGCAAGGATCGCAAGGGACGCGTGGACATCACCGAACTGCCTCTGGTGACCATCGACGACGAGACCGCCAAGGACTTCGACGACGCCGTCTACTGCGAGCGTTCCGGGCGCGGCTACCGGCTGATCGTCGCGATCGCCGACGTGTCGCATTACGTCGAACCGGGTACGCCGCTCGACGTTGAAGCCTTCGAGCGTGGCAACTCGGTGTATTTCCCGCGACGCGTCATCCCGATGCTGCCCGAGAAGCTGTCCAATGGCCTGTGCTCGCTGGTGCCGGGCATCGATCGGCTGGCGATGGTGTGCGACATGAATCTCGACGCGCGCGGCGAGATCGTCGACTACAGCTTCTACGAAGGCGTGATCTTCTCCCACGCACGGCTGACCTACAACAAGGTCGCCGCTGCGCTCTACGACGAGGATCCGGACATGCGGCGCGAGCTCGCGCCGCTGCTGCCGCATCTGGAGAACCTCGACAAGTTGTTTCGCGTGCTGCTCAAGGCACGCGCCAAGCGCGGCGCGATCGACTTCGAGACGACCGAGACGCGAATGATCTTCGACGACAACGGCAAGATCGAACGCATCGTGCCGCAGGTGCGCAACGACGCCCACCGCCTGATCGAGGAATGCATGCTGGCGGCCAACGTGTGCGCGTCCGACTTCCTGCAGTCGCGCGAACAGCCGGCGCTGTACCGCATTCACGAAGGCCCCGCACCCGATCGCCTGGAGCGCCTGCGCGGTTTCTTGCGCGAGTTCGGCCTGACGCTGGAAGGCGGTGACGAGCCCCATGCCAAGGACTACGGCACGCTGCTCGCCGCGGTGCGCCAGCGCCCCGACGCGGCCCTGCTGCAGACGGTGATGCTGCGCTCGCTCAAGCAGGCCATGTACAGCCCGGACAACGTCGGCCACTTCGGCCTCGCCTACGAGGCCTACACCCACTTCACCTCACCCATTCGGCGCTACCCGGACCTGCTCGTGCACCGTGCGATCAAGGCCGCGCTGGCGGGCACGCAATACAGCCCGGGCGACTGGGAGCAGGTCGGCCTGCACTGCTCGGGCACCGAGCGGCGAGCCGATGAAGCCACGCGCGACGTCGTCGCCTGGCTCAAATGCTGGTTCATGCAGGATCGCGTTGGTGAGGAGTTCGTCGGCAGCGTCTCGTCGGTCGTACCCTTCGGCCTGTTCGTCGCCCTCGACGACATCTTCATCGAGGGGCTGGTGCACATTTCCGAACTCGGTTCGGACTACTTCCACTACGACGAGACCCGTCACGAACTGGCCGGCGAGCGCACAGCCACGCGCTACCGCCTGTCCGACCGCGTGCGCGTGCAGGTGGTGCGCGTCGATCTCGAAACCGCCAAGATCGACTTCCGCCTGATCGAGGGCGAGGCTCGGCCGACCGAGCGCAGCGGCAAGACCGCACGCGATCGCGAAGCGACGGCCCCGAAGACGGACGCCGCGGCTGCGTCGCGCAAGGGTCGCGGCCGCTCGTCGAGCGCATCGTCCAAGGGGAAGAAGGCCAAGGCCGAGGCAGCGAAGCCGGCAGCGGTCCCGTCCGGTGACAAACCTGCAGCGAAGAAGCGCAACCGCCGCGGCGGCTCGCGTGGCGGCAGAAAGGCGGCGAACAATGGCTGATTCTGGAAAGTCCGGCGGCCGTGAAAGCCGCCTCATCTACGGCTTTCATGCCGTACTCGGCAAGCTGCGCCGTGACGCTGGCGGCATCTTCGAGCTCTACGTGGCCGACAGCCGCAGCGACATTCGCATGCGCGAGGTCAGCAAGATCGCCGAAGCCGAGGGCGTACGCATCATCGCTGCCGACAACGAGCGCCTCGAGCGCATGGTCGGTACGCGCCGTCACCAGGGCGTGATCGCCCGTATCGACGCGCGCAGCCGCGAACTGAAACTGGCGGACGTGCTCGAGACCATCGAGGGCGACGCGCTGCTGCTCGTACTCGATGGCGTGCAGGATCCGCACAATCTTGGTGCGTGCCTGCGGGTCGCCGATGCGGCCGGCGCACATGCGGTCATCGCCCCGAAGGACCGCGCCGTGGGGCTCAACGCCACCGCCATCAAGGTTGCCAGTGGTGCGGCCGACAGCGTGCCCTACGTCACCGTCACCAACCTCGCGCGCGCCTTGCGCGAGATGCAGGAGGCGGGCGTACACGTGGTGGGCGCTGCCGATGAAGCCGAGCGCTCGGTGTTCGAGGCCGCCCTGACCGGGCCGCTGGCGCTGGTGCTGGGCTCGGAGGGCGACGGCATGCGACGTCTCACGCGCGAGACTTGCGACGAACTGGTACGCATCCCGATGCATGGCAGCGTCGAGAGCCTCAACGTCTCGGTGGCCAGCGGCATCTGTCTGTTCGAAGCGGTACGAAAGCGTAGCCGCTCCGAGTAGCGCGGGCACGCTCCTTGCTGGAATGTCGACACTTTCATCGACATTCCCATCGACAGGGTCCACGCGTTCGCTCCGGGGGCGAACGCGTGGCAGGCAAGGAGGCGGCATGCCCTCGGCACTCAAGTTCCTCATCGCAGCCCGACGTTGCGAGATTCACGGCCTGGAACAACTCGCACTGACCTGCGAGCTGGTCAGCGGCATCGGGCAGCTCATCCACATGCTGCAGCGCGAACGCGGCGTCTCCAACGTCTATTCCGCTTCGCGTGGCGCGCGCTTCATCGACCAGCTCGACAGCCGCATCGCCGACAGCGATGCGGTCGAGGCCGAGGTGCGTGCCGGTTTTGACCGGCTCGACACCGAATCGGGCCTGTTGCCCGGTGGCGCTCGCCTGTTCTCGCGCATCGCCGCCGTGGTGCATGGGCTCGACGCGCTGCCTGCACTGCGCGACCAGGTACGCGCGCTCGAACTCTCCCCCGAGCAGATCCTCGAGGCCCATACGCGTCTGATCGGTGGTCTGCTCGCGGTGGTGTTCGAGGCCGCCGACAGTGCCGGTGATCCGGACGTGTCACGTGCGCTCGTTGCGCTTTTCAACTTCATGCAGGGCAAGGAGCTGGCCGGGCAGGAACGCGCCACGGTGGCGGCCGGCTTTGCGCTGGGTCATTTCGATGCCGCACGTCAGCATCGTCTCGTGCATTTGATCGATGCCCAGCAACGCTGTTTCGACATCTTCGCCGAGTTCGCCGATCCGGCTTCCGCAGCAGCCTGGCGGGACTCGCTGCCATCGGCCGACGCGGCCGATCTGGAAAGGTTGCGCCGCATGGCCGTGTCGGTGCAGGCCGGTTCGACGGCGCTCCCCGACGGCAGCGAGGCATGGTTCGAACTGGCCACGCGTCGCATCGATGCGATGAAGCTGCTCGAGGACCGGCTCGCGGTCGAGCTGCTGCATCTGGCCGAACGCAAGACGCTCGAAGCCCAGAGCGCGCTTGAAGACCATGCTGCGCTGCTCGCGGCCTTCGCCACCGGAGAGGCCACGCACGCCGCGCCGGTGGCTGTCTTCTTCGACACCGCGATGCCGACCGGCGAGGAGGAGAGCCTTGACGACGCGCTCAACCCGCAGCTCGGTCGCTCCATTCTGGACCTGGTGCGTGCCCAGTCGCGCCGCCTGCAGGACATGGGTGACGAACTCGCGCGCGCGCGCGGTGCGCTGGCCGAGCGCAAGATCATCGAGCGCGCGAAGGGCGTGCTGATGAAACACCGGGATCTGTCCGAGGATCAGGCCTACCGCATGCTGCGTCAGACCGCGATGGACCGTGGCAAGCGTCTGGTCGAGGTGGCCGAGGCGGTGCTCGGCTTCTCGGATTTTCTCGGCGACGAGGGGGGCGCACGCCGCCACTGATCGTGTCCATGCGCACGGCTGCGGTGCGCCGGGCCTGCCGGGCGCACCCATCGCGTGCGTCCTGCCTCGCCATTTGCTTTCCAATGGCCCGGATTTACGCCATTTCTCGCTTGTTCGGGCACTGGCACGCATGATGCATGGGGCCGTGGGTGGATCGCTCGATCCGGATCACGGAGCCCCAATGCCCCGACTCACCCCCGCTCAACGCATTCACGCCATTTGCGCCCTGATCGTGCCGATCGTGCTGGTGCTGATGTTCGCGCCCGCGTCCGAGCCGGCCGCGCCGCGTGAGCTTGCGCCCGCGTGCGACAAGCTCACGCACCAGGCACACGAACTGAGCGCCGCGCATTGCCGCCATGAACTGGTGGTCGCCGGCGCCGACTGACTTCCCGGCGCGCCGTCGGGTGCGCCGGGACCCCATCCAGACTGCCATCGACCGCACTCGCAACGTGCGCTCCGCTGCGGATCTTGCACCGCAGCAGTGCCCCGGCGTGCTCGTCCTGAGCATCGCCTGTCTCCAGGGTCTCCATTAAAACGCTTTAAATACAGCATTTTGATGACTCGCTAGAGGGTTTGGCATGCAAACTGCTAGACCGTGATCGTGACAGGGTCAATGGCGATCCTGCGCTGCAGCATCGATTCAGGACAACGGCGTCCATTCCCGGCAATGCGCATCTCGCGCGAGCCAGGGGTGTACGCCGCTTTTTTTTTCTGCCCAGCAGGAGATGCGAATGGACCTTGCCGTATCCCTTCGTCCCGCCGATGTCGCCGCGGCCGCAGCCGATGCGCCGGTCGTGGTCGTCGGTGCAGGCCCGGCCGGCGTGCGCGCGGTGCAGGAGATCGTGCGCCGACGTCCCGACGCGGCGCTCGTATGGTACGGCGACGAGCCCTGGCAGCCGTACAACCGCATCAAGCTCTCGGCGCTGCTTGCCGGCGAGGTGAGCTGGCAGGCGATGGTCGACGGGCCGGCCGGCTCGATCACGATCCCGGACAACGTCGAGTGCCGCTTCGGACTGCGCGTGGAGTCCATCGACCGTGCCGCCGCGGTGGTACGCGACGCCTCGGGCGCTGAGCAGCCCTATTCGCGTCTGGTGCTGGCCACCGGTTCGCAGCCGCATGTGCCGGCGATTCCCGGCGTCGAGCTGTCGGGCGTATTCACCTTCCGCGATCTGGCCGACGCGCAGCGCCTGCAGGCGCGGCTGGTGCGCTCACGCGTGACCATCGTCATCGGCGGTGGCCTGCTCGGGCTGGAAGCTGCGCGCGCGGTGCGCCGCTTCAACACCGAGGTGTGGGTCATCGAGCAGGAGGATCGGCTGATGCCGCGCCAGATCGATTTGCCTGCGTCCGAAGTGCTCGCCGACGAACTGGTCGCGATGGGCCTGAAGATCCGGGTCAGCGACGGCGTGCGCGCGATCCTCGGTGACGGCCGGGTGTCGGGCGTGCGTCTGCGTGACGGCAGCGAGATCGCATGCGATACGGTGATCGTCGCGACCGGCATTCGTCCGCGCACAGGCCTGGCCGCCGCCGCCGGCCTTGCGGTGAGCAAGGGCGTTCGCGTCGACGATCGCCTGCGCACGTCCGATGCGTGCATCTTCGCCGTCGGCGAGTGCGCCGAGCATCGCGGCCAGATCTACGGACTCGTCGCGCCTGGTCTGGAGCAGGCAGCGGTCGCCGCCTGCGTGATCGGTGGCATGCCGGCCGTGTATCAGGGGTCGGTGTCGGCGACCCACCTCAAGGTCGTCGGCTGCAGCGTTTTCAGCATCGGCGAGATCGATCCGCCGGCCTTTGGCACGCTGTCCATCGTGTATCGCGCCCGCGGTATCTATCGCCGTCTGGTACTGCGCCAGGGGCGGCTGGTTGGTGCGATCGGGATCGGTGACTGGCCGGAATGTTCGCGCGTGCAGGAGGCGGTGCGCAGCACACGCTTGCTGTGGCCGTGGCAGCGCAGACGCTTCGTCGTGGAAGGCCGGTTGTGGAGTGATGACGCGGGCGACGAGGTCGCGCTGTGGCCGGCGAGCGCCACCATCTGCAACTGCACGGGCGTGAACAAGGGCCGACTGGAGAACGCCTGTCGCAGCGGCTGCAACACGGTCGAGGCGCTTTCCGCCGAGACCGGCGCGGGCAGCGTGTGCGGCTCCTGCAGACCCTTGCTCGCGCAGTTGCTCGGCGGCGCGGCCGTGCCGGCCGTGCACGCGGCCAAAGCCCTGGCGGTATTGACGCTGGTGGCGCTGCTTGGCGCGCTGTTCTATGCGCTGGTCGGCATCCCCTTTCCCGATTCCGTCGATCCCGACTTCCGCTGGGATCTGATCTGGCGCGACAAGGACATCAAGGAGATCAGCGGCTACGTCGTGCTCGGCGTGATGGCGGTACTCGCCGCGATCACGCTGCGCAAGCGCGTCGAGCGCGTGCGCATCGGCAGCTTCGACGTGTGGCGCCTGGTGCATGTGGCCATCGGCGTGGTGCTCGTCGGTGGCCTGCTGTTCCACACCGGCGGGCGGCTGGGCGACAGCCTGGATCTCGTGCTGAGCCTGTCGATGGTGGGTGCGCTGCTCTCGGGCGTAATCGTCGCCGCGGTGCTGGCGCGCCAGCACACGCTCGCCCCGGGCCTGGTGCGGCGCGCCCAGCGCACGGCGACGCTGGCCCACATCCTGAGCCTGTGGGCGATGCCTGCCCTGCTCGGATTCCACATCTTCAAGTTCTACTACTTCTGAGCGGCCGCCATGGGTGCATCGAAACGCAAATTCCGGATGTGGCTGTTGTGGGCTGTCGCAACGCTGGCGCTGGCCGGCGTGGTGTTCGCGGCGGTCGCCAGCATCGCCTCCGGCCGGGTCGATCCGGTGAGCCTCAAGTTGCGCGCGCTGATCCTGCCCGGAGAGACCACGCACGGGCATCACCAGATCGAACTGGCCTGCGACGCCTGTCACACCGACGGCTTCGCCGACCGCGACACCGTGCAGGCCTCCTGCGAGGGCTGTCACGCCGCCGGGCTGAAGGCCAGCCAGGATTCGCACCCGCGCAAGAAATTCACCGATCCGGCCAACTTCGAGCGCCTCGAGGCGATCGAGGCGACCTACTGCGTCAGTTGCCACGTCGAGCACAAGCCCGACATCACCCACGCTGGCGGCGTCACCGTGCCCAGGGACTTCTGCGTGCTGTGTCACGCCGAGATTGCCGAGACGCGCCCCAGCCACGAGGGCATGGCCTTCCTGACCTGTACCAACAGCGGTTGCCACAACTATCACGACAACCTCGCGCTGAAGGAGAACTTCCTGCTCGATCACGCCGAGGGCGGTTTCCTGAAAGACGAGCCGCGCGTGCGCGAGCGCCGGCTGCTGCAGGTCCTCGAGGAATCCGAGACCTATCCCTGGGACGAGTATCCGATCGAACCGCTGGCGGCGGCGGACGCCGACCACGACGCCTCGATCGCCGACCCCCATGCCGAGGCCGCATGGCTCACCTCGAAGCACGCCGAGGCCGGCGTCAATTGCAGCGCCTGCCACCAGGTCGGGTCAAAGCGCGAGCCCGAATGGGTCGCCAAACCCGACCACACGCCGTGCGCGAGCTGCCACGGGCTCGAGGTCGACACCTTCCAGGCCGGTCTGCACGGCATGCGGACCAAGACCGCACTCGGTCCGATGACGCCGACCGACGCGCGATTGCCGATGACGGCCGATGCGGCCCATTTCGAGCTGGGCTGCACGAGCTGCCACGGTGCGCACGACTTCGACACCCGCCGCGCCGCCGTCGATTCCTGCATGAGCTGCCACGACGACGGGCATACCCGTGCCTATGTCGACAGTCCGCACCACGCGCTGTGGCAGGCCGAACTGGCCGGTGCGGCGCCGGCCGGCAGCGGCGTGTCCTGTGCGAGCTGCCACATGCCGCGCATCGAGCACATTGCCGAGGACTTCTCGCGCCGCACCCTGGTGCAGCACAACCAGAACGCGACGCTGTATCCGGCCAGCAAGATGGCGCGCGCCGTATGCCTGAACTGCCATGGCCTGGGTCCCGCGCTGGACGCGCTCGCCGACCCGGCGTTGATGCGTCGCAACTTCCGCGGCCAGAGCGCCGTGGCGGTCGACAGCATCCGCATGGCCGTCGAGCGCGACCGTCAGGTGCGCGAGGCACGCGCCGCCAAAGCCGCTTCATCCACCCCGTAGCAAACCACCGTCCCACAAGGAGAGTCGCCATGAAAGTCCGTAACCGCAAGATCCTCGCCGCCGCCTGTGTCGCCGCCGTCGCCGTCTCGGCGCCGGTCGCCGCCCAGCAGGGCTGGAGCTACCAGCAGGTCGCCGACGCGCTGCACCTGGTGCTGGAGACCGACCGCACGGTCTACACGCGTCTGATCGTCAACCGCCTGGCCAACCAGGAGAAGGTCATCGAGGCGCACGAGGACTGGCTCGACAAGAAGGCGCTGGTGCTGCCCGCGCAGATGTTCCGAGCCGGTTCCGAGATGGTCGCGGAGAAGGGCGCGGAGTGGAGTTATCGCCTGATTTCCGAATGGCCGATCAACGATCAGAACGTCGCGCGCACCCCCGCCGAGGAGGAAGGACTCAAGGCGGTGGCCGCCGACGGCAGCAAGCCCTTCTACAAGGAAGAGGAAATCGGCGGCAAGAAGTACTTCACCGCCGTGTATGCCGACCGCGCCGTCGCGCGCGCCTGCATCAGCTGCCACAACGACCACAAGGACAGCCCGCGCAACGACTTCAAGATGGGCGAGACCATGGGCGGCGTGGTGTTGCGCCTGCCCATGTGAGGCGCGCCGCCATGACGCTCGACGACATCCGCAACGGACTCGTTGTCGCGCTGTTCGCGGCGGCCGCTTCCACCGCCTTGCCCGTGTCCGCTGCGGACCCGGGCAAGGCGGTGTGGGAGGGCACGTGCGCGCTGTGCCACACCGAGCCGTTTTCCGGCGCGCCGCAGATCGGCGACGTCGAAGCCTGGGAGCCGCGCATCGCCAAGGGGCGTGAGGCCCTCTACGCGAGCGCGATCGACGGCTTCTTCGGCCCGATGGGCGACGAGATGCCCGCGCGCGGCGGTAACGATTCGCTCTCGGACGATGAGGTGCGTGCCGCCGTCGACTACATGCTCGCCGCTTCCGGCGCCGACTGAACCCCGAACCACAAACGAAAGGAAACGACATGGCCGAAGCCAGCCTCTACCAGAAACTCGGCGGCATGCCCGCCGTCAACCTCGCCGTCGACAAGTTCTACGACAAGGTGCTCGCCGACGGGCGCATCAAGCATTTCTTCGCCGGCGTCGACATGGACCGCATGCGCGACCACCAGAAGAAATTCCTCACCTTCGCCTTCGGCGGAACCACCGCCTACGACGGGCGCAACATGCGCGACGCGCACGCCCGGTTGGTCGAGCAGATGGGCCTCGACGACAGCCACTTCGACGCCGTCGTCGAGAACCTCGGCGCGGTGCTGACCGAGCTGGGCGTTGCGCCGGAACTCATCGGCGAGGTCGCCGGCATTGCCGAGTCGGTACGCGGCGACGTGCTCTGCCGCTGAGCGCATCAAGCGCCGTACCGGGCCCCGTTCGCAGCCGCGGCGGGGCCTTTTTGCATGCGCACGTTCCGGGTGCGCACCGAGGCGCAATGCACAGCATCCGTGCGTGGATCTGCGCGTCGTGCTGCGCAAGCGCCGTCTTGAACGGCTGGCACGCCTCATGCTTTGAGATGTCCGTGAGCGGGCCATTGGCGGTCCGGCTTCGCAAAACGGACAACGGCGTCCATCGACCTCTCTCATCCTTCGGCGGTGCGGGGTCGGTGAGACGCCGTTTTTCGTTGCTGCGGAGCATCGAACGAGGCCTGTCGTGCGCAGGCGACACGGAGAGAACGATGAACAAGGTATTCCTGATCGGCGCCGGCCCCGGCGCCGCCGACCTGCTGACGGTGAGGGCCGCGCGCATCCTCGCCGAGCAGGCCGGTGTGGTGCTGGCCGATGAACTGGTCTCCGACGAGGTGCTCTCGCTGGTGCGCCCCGGCGCGCGCGTGCTGCGCGTGGGCAAGCGCGGCGGACGTGCTTCCACGCCGCAGGACTTCATCCACCGGCTGATGGTGCGCTACGCGCGTCGTGGTCAGGTCGTGGTGAGGCTCAAGGGGGGCGATCCCTTCGTGTTCGGGCGCGGTGGCGAGGAAGTCGAGGCGCTGGCCGCGGCCGGCATCGATGCCGAGATCGTGCCGGGCCTGACCGCCGGTATCAGCGTGCCGGCGAGCATCGGCATTCCGGTCACGCATCGCGCCCACACCCACGGCGTGACGCTGGTGACCGGCACCTGCGGCGATGGCTCTGGGCCGGACTGGAATGCGCTCGCGCGCACCGGCACGACATTGGTGATCTACATGGGCCTGGCGCGCGTGCTGAGCATCGTTGCGCGCTTGATCGCCGGCGGTCTGCCACCGGACACACCCGCTGCGGCCATCGCCTCGGGCACGCTGCCGACGCAGCGTCATGTGGTGGGCACTCTGCGCGATCTGCCCGAGCGCATCGCCGCCGAGGGGCTCACTTCACCGGCCATTCTGGTCGTTGGCGAGGTCGCCGCGCTGGCGCGCAGCGAGGCCTGCATCGGCGCGTATGCGGCGGCCTGAGGAAATGAGCATGGACCGAGCGGAGATCATTCACATGAAACCCGAAGCCGCCCGTGGCGAGACGCGCTCGACCTGCTGCTACTGTGGCACCGGCTGCGGCCTGATCATCGAGCACGAGGCCGGCCGCATCACCGGCGTGCGCGGCGACCCCGACCACCCGGCCAACTTCGGCCGGCTGTGCACCAAGGGCGCGACGCTGCACCTGACCTCCGGCACCGCCGGGCGTGCGCTGTACCCGGAACTGCGCACGAGCCGGGACGCGCCGCGCGTGCGCACCGACTGGGATACGGCGCTCGACACCGCCGCCGGGCGGTTCGCCGACATCATCCGCGAGCACGGCCCGGACGCGGTCGCCTTCTACATCTCCGGCCAGTTGCTGACCGAGGACTACTACGTCTTCAACAAGCTCGCGCGCGCACTGGTCGGTACCAACAACATCGATTCGAACTCGCGTCTGTGCATGTCGAGCGCGGTGGCCGGCTACAAGAACACGCTGGGCGCGGACAGCGTACCGGCGAGCTACGAGGACCTGGCGCTGGCCGATCACCTGCTGATCGCCGGTTCCAACACCGCCTGGGCGCATCCCATCGTGTTCCGTCGCATCGAGGACGCCAAGCGTGCCAACCCGGACCTGACCATCACCGTGGTCGATCCGCGTCGCACCGAAACCGCCGAGTTCGCGGACCTGCACCTGCAGATCGCGCCGGGCACGGATCTGCTGCTGTACAACGCGATGCTGCACGTGCTGGTCTGGGAAGACCTGCTCGACCGCGACTTCATCCGCGAGCACACCGACGGTTTCGACGTCTTGCGCGCCGAACTGGTCGAATATTCGCCGGGCAACGTCGCCGCCGCCTGCGGCGTGGACGCGGCCGACATCATCGAAGCCGCGCGCCGCTTCGGGCGGGCGGGTGCCGCGCTGTCGATGTGGTGCCAGGGACTGAACCAGTCCCACCATGGTGTGGCCAACAACGCCGCGCTGATCCACCTGCACCTGGCCACCGGCCACATCGGCCGCCCCGGCGCCGGCCCGTTCTCGCTCACCGGCCAGCCCAATGCCATGGGCGGGCGCGAGGTCGGCGCACTGGCCTCCATCCTGCCCGCCCACCGCGACCCCAGGAGCGCCGAGGACCGTGCCGAGATGGCTCGGCTGTGGGGCGTGGACACGATGCCGGAGGCGCCCGGCCTGGCCGCGGTGAGCCTGTTCGACGCGATCCTCGAGGGCAAGGTCAAGGCGGTCTACATCGCCTGCACCAATCCGGCGCAGTCGCTGCCGGATCTCACGCGTGTGCGCGGCGCGCTGGAAAAGGCCGAGTTCGTCGTGCTGCAGGAAGCCTACGCCGATACCGAAACGGCCGAGTTCGCCGATCTGCTGCTGCCGGCTTCCGGTTGGGGCGAGAAATCCGGCACCGTCACCAACTCCGAGCGTCGCGTCACGCGCGTGCGTCCGGCCATCGCGCCGCCGGGCGAGGCGCGCTCCGACTGGGCGATCACGGCCGATTTTGCGCGCCGGCTGGCCGTGCGCCTGGGCAAGCCGGAATCACCCTTCGCCTTCGCCGACGAGGCGAGCGTGTTCGCCGAACACGTCGCGCTGACGGCCGGGCGCGACTGCGACATGAGCGGGTTGAGCCACGCCGTGCTCGAGGCGCAGGGGCCGCTGCAGTGGCCGTTTCCGGCCGGCGCCGTGACCGGCACGCCGCGTTTGTTCACGGATGGTGTTTTCCCGACCGCCGACGGGCGCGCGCGCTTCGCGAAGGTGGGTTTCCCGACGCGCCATGCGCCGCTGCCCGAACCGGTCACTGCACGCCGCCCGTTCATCCTCACCACCGGGCGGCTGCGCGACCAGTGGCACGGCATGAGCCGAAGCGGCAAGGTCGCGCAGCTGTGGGGTCACACGCCGCGTGCCGAGATCGCCGTCAATCCGGTCGATCTGGTGCGTCGCGGACTGGATGCCGGCGAACTCGTGCGGGTGATCGGCGAGCGCGGCGAGATCGTGCTGCCGCTGTCCACCGACGAGGGCGTGGCGCCCGGACAGGCATGGATCCCGATGCACTGGGGGGCCGCGACGCTGGCCCACGCGGGCGCCAACGTGCTCACCTCCAAGGCCGTCGATCCGGTGTCGCAGCAGCCGGCGCTCAAGCAGGCGGCCGTGTCCATCCTGCCGGCCAAGCTGGACTGGCGCGCCGGCTGGGCAGCGGTCGCGCGCGACGCCGAGCAGGCCGCGCAGTGGATGGCCGCGCTGCGCGGCCAGCTGGCGCAGTTCGGCCACGCAGCGCTGAGCTTGACCGGTCGCGATCGGCCCGTCGTCGTTCTGCGTGCGGCCAACGGCTGGCCGCTGCCGGAGGAGTTGCTGGGCGACATCGATGCGGTGTTCGGCTGTGGTGAAGACGACCCGGTATTGCGCCTGCATGACGCCAAACGCGGCATCGACAAGCGCGCACGCATCGCCGGCACACGGTTGGTCGCGCTGCGGCTGGCGGGCGAGACGGCGGCCTTCGACTGGCTGGTCGACGCCATTGCCGACGGCACCGATGTCGGACCCCTGCGGCCGTGGCTGTTCGCGCCGGTGTCCGCCCCGCCACAAGGGCTCGCGCCGGCCGGTGGGCGCACCGTGTGCAATTGCTTCGGTGTCTCGGAGGGCGCCATCCGCGAGAGCGTCGCTGCCGGGGCCGATCTCGAGGCGCTGCAATCGAAGCTCAAGTGCGGCACCTCCTGCGGTTCCTGCCTGCCCGAACTGCGACGCCTGACGCGTGCCGCAGCGGCCCAATCCGTCTCAGGGAGCTGAAATGACCGATTCCATCGCCGTGGAACCCGAGCGTGTGCGCGCCGCGGGCGGGCGCCGTTCGATGCTGGCGTGGGCATGCATCACCTGGGGCGGGGCCGGGCTTGGCCTGGGGCTGGCCTTTGCCGCCGATGACTGGGCCTTGCGCGCTGTCGCGCTGGTCTTCGCCGCGAGTGCTGCGGCCTGCGGTGCGATGGTCGTGCGCACGGTGCGCCGCCGCCTGGCCGAGCTGGAAGGCTTTGCCGGCGAGCTGGCCGAGGGAAGGCTCACCGCGCGACTGCCCACGGGTGGGGACGACGAATTTACCGCGCTGGGCGAGTGCTTCAACCGCGCCGCGCGTTCGCTTGCGAGCATGTTCACCGAGCTGGGTCGAGCCACTGCCGAGTTGCGCAGCGTCTCCGGCGAAGCGGCCGCCAACGCCGCGGCCGGCGAGCAGGGGGTTTCGGTGCAGCGCGACACCACGGTGTCGTCGGCCGCCACCCTTGAGCAACTCATCACCAGTCTGACGCAGACGCGCGACGGGGCGGCCGAAGCGGCCGGGGCCGCGCAGAACTCGACCGGAGAAGCCGGGCGCGGTGCCGCGATGGTGGGCGATGTCGCTGCCGCGATGCGCGCGCTCGCCAGCGACGTGCGTGGTGCAGCCGGGGCGGCGGCGACGCTGACCGAGCGCTCGCGCGAGATCGACGGCATCGTCGCGACGATCGCCGACATCGCCGGGCGTACCAATCTGCTGGCGCTCAATGCCGCGATCGAGGCCGCTCGCGCCGGCGAGGCCGGTCGCGACTTCGCGGTGGTGGCTGACGAGGTGCGCCAGCTCGCCGAACGCACCAGCGAAGCCACTCGCAGCGTCTCGGAGCTGATCGGAGCGATCCACGGCGATGTGGCCGTGCTCGGGGGCACCGTTCGCTCGGCCGACGAGAAGGCACGCGCCAGTGCGGCTGCCGCCGACGACGCTGCGGCCGCGCTGGCCTCGATCCAGGCAGCGACCGAGCAGGCCTTGTTGCGTATGAACGACATCGCCGCCGCCAGCCGCGAACAGAGTACCGCCGGCGAGCGCATCGGCGGCGACATCGAGCGCGTCGCGCGTCTGGCCGACGAGAATGCCCAGCGTCTGGCCGAGAGCAGCGAGTTGGCGACCTATCTGAAGCATCTGGTGGGCCGCCTCGAGGAACACCTGCAGCACTACCGATACGAATAGGAGCGGATCATGGAACCCGGCATGTTGTGGCTCGTCGTTCTTCTGGTGTTGGCCGTCGCGATGCCCGCGTGGCTTGCGCTGGCGCGCGGCCTGTCGTGGCGCCCGGAGCGTGCGCGCCGCTCGCTTGCGGCTTCCGCCGATATCGTGCGGCTGGTGCAGAACGTGCAACAGCACCGCGGATTGAGTGGTGCCTGGCTGGCCGGTGACGCGAGTTTCGGCGGCAAGCTGCCGGAGAGGCAGGCGTTGATCGGGCGCATCTTCGAAGGGCTGGAGGTCGCCGCACGCGCCGAATCCAGCGAAGCCTATCCGTGCTTTCGCATCAGTGAGCTGCGTGCGTTGCGGGATCAATGGCAGGCACTGGTCGACGGACTTGCGGCGAGTACCCCGGAGAAGAGCTTCCAGGAGCACTGCCGGATCGTCGCCCGTCTGCTCGATTGGCTGCGTGCCTTGGGCGAGGCGCGCATCGAGCAGCCCGCCGGCGCCAAGACCGTCGGCCCGGCCGTGCGCAACTTCGCGTTCCGTCTGCCGGCGCTGGCCGAGTGCCTGGGTCAGGCGCGTGCGCTGTCGAGCGCGGCCGCCGCCCGCGAGCGGGTCGCGCCGGTCGCGCGTGTGCGTCTGGTGTTCCTGCTCTCGCGCGCCGAGTCCCTGCTCGGCACGGCCCGTTCGGCTGCTCGGAGGGAAAGCGGGCCGGAGCAGGAGCAGGCCTCCGAAGCCGTCCAGACCTTCGTGCGCACCGTGCGCGAGCGTCTGCTCGGTGTCGACGACGTGAAGATCTCGGCCGCCGAGTGCTTTGCGCTGGCGACGCATGCTGTCGACGGCGTGTTCGCGTGGCAGGAGCTCGAGCGCCGCCGCATCGCCATTGCACTGGGTATGCGCGGCTCGGTACAGGGCGCGGTGGCGACGGGATAAGTCGTCTGCGCGCCGGTCAGGCCAGTCGGGCGAAGTCCTCGGCCATGCGCCGGCGCAGTGTGGCGTCGGGCAGCGTACCGGTGAGCGCGCCCATGTTCTCGCGCATGTGCTGGGGTTGCGACGTGGCGGGGATCGCGCAGGTCACGTCCGGGTGGGAAATCACGAACTTGAGGAAGACCTGCGACCAGTGTTCGCATCCGATCTCGGCCGCCCAACCGGGAAGCGGCTGGTCACGGACGCGGGAAAACAGCCGGCCGCCGTCGAAGGGGCGGTTGATGATCACCGCGCAGCCGCGATCGGCCGCCTGCGGCAGCAGTCGTGACTCGGCCTCGCGGTGGGCGATGTTGTAGGTGAACTGCACGAAGTCGAGGCGCTCGCGCGCGACGATGGCCTCGAACTCGTCGTGGCGCCGGCCGTGCGAGGTGGTGATGCCGATGGTGCCCACCGAGCCCTCTTCTTTCATGCGCCGGAGCGTCGGCAGGTGGGCCTCCCAATCGAGCAGGTTGTGCACCTGCATCAGGTCGAAGCGCTCCAGCCCCCACAGTTGCAGTGAGCGCGCCATCTGACGCTCGCCCACCCATTGCCCGGGCGTCCACACCTTGGTCGCCGCAAACAGCGCATCGGCCCCGTCCGTCTGCGGCAGCAGTTCACCCAGCACGGCCTCGGCGCGACCGTACATGGGCGAGGAGTCGATCAGCCGCCCGCCGGCAGCGAAGAATTCGCGCAGTACCTGCCAGCGCGCGGTCAGCGCGTCAGCGCCGGTGCGAAAGCTCGACTCGACATCAAAGGTGATCCACGTTCCCATGCCGATTGCCGGCAGACGCTCGCCCGTGGACGGGATCGCGCGCAGGATCGGTTCCGCGGCGCGCGCGCTTGGCAGCTTCAGGCCGAGGGTGCCGAGCGCGGCCAGCGCCAGAAAGCGGCGGCGGTCGATGGTGCATGGATTGCGTCCGGTCATTGCGCCTGCCTCTTCGGGAAACGACCCTGTGACCCGGCCGATGCAGTCATGTTCCGACGTCGGGTCGGACGGCCGCTGCGTGTTCCGGCAAACCGGGAGCGGCCATGCGTGTGCATGGCCGCTCCCATGGGTGCGACGCGTGGGGTTCAGTGCGTGTGGTCGCACTCCTGGAGGAAGCCCAGCAGTTGCTCGCGCAAGCGATAGTAGTCCGGGTGTTCGAGCAGTTGCTTGCGGGTGCGCGGGCGTGGCAGGTCGATCTCGAGGATCTTGCCGACCTTCGCACGCGGGCCATTGGTCATCATCACCACGCGGTCTGCAAGCAGGATGGCCTCGTCGACGTCATGCGTGACTACGATGGCAGTGAGCTGGGTGCGTGCCCATACGTCCATCAGTACTTCCTGCAGGTCCCAGCGGGTGAGCGAGTCGAGCATGCCGAAGGGTTCGTCAAGCAGCAGCAGCTTGGGCGAGAGCGCGAAGGCACGTGCGATGCCGACCCGCTGCTTCATGCCGTTGGACAGATCCGCAGCCTTCTTGTGCATTGCGTCGGCCAGCCCCACGCGGTCGAGGAAGTGGGCGACGATATCGCGCCGTTCCTGCTTCGATGCATGCGGGAAGACCTGTTCGACGCCCAGCGCAACGTTCTCGAAGGCGCTCAGCCATGGGACCAGGCTGGGCGCCTGGAAGACGATGCCTCGATCCGGTCCTGCAGCGGCGACCTCGCGGCCGTCGAGCACGATGACGCCCTCGCTGATCTCGTTCAGGCCCGCCATCATCGACAACACCGTGGACTTGCCGCAGCCCGAGTGGCCGATGATGGAGATGAACTCCCCGCGGCGGATCTTGAGCTCGAACTCCTCGACCACGGTGACCGGACCGGATCGGGTCGGGTAGATCTTCGAGACCTTGGAGAAGTCCACGTAGCGGCTGTTGTCGGCGGCCGGGCGCTCCGGCGCCGCTGCCGCATAGGCCTTGAGGCCCACCTCGTATTCGCGGCTGGTGTTGGGCAACACCGACGGTAGCGCGATGACTTGGGCGCCCTGCGACTGTTGCGCCTGGCCGATCTGCATCAGGTATTGCGTGACCTCCTTGCGGATGCGCTTGAACTCGGGGTCGTGGTTCATTTCGCGGCGATCGCGCGGACGCGGCAGGTCGACGCGAAACTGCGGGCCGAGGGTGGCGCCGGGGCCGGGGTTCAGCGGGATGATGCGGTCGGCCATGATGATGGCCTCGTCCACGTCGTTGGTGATGAGGACGACGGTCTTCTTCTCCTGATTCCAGATCTCGATGATCTCGTCCTGCAGGTTGGCGCGGGTCAGCGCGTCGAGTGCCGAGAGCGGCTCGTCGAGCAGCAGCATTTCGGGGTCGCCGGCCAGCGCACGCGCCACCGACACGCGCTGACGCATGCCGCCGGACAGCTCGGCCGGGCGCTTGTCCAGCGCGCTGCCGAGGTTGACCATGTCGATATAGCGCTCGACGCGGCTCTTGCGCTCGCTGGCGGGACGGTCGGCGAAGATGCGGTCGACCGCCAGCGCCACGTTCTGGCGTACCGTCATCCACGGCATCAGCGAATAGCTCTGGAACACGACGCCGCGCTCGGGGCCGGGTGCGCGCACGGGCCGCCCCTTGAACCGTACCTCGCCGCCGTCCGGCGCGATGAGGCCGGCGATGAGCGAGATCAGCGTGGTCTTGCCGCTGCCGGAGAAGCCGACGATGGCGACGAATTCGCCTTCGGTGATCGCCAGGTCGATGTCCTTCAGTACCGACGTGGCATTCGCGCCACTGCCGTAGGACTTGGATACGCCGCGCAATTCGAGGAAGGGCTGCGCCGGCACGGCTGCCGGAGCTTCGACAACCGTCTCCGGGGCGCTCTTGAGGGCGGTTTGGGCCATGATGCAATCCTCCTCAGGTGTTGTCTGTGCGGAAGCTGACGAGCTGCTGCAGCGTGGCCATGACGCGATCGAGCAGGAAGCCGACGATGCCGATCGTGAACACCGCCACCATGATTCGGCCCAGCGAGCTGGAACTGCCGTTCTGGAACTCGTCCCACACGAACTTCCCGAGCCCGGGGTTCTGCGCCAGCATCTCGGCGGCGATCAACACCATCCAGCCCACTCCGAGCGACAGGCGCAGACCGGTGAAGATCAGTCCGAGCGAGGACGGCAGCACGATCTTGGTGACCTTGGTCCACCAGTCCAGCCGCAACACCTTGGAGACGTTGATCAGGTCCTTGTCGATCGAAGCCACGCCCACCGCCGTGTTGATCAGCGTCGGCCACATCGAGCACAGCGTCACGGTGATTGCGGAGACGACGAAGCTGCGCTCGAACATCGGATCGGCCGACACATACACCGCGCTGACGACCAGGGTGACGATGGGCAGCCAGGCCAGTGGCGATACCGGCCGGAAGATCTGAATCAGCGGATTGAGCGCGATCTGGAAGGTGCGCGAGAGCCCGCACAGGATGCCCAGAGGCACCGCGATCAGCGTCGCCAGTGCGAAGCCGGTGAATACCGTGTACAGGCTGGTGAAGATCTGGTCGATGTAGGTCGGCTTGCCGGTATAGGCGCGAACCGTGACTTCGGCGTTCGGATTCTGGGCAAGGATGGCGGCGTGGCGCGCCTCCTGACGCTCGAGAAAGGCTTCGCCGCGCGCACGCTCGTTGGCGTGCTCGACCATCAGCCCCTGGGCTTCCGACAGCACCTGGGCCGGTCCGGGGATGGCGCCCAGACTGGTCTGTACGCCCGAGGCGAGCGCGCCCCAGAGCGCCACGAAGAGCGCCAGCGCGAGTATCGGAATGCCGATCTGTACCAGTATTTCACGCAGTTGTTGGCGCGGGTCCTCGCCTGCGGCGAGGCGCACGAACGGAACAAACCAGGTCAGGCCCAGTTTCCCGAATAGGTTCGCTGTTTGAGTCAGCATGGGGATACTCCTTCGGATCTGCTTGCGCGGGACGCCGCACGGCGCCCCGCACGCCATGACTTACTTGGTTTTGTCGCTGCCCTTGAGGCCGATCTTGAATTGATCGATATAGGCGTTCGGCTTCCTGCCGTCGAAGGTGAGGCCGTCGATGAAGGTGGTGTGCTCGACGCTGCGAAAACCCGTTTCGTTGGCGAAGTCGGGGAAGTCGGCGGCGCTCATCTTGCCTTCGGCGATCAGCTCCTTGGCGGCCTGCTGGTAGACGTCGGGGCGGAAGACCTTCTTGGCCGTCTCGAGGTACCAGCTATCCGGCTTGTGCTCCGCGATCTGGCCCCAGCGGCGCATCTGCGTGAGGTACCAGACTGCGTCCGAGTAGTACGGATAGGTCGCGTTGTAGCGGAAGAACACGTTGTAGTCGGGCGCAGCGCGCTTGTCGCCCTTCTCGAACTCGAAGATGCCGGTCATGCTGTTGGCGATCACCTCGTAATCGGCACCCACGTATTGCGCGGCCGAAATCATCTTCGCCGCCTCCTTGCGGTTCTTGTTGTTCTCCTCGTCCAGCCACTTGCCCGCGCGGATCAGTGCCTTGACCACGGCCACATGGGTGTTGGGGTTGGCTTCGGCCCAGTCGGCGGTGACACCGAAAACCTTCTCGGCGATGTTGTTGCGGATGTCGTAGTCGGTGATCACCGGAACGCCGATGCCGCGGAACACGGCCTGCTGGTTCCACGGTTCGCCGACCATGTAGCCGTGGATGGTGCCGGCGTCGAGCGTGGCCGGCATCTGCGGCGGCGGAGTCACCGAAAGCAGTACTTCGGCGTCGATCTGGCCGGTGGTGTCACCGCGTTCCGGCGCATAGAAGCCGGGGTGGATGTCGCCGGCGGCGAGCCAGTAACGCAGCTCGTAGTTGTGTGTGGAGACCGGGAAGACCATGCCCATGCGAAACGGCGTGCCGCCATCGCGGAAGGTCTTGACGACCGGGGCGAGCGCTTCGGCCTTGATCGGGTGTACCGGCTTGCCGTCCTTGTGCGGGATGTTGGGCTTCATTGCGGCCCAGACGTCGTTCGAGACCGTCATGGCGTTGCCGTTGAGATCCATCGAGAAGGCGGTGACGATGTGCGCCTTGGTGCCGAAGCCGATCGTCGCACCGATGGGTTGCCCCGCCAGCATGTGTGCGCCATCGAGTTCGCCGGAGATGGTGCGGTCGAGCAGGACCTTCCAGTTGGCCTGGGCCTCGAGCGTCACGAACAGGCCTTCATCCTCGAAGTAGTGTTTCTCGTAGGCGACCGCGAGCGGCACCATGTCGGTGAGCTTGATGAAGCCGAACTTCAGGTCGGGCTTCTCGATATCGCCCAAGGCGGCGGCCGGCGTGGCCAGCGTCGCCAATGCCATGCCGAGGGCGGCGGCCGTGCCGCGAAGGGTGCGCGACAGGCTCGGCGTCGCGGATTTCGGGGTGTGTGCGTGCATCGTCGTACTCCTGGGTTTGCAAAAGATCCGGTTCCACAAAGCAACGGCGCCCATGACCGGTCCGAGGACTTGTCATGGGCGCCGTTGCCCCGTTTGCGCTCCATCGTCGGAGCGGCTGATTCGCATGCGGACGGGTTTTCCGTCCCGGCCGCCGGCCCGGATCCTTCGTCGGAACACGAGTTCGGTGGCGTCGAACGTACTTACGCAAACGTCGTGCCAGTTCCACGCAATTGTGGAAAACCGCAGTGTTTTCGGGAGATTCCGCCGGCATGCGCGATGGGTTCTAGCGCACGCGCATGCGGCGTGCGCACCATCGCGGGCCATCACGCACCGTGTCGGGCACGTCTCTGGTGCGATGCAGCACGGATTGTGTCAGTGGCGTGATGCCGCTGCGGATGAGCGATCGCCCCGCCAAGGGGATGGCGGGGCGATCGCTCCGTGTGAATGGGCCGCGCCTCAGCGCGCCAGCAACAGGTACAGCAGCAGGATGTTGAGCACGCCCGAGACGACCAGCGCGATCTTGATGCCCAGCTCCGGGTCGCGTCGCAGCAGGGGGCTGCTGCGCGGCACGGCGAGCGGGCGGTGGGCGCCCACCTCGAGGGCGAGCAGGAATTCCTCGGCGGTCTCGAAGCGGTCGCGCCGCTCGCGCGCGACCGCCTTGAGGATCACCGATTCGAGCCAGTGCGGGATGTCGGCACGCCAGCGCGTGGGTGGCACCGGGTCGCCGAAGCGCGGGCGCTGGAAGGGTTCGATCTCGCCGTAGGGGAAGCGTCGGGTGAGCAGTTCGTACAACGTGACGCCGGCCGCGTACAGGTCGCTGCGCACGCTCGCGCTCTCGCCGGCGAACAGTTCGGGCGCCATGTAGCTGGGCGTGCCGGGGTTGTTGATCTCGCCGAATACGCGCGCCTCGGCCTGGCCGTCCGAGGCGGCCACACCCAGGTCGAGGATGCGCAGGCGGCCGTCGGCGCCCACGTGCAGGTTGGCTGGCTTGATGTCGCGGTGAACGATGGCCAGCCGGTGCAATGTGGCCAGGCCCTTGACCAGTTCGATGCCCAGTTCGGCCACCTCGGTCGCGGCGAAGGGCTGGCCGGCGGCCAGGCGCGCGGCCAGCGTCGCACCCTCGTGCCAGCTCATCAGGTAATAGAGCCTGGTGGCGGCCGGTTGCGGCACGACTTGCGGGAAATGCGCGTCGCGCACGCGGCTGGCGAGCCATTCCTCGTGCGCCAGCGCGGCGGTGCATGCGGCGTCGGACGCCTCGGGGCGCAGCGTCTTGAGCACGTACTGACGCCCGGCTGCGTCGCGCACGCGGTACAGCCGCGTCATGCGCGAGTCATGCACCAGGGCCTCGGCCGTCAGGCCATCCAGCGTCTCGCCGGGCTTGAGCAGCGGCGGCAGGGGGCGCGCGCTCATGCGCGAGATCGCGTCGCGCAGGTCGTCGGCGGGCAGGGCGGTGACGCGCACTACCAGCGCCGTGCAATCGTCGCGGCTGCCGGCGTGTTCGGCACCGCGCGCGAGCAGTTGCGCCACGGCTTCCGGCGTCGCCTTCTGCGCCAGCGTCTCGCTGATGCGTGCGTCGCCCAATGTCTCCCACACACCGTCGGTGAGCAGCGCGAACACGTCGCCGACCTCGGCGTCGCCGTCGGCAATGTCGATCGCCACGCGCTCGTCCAGGCCGATCGCGCGCGAGAGCACGTTGTCCAGTTCGGGGTGGGCCCACACGTGATCGGAAGTCAGGCGGTCGAGCCGGCCGCCGCGCAGGCGGTAGATGCGCGAGTCGCCCACATGGGCGATGGTGTAGCGCCGCCCGCGCAGCACCAGCGCGGACAGCGTGGTGGCCATGCCGGCGGCCTCGCGCGAGCGCGCCGTCTGCGAGGCGAGCCAGCGGTTGAGCGCGTTGATGACCGTCTCCAGACTCTGCGCGATGCCCCAGGTGTCGGGCGTGGCGTAGTAGTCGGCAAGCAGGCCGCGCACGGCGAATTCGGACGCCTCGCGCCCGTCGGCGTGTCCGCCCACGCCGTCGCCGATCGCGGCCAGCACGCCCTTGGCGTCGAGCTCCGCGCCGTCGGGCGTGACCGCGCCGCAGAAATCCTCGTTGTGCGCATGTGCGCCGCGCAGCGAGGCGTGGCCGAGTTCGACCTGCAGCGTCGCGGGCGGGCGCGTGTTCATAGCGGTCAGATCTTCGCGCCGGTCAGGTGCGGCGTGCCCCAGGTGGTGCGCCAGCGGCGCTTGACGCCGGTCAGGCCGACCAGCGCCAGCACGGCGAGAAAGGCGAAGGCGAGCAGGCCGGGCTGGTAGCTGCCGGTCAGCTCCTGCGAGAAGCCCAGGCTGGACGCGAGCCAGAAGCCGCCGACGCCGCCGGCCATGCCGACCAGACCGGTCATCACGCCGATCTCGCGGCGGAAGCGTTGCGGCACGAGCTGGAATACCGCGCCGTTGCCCATGCCGAGTGCGAGCATCGCGCACACGAAGGCCGCCGCGCCGGCCCACACCGAGGACAGACCGAAACTGGCGATGACGATGAAGAAGGCGGCGACGAGATACATCATGGACAGCGATCGTACCCCGCCGATGCGGTCGGCGACATTGCCGCCGATGGGGCGCACCAGCGAGCCGGCGAACACGCAGGCGGCGGTGAAGTAGCCGGCAGTCTTCGCGTCCAGTCCGTACTGGGTGTTGAAGTAGATCACCAGCGACGAGGCCAGGCCGACGAAACCGCCGAAGGTCACCGAGTAGAAGAACATGAACCACCATGCATCACGGTCCTTGAGGACCTTCAGGTATTCGGCGAGCGTCTTCGGCGGCGGCGCGTCGGGCGCGTCCCTGGCGACGAAGATGAACATCACGAACACCGCGACGAGCGGAATCAGCGCGAGCCCGAACACGTTCTCCCAGCCGTAGGCGATGGCCAGCCCCGGCGCGAACAGCGCGGCGAACGCCGTACCCGAGTTGCCGGCGCCGGCGATGCCCATGGCCGTGCCCTGGTGCTCGGGCGGATACCAGCGCGAGGCCAGCGGCAGCGCGGCGGCGAAGGCAGCACCGGCCATGCCCAGGAAGATGCCCAGCACCAGCGTCTGCTCGTAGGAGTGGATGCCGGCCAGCCAGGCCCAGGCCAGCGCGCCGATGACGACGATCTGGCCGATGATGGCCGCGCGCTTGGGTGACAGGCGGTCGACCAGCACGCCCATGACCACGCGCAGCAGCGCGCCGGCGAGCACCGGGGTGGCGACCATCAGGCCCTTCTGCGAGTGGGTCAGACCGAGGTCGTCGGCGATGCCGACCGCGAGCGGGCCGAGCAGCACCCACACCATGAAGGCGAGGTCGAAGTACAGGAAGGAGGCGATCAGCGTCGGCGTGTGGCCGGCGGCGAGGAAGGATTTGCGGTCCATGGGGGTTCTCCGGGCAATACGGGCCCGCGCCGCGCGCCGCAGCGCGCGTCGTTTCGGGCGGATTTCGTGGGAGGGGTTGCGCCGGCTAGAGCAGCAACAGCACGTGCCCGTCCTCGACGCGCGCGTCGAAGCGGGCCGTGCAGCCCTCGTCGGGTTCGGCCGCGTGGCCGTCCTCGAGGCCGATGCGCCAGTTGTGCAGCGGGCAGGTGACGCTGCGCCCGTGCACGATGCCGGCCGACAGCGGGCCGCCCTTGTGCGGGCAGCGGTCCGACAGTGCGAAGACCTCGTCGTCGCCGTTGCGGAAGACGGCGATCGCGCCGTGGGTGGGGTGTTCCAGCGTGCGGGCGCCGAGCACCGGGATGTCGTCAAGCGCGCACACGCGGCGCCAGGTGGTCGCGGATTGGGGTAGGGGCATGTTCATGGTCCTGGGTTCCTGTTGGGTCGGGGTCACGCCGGGAGCGGCTCGAACTGCTCGCGCAGCTTCGGCTGGGCGGCCTGCTCGGCCCACGGGTCGGGGGCGTCGCGCAGCGCGAACAGCAGCCGCTCGTAGAGTGCGCGGCGGTTGTCCTCGTCCTCGACGACCAGACGCTTGACGTGCTCCATGCCGACTCGCTCGACGTAATGCACCGTGCGTTCCAGGTAATACGCTTCTTCGCGATACAGCTGCAGGAAGGCACCGCCGTACTCCATCACCTCTTCGTCGCTCGCGACCTTGCACAGGAACTGCGCGACCTCGGTCTTGATGCCGCCGTTGCCCGCCACGTAAAGCTCGTAGCCCGAATCGACGCCGATCACGCCCACATCCTTGATGCCCGATTCGGCGCAGTTGCGCGGGCAGCCCGACACCGCGAGCTTGACCTTGTGGGGCGACCACATGCCGAAGAGCATCTTCTCGAGCTTGACGCCCATCTCCATCGAGCGCTGCGTGCCGAAGCGGCAGTGTTCGGAGCCGACGCAGGTCTTCACGGTGCGCAGGCTCTTGCCGTAGGCGTGGCCCGAGACCATGCCGGCTTCGCCCAGGTCGTGCCAGATCAGCGGCAGGTCGGCCTTCTTCGCGCCGAGCAGGTCGATGCGCTGGCCGCCGGTGACCTTGACCGTCGGGATCTGATACTTCTCGGCCACGTTGGCGATCGCGCGCAGCTCGTCGGGCGTGGTCAGGCCGCCGAACATGCGCGGCACCACCGAATAGGTGCCGTCCTTCTGGATGTTGGCGTGGCTGCGCTCATTGACGAAACGGCTCTGCGGATCGTCCTCGGCCTCGAACGGCCAGGTCGAGAGCAGGTAGTAGTTGAGCGCCGGGCGGCAGGTCGCGCAGCCGTTGGGGGTCTTCCACTCCAGCGCGCGCATGACGTCGGGGATGGTCAGCAGCTTGCGCTCGCGGATCGCCTGACGCACCTCGCCGTGGTTGTGGTCGGTGCACGCGCAGATCGGCTTGGAATGCTTGTCGGCGGCCTGGAAGGCGCCGCCGATGGTCGAGGCCAGCAACTGCTCGACCAGCCCGGTGCAGGACCCGCAGGAACTCGACGCCTTGGTGTGCTTCTTGACGTCGTCGAGCGTGAACAAGCCCTTTTCCTTGATCGCGCGGACGATGGTGCCCTTGCACACGCCGTTGCAGCCGCACACTTCCGCCGTGTCGGGCAGGCTGGCGGCCAGATTCTGGCCCTGGTGGCCGGCGTCGCCCAGATGCGACTGCGAGAAGCTCTGGCCGAACATCAGGTGGTCGCGCATCTCGGCGACGTTCTTGCCTTCGCGCATGAGCTGGAAGTACCAGGCGCCGTCGGTGGTGTCGCCGACCATCACCGCACCGGCGAGCTTGTCGTCGCGCAGCACGATCTTGCGATACACGCCGCCGGCGCGATCATGCAGCACGATCTCGTCGCAGCCCTCGCCGCCGGAAAAGTCACCGGCCGAGAACACGTCGACGCCGGTGACCTTGAGCTTGGTCGAGGTCACCGAGCCCTCGTAGCGGCCGATGCCGAAGCCGGCCAGATGGTTGGCACAGACCTTGGCCTGCTCAAACAGCGGCGCGACCAGGCCGTAGCTCACGCCGCGGTGGCTGACGCATTCGCCGATGGCGTAGATGCGCGGGTCGGTCACGGTCTGCATGGTGTCGCCGACGACGATGCCGCGGTCGCAGTGCAGCCTGGCCGACTCGGCCAGCGCGGTGTTGGGGCGGATGCCGGCGGCCATCACGACGAGGTCGGCCGGCAGGCTGCGTCCGTCGGCGAGCTTGAGTGCGGCCACGCGCCCATCCTCGCCGGCTTCGAGCGCGGCGGTCTGCACGCCCAGTTCGAACTTCAGGCCCTTGGATTCGAGCGAGGCCTGCAGCAGGTCGGCCGCCGGCTGGTCGAGCTGGCGTTCCATGATCCAGTCGGCCAGGTGCACCACGGTCACATCCATGCCGCGCAGCGCGAGACCGTTGGCCGCTTCCAGTCCGAGCAGGCCGGCGCCGACGACGACCGCGTGGCGCCAGGTGCTGGCCGCCTGGATCATCGTTTCGGTGTCGGCGATGTCGCGATAGGCGATCACGCCGGGCAGGTCGGCGCCGGGCACCGGCAGGATGAAGGGGTTGGAGCCGGTCGCCAGCAGCAGGCGGTCGTATTCGGCCTCGGTGCCGTCGTCGGCGCGCACGACGCGGCGCACGCGATCAATCTCGACCACCTTGCGGCCGGTGTGCAGCGTGATGCCGTTGTCGGCATACCAGTCGAGATCATTGAGCATGATCTCGGGCAGGCCCATTTCGCCGGCGAGCACCGGCGAGAGCATGATGCGGTTGTAGTTGCCGTGCGGCTCGGCGCCGAAGACGGTGATGTCGTACTGCTCGGGCGCGTACTTGAGCAGTTCTTCCAGGGTCTTCACCCCGGCCATGCCGTTGCCGACCATTACCAGTTTCTGTTTGCGCATGATTTCCCCTCGCAACAACGCTCCGACGCATGGCCGGAACATGATTCGATGTCGTCAGGGATCGGCGCTGATCCTCGGGCAGCTCTGTCTGCCCGGCAGTCGGGCCGTCCTTGGCCGGGCTGCTTTGGAATGACGTATTCATTCGGATGCCGCGGTTTCGCGACGCTGCGTCGGGCATCCCTGGGGACTTTCAATGCAAGCACCGTGCCAGACTGCACGGGGCGCACCATCGCGGGGCGGCGCCCGGGATGCCTGCAGCTGCGGTCCATGGCTGCTTCGAGAGGGGGTTGGTGAGCCCTGTCCGGGTGTCCGTGCGGGCCAGGCGCGCACCGCTTCGGGTCATGTGCGCGCTGCGATGCACCATGACGGGTCGTCGCGGTCTCAGGGCGTGGTGTCGGTCGCGGTGTGTTGCGCCGACCAGCGAGCGATGTCCTGCGCGACGCGGTCGGCCGCGCGTCCCATGGCGTCCACGACATCGGCCACCGCGGTGCCTGCGGCGTTCTCACGCGCCTCGAAGCGCTGGCTGGCGACGATGTGCCGGGTGTTGCCCTGCGCCAGGCGGACATCGATGCGGATCACCGCCTCGGGACGACCATTGCGATATTCGCTCTGGAAGGCGCGCAGTTCGGTGTCGAGTTCGAAATCCGCGAACAGACTGCGTTCGTCGGTGCTGACCGAGGCGAAGCGCTGTCCGGCCAGCAGCGCGTCGACGATGCGCTCGCGCATCAGTACCGGAGCCGGGTCGGTCCAGGCCGCGCCCTGGTAGACGCTCACCAGCCGGTCGTCGGGGATCACGACGATGCGTCGCCCGGCGATGCGCGAACCGCTGACCGGGCGCAGCACGCGCAGCGAGACGTCGATCTGCGGGCCGGCGGGTGCCGCGGCGTGATCGATCGCACCGGGCAGCAGATAGACGTCGACCGCTTCGCGCTCCGGCAGGATGGAGCAGGCGGGCAGCAGTGCGGCCAGTGACAGGGCGGCGAGGACGAGGCGGCGCTTCATGGCTGGAACTCCCGGGTGGGCTGGCGGCCGAGCAGATAGTCGCGCGGACTGTCCTCGAGCTGGCGGGTGATGGTGCGCAGCGAGGCCAGCGTCGCGCGCAGTTCGGCCATGGCCGGGCCGACGTCGGCCAGCCCGCGCAACCCGCCTTCGACATTGCCGCGGTTGTCACGCACGATGGATTCGATCTCGCCGACCGTGCGCTCGACCGCGTTCATCGCCCGCGACGCGCTGGCCAGCGTGTCGCCCAGTTCCCCGTCGACCAGCCGGTGAGTCGACGCGATCAGGCGGTTGGCGTCGTCGAGCATCGTGGCCAGTTCGTCGCGGCGCCCGGCCAGCGAGTCGCTCACCAGCCGCAGGTTGTGCACCGTCGCGGACAGGTCGTCGACGGTCTGCGGCGACAGGGCCTCGCGTGCGCGGATCAGCAGTTCGTTGACGTTGAGCATCACGTCTTCGCCGTCGGCCAGTAGCCGGCTCAGCGGCGAGGGGGTGGCGACGATCACCGGCACCTTGTCGTGGTCTGACAGCAGCGGCGGGCTGTCCGGGTCGTCGCCGCTGGTCAGGCGGATGATCGACAGCCCGGTGATGCCCGCCGGCACGAGACGCGCCTGGGTGTCGCCGCGCATCGGTGCGCTCGGGTCGATGCGCACGCGTGCGAAGACCCGGCGCGGGTCGGCGGGGTCGAGCCGCAGGCTCGCCACGTCGCCGATGCGGATGCCGTTGAATTCCACCGTGCTGCCGCGCGACAGGCCGGTGACCGGTTCGTGGAAGGCGATGTCGTAGAGCGCCTGGTCGCGCTCGGCGCCGCTCTGGCCCAGCCACAGCGCGAACAGCAGCGCGCCGATGGCCGCGGCCAGCGTGAACAGGCCGATCAGCACGTGATGCGCACGGGTTTCCATTCAGTTGCCCTCCGTGACGGATGCGGTGGCCGCGGCGCGACCACGCGGGCCGCGGAAATAGTCGCGTACCCAGGCGTCGTCGCTTTGTGCGACGGTGGCCAGGTCGGCGTTCAGGATGACACGGCGGCGCGCGAGTACCGCGACACGATCGGTGATCGCGTACAGCGTGTCCAGATCGTGCGTGACGACGAAGACCGTCAGGCCGAGCGCGTCGCGCAGCGTCGCGATCAGCCGGTCGAAGGCGGCCGCGCCGATCGGGTCCAGCCCGGCGGTGGGTTCGTCGAGGAACAGGATATCCGGATCGAGCGCCAGCGCGCGCGCCAGCGCGGCGCGTTTGACCATGCCGCCGGACAGCTCGGCCGGCAGGCGCGCGCCGGCGTCGGCCGGCAGGCCGGCCAGCGCGATCTTGAGCGCGGCCAGCGGCGCCGCCTCGTCGCGCGTGAGCCCGGCATGCTCGAGCAGCGGCAGGGCGACGTTCTCGGCCACCGTCAGCGACGAGAACAGCGCACCACGCTGGAACAGCACGCCGAAGCGTCGCTCGACGCGGCTGCGCTCGCGCGGCGCCAGCGTGGCCAGATCCTCGCCGAACACGCGCACGCTGCCGCCCGCCGGCCGCTGCAGGCCGAGGATGGTGCGCAACAGTACCGACTTGCCGGTGCCCGAGCCGCCGACCACGCCGAGGATCTCGCCGCGCCGCACATCGAGGTCCAGCCCCTCATGCACCACGAGGCTGCCGAAGCGCGTGACCAGGCCGCGCACCTCGACGACGTTATCCGGCGCGCTCACCAGCCCATCTCCATGCAGAACAGCGCGGCGATTGCGTCGACCACGATGACCACGAAGATCGACTGCACGACGGCCGATGTGGTGTGCTCGCCCACCGACTGTGCGCTGCCGCCGGCGCGAAAGCCCTCGTTGCAGCCGATCACCGCGATCAGAAAGGCGAACACCGGGGCCTTGGCCATGCCGATGAGAAAGTGGCGCAGCGCGACGTTGGTTTCGATCACCGACAGGAACATGGTCGGCGAGATGTCGAGCTTGAGCGCGCACACGATCATCCCGCCGGCCAGTCCCGAGATCATCGCGACGAAGGCGAGCACCGGCAGTGCGACGAGCAAGGCGAGCACGCGCGGCAGCACCAGCAGCTCGACCGGTGACAGGCCCAGCACGCGAATCGCGTCGACCTCTTCGTTGGCCCGCATCGAGCCGATCTGCGCGGCGAACGCGCTCGAGGTGCGCCCGGCGACGAGAATCGCCGCGAGCAGCACGCCGAATTCGCGCAGGAAGGAGTAGGCGACCAGATCGACGGTGTAGATGCTGGCGCCAAAGCCGGTCAGCACCGTCGCGCCGAGAAAGGCCACGACGGCGCCAACCAGAAAGGTCAGCAGCGCGACGATGGGCAGCGCGTCCAGGCCGGTGCGCTCCAGATGTGCGACGAAGGACGTCATGCGCCAGCGCCCCGGGCGCGGCAGGATGCGCACGGCGGTCTCCAGAGTGAGACCGATGAGTGCGCAGATGCCGACGAAGTGATCGCGAAAGGCCAGGACCGTCTGACCGATGTGGGCGAGCACGTCGCCCGCGGAGTTGCTGCGTGGCACCTCGCTGGCGTGTACGTCGTGCTCGAGCGCGGACGCGACGGTCTCGATCAGGGCGCGACGCCGCTCGGGCAGCGGCGCGAGTGCCGCGTGCAGCTTCGCCTTGTCGATTGCAGCGCACAGCAGTCGCGCGCCGGCGGTGTCGAGCGCGCCGATGGCGTCGAGGTCTACATGTTCGGCGGCGCCGGCGCTGCGGCGCAGCGCGTCCCGTTCGCCATCGAGTGCGGCGTAGTGCGCAAGCGTCCAGTCGCCGGCGACATGCAGCACCTGGCCGCGCGCGTCACTGCGGCATTCGAAGTGCCCGCGCATCAGCGGCTCCGGCCGGCTGGTGGCCGGGCGGACCTGTGGACCGTACGGGGCGATGCAAAGTGCTTCATGGAGGCATCGGGCTCTCGCCGTGGCGGAACGTCCGATGATACGCAACAAGGATGACAGGCCGAAGTGCCATCGCGCGAGCGCGGCTTGCTGATACAATCGGACCCGTGGCGGGTCTCCCCGCATTGCAGAGCGGTGAACCTGGTCAGGGCCGGAAGGCAGCAGCCACAGCTGTAACCTGCGAGTGCCGGGGGTCAGGCTCGCCACCCTGAACATGTAACGGGCGTCGCATTGCGCGACGCCCGTTTTTCGTTTGCGCTCAGAGCAGCGTGTCGAGCAGCATCATCGTCACGAAGCCGATCAGCAGGCCGGCGGTGGCCAGGGTTTCGTGGCCGCGCCGGTGCGATTCCGGAATGATTTCGTGGCTCACCACGAAGAGCATTGCGCCGGCTGCCGCAGCCAGGCCCCAGGGCAGCAGGGCGGCCGATACCGCGACCATTACCGAGCCGACGATCGCGGCGAGCGGCTCGACCAGTCCGGACAGCACCGCCACGCCGAAGGCCAGCCCGCGGCCATAGCCTGCGGTGAGCAGGGCGATCGCGATGATCAGCCCTTCGGGCACGTTCTGCAGCGAGATGCCGGTGGCCACCGCCCGGCCGCTACCGGCCTCGCCCGCGGCAACGCCGATCGCCAGACCTTCCGGAATGTTGTGCACGGCGATCGCGAACACGAACAGCCACACCGCCGCAACGCTGCGCTCGCGCCCCGGCTGGTGGGTGTGGGGCAGACTGCGGTCGATCGCCAGCAGCGCCGCTGCGCCGATCGTCAGGCCCGCGGCGATGATCAGGGCCGCAACGCTGTCGCTGGCGCCCTGGGCGATGGCGGCGTCAAAACCCGGCAACAGCAGCGAGAACACGCTTGCGGCGAGCATCACGCCCGCGCCGAATCCGAGCAGTGCGCCCTGAGTTCCGACCGCGATGTTCCGCATGACCAGCACCGGCAGCGCGCCCAGGGCGGTCGCGGCGGCGGCCATGGTGCCCCCGGCGATGGCGTGGCGAACGCCGATGGGCAGCGTGCTGAACTGGCCGTACAGTTGCGTCGCGAGCAGAACGAGACCAGCCAGGGCAATCGCCCAGCCGCCAATCGCGCGCAGGAAGCCCGTCAGGCCGGCTCGCTGGTAGTGCATGCGTGCGACTTCGGTGACCATGTGCAGCTCCTCCAGCCATTTGTTCAGTACAAGTATCGGCCCTGCTGATCCATAGTTCCAATTGATGCTTGAAAGCACTCCGATAGCTGAAAGACATCGATTGACAAAAAAAGCCGCCCTCGGGCGGCCAGGTGCGCGCGATGTAGTCGTCAGCGTGGACAGCGATAGCCGCCGGGCGTGCCCTTGGGCGACAGGACGAACTGCCAAAGTTGGGTGGTACGGGCGCGGAAGGTTCCGGCACAGGCCAGCAGGTAGTAGCGCCACATGCGATAGAAGCGCTCGCCGTAGCGATCGGAAAACTGTGGCCAGGCAGCCTCAAAGTTGGCGTGCCAGGCCATCAGTGTGCGGTCATAGTCGGCGCCGAAGTTGTGTACATCCTCGATGACGAAGAATTCCTCGGCTGCGTCGGCGATCTCGCCCATCGCCGGCAGGGCGCCGTTTGGAAAGATGTAGCGCTCGATCCACGGATCGGTTGGGACGCCGCGACGGTTCTTGCCGATGGTGTGCAGTACGAACAGGCCGCCGTCGGCGAGCACGCGTCGCGCGGTTTCGAAATAGGTGCGGTAGTTCTTTTGGCCGACGTGCTCGAACATGCCGACCGAGGCGATGCGGTCGAAGCTGCCGTCGAGTTCGCGGTAGTCCTTGAGCAGGAAGTCGACCGGCAGGCCTTTACACAGGGCAGCGCCGTAGTCTGCCTGTTCCCTGGAGATTGTCACGCCGGAGCAGCGCGCCCCGTATTCACGTGCGGCGTAGCGCATCAGGCTGCCCCAGCCGCAACCGATGTCGAGCAGTGTCATGCCGGGCGCGAGGCCGAGCTTGCGGCAGATCAGGTCGAGCTTGGCGGTCTGGGCGTCCTCGAGCGTCCGTGCCTCGGCCCAGTAGCCGCAGGTGTAGGCCATGTGACGGTCGAGCATGGCCTCGAAGAAATCGTTGCCGATGTCGTAGTGTTCCTGTCCCACCTGCCAGGCGCGGCGCATGTTCTGCAGGTTGAACAGCCGCGCGCGCAGGCCGGCGACGATCAGCGCGGTGTTGGCGACCTTCTCGTCCAGTTGGGCGGCGAGCACGCGTGCGAAGAACTCGTCGAGCCGGTCGCAATCCCACCACCCATCCATGTAGCTCTGGCCCAGGCCGAGGCTGCCGCGGGCGAGGATGCGCTCGGCCGTGTCAGGGTGATGGAAGCGCAGGTCCCAGGGACGGTCTCCGTCGATGCGAACATCGGCCTCGGCGAGCAGCTCCGCGACGGCGTCGAGCGCAAGACGGCTCTTGCGGCGCGGCGCGGCTGGGGCATGCGGCGGGATGCGCGAGCCCAGGGCGGGGCGGCGTTGCGAGATCTCTGCGCTGCTTGCCTGTTCCATCGTCTTCCTCTTCTCCTTGTGCAGGTGAGAGGCCACGGCGGGCCGGGACTCGCGTCTGCCGCAGCGTTGCGGCAGGCATCGTGCTCGACTTTCTGGGTCGAACTATAGCCAGATCAGCTGGGGCGGGTAAACCCGAGTGTCGTGCGAAAGGGTGCAAACGTTGCGTCTGCGCACAACGCAAAACCGCCCCGGCCGGGCGAACCCGGTGCGGGGCGGAGAGATGACGGGCCGCTGCGGCCCGTGAAGCGGCCTTACTGGAGGTCGAAGCGGTCAGCGTTCATGACCTTGGTCCAGGCAGCGACGAAGTCTCGCACGAACTTTTCCTTGCTGTCGTCCTGGGCGTAGACCTCGGCATAGGCGCGCAGGATGGAGTTCGAACCGAACACCAGGTCGACGCGGCTGGCCGTCCACTTCGCGGCGCCCGTCTTGCGGTCACGCAGCTCGTAGAGGTTCTTGCCGGTCGGCTCCCACTTGTAGGCCATGTCGGTGAGATTGACGAAAAAGTCGTTCGTCAGCGCGCCCACGCGGTCGGTGAATACCCCGTGCTTGCTGCCACCGTGGTTGGTGTCGAGCACGCGCATGCCGCCGATCAGGACCGTCATCTCGGGTGCGGTCAGGCCCATCAGCTGGGCGCGGTCGAGCAGCATCTCCTCCGGCTGCGGGATGTAGTCGTCCCGCTTGAGCCAGTTGCGGAAGCCGTCATGCACCGGCTCGAGCGGCTCGAAGGACTCGGCGTCGGTCTGCTCCTGGGTGGAATCGCCACGGCCCGGCGCGAAGGGCACCGGCACGTCGAAGCCGGCCGCCTTGATGGCCTGCTCGAGTCCGACGTTGCCGCCCAGCACGATCACGTCGGCCACGCTCGCGCCGGTCTCGGAGGCGATCTTCTCGTAAGCCGCCAGCACCTTGGCCAGACGCTGGGGCTCGTTGCCCTCCCAGTCCTTCTGGGGGGCCAGACGGATGCGCGCACCGTTGGCGCCGCCGCGCATGTCGGAGCCACGGAAGGTGCGTGCGCTGTCCCAGGCGGTACAGATCATGTCCGACTGGCTCAGGCCGGCCGCTGCGATCTTCGCCTTGACCGCATTGACGTCGTAGCTCTTGTTTCCGGCCGGTACCGGGTCCTGCCAGATCAGGTCTTCGGCCGGGACTTCGGGGCCGATGTAACGGACCTTCGGACCCATGTCGCGGTGGGTCAGCTTGAACCAGGCGCGGGCAAAGGTCTTGGCCAGGTAGTCCGGATCCTTGTAGAAGCGCTCGATGATCTTGCGGTACGCGGGGTCCATTTTCATGGCCATGTCCGCGTCGGTCATGATCGGGTTGCGGCGGATCGACGGGTTCTCGGCGTCGACCGGCTTGTCCTCTTCCTTGATGTTGATCGGTTCCCACTGGAACGCACCGGCAGGACTCTTCTTCGACTCCCACTCGTAGTTGAGCAGCAGGTGCAGGTAGCCGTTGTCCCACTTCGTCGGGTTGGTGGTCCAGGCGCCTTCCAGGCCGCTGGTTACCGCGTCGGCACCAACGCCACGCTTGGTGTGGTTGTTCCAGCCCAGACCCTGCTCCTCGACATCGGCCGCCTCCGGCTCGGGGCCGAGCAACTCGGCGTCGCCGTTACCGTGACACTTGCCGACGGTGTGGCCGCCTACGGTCAGCGCGGCGGTTTCCTCGTCATCCATGGCCATGCGCTTGAAGGTTTCGCGCACGTCATGTGCGGTCTTGAGCGGGTCGGGGTTGCCGTCCACACCCTGCGGGTTGACGTAAATGAGGCCCATCATCACGGCCGCGAGCGGGTTTTGCAGGTCGCGCTGGCCGGAGTAGCGGCTGTTGGGATTGTCGGTGGGTGCCAGCCATTCCTTCTCGGAGCCCCAGTAGGTGTCCTTCTCGGGGTGCCAGATGTCCTCGCGGCCGAAGGCGAAGCCGAAGGTCTTCAGGCCCATCGACTCATACGCGACGTTGCCGGCGAGAATGATCAGGTCGGCCCACGAGAGCTTGTTGCCATACTTCTTCTTGATCGGCCACAGCAGGCGGCGCGCCTTGTCGAGGTTGGCGTTGTCGGGCCAGGAGTTGAGCGGAGCGAAACGCTGGTTGCCGGTGCCGCCGCCACCGCGACCATCGGCCATGCGGTAGGAGCCGGCCGCGTGCCACGCCATGCGGATCATCAGGCCGCCGTAGTGGCCCCAGTCGGCCGGCCACCAGTCCTGGCTGTCGGTCATCAGATCGGTGAGATCCTTCTTGAGCGCGGCGTAGTCGAGCTTCTTGACCTCTTCACGGTAGTCGAAGTCCTCGCCCAGCGGATTCGTCTTGGTGTCGTGCTGGTGCAGGATGTCGAGATTGAGCGTCTTCGGCCACCAGTCGGTCACCGAACGGGCGACCTCGGTGTTGCTGCCATGCATTACTGGACACTTGCTCATGGTTGCTCCTCCTTGTTTTGCCCGGAGACGGCGAGGGCCGCTCGGACTGTCTCGGCGATTTCCGCGAGTACGGCACACAGCATAGCGAATGCCGTATTGCAGTCGGGTTTCATCGTCAACGAGTTTGGCCGGCCGCGTTCGCGGCCGCCCCCCAACGGATCAAGCATAGGCCCGGAAAATCCATAGAGCTAATCGATGGTGTGAATCTGGATAATTGCTTTTTGTTATCGAGGACTGCGAAGGCACACCGGAGTTGGGGGCGCCCCTGCTAGAATCCGACGCCATGAGCTATCAGGTCCTCGCGCGCAAATGGCGCCCGCTGTCCTTTGCCACACTGGTGGGGCAGGATCACGTCGTGCGCGCGCTGAGCCACGCGCTCGAGACCGGTCGCCTGCACCACGCCTGGCTGTTTACCGGCACGCGCGGCGTGGGCAAGACGACGATCAGCCGAATTCTCGCCAAGGCACTCAATTGCGAGACCGGCGTCACGCCCGAGCCCTGCGGGCAATGCGAGGCCTGCCGCGCCATCGATGCCGACCGCTTCCCCGATTATGTCGAGATGGACGCCGCATCCAACCGCGGTGTCGACGACATGGCCGCGCTGCTCGACCGTGCCGTGTATGCGCCGGTACAGGGGCGCTACAAGGTGTACATGATCGACGAAGTGCACATGCTCACCGGCCATGCCTTCAACGCGATGCTCAAGACGCTCGAGGAGCCGCCCGAGCACGTCAAGTTCATCCTCGCGACCACCGACCCGCAGAAGATTCCGGTCACGGTGCTCAGCCGCTGCCTGCAGTTCAACCTCAAACAGATGTCGCCGGGCGCAATCGTAGATCACCTGGGCCGCATTCTCGGCGAGGAGGGCGTCGAGTTCGAACAGCCTGCGCTGGCGCATCTTGCGCGCGCGGCCAATGGTTCGATGCGTGATGCGCTGTCCCTGCTCGACCAGGCCATCGCCCACGGCGCCGGTCGGCTCGAGGAGGAGGGTGTGTCGCGCATGCTCGGCACGGTCGGTGACGACCATCTGTACGCACTGCTCGACGCGCTGGCGGCCGGCGACACGGCGCGCATGGTTGCGCTGGCCGAGGCGATGGAGGCGCGCAGCCTGTCATTCGACGCCGGCCTGCAAGCCCTCGCGTCGCTGTTTCAGCGCATTGCGCTGGTACAGCTTGCGCCGGCGGCGATCGCCGATGAGGTCGAGCGTGCGCGTCTGGCCGAGCACGCCGCCCGTTTCGATGCCGAATTCGTCCAACTGGCCTACCAGATCGCGATCCACGGGCGCAGCGAACTGACGATGGCGCCCGACGAGGCCACCGGCTTCACGATGACCCTGCTGCGTCTGGCCGCCTTCCGGCCTGAACAGCCACCGCCGCTTGACGGCCCGCTGCCGGGCGTCGGTGGCGACGGGGTCGGGCGTGCCCGCCCGCTGCCTGAGGCGGCTTCGCCGGTAAAGCCGGCAGTTGCGTCAGCCCCGGTTGCGGCCGTGCCGGCGCGCACCGAGCCTGCAGCGATGGCGCCGGTGATCCGGCCGACGGCCGACGGCGCCCCCGAAGAAGCGCCGCCGTGGGAAGACGTTCCGCCAGCCTCGCCCGACGATCGGCCGGTGTCGGCGGAGGAGCGTTTCGCGAGTGATGCGCCCGAAGAGCGCAGCGCCAACCATGCGAACCGCGGCAACGATGTCGCCGGCGCGCTCGATGCGGCGCTTTCGGCCGGTGACTGGCATGCGGTGCAGCGGATCCTGTCGCCGGGCGGTCTGGTGCGCGAACTGTGCCAGCACTGCGAATGGGTCGGTTTCGCCGACGATCGGCTCGATTTGCGCCTGGCCAATACTCACAAGCATCTGATCGAGGTCCACGCAGCGCTCGTCGAACGGCTCGGGGAACTCGTCTCGGAGCGCGCGGGGCGCAAGCTGCGCGTGCGCGTCGAGGTCGGCGCGATCGAGGGCGAAACCCCGGCTCAGCGCGCGAATGCCGAGCGGCAGGCGCGCCACGTCGCCGCGGTCGCTGCGCTCGAGAACGATCCGTTCGTGGGCGAAATCATCGAACGCTTCGACGCGCGCTTCGTCGAAGAATCGGTCAGACCTCTTTGAATCCATCCCCTACGCGGAGAACAAGCAAATGATGAAGGGCGGAATCGCCGGGCTCATGAAGCAGGCCCAGCAGATGCAGGAAGACATGAAGAAGATGCAGGAGCAGCTCGCCAGCATCGAGGTCGAGGGCCAGTCCGGCGCCGGCATGGTCAAGGTCGTGATGACCTGCAAGCACGATGTGCGTCGCGTATCCATCGATGAGTCGGTGATGGACGACAAGGAAATGCTCGAGGACCTGGTTGCCGCCGCGGTCAACGACGCGGTGCGCCGCGTCGAGACGACCACGCAGGAGAAGATGTCCGGCATGACCGCCGGAATGAACCTGCCGCCGGGCATGAAGCTGCCGTTCTGATGCGCCGTCTGCGCCCGGGCATGGCAGGTAAGCGCAGCGCATCTGCAATGCGCCCTTGGTACGGGTGGTTGCGTCTGTCGTCAGGTGCGCGCCTGACGGCGCTTGCCTGACCTACGAGAGCCCTCGCGCCTGCCCATGTCCCATCTCGACGTCTTGATCGAAGCGCTGCGTTGCCTGCCCGGTGTCGGTCCCAAGTCCGCGCAGCGCATGGCCTACCATCTGCTGCAGCGCGACCAGCCCGGCGCTGCGCGATTGTCGGCGGCCCTGTCCGAAGCGTTGGCGAATCTGCGTCACTGCGAGCGCTGCAACAACTTCACCGAACAGGCCGTATGCGAGCGCTGCGCCGACCCGCGTCACGATCGAAGCCTGCTGTGCGTGGTCGAGATGCCGGCTGATCTGTCGGTGATCGAGCAGACCCATGCCTATCCGGGCCTGTATTATGTGCTGATGGGGCGGCTGTCGCCGCTCGATGGCATCGGGCCGCGCGAACTCGGGCTGGAGAAGCTGATCGCGCGCGCCCGTGATGACGAGGTGCGCGAGGTGATACTCGCCACCAACTTCACGAACGAGGGCGAAGCCACTGCCCACATGATTTCGGAATTGCTCGGCGCGCGTGGCGTTCGCGTCTCGCGCATCTCGCGTGGCGTGCCGGTCGGCGGTGAGCTTGAACACGTCGATGCGGGCACGGTGGCCCAGGCCCTGATCGACCGCAAGGCGATCTGAACGGTGCGCCCGATGGGGGTGGCGCAGTCCCTGGCACGCCTTCGGGCTTTTTAAGGGCTGCGGTTTTCCCCTATAATGCGAAAGTTTTTTTGAACCGGAATCTAGCATTCCTTCTTGAAGAGGCCATGAGCGTGGAAGAGAAGATGGACAACAGTCGCCGCAACCTGCTGGTTGCGACGTCGGTGGTCGGGGGCGCCGGCGCGGTTGCGGCAGCGGTGCCGTTCGTCGCGAGCCTGACGCCGTCGGACCGTGCCAAGGCGGCCGGAGCTCCGGTCGAGGCCGACGTCAGCCAGCTTGCCCCCGGCGAGATGATGACGGTCGAGTGGCGAGGCAAGCCGGTGTGGATCCTGCGCCGCACGCCCGAGATGGTCGCGTCGCTGGAGAGCACCGACGAGAAGGTCAGCGATCCGGAATCGGAAAAGCCGATGCAGCCGCCGTACGCGCAGAACCGGCACCGCTCGATCAAGGAGGAGTTCCTCGTCACGGTCGGCATCTGTACGCACCTGGGCTGTTCGCCGACCGAGAAGTTCAAGATGGGTGCAGAGAGCGACATGGGTGCGGACTGGGCGGGCGGCTTCCTTTGCCCGTGCCACGGTTCGCTGTTCGATCTGGCCGGCCGCGTCTACGCGAGCATGCCCGCTCCGGACAACCTCGAAGTTCCTCCCCACATGTATCTGTCCGACACCACGATTCTCGTGGGCGAAGACGAGGCCTAAGCAATGACGACGAAACCCCAGGCTCTGCTGAACTGGATCGACGAGCGTTTTCCGCTGACGTCGACCTACAAGGCGCACCTGTCCGAGTACTACGCGCCGAAGAACTTCAACTTCTGGTACTTCTTCGGTTCGCTCGCGCTGCTCGTGCTGGTGATCCAGATCGTGACCGGCATCTTTCTGGTCATGCACTACAAGCCGGATGCATCGCTCAACGCGGCCGGCATTCCGGTGGCCTTTGCCAGCGTCGAATACATCATGCGCGAAGTGCCGGGCGGCTGGCTGATCCGCTACATGCACTCGACCGGCGCCTCTGCGTTCTTCGTCGTGGTGTATCTGCACATGTTCCGCGCGATGATCTACGGCTCCTACCGCAAGCCTCGCGAACTGCTGTGGATCTTCGGCGTGCTGATCTTCCTGTGCCTGATGGCCGAGGCCTTCATGGGCTATCTGTTGCCATGGGGGCAGATGTCGTTCTGGGGCGCGCAGGTCATCATCAACCTGTTCTCGGCGATCCCGATCATCGGACCGGACCTGTCGACGGTGATCCGCGGCGACTTCGTCATCGGCGACGCGACCCTCAACCGCTTCTTCGCGCTGCACGTCATTGCCGTGCCGCTGGTGCTGATCGGCCTGGTCGCCGCGCACATCATCGCGCTGCACGAAGTCGGCTCGAACAACCCGGACGGGGTCGAGATCAAGAAGAAGAAGGACGCCAACGGCATCCCGCTCGACGGCATTCCGTTCCACCCGTACTACACGGTCAAGGACATCGTCGGCGTCGGCGTGTTCCTGTTCTTCTTCTCGTTCGTCCTGTTCTTCTTCCCGGAAGGCGGTGGCTACTTCCTCGAGTACAACAACTTCATCCCGTCGGATCCGCTGAAGACGCCGGATCACATCGCGCCGGTGTGGTATTTCACGCCGTTCTACTCGGTGCTGCGTGCGGTTACCTTCCCGCTGTTCGGGCTCGATGCCAAGTTCTGGGGTGTGGTCGCCATGGGCGCATCGGTGGTCATCATCGCCTTCCTGCCGTGGCTCGACCGCAGCCCGGCGAAGTCGATCCGCTACCGCGGCCCGATCTACAAGAGCGCGCTGGCGATCTTCATCGTTTCCTTCTTCATCCTCGGCTACCTGGGTGTGCTCGCCCCGACGCCGGGTCGCACGCTGGCCGCGCAGATCTGCTCGGTGCTGTACTTCGCGTTCTTCCTGCTGATGCCGTGGTACTCGAAGATCGACAAGTGCAAACCGGAACCGGAAAGGGTGACCTTCAAATGAGACTCCGCATGTTCAAGACCCTCAAGCGGCTGATGCTGGCCGCGATCGTCGCCCCGGCGATGGCCGTCGCCGCTCCGGCTTCGGTGGACCTCGATCGCGCGCCGGTCAGCATGGACCCGGCTACGCTGCAGCACGGCGCCAAGCTGTTCGTGAACTACTGTCTGAACTGCCACTCGGCGAGCTTCGTGCGCTACAACAAGTTCACCGAGTTCGGCCTGACAGAGGACCAGATCCGCGACAACCTGATGTTTGCGGGCGAACGTGTCGGCGACCTGATGACGATCGCCATGCGTCCCAAGGAGTCGAAGGAATGGTTCGGGGCCACCCCGCCGGATCTGTCGCTGGTCGCGCGTCAGCGCAACTCGACCAACGGGTCGGGTGCAGACTGGTTGTACACCTACCTGCGCCAGTTCTATCGTGACCCGGCACGTCCCAACGGCTGGAACAACGTGGTGTTCGAGAACGTCGGCATGCCGCACGTGCTGTGGGAGCTCCAGGGCGAGCAGGTCATGGTCGACGGCAAGCTGGTCCTCGACAAGCCGGGCCGCATGGATGCCGCCGAGTATGATCGCGCGGTCGCCGACCTGGTGTCGTTCATGGTGTGGATGGGTGAGCCCGGCGCCGAGAAGCGCGAAACCATTGGCGTGTTCGTGCTGATCTTCCTGATCGTGTTTACCGGCATCGGCTACGCACTGAAAAAGAACTACTGGAAAGACATCCACTGATCGTTCCGCTGTGCCGCCCTGCGCGGCGCCTGCGGGCTGATTGAACGCACCACGCGAGCCCCGCGTGGTGCGCTTTGTTTTCCGAATCTGGAGTTTTACGGACATGATGACCCTGTATTCCGGCACGACGGACCCGTTCAGTCACCGCTGCCGGATCGTGCTCTACGAGAAGGGGATGGACTTCGAGGTAATCGACGTCGATCTCTACAACAAGCCCGAAGACATCGCGGTGATCAACCCGTACAACCGCGTGCCGGTGCTCGTCGACCGCGACCTGATCCTGTACGAGCCGAACATCATCAACGAGTACATCGACGAGCGCTTTCCGCATCCGCAACTGATGCCGCCCGACCCGATACTGCGTGCCCGTGCGCGTCAGTTGCTGCATCACTTCGAGCAGGAGCTGTTCGCCCACATCGAGGCCCTCGAGAAAGGCCAGAAGGCCGCCGAGAAGGCACGTGCCGCGGTGCGTGACGAGCTGGTCCAGTTCGCGCCGGCGTTCACCAAGCAGAAGTTCATGCTCGGCGACGACTTCTCCATGCTGGATGTAGCGATCGCGCCGCTGCTGTGGCGTCTCGAGCATTACGGCATCGAATTGCCCAAGACCGCGGCCGGCATCATGAAGTATGCCGAGCGCATCTTCAGCCGCCAGGGCTTCATCGACGCGCTCACGCCCTCCGAGAAGGTGATGCGCCGCTGATTAGGAGAGCGCGGCGACGAATGTCGCCGCGCGAGCTGCATGAAATCCTCAACGCTTTCCACGCGGCCTTATCTGGTCCGCGCGATCAATGAGTGGTGTCTCGACGAGGGTCTTACGCCCTATATCGTCGTGCAGGTCAATGGCGACGTCATGGTCCCGTCCGGCTACGCCCGTGACGGCCAGATCGTGCTCAACCTCGATCCGGACGCTACCCAACGGCTGTCCATCGACAACGACGGCATCGGCTTCCAGGCGCGATTCGGCGGGGTTGCCCAGGATATCTGGATTCCCTATCCCAATCTGCTCGCGATCTATGCGCGAGAAAACGGCAGGGGTCTGGCCTTCACGCAGGGCGTGGCCTTCGAGCTCAACCCCGAAACCGACGACGAGAGCGCAGACGAGGAAGGCGCGCCGGATGAGGCGTCGGTCGGGGCCGATGCGGGCGAAGACGATGCGTCACCGCCCGACGACGAACCGCCCAAGGGCGGTCGTGGCGGCCATCTGAAGGTCATCAAGTAAATCGGGAGTGGGCGGGCAAGGCTCCACGCGGCCCGCCATTCGCGTCACAATCCCCGCAGGCTCCAGCTGCCGTCGCCGCGCGGGCATCCCACGCCGCGTGCGCTCTCGTGGCGCTCGCCTTCGATGTCGAGCGAGAACACGCGGCATTGCTCGCGGTCACGGTGGGGCCCGAGCGGCGTGAGCGTGTAGCGCAAGCCTCCCGGGGCGTCCCAGCGAACCGGCTGATGGTCGCGTGCCAGTTCCAGCCCGTGCGCGATGCATGCCTCGTCGGCGCGGTCCATGCGTCGCCCGATCTCGGCACCGACGATGGCGCCGATCACCGTGCCGGCGAGAATCGCGATGCGTCGACCGTCGCCGTCCCCCACCTGACTGCCGACGATGCCGCCGAGCGCACCACCCAGCACGGCGGCCACGCCGCTCCGGTCACAACGCCCGTCGACAATGCCCCAGTCGCGTTCCCAGCGGTGACCGGTGTAGCCGGCATAGGCCGGGTCGTTCTTGGCGCGCCAGCCATGGGCCGGCGCGTGCGGTGGCGGGGCGGCGAAGGTGGTGGCCATGAGGCAGGCGAGCGCACCGCCGACGACCAGATTGCGCAGTGCTCGAGACTTCATCGCTTGCTCCTGATGGCAGACACACTCGCCAATCTAGCAGTTGTGCCGCACGTTGCAGGCACGCGATTGCAAGCCCATGCTTCAGCGCGTGTCGCCGCGCAGCGGAAACGCCGGTACGGGCGAGGGGCGCCCCGCCATCAATGCCGCGACGATGTCGGCCGAACCGCAGGACAGGGTCCAGCCCAGCGAGCCGTGTCCGGTGTTGAACCACAGGCCTTCGATGCGTCCGCGTCCGATCACCGGTACGTAGGACGGCGTGCATGGGCGCAGGCCGGCCCAGGGCTCGGCCTGTGCGGTATCGCAGGCGCCGGGGAAGAGGTCATCGATCCAGGCCGTCAGTGGCGCGGTGCGCGACGCATCGGGGCTGACGTCGAAGCCGCAGATTTCGGCCGTGCCGGCCACGCGCAGCGTCTCGCCCAGGCGCGAGGCGACCAGTCGGCGTGACTCGTCGGTGAGGCTCACGCTGGGCGCGCGAGTGGCGTCGATCACCGGTGCGGTGACCGAATAGCCCTTGACCGGATAGATCGGCAGGCGCTCGCCCAGCGGCGCCACCAGTGCCGGCCCGAAACTGCCCAGGCACACCACGACCGCGTCGGCCGCGATCAGGCGATCGCCGGCGTCGCCGCGTACGCGTGCGCCGCGAACGTGTCCCCCGTCGGTCTCGATGGCCTCGACGGTGGTGTCGTAGTGAAAGCGCGCTCCGCGCGCGACCGCCAGTGCCGCCAGTGCGCTCGTGAACAGGCGCGCGTTGCCCGATTCGTCGTCCGGCGCGTAAAGGCCCCCGGCCAGACGCGGCGCGATCGTGGCCAGCGCCGGGTCGATGGCCACGCACTGCTGCGGCGTGACGATTTCGGCGCGGATGCCGTGTTCGGCCAGCAAGTCAAGGCGCGCGCGCGCTTCGGCCACTTCGCGTGAGGTGTATTGCAGGTGCAGGATGCCGCGCGTGCGCGCCTCGTATTCGATGCCTGTGGCTTCTCGCAGCGCGCGCAGGCGATCTCCGCTATGTACGGCCAGCGCCGCGATGGCGTGCGCGTTGCGGTGGTGGCGTCTTGGCAGGCACTCACGCAGGAAGGCCGCCAGCCAGCGCCAGCGTGCCGGGTCCAGCCCGACGCGCAAGCGCAGCGGCGCTTCCGCGCGGCCGATGGAGCGCAGCGCGATCATCGGCGCGGCCGGGCTGGACCACGGCTCGGGGTGACTGATCGAAATCTGCCCGCCGTTGGCGAAGCTGGTCTCGAGCGCGGCATCGGGCTGCCGATCGACTACATCGACCTCGAATCCGGCCTGCAACAGGGACCAGGCGGTGGTGACGCCGGTGACGCCCGCACCAAGAACCAATACATGCATGTGACTGATGGAAAAGGAAATGTCCGCGCTCCGGGCGGCTCACGTACGGTGCGCATGCGGCACGAGGCGGCGCGCAGCACTGGTGAGCGAGCCGCTCAGGGTCGATAATTCTATCCTGTTCAAACCCGCCCCGCCTCGCCGGGACCAGCATGGAGCCTCACATGGCACGCGTCACCCTCACCCAGCACCTGATCGAACAACAGCGCGCCGGCCGCATCAATGCCGATCTGCGGCTGCTGATCGAAGTCGTCGCACGGGCGGTCAAGGCCATCAGCGTGACCATCTCCAAGGGTGCGCTGGCGGACGTGCTTGGCAACGCCGGCAGCGACAACGTGCAGGGCGAGGCGCAGAAGAAGCTCGACATCGTCGCCAACGAGATCCTGCTGCAGGCCAACGAGTGGGGCGGGCACCTGGCGGCGATGGCCTCAGAGGAAGTCGAGGATGTGCACCAGATCCCGTTCGACTACCCCAAGGGCGGCTATCTGCTGCTGTTCGACCCGCTCGATGGGTCGTCCAACATCGACGTCAACATCTCGGTCGGCACGATCTTCTCGGTGCTCAAGAACGCGCCGGGCGAGGGCGAACCCAACGAAGCCGCCTTCCTGCAGCCGGGACGCGATCAGGTCGCCGCCGGCTACGCGCTGTACGGCCCGTCGACGATGCTGGTGCTGACCATCGGCCACGGCGTGCACGGATTCACGCTGGACCGCGAGATGGGCAGCTTCGTCTACACCCATCCGTTCATGTCGGTGCCGCACGAGACCTCCGAGTACGCCATCAACGCGTCGAACTACCGCCACTGGGAACCCCCGGTCAAGCGCTACATCGACGAGCTGGTGCAGGGCAAGGACGGGCCGCGCGGCCGCGACTTCAACCTGCGCTGGGTGGCTTCGATGGTGGCCGACGTGCACCGCATCCTCACGCGTGGCGGCGTGTTCATGTACCCGGTCGACGCCAAGTGCCGCGACAAGGGCGGGCGTCTGCGCCTGATGTACGAGGCCAGCCCGATGGCGATGCTCATCGAGCAGGCCGGCGGGGCGGCCAGTACCGGGCGCGAACGCATCCTCGACGTCATCCCGCAGAAGCTTCACCAGCGCGTGCCGGTCGTCCTGGGTTCGGCCGCCGAGGTCGAACGCGTCGAGGATTACTCCCGCCAGGGCTGAGCGCGGCCCGGGCGGCAGGAGGAGCTTTTGCCCGAACGAAGCGCCCGATTCCTCTGTGCAGAGCCCGCTCGCAGCGGCACCCGCGCCGCGCTCGATGCCGCGTGCCGGAGGCCCGAGACCGAGTGTGTCTCGGCGCTGCTGGCCGAGTGGAGGCCGGACGCGGCCGAGGCGGCGCGCACCGCCCAACTCGCTCGGCTTCGGACTGACCTTCGGCGTGCATAGTCGCATCGGGACGAGTGTCGCGCGCTTCGCCGCGCTCGCGCGCGTCGGCAACGTCTACGTCAACCGCAACATCGTCGGCGCCGTGGTGGGGGTGCAGCCCTTCGGCGGGCACGGGCGTTCCGGTACCGGACCCAAGGCCGGCGGGCCATTGTACGTGCCGCGCCTGGCGCGCGGCGCCGGCTCGCCACCGCTCGATTTCGCGCGTTCGCCACGGCCCTCGGAGGCATTCGCCGACCTCTTCGACTGGCTCGAGTCCGCATCCGATTCCTTGCCGGCCGAAGCGCGCCGCGAACTGCTCGCGGCCGGCCGGACCTATGCCGCCGAAACCCTGCTCGGGGGCGAGCTGGCGCTGCCGGGGCCGACCGGCGAGGACAACCGGCTTCACTTCATTCCTGTCGGCACCGTATTGTGCGTGGCCGGTCACGCGGACGCGTTGCTGCACCAGATGCTGGCGGCCTTCGCCGGCGGCAACCAGGTGCGCGTTGCGCGCGACGCGATGTCCGCGCGGCTGCTCGCATCGCTGCCGGCAACGGCGGCGCGCTGCGTCACGCACGGTGACGACGCGCGCACGTGCGCGGCGGTGTTGCTCGACGGCCCGGACGCGCTCGCGCGCCAGTGGCTCAAGCGGCTGGCGACGCTCGATCCCGCGCCCGAACTGCTGCGCCAGCGGCCGCGCTATGCGCTCGCGCGACTGGTGCGCGAACGCTGCGTCAGCATCAACACTGCTGCGGCCGGCGGCAATGCGGCGCTGTTCGCCCTCGGCGGTGGCGCCTGATGCGCCAGTGCGCATCAGGCGCCGGTAGAATGTGGGCCATGCGAGTCCATCCCGCCTTCCTGCGTAGCCTGGCCGTCGCGCTGATCTGCGCCGCCTCGGGCGCGTTCGCCCAGTCCGCGCCCCCTGACGAGGCGCCACTCCAGATCACGCTGGAAGCGCCTGAGGGCGTGCGTGCGCTGCTTGAGCGCCACCTGCGCATCCTGCGCGTCGAGCAGGTCGCGCCCGAGCGTGCCGCCGACCGGGTGGCGCTGCTGCGTCGCACGCGACGCGACGTGGAGCAACTGTTGTCGACCGAAGGCTACTTTTCGCCGGTGGTGCGTTTCGAGCGCGCAGGCGATGCGCGCTGGCGCATCGAGGTCGATCCCGGTGTGCAGGCCACCATCGACGAGGTCGAACTGGAGTTCACCGGGGATCTGGCGCGCGAAGATTCCGGGGCGGCCGCGCGACGCGACTCGCTGCGCTCGGCCTGGCCGCTACGCGTCGGCCAACCCTTTCGCCAATCGGCCTGGGACGGCGCCAAGCAGCAACTGCTCTACAGCGTGTCGGTGCGCGACTATGCCGCCGCACGCATCGCCGACAGCCGCGCGGCAGTCGATCCGGCCACCGCTTCGGTGCGCCTGAGTGTCACCGTCGATTCCGGCCCACCGTTCCGGCTGGGCGAGTTGCGCGTGCGCGGCATCGAGCGTCTGCCGCCCGAGCTGGTCGAGCGCTACAGCACGCTCGAACCCGGCGAGCGCTTCGATCAGGACCGTCTGCTGGCCTTCCAGAGCGAACTGCAGGCCGTGCCGCAATTTGCCTCGGTGGTGGTCGACATCCCGCGCGACCCGGCACTGGCCGACGCAGTGCCGGTGGATGTGCGCATCGTCGAGGCGCAGACGCGCGAGCTTGGCTTTGGCGCGGGTTTTTCGACCAACACCGGTGCGCGTGTGGAAACCACCTGGCGCGATGTCAACTTCCTCGACCGCGCCTGGGAACTGAACACCGGCCTGCGTATCGAGCAGCGCCGCCAGACGCTTTACGCCGACGTTTTCCTGCCGCCAGCCGCGGGAGGCTACCGTGACAGCTTCGGGGCCGTCGTCGAGAGCAGCGACATCGAGGGCTTGCAACAGTCGCGCTACGCTTTCGGGGCCGTACGCAGTCATGTGCGCGGCGACATCGAGACTGCGCTGGCTCTGCGCTACCAGCGCGAGACTCTGGATCCCAAGGGCGGCGAGGAAACGCGAACCACCGCGCTGACCGCCAACTGGAGCTGGACGCAGCGCAAGGTCGACGACATGCTCGATCCGCGTAGCGGTTACGTGCTGCACGGCGAGATCGGCGGCGGGGCCGAGGCCGTGCTCTCCGACCAGGACTTCCTGCGCCTGTACGGGCGTGCCGTGCGCTACCAGCCGGTGGGCATGCGCGACGTTTTCATCCTGCGCGGCGAACTGGGCGCGACGCTGGCCGACAGCCGCGACGGCATCCCGCTCAACTTCCTGTTCCGCACCGGCGGTGCCCAGTCGGTGCGTGGCTATGCCTATCAGAGTCTGGGCGTGCGTGAAGGCGCGGCCACGCTGGGCGGGCGTTACATGGCCGCCGCCAGTGCCGAGTACGTGCACTGGTTCCGCGAGCAGTGGGGCGTGGCCAGCTTCGTCGACGTCGGCGATGCGGCCGACTCGCGTGAAGACCTCGACCCCAAACTGGGTGTCGGCGTGGGCGCGCGCTGGCGCAGCCCGGCTGGCCCCATCGCGCTGGATCTGGCCTGGGGCCACGACGAGCGCGACCTGCGGCTGCATTTCGCGGTGGCCGTCGCGTTCTGATCTGCCGCGCCGCTGCCCGGCAATCGGGCGCCGGTGGCAAGGCGTTCAGGCTCAGCGACTTGCGACCTCAATCCCCGTCTTGTCCACAGGCTTGCCCACGGAAAGTGGGGATGGAATCGGCCGGGCCGCGTCGGCAAGTGTCCGGGCCGCGATCAACTCACGACGCGCCGCGGTCGGCGTTCCGGCGCATGGCCTGACGTCTGCGTACGATCCCCGACAGCCCGACCATGCCCAGCGTCGCCAGCATCGCCACTGGGCCGAGCGCCGGCACGGGCACGGCCGCGGATGTGGCGAGCAGCAGATGCAGCGTGCTCTCCTTCTGGATGTTGTAGTCCTGCAGGGTGCGCCCGCCCTCCAGCGCCTTGCCGGCGAAGATCAGCCTCTGCTGGTCGGGCGGGATGCCCTCCTTGTCCTGGATCTTCTGTTTGACGTTCTCGATGGTGTCGCTGGGTTCGACCTCGAGCGTGATGGTCTTTCCGGTCAGGGTCTTGACGAATATCTGCATTGGGAGTCTGGGTGGATGGCGGCCGTGGTGGCCGCGCCTGTTGCAATGATGCCACGCCGGCGATGGACGTCCGGTCGCGAACTTGGCTATATTCGTCCCGCCTGCCTGGGTGTCGCAGACCGGGCCGGTGCTCGCGCAGCATCGGAGATCCCAGGCCGACGCGCGACGGTTCCTGCGGATGTGCAGCCGGCGGCTATGCAGCCTGATCGCTACGCGCGCGCTTCCGTTTTCAAGCGGAGTCCGGGCGGTCGTGCCGGACGCCACCTACGGGGAGGTGCGTCATGCGTCATGCGTCATGCGTCAAATGCGTCGGCTTTGCGGCCATGTTCTTGTATTCGTCTCGCTCTTATTTGCTGGGGGCGTGTTCGCGCAGGGCATTCCCGCCCCGGCTGCGATGACGCCGGGGGATCTGGTCGACGGTGACACCTTCTACGTGATGTTCGTCACGTCGACAGCCCATCCCGGCAACCTTGCGACCGCGGCCGACTACGACGCTGCAGTCAACGCCACCGCGCAGTCTTCGGCCTTCTACGGCACCGACGACGCCTCGCTCACCGGTCTATGGCGCGCCTTCATCGCCCACGACGACGGCACCAACCGTGCGGATGTCGTCGTCGGCGCGTTCTCCGCGGATGACACCGTGCCGATCTACCGCATCGACGGCACACGCCTGGCCAACGACCGGGCTGATCTGCTGGACAACACGATTGCGGTCCCGATCAACGTAACGGAGCTGGGTAGCGTTTTGCCCTCTGAACTGGTCTGGACGGGAATGCTACCGAGCGGAGCCACCTTGAGTGGACTCGGGCCGACCGGCTCGTCGACCTATGGTCAAACAAACGCGAGCGCGTTCGTTTGGCTGGAGGGAGGATCGTCGGCATCCACCACCGCGACTATGCCACTCTACGTTGTCTCGCCCCTGCTACGCGTCGGCGCGGCGGCTGCCGTAGCGCAAGTCACGCCAGTGCCCTTGATGTCCCCCTGGGGCGCGGCGGCGCTGGCGGCGCTCGTCGGCCTCGCGGGATGGCGCCGAAATCGGCCCTTGCGAAGCTGACTCGGTCGCGGTCGGTCGCGGAGGCATCCGTTGCGCCGCCCGCGGAGCGTCGTGGCGCGGTGTCCGGCGCTTTGGCGTCGGCCTGCTAAGCCCGTGCGGCGATCCAGTCGGATAGTGCTTGCGCGGGCATTGGTCGGGCGATGAAGAAGCCCTGGGCGTAGTCGCAGCCGGATTGGCGCAGGAATTCGAGCGCTGCCGCGTCCTCGACGCCTTCTGCGGTGACCTTGAGCCCGAGGCTGTGGCCGAGTTCGACAATGGAGCGGATCACCGTGCGTGCTTCTGCGGATGCCCCCTGGGCCATGACGAAGGATTTGTCGACTTTCATCTCGGAGAACGGCAGGCGCACGAGTTCGACCATGGACGAGTAGCCGGTGCCGAAATCGTCGATGGAGAGTTGGAAGCCTTTGACGCGCAGCCGCGTGAGCAGGCCCAGTGAGCTGGTCGCATCTTCCATGGCGCTGGTCTCGGTCAGTTCGAGAATCACCCGGCCGGGGTCGAGCGCGGCGCGCGTGCAGGCTTCGGCGACGCGATCGCCGAGTGTCGGATCTTTCAGGCAGCGTGCTGACAGGTTCACCGACAGGTGTTCGTCGCCGTCGCGGAAGGCCGCCGCAAACCATTGCAGCGCTTCGTCGATGACGTTTGCTGTGAGCCGATCGATGAGGCCGAGTTCCTCACACAATCCGATGAAGCGGTCAGGCATGACGGTGCCGGCACGAGGGTGTTCCCAGCGCACCAGGGTTTCGAAGCCGGCCAGTTTGCCCGAATCGCATTCGATCTTGGGCTGGTAGGCCAGGCGAAATTCGCGCCGCTCAAGTGCGCGCAGCAATTCGCTCTCGGTGACCTCCAGCTCACCGTTCCAAGCGCCGGCGCGACCCAGTGCGGTGTCCCGTGCGGGGTCGTCTTCGCTGAGCAGCAGCTTGCGCAGTGCCGATGGCGAGAACGGCTTGGGCACGACGCCGATGACGTCGAGCGCGTGTTCGGCGGCAAAGCGCCGGGCCGAGTCGAGCACGCGGCTGCCGACACCGCTGGTGATGACGATGCGCGCGCTGCAGCCGAGGCCGGCAAGGCGACCCATGACCTCGACGCCATCCATGTCGGGCATGACCAGATCGATCGCGAGATGGGTGGGCTGCCATGCGTCGAGCTGCGCGAAAAAGTCCTGCGCCAGCAGCGTCACATGTGCATCGAGCCCCGCGTCTTCTGCGATGAATCGGATCATCTCGGCGACTGCCGGGTCGTCATCGAGAATCAGCAGGCGCGAATCAGTCATCGTCTTCTCCGTCGCGCGTCGCGGCCGAGAGCACCAGGCGGATCTTGCACGCCAGCTCCTTGCGCCGGTAAGGCTTGTTGAGCAGATGCACGCCATGGTCCAGACGCCCGTGATGGACGATGGCGTTCTCGGTGTAGCCCGAGGTGTAGAGCACCGGCAGATCCGGGCGAATGCTTGTTGCCGCGGCTGCCAGTTGTGGGCCGTTGAGACCGCCCGGCATGATGACGTCAGTGAACAGCAGGTCGATGTCGGTCATGCGTTCAACGCATTCGAGTGCGGCCGGGCCGCTCGACACGGCCGTCACACGATAGCCCAGTTCGCGCAGCAGGTGCTCTACATGGCGCCGCACGAGGTCGTCGTCCTCGACCAGGAGGACGTGCTCGCTGCCGCGCGGCTCGTCCTCATCCGCCGGCCCGTCGAATGGTTCGGCGCTGCCCGTCGGCGCGAGTGGCAGATACATGCGCACCGAAGTGCCCTGGCCGACTTCGGAGTAGATGCGCACGTGTCCGCGTGACTGGCGGATGAAGCCATACACCATGCTCAGGCCAAGGCCCGTTCCCTTCCCGAATTCCTTGGTGGAAAAGAAGGGGTCGAAGACTCGCCCGATGTTCTCCTGCGAGATGCCAAGGCCGGTATCGGATACTCCGATCATCAGATAGCGACCGGGCGTGACATCGACGTTGCGGCGCGCAAAGTCCTCGTCGAACACGACTTCCGCAGTCTCGATCACGAGCTTGCCGCCGCTCGGCATCGCGTCGCGCGCATTCAGGCACAGGTTGAGCAAGGCGCCTTCCAGCTCGGACGGGTCGACCAGCGCGTTCGGCAGCGTAGGTGGAGTCTGCACGGACAGCTCGACGTCTTCGGGCAAGGTGCGTTGCAGCAGCGGGGTCATCGACAACACCAGTTCGTTGACATCCACCGCGCGCGGGTCGAGCGCCTGCCGGCGTGCCACTGCGAGCAGTCGGTGGGTCAGGTCAGCGCCCTTCTGCGAGGCTTTGCTGATCATCTCGGCGAGCGTCAGCAGGCGCGGGTCGTCGGCGAGCTTCTCTGTGAGCAGTTCGGCGCTGCCCTGGATCACGGTCAGCAGGTTGTTGAAGTCGTGCGCGACGCCGCCGGTGAGCTGGCCGATGGCCTCCAGCCGCTGAGACTGTTGCAGTCGGTCTTCGAGGGCGATGCGCTCGCTGATGTCGGTATTGATGGCGAGGATCGATTGCGGTTCGCCGTAGGCATCACGCACCAGGGTCCAGTGCGCCTCGACGACGATGCGCCGACCGTCGCGATGGCACTGCACGATGCGCCCCTGCCACTGCCCGTGTTCGAGCACCTGCCGCGTGGCGCCGTGAAACGGCGCGGGGTTGTCGTACAACAGGGTGTCGATAGGTCGTCCCAGGACTTCCTCGGGCGACCAGCCATAGAGACGCTCGGCGCCGCGGTTCCAGAACAGGATGCGATGATCGACGCTGCGCACGAGGATGGCGTCGGAGGCCTTGTCGAGTAGCGAAGCCTGTTCGCGCAGCTTCTGTTCGGTCAGCTCACGTTGCAGTTCGGCGGCCGCGCGCGCAGCGAAGATGCGCAACATCGAGCAGGCCAGATCGGTGTGCTGGAGGGGCTCGCGATAGATCACGCAGATGTGGCCGATGGGGGTGCCGTCGGGTGCGTCCAGACGTCGCCCGACATAGGCCTCGACCCCAAGCTCGAGCATCAGCGGCGTAGCCGGGAATCGGTTGGCGGCGCCGCTGGGTACGATGCATTCGTCGTTGTGCTCGAAGTATTCACACGGCGTTCCCGCGACCACGTAGCCGAAGCGCGGCACGCGCTTGCCGTCGAAGACACCGGCCAGTGTCTCGCCGGCGGCCGGAGGGCCGGGCAGGTGGCGCACCGCGAAGGCGCCGCAAGCGTCCAGTGCGGAAGCCATGCTGGCGACGAGTTGCGCGAAGAACTCGCCGCTGGCACCCGAGACGCCCGCAGCCAGTTCCAGCACCGCCGCCTGGATGCGGGCCGTCTCCTGCTGCGAGCGCAGGTTGCGGATGCCGAATGCAAGATCGGCCGCGAGTTCTTCGAGCAGTTGCAGCTCGTCGGGTGAGGGCGAAAGCGGCCGGGACGAATACAGGCCGAGCAGGCCGAAGCTGCGCTGCGCGTGTCGCAGCGGCAGGCAGATCACCCCACGAAAACCGTGTGCCAACGCCCTGGCACGCCACGGTACGAACATCGGATCTTCGCGGATGTCGCCGCACACGACCGTATGGCCGCCGCGGATGCAACGGCCTGCCGGTCCTTGTGCCGACGGGCTGTGCTCGTCCCAGGACAAGCGGATGCCGGCGAAGTAGCCATTCTCGGCGCCAGCATGAGCGTCCGGGTGGATGTTCTTTTCGGGGTCATCGAGCGCCAGTCCGACCCAGGCCATGCGATAGCCGCCGATCTCGACGGCGATCCGGCAAATGGCGTCGAGCAGGTCACGCTCGGACTGTGCGCGAATCAATTCTTCGTTGCAGCGACTGAGCATGCGTTGCGCCCGGTGCGCGCGTTCGAGTGCCTGCTCGGAGGCCTTGCGCGCGGTGATGTCGTGCATGACGATCACGGCGCCCAGATGCTCGCCCTCGTTGGAGAGAATGGCCTGGCCACTGCACAGTACCGTGCGCGCCTCGCGACCGTGCGGCGCGATGACGATCTCGGCGGCGCGCACTTGCTCGCCGCGCAATGCCCGGTAGAGCGGAATCTCCTCAGTACTCAGCGGGGCTTGCCCGTCGGGTGCGAACAGGCTGTAGTGCTCGCTCCAGCGCTCCGGCAGCAGCGGGGCTTCGGACAGTCCGTGCATCTCGCGCGTGGCACGATTGAATACCGACAGAACGCCCTGTGCATCACAGGCGACGATGCCTTCGGATACGTTGTCGAGCATTGCTTCGAGAAACTGGCGCTCGGCCGCGAGTGCGCGTTCGGCCTGGGTCTGCTCGGTGACGTCGAGGCCCGATACGACCAGACAGATCGGACCACCGTCGGAGCGGGTAACGCGTGAAATCGTGAAGCTCGTGCGCCGCACATCTCCGCTCGATACCCGGTAGTCGGAACTTGTCTGCACGGCTTCCCCGTCGCGCGCACGCTCGACGGCGTTGCGCACGGACTGGCGGACTTCAGCGCCACAATCCCACCACGGCGTTTCCCAGAACGGCTGACCCAGTACGTCTTCGCGCCGATAGCCACAGGCTGCCAGCGCAAGATCGTTGACGCTCAACAATTCGCCGTGCAGGGAAAGAATGCCCTGGAAAAGGTAGGACTGATTGAACACGGCTTCGAATTCGGCCTGGCTTGTCGCCAGCGCCTCCTCGCGTGCGCGCAAGGCCGTGAGGTCCTGGAACGCGCCCTGAACCGAGACAGGCCGACCCGACGCGTCATGCACCGCTTCACCGATGGTGCGCACCCAGCGTTGTTTCCCGCGCGCAGTGACGATCTGCAGTTCTTCGTCGAACGGGGTGCCACGCTCGGCGCAATCGCGAAATGCCTGTGCAATGCGCTGGCGCGATTCACTCGTGTAGTAGTCCAGCCCCTGCTGCAGTTCCAGGCGCGTGCCGCGCGGCATCTCGTGTATGTCGCAGACCTGATCGGACCAGAACACCTGCCCGGACGTCAGATCGACGCTCCAGCCGCCGATGCTGGCAATGCGTCCGGCGATCTCCAGCAACAGCCCGCTCTCGTGCCAGGCCCCGGGTGACGCCTCTGCCCCGGAACCGGAAGCTGTGTCGGCAGGGGTTCTGGCACTCATGGCGTGCGCTCCGAGGTCATGCCGTGATGCGTTGGGAGAAGACTCCGCACGCGGTTCATCAGTGAATACTATAGGCTTGTCCGACCCCTGCACAGCGAGTGCATGCACAGCTCTTCCGGAGGTTCGGCCGTGCTCTACCATCTGATGGGTAGTCTGATGGCGACAAGCTTCATGGTCACCGTCGTCGGGCTCGGCTGGCAGCTCGGGCAGGTGCTGCGTCGGCGTGCACTGGCCCGTGCAAATGCGCTTCCGGTCGGTGAGCGCGCGACCTCGATCCTCTCGCTCAATCAGATGGTCAGCCTGTTCACGGCGGTTTTCGCATTCTTCCTGTACGGCATCAGCCTCGAGCCGATGAACCACTATCTCGCCTGGCCACGTCTGTTGGCGGCGCTGGTGGTGGTGGTCATCTTCTGGCAGATGGCCGTGGATCGTCGCAATGCCGCCTGTTTCACGGCGTGCGCACTGGCTGTTGCCTTGCTCGTCGGCGCGCCCCTGCTGCTGTGGATGGAGCCCTCGCAACGCCTTGTCGGGGCAAGCGTGGCACAGGGGCTGGTGCTGGCGTCGACGGTGATCCTGGGCCAGGGCTACTGGCACCAGATCCGCCTGATCCGAAGGACCGGACGCACCGGCGCGGTATCGCTGCGGTTCCACCAGTGCGTGCTCGTCACCGCGCTATGCACCGTCGGCTTTGGCGCCGCCATGGGTGCGCGCGAGGGCTGGCCGTTGATGCTGCTCGCATCCGTCAGCGCTTCGCTGAAGCTCGTCACGCTATGGCATTTTCGCTGGGCGCGCCTCAGCGCACTGGCGCGCTCGCGACGAGAGACCGTGACGCCGGACGGCGATCTCAAGACGGCCCCGTGAGCAGAAGCCTCCCAGTGTCGACGATTCTCTGATTCTGGTCTGCAAGTGTGCCGCGAGCTTAAGCATGTCGCGGTCCGGGTGAATCCGGTGTCCGCGTATCGTCAATGGTCGCTTGTTGCGCCTGCACGAGGTCTTCATCGGGTCGAGATCGCGCGCGTTGGACAGAAACTGTCGTTGATCGTTGAACTTGAGAGCGTGATTCCAGCTATAGCAAGGGCTTCCGGGGCTCTCAACTTTTCGAGTGATCTCGGTTTTGATCGATAAAGTTGAGAGTTTGTCCGATTCTGATGGTTGAAATTGAGAGTGTGTCAATACAGTTTTATGGTTGTTCTGTTTGCTGCTGGCGGATCGCACCATCAAAACCTGGGATCAAACACCTAGCTACTGCGGCTCAGTGGGACCAGTCAGAGTGTCGTTTGTCAGAATGTACAGATCAAGTATTCACCTGACACCGGCTCGGGGCCGGTGTCAGGTGAATACCGTATCAGCACATCCGGTGAATTACCCTCTGGTCGGCGCCATGGTGCAGATCGCCAAGCGCCGTCGAGAAGTGGCGGCACGGAGCCGTGCGGCTAGGAGGGAGAGGGCTCAGGGATCAACTTGCCCGGCACCCAGCTCAGGTAGGTCACCATGCCGAACAGTTCGACCAGCGACTGGAAGACGATGACCACCACGGCGGCCTGCCAGGCCTCGGGCAGCGACAAGGCGATGGGCAGCACCACAAAGGAATTGCGGGTGCCGAAGCTGAAGGCCAAGGTTCTGGCCGAACGCGTGGGGAGCTGGAATAGTCTGCCGAGGGTCTTGCCCAGGAACGCGGCGAAGATCAAGTAGGCGACGAAGATCAACAGCACCTGCAGCAACACCCCGGTGAGGCCGGCCACGGTTGTCACCTGCGATGCCGCGATGACGAAGACTACCAGTGCCAGCAGCGGCACGGGCAGCATGCCCAGGCCATGCACCCACCGCTTGGTATTGAGGCTGCGCTCGGCCAGGCGCTCGGTCATCCAGGCCATGGCCAGAGGCGTGAGGATCAGCCCCGCAAAGGCGCCGAGCAGATGGGTGCTGATGGCGGTCTGAAGCCACTCCGCGTCCAGGAAGAGCCAGAGATAGACGGGCAGGGCCAGCAGCTGCGCGAGCAGAAGCAGCGGCGTGGCGGCAATGGCCCTGCCGGCATCGCCCTTGCCCAGGAGGGTAAAGCTGATGAACCAGTCGGTACAGGGGACGAGCAGCACCAGCAGCACGCCGGCCTGCACGGCGGGCGAGACGGGCAGGACGGCCATCAACCCGCCCAGGACGAGGGGAATCACCACGAAGTTGCCGAGCAGCAGGGCCGCCAGGAAGCGCCAGTCCTTGAAGCCCTGGCCGATCCGCGTCAGGGGAACCTGGGTGAAGGTGGCATAGAGCAGCCCGCCAAGCAGCGGCCAGAGGAAGGCTTCAAGGTGTGAGGTGACGTCCGGCAGGCCCAGCCCGATGGCCAGGCCAGCCAGGGTGCCGATCAGATAGATCCAGGATTGCTGGCGTTCCACCCAGTCGCGCACGGGAATGGATCCTTCTCAGTGTTCCAGTGACAAGCCTTCGGCCTTCCAGGCCCTTTTACCGCCCACATAGTGTGGTAGACCGCGGTGTGGCCGAGGCGGGTCAGGCGTTTGGCGGCACGGCCGGCCCGCTTGCAGTCCTCGCTAGCTCAGTACACGACGATGGTCGCTTGCCTGTCGGGTAGCCGGCGGGGCACCTCGTCCAAGATGTCGTCGGAGACGATGTTGATGGCCCCGGGCACGTGCCCCTTGGCGAAGGTCTCGGCCGGCAGGGTATCCACCAGGGTGATCTCCCGGTATCGCCGCTGCCAGTCACGCAAGGTGGCGGTATCGATCGTTGGCATGGTACCTCCCGACTTGGCGTGATGTTTCTCTTTCGTTTGCGCCGATGTCTTCTGGCCTCGCCCGGGGTTCCCGGAATTGTTGATTTCCACGCAGAACTGACCCGGGGTTTTCATCTAAAACTCACCCACCGGTTTATGCGCACAGTATAGCTACGCGGGGTTGGTTCCGGTTTCGGGTTGTGGTGTCTGTTCTCCTTGTGTTTTTGGGGTTCGAGTACGGCCCGGCTGCAGCCGGGCCGTACTTGTCTTGAAGCGCCAGGATTCGTTGCCGGTCGGGTTTTACCCCGTTTCCACGGACGGTTTTAAAAGGGCTGAAAACTCTTGTCCTGCCTAGCTACTCTAAGTCGCATTCTTGGATTGTGGAACCGTTCGATGTAGTCGAATAGATCCGCCCTTGCTTCATCGCGAGTTCGATACAACTGATGGCTGACGCGCTCGCGCTTGACCATCCCGAAGAAGCCTTCGCAGGCAGCATTGTCACCACAAGGACCCACTGCACTCATGCTGCAGATCAGCGTATTGCGAGTGAGGAAGCGCTGCGGATCGCGGGGCTAGCACGACGACATCAGCTTGGATCGG
>CAXBIS010000017.1:0-90199 GCA_963975885.1 uncultured Azoarcus sp.
ATTTTACTTCGGCGATTTCTTGGCAAAGGGGGTCAGATTTCAGTCGGCGTTGACAAGCACACGCCCCTCGTTCATCCGCTCTCCCGGGTTCGTACCCATCGAGTGGTTCGTTGGCTGAAGCCGCCAGAGAAGAAGCAAGATGAATCAGCCCGGCAGCAAGGTGAGGGACTCGGGCGCAGGGATGCCATAAAACGAACTGCTAAACAGAGGGCATCACTTGGAGTCGCAGCGCTGCCGGCGGCTTGGCCGCTCGTTCTGCTGCATCACTCAGTTGTTCGCCAGCAGGCCGTTTTGGTTACGAAAGACCGGAGTCAGGGACTCGATAGGGCGTCACGAGGTTGAGGGGGCTAGCCAGCCGCGCCCGTTGTACATAGCACGTCTGGAGCGTGGCGCTTCCGGTCGCTCTGTGGTATCGGCGCATCAGCCGGCTGCTCATCCAAGGGAATGGCAGCCTGGCCCGGGGTGGGCAGACCGGCAGCGGGACGCCGAGGGCATGGCTGGGGCTCGGTGCCAGGGGAGGTGATGCGGGCTGTCAGGAGCTGCTATGATGACATCCGGGCGCGGCCGGTTTCTGACGTTTTTCTGAGAGTCTTGTTGGTGAACGACTGCGGTCAGGTGCGCTTAGTTTCGTTCAAGTGCTTGTATTTGCTGTTGGTTTTGTATGGCTTCGGTGCGGTGCCGATGGCGGAAGCCATTGAAAATCCGCGTGTCGGCGGTTCGATTCCGTCCCTGGCCACCAGAACGACATAAAGAGGGGGATGCGCTTTGCGCATCCCCCTCTTTTTTGTTGTTTGCGCTTACCGGTTGCGGGGTTCGTCCGACGTCCGGCTAGGCTGCGGGCGCGGGCGATCCTGCTCGAACAGGAACAGGCCCAGATAGACCAGGAAGGGCGTGAAGATCACCGCCAGTGCGGTGGTGCCCAGATAGCCGCTGCGTCGCTCGGTGCCGAGAAAGCCGACCACGAAGCACAGCGCGAGATAGATCAGCAGGAAGAAGGCCAGCATGACGTGTTACTCCGGTTTGGCACCATAGGGCGCGCGCGTGCTCTCCGGGAGCACGAGGTCGCGGGGCAGGCTGCGAAAGCCCGTTGCCGGCGGCTCGCCGCGCAGACCGCTTTCGTCGGCGGCCGGGGCAAGGCCTTCGGCCGCTTCCGGCGGCGTCTGTGCGTCACGCTCGTCGTCGGACGTTCGCGCCCCGCTCCGAGGGCGGTCTGCGGGAGCGGCGGCGTCCTGTGGCCCGTCCGCTTCGTTGGCGGCGTCACCGTCGTTCGGCTCGGGCAGGGGGTTGGGCGACTTGCCCGGTGCGAGCTCGGACATGCCGCGCGTGCCCGACGACTGGGGGAACATGCGCGGCAGGTTGCGCACTTCGGGCAGTGGCACGTCTTCCGAGCGCACCCCCGGCACCGGTGTGGCGGGCGGCATGTCGTGGATGTCGCTGCCGAGAATCAGCGGCAACTGGTCCTTGCCACTGCCGACGATGACCACCTTGCTGTTGGGCGAGCGGGCCAGTTCCACGGTGGCCTCGATGCCGCGCCAGGTGAGCAGGTTCTCGGTCAGTGCGCCCGACACGATGGAATAGAAGTTCTGGATGCCGATCGCCTCGATGCGACGGCGTTCGGCCTCCTGGCGTTCCTGCTCCAGCCGGAAGGTGTAGGAAGCGGCGCGCTGCTCCTGCGCAAGCTTGTCCTGTACCGCGTCCATCACGATGCGCGGCAGCACGACTTCGCGGATGACCACCTTCTGGAAGTCGATCAGGTGTGCATAGGGCGATTCGATCATCATTTCGTGTACGTCCTTCTCGAGCGCGTCGAAATGATTCGAGTACAGCTCCATCGAGTCGTAGCGGGCGACGGCCTCGCGCACCGCGCCCACTGCGAGCGGCCGGATCACGCGTGTCTCGTAGTCCGGACCCAGTTCCTGCAGCAGGCGGCCGGCCTGGTCGGGGAATACGCGGTACAGCGTGGACATCTCGACCGTCAGGTCCATGCTCTCCGCGCTCAGTGCCAGCACCGTGTCGTCGCGCCGCTTGACGCGTGTCTCGACGATGAAGATGCGGTTCCACGGCAGCTTGAAGGCCAGCCCCTCACCGTGGGTCTTCTCTACCCGCGTGCCGCCCAGCAGCCAGCTGTAGAGCACGCCGACGTGACCCGGCAGGATGGTGACGAAGATGTAGCGGTAGAACACCAGCAGCACGAAGCCGATGAGCATGATCGCGCCCACCAGCAGGACGCGGAACTTGCGCACGCGGGCGCGGGAGGCTTCGGATGCGGTGCTCATGGGTTTCGTGCTCGTCATTCGATGGTCAGCGGAAGCTGCCGGCCGGGCCGTACTTCACGGTCGGCCTCGTCGCGCAGCAGCGTGTCGTCGGCGGTCGCGATCACCACGCAGACATTGCGGGCGCGCAGCGCAGGCAGCAGGTGGTCGCGAAAGTATGCAACGAAGCCGGCATCCTGCCCGGCCAGCGTATCGTCGAGGATCAGGACAGGGCGTGCGTCGAGCAGCGCCATCGCCAGGGCGACCCGCCGACGCAGTGCCGACGAGGCCGGGGCGATCTGGTGCGGCGGGCGCTGCGAGGCCGCCTCGTCGATGCCCAGTTCGCGCAGCAGGCCGGGCAGGCGCGCACGAGCGTCGTCGTCGAGCCCATAGGGCCGGTCGAAGACGTGGCTGTCTTCGAACACTGCCGCGAAAAGAGCCCGGTAGCCGGGCAGGTCGGCCACCTCGACACGACGACCGTCCCACTCGACGTGCCCGTGCGTGGATACATACAGGCCGGTGAGCAGACGCAGCAAGGCGGTCTTGCCACTGCCGTTGGGGCCGCGCACGACGACCAGCTCGCCCGGGCGCAAATCCAGGTCGAAGGGGCCTTCGTCCCCGTGCACGATGCCGTGCAGGCGCAATTCGTCGAAGCGGCGCGGCCAGGCGTGCTCGGCGTCGACCGCGTCCACGCCCTCGGCGGCGAGCTGATCTTCCAGCCGGTCGAGCTCGCCCAGTGCAGCGTTGGCGCGGGCGAGCATCGGCAGCGCGCGCATCAGCACGTTGACGGTGGCGAGCAGGAAGATCGTCACATAGGTGATCTTGGTGGCCGACTCATGGCTGCTGAAATACTGCGGCAGCGCGAACACGACGGTGGCGAGCAGCAGGTAGAAACCGGCGAAGCCGACCGAGTAGGCACGGTTGGCGCGTTTCATCGCGTCATGCTTGCGCCGCCGCGTCTCGGCGTTCGCGGCGGCCATGAAGCCGCGCTGCAGGTCGTCTCCGCGGCGCCAGTTGAGCTTGATTTCCTTGAAACCGTCGAGCAGTTGCACGAACAGCTCCATGTAGCGCTGCTCGGCCTCGCGCGCGCGCTGCTGTTCGTCCTCGGCCGGGCGCATGTAGTGGCGGAACAGATACACCGTGCCGACTGCAAGCATCACCATGACGATGAAGGCGAACGGCGACAGGTACAGCACGTAGGCGCCCAGGCAGATCATCACGCCGCCGGTGATCAGGCCATGGATCGCCGGTGCGCCGGCCTCCCCCAGTACCGTCGTCGTGCGGCTGAGGACGCCGTAGATGCGCGCCGTGCCGATGCGTTCGACGGCGGCCAGATCTGCGCGACGGAATACGCCGGCCAATTCGCCCTGCAGACGGTCGAGCGTGCGCTCGACCAGTTCGGTGGTCAGGTTCAGCGCCGAATACTGGCTGAACACGATCAGCGCCGAAATGAACAGGAACAGGCCCAGCTGTTGCAGCCGTACCGGCTGGCCGGCGCCCTGGCCGACCATTTCGCTGATCAGGGCGATCGCGGCCATGGTGCTCAGGCTGGCCGCCAGCATCCAGGCGATCAGTCGCGGGCGCAGACGCGCGTCGCTCCCCAGAAGCAGTTGCAGGAATCTCAAGCCTCGGTCCCGATTGCGTGAAGTCCGCGTCACTATACATTCATTTACATGGGTGTAAGATTGCCCGGGTATTCATTCGAAGTAGCGCTGCGGCGCGCCTCGCGCGCCGGCAGGCCTTGATCGGGACAGTCTGGAGACGACCATGCAGGAAGCGATGCAGGAGCAGCAGGACACCCCCGCGAGCAACGCTGACAGGATCACCAACGCCGCCAAGCTGGTCGGCGAATCGGTGCTTCCCGGTGCCTCGCTGATGATGGACGGCAAGCTCGCCAACGGCGCGGTGCATGCGCTGCTCGGATTCGGCGCGCGCGCCCTGGCCGGCCCGGCCGGCATCGTGCTGATTGCCGCCGATTCGTACTCCAAGTCGGTCAGCGACAAGTATCTCTGGGACCACATCGCCCCGCTGTGGAAGCGTCGCGGTTCAAAGGCGGACGATGCGCTGGAGGCCGAAGAGGTGTTCGCCGAGGAAGCTCCGCAGCCCGCGGCTGCGGCAAACACGCCGAAGTCCGGCAAGTCCTGATTCCATTTTTCGCGGCGATGCGCGGAGCGTCGCCGCGGTCGTCGTCGTTGCGAGGTCATCGATGCTCTGGTTTTTCCTGATCCTGGCCATTGCCCTGATGCTGCTGGCGGCCACCAATCGTCTCGAAGCCATCGACAGCGGTGTCGCCAACTTCTTTCGTCGGCTGCGCCTGGCCTGGGACTACGCCCGCGAGGACGTCGATGACGTCGAGGTCGAGATCCGCGAGCATGCGCGCTCGCAGGCGTCGGCCGCGACGGCCGACTCCGGCGGGACGGCCGAGGCCGCGCCTCCGGGAAGCGCATCGCCGGAACGATAGGCGGCGATGCGCGACGGGCTTGAACACCGCCTGCACCTGAGGTTGCGCACGCGCGCCCGAGGGCGGCAGCGCTGGGAGAGTCGGCATCTGGTGGGTCGGCCGGTCGCCGCGGCACGTCTCGGCATGATGCTCAGCGCCTGTGAGGGCGTGCGCAGCGCAGCGGCGAATCCGGCCACCGGACGCATCTTCATCGAGTGCGAAGCGGGTCACGATCCCGATCTCGAGCCCCGTCTGCGCGCGAGCCTGCTGCGCCTGCTGAGCGAAGAGGCGCTGGGTGAGGCCGACCAGCCCGCCGCATCCGCCAGCGCCCCGAGCGATACGCCGCGTCCGGGGCCCAACCCCATTCTCGAACTGATGCGCCGCATGCCGCGCGACCGCCGCGGGCTGACTGCCGCGCCGCTGTGGTCGGCCGCCAACAACGCCGTCAACTTCCTGCCCGAGCTGGGGCTGGTGGGCATCGTCAACGTCGTCAACGGCAAGCAGTTCGGCTTTCTCAAGGCGCTCGGCGCGGGCAGCATGCGTTCGCAGGTGGTCACGCTCGGCGCGCTGACCGGCGCGGCCTTTGCCGCCGAACTGCTGATCGAGCGCAAACGCCGTCGCCAGTGGCGCAAGATCGCCCGCCAGGCCGAGCATGACATCCGCTCGGCGACCTACGCCCATGTGCAGGAACTGGACATGGGCGACATCGAGAAGCAGAGCACCGGCGAGATGATGAACCTGATCTGGGACAACACCTCCCGGGTCAAGAACTTCCTCGAATCGGGCGCCGATGACATCCTGCAACGTGCGATCTCGGCGGTAGTCATCGTCGTCACGCTGGCCGCCGCCTCGCCGGCGCTGGCGCTCAGCGTGCTCGCGCCGCTGCCGGTGATCATCGCCGGTTCGCGCTACGTGCAGCGCAAGACCGAACCCCCCTATGCCGACATGCAGGCCGCCGAGGGGCGTCTCAACAAGCTGCTGGGCAACAACCTGTCCGACATCGCGACGATCAAGAGCTTTACCTCCGAGGCGCGCGAGGCCGAGCGCATGCGCGACATGAGCGCCGAGGTGCGCGACACGTCGAGCAACGCGGTCGAGGTCAGTTCGCGCTACACCGACCTGATGCGTCTGCTGATCTCGGTGTCCTTCGCGGTGTCGATGGTCATCGGCGGCTTCCTGGTCGCACGCAAGTCGATCACGCCGGCGATGTTCACGCTGGTGCTGTTCTTCGTGCCCAAGCTGCTGGTGCGCATGGAGGGCATGGGCGAGAGCTACGACCAGTACCGCGCCGCGATGGGCGCCTCGCGCAGCATCCTCGACGTGCTCGAGCGTCGCCCGCGCATCGTCTCGGGCGAGCGCCCGATGCCGCGCGAGGCGGTGCGTGGCGCGATCGATTTCCGCGGCGTGGGTTTCGGCTACGATGCCAGTCATCCGGTGCTCACGGACTTCGACCTCGAGATCCCGGCACGCGGCACGGTGGCCTTCGTCGGCGCCACCGGTTCGGGCAAGAGCACCATCATGAAGCTGCTGATGCGCTTCTACGATGTCGATATCGGCGGGGTGTTCGTCGACGGTCACGACCTGCGCGAGTTCGATCTCGCCTCGCTGCGTCGCAACATCGGTTTTGTCAGCCAGGACGTGTTCCTGTTCGACGGCTCGGTGTACGACAACATTCTCTATGGTCGTCCCGAGGCGAGCTTCGACGAGGTCGTCGAGGCTGCGCGTGCGGCCGAGGCGCACGAGTTCATCCTCGGCCTGCCCGACGGCTATCGCAGCCAGGTCGGCGAGCGCGGCAAGCGCCTGTCCGGCGGTCAGCGCCAGCGCATCTCGATCGCGCGCGCGATCCTCAAGGATCCACCCATCCTGATTCTCGACGAGGCCACCTCGGCCGTCGACAACGAAACCGAGGCTGCCATCCAGCGTTCCATCGAGCGCATCTCGGGCGAGCGCACCACGCTGCTCATCGCGCACCGCCTGTCCACGGTGCGCAACGCCGACTGCATCCACGTGATGGCCAACGGCTGCATCGTCGAATCCGGTCGTCACAAGTCGCTGCTGGCGAAGAAGGGCGTGTATGCGGGGCTGTGGCAGGTGCAGACCGGCCAGGCCGCGCGCGGCGACGGCAGGGCGCGTGCATGAGCGACATGGTGGATGCGCCGGCCCGCGCTTCGCGCGTGGCACTCATGCTGGATTCGGGCGAAGCCGCCCATGCCTGCATGCTTGCCGCGTGCGATGCGCCGCTCGATGTGCTCGAGCGCGAATTGCCGGCGTCGCTCGGCGCGGTCGAGCGTGCGCGGCTCGAACGCGCCGCTCATCCGCGTCGCCGTGCGAGTTTTCTGCGCGGGCGCGCCGCGGCCCGCGATGCGCTCGCCGGACTGTGTGGCGGGCGTTTCGCGCCGGCCGCCTTCGAGATCGTGCCCGGCGCCTTCGAGCAGCCCGTGGTGCGCGGGCCTGCGCCCAACGTCGGCGTCAGCCTCAGCCACACCGACACCCTGGCCGTCGCCGCGGCCTTTCCCGAATCCCACCCGCTGGGTGTCGACATCGAGCGTATCGACGTGGCCAACGAGCGCGTGCTCGCCGAATACGTCGCGCCGTCCGAGCTGGCCGCGCTGCGCGCGGCCGACGCGCACGGCATCGAGGCGCTGACGCTGCTGTGGGCCGCACGCGAGGCGCTGTCCAAGGTGCTGCGCGGCGGGTTGGCGATCGACTTCCCGGCGCTCGCCGTCGATCGCGCAACGCGCGAGAACGGTTTGCTGCGCATCGGTTTCGCTGCCTTTGCCCATCTGCGTGCCGAGGCCTTGTCGGCACATGGTCACGTGTTCGCGCTGGTCTTGCCGGCGAAGTCCGCCGCCGCCTGGGACGTGCAGGCCGTGCGTGCGTGGCTCGGAGCCGCGGCACGGCACTAGGCGGCACGGAGACGACGCGATGACGGTTTGGCTTTTTCCCGGACAGGGTTCGCAGCAGCGCGGCATGGGTGTCGCGCTGTTCGACCGATATCCGGAGCGCGTCGCCGAGGCCGACGCCATCCTCGGCTATTCGCTGCGCGCGCTGTGCGAGCAGGATGCGGACGGCCTGCTCGACCGCACCGATCACACCCAGCCCGCGCTGTTCGCGGTGTGCGCGCTCGAGGCGCAGCGCCGCCTCGACGACGGCGAGCCGGCGCCCGCCGCGGTGGCCGGCCACAGCCTGGGCGAATATGCCGCGCTGTACGCGGCCGGCGTGTTCGATTTCGCCACCGGCGTGCGTCTGGTGCGCGAGCGCGGCCAGCTCATGAACGAGGCGCGCGAAGGCGGTATGGCTGCCGTGGTCGGCGCCGATGCCGACGCGTTGCGCCGCGTGCTCGACGCAGGTGGTCACGACGGCGTGGATGTCGCCAACTTCAATGCGCCCACCCAGATCGTGCTTTCCGGGCCGGCAGCCGCGCTCGACGCGGCCGCGCTGGCCTGCCAGGACGCGGGCTTCATGGTGGTGCCGCTGAAGGTTTCGGCGGCCTTCCATTCGCGCCTGATGGCAAGTGCTCGCGAGGCCTTCGCCACCTTTCTCGCGGATTTCGATTTCGCCGCACCGCGCTGCACCGTCCTCGCCAACGCCAGCGCGCGCCCCTATCCGGCCGACGCCGACGGCATCCGCGATCTGCTGTTGCGCCAGATCACGTCCTCGGTGCGTTGGGTCGACGCGATGCAGTTCCTGCGCGGCGCCGGTCACACCGACTTCGTCGAGGTCGGCCCCGGCGGCGTGCTGACGAAGCTGATGGGCCAGATCGAGAAGCGCCCGCCTCCTGCGGCCGAACCGGTCTCGGCCCCGCCGCCGGTGGTGTCGATCGAATCGCGCCGCGACACGCGTCGTCCGCCGGCTTCGGCGGCCGAGCGCCTCGGCAGCGAGTCCTTCCGTCGTGCCCACAACACGCGCTACGCCTACTTCGCCGGGTCGATGTACAAGGCCATCGCGTCGCCGCAGATGGTCATTTCGCTGGGACGTGCCGGCATGCTGGGTTTTCTTGGCGTCGGTGGCGTGCCGCTGGCCGATACGCGTGCGGCGATCAGGCAGATCCGTGCGGCGTTGCCGGCCGATGCGCCGTGGGGCGTGAACCTGCTCGCCGATCCGGATCGGCCGGAAGCCGAGATGGCTGCGGTCGAGGCCTATCTCGCCGAGGGTGTGCATACGCTCGAGGCCTCGGCCTTCGTCGCGCTCAGCCCGGCCGTCGTGCGTTTTCGCTACGCCGGAGCGCGTCGTCGCCCGGATGGCGGGGTGGATCTGGCGCGTCGCGTCGTCGCCAAGGTCTCGCGTTCCGAGGTTGCCGGCGCCTTTCTGCGCCCGGCGCCGGGCGAAATGGTCGACGCGCTGGTCGAGCGCGGCCTGCTGAGCGAGGAGGAGGCCTGGTGCGCGTGCCGCGTGCCGGTCGCCAGTGATCTGTGCGCCGAGGCCGACAGCGGCGGCCACACCGACGGCGGTTCGCCGTTCGCCACACTGCCGGCGATGCTCGCGCTGCGCGCTCGCACGCCCGGTGCGCAAGGCGTGCGCGTCGGCGCGGCCGGCGGCATCGGCACGCCCGAGGCGGTGTTCGCTGCGCTGATGCTGGGGGCGGACTTCGTGTGCACCGGCTCGATCAACCAATGCACGGTCGAGGCCGGCACCAGTGATGCGGTCAAGGACATCCTGCAGGGTGTCGGCCTCAACGACTTTGCCTATGCGCCCGCCGGTGACATGTTCGAGCTCGGTGCCCAGGTGCAGGTGGTGCGCAAGGGGCTGTTCTTCCCGGCGCGGGCGCGACGTCTGTACGATCTGTATCGCCACTACGACGCGCTTGAGGCGATCCCCGAAGACGTGCGCCGCCAGATCGCCGAACGCTTTTTCGGCCGTCCGCTGGACGCCGTATGGCAGCAGACCCGCGAGTGGCTCGCCGCGCACGACGCCGAGGCCCTGGCGCGCGCCGAGGCCTCGCCCAAATACCGCATGGCGCTGGTGTTCCGGCGCTATTTTCACGAGACCTCGGAAGCTGCCCTGGCCGGGCGCGTCGAGCACAAGGTGAATTTCCAGATCCATTCCGGGCCGGCGCTGGGCGCGTTCAACGCCTGGGTGCAGGGCACGCCGCTCGAATCATGGCGCGCGCGTCACGTCGCCGACATCGGCCAGCGCCTGCTCGACGCCGCTGCCGGCCTCCTCGAACAACGACTCTCGCAACATCTGCCAGCCACCACCCATGTCGCCAGATAGCATTCTCGCCACCCTCTGCCGCGCGGTCGCCGATGTGCGCCCGGACCTTGACACCGCTGTGCTGACCCCCGCGGACAGCCTGCGCGAGCTGGGCCTCGACTCGATGGAGCGCGCCGAGGTGATCATGCTCGCGATGTCCGAGCTGCGCGTGCGCGTGCCGATGACCGCCTTTGCCGGCGCGGCCGATCTGGGCGCCATTGCCGCGGTGCTGGAGTCGCGCGCCTGATGCGCACGCGGCCGGCTCCCTGCGGCGCCGCGTCGCCGGTCATTACCGGGCTGGGCGTGTGGGGTGGCGGTCTCGCCGGGCGGGACGCGCTTGCCGCCGCGCTGCGCGAGGATCGTGGCGCAGCGTTCGAAGCCCTGGAACTGCCGCCGCTCGACGAAGCCGTGCCGATGGTCGCGCTGGGCGATCCGGCTGCCGACATCGCGCGCTGGCTCGAGGTCCTCGACGCGGATGCGTCGCGCGCCGCGCAGCGTGCGCTGCGTCGCGCTCCGGCGAGCGCACAGGCCACACTGCTGGCCGCGCTCGATGCGTGGTCGCAGGCCGGCGCGCCGGGCCGCGACTGCGCGCTGGTCGCCTCCGCGCAGCATGCCGGAGCGGCCGAATTGCTGCGTGCGCAACCCGGTTTCCTCGCCGATCCAGGCTTTGTCGATCCGGCGCTGATGGTGGTCGCGCAGGACAGCTACGCGGCCTCGCTGGTGTCCGAATTGCTGGACCTGCGCGGCGGCGCGGCAGTGGTCGGCGCGGCGCAGGCCGGCGGGCTGTTCGCGCTGATCGACGCGGCACGCCTGCTGTGCACCGGGGAAGCCGAAGCAGTGCTGGTGCTGGGCGTGCCGGGCCTGCCCGGTGCGCTCGAGGCCGGCGCCTATCGCGCGCTGGGCGCACTCGCCGGTTTCACGCAGGGCGGCGAGGCCAGCGGCGTTCCGTTCGATGCCACGAGCACCGGCTTCGTGCCGTCCGGCATCGCCGCCGCGCTGGTGCTCGAACGCGCCGAGGCGGCCACCGCGCGCGGTGCGACGCCGCTGGCGCGTCTGGCCGGCTGGGCCACGCAATTGCACGCCAGTGCCCAGCCGTCTCCCGACCTCGCCACAGAGATCGCCGTGATGCATGGCGCGCTCGACATGGCCGGCATCGACGTCGCGCAGGTCGCGCTGGTCTCCGCCCACGCCACGGGCACGCCGCTGGGCGACCGCGTCGAAGCCGAGGCGATTGCCGCGCTGTTCGGCGCGCGTCCCTGGGTCAACGCGCCCAAGAGCCTGTTCGGTCACGCGCTGTCGGCGGCCGGCGTGTTCGAGACGGTGTGCTGCGTGCTGCAGATGGCGGCCGGCCATGCCCACGGCAATCGCGGGCTGACGCGTGCGCAGGTCGACGGGCCGCGCTACGTGCCGGCCGGCGGGGTCGATGTCGCGCTGCCGGCGGTGCTCAAGACGGCCTTCGGCTTCGGTGGCTTCAACGCCGCCGTGGCGCTGACGGAGGCGGGGGCATGAACGGACCGGTCGGCATCGAGTATCTCAACGTCTACGGCGGGCGCGCCGCGGTTGACGTGCACGACATCTTCACCGCGCGCGGCCTCGATACGGCGCGTCTGGACAACCTGATGATGCGGCGCAAGGCGGTGGGCCTGCCGTGCGAGGATCCGGTGACCAATGCGGTCAACGCCGCGCGGCCGGTGCTCGAACGCATCGGAGCGGACGGGCGCGAGCGCATCGAACTGCTGATCACGGCCACCGAGTCGGGCGTGGATTTCGGCAAGAGTGTGGCCACCTACGTGCACAAGTATCTCGAGCTGCCGGCCAACTGCCGCGTGTTCGAACTCAAGCAGGCGTGCTACGGCGGCACGGCGGCGCTGCAGATGGCGGTCGGCCAGATCGCCGCGGGCCTGTCGCCCGGCGGCAAGGCGCTGATCATCGCCACCGACGTCGCGCGGCCGTCGGTCAAGCTGACCTATGCCGAGCCCTCGCAGGGTGTGGCTGCGGTGGCGATGCTGGTCGGCGATGACCCCGGCGTGCTCGATCTGGACCTGGGCGCGCACGGCGTTCATGCCTTCGAAGTGCTCGACACCTGCCGGCCCGACGGCGAGACCGAGACCGGCGATCCCGACCTGTCGCTGATGTGCTACCTGGACTGCCTGGAGGCGGCCTTCGCCGACTACGCGCGCCGTGTCGAAGGGGCGGACTTCGTCGCCAGTTTCGATGGGCTGGCCTTCCACACACCGTTCGCCGGCATGGTCAAGGGCGCGCACCGCCACCTGATGCGTCGCCGCCACCGCGCCGCGCCGGCCGACATCGCGGACGATTTCGAGCGCCGCCTGGCGCCGTCGCTGCGCTATTGTGTGGAAGTCGGCAACAGCTATTCGGCCACCGTCTTCGTCGCACTGGCCGGCCTCGTCGATGGCCTGGGTGCGCGCGCAGCGTATCGAGCCGGGCTGTTCTCGTACGGCTCGGGCTGCTGCGCCGAGTTCTTCAGCGGCATCGTGCCGGCCGGCGCGGCCGAGCGGCAGGCCGCCTTTGCCATCGGCGCCGCCCTCGAGGCGCGCGAGCAGCTCGACATCGCGCGCTACGACGCGGTGCTCGCGCTCAATGCCGAATGGCGCTTCGGCCTGCGCGACAAGCTGCTCGACCGCAAGCCGTTCGCCGATCTGTACGAGCGCTGCTTTGCCGGCCGCGGCCTGCTGGTGCTCACCGGAATCGAGGGATATCACCGCCAATATGCCTGGAGTTGAGCTCATCGCCGACGACCTCCTGCGGCGCGACCGGCTGGGGCCGGCAGCGCATCTGCTGCTGGCCCGCAAGGCGCGGCGCAATGCGCTCGATGCCGCGCTGCTGGCGGCGCTCGACGCGGCCGTGGGCGAGGCCGTTGCGGCCGGCGAATGTGCGCTGGTGCTCGACGCCGACGGCGAGGTCTTCTGCGCCGGCATGGATTTCGCCGCGCTGACCGCGACCGACGCCCCCTCGCGTCCCCTGCACGAGACCTTCGCACGGCTGCTGCGCCGTCTCGACGAGGCGCCGCTGCTCAGCATCGCGCTGGTCGACGGCGAGGCGCTCGGCGGCGGGCTGGCGCTGGCCGCGGCCTGCGATGTGGTCGTTGCCACGCCTGCGGCACGCTTCGGGCTGCCCGAGGCGCTGTGGGGGCTGGTGCCGGCCAATGCCGCGCCGTACATCGCGCGCCGCACCGGCGTGCGCGCCGCGCGCACGCTGGCGCTGACCACCGAGAGCATCGACGCGCAGACGGCGCTGCGCCTGGGCCTGGTCGATCATCTGGCCGAGGATCGCCGTGCTGCGCTGGGTGTGGTGCGTCGCCTTTGCCTGCGCGCCTCGCGCGTCGGTGCCGAAGGCCTGGCCGCGGTGCGACAGTGTTTCGCGCGTCTCGATGGTGCGCCCGCGGACTATGCGGCCTGGGCGCTGGAAGCCATCTCGGCGGCCACCGACGCGCCCGAAGCGCGCGCCCGGCTGGGCGCCGCGGCGCGTGACGGAGGTGCGCCATGAGCCGCAGCCCGGAGCAGACCGTGCGCGCCGTGTGGCAGCGCATCTTCAACGAACACGACCTGGCCGCCGCCGACGAACTGGTGGCCGAGCACTACGTGCAGCACACGCCCGGCGTGCCGGGCGGGCGCGAGGGCTTCAAGCGCACCTTCGCGCGCTATCTGGCGCAATCGCCGGATCTGCGTGTGGAGCCGCGCAGCGTCGTCGAGATCGGCGATCTGGTGGTGATCCGTGGCCGCGTGTTCATGTCGACTCCGCCGCCCGGCCATGTCTCGCCGATCGAGGTGGTCGACGTCTTCCGCGTCGCCGACGGCATGCTGCAGGAGCACTGGGAGCTGCCATGAACTTCCTGCGCCGCCGCTCCCCCGTCGTTGCGCTGCTCGGCATGGCCGGGCGCTTCCCCGGCGCGGACAGCGTCGAAACCCTGCTCGACCATCTCGCGGCCGGTGTCGACAGCATCGTCGAGGTGCCAGCCGAGCGCTGGGATGTCGAACGCTGGACCGGCACGCGCGGCGAGCCCGGGCGCAGTCACAGCCGCTGGCTGGGCGCGGTCGACGGCGTGGAGCGTTTCGACGCGCGCTTTTTCAATATCTCGCCGCGTACGGCCGACGCGATGGATCCGCAACAGCGCATGCTGTTGGAGGTGGTGTGGCATTGCCTCGAGGATGCGGCGGTGGCGCCGGCCACGCTGGCGGCCGCGCGCACCGGCGTGTTCGTCGGCGTGATGGCGACCGACCATCTGCAGACGCTGGGTGACCGCCGTCTCGAGGATGGCGCGGCCGGCGCCGGTCCCAATGCCTACGCCTTCGGGCTGGCCAACCGAATCTCGCACGTGCTCGGCCTGGGCGGGCCCAGCCACACCGTGGATGCGGCCTGCGCCTCGTCGCTGGTCGCGCTGCACCAGGCGCGCCGCGCGCTGCTCGACGGCGAGTGCGACTACGCGCTGGTCGCAGCCGCCAGCCTCAACCTCGATCCGTGGAAATACGTCGGGTTCTCGCAGGCCGGCATGCTCAGCCCCACCGGACGCTGCCGCACGTTCGACATCGCGGCCGACGGCTACGTGCCGGGCGACGGCGTGATCGCCGTGCTGCTGCGCCGTGCCGACGCCGCGGTCCGCGATGGCGAGCGCGTGCGCGCCTTGTTGCGCGGCAGCGCCACCGGCCACTGCGCGGCCACCGGCCAGATCAGCCATCCGTCGGCCGAGGCCCAGGCGCGGGTGATCGCTGCGGCGCTGGCAGATGCCGGACTGCGCGCGGCCGACATCGGCTGCATCGAGGCGCATGGCACCGGCACCTCGCTCGGCGACCCGATCGAGGTCGACGGTCTGAACCGCGTGTTCGCCGGGGTCGCGCACGAGATCGCCATCGGCTCGGTCAAATCGAACATCGGCCATCTGGAGGCGGCCGCGGGTCTGGCCGGGGTGGTCAAGGCGGTGGGCATGCTCGAGCGCGGGCAACTGTTGCCGACGCTGCATCTGGACATCGTCAATCCCGTCGTGCCGTTTTCCGACGGGCCGTTGCGACCATGCGTTGACACGCGCTCCTGGCCGGCCGGGGTACCGCGCCGCGTGGGCGTGAGTTCCTTCGGCGTCGGTGGCGCGAACAGCCACGTCGTGCTCGAACAGGCGCCGACGGAGCGTGCGCCGCGCCGGCGCCCGGCCGGCCCCTGGCCGCTCATGCTGTCGGCGCGCGATCCGGCGGCGCTGGCGGCGCTGGTCGAGCGCTGGCGCGAGTTCGCCCGCAGTCCGGCCTTCGAGGCCACGCCGCTGGCCGATATCGCCGGCACGCTCGCGCTCGGTCGCGCGGCGTTGCGCTGCCGCATCGCGACGCTGGCGCACGATCATGCCGGCCTGCGCGACTGGCTGGCCGCACTGGCCGTACCCGATGAAATTCCGCCGCCCGCATCGAGCCTGATCCTCGGGTTCGGTGGCGATTGCCGCGGCGTGCATCCGGCGGCGCGCTGGCTGCGCCGGTCAGGCATCCGCGTGGCGGCCGTCACCGGCTGGGGGGCGGGCGTCGGGGCGGCGTCACGTTTCGCCGCCGCCGAAGGGCTGCCCCTGGTCGACGCGCGTGACGGCAGCGTCTTCGGCGCACCGCGCGCCGACGCGCATTATCTGCGCGAGCTGTTCGCATCCGCAGCTGCGCTCGATGCGCCGCTGGCCGCGGTGTGCGCCACCGGCCGCGCCCTGCTTGAACATCAGTACAGCTTCTCGCGTCAGGTCGCCGCCTGGGACGGGGCCGTTGCGAGGTTCGCGCCGGCTGCGGCGGACCTGCTCGCGATGGTTTCGCCGACGCCCCAGGCGCGGCGCGTGGCGGCGCTGGTCGCCACCGACGGCCTGCGCCAACTCGGCCGCAAGTGGCAGCTCGCGCCGCTCGACGAAGTCGCGCTGGCGCCGCTCGTGGAATGCGTGGAGCTGGTCGAGGCCGGTGCGCTGTCGCGCGAGGCCGCGGTCGAATTGTTGAGCGCCGAGGATGAATCCGCTTTCGAGCGCCATGCCGCGTCGCTCGATCTGCCCGATGCGCTGCGCCTCGATCCCGCGCGCCTGCCGCGACTCGCCGCACGGGCACGCACCGCGCCGGATGGCCGGGTGCTGGCCGAATGGGCGGCGCTGCCCGCGCCGGGCTTCGACGCGCCCGGTCTGGTCGGCGTTTCGGGCAGCGACGAGACCGCGCTGCGCGCGCTCGCGCTCGAACTGTGGCGCCGCGGCGCCGACGCCGACTGGCGTGCGCTGTTCCCGCCGCGCAGCGTCCGGCGCGTCGCGCTGCCGTGCTATGCATTCCGTCACGCCGCCTTTCGCATCGGCCGGCGCGATCTCGATGCAGTTGCCAGCCCGGACACCGCGCTGGCATCGGCGCCACCGGCCGTAACACTGCGCGCGCAGTGGCAGGCGGTCGCGCCGCGGACCGAGGGGGCGTCGCCCGCGGTGGTCGACATCGTGCTCGGTGACGAAGCCGCGAGCGTGCTCGGCTCACGCCTGGACGCGGTTTCCGGACCCTGCGCGATCGCGCTGCACTGGCCGGCCGACGCAGCGGCGGATCCCGGCGCGCTGCTCGACGCGCCGGTGCGCTGCCTGTTCGAATGCGCCGCGCTGCTCGCCCGTCGCGTCGACGCTGTGCGCCACAGCCTGCTGCTGGTCGCCGATGCGGCCTGCGACGCGACCGTGCATGGCCTGCTCGGCGGCTTCGCGGCGAGTCTCGCAGAAGAGTTCGGCGGCGCGGTCGCGGCGGTCGAGTGCGCAGCCGGGGCGACGCCGGTCGACGTGCTGCCGCTGGCCGTGTCGGGGGCGCGCTGGCGCGTCGCGCCGGGTCGCGTCGAGCGCCATACGCTGGTCGAAGTCGATCCGCCGCGCGCGTCCGGTGTGGCCCCCTCGCCGGACGCGGTGGCGCTGGTGAGTGGCGGAGCGGGGGCGATCGGGCGTCAGTGCGTGGCCTCGCTGGCGCGTCTGGGCTGGCGCCGCATCGCGTTGCTCGGCCGCCGTCATGCCGAGGTACCCGAGCCGGACGACGTCGAGCTGCGTTTCTTCGCCTGCGATGTGGCCGATGCCGAGGCGCTGGCCACGACGCTGGAGCGCGTCCGCGCCTGGGGGCCGCCGCGCGCCGTCGTGCATGCCGCCGGCGTGCTCGCCGACGGCCTGGTCGCGCAGCAACCGTGGCCCGATGCGCGTGCCGCGCTGGTGCCCAAGCTCGTCGGCGGGATCAACCTCGATGCAGCCACGCGCGACGACGCGATCGAACTGTTCGTCGTGCACGCCTCCATCGTCGGTCTGGTCGGCAATGCCGGCCAGTGCGCCTACGGCGCTGCCAACGGCGCGCTCGAGGGGCTGGTCGAGGCGCGTCGCGCACGCGGAGCGCCCGGCGTGTCGGGCGCGCTGGCGTGGAGCCTGTGGCGTGACGGCGGCATGGGCGATACGGCCACGGTGGCGGCCTTCGAGCGCGCCGGCGTGCCACCGCTGGATGCGACGCAGGCGCGCGCGGTGCTCGATGCGGCACTGTCCAGCGGGGTCGAAGGCGTGTTGGCGGTGCTGGGCGGCCCCCTCGTGCGGCCGCAGCGCATGCCCGCGGCGCCGGCCACGCGTGCCGTGCCCGAAGCCCGCGAGAACATCGAGCGCCATCTGCGCGCGCGCATCGCGGCGCTGACGGGCGATGCGCCCGAGCGGCTCGGTGCGCACGACAGCTTCTTCGACCAGGGCCTGGGCTCGATCGACCTGCAGGGGCTGACCGCCGAACTGGGCGAACGCTATGAGGGCGTGACGCCGACGCTGCTGTTCCGCCACGGCAGCCTCGCCGCGCTGGCCGATCATCTGGCGACGCTGCCGCGCCGCGCCGTTACCGCGGCCGCTGCAACCGCCACCGCCGAATCGTCGGCGCCCGCCGCGGCGCCGACGCCACGCCCGCGCACGGCTGCGACCCCACCGGCCGACGAGCCGGTGGCGATCATCGGCATGAGTGGGCGCTTTCCGCTCGCGCCGGATCTGTGGGCCTACTGGGACAACCTGATCGCCGGGCGCGACTGCATCCGCCCGGTCCCGGCCGGACGCTGGGAGCGCGCGCTGGGTCGCCGCCCCGAGGGGGCGCCGGGGCATACGCGCCGCGGCGGTTTCATCGACGATGTCGAGGGCTTCGATCCGCTGTTCTTCAATCTGTCGGTGCGCGAGGCCGAGCGCATGGACCCGCAACAGCGTCTGGCGCTGGAGAACGCCTGGCACACGCTCGAACATGCCGGCTACGGTCGTCGCGAGCGCCACGCCGGGCGCGCGGTGGGCGTGTTTCTCGGCACGATGTGGAACGAATACTCGCTGTACGCGGCCGAGCAGGGCTATCTGTCCGGTGGTTACGGCGGTCCCGGTTCGGTGTACTGGCAGATTCCCAACCGGGTCTCGTACGCCTTCGATTTCTCCGGGCCGAGTCTCGCGATCGACACCGCGTGCTCGTCGTCGCTGACCGCCATCCACCTGGCGTGCCAGGCCCTGCGCTCCGGTGATTGCGAGATGGCGCTGGCCGGCGGTGTGAACCTGTCGCTGCATCCGGCCAAGTACGACTACCTCGAACAGGGCCGTTTCCTGTCCTCGGACGGGCGCTGTCGCAGTTTCGGTGCGGACGGCGACGGCTACGTGCCGGGCGAGGGCGTGGCCTCGGTGCTGCTCAAGCCGCTGTCGCGCGCGCTCGCCGATGGCGACCGCGTCTATGGCGTGGTGCTCGGCAGCAGCGTCAATCATGGCGGACGTGCCGCCGGCTTCACGGTGCCGGATCCGGGCGCGCAGCAGGCGCTGGTCGAGCGTGCGATGACGCGCGCCGGCGTCGCGCCGCACGAGGTTTCCTACGTCGAATGCCACGGTACCGGCACCGCGCTGGGCGACCCCATCGAGATCGCGGCGCTGGCCGGCGCCTATGCCGGGCGCGATGCAGCGCTGCCGATCGGCTCGGTCAAGAGCGCCATCGGCCATCTCGAGGCCGCCGCCGGTGTGGCCGGTTTGATCAAGGTCCTGCTCGCGCTCGAATACGGCCGCCTGCCGCCGGGCCTGCACGCCGACCCGCCGAACCCGCACATCGATTTTGCCGCGACGCCCTTCGAAGTCCTGCGCGAAGCGCGCGAATGGGCGCCGGGTGCGGCGCCGCGCATCGCCGCGCTCAGTTCCTTCGGTGCCGGCGGGTCGAACGCCCATGCGCTCGTCGCCGGCCCCGAGTACGCGGCGGTGCCACTCGCGCCCGCCGTCGGCGGGGCAGCCGGTGTGGTCGTCTCGGCGCGCAGCCGCGCTTCGCTCGCCGCGCTGTGCGCGCGTCTGGCCGAGCGTGTCGGCCCGTTGCGCGACCCGGCCCTGACGCTGGCCGACGTGGCCGCGACGCTCGCGCTGCGCGAGCGCTTCGAACACGCCGTGACCCTCGCCGCGGACGATCTCGATGCGCTCGCGCGCGCCTTGCGCGAAGCGGCCGAGGCGCTTCGTGCGAACCGTCCGGTCGCCGACGCTTCCGGGGTTGCGGCCCCTGCCGGACGAGCGTGCTCGCTGCCCGGAACGCCGTTCGAGAACACGGCTTACTGGCTGCCGACGTTGCTGCACGCGGTTGCGCCGGGCACGAGGTCCGCGCCGATGCTGCCGTCGCCGCAACGGGTCGATCAGGCCGACGGGCGCTGGCGCTTCGAGCTGGCGCTGGAGGCCGCCTCGCCGTGGCTCGCCGACCATGACATCGGCGGCGCCCCGGTGCTGGCCGCGGCGCTGACGATCGAGTTGCTGCGCCAGTCGGTCGTCGCGACCGGCGTGTTCGGCGAGCGCTTCGAACTGCGCGATCTGGCCTGGCTGCGCGCGATCAGCGGCGACGCGCAACTCGCAATCGAGGTACGTCGCGACGGCGACGTGCTGGCGCTGGAACTGGGCGATGCGCACGGTGCCGCCGTGCGTGCCATGGCGACGGCCGCGTCCGTGATCGATCTTGCGCCGGCACCGTCCGTTGGCGATGAGGGCGAGGATGTCGCCGCACTGTATGTGGCGCTCGCGCGCGACGGTATGCGCTATGGCGCGAGCTACCGCACGCTGCACACATTGTCACTGGGCGAGACAGGGCCGTCCGCGCGGCTTCACGAAGACCCGGCGGCGCGCTGGCACGACGGCCGAGGGCTGTCGCCGGCGCTCATCGATGGCAGCCTGCAGGCCTTGCTGGGCTGGCTGCGCGCGCGTCATGGGCTGGCCGCAGCGGTGCCGGTGGCGATCGGTCGTGTCGCCTGGAATGGGGCGCTGCCCGCCCGGCTTGTCGCCTCTGCACGCATCGACGATGGGCCCGGAGCCGGCCGTTGGCGTGCCGACATTGCGCTGCATGACGAGCAGGGGCGCATGGTTGCGCGGATGGACGAGCTGGTGTTGCAAGCGACCGACCCGCGTCGGCTCACGGCCACGGAGTCGTCCACCTCGGTGCTGAGATACGCAACGCTGGAGTGGATCGACATGCCCGGCGAGGCGCAGGGGTCGCCGCAGCGTATCGCGCTGGTCGGGCTGACCGACGCGCCGCTGTCGGAAGTCGCCTCAGCCTGGCCGGGTGGGGCAGCCGAAGCTGTCGCGGCGCAGGCCGCGGCCGGGTACGAGGCCGTCGCACTGTTGTTGCCGGCGGCAGCCGACGGCTGGCAAGGGGAGCTTCTCGCCGCGCTGCAGATCCTCGCGGGGTCGGGGCATGTGCGGCGCCTCGTCGTCGGGGTTTGCGTCGAGGCGCCCGAAGTCGGCGCGCTCGGCGGTTTGCTGCGCGCGCTGATGCGCGAGCGCCCCGAACTCGACGCACGCCTGCTCATGGTCGACGGCGACGGTGCGGCGCTTTCGCGTGCGCTGGCTGCCGAGTTCGCGTTGGCGCGCCCGGCCGATCCGGAGCTGCGCGTCACCGACGGACGCCGGCAGATGCGCGCCGAGCGCGCCCTGGCGCCCGTGTCCGGGAGGGTCGCCTACGACGGTGCGTGGCTGGTCACGGGCGGCCTGGGCGGTCTGGGGCTGATCGTCGCGCGCCACCTGATCCGCAACGGCGCGAGCGGCGTGGCCGTGGTCGGTCGTGGCGCGGCCACGCCCGATGCGGCGCAGCGAGCAGCGCTCGACGCGCTCGCGCACAGCGGTGTTCCGTTGCTCGCACTGGCCGCTGATGTGAGCGATGCGGCGGCGCTGCGTGCCGCGGTCGTCGAGGCCACCGCCGCGCTGGGACCGCTGGTCGGCGTCGTGCACGCGGCTGGCGTGACGCGCGACGGCCTGTTGCGCACCAAGCGCGACGAGGATTTCACCGCGGTGCTCGCGCCCAAGCTTTCCGGCGCGCGCGCGCTCGACGCGGCCACGGCCGATCAGCCGTTGCGCCACTTCGTGCTGTTCGCCAGCATCTCCGGCGTGCGCGGCAATGTCGGGCAGACCGACTATGCCTATGCCAACCGTTTCCTCGATCTGTTCGCCGAGGCGCGTGAACGCCGCCGCGCGGCCGGCGAACGCGCCGGTCGCAGCGTGTCGATCGACTGGCCGCTGTGGCTCGACGGTGGCCTGCAGGTGGATGCGCGCACACGTGAGTGGTTGCGCGAGAGTCTCGCCACCGAGGCACTCGACACCGCGCGCGGGCTGGAAGCCTTCGATCGTGCGCTCGCGCTCGATGCGCCGTCGGTGCTGGTGACGCTGCCGCTGGCCGTCGCCCGGAGCGTGGACGACGGGCCGCCCGTGGCGGTCCCGGAGGCCTTGCGCGAGCCCTTGCTCGCGCATCTGCTGGCGCTCCTCGCGACGACCACCAAGATCGATGCGGCGCGTCTCGATCCGGCACGACGGGTGGACGACTACGGCGTCGATTCGGTGCTCGCGGTCGACATGGTGCAGGCGCTGGAGGCCGATTTCGGCCCGCTGTCGCGCATCCTGTTCTACGAGCACGCCTCTCTCGCCGCGGTCGCCGAGCATTTGCTCGCCACGCGTGTCGAGGCGGTGGCGCGCCGCTTCGGTGCGTCCCCGGCGGCGTCTGCCGAGCCGATCGTGTCGGCCCGGCCCATGGTCCCGGCAGCAATGGCAGCCGACGCGCCGATCGCCGTCATCGGCCTGGCCGGGCGCTATCCGGACGCGCCCGACCTGGACGTCTTCTGGCGCAACCTGATCGCCGGCCACGACGCGATCCGTCCGGTGCCGGTCGCGCGCTGGGCCGCCGAACGCCAGGGTGGCACCGGTGAGCGGCGCGGACGCGTGGGCGGATTCCTCGACGACGTCGACGTATTCGATCCGCTGATCTTCGGCATTTCGCCCAGGGACGCGCGCCTGATGGACCCGCAGGCGCGGCTGTTCCTCGAATGCGCGCTGGCGGCGCTGGAGGACGGCGGCCACGCGGGTAATGTGGCTGGCCGACCGGTCGGCGTGTTTGCTGCGGCGATGTGGGGGCACTACGAGCTGCTCGGCGCCGGCGTCGAGGACGGGCCGGTGCCGGGCTCGTCCTTCGCCGACATCGCCAACCGCGTTTCGCACACCTTCGGCCTGACCGGCCCGAGCCTGGCCGTCGACACCATGTGCTCGGGCTCACTCACCGCACTGCATCTGGCCTGCGAAGCGCTGCGTCGCGGCGAGTGCGAGATGGCGCTGGCCGGCGGCGCCAACCTGTCGCTGCGTCCCGAGAAATACCGTCAGCTCATCGAGGGGGGCTTCCTGTCTTCGGACGGACGCTGCCGCAGCTTCGGCGAAGGCGGCGACGGCTACGTACCGGGTGAGGGTGTCGGGGTTGCGCTGCTCAAGCCGCTCGATCGCGCGCTGGCCGACGGGGACGCCATCCACGGCGTGATCCGCGCCGGTGCGATCAACCACGGCGGCCGCGCCAAGGGCTATACCGTGCCCAATCCGGCCGCGCAGGCCGGGGTCGTGCGCCGTGCGCTCGAGCGCGCCGGGCTGAGCGCGAGCGACATCGACTACGTCGAGACCCACGGCACCGGCACCGCGCTGGGCGACCCGATCGAACTGGCCGGGCTGGCCGCCGGCTTCGACGCCGAGCGTGCGCCGCCGTCGCGGCCCTGGCGCATCGGTTCGGTCAAGTCGCAGATCGGCCATTGCGAGGCGGCCGCCGGCATCGCCGGGCTGACGCGCGTGCTGCTGCAACTGCGCGCCGGGCGCATCGCGCCGTCGCTGCACGCCGATCCGCCCAATGGCGCGATCGACTGGCCCCATGTGCCGTTCCGCGTGGTCACCGCAGCCGAGGACTGGCCCGCCGAGGCCGGGCGAGTGCGCCGCGCGGTGGTCAGCTCCTTCGGTGCCGGCGGCGCCAACGCGCATTTGGTGATTGAGGAAGCCCCGCAGCGGGCCGCGTCTTCATCGCGGCACGACGCGGGGCCGGTACTCGTGCCGCTTTCGGCGCGCACGCCCGCGAGCCTGCGTGCGACGGCCGCGGCCCTGGCCGATGCACTGTCCGGCGAAGCCCGCGGCGACCGCGAGCGGGTGCGCGCCGCACTCGCCGACGCCCTGTCGGTGCCGACCTCCGAGCTGCGCGACGACGATGCGCCGGCCGACCTTGGGCTCGACGCGGCCGTGCTGGGCCGGCTGTCGGCGGCACTCGGGGCGTCGGTGCGGCACGACGTGCTGGTCGGCGCCGAACGCGTCTGCGTGCTGCTCGATCGTCTCGCGGGGGGCGCCGGTGACGGCGCGCCGGCGCTTGCCGACATCGCGTACACGCTCACCGCCGGCCGCCTGGCGCTGCCCGAGCGGTTGGCGCTGGTGGTCGATTCGGTGTCCGCCTTGCGCGCGGGTCTGCACGCCTTCGTCGACGGCGCTCCGTTGCCCGACGGTGTCATGGGCGATCGTGCGGCCGACGGCGAGGCGGCGGTGGCCGTGCGTGAGGCCGCGGCACACGCGCTGGCCGCGGGCGACCTGCGCGCGCTCGCGTCGGCCTGGGTGCGTGGCGGAGACCTCGACTGGCATGTGGCCCGTCCCGGCGCGGCCATGCGCGTGCGCCTGCCGGGCGTCGCGCTGGAGCGCAAGTCCTACTGGTATCGGCGCGAGGGTGCAACCGCGGTCGAGCCGGCGGCGCCGCCGCTCGCGACTTCGGCCGCGGAGGACGCGGCGCTGGCGCACTGGCGCGAGCGCGCGACCGGCTGGACCGGTGATGCGGTGGCACTGGACCTCGGCGCCGACGGCATCGCCCGCGTGACCATGAATCATCAGGCACGCCGCAACATGTTCGATGACGAACTCGCACTCGGGCTGATCGACGCCTTCGAGCGCATCGCCGCTTCCGACGCACGCGTCGTGCTGCTGGCCGGCACCGACGAGGTCTTCAGCATGGGCGGCACGCCCGAGATGCTGCGCGCGATCGCGGCCGGCGAGGCCGCCTTCACCGACGTGCCGTTCTTCTATCGCGGACTGCCCGACTGCCCGTTGCCGGTGATCTCGGCGATGGCCGGCCATGCCTACGGCGGTGGCCTGCTCTTCGGACTGTACGCCGACCTGCCGCTGCTCGCCGAGGAGAGCCTGTATTCGGCGGTGTTCGCCGACTACGGTTTCTCGCCCGGCATGGGCGCGACGCTGCTGCTGCCCGAACGGCTTGGCGCCACGCTGGCGGCCGAGATGATGTATTCGGCGCGCGCGCTGACCGGTGCCGAGCTGCGCGCGCGTGGCGCGCCGCTGCGCATCGTGCCGCGCGCCGAACTGATGGCGCAGGCGCTTGATCTGGCACGCTCGCTCGCCGCCAAGCCGCGTACGACGCTGGTCGCGATGAAGCGCAGCCTCGCGCGCGGCCTGCGCGAACGCTTGCCGGCGGCCATCGCCGAGGAAGCGGCCATGCATGCCGAGACCTTCCGTACCGAGGCCGTGCGCGACACGCTCTCGCGTCGATTCGGCGATGCGTCCGCGCGCCCGGCCACCGCGCCGCAGTTGGCGCCCGAACCGGCGACGATGCCGCCCGCGCCCGAAGTGTCGTCCGGCGTGCGCCTGCGCGTGCCCGGCGAGGGGCATCACGCCGCGCCGCGCGACGAGATCGCGATGCGCGTCATCGAGGCGACCGCGCGCATCCTGATGATGTCGCCGGAAGAGGTCGCCGACGATCGCCCCTTCCTTGAACAGGGCCTGGATTCGATCGGCGCGGCCGAGCTGGCGCGCGCGCTGGGCGCCGCGCTGGGCCGGCGCGTCGAGGTCGCCGAACTGTACGACCACCCGACGCCACGCGCGCTCGCCACGCGTCTCGGCGCCGATGCGCCGCGGCCGGCTGCTGCCACCGAGGCCGCGCCGGTGCGCCTGCGCCCGGTGTCGGCCGCGAAGGCGTCGCTCGCTTCCGAACGTCGCGTGACACCGCCACTGCCGGCAGCGACCGGGACCGATGAGGGCATCACGGCGGGGGAGCGCATCGCCGCCATCGCCGCGCGCCTGCTGCAGATGCCCCGCGAACAACTGGCGACCGATCTCGCGCTGACCGACCAGGGGCTGGACTCGATCGGCGCGGTCGAGGCCGTGCGCGCGATCAACGCCGTCTTCGCCCTCGAACTGGAAGCGACCGATCTCTACGACCACCCAAGCGTCGAGCGCCTGGCCGCGCTGGTCGAGGCGCGTCGCCCGGCCTCGCCGCAAGCCCCCGCCGTCCGTCCGACCGCGGCCCCGCGCGCGACGGCCCCGTCGGCACCGGACGATGCGATCGCGATCATCGGCATGGCTTGCCGCTATCCGGCTGCGGACGATGTCGCCGCCTTTGCGAAGCTGCTGCGCGAGGGGCGCGACGCGGTCGCCCCGGTGCCGGCCTCGCGCTGGCCGGGGCACTGGTTCGACCCCGATCCGGAGGCGCCGGGCTGCAGCGTCTCGCGCGCGGCCGGCCTGCTCGCCGACGTGGCCGGCTTCGACGCCGGCTTCTTCCGCATTTCGCCGATGGAAGCGGAAATCATGGACCCGCAGCAGCGCATTGCGCTGGAACAGTGCTGGCGCGCGCTCGAGGACGCGGCGCTGGCGCCCGACCGCCTCGCCGGGCAGCGCTGTGGCGTGTTCATGGGCAGTGCGGCGGGCGACTACGAGGAACTGCTGCGTGAGGCTGGCGAGTCGCTGGGTGCGGAGGCCTTCACCGGGCTGGCGCCGTCGATCCTCGCCGCGCGCATCGCCTATCAGCTCGATCTGACCGGCCCGGCGCTGTCCATCGACACCGCCTGCTCGTCGTCGCTGGTCGCCGTGCATCAGGCGCGCCGCGCGCTGCTCGGCGGCGATTGCGATGTGGCACTGGCCGGCGGCGTCATGGTGATGAGCACCCCCAAACTGCAGATCAAGAGTTCCAAGGCCGGCATGCTGAGCCCGCGCGGGCGTTGCCGGCCGTTCGCCGATGGCGCCGACGGCATCGCGCTGGCCGAGGGCTGTGGTGTGGTGGTGCTCAAGCGCCTGGCCGACGCGCTCGCCGATGGCGATCCCGTGCATGCCGTCTTGCGCGCCTCGGGCGTGAACCAGGACGGGGCCACCAACGGCATCACCGCGCCCAGTGCGCGTTCCCAGGCGGCTCTGATGGCCGGCGTGTATCGTGACTCGGACATCGATCCGGTCACCGTCGGGCTGATCGAGACCCACGGTACCGGCACCGCGCTGGGAGATCCGATCGAGTTCCGCGCGCTGGCCGAGGTCTTCGGCGGTGCGCCGCGCGGCGCGTGCCGGCTGAGTTCGGTCAAGGCCGCCATCGGTCACGCCACGGTGGCGGCCGGCGTGGCCGGCCTGATTGGCGCAGTACTCGCCGTGCGCGACGGCCGCGTCCCGCCGCTGGCCCACTTCGAGCGCGCCAATGCGCGCATCGCGCTCGACGACGGCCCGTTCTCGATTCCGACCGAAGCGACCCGCTGGGACGGCCCCGCGCCGCGTCGCGCGGCGGTCAGCTCCTTCGGCTTTTCCGGTACCAATGCCCATGTCGTGATCGAGCAGGCACCGCCGCGTGAAGCCACATCCGCGCCGGCGCGCGCCTTGCCCTTCCTGCTCTCGGCCGCCGACGAGGCCGCGCTGGCCGCGCTGCGCGCGCGTCTGGCCGCATGGCTGCGCGGCGACGGGGCGCAGGCTTCGCTGGCCGATGTCGCGACGACGCTGGCCGGAGCGCGCGCGGCCTTGCCGCTGCGCTGGGCCTGCCTCGCGGCTGATCGCGACGAATTGCTCGCGGCCCTCGAAGGCACGGCGGCACCCGCGCACGACGACGTCGCCCGCGTTTGGCTCGCCGGTGCTCGGCCGGACGACGCGACCATCGCAGGTTTCGGTGGCCAGCGTATCCATCTGCCCGGCTACGCCTTCACGCACCGATCCCACTGGATTGGCACGGCGGCGCCGGCGGTGGCCGACACGACGCGTTTCGTCTTCGCCGCGGACGATGCGCTGCTGACCGAGCATCGCGAGGGCTCGCCTGCCGGCAGCGTGGCGCTGCTCGCCGGCACGGCCCATGTCGCGCTGGCGTTGACCGCGCTCGGCGACGCTCGCGGCGCGGTCGCGGGGCTGCGCTGGTTCGCGCCGTTCCGACCGACGGCCTGGCCAGCCGAGTTGCGCGTGCGTCGTGTCGGGGTCGACGGTTTCGAGACCGTGTCCGGCGCCGACGACGAACTGCATGCGAGCGGCTCGATCGCTGCAGCCTCGGCCATGCCGGCCGCCGATCTGTCCGCGCTTGCTGCGCGCTGCACGCGCGCGGTGCCGATCGACGCCTTTCGCGCCGGCTTCGCGCGCAAGGGCCTGCAACTGGGCGGGCGTTTTCGCAGCCTTGTCGAGCTGCATGCCGGCGACGGCGAAGTGCTCGGCCGGCTCGATCCGCCGCAGGGCCGGGCGGTGTTCGAGCCCGATCCAGGCGTGCTCGACAGCGCCCTGCAATGTGTCGCCGCGCTGATCGATCCGGAGTGCGACGACGATCGTCTGTTCCTGCCGGTCGCACTCGATCGCCTCGATGTATGCGGTGATCTGGCGCACGCGCGCCGGACCCACGCCCGCGTGCTCGGCGGCGATGACGACGAGCGGCGTTTCGACGTCGACGTGCTCGACGAGCACGGCCGGGTGCTCGCCGCCGCGCGCGGCTTCGTCTTGCGGCGCGTCGAGCGGCGCAGCGGCGCGCGTGTGCAGCGGCTGGTGCCGCACTGGCGTTCGCTTGAAGCGCCGGTCCCGGCGCAGGCCGTGCAGCGTGTGGGTTCGCTGGCCGACATGCCGGATGCTTCCGCGACGCCGCTGCTCGTTGTCGCGTCGGGGCTCGACGCCCCCGCGCTGTTCGACGCCGTCGCGGCGCTGGTCGCGCGCATCGGCGCGAGCGGGGCGATGCGTCGTCGCCTCACGGTCGCGGTCGACGACGAGGCCGCGGCGCGTGCGCTGACCGGCTTCGCGCAGTCGCTGGTGCTCGAGTCGCCGCGGGTGGATCTGCGCGTGGTGTGGCTGGATGGTGTTGCCGACGACGATGCGCGCCTGGACGTGCTCGCGGGCGCCGACGCGCCGGTGCTGTGCCGACTGGATGCCGACGGTGCGAGCACGCTTGACTACCGCGCCGCGCCGTCGCCGCATTCTCCGGCGCGCATCGAGGGTTGCTGGATCGTGAGCGGCGGGTTCGGCCGTCTCGGATTGGCCGTGGGTGCGCATCTGGCGCGCCGCGGCGTGCGCGTGGCGCTGGTCGGGCGCAATGCGCCGGGTGCGACCGCGCAGGCGGAGATCGACGCCATCGAAGGGCCCGCGCCGCTGCTGCGCGTGTCGGACCTGTGCGACGAGGACGAGGTCGCGCGCGTGGTCGCCGACATCGCCGCCGAGGGCGGGCCGGTGCGCGGCGTGATCCATGCTGCGGGCGTGCTGCACGACGCGCTGCTCGCGAACAAGCGCAGCGACGACGCGCACGCGGTGCTCGACACCAAGATCGGCATCGCGCACCGGCTCGCGGCCGCGCTGCGCGATGCGCCGCTCGAGGCCTTCGTGTGCTTCACCTCGATCGCCGCGCTCAAGGGCCAGGCCGGGCAGACCGACTATGCCTTCGCCAACGGCTGGCTCGACGGCCTGGCCGGGCGCGCCGGCGTGCCGTGGCGCGCCATCGCCTGGCCGTGGTGGCGCGAGGGTGGCATGGTGCTGTCGGACGACGAGGTCGAACGTGCGCGGCGTGAGCTGGGCATCGAGCCGCTGGAGACGAACGACGCACTGGCCGCGCTCGACGCGGTGCTGGCCGGCGACGCGCCGCACACGCTGGTCGTGTCGGGCGAGGCGACGCGCCTGCTGGGCAGGCTGCAGCGCGAGCCGGGCCCGGCGTCGGTGGCGCCGGCAACGACGGATGCGCGCGCCGCCGCGGTCGAGGCCGAAGTGTCGGCACTGGTCGTCGAGCTGCTCAAGCTCGATGCCGGTGCGACGCGGCCCGAGTTGCCGTGGCGCCATTACGGCTTCGAGTCGATCACGCTGACGCGGCTGGCCACGCGCATCAACCGGCGCTTCGGGCTGGACCTGTCGCCGGCGGTGTTCTTCGAGGCCGACGGCATCGGCGCGCTGGCCGCGCTGATCGTCGCGCGGCATGGCGATGCGCTCGCCGTGCCCGCGCGATCCGCACCGGCACCGGAACCGATGGTGGCTGCGCCGGCCGGGGCGCGCCGCGCCGACGCGAATGAGCCGATCGCGATCATCGGCCTGGATGGCCGCTTCCCCGGTGGCGGTGATCTGGAAGCCTTCTGGCGACACCTCGAGGCGGGTGCCGATCTGGTCGGGGAGATGTGTGCCGAACGCGTCGCCAGTGGCGACACCGGCCATCGCGCGGGCTATCTCGCCGGGGACGTGGGGCGCTTCGATGCGCGCTTCTTCGGCATCTCGCCACGCGAGGCCGAGCTGATGGACCCGCAGCAACGCCTGTTCCTCGAGACCGCGTGGCGCGCGATCGAGGATGCCGGCATCCGCCCCGGTGCACTCGCCGGCAGCGACACCGGGGTATTCGCGGGCGTTGCCACGGCCGATTACATGGATCGCATGCTGCGCAACGGCGTGCGTCTCGAGGGGCATGGTGCGACCGGCATGTCGCACGGCATGCTGACCAACCGTCTGTCCTTCCTGCTCGACCTGCACGGGCCCAGCGAGCCGGTCGACACCTCCTGCTCGAGTTCGCTGGTGGCCATCGCGCGCGCGGTCGAGGCGCTGCGCCGTGGTGACTGCGCGCTGGCCATCGCCGGCGGCGTGAACCTGCTGCTGTCGCCGACCTTGTTCGACGCCTTCGGCCAGGCCGGCATGCTCAGTGCGCACGCGCGCTGCGCGAGCTTCGATGCCGCGGCCGACGGCTATGTGCGCGGCGAGGGTGTCGGCGTGGTGGTGCTCAAGCGCCTGCGCGATGCGCTCGCCGATGGCGACCCGATACACGGCGTGATCCGCGCCATCGGCGTGGCGCATGGCGGGCGTTCGAATTCGCTCACCGCCCCCAATCCGAAATCCCAGGCGCGGCTGGTCGCCGATGTGCTCGCACGCGCCGGCGTCGATGCCGCCGAGGTCGATTACGTCGAGACCCACGGCACCGGTACGCCGCTGGGTGATCCGGTCGAGATCGCCGGCCTCACGGCCGCCTTCGCCGAGGCCTCGCGCGCGCCGCGCGCTGCGCCGTGCGCGCTGGGCGCGGTCAAGAGCAACATCGGTCACCTCGAGGCGGCCGCCGGCATCGCCGGGCTGACCAAGGTGCTGCTCGCGCTGCGTCACCGCCGCCTGCCCGCCAATGCGCATTTCTCCGCGCTCAACCCGCACATCCGCCTCGACCCGGACACCTTCACGATTCTCGACGCGGCACGCGACTGGCCCGAGCCGCGCGATGCGGGCGGCCACCCACGTCCGCGTCGCGCGGGGCTGTCCTCGTTCGGCTTCGGCGGGGTCAATGCCCATGCGCTGATCGAACAGGTACCGGCTCGCGCCGCTCCGCCGGACGCCGGCCCGCAACTCGTCGTGCTCTCGGCGCGCAGCCAGGGCGCGCTTTTGGCCCAGGCTGCAGCGCTTGCCGCGCGACTCGAACGGGAGCCCTCGCTGTCGCTGCCCGAGGTCGCGTGGACGCTGCAGGTCGGCCGCGAGGCCTGGCCGCATCGCCTCGCGCTGGTCGCCCACGACGTGCCCGAGGCCGCCGCGAGACTGCGCGAGCGGCGCTGGATCGCCGGCCGTGTCGACGCCGACGCGTCGCCGCCATCACCCGCGCCGGGTGGAGCGCCCGAGGCGATTGCGCGCGCCTGGGTGGCCGGTGCCGAGATCGACTGGGCAGCGCTCGCGGGCGCGCCGCGCGCCCGTGTGTCGCTGCCCGGCACGGTGTTCGAGGGAAGCCATTTCTGGGCCGAGGCCGCGCGGCTGCCGGCCGGGAAAGCCGCACCGAAGCTCGACGGCGCGCTGTTCGCGCCGGGCTGGCAGGCGCTGCGCGCGCCGGCCACGTCGGCGCGTGGCGGCATGGCGACCGTGGTGCATATCGGCGGCGAGACGGCGTTGGTCGAGCGGCTGGCGCGGCGTCACGAGGATGTCCGGGTGGTCGCCGCTGCCGACCAGGTGGCCGACGGCGTCACGACGCTGTACGTCGTCGACGCCGATCAGGCGCCCGATGCGCGCGATGCCTCCGCCGCGATGGCGGCCGAGGCGCGGCTCGACGCCTGGTTGTCGCTGCTCGCGCGGTATGACGCGGACGCGCCGCTCGAGCTTGCGCTGATCGTGCGTGGGGCGACCGATGCCGGTGGTGCTGCGCCGTCGCGTCCGTCGGCTGCCGCGCAGATCGGCCTGTTGATGAGCGTCGCGGCCGAGCGTCCGCGCTGGCAGGTGCGGGTGGTCGATCTCGCCGACGGCGAGGCGCAGGCGCTGGAGGCGGCGCTCGACGCCGATGGTCCGGTGCTGCGTGCGGTGTGCGGTGCGCGCGTGCTGCGTCGCGTGCTGCGTCCGGTGGAACGGAGCAGGGCGCAGGTTCCGCAGCGCGGCGAGATCGTGGTGGTGCTCGGCGGCAGTGGCGGCATCGCCGGCGAGGTCGTACTCGACCGCGCACGCCGTGCCGGCGCGCGCATCGCGCTGATCGGGCGTCGCGCGCAGGACGCGGCGCTGCGCGAGCGGCTCGCGGCGATCGGCGCGGCCGGCGGCGAGGTCATCTACCTGCGTGCAGACGCCACCGACGAGGCCGCGCTGCGTGGCGCGCTCGAGAGCGTGCGCGAGCGCTGGGGCGCACCCTCTCTGGTGATCGACGCGACCATGGTGTTGCGCGATGCGACGCTGGCGACGATGGACGAGGCGGCGCTGCGCGAGGCCTTCCGTGCCAAGGCGCGCCCGGCTGTCGCGCTGGAGCGCGCGCTGGCGACACTGGAACTGTCGCCGCAGGTGGTGCACATGTCCTCGGTGCAGAGCTTCGATGGCAACGCCGGCCAGGCCAACTATGCGGCCGGTTGCGTTTTCCTCGACGCCTGGGCGGCAGGGGCACCGGGGCATGTGCGCACGATCAACTGGGGCTACTGGGGCAGTGTCGGCGCGGTCGCCGACGAGGCGCGCCGTGCCGCGATGCGCGCGGCCGGCGTGGAGTCGATCGAAGCGGCCGATGGGCTGGCCGCACTCGACGTGCTGCTCGGGGGGCAGGCGCGCCAGCTCGCGATGGCACGCGGCAGCGATGCGGCGCTGGCGCGTATCGGCGTGGTGGCGGCGGCCGAAACCGCGGCCGACGAACTGGGCGACGCGCTCACTGCGCTCGAAGCGGCCGTGCCGGCGGCGGTGGCTGCGACGCTGTCGGCGACGTGTGCGTCACCCCCCGCTTTTGACGATCCGACGGCCTGGCGCGCGGCGCTGGCGACGCCGGATGCGTGCATGCCCCTGCTCGACGCGGTGCTCGACATCGCTACCCGGGCCGGCACCGATGCCGCGCCCGATCTCGACGCGCTGGCGCGTGCGTATCCGGCATTGGTACCCCATGTCGCCTTGCTCGGGGCGGCGCTGGCCGGACTGCCGGCCGTGCTGCGCGGGCAGGCCGAGGGAACCGAAATCCTGCTGCCGGGCGGCTCGCCGGCGCTGGTCGAGGCGGTGTACGCGGGCAATGCGCTGGCCGATGCGGCCAATGCCGCGGTCGCCACGGCGTGCGCGAGCCTGGCGGGCGACGGCGCGCGCCGCTTCATCGAGGTCGGCGCGGGCACCGGTGGCACCTCGGCTGCCGTGCTGGCCGCGCTCGCGCCGCTGGACGTCGACGAATACTGCTACACCGATCTCTCGCGCGCCTTCACGCAGCATGGCTGGCGCCGCTTCCGCTCGGACTTCGGCTTCACGCGCTTCGAACTGCTCGACATCGAGCGTGATCCGCAGGCGCAGGGATTCGCGCCACCGGGTTTCGATGCCGCGATTGCCGCCAACGTGCTGCACGCGACCCGCGACATCGTCGCGGGTTTGCGCCACCTGCGCGCTCTGCTGCGTCCGGGTGGCGCGCTGGTGATCAATGAACTGTTCGAGCGGCTCGACTTCAATACCGTCACCTTCGGCCTGCTGCCGGGGTGGTGGCGCCATGCCGACGGGCGTCGGCTGGCGCATGCGCCGCTGCTCGACGAGGCCGGCTGGCGCGCCGTGCTGGTCGAGGCGGGATTCGACGCAGTCGGCGTCGAGCGCGCCGGCGGCGCGCTGGCCGTGATCCGTGCGCGCGTGCCGGTTGCCGCCTCGAGTGCACCGCCGCGGATCGACGCGGCCGCGGTCACGGCGATCTTCGCCGAAGCCCTGCGTACGCCGGTGGCCGAGCTCGACCGACGCGCTTCCTTTGCCGACCTCGGCGTCGATTCCATTCTCGCCGGCGAGATCGCCGCGCGGCTGGGGGAGCGGCTGGACGTGCGCATCCGGCCGACCGAGCTGTTCAACCATCCCAGCATCGAGCGGCTCGAAGCGCATCTGGCCACGCTGCGTCCGACGGAGGACGCAGCGACGACGACGACCGCCGCTCCCGCAGACGACGCCGATCCGCTGATGAGCCTGCTGCGCAGGCTGGAAGCCGGCGAACTCGATGCCGACGCGGTGCAGCGTCAACTGGATGCCGGCAATGGCTGAGTTGCGACGGCGTTCCGACATCCTCGCGGCCGTGCAGGCCGGCCGCATGAAGGCCGAGGAGGCCTATGCGCTGCTGCGCGCGCCGCGCGAAGCGCCGCCGGTGCGCGACGACGCGATCGCGGTCATCGGGTTGTCGGGCCGCTTCCCCGGTGCCGACGATGCCGCGGCTCTGTGGTCGGCGCTCGAGGCCGGGCGCGACTGCGTCACCGAAATCCCGCCCGCGCGCTGGTCGCTGGATGGCTTCTACGACCCGACTCCGGGGCGCAGCAGCCGCAGCAACAGCAAGTGGGGCGGTTTCCTCGGCGACATCGCCGGTTTCGATGCGGGCTTCTTCGGACTGTCGGCGCGCGAGGCCGAGCTGATGGACCCGCAGCAGCGCCTGTTCCTGATGGAGGCCTGGCGCGCGCTCGAGGATGCCGGCCACGCCGGTCCGGCGCTGGACGGGCGCAGCGTGGGCGTGTTCGTCGGCTGCGCCGAGGGCGACTACTACGATCTGGTGCGCGAGGCTGGCCGGCTGTACACGCCGCACGCCTTCATGGGGGCGGCCACGGCGATCCTCGCCGCGCGCATCGCCTACCACCTGAACCTGCGCGGCCCGGCGCTGGCGGTCGATACCGCCTGCTCCGCCTCGCTGGTGTCGCTGCATCTGGCCTGCGAGAGCCTGCGCCGCGGCGAGTGCGACATGGCCCTGGCCGGCGGCGTGTATGCGATGGCCACGCCGCGATTGCATCTGCTCGCGTCGAGCGCCGGCATGCTCAGCCCCAGCGGACGCTGCCACGCCTTCGGTGCCGCGGCCGACGGCTTCGTGCCGGCCGAGGCGGTGGGCGCGGTGCTGCTGCGTCCGCTCGCAGATGCGATCGCCGACGGCGACGCAATCCGCGCCGTGATCGAGGCCAGCGGCATCAACCAGGATGGCCGCACCAGCGGCATCACCGCGCCCAGCGCGCCATCGCAGACGGCGCTGGAACTCGATGTCTACCGGCGTTTCGACATCGACCCGGCGGGCATCGGCTACGTCGAGACGCATGGCACCGGCACGCGCCTGGGCGACCCCATCGAGGTCGAGGCACTGACCGCGGCCTTCCGCCGCCACACCGCAGCGCGCGGCTTCTGCCGGCTGGGCAGCGTCAAGAGCAACCTCGGCCATGCCCAGCTCGCCGCCGGCATCGTCGGCTTCATCAAGCTCGTGCTGGCGCTCGAGCGTGGCGTCATCCCGCCCACGCTGCACGTCGACGAGACCAACCCCGAACTTGCGCTCGACGACTCGCCCTTCGTCCTCGCGCGCAGCGCCAAACCCTGGCCGGTCACGCCCGACGGCGTGCGCCGTGCTGCGGTCAGCGCATTCGGCTTCGCCGGCACCAACGCCCATGTCGTCGCGCGCGGCTTCGATCCCGAAGAAGCGCCGCCGCGCCCCGCGCCGCCGGCCTGCCTGGTTCCGCTGTCCGGGCGGGATGCGGTCGAGCTGGCCGATCGCGCGCGTTCGCTGCTCGCGTGGCTGGAGGCGACGCCCGGCGTGTCGCTGGTGGACGTGGCGTGGACGCTGTGCGTGGGGCGTGCGCAGGCCGCCTGGCGGCGCGCGCTGGTCGTCGAGGATGTTGCCGGCCTGCGCCGCGAACTGCTGCGACTGGTCAGTCGCGGGGCGAGCGAGCCGGTCGCGGCGATCGACCGGGCGGCCTCGGCGCGGCAGGTTGCGGAGGTGCTGCAGCGCATGCCCGACGGCTGTGCGAGCGCCGGCGCGTCCTATGCCAAGGCGCTGCAGTGGCTGGCGCGCGCCTGGGAGGGCGGTGCCGACATCGAGCCCGGCTGGTCGCGCATGTTCCTCGACGCGCGTCCGCGTCGCCTGCGCATGCCGACGACGGCGTTTCGCATGCAGCGCTGCTGGGTCGGCGATGCCACGGCGCCGCCGCTGGTGATCGCCGCCGACGATCCGCTGCCGGAGGCGCACTGCGTGCAGGGCCGCGCCGTCGTGCCGGGCGCGGCGCTGTTGTCGGCGGTACTCGAAGCGGCCGGCGGCGCGCTTGCCGGCGTGCGCTTCGAGCGCTCGCTGACCCGCACGCCGGGCCAGGTCGTGTCGATTGCGATCGGCCGCGACGGCGACGCGCTGCGCGCCGTCGGGCCGGACGGCGCCGTGCTGATGCGCGCCACGCGCGAGGCGGCGGGCGCGCGCCCGAGGCCCGCCGGGTGGCGCGGCGCGCAACCGGTGAGCGAGGCCGCTGCGGCGCTGTACGCGCGTTTCGCCGACGCCGGCTTCGACTACGGTGAGCCGCTGCGTGGCGTGCATGCGTTGGCAGGCGAAGACAAGCGCGTGTTCGCACACATCGACGCGCAGGCGGTCGTGCCCCGGCGCGGACGGGTCGCGGCCGAGGCGCTGGATGCGGTCTTCCAGGTCGCCGCCGCTCTGGCCGGCGACGGCCCGCTGCCGCTGTCGGTGCTCGCGGGCATCGATCGCATCGAGATCGACGCCGACCTGCCGCAGCGCTTCGACGTGCTCGCCGAGGCCCTCGCGACCGGGGACGGTTCGCTGTGCGCAAACCTGTGGCTGCTCGCCGGCGACGGACGCGTGCTCGGCACGGTCGAGGGCCTGCGTTTCGCGTCGCTCACGGCCTCGGCACGACTCCTTGCGTGGTCCCCGGTGTGGCGCGCGATCGAGCCGGTCGAACGCGACGCGAATGCGATGGTGGTGCTCGACAGCGCGCCCGGGAGTCAACTGGACGATGCGCTTGTGCGGGTCATCGCCGACGCGCGCCGCCTCGTTGCCGAGGGGGCGCGCGCCGTCGTGCAGCGATGCCATCACGATGGGGCCGGAGAGGCGTTGGCCGGGTTCTGGCGCGCGGTCGCGAGCGAACATCCCGATCTGGCCGTGGTGTGCCTGATGTCGGCCGGCGACGCCGCACCGGAGCGTGTGCGTGCGGCCGGTGCCGCGCTGCTGCCTGCCCGTGGCGTGGTCGAGGCGCGATTGGCTGCAGACGGTACGCTGACGCGGCGCGAACTCGACGAGATCGCGCTGGTGCCCGCCACGCTCGCGCCGCCGCCGCACGGTTGCGTCGTGATCGCTGGCGGTACCGGTGCGCTGGGTCGCCTCGTCGGCGGGGCCTTCGCCGCGGCCGGCGCCGACGTCGCGCTGTTGGGACGCACTGCCGCGGACGGCGAAGCGCGCACGTCCGGGCGCGGACGGGTACTGGAAGTGGTGGCCGATGTGTGCGATGCGGCCTCGCTGGCGTGCGCGATGGAGGCGGTGCGCGCCGCCTTCGGGCGCATCGGCGGGGTGGTGCATGCGGCCGGCATGCTCGACGATCGGCTGCTCGGCGAGATCGACCCCGAGGTCGCGGCCGCCTGCGCGCGGGTCAAGGCGCCGGGGGCGGAGTTGCTCGATGCCGCGACGGCTTCGGACGCGCCGCACTGGTTCGTGCTGTTCGGTGCGCTGGCCGGGCGCGTCGGTTCCACCGGGCAGGCCGCGTATGCCTTCGCCAACCGCGCGCTGGCCGGTTTCGCGCGCGAGCGCACGGCACGCGGCGCTCGCACGCTGCTGGTGGACTGGCCGTTGTGGGCCGACGGCGGAATGCGTCCGGCTCCGGCCGTGCTCGCGGCGCTGGAGCGCACCACCGGCCTCGCGCCGATGCCGACGGATGTCGGGCTCGGTGCGCTCGCGGCGGCGCTGGCTGCGGACGTGACCGAAATCGTCCTCGCCCATGGTGACGCGACCCGTCTGCGTGCGGCAATCGCGCCGCCGGCGTCTGCGGCACGGCAGGCGGTGACGGACGTCGCCGGTCTGCGCGCGCGCCTGCTCGATGCGCTGTGTGCCGCGGTGGCGGCCAATCTGAGCGTCGCGGCTGCTGCCGTCGAGCCCGACGCGCCACTGGCCGACTACGGTTTCGATTCGATCTCGCTGACTGCGCTGGCCGACGAACTGAACCGGATCTGCGGCACGGCGCTGAACCCGGCGGTCTTCTTCGAGGTGCGCTCGCTCGCGGCGCTGTCCGATCTGGCGCTGACACGCTGGCCGGACGAGATCGCGCGCGCGCTCGGCGGCGCACCGGATCGCGCGCAAGCGGCCCCGGTCGCCGCCTCGTCGCCACCGCTCGCGAGCGTGCCGGTTGCGCAGACGCCCGACGAGCCGATCGCCATCGTCGGGCTGGATCTGCGCTTTCCGGGCGCGGAAGACATCGAGACCTTCTGGCGCAACCTGTGCGAGGGCGTCGATCCGATCCGCGAGATTCCGTCCGGACGCTGGGACTGGCGTGCGCTGCATGGCGACCCGGCGTGCGAGGCGGGGCGTACCGACGTGCACTGGGGTGGGTTCGTCGAGGATATCGACCGCTTCGATGCGGCCTTCTTCGGCATCGCGCCGGTCGAGGCCGACGCGATGGACCCGCAGCAGCGGTTGCTCATCGAGAGCGCCTGGCGCGCCATCGAGCACGCCGGCCACGCGCCGCGCGCGCTCGCCGGCAGCCGTACCGGGGTGTTCGTCGGCTGCGCGGGCTACGACTACGCGGCGCTGGCGCGTGCCGCGGACGCGGCGATTGAGGCGTATTCGGCCACCGGCATCGCGCCGTCGCTGATGTCCAACCGGATCTCCTTCCTGCTCGATCTGGCTGGACCCAGCGAGACCGTGGACACCGCCTGCTCGTCTTCGCTGGTGGCGCTCGACCGTGCCGTGCGTGCGCTGCGCGCCGGAGCCTGCGACACGGCGCTGGTGGCAGCGGCCAACGCCATCCTGACGCCGGATCTGCATCTGGCCTTCTCGCGCGCCGGCATGCTCGACGTGCGCGGGCGCTGCCGCAGCTTCGACGCCTCGGCCGGCGGCTATGTGCGCAGCGAGGGCGTGGCGGCGCTGCTGCTCAAGCCGCTGTCACGCGCGCAGGCCGACGGTGACACCATTCACGCGGTGATTCTCGGCAGCGCGGTCAATCACGGAGGACGTGCGACTTCGTTGACCGCGCCCAATGCCGCGGCTCAGGCGGCGGTGCTGCGCGCCGCGTGGCGGGCGGCCGGCGTCGATGCCGCCGCGATCGGGCTGGTGGAGGCGCATGGCACCGGCACCGTGCTGGGCGATCCGGTCGAGATGCGCGGCCTGGCCGAGGCCTTCGCCGATGCGCCGCGCAGCGCTGCGCCGTGTCTGGTGTCCGCGGTCAAGAGCCATGTCGGTCACCTCGAGGCGGTGGCGGGGCTGGCCGGTACCATCGCCGCCGCGCTGGCGGTGCGCGAGGCGTGCGTGCCCGGTGTGCTGCATTTCGATGCCCCCAATCCGCGCATCGACACGGGTGACGCGCCGCTGGCGATCGCCGAGCGCACGCAGCCGTGGCCGCGTGCCGGGCGGCGCGTGGCCGGCATCAGTTCCTTCGGTTTCGGCGGTACCAACGCCCATGTCGTCGTCGCCGAACCGCCGTCGGCTGCGGCGCGGGCTGACGACGGCGCGGCGCGGCTGATCGTGCTGTCCGCACGCACCGCCGACGATCTCGCGCGCCGCGTGGCCGATCTCGCCGCCTGGCTGGGCGAGGGTGGCGATGGCGACGCGACGGACGTCGTGCGCGAATGCGTGGCCGCCTTGCTCGGTGTGGCGTCCGACGAGGTCGATCCCGACGAGCCGCTGGGTGATACCGGCCTGGACGCGTCAGGGATGGTCGCGCTGGCCGGAGCGCTGGACGCCGCCGGTGTGGGTCGGCCGGGGCCGGGCGTGCTGGGCGTCGCGGCCAGCGTGCGCGAAATCGCTGCCGCGATGGAACCGCCCGGCGCACGCTCGGTGGACCTGGCCGATGTGGCCTGGACGCTGGGCTGCGGGCGTGACGCGATGGCCGAGCGGCTGGCCTTCGTCGCTGCCGATGCGGCCATGTTGCGTGCCACCGTGCAGGCGCTGGCGGCCGGGCACGAAGCGCCGGTGCCGGTGTGGCGCGGGCGCGCGGCGGGTTCGCAACGCCGCGTGGAGGCGGGGCCGACCTTGCCGCAAGCGCGATTGCATGAACTTGCGGCGCTGTGGGTCGAGGGTGCGACGCTCGATTTCGGCGCGCTGTTCGCCGCGCCGCGCCGCCGTCTGCCGTTGCCGCCGTATCGTTTCGCCGGGCCGCGTCACTGGCTGGGTGAGCACGGCGGACGTGTCGCAACGGCCGCGCGGCGCACCGTGCTGACGCCGCGATGGCGCGCGTTTGCCAGCTCCGGCGCCGACGGCGCGGAGCATGTGCACGTGCTAGATTGCCGCGCCGACGCACCGCTCGCGCGCGGCCTGCTGCAGGTGCGCGACATGCTGACGGCCCGACTGGAGCGCAGTGGGCAGGTCGCAGCGCTGGTCGTCGTGACGCCGGGCAACTTGCCGCAGGAAGCCTTTGCCGAGGCCGTGGGCGGTCTGCTCGCCGCCTGGCATGCCGAAGAGCCGCGACTGCGCGGCGTGGCGCTGGCCGCGCCGACGGCCGATGCCGCGCCGCGTTCGCTTGCGCTGGACTGCGCGCCGGGCAGCGTGCTGCGCGCGAAGGGCGGCGGCATCGAGCGCCGCCATGTCGAGCCGCACATACCGGAAGATACCGGGCCGGCCTGGCGCGAGGGCGCACGGGTCGTCGTCACCGGCGGCACGGGCGGCGTCGGACGCCATGTCGTGCGGCATCTGGCCGCCCGGTATCGCGCACGGGTGCTGCTGGTGGGGCAGCGCGCGCACGACGCCGACATCGATGCGCTGCTCGAAGAATTGCACACGCTCGGCGGCGAAGCCGCCTATCTTGCTGCGGATGTCGCGACCGCGGCCGGCGCGGCGTCCGTGCTCGAAGCCGCGCTGGCCCGGCTGGGCGGCGTCGACGATGTGGTCCACGCCGCCGGCGCGCTGGCCGACGGACTGGTCGCCGATGCCGATGCCGCGGCCTTCGCACGCGTGTGCGCGGCCAAGGTCGACGGCCTGCTCGCGCTCGATGCGGCGTGCCGCGCGGCCGGTGTCGCGCCGCGCATCGTCGCGATGTCCTCGCTCGCCGGGTGGCTGGGCAATGCGGGGCAGGGCGGCTATGCCGCGGCCAACCGGTTCGTCGATGCCTGGGCGGCAGGGCACGGCAATGCGGTGGTGATCGCCTGGCCGCTGTGGGCCGATGGCGGCATGCGTCCACCCGAACCGGAACTGGCGCGTCTGCGCCGCGACACCGGGCTGGAACTGCTGCCCACCGACGAGGCGCTGGCCGCGCTCGATGCCGTGCTTGCCGGCGGTCTGGCGTCGGCGGCCGTGTTGTGGGGCCGCGCCGACGCACCGGCGCTCGTACGACTGACGGCCGACGTGCCGTCGCCTGGCCCCGCCGGGCGATCGTTCAGCGGCGATGCCGCCAGCCTGCTCGCCGAAGTGCTGGGGCTGGACGCGCCGCCACTGCGCGAGGCCTCGCTCGACGAGGCCGGTTTCAGTTCGCTCACCGCGGTGCTGCTGCGCAACCGGCTGCGCGACACGGCCGGCATCGACTGGCCGGTCGCGAAACTGGTCGGGTTCGACCGCATCGGCGCGCTGCTCGAGGCGCTCGACGCGGCGATGCCGAAGATGTCGGCGAGGGACGTCGCGCCGCATCGCCTGTCGGAGCACGTGGCCGACGACAACGGCGGGCCCGCGTCCGAGGGGCAGCGCCTGCTGTGGCTGCAGTCGCGCATCGACCCGCAGGGGGCGGGCTACATCCTGCCGGTGGTGCTCGAACTGAATCGCGGGACCGACATCGGCGCGATCGAGCGTGCGTTGTCGAAGCTGGTCGAACGTCATGCGAGCCTGCGCACGCGCTTTGTCGAGCGCGACGGTGCGCCGTGGCGCGTGGTCGATGCGGCCGTGTCGCTGACCCTGCAGCGTCTGGTCGCGCCGCATGCCACGGCGGATGAACAGCGCGCGTGGCTGCGCGAACAGGTACGCCGGCCGTTCCGCCTGGCCGACGACGTGCCGGCCGATTTCACGCTGGTCGAGGGCATGGCCGAGACGCCATGGCTGTTGTGCCGCTTCCATCACATCGCCGTCGACGGCCTGTCCCTGCGCCGCCTGTTCGACGAGTTCGACGCGCTGCTCGCCGGTCGGGCGCTGCCGCCGCCGGTGTCCTTCGGCGAATTTGTCGCCGCCGAACGCGACTGGCTGGCGTCTGCGGCCGCCGAGACCGATCGTGCGTTCTGGCGCGAGCATCTCGCCCGCGTGCCGGCACCGCTGCAACTGCCCGACGCACGCTGGACCGGTCCGGCCCCGTTTGCGCGCGACGGTGCGAGCCGGGTGCTGCGCGTCCATGCCGCGCTGCGCCGCGCGCTGCTCGAGCGCGGCGCAGGCACGCTCTTCGATGCGGCCATCGCAGCCTGGGCGGCCTTGCTCGCGCGTTTCGTCGATGACGGTCGGGTGCGCCTGCTGGTGCCGACCGCCGGACGCCACGAAGCGCGCTTCGAGTCCTGCGTCGGACACTGCATGAATCCGCTGCCGGTGGAGTTCGCGATCACGCGCGAGATGCGCTTCGCCGATTGCGTCGCCGCCGCGCGCACGACCTGGGAGCGCGCCGTCGCCCACGCACGCTGGCCGCTCGCGCGCATGCTGACGGATCTGGCGGGCGAGGGCGGGCGCGCGCCGGCGCTGACCGAACTGACCCATGCCGGCTTCTATTTCCAGGATTGGGTAGGCGCGGATGCCGGGCAGGCGGGTCGTCGCCTCGACGTGCTGCGCCACGAGGGCGAGTTCCCGCTGGTGCTCGAGGTGATCGACCGCCGCGACGACGGTGTGGAACTCGTGCTCAAGCATGATCCGCAGCGCATTGGCGGCGATCTGGCCGAGGCCCTGCTCGAACGCTATCGCGGCCAGCTCGCCGCGCTCGCGGCCGGCGAGGAGCGAATCGATGTGCTGTGGCGCGCCGACGCCGACGAGGCCGCGCGCATCCGCACCTGGCATGACGAGACGCGCTGCATGGCGCCGGCCGAGGGCGTGTCGGCCCGCGTACGTGCGCACGCGGCGTCACGTCCCGATGCACTCGCCGTGATGGGTGAGGACGGGGATTGGAACTACGCGCGGCTGGATGCGCATGCCGATGCGATCGCCGCGGCGCTGCGCGCGGCCGGAGTCGGCCCCGGCGAGGTGGTGGGCGTGCTGCTCGCGCGCGACGCGGCGCTACCGGCGGCATTGCTGGGTGTGATGCGCAGCGGCGCGGCCTACCTGCCGCTGGACGCGGCGTGGCCGGGCGAGCGACGCGACTGGATGCTTGCCGATGCCGGCGTGCGCGTGGTGCTGCAGCGCACGCGCGACGGTTTCGACGTTCCAGCGGGCTGCACGTCGATCGACCCCGAGGGCGTGGCGCAGGCGGTGGCCCCGATGCCCGACCCGGCGCCGGACGCGCTGGCCTACGTGCTCTACACCTCGGGCTCGACCGGCACACCCAAGGGGGTCGAGATCCATCATCGCTCGCTCGCACGCTTTCTCGACGCGATGGCGCACGCACCGGGCTTCACGTCCGAGGACCGCATGCTCGCGCTGACCACGGTGTCCTTCGACATCTCGGCGCTCGAACTGCTGCTGCCGCTGCATGCAGGCGGCACGACGGTGGTGCTGGGCGCGGCGGACGCGCGCGACGCGGCGCGGCTGCGACGCCGTCTGGAGGCGGGCGACATCACCGTCGCACAGGCCACGCCGGCGACCTGGCGCATGCTGCTGGCGGCCGGCTGGCGCGGGGCGGGTCTGCGCCGTCTGCTGGTCGGCGGCGAGGCGCTGCAAGCTGATCTGGCTGCCAGCCTGATCGCCGCGGTGCCGGAAGCATGGAATGTGTACGGGCCGACCGAGACCACGATCTGGTCCACCGCCGGCCGCCTGATCGAGGGCGAGCGCGTCACCGTTGGCTGGCCGATCGCCGGCACCACCTGCCACGTGGTGGGCGACGACGGGCACGAATGCGCGGTCGGTGTCGCGGGCGAATTGTGGATTGCCGGCGAGGGCGTGGCGCGTGGCTATCGCGGCCGGCCGGAACTGAGCGCGGAGCGCTTCGTCGAGCGCGACGGTGTGCGTGCCTACCGCAGCGGGGATCTGGCGCGACGGCTGGTGGACGGTCGCATCGAGGTGCTCGGCCGCATCGACGGGCAAATCAAGCTGCGCGGTCATCGCGTCGAACCCGGCGAGATCGAGTCCGCCGTGGTCTCGCGCCTGAACGACCGCGCCTGCGCGGTGGTGGCGCTGAAGCGCGAAGGCGGTCTGGACGCGCTCGCGGCCTTCGTCGTGCCGGGCGAGGCCTCGCGTGCGTCCAGCCCCGCCGAACGTGCGCGCCGGCTGCGTGCGTGGTTGCCCGAATACATGGTGCCGACCGAATGGCATTGCGTGGACGCCTTGCCGCTCACGCCCAACGGCAAGGTGGATCGTCGCGCCCTCGCCATTGCCGCGACGCCGACCGCGTCGTCTTCCGTCGCGTCGAGTGCCGCGAGCGCAGCGAACGCGCCATCGCTCGATGCCTTGCGCGAGATCTTCGCCGGGGTGCTGGGCCGACCGGCTGCAGAGATCGACGCCACGCTGCCCTTCGGCCTGCTCGGCGTCGACAGCCTGCGCGCGGTGCACATCGCCGAGGCCGCCACGCGGGCGCTGGGCGTCGAGGTCGCGCCCACCGATCTGTTCAACCACCCGGACCTGACGGCGCTCGCCGCGGCGCTGGAGATGCGCGCTCCGCGTTCGACCGGCGCGACACGTGCTGCCGCGCCAGCCGCTGCCAAGGCGAGGCGTGGTGACATCGCCGTGATCGGCATGTCGGGGCGTTTCCCCGATGCGCCGGATATCGACACCTTCTGGGCGAATCTGCTCGCCGGCCGCGTGTCGGCATGCGAGATTCCGTCGCAGCGCTGGGACTGGCGCGAGCATGCGCGACATGACGCGGACGGGCGCTGGGCGGCCCTGCTCGATGACATCGCCGGTTTTGATCCGGCCTTCTTCGGCATGACGCCGCACGAGGCCGCGTGCACCGACCCGCAGCAGCGCCTGATGCTGATGGAGTGCTGGCGCGCGCTGGCCGACACCGGGCGTGATCCGGCCGACTACGCGGGTGGGCGTTGCGGTGTGTTCGTCGGCGCGACCTTCGGCGACTACGCGCGTCTGCTCGAGGCCAGCGGTGAGATCAACGCCTTCAGCATGCTCGGTGGCGGACCGTCGCTGATTCCGGCGCGCATCGCCTATCACCTGGACTTCAAGGGGCCGGCGGTGGCGGTGGATACCGCCTGCTCGGCCTCGCTGGTGGCCGTGCATCAGGCCTGCGCGGCGCTTGCCGCGGGCGAGGCCGATCTCGCACTGGCCGGCGGCGTGTACCTGATGTGCACGTCGTTCGGCCAGCGGCTGTCGGCGGCGGCCAACATCCTCTCGCCAGCGGGACGCTGCCGGCCGTTCTCGGCCGCGGCCGACGGCATCGTGGTCGGCGAGGCGGTCGGCGTGGTGGTGCTCAAGCCGCTCGAGCGCGCGATCGCCGACGGCGATCCGGTGCGCGCCGTGATCAAGGCCTCGGGCGTGAATCAGGATGGGCGCAGCGCCGGCATCGCGGCACCGATGGCGCCGGCGCAGGGTGCGCTGATCGGCGAAGTGCTCGCAGGCGCCGGGTGGTCGGCCGCGGACGTCGGCTATGTCGAAACCCACGGCACGGGCACGCGGCTGGGAGACCCGGTCGAACTCGACGGCCTGCGCCTCGCCCTGGGTGAGACCGGCGCGCCGTGCCACCTGGGTTCGGTCAAGGCCAACATCGGCCATGCCTATCAGGCCGCCGGCATTGCCGGGCTGATCAAGGCCGTGCTGTGTCTGGAGCAGGGCCTGCTGCCGCCGCAGCCCGGCGTGGGCGAGCCCAATCCGTTGCTGCGCCTGGAGGATTCGCGCTTTCGCCTCGCGCGTAGGCCGATGCCGTGGCCGGCCGATGCGCCGCGCCGCGCCGGCGTGAGTTCCTTCGGTCTGTCGGGCACCAACGCCCATGTCGTACTCGAAGCCTGGCCCGATGCGCCGGCCGATCGTGCGCGTGTGCAGACGCCGTTCCGCCTGCGCCGGTGCTGGGTCGAGTCGAACGAGAGCGCAACGGTGGCGCCGACGCCCGTCGTCGAGGCGCCGCCGGTGATGGCGCCCGTGCCTTCGCGACCTTCTGCGCCGCCGGCCGATCTGCGTGCGCTGGTGCTCGATGAGTTGTCCGGCCTGGTCGGCTGCGAGCCCGCCGCGCTGCGCCCGGAGGCCTTGCTCGAGGCGGATCTGGGCATGGACTCGATCAAGTTGATGGGCCTGCTCTCGCGGCTCGCACGCGTGCCCGGTGCGCGCGGCGTCGATGCCGCCACGCTGCCGCGCCTGCGCACGGTGGCCGAACTGCTGACCGCGACCGGGGCCGACGGTGCGCTTTCGAAGGACGAGGCAGCGGACGACGCGCCTGCTGCGACGCCGGTACCGCTGCTCGATGCGCAATACCTGTTTCTGCTCGGCCACCACCTGATCGAGTCGAGTTCGCTGTGTTCGATGCTGCGCCTGTCCGGCCCGCTCGACCCGGCTCGCCTGCACCGCGCCTGGCAGGCACTGGTGGAGGCCAATCCGGGCCTGCGCACGGTGCTGCGCTGCGATGTTCCGGACGGCACGCTGGGCGACTGGTGCTGCGAACTGCTGCGTGATGTGAAGGTTCCAGAGCCGGCGATCACCGACTTGTCGACGCTCGCGCGCGAGGCACAGGAGGCCGCGCTGCAGAAGGCTCTCGCGGACGGGCTGAACCGGCACTGGTCGCTGGAACGATGGCCGCTGCACGAGATCGCGCTGTTCCGTCTGGGCGAGGAAGAGCACGCGCTGTGCCTGACCAACGAGCATCTGGTGTCCGACGGCCTCGGCAACCAGTTGCTGCTGCGCCGACTGCTCGAGCACTACGCGGCCGAGCTCGGCGAGGGCGCACCGCCGCCGGTGCTCGACGACGCGTGCTTCGTCGAAGGCGTGCGGGCGTTCAACGCGGTCGAACTGCCTCCCGCAGTTCAGGACGGCGGCGAGCCCTATGAATGGAATCCGGCCGGACGGATGATCGAGCACTTCGTGCCGCGCTTCACGTGCGAGGTCGTCGAGCACGACGCGGCACGCACGGCTGCGCTGCGCGAGGCGGCCGCTCGGCTGGGGGCGGGGCTCAATGTGGTGCTGCTCGTGGCCTTGCTGCGCGCGGCAGCGCGCACCGCTCCGGGCGCGGCACCCGCCGTGCAGATGCCCACCGGCGCACGCGTCGCGGGCGACATCGATGCGGGCGAGCGGATCGGCTGCCATGCCGGCAACCTGACTGTGGCGCTACCTGGCGCGGCCGATGCCGACTGGCCGGAGATGCTCGCCGCCTGCGCCGCAGACATTGGCCTGCGTCTGGCCGGTGCCGAGGATCTGCGCCTGATCCGCGACACCGCGGCGGTCATCCGTCGCGACGTGCAACTGGTCGACGGCGCGCTGCCCGAGACGCTGCGTCCGGTGTTCCGCGCGCGCCTGCGCTCCAACCTGTACGCGCCGTATATCGGCGAAACCGGCATCGCGACGCGCTACGGCGCGTTGCGGGTGAGCGCCTACCGAGCCGGCACCGTCAACGGACCGGCCACCATCGATCTGCTGCACGAGATCTTCGACGGGCGTCTGCATTCGTCGTGGAACTGGGACGCGACCTTCTTCACGCGCGACGAGATCGCTACCTTGCGCGCGGCCTTCGAAGCCGAACTGGATGAGGCGATCGCGGCTGCGGCGTTGACCGTCGAGGCGGTGAGGACGCCGACGTCGGTGGTGGTGCCGCCGGTGCTCGCCGACGCGTTCGCCGCCGTGTGCGGGCGCCGGCCGGAGCCGGACGACCGCGACCGCCCGCTGGAGGCCGCGCTGGGGCTGGACAGCCTGCGCCGCATCCGGCTGATCGCACGGCTGCCGCAGACCTTGCGCGGCGATGCGGCGCTGCGCCGGGGCTTGCTCGCAGCACGTACCCTGGGCCAGATGGCGGCGCTGTTGCCGGAGGAGGGCGAGCCGCCGCTGCCGCTGGCGGCGATCATCGCGCGCATGGCCGACGCGCCTGACGCGCCGGCCGTGGTCGCAGCCGATGGCGGCTTCCGCTACGGCGAGCTCGACGCCTGGAGCGCGGGGCTGGCGACGCGGTTGCGCGCGCTGGGTGTCGGCACGGGGGATCGCGTCGGCGTGCTGCTAGAGCGTGGCCGTGCGCTGCCCGCGGCGATTGTCGCCGTGATGCGTGCCGGCGCGGCCTACGTGCCGCTGGACCCCGACTACCCGGCCGATCGCCTGGCCTGGATCGTCGGTCACGCGCGGCTGGCCGCGCTGGTCAGCGAGGGCGCACTGGCAACGCTCGCATGCGAGGTGTGTGCGTGCGCCCAAGTGCCTCCGGACCACATCGTGATGGCGCAAGGCGAGGCGAGCACTGGTTTGCCGGTCGCACCGGCGAAGGACTGGACGGCGCTCGAGCCGGCCGCGCTGCCGTTGCCGGCGCCGGACGACGCGATGGTGGTGTTGTACACCTCGGGCTCGACCGGCCGGCCCAAGGGTGTGGTGCTGCATCACCGCGGCTACGCCAACCGGCTCGCCTGGCACCAGCGCCGTTTCGCGCTGGCACCGGGCGAGGCGGTGCTGCACAAGACCACCGTGTGCTTCGACATCTCGGTGTGGGAACTGCTGTGGCCGCTGATGCAAGGCGGCGTGCTGCACGTCGTCGATGCGGCCACTGCGCGCGATCCGTGGGCGTTGGCCGAGGCCGTGCGCGAGCGCGACATCGTCGCGTTGCATTTCGTGCCGTCGATGTTCGGCGAATTCGTCAATGCGCTGGCCGACGAGGACGACGGTGGTTTCCCGGCGCTGCGCTGGGTGGTGCTGTCGGGCGAGGCGCTGCCGGCGCCCGACGTGCGGCGCTGGTTCGAGCGTTTCGGCCGCGGCGCGCGGCTGGCCAACCTGTACGGGCCGACCGAGGCCTCGATCGACGTCAGTTGTCAGGTCATCGACGGGCCGCAGGAGGTGCCGGGCGCGAGCGTGCCGATCGGACGCGCAATCGACGGTGTGCAGTTGTACGTCGTCGACGAGCACCTCGCGCCGGTGGCCGATGGCGAGACCGGCGAACTGTGCATCGGCGGCGTGCAACTGGCCATCGGTTATCACGACGCGCCGGATCTGACCGAACGCGCCTTCGTGCCGTTCGACGCCCCGGATCTCGTCGGCGGGCGCGTGTATCGCAGCGGCGATCTGGTGCGGCGTCGCGCCGACGGCGTGATCGAATACCTCGGGCGACTGGACAACCAGGTCAAGCTGCGCGGCTACCGCATCGAGCTGGGCGAGATCGAGGCCGTATTGCGCGATTGCGATGGCGTGCGCGAGGCGGCCGTGCTCAAGTGTGGTGAGGACGGCGACGCGCATCTGGCGGCCTGGGTCGTTGCCGACACCGGGGTGACGGAAAAGGCGCTGCGCGCGGCCTGCACGGCACGCCTGCCGGCGTGGATGGTGCCGGCGCGCTTCGAGCGACGCGAGCGTCTGCCGCGCACGGCCAACGGCAAGCTCGACCGCAAGGGGCTGGTCGCACCGGCCATCGTGCGCGAGGCGCCGCTGGCACCGGCCCAGCGCTGGCTGGTGCAGCATTTCCCGCCGCCGCATGCGTGGTGGGGGTATACGCGTTTCGAGTACCGGGGGCGGCTGGATCAGCCAGCGCTGGTGCGCGCATGGCGTTGGCTGGTGGGGCGGCACGAGGCGCTGCGCACGGTGTTCCGTACCGACGCCGAAGGACGCTGGTGCCAGTGCGCGCTTGATGCATCGATTGCCGAACAGGCCGAACTGCGCATGATCGATGTCGCCGGCTGCCCGGCGGATGAGGTCGACGCACTGGCGTGGCGCGGGCTGCGCGAAGCCTGCGGGGGCTTCGAGCTGACGCGCTGGCCGCTGGACGCGGCTTTCGTGCTGCGGCACGACGAAGCGCACTGGGAGTTCTGTCTGGCCAACCACCATATCAACGGCGATTTCGTCTCCGGCGATGTGCTGTTCCGCGAATTCTGGCAGGCCGTCGAGGCCATTGTGGCCGGTGGCGACGTGCCTGCGCGCGGGCCTGGCGCGTCGCCACTCGAGCTGGCGTCGCGGCTGACGCACGACGAGGCACGTGGCAGGCTGGATGCCGCGAAGAAGGCCTGGGTTCAGAGACTCGGACGCTGTCGGGGTTTCGAACTGTGGCCGGATGACCCGTCGGTGGCGAACGTAGAGGCCGCAGCCGATTCGCGCGAGTTCGAACTGGACGAGGCGAGCACGCGTGCGCTGCTCGATACGCGCCGCAGCGAACTCGGACTGGCGGCCTATCCGCTGCTCGCCGCACCGCTGTACCGGGCCGCTGCGCGGGTTGTGGGCGCCGGCTTCGCGGTGGTGAGCCATCGCATGGCGGGGCGCCCATGTCTGGGCAGCGAGGACTTTGCCGAGTCGGTCGGAAACTTCGCCGTGCATTTCCCGCTGCGGGTCGACGTCGGCCGCGCCGGGCTGTCGCGCATCGCGCAGCGCGTCGCTGTGGCGCTCGACGAGGCAGTGCCCGAGGGGCATGTGTACGACTGGTTCGGCGATGCACTTGGTGCGGACGTGTATCCGGACGAGCGGCTCACGCCGTTGCGTCTGAACTACCTGGGCCACCTGCCCGACGAGGTGCGCGGGCCGTTCCGCTTTGCGCGCGCGCACCACAACCAGCGCCTGGCGCCCGACGACGCACCGCGTAGCGCGGATCTCGAAGTGCATGTGGCGATACGTGACGACCGCCTGTGGGTGCGTATCGGTTTCGCCGCCGGGCGCTGGCATGCGAAACGCGTCGAAACCTTGCTGGAGGGGTATCGTACGGGTCTGGAGGAACTGGCGGCCGCGCCCGGCGCGCGTCGAGACAATGCGAGGAGAAAGCGATGAGACGGGATGACGACGGGGTGTTCGCGGACCTGCCGGCGCCTGCTGTGCCGTCGGGGCGTCGCGCGTCGGCCGAGCGCATCGTCGCGCAGCATGTGGTCATCGGAGCCGGTGTGGGGCTGGTGCCGGCGCCGGGAGTGGGATTCGGCGGCGGTCTGGCGGTCGACGCGTTGATGCTTGCGCGTCTTGCTCGGCTGTACGGCCAGCAACTGACCCGCTCGGACGTCAACGCGTGGCTCGCCGCGCTGGCTTCGAGTGTCGGTGCCTCCGTGGTGGGCGCGGGCATCGGCGGTTTCTTCGGGCGTATCGCGCTGCCGTTGTCGATGGCCGGTTTCAGCTATGCGCTGGGTCGGCTGTTCGTCGATCATCTGGAGGACGGTGGGCGCATCGAGGCTTTCGATCCGCTGCGCGATGTCGCGCGGCTGCGTCGCCTGTCGCGTCGCGGCGGACGTTTCGTGCGCGCGTTCGCCACCGGTGCGCAGCCGGCCGGCACGACAGCAAACTGAGGAGAACGACATGCTCTGGTTCATCGTGATCGCGCTGTACATCGGTGCCTCACTGATCGTTGCCCACTACGGACACGATCGCAGGGCGGGCTATTGGGGGACGTTTCTGATGAGCCTGCTGACGACACCGCTGATCGCCGGCGTGATGCTGGCTGCATTCCGCGACCGACCGTCCCCCGATCTGGCCGACGAGAAGCCGCCGCAGGCGTGAGCGCCCCGATCGCAGGCCGCCCGCTGCGGCGCACGGTCGTCTTCCTCTATCCGGGGCAGGGCGCGCACTACCCCGCAATGGGTCGAGCGCTGTTCGAGCGCGAGCCGGTCTTTCGCGACACGCTGTTCCGCGCCGATCGCCTGCTGCGGAGACGCACCGGCGTCGGGCTGATCGACGCGGTGTACGGCGACAGCGACGATTGGCTTGAAGACCTGGGGCTGAGTCATCCGGCGATCTTCGCCGTCGAGTGGGCGATGACGCGTGCGCTCGATGCGCACGGTGTGCGTCCGGACATCGTGCTCGGGGCCAGCCTGGGCGAGTATGTGGCCCTCGCGGCGGCCGGCTGCGTCGGTTTCGATGAGATGTTTGAACGGGTTGTCGACCAGGCGCTTGTGGTGCGCGAGCATGTGCCCGCAGGCGGCATGCTCGCGGTGATCGGCGACACGTCGTGGCTGTCGCGCCGCCCCGACCTGCTGGCCGGCGTCGAGGTGGCGTCGCGCAACTTCGACGGGCATGTGGTGCTCTCGGGTGCGCCAGCCGCGCTCGAGGGGTGCCGCGTTGCGCTCGAGGCCGAAGGTGCGATCTGCAGCCGCCTGCCGGTCGCTCATGCCTTCCACAGTGCGGCCGTCGATGGTGCTCGCGAGGCTTTCGCGGCACGCTGCGTCGGGCTGCAATTGCGCGAACCACGCTTCCCGCTGGCCAGTTGCGCGGCCGTGTGCGTGCTCGATCGCGTCGACCCGGCGCATCTGTGGCGCATCGTGCGTGACCCGGTCGGGTTTGCCGAAACCGTGCGCATGCTCGAAGCCGGCGAGGCGAGACTCTATGTCGACGTCGGTCCCAGCGGGACGCTGGCGAGCTTCGTCGTACACCTGCTCGGCGCATCCGTGCGTGAGCGGGTCAGTACTCCGTTGTCACCAGCCGGCGGCGATCTGCGGGGTGTGGTCGACGCGCTGCGCCTGCATGCAGCCTGAAATGTGACCAAAGGTGTCGCGATCACGCCACTTTTGGTCCTTCCAGCCCTTTCGCATACGCGCTCTTCGTACTAGGATGCGGTGTGGCCGTGGCGGTCGGAAACGGCCCGGGGTGCGGAATCCGGGCGTATCCTCGGGCTCTGGCGAACACGGATCCAACATTTGCGCCGCATCGCACTCGGCGTCGCGCGCCTGCAACATGTCGGCGTACGGCCCAAAATCGCACCTGTCATTCAACAAGGAGAAACACCATGAAACTTGCACGCCTGACCCTGCCTGCGCTGGCCATCGTGCTCGCATCGGGCTGCGCTTCCGTCGCCGATGTCGAGGCGCTGAAGATGGACGTCGAGGAACTGCGTACGGCCACTGCGGCCAACGCCCAGTCCGCTTCCGCCGCCAACGACACGGCCGCTGCAGCCGCCAAGGAAGCATCGCGCGCCTCGCAGACCGCGCTCAATGCGGATCAGCTCTCGAAGGCCGCGATCGGCAACGCCGAGGCCGCCGAGAAGGCTGCCGCGGCAGCCTCCGCCGCGGCCAAGGAAGCCGAGGTGATTTCCTACGACGCACAGTCGGTCAGCTACAAGCTGCGTTCCGATCTGGTCGATCGCAGCGTCATCCCGGGCGAAACCGAAAAGGCCGCCGAAGGCTCCAAGTAATCCGAGCCTCTCCGGCTGGCAGGCCGTGGCGTGGGAGCACGCCACGGCCTCTTTTTTGCGTCGAGGCATTTCGATGTTCGCTGAAATGCCTGATTTTTCAAGGTATTTGAGCTTGTTCGGGGTGATATAATGCTGGACTGTCCGCCCCCGCACCGTCTCCAATGCAGCTCTATGCCCTCGGCCTGAATCACCTGACCGCGCCGCTCGCGATCCGCGAGCGCGTTGCGTTCCAGTCCGAGCGCCTGAGCGATGCGTTGCACGACCTGACCCATGTGCGCTCGGTGCGCGAGGCGGCCATCCTGTCGACCTGTAATCGAACCGAGCTGTATTTCGCAGCCGAGCAGCCGCAGGCGGCGGCAGACTGGCTGGCCGGCTTCCATCGCCTGCCGCTGGCGGAAATGTCGCCTTATCTCTACGCCTATCCGCAGCGTGACGCTGTGCGCCACGTGTTTCGCGTCGCGGCCGGGCTGGATTCGATGGTGCTCGGCGAGCCGCAGATTCTCGGCCAGGTCAAGGAGGCCGCGCGTCGTGCGGAGGAGGCCGGCACGCTCGGCACGCTGCTGCACAAGCTGTTCCAGAACACGTTCGCGGTGGCCAAGGAAGTGCGCTCGACGACCGCCATCGGGGCCAACAGCGTGTCGATGGCCGCCGCTGCGGTGCGATTGTCGGAGCGCATCTTCGCCGATCTTTCGCATCAGCGTGTGCTGTTCATCGGCGCGGGCGAGATGATCGAGCTGTGCGCCGCGCACTTTGCGGCGGCCCATCCTGCACTGATCGCGGTGGCCAACCGCACGGAGGCGCGGGCGCAGGTGCTGGCGAGTCGCTTCGGTGCCGAGGTGATGCGCCTGGACGCCATCGGCGATGTGTTGCCGCGCTTCGACATCGTCGTATCCTGTACGGCCGCACCGCTGCCCATCGTCGGCCTGGGCATGGTCGAGCGGGCGGTCAAGGCACGTCGCCACAAGCCGATGGTGATGGTGGATCTGGCCGTGCCGCGCGACATCGAGCAGGAGATCGCCAAGCTCGACGATGTGTTCCTGTACACCGTCGACGATCTCGCGCAGATCGTCGATGCTGGGCTCGAATCGCGCCAGCAGGCGGTGGTCGAGGCCGAAGGCATCATCGATGCGCGCGTCGACGGCTTTCTGCACTGGATGCAGACGCGCGAAGCGGTGCCCACGATCCGCGCGCTGCACGGTCATGCCGAGGCGCTGCGCGCCGTCGAGCTGGAGCGCGCGCGCCGCCTGCTGGCGCGCGGCGACGATCCCGAGGTGGTGCTCGATCAGCTCTCGCGCGCGCTCTCGCGCAAGCTGCTGCATGCTCCGGTGCATTACCTGAATCAGGCCGATGGCGAATTGCAGGCCGATGCCAGCCGCACCGTGCGCAAGATTTTCAACCTCGACCCCAACGACTGAAGCCGCGTCACCCTACTGCCCGATGAAGCAAAGCATCCGAGACAAGCTCGAACAACTCGCCGCGCGACTCGAGGAAGTGGACCGCGAACTGGCCTCGGGCGACGTCGAGGCGATGCGTGAGCTGGGACGCGAGCGCGCCGAGATCGAGCCGGTGGCCACGCTGTATCACGAGTTCCGGCAGATCGAGGACGATTGCGCCGAGGCACGCGAGATGCTCGCCGACCCGGAGCTGCGCGAGTTCGCGCAGGGCGAGATCGAGGCCGGCGAGACGCACCTGGAGGCCCTGGAAGCCGCGCTGCAACGCGCGCTGCTGCCGCGTGACCCGAGTGATCACCGCAATCTGTTCATCGAGGTCCGCGCCGGCACCGGCGGCGACGAGGCGGCGCTGTTCGCCGGCGATCTGCTGCGCATGTACACGCGCTATGCTGAACGCCGCGGCTGGAAGCTCGATATCGTGTCGGCCAGTGATTCGGCCCTGGGCGGCTACAAGGAGGTGATTGCGCGGGTGATCGGAGACGGCGCCTACGCACGGCTCAAGTTCGAGTCGGGCGGGCATCGCGTGCAGCGCGTGCCGGTCACCGAGACGCAGGGACGCATCCATACCTCGGCTTGTACGGTGGCGGTACTGCCCGAAGCCGACGAGATCGCCGAAGTCGCGATCAATCCGGCGGATCTGCGCATCGATACCTACCGCGCCTCGGGCGCGGGAGGGCAGCACATCAACAAGACCGATTCGGCGGTGCGCATAACGCACGTTCCCAGCGGTCTGGTGGTCGAATGCCAGGACGACCGTTCGCAACATCGCAACAAGGCGCAGGCACTGTCCATCCTGGCCGCGCGACTGCACGACCGCCAACTGCACGAGCGCCAGTCGCAGGAGGCTGCCACGCGCAAGAGTCTGGTCGGTAGCGGCGACCGTTCCGAGCGTATCCGCACCTACAACTTTCCGCAGGGACGAGTCACCGACCACCGCATCAACCTGACGCTGTATCGTCTCGATGCGGTGATGGAGGGCGATCTGGACGAGCTCGTCGATGCCCTGATCCTCGAACACCAGGCGGGTCTGCTCGCCGAACTCGCCGGAGAAACATGATCGATACCACGACCCCCGACGTCGCCTCGGCCCTCAAATGGGCTCGCGAGCACATCGACATCGTCGACGCGCGCATCCTGATGCGCCGTGTGCTCGATTGCGCCGCGACGCGCCTGGTATCGCATCCCGACGCGCGTCTGGATGTGGCCGAATGGGATCAGTTTCGCCATTTCGTCACGCGTCGCGCCTCGGGCGAGCCGGTGGCCTATCTGGTCGGCGAGCGGGAGTTCTTCGGCTACAGCCTGATGATCACGCCAGCCGTGCTGATACCGCGCCCCGAGACGGAGCTGCTCGTCGAACTGGCGATCGCGCATTTCGCCGGCCGGCCCAACACCCGCGTTCTCGACCTGGGTACCGGCAGTGGCGCGATCGCGATTGCGCTGGCCAAGGAGTTGCCGGACGCCGACGTGACCGCGGTCGACCGCTCGCGTGAGGCCTTGCTGGTGGCGATGGCCAATGCCGCACGCCTGCGCGTGTCGGTATCCTTCGTCGTGTCCGACTGGTTCGCCTCGCTCGGCGGAGACCGCTTCCAGCTCATCGTCGCCAACCCGCCCTATGTAGCCGCTGCCGACCCGCATCTGGCCGAGGGCGACGTGCGTTTCGAGCCGCAGACCGCGCTGGTGTCCGGCCCCGAGGGGCTGGACGACCTGGCCGAGATCGTCGTGCGTTCACCGCACCATCTCGATCCGGGAGGCTGGTTGTTCGTCGAGCACGGTTACGACCAGGCACGGCGCGTGCGTGCGCTGCTGGCCGACGCCGGCTTCACCGCGATTGCCTCGTGGAGCGATCTGGCCGGCATCGAACGGGTGTCGGGCGGGCAGTGGCTGGGTCGCGGTGCTTCCGGCCGCCGGCTTGACGCACCGCAGCGCGGCACCTAGAATATCCGACTAATTAACTCGGGCATTGAGCCCGCATGGACACGCTACATGGACATCCAGGAATTCATTCGCGAACAGGTCAACGCCCATCCGGTGGTGCTCTTCATGAAGGGTACGCCGCAGTTCCCGCAGTGCGGGTTCTCCGCCACCGTGATCCAGGTGCTCAAGCAGTCGGGCCTAAACAAGGTCGCCGCGTTCAACGTCCTCGAGAGCGAGGACCTGCGCCAGGGCGTCAAGGAATACGCGAACTGGCCGACCATCCCCCAGCTCTACATCAAGGGCGAGTTCGTCGGTGGCTGCGACATCATCAAGGAATTGTTCGAGACCGGTGAGCTGCAGCAACTGATCGCCGAGGCCGACCCGGAAGGCACCGCACCGCAGGCCTGAAACGCCGCGCATCGACCGCCATGACGCAGTGAAAAGGCCGCTCCCGTCGGGAGCGGCCTTTTTCATTCGCTGCGCGTTCCCAGCGCGAAGTCGAGTTTGGCCGTGAGGCGTTCGGCCTCGCGCAAATAGCCGCGCCCGAACAGGTTCAGATGGTTGAGCACGTGATACAGCGCGTACAGCGGTTTGCGCGTCTCGTACTCCGCGTTAAGTGGCCAGGCGTGTCGATAGGCCGCGTAGAAGGCCGGTGGGAAACCGCCGAACAGCTCCGCCATGGCCAGATCGGATTCGCGGTCGCCGCGGTACACGGCCGGGTCGAACAGCGCGGGCTGGCCGTCCGCAGTGACCGCGGCATTGCCGTGCCACAGGTCGCCGTGCAGCAGACTGGGTTGTGGACGGTAGTCGAGGAACATCCCGGCGAGCCGGTCGAGCAGGCGTCCGCCGTGGCGTTGCAGATCGCCCGTGTAGCCGTTTGCGCGCGCACGTTCGAGCTGCGGGGCGAGGCGGCGTTGGGCGAAGAAGCGAGCCCAGTTGTCACTCGGCGTGTTGTCCTGGGGGCTGCGGCCGATGAAGTTGTGGCGGGGCCAGCCGAAGTGCTCGCCGGTGAGGTGATGCAGTTCGGCCAGCGCTTCGCCGAAGCGGGTGCCGTGTTCGGTGGTGGTGAGCGGGGCGAGTTCCAGATGCTCGAGGACCAGGCAGGCGCCGTCGTCGTCCGCGCCCAGCGCAATGACGGCTGGCACACGCACGGCGCCGGTCTCGGCCAGCGCGGCCAGACCGTCGGCCTCCGCCTCGAACATCCCACGCGTGTCGGCCGTGCCGTGTTTGACGAAGTAGCGCGCACCGCCGCCGGCCACGACCAGCGCGCGGTGGGTGTCGCCGCCGCTGACCGCACGTGACTCGGTAATGCGGAATGCGTTGCCGGTGGCCTCGCGCAGCACGCGTTCGACGCGCGTGAGGGTACCGAGTGCGTTCATGGACTCAGCCCTGCAGACGCGCACGGGCCGCAGCGATCGCTGTGCGTACCTGTTGCGGAGCAGTGCCGCCGACATGGCTGCGCGAGGCCAGCGAGCCTTCCACCGTGAGCACGTCGAACACGTCCTCGCCTACGCGCTCGATCGCGCCGGGCACGTCGGCCATGGCGATACGCAGCTCATCCAGCGAGCACTCGGGCAGGTCACAGCCCTTGAGCTCGGCCGCGCGCACGGCCAGCGCCACGGCCTCGTGCGCGTCGCGGAAAGGCAGGCCGCGCTTGACCAGGTAGTCGGCCAGATCGGTGGCGGTGGCGAAGCCCTGGGTGAGCGCGCTCTTCATGGCCTCGGGCTTGACGCGGATGCCGGTGATCATGTCGGCGTAGATGCGCAGCGTGTCGATCACGGTGTCGGCGGTGTCGAACAGCGGCTCCTTGTCTTCCTGGTTGTCCTTGTTGTAGGCCAGCGGCTGACCTTTCATCAGGGTCAGGAGTGCGATCAGGTTGCCGTTGGTGCGGCCGGTCTTGCCGCGCACGAGTTCGGGAACGTCCGGGTTCTTCTTCTGCGGCATGATGGAGCTGCCGGTGCAGAAGCGGTCGGCCAGGTCGATGAAGCCCACACGCGGGCTCATCCACAGGATGATCTCTTCGGACAGGCGCGACAGATGGGTCATCAGCAGCGACGAGGCCGCACAGAACTCGATCGCGAAGTCGCGATCGCTGACCGCGTCGAGCGAGTTGTAGCAGACCTCGTCGAAGCCCAGCTCGCGCGCGACGAACTCGCGGTCGATCGGGAAACTGGTGCCGGCCAGCGCGGCCGCGCCCAGCGGCAAACGGTTGGTGCGACGACGGCAATCGGCAAAGCGCTCGGCGTCGCGGCGCAGCATCTCGTGATAGGCCATCAGGTGGTGGCCGAAAGTCACGGGCTGGGCAACCTGCAGGTGGGTGAAGCCGGGCAGGGCGGTATCGGCATGAGCCTCGGCGACGTCGAGCAGGTTGGTCTGAAAATGCGTGATGAGCTCGAGGATCTGGTCGATGGCGTCACGCAGCCACAACCGGATGTCGGTGGCGACCTGGTCGTTGCGGCTGCGTCCGGTATGCAGTCGCTTGCCGGCGTCCCCGACGAGCGCGGTCAGACGCTTCTCGATGTTCAGATGCACGTCCTCGTCGTCGAGGTTCCACGCGAACTCGCCACGCTCGATCTCGCCGGAGATGGTCTGCAGGCCGCGTTCGATGTCGGCAAGATCCTGCGCGCCGATGATGCCCTGGCGCGCGAGCATCTTCGCGTGGGCGAGCGAGCCGCGAATGTCCTGGGCGGCCATGCGCTGGTCGAAGAAGACCGATGCGGTATAGCGCTTGACGAGATCGGAGACGGGTTCGGAGAAACGGCCGGACCAGGCCTTGGGGGCATCGTTGCTGGAGTGGTCTGTCATAATGCGGGCGTCTAGAGGCCGTCGGCGGCGCCGGCGGCGGGGGAAAATGGCGTGCAGAGTATAAAGCATATGCCGGGGCGGCCCGCGCTGCGGCGCCACCTGCCGGATCTGCGCAACCTCGGGGTCTTGCTGCGTACGTTGCTGCTCGTGAACCTGCTCGCCCTGCTGACCGCACTGGTGCAGGAACCCGCGCCCGTGCGCCTGTTCGAGGCCTTTCTCGCGCTGGCCGCGCGGGTCGAACTGCCGCTGTTCGTGATCGTGCTGCTGTATTTTGCCGCCGCCCCCATGCTGGTGCGCCTGCCGTGGGCTGCAGGGGTGGGGGTGATCGCCGGAGTGACGGCGCTGGTCGTCGCGTTGCTGTTCCCGTTGTTGGCGATGCCTGGCGACGCCCTGTGGCGCTGGCTGGCCTGGGCGTTGGGTGCGCTGGGCGCGACCCTGGCCTATTTTGACCATCGCACGCGCCGGCTCACACCGGCGCTGGCCGAGGCCCGCCTGATGGCGCTGACCGCGCGCATCCGCCCGCACTTCCTGTTCAACGCCCTCAATGGCGTACTCGGTACGATCCGTTCCGACCCGCGCCGCGCGGAACGCGCTCTCGAGGAGCTGGCGGAACTGTTCCGGGCGCTGATGCGCGAGCAGCACGGACTGGTGTCGCTGGCGGACGAGCTTGACCTGTGCCGGCGATATCTGGACATCGAATCCCTGCGTCTGGGCGATCGTCTGGTCGTGGACTGGGAAGTCGACGACGTCGAGGACGCGCGCGTGCCACCATTGATCCTGCAGCCGCTGATCGAGAACGCCATCTACCATGGTGTCGAGCATGTCGCCCATGCGTCGCGCATCGGCGTGCGCATCGCGCAACGCGGGGACGAACTGCGCATCGAGGTCGACAACCCGCTCGCCGACGCGGGGGAGGTGCGCGTCGGCAACCGCATCGCGCTCGACAACATCCGCGAACGCCTGCAATTGTTCTTCGATCTGGAAGCCAGCCTCGAGGTCGGCCCCCGCGGTGGCCGCTTCCATGTCGTCATTCGTCTGCCGTACCGGAGGAGCAGCGATGGAGCCCAACGAGCCCCTGCGCGTACTTATCGTTGACGACGAGGCACCCGCGCGCGCGCGTCTGCTCGACCTGCTCGGCGATATCGCGGCCGAGCAGCCCAGCGAAATCGTTGGCCTGGCGGCCAACGGCGTCGAGGCCCTGCGTCTGATCGAGGCACATGCTGTCGACGTCGTGCTGGCCGACGTACGCATGCCGGCGATGGACGGTGTCGAACTGGCGCGCCGCATCGTCGGGCGCGAAGATGCACCGCACGTGATCTTCACCACCGCCTACGACGAACACGCGGTCGAGGCCTTTGAACTGGCTGCAACGGACTATCTGGTGAAGCCGGTGCGCGCCGCGCGACTGGCCGAGGCGCTGGGTCGTGCGCGTGCACGCATGGGCGATGGTGGCAGGGTCGCACCACGCCGCAATTTCAGCGTCACCGAGCGCGGTCGTATCGTGCTGCTGCCCATCGCCGATGTGCTCGTGCTGCGCGCCGAAATGAAGTACGTGACCGCGATCACCGCGACGCGCGAATACGTGCTCGACGAGTCACTGGTGCAGATCGAGCAGGAGTTTCCGGAGCGTTTCCTGCGCGTGCATCGCAACTGTCTGGTTGCGCGCGAGGCGGTCGCCGGTGTCGAGCGCGCGGGCGAGGTCGACGGCGAAGCGCACTGGGACGTGCTGCTGCGCGGTCTCGACGAGCGCGTGCCGATCAGCCGTCGGCAATGGCCGACGGTGAGGGAGGCATTGCGCCTTTGAGGGCGAGCAGCAGCCAGTCGTAGGTCAGGGGGGCGCCGCGAGGCGCGCACCTGACGCTCCGCGCGAACGGATCGGAGTCCGCAGGTGCGCTGCGCTAAGGCCGGTTTTCTCCTTACCCGCTGTTTCTCAGGCCGGCCGCGGTGCCGTTGATCGAGATGTGAATGCCCAGTCGCAGGCGTTCGTCCTCGGGCTTGTCGCGGTGGCGGCGCAGCAGTTCGACCTGCACGTGGTTGAGTGGGTCGAGATACGGGAAGCGGTTACGGATCGAGCGCTTGAGCAGCGGGTTGCCGTCGAGCAGCTCGTCCTGCTCCATGATCGCCAGCAGCATGTTCACGGTCTCGTGCCATTCGGCCTGGATGCGGCCGAAGATCTGCTCGCGCAGTGCGGCGTCCTTGACCAGCCCGGCGTAGCGCGAGGCAATCGCCAGATCGGTCTTGGCCAGCACCATGTCCATGTTCGACAGCAGCGATGCGAAGAACGACCATTCCCGGTTCATCTGGCGCAGACGCTCGAGCCCGTCCTCGGGGTGGGCCTCGACGAACTTGCGCGCGGCCGTGCCGAAGCCGTACCAGCCGGGCAGCATCAAGCGGCACTGCGCCCAGCTGAACACCCAGGGAATCGCGCGCAGATCCTCGATGCGCTGGCCCTTCTTGCGCGAGGCCGGGCGCGAGCCGATGTTCAGCTCCGAGATCTCCGAGATCACGGTCGATTCCCAGAAGTATTTCTCGAAGCCGTCGGTTTCGTAGACCAGGCCACGATAGGCGGCGAAGGCGTCGTCCGAGAGCGTCTGCATGGTGTCGAGGAACTCCGAGCGCGGCGCCGGCGCGTTGCCCGAGAGCAGCGTGGCCTCCATCGTCGCGGCGACGATCACCTCGAGGTTGCGGAACCCCACTTCAGGGTTGTCGTACTTCGCGGCGATCACTTCACCCTGTTCGGTCAGACGGATCTGGCCCTGCACGGCGCCGCCTGGCTGGGCGGTGATCGCCTGGTAGCTGGGGCCGCCACCGCGGCCGACCGAGCCGCCGCGGCCGTGGAACAGGCGCAGACGCACGTCGTGTCGGGCGAACAGCTCGACCAGGCCGATCTCGGCCTTGTACAGCGACCAGCCGGAGGTCATGAAGCCGCCGTCCTTGTTGCTGTCCGAATAGCCCAGCATGACTTCCTGGGTGCGTCCGCGTGCGCCGTCGAGCAGTTGCATGTACTGCGGCAGCGAGAACAGCGCGTCCATGATGCGGGGCGCGTTGGCCAGATCCTCGATGGTCTCGAACAGCGGGATGATGTTGCCGTCGAGCGCGTTCTCGTGCGGGCGCAGGATGCCGGCTTCCTTCATCAGCAGGGCCAGCTCGAGCAGGTCGGAGACGCTGTCGGTCTTGGAGATGATGAAGTTGGTGATGGCCTCCGGGCCGAAGCGCAGGTGGGATTCACGCGCGGCGCGGAAGATCGCCAGCTCGGATTCGGTCTGCTCGGCGTACTTCACGTGCGGTGACACCAGCGGACGCGGCGTGGCGATCTCGTCGAGCAGCAGCGCCACGCGCCCGTCCTCGTCGAGTGCCAGGTAGTCGGCTTCGCGACCGGCCACGGCGAGCAACTCGGCCACCACGCGCTCGTGCACGTCGGAGTTCTGGCGCAGGTCGACCGGCGCGAGATGGAAACCGAAGATCTTCACCGCACGTCGCAACAGGCGCAGTTTGCCGCGCGCGAGCGTGGCCGAACCGTTGGCCACGAGCGAGCGGTGGATGATGTCCAGGTCTTCGAGCAGGGCCGCCGGGCCGGGGTAGGGTTCGGCGTCGAGCCTCACGGTGCGCTGCGGCGCCACGCCGAGAAGTGCGTGATAGGTGGCGGCCAGACGCTCGTATATGCCGGTCATCGCGCGGCGATAGGGTTCATCGACGCGTTGACGCGAAGAGTCGCTGGAGCGCTCGGCCAGCTCGCGCACGGCGTCCGATACGCTCACCAGACCATCGGCCAGCGACAGCCGGGTGCTCAGCGTGAGCACTTCGTCCAGGTAGTAGTCGAGCGCTACGCCGGCCTGCAGTTCCAGCGTCTCGCGCAGCACCTCGGCGGTGACGAAGGGGTTGCCGTCGCGGTCGCCGCCGATCCAGCTTCCGATCTTCATGAAGGCGGGCAGTTCGACGTTGGAGAGCGACGGATCACGCTCGGCCAGATGTTCTTCGATGGTCGCGTAGAGCTTGGGCAGCTGGCGCAGGAAGGTGATGTCGAAGTAGGACAGGCCCATCGACACTTCGTCGACCACCGACGGGCGCACCGGGCGCAGCATGCGCGTCTGCCACAGCGTGAGCACGGCACGCCGGATCTCCTCCTCGGACAGCGAGACCTCCTCGGGCGTGAGTTCGATGCGGTCGCGGTCGTCGAGTTGACGCGCGATGCGCATTTGCGCGTTGAGGATGCTGCGGCGCTGCACTTCCGTGGGATGGGCAGTGAGCACCGGCGAGATCATCGCGGTGTCGAAGAAGCCGGCCAGTTCGGTCGGTGCGAGACCGCGCTCGAGCGCATCGTCCATGGCGCGGGCGAGGCTGCCCTGGCGCGGTGCCGAGCGCATGCGCAGGTGGTAGCGGCTGCGTCGGATGTGGTGCTGGTCTTCGGCGATGTTGGCCAGATGCGAGAAATAGCTGAAGCCGCGCACGACCTGGATGGTCTGCTCGCGCGACAGGGCGTCGAGCAGGCCCTCAAGCTCGCGTTTGGCCGAATGATCCTCGTCGCGACGGAAGCGCACCGAAGTCTGGCGGATGCGCTCGATCAAATCGAAGGTGGCCTCGCCCTGCTGCTCGCGGATCGTGTCGCCGAGGAGGCGACCAAGCATCCGGATGTCTTCGCGCAGCGGCGCGTCCTTGTCCTGGGTGGTCATGGTCGGGGTTTCCTGCGTGTCGTTATTGGTATGCGGGTCGCAGCCGGGCGCGGGCCTCGGCGATCGCCCGGGAGACGTATTCGGCGTAGAAATCAACCGTGCCGATGCCCACGATGGGCTCGGCAAGCCGCTCTCCGGAGGGGCCATAGAGTACCAGCATCGGCGTGAAGCGCGCTTGTTCGGTCCGGGCGAAGTCTGCGTGCGTGGTGGCCTCGCCGTCGAATCCGGTCATCGACGTGCTGCGGTCGATGTCGATCTGGCGGAAGATCGCGCCGGCTTCCCCGCTGCGCGCCATCGGCACCAGTTGGCTGCGCGCGACGTCGCACCAGGCGCAGCCGTGCTGACTGTAGAGGATCGCCATCGGTAATGCGTCGCGACGCATTACCGCAGCCTCGCGCGCGAGGTTGCCGGCGGCGGGCAGCGTGCCGGCCGCGGCGGCAGGCAGCGCCAGCGCACATGCTAGAATGCACGCCATTGCCCACTGCATGCGGGCGTTTCGCAAGAATTGCATCAACACCATCGTCCCGAATCCGGGGCTTCGCCCCATCCTGTTTCGTACGCCCCGAATCCATGAATCCGAGCACGCCCGAGCGCATCGTCATCGCCACCCGAGAAAGCCGGTTGGCCCTGTGGCAGGCCGAACACATCCGCGCCCGCCTGCTGCAATTGTATCCCGCCTGCCAGGTCGATCTGCTGGGCATGACCACGCGTGGCGACCAGATCCTCGACCGCCCACTGGCCAAGGTGGGGGGCAAGGGACTGTTCATCAAGGAACTCGAGACGGCGCTGCTCGACGGCCGTGCCGACATCGCCGTGCACTCGATGAAGGACGTGCCGATGGCGATCGAACCCGGCTTCGCGCTGGCCTGCATCTCGGACCGCGACTCGCCCTTCGACGCCTTCGTGTCCAACCGTTACGAGAGCCTCGCCGACATGCCGCCGGGCACCGTCGTGGGCACCTCCTCGCTGCGTCGCCAGTCTCAGATCTGCGCGCGCCATCCGTATCTGGCGGTGACCAGCCTGCGCGGCAACCTCGACACCCGGCTGCGCAAGCTCGACGAAGGGCAATACGACGCCATCGTGCTGGCCGAGGCCGGCCTGCGCCGGCTCGGCATGGACGAGCGCGTGCGCGCGGCGCTGACGGCCGAGGAGTCGCTGCCGGCCGTCGGCCAGGGTGCGCTGGGCATCGAGTGTCGCGAGGACCGCCCCGAACTGCTGACCTGGCTCGCGCCGCTGCACGACGAGGCGGTGGCCGCGCGTGTCACGGCGGAGCGTGCCGTCTCGCGCGCACTCGCCGGAAGTTGCGAACTGCCGCTTGGCGCCTATGCCGAACTTGATGGCGAGCGGCTGTGGCTGCGCGGTTTTGTCGCGCTGCCCGACGGCTCGCGCGTAGCACGCGCCGAACGCAGTGGCCGCGCCGGTGATGCCGAAGCCATCGGTCTGGCGCTGGCCGAGGACCTGCGCGCCCAGGGCGCGGAAGAGATCCTCGCCGCACTCGATTGAGCGTTGCACAACGCGGCCCGGTGCGGCCGCATTCACGGGGGCCTTCAGTGCAGCACACGCTCGCAGGCAGGACCATCGTCGTGACCCGTCCCGAGGCTCAGGCCGAGTCCTTGTGCGCGGCGATCGAGTCGCGCGGCGCGCGCGCGCTGCGCTTTCCGGTGCTGGGCATCGCGCCACCCGAGGACGCCTCCGCGCTGGAGGCGGTGAGCGCGCGACTGGACGAATTCGATCTGGTCTTCTTCGTCAGCCCCAATGCGGTGGATTTCGCACTGAGCTACATCCTCGCGCGCCGCGACTGGCCGGCGGGTGTCGCCGTGGCAACGGTCGGTGGCGGCAGTGAGCGCGCATTGCGGCGCCACGGGTTCGCACACGTACTCGCGCCCATCGAGGGTTTCGACAGCGAGGCCGTGCTGGCGCTGCCGGAGTTCGCGAGTGCGGCGATCCGCGGCAAGCGGGTGCTCGTCCTGCGTGGCGACGGCGGGCGCGAGCTGCTCGGCGAGGAACTTACCCGGCGCGGCGCCCAGGTCGAACACGCCAGTGTTTACCGGCGATTCTGCCCCGACGCCAACGCCGATGAGTTGTTGAAGGCGGACCGGCTCGACGCGCTGGTCTTGACGAGTAGCGAAGGCGTGCGCAATCTGGCGTGCATGCTTGGCCCGGATGCGCTTGCCAAACTGAACGCCGTGACGGTCTTCGCACCGCATCCGCGCATCGCCGGCAGCGCCTTCGATGCGGGATTCCGTTCGGTCGTCGAGACCGATTCGGGTGACGCCGGCATCGTGCGCGGCCTCGAGGCCGGGCTTGGCCCGGTGCCTGCGGCCTGACGGTCCGCGGTTTTTTTGCAACCAGTCTCGGTTAAACTCGCGAACATGGACAAACAGACCCCTGCGCTGATCCAGCCTCCCCCGGCTGACGACAAGGAGGACGCCGCCAAGGCTGCCTCCGAAGAGAACCGCGCCGAACAGGCCGCGACCCCGGAGCCGGAGGAGGACGTCAAGCCGGCTGAAGCCGGCCGGTCGTCCGACGCGCCGCCGACGTCCGCGCCGACCCAGCCTGCACCGCACTCCGGTGGCAGCGGTCGTGCCGGTCTGGTGCTGGCCGTGCTCGCCCTCATCGGTGTCGGTGTGGTCGGCTGGCAGTTGTGGGAACTGCGTCAGGACAGCTCCGGCATGCGTACCGAGATCGCCGACCGCCTGGCCACTGCCGACAACCGTGCCGGCGAGGCGCGCACCCTGGCGCAGTCGGCGCGTGAATCGATCGAATCGATGCAGGGCCGTTTCGGCGCGCTCGAATCCAAGGTCGCCGAAACCGAAGGGCAGGCCGCCGCGCTCGAATCCCTCTATCAGGAATTCTCGCGCTCGCGCAGCGAACGCGCCTTGGCCGAGGTCGCGCAGGCGATCACGATCGCCAACCAGCAACTGCGTCTGGCCGGCAACTTCGAGGCGGCGCTGATCGCGCTGCAAAGCGCCGAGTCACGCCTGGCCGCGCCCGAGATGGGCCACATGCAGGATCTGCGCCGCGCGTTGCTCAAGGACATCGACGCGGTCAAGGCACATCCGCAGGTCGACGTCTCGGGCTTCGCGATGCGCCTGGAACTGCTGTTCGAACGCGTCCGCGACTTGCCGCTGGCCTACACGGTCGAGCCGCAGGGCACGCCGCCGGCGATCGACGCAGAGCCGGTCGAACCGACGCCGGCGGGGGCCAGCGACGTCGAAGTGTGGTGGCGCAACGCGCTGGGCTTTGCGCGCGAACTCGGGGCCGATGCCTGGAACGAGATGCGCGGCATGATTCGGCTCGAACGCATGGACCAGGCCGATCCGGCGCTGCTCGCACCCTCGCAGGGCGACTTCCTGCGCGAGAACGTCAAGCTGCGCGTGCTCACCGCGCGTCTGGCGCTGCTCGCCGGCGACGCACGCACCTATGCCGCCGATCTGGAGGCCGCGCGTGAACTGGTCTCACGCTTCTTCGATCCGCGTGACGCGCGTGTGCAGCACGTGCTCGCCGAGTTCGAGGATCTGGGCGCGGTCGATCTGCAGGCCGAGACGCCCTCGCTGACCGGTACCTTCTCCGCCTTGTCGATGGCGCGCGAACGGCTTTCCGCCGGTTCGGCGTCGGACGCGGCCGGATCGGAACGCTGAGGGGGTATCGATGCGAGCACTGATCTGGATCGTCGCGATCTTCGCCGTGGCCGCCGGCATCGCAATGCTGGCCGGCCAGAACGAAGGTTACGTGCTGGTCGTGTCGCCACCGTGGCGCGCCCAGTTGTCGCTGAACTTCGTCATCGTCGGCCTGATCGTGGCCTTCGTGCTGCTCTACGTCCTGGTGCGCATCCTGCGCAAGACGCTTGGGCTGCCCGGACGGGTCGGGCGCTATCGTGCACGTCGCCGCGAGGAAAAGAGCACGAGGGCACTGCATCAGGCCCTGCGCGCGCTGTTCGAGGGACGCTATGGCGACGCGCTGTCGAGCGCACGCGCGGCGGATTCGGCAGACGCCTCGTCCTTCGAGGTCGCTCTGGTCGCCGCTCGCGCAGCGCACGGGCTGAAGGATGCACGCAAGCGCGCCGAATGGCTGGACAAGGCCGGCCAGCGTGAAGGTGGCCGTGCGCCACGCCTGCTCGAGCAGGCTGCCTTCGCCATTGACGTGGGCGAGTTTGCCGATGCGCGCGCTGCGCTGGATGCCTTGCGCGAAGGCGGCCACCGCAGCGTCGCGGCGCGCCGGCTCGCGCTCGATCTGGCGCTGGCCGAGGAGCGCTGGGACGAGGTCGCCGAACTTGTTCCGCAACTGCAATCCGAGCGTGCGCTGCCCACCGACGAGGCGCGCCGCTTGCAGCGTGCTGCGCGCATCGCGGGTTTCCGTCGAAGGATCAGCGATGCGACCGAGACTGCAGCCTACTGGCGCGATCTGCCCAAGGAAGACATGGCCGACCGCAAGCTCATCGCCGAGGTCGTGCCGATGCTTGCCGCGACCGGTCAGGGCGGGCTCGCGCGGCGCACGGTCGAGCGCCTGCTCGACGACGAGTGGGATTCCGAACTGGCGCGTCAGTACTCACTGTGCGCGGGCGAGGGTGCGGAGGCCGACCAGGCGCTCAAGCGTGCCGAGAAGTGGTTGGCCGCGCATCCGGACGACGCCGGTCTGCTCGCGTCGGTGGGTCGTCAGTGCATGGCCGCGCAGATCTGGGGCAAGGCGCAGAGCTATCTGGAAGAATCCCTGGTGCGTGATGCGCGCGCCGACGTGCATCGCTCGCTGGCCGAACTGTTCGAGCGGCTCGAACGCACGGATGACGCGGCGCGCCACTATCGGGAGGCCGCGCGCCTGGCCAAAGCCTGAAGGCGGTCGGCGCTTACCACGAGGAGAAACGGCCGCCGGAATCCGGCGGCCGTTTGCGTTCACCCGGTCAATCCTGCAGACGTTGTGCCGCGGGACGCAGGTATTTTTCGTACAACGCGGCTTCCGGGCTGCCCGGTTGGGGTGTCCAGTCGTAGCGCCATTTGACGATTGGCGGCAGCGACATCAGGATGGATTCGGTGCGTCCGCCCGATTGCAGGCCGAACAGTGTGCCGCGGTCGAACACCAGGTTGAACTCGACGTAGCGTCCGCGACGATAGGCTTGGAAGTCGCGCTCGCGCTCGCCGAAGGGCAGGTCGCGGCAACGTTCCACGATGGGCAGATAGGCGTCGAGAAAGGCCTCGCCAACCGAGCACGTCAGGCCGAAGGCCTCGTCGAACGACCTTGTGCCGTCCGCGCCCAGGTCGTCGAAGAACAGCCCGCCGACGCCGCGCGGCTCATTGCGATGCTTGAGGAAGAAATAGCGGTCACACCAGTCGGCCAGGCGCCGGTACTCGGCCTCGCCGCCGAAAGGCAGCACGGCCTCGCGGCACACGGCGTGGAAATGCTCGACGTCCTCGTCGAAGGGGTAGTAGGGCGTCAGGTCGATGCCGCCGCCGAACCACCACACCGGATCACGCCCTTCGGCCGCGGCGTTGAAGAAGCGCACGTTCATGTGCACGGTCGGGCAGTAGGGGTTGCGCGGGTGCAGTACCAGCGACACGCCCATCGCCTCGAAGCCGCGACCGGCCAGTTCGGGTCGGTGGGCGGTGGCCGAGGCGGGCATGGAATCGCCCATCACGTGGGAGAAGTTCACACCGCCGCGTTCGAACAGCCCGCCGTCCTCGATGACGCGCGACAGGCCGCCACCGCCCGGCCGCTTCCAGCCGTCGGCCAGGAAGCGGCCGCCGTCGGCGTCCTCCAGCCGCGCCACGATGCGCTCCTGCAGGCCGGTCAGCCAGGTCTTGACGGCGTTGCTGTCGGTCATGTCGGTGGAGTACTCAGTTCTTGCGGGCCAGCGCACGATGCCCGATATCGTGCCGGTACTGGCAGCCGTCGAAATGGATGTCGGCCGCGATCTGGTAGGCGCGTGTCTGTGCCAGGCGCGCATTGTCGCCGAGCGCGGTCACGCACAGCACGCGTCCGCCCGAACTCACCACCGCGTCGTCCTTGAGCGCCGTGCCGGCATGGAAGACATGGGCGTCCTCGGCAGCACGCTCGGGCAGACCGGTGATGACGTCACCCTTGCGCGGACGCGACGGGTAGCCCTTGGCAGCGAGCACGACGCAGAGCGCGAAGCGCCGGTCCCAGTCGGCCTCGATCTGGTCGAGCGTGCCGTCGATGGCGGCCTCGATGAGATCGGACAGGTCGCTCTTCAGGCGCATCAGGATGGGTTGGGTCTCCGGGTCGCCCATGCGACAGTTGAACTCGACCACGCGCGGGCGGCCGTCGGCGTCGATCATCAGACCCGCGTAGAGGAAGCCCGTGTAGGGCGTGCCCTCGGCGACCATGCCGTCGAGCACCGGGTCGACGACTTCACGCATCACGCGCGCATGAACCTCCGGGGTAACCACCGGTGCGGGCGAGTAGGCGCCCATGCCGCCGGTGTTGGGGCCGGCATCGCCGTCCTTGAGACGCTTGTGGTCCTGGCTGGTGGCCAGCGCCAGCGCCTGGCGACCATCGGCCATGACGATGAAGCTCGCTTCCTCGCCGTCGAGAAATTCCTCGACGACGACGCGCGCGCCGGCCGCGCCCATCTTGTTGTCGAGCAGCATCATGTCGATCGCAGCATGCGCTTCGTCGAGCGTGGTCGCGACCACCACGCCCTTGCCGGCGGCCAGGCCGTCGGCCTTGATCACGATCGGCGCGCCCTCGCGATCGACATAGGCGTGTGCCGCCGCTGCGTCGGTGAAAGTCTCGTATTTCGCGGTGGGAATGCCGTGACGCACCATGAAGCGCTTGGCGAAGTCCTTGGAGGCTTCGAGCTGCGCGGCCGCCTGAACCGGGCCGAAGATGCGCAGTCCGGCAGCGCGAAAGGCGTCGACGACGCCCTCGGCCAGCGGCGCCTCGGGGCCGACCACGGTGTAGGACACAGCCTCGCGGCGGGCCAGTTCGACCAGGTCCGCGATCTTGGTGACGGCGACGTTCTCGACGCCGGGCTCATGCGCCGTGCCAGCGTTGCCGGGCGCGACCAGCACGCGGGTGATCTTGCCCGATTGGGCGAGTTTCCAGGCCAGCGCGTGTTCGCGGCCGCCGGAGCCGATGACGAGGACTTTCATGTGGGGTGAGTCGCTTGTTGTTGGTTGGGAATGTACGGGTGAATCGGATTCATGTCATTGCGAGCGCTGTGACGCGATCCCGGGTTGGGGCGCGCTGCGTGGCGAAACGGTGTTGTCGCCTCGCGACGACCGCGCCTCAGTGCCGGAAATGGCGGAAGCCGGTGAACACCATGGCCACGCCGTGCTCGTCGGCGGCTGCGATCACTTCCGCGTCGCGCATCGAGCCGCCGGGCTGGATCACGGCGGTGGCGCCGGCCTCGGCCAGTACGTCCAGTCCGTCGCGGAACGGGAAGAAGGCGTCCGAGGCGACCACCGAGCCGCGGATGTCCAGGCCGGCGTTGTCGGCCTTGATGGCGGCAATGCGCGCCGAGTCGACGCGACTCATCTGGCCCGCGCCCACGCCGACCGTCATGCCTTCGCGGCAATACACGATGGCGTTGGACTTGACGTACTTGGCCACGCGATGCGCAAACAGCAGATCGGCCAGCTCGCGCGCGTCGGGTGCGCGCTGCGTGACTACCTTGAGGTCGTCGGTGGCGATGTGCGCCTCGTCCGCGCCCTGTACCAGCAGGCCGCCGCCCACGCGTTTGAAGTCGAGCGCGCCCGCTGCGCGTCCGAGCGGGCACTGGAGCACGCGCACGTTCTTCTTGGCGGCCAGCAGCTCCAGCGCGTCCGGCGCGAAGGACGGTGCAATCAGCACTTCCATGAACTGTTTGGAGACGCCCTCGGCGGTGGCGCGGTCGACCTCGCAGTTGAACGCGATGATGCCGCCGAAGGCCGAGGTCGGGTCGGTCTGGAAGGCCTTGGCGTAGGCCTCGGCCGCGTTGGCGCCGAGCGCCACGCCGCAGGGGTTGGCATGCTTCACAATGACGCAGGCCGGCCCGTCGAAGGCCTTGACGCATTCCCAGGCCGCGTCGGCGTCGGCGATGTTGTTGTAGGACAGCTCCTTGCCCTGCAACTGGCGGTAGCGTGCGATCGTGCCCTCGGCCGCGGCCGGCTCGCGGTAGAAGGCCGCGGCCTGATGTGGATTCTCGCCGTAGCGCAGGTCCTGCACCTTGTCGAAGGCCAGTTGCAGCCGGTCCGGGAAGGCCTCTGGCGCGCCGTCCGGGCCAAGAGCGGTCAGATAGTTGGCGATCGCCGAATCGTAGCGCGCGGTATGCGTGTAGGCCTTGGCCGCGAGTGCGAAACGGGTTCTGTACGACAGCGCGCCGTCCCCGGACTTGAGTTCGTCGACGATGGCCGAGTAGTCGTCCGGGTCGGTGACGATGCCCACGCCACCGGCCTCCGTGCCGTGGTTCTTGGCCGCTGCGCGCACCATCGCCGGGCCGCCGATGTCGATGTTTTCAATGGCGTCCTCCAGCGTACAGCCGGGTTTGGCGACCGTGGCCTGGAACGGGTAGAGGTTGACGACCACCAGATCGATGCGCGAGATGTCGTGCTCGGCGATGGTGTCCATGTGCGCGGGCAGGTCACGGCGCGCGAGGATGCCGCCGTGCACCTTGGGGTGCAGCGTCTTGACGCGGCCATCGAGCATTTCGGGAAAGCCGGTGTGATCGGATACGTCGGTGACCGGCAAATCGGCTTCGCGCAGCAGGGCGGCGGTGCCGCCGGTCGACAACAGGATCACGCCCAGATCGTGCAATGCGCGGGCGAGTTCGACGACGCCGCGCTTGTCGGAGACGCTGAGAAGGGCTTGGCTGACTTTCATGGCTTCGGAATCCGGGGTGGCCGCAGGGGCCGGTTTACAGCAGTTCGTGGTCGGAGAGCTTGCGGCGCAGCGTGTTGCGGTTGATGCCGAGCATGCGCGCGGCCACCGACTGATTGCCGCCGGCGCGGTCCATCACGAAGGCCAGCATCGGGCGCTCGGCGTTGCGCATCACCATGTCGTAGAGCGCGGTCGGCTCTTCGCCGTCGAGATCATGGAAGTACTGGTCGAGCGTGCTGTGCACGGATTCGGCGATGGCGTTGTCGCGACTCATGCGGCGAGCTCCTGCGGTTGTTCTTCTTCGAAACGCAGTCGTGCGTCACGCTCGGCCAGTTGCCCGAAGAATTCGTCGACTGCGGCGAGCTGATCGTCGATCTCGCCGAGCGTGTTCATCATCTTGCGAAACGCCGCCGATCCGTCCAGGCCCTTGGTGTACCAGGAGATGTGCTTGCGTGCGACCTTCACGCCGGTCTCCTCGCCATAGAAGGCGTACAGGTCCGCCAGATGCTCGCGGCACACGCGCTGGATCTCGCTCACCAGCGGCGGCGGCAGCAGCTCGCCGGTGGCCAGGAAATGCTCGATCTCGCGGAAGATCCAGGGCCGGCCCTGGGCGGCGCGCCCGATCATGACGCCGTCGGCGCCGGTGTAATCCAGCACGTACTTGGCTTTCTGCGGCGTGGTGATGTCGCCGTTGGCGATCACCGGGATGCCCACCAGCGACTTGACCAGGGCGATGGTGTCGTACTCGGCGTGGCCGGTGTACTGGTCGGCGCGCGTGCGCCCGTGAATGGCGATGGCGTGGATGCCCGATTCCTCGGCGATGCGCGCGATGGTCGGGGCGTTCTTGTTCTCGCGGTTCCAGCCGGTGCGGAATTTCAGCGTCACCGGCGTATCCGGCACCGCCTTGACGACCGCTTCGAGGATGCGCGCGACCAGCGGCTCGTCCTGCATCAGCGCCGAGCCGGCCATGACGTTGCAGATCTTCTTGGCTGGACAGCCCATGTTGATGTCGATGATCTGCGCACCGCGGTCGGCGTTGTGCCTGGCCGCTTCGGCCATCATCGCCGGGTCGGCGCCGGCGATCTGCACCGAGATCGGGTCCACTTCGCCCTCGTGATTGGCGCGGCGCTGGGTCTTCGCGCTGCCGTAGAGCAGCGAGTTCGACGTGACCATTTCGGAGACCGCCACGCCCGCACCGAGCTTCTTGCACAACTGGCGGAACGGACGATCGGTCACGCCGGCCATCGGTGCCACGAAGAGGTTATTGCGCAGTGTAAAGCCGGCGAACTGCATGGACGCGATGACCTCCGCGAATCGAGGGTGGGGAAAGGGCGTCATTCTACCCCAGCGCCCGGCCCCTGCGGCACCTTGCAGGGTGATGTAGCCGCAGGTCAGAAAAGTGGCGTGTAGCGGCATGAATCTGACGCTGGGCACACCAACGGGTACACGCGCCCCCTGTCAGATGCACGTTTGTGACGCTTGTCTGACCCGGGTCTCAGGGCCACGCCCGCGCGCCGAACATCATGCGCCGCGCGATGAATGTGCGCGCCGGCGGGCACAGGTCGAGCGCGAACAGGCCGGCACCGCGCAAGGCGCGCAGCGGGGCTGACTCGTTGGCGAAGACGCGGATCAACGCGTCGGTGAAGCCGATGGTGCCGGCGCGGTCAAGCCGGCGCGTACGCGCCCAGGCCTCGATCATGTCGGCCGTGCCCGGGTCGGTGGCGTCGCGCACGGCACGGGCCAGAGTGTAGACGTCGCGCAGGGCCAGATTGAACCCCTGGCCGGCGACCGGATGCAACGTCTGCGCGGCGTTGCCGAGCCACACCGTGCGCGGCCCGGCCGCGCTCTGGCGGTAGCGCAGTGCGAGCGGATAGTGCACGCGCGGGCCCACCGCAGTGAGCATCGTGCGCGTACCAATGGTCTGCTGCAGACGGGCCAGATAGGCCGTGTCTTCGAGCGTTGCTAGGTACTCGGCGGTGTCGCGCGAGACCACCAGCACGCTCGCGTAGTCCTCTCCGCAGGGCAGCAGCGCCAGCGGGCCTTCCGGCGTGAAGCGTTCGAAGGCCCGGTTGACGTGGCCGTCGCGGGTTTGCACCGTCGCGATCAGCGCATGCTGGCCGTAGTCGCGGCTCTTCACGTCGTCGCCCTCGCCGGGGCCGCCCTCGGCCCGTACGGCGAGGCGCGCGCTGACGGTGTCGCCGCCGTCGAGCGCGGCGTCGATGCGCGCGGTGCCGGGCGTGAGCGCTTCGACGCGCGTGGCGTCGCGCAATGTGACGCCGGCGGCCTTCACGGCGGTGCGCAATGCAGCGGCCAGCGCGCCGGCGGAGACCACGTGGCCGAGCGCCGGCACGCCCAGTTCGGCCGCGCGCAGCACGCTGCGGCCGAAGCCGCCGCGCTGTGAAACGTGGATGGTTTCGATCGGTGTGGCGGGGAGCCCCTGCCACACGCCCAGCTCCTCGAGGATCAGGCGCGAGCCGTGAGCCAACGCCAGGGCGCGCGGATCGTCGGCGACCGCGCCGGCCTCGCGCGCATCGGCGACGACGACGCGCCGGTCCGAGCGCGCCAGCGCAAGCGCCAGCGCAAGCCCGGCCGGGCCGCCGCCGACGATGAGCACATCGGTGTCAGTCATGCCCGCCGTCGCGCATCAGCGCTTCGATTTCGTCGGCCTCGCGCGGCACGTCGTCGGTGAGGTATTCGCAGCCCCCGGCCGTGACCACGGCATCGTCCTCGATGCGCACGCCGATGTTCCAGAAGGCCTCGGGCACGTCATCGGCGGGGCGGATGTAGCAGCCCGGCTCGACCGTCAGCACCATGCCCGGCACCAGCGGCCGCCAGTCGCCGTCCTTCTTGTATTCACCCGCGTCATGCACGTCGCGGCCCAGCCAGTGGCCGGTGCGATGCATGTAGAAGCGGCGGTAGTCGCCGTTCTCGATGACGTCGTCGAGCGCGCCAGCGAGCAGGCCCAGATCGATCATGCCCTGGGCGAGCACGCGTACCGCGGCCTCGTGCGGCGCGTTCCAGTGATTGCCGGGGTGGATTTCGGCCCTGGCCGCGTGCTGGGCGGCGAGCACCAGATCGTAGACCTCACGCTGTGCGCCGGAAAAACGCCCGCCCACCGGAAAGGTGCGCGTGATGTCCGAGGCGTAGCCGTCGAGTTCGCAGCCGGCATCGATCAGCAGCAGGTCGCCGTCCGCCATGCGGCGGTCGTTCTCGACGTAGTGCAGGATGCAGGCGTTGGGGCCGCTGGCGACGATGGACGGGTAGGCCGGCGCCTGGCTGCCGGCGCTGCGGAAGGCGTGCAGCAGTTCGGCATCGATCTCGTATTCGAAGCGGCCCGGACGGGTCGCGCGCATCGCGCGACAGTGCGCCGCACTCGAGATGCGTGCGGCGCGCGCCATGATGTCCAGTTCCGAGGCGTCCTTGACCAGGCGCATCTCGTCGAGCTCGGCGAGCAGGTCGCGCATGCTGTGCGGCGCGGTGCAGCCTGCGCGGGTCTTGGCGCGCACGGCGTTGAGCGCGCGCGTGATGCGCGCGTCCCAGGTGTCGTCGTAGCCGAAGCCGCACCACAGCAACGGCTGGTCGACGAGCAACTCGGGCAGTTTTTCGTCGAAGGTAGCCACCGGGTGGGCCTCGTCGAAGCCGAAGGCCTCGCGCGCGGCCTCCGGGCCCCAGCGTCGGCCGTCCCAGGTTTCGCGTTCGAGATCCTTTTCACGACAGAACAGGATCGCTCGCGGGTTCGCGTCGGCGACCAGCACCACGATCGCTTCGGGTTCGCCGAAGCCGCTCAGGTAGTGGAAATAGCTGTCATGGCGATACGGGTAGTGGGTGTCGCGGTTGCGCGTGCGCTCAGGTGCAGTCGCGAGCACCGCCACGCCGCCGCCGGCGGCCTGCATGCGGTTGACGAGGATTTCGCGCCGTCTCAAGAACGGCGCGATGTCGGGGGCGGTGAGCTCGGTTACAGTATCCATGGGGCGATTGTCTCATGCAGGTGCGGCGCGCAGCCGGCGGTCGAGTTCGGCGAGCTGGTCGGGGGTGCCGACGTTCTCCCATGGACCATCGTAGCGCTCGCCGGTTGCGCGTTCGGCGGCGATCACTGCGCGATAGCGAGGACCCAGCGCAGCGCGCGCGCCGGGCGTGATGTCGATGAAGCTGCGGCTGTCGTACAGCCCGATATTGCCGAAAGTCAGGCGTTCGCTCCCGTCCAGGCGCAGAAGGCCGCCGGCGCCCAGCGCGAAGTCGCCTTTGGGGTGAAACGGTGGATTGGGCACCATCACCAGATGCATGTGCGGCTGAGCGGCGCCGGCCATGGCCGCGGCCGCCGGCAGCAGGCGGCGATAGTCGTAGGCGCAGAAGATGTCCCCGGAGACCACCGCGAAGACCTTGCCCGCCGCCGGATCACCGTCGACCAGCAGCGGCAGCGCGTGGGCGATGCCGCCGGCGCTCTCCAGCGCTTCGCCTTCGGGCGAGTAGCGCAGCCGCACGCCGAAGCGGCCGCCGTCACCCAGAGCGGCCTCGATGTGTTCCCCCAGCCAGGCGTGGTTGATCACGATGTCACGCAGGCCGGCGCGCGCCAGGGCCTCGATCTGCCACACGATGAGCGGCTTGCCGCCAACCTCGAGCAAGGGCTTGGGCACGGTGTCGGTGAGCGGGCGCATGCGCTCGCCGCGCCCGGCGGCGAGAATCATGGTGCGCAGCGTGTGGGTCGCCGGCGCGCTCAAAACGTATAGCCCACCGTCGTCGACTCGGGCGCGAGCCGTTCCAGCAGGCGCGCCAGCGGCCTGAGTTCGGCGTAGCGCGCACACACGCGGCGCAGGTGATGAAGCACTACCGGCATGTCGTCGAGGTAACGCGTCTTGCCGTCGCGTATCGCCAGCCGCGCGAAGATGCCCAGCACCTTGAGGTGGCGTTGCACGCCCATCCACTCGTAGTCGCGGTGAAACGCGGGGAAGTCGTCGCGCACCGGCAACTCCAGGCTGCGCGCGGCCTCCCAGTAGCGGATCAGCAGATCGAGTTCGAATTCCTCGTCCCAGCGGATGTAGGCGTCCTTGAACAGTGACACCAGATCATAGGTGATCGGCCCGAACACGGCGTCCTGGAAGTCGACCACGCCCGGATTCGCGCCGCCGGGCAGATGCATCAGGTTGCGCGAATGGTAATCGCGGTGCACGAACACTTGCGGCTCGGCCAGATTGGTGTCGAGAACGCGGGCGTACACCTTCTCCAGTGCGGCGCGCTCGGTCTCGGTGAGGCTCACCCCGTGATGCCGTTCGACATACCACTGGTCGAACAGGCGCATCTCGCGTTCGAGCAGCTCGCGCGAGTACTCGGGCAGCACACCGGGCCGGCTGGCGGCCTGGATCGCGATCAGCGTGCCCAGCGCGTCGGCGTACAGATGAGCGGCGTTGTCGGCGTTGAGCACCTGCAGGTAGGTGGTGTCGCCCAGGTCCGACATCAGGATGAAACCCTGTTCGACGTCCTCGGCATGGACTTGCGGCACATGTGCGCCGGCCTCGGCGAAGAGCGCGGCCACGGCCAGCCAGGGACGGCAGTCCTCGTGCTCGGGTGGGGCGTCCATGACGATCCGGGTCTCGCCCTCGTCGGGCAGCGAGACGCGAAAATAGCGACGGAAACTTGCATCGGCCGAGGCCGGCGCGAGTTCAAGGCGGCGGCCGGGCAGGGTGGTGGCGAGCCAGGAATCGAGTTGGGCGCGTCGTTGCACCGGGTTCTCCAGTAAGCTGATGGTTTGCGACGTCGCGGCCTGTGGCCAAGCGTCGGTTGCGGTGCGGGGCGTTGCACAATGTCGTCGGCGGCACGGCGCATGCGCCGTGCTGTGGCCGTTCCAGACGTTTTTTCGATGTACGCTGATGTAGAATCGCCGAGTTTAGCAAAGGGCCTGGCCCGACCGTAGATGACCGCAATGGGGGAGCACTTGCGCGACACGACCTATGACAGGCGGCGGCTCAGGGTACTGTCGCTGCTGATCCTGTGTTTCCCGGGCCTGACCAATGCTGGCGCGCTCGCCCCGTTGCGGGTCGATCCGGCCCTGCTCGGGGGCCGGGCCGCCTCGCCTGCCGCGGCGACCGCAGCGGCAGGCGAGGCGGTCTCGGTCAAGCCCGAACTGAGCGACGGCGAGACCGCGGTGCGCGCATCGAGCATTCGTGGGCTGCGTACCGTCGAGGTCGTCGCCGAGGGCGAGGCCGAGATCGAGCGTGGCGACTTCAAGCTCGCCGCCAATCGCCTGACCTACAACGAACTGACCGACGAGGTCGTCGCCGAGGGCGACGTCGTGCTGCAGCGCGGCGAGGACCGCCTCGAGAGCACGCGCGGCAACCTTGTGCTGTATGAGCGCGTGGGCCAGTTCGAGTCGCCCGAATACAGTTTCGTGATTCCTTCGCGCTCGGACGAGATGCCGGGCCGCACCATCGTCGGCCGCGGCAAGGCGAAGAGCATCAGCCTCGAAGGCGAGAACCAGTTTCGCGCCGAGGGGGCGACCTGGACCACCTGCAAGCCGACCAGCGAGGACTGGTTCATCCGCGCCGAGGAGATCGAACTCGATTTCGACCGTCAGGTCGGTACGGCCCACGGATCCTCGCTGGTGTTCATGGACGTGCCGCTTCTGTACTGGCCGCGCATGAGCTTCCCGCTTGCCGAGCAGCGTCAGTCAGGTTTCCTCGTGCCGTCGGTGGCCGCGTCGAACAAGACCGGCTTCGACGTGACCGTGCCGTACTACTGGAACATCGCACCGAACTACGATGCCACCTTCGTGCCGCGCGTGATGAGCCGGCGCGGCCTTCAACTCGGCGCCGAATTCCGCTACCTGACGCCGACCTACAGCGGCCAGACGCGCGTCGAGTGGCTGCCGCAGGACCGCGTCACCGGCGAGGCCAGGGGGCTGGGCTCGATTCAACACGCGCATGCGCTGACGCAGCGTCTGCGCGCCTCGGTGAACCTCAACGCGGTCACCGACGACCAGTACTTCGAGGATCTCAGTTCCACGCTGCAGGTGTCTTCAAGGCGCAACCTGCTGCGCGAAGGCCGGCTGGACTACCAGGGCGACTGGTGGCAGGCCTCGATGCTGGCGCAGGGCTACCAGAATCTGCGCGACGATGAGCCCTACCAGCGCCTGCCGCAGTTCGTCGTGTCTGCCTACCGCGACGATCTGCCCGGTGGTGCGGAGTTCATCTTCGACAGCGAGGTAGTCAATTTCCGCCACTCGGAAGACGCGTTCATCGACGGCCGACGCTACAACCTCTACCCGCAACTCGCGCTGCCGTTCGTGCGTCCGGGCTGGTTCGTCAAGCCCAAGATCGGTTTTCACTACACCAGCTACGATCTGGACGATCCGGTGATGCCGGGCGGGGCGACCTCGATCACGCGCTCGCTGCCGATCTTCTCGGTCGACAGCGGCATGGTCTTCGAGCGTGACTCCAACCTGTTCGGCCGCGCCTTCCAGCAGACGCTGGAGCCGCGCCTGTACTATGTGAATATCCCCTACGAAGACCAGAGCGAGATTCCGGTCTTCGACACGGCACGCTACGACTTCGGCTTTGCGCAGATCTTCACGGAGAACCGCTACGCGGGCATCGACCGCATCGGCGACGCCAACCAGGTCACGGCCGCGCTGACTTCGCGTTTCATCGAGGCTGACAGCGGCATCGAACGCATGCGCGTGACGGTCGGCCAGCGTTATCATCTGGAAGACCGGCGCGTCTCTTTGCCGGGCGAGTCGCTCAGCAATTTTGGCCGCACCGACCTGCTGGCAGCCTTCAGCGGCCGCATCTCGCGCAGCATCACGCTCGACGCGGCCATGCAGTACAACCCCGAGAACGAGAACACCCAGCGCACCAATGTGCGAGTACGCTTCCAGCCCGAGCGCAACAAGGTGTTCAATATCGGTTATCGCTTCTCGCGTGACGTGCTGCGCGATATCGACGTCTCCGCCCAGTGGCCGCTGGGTGGTCGCTGGTACGGTGTGGGTCGCGTGACGCGCTCGATCGACGACAACCGCATCACCGAGGCCTTGGCCGGGCTCGAATACGTGAGCACCTGCGGCTGCTGGGCCGTGCGCACCGCGGTCCATCGGTTCGCGATCAATCCGGACGACGTGACCAACGCCTTCTTCCTGCAACTGCAGCTCACCGGTCTGGGCGGGATCGGCCCGAGCCCGGTGAATCTGCTCAAGCGCAGCGTGCCCGGCTACGGCATGATCAACGAATCGGTTTCCGACCCCTGGTTCGGCCCGTGACGCGCGCCGCAAGCCACTCAACCGTCAGGCATTGAACCGCATGTCCAAGATGCATCGATTTTTCGCCCTCGTCCTCCTGCCGTTCGCCGTCGCGATCTCGGCCGAAGCGCTCGCGCAGCGTGCGATTCCGGCCGACCGCATCGTCGCGGTGGTCAACGACGAGGCCGTCACTGCCACGCAACTGCGCGACGCGATGAACCGCATCGTCGGGCAGTTGCGTCGCCAGGGCGTCGAGTTGCCGCCGCGCGAGGTGCTCGAAGATCAGGTTCTGGAGCGTCTCGTGCTCGAACGCGCGCAATTGCAGCTCGCGCGCGAGAACGGCATTACCGTCGACGAATCGACCATGCAGCGCGCGATCACGCGCATCGGCGACAACGCCGGCCTGAACGAGGACGAACTGCGTGAGGCCTTGCGCAGCGATGGCCTTTCCTGGGAGCGCTTTCGCGAGGATCTGCGCAAGGAAATCCTCATTACGCGATTGCGCGAGCGCGAGGTCGACAGCCGCATCGTCGTCACCGACGCGGAAGTCGACAACTACCTGGCCAACGCGCCCGAGCCCGAACCCAGCGAGCGCGAACTGCTGGTCGCCCACATCCTGCTGCGCTTGGCCGAGAACGCGGGCGAGGATGAAGTCGCCGCGGCGCAGCGCACGGCCGCCGACATCCTTGAGCGACACGAAGCCGGCGAAGCCTTCCAGCAACTGGCCATCGAGTTCTCCGAGGCGCCCGACGCGCGCGACGGCGGGGTGATCGGTTGGCGTAAGCCCGACCGTCTGCCCGCCCTGTTCGCCGAGGCCGTCGACGGGCTGGGGCGCGGCGAAGTGTCCGAAGTGCTGCGCAGCGCGGCCGGTCTGCACATCGTCAAGGTGGTCGACACGCGGGGTGGTCCCGAAGGCGACCAGGTCGAACAGACGAAGGCGCGCCACATCCTGATGCGCACCACCGAAGTGCTGCCCGACGCCGAAGTGCGAAACCGCCTCGAGGGTCTGCGCGAGCGCATCGTCTTCGGCAGCGAGAGTTTCGAGGATCTGGCCAAGGTCCATTCGGACGACCTGTCCGCTGCGCGCGGCGGTGACCTGGGCTGGATCCTGCCGGGCGACACCGTGCCCGAATTCGAGCGTGCAATGGACGCGCTCGAACCCGGCGAAGTCAGCGAACCCGTGCGTTCGCCCTTCGGCTGGCACCTGATTCAGGTCGTCGAGCGTCGCGTACAGGATGTCAGCGAGGATCGTCTGCGCGCCCAGGCGCGCAACGCGCTGCGCCAGCGCAAGTCCGAGGAAGCCTACGAGAGCTGGCTGCGCGAACTGCGCGACACCACCTACATCGACATCCGGTTGCTGCGCGACTGATGGCCGACTCGCAGCGCGTCGTCGCCGTCACCGCCGGCGAGCCGGCCGGCATCGGGCCGGAACTGTGCGCACATCTGGCGCTGCGCGACTGGGGTGTGCATCCGGTTGTGCTCGGCGATGCCGGCCTGATCGAAACCCGCCTCGGCGCGCTCGACCGCAAGGTCCGGGTGCGCCAATGGCAGGCCGACATGGCGGCCGAATCCGGCGTGCTCGACGTGTTGCACCTGCCGCTGGCCCGGCCCTGCATCCCCGGGCGGGTGGACCCGGTCAACGCGGCGCACGTGCTCGCCATGCTCGAACGTGCGACCGACGGCTGCCTGTCGGGCGAGTTCGCCGCGATGGTCACCGCTCCGGTGCACAAGGCCGTCATCAACGAGGCCGGCATCGCCTTTTCCGGACATACCGAATTCCTGGCCGAACGTACCGGCACGCCGCGGGTGGTCATGATGCTCGTCGGCGGCGGTCTGCGCGTCGCACTGGTCACCACCCATCTGCCGTTGTCCGCCGTGCCGGGGGCGATCACGCCGGCGGTGCTCGAAGAGACCCTGCGCATCCTGCATCGCGATCTGGTGGATCGCTTCTGCGTTGCCGCGCCGCGCATCCTGGTGGCCGGCCTCAACCCGCACGCAGGCGAGGGTGGCCACATGGGGCGCGAGGAAATCGAAATCATCGAGCCGGTGCTCGCACGCCTGCGTGCCGAGGGCATGAATCTGCTCGGGCCGCTGCCCGCCGATACGCTGTTCGTGCCGCATACCCTCGAACGCGGCGACGCCGTGCTGGCGATGTACCACGACCAGGGCCTGCCGGTGCTCAAGTACGCGAGCTTTGGCGGCGGTGTGAACATCACGCTGGGCCTGCCCATCGTGCGCACCTCGGTCGATCACGGCACGGCGCTGGATCTGGCCGGCACGGGTCGTGCCGACCCCGGCAGCCTCTTCGCCGCGATGCAACTGGCCGTCGAAATCCTGGGTCGCGACAATGGCTGAGCATCGCGCGCGCAAGCGCTTCGGGCAGAACTTCCTGTCCGATGCCAACGTCATCCGTCAGATCGTCGATGCCATCCGGGCGCAGCCGGGCGAGACCATGGTCGAGATCGGCCCTGGCCTGGGGGCGATGACCGCGCCGCTGGTCGAGCGTCTCGGCCACATGCACGTGATCGAGATCGACCGCGACCTGATCGCCCGCCTCAAGCAACGCTACGCGCCGGAGCGACTTACCATCCACGAAGGCGATGCCCTGGCCTTCGACTTCAGCGCACTCGGCCCCGACCTGCGCGTGGTGGGCAACCTGCCCTACAACATCTCCACACCGCTGCTCTTCCACCTGGCCGGCTTCGCCGAAGGCGTGCGCGACATGCACTTCATGCTGCAGAAGGAAGTCGTCGAGCGCATGGTCGCCGAACCCGACACGCCCGACTACGGCCGCCTGTCGGTGATGCTGCAGGTGCGCTTCGCGATGGCCAGCATCTTCGACGTCCCGCCGAGCGCCTTCCGCCCCGAGCCGAAGGTCACCTCCAGCATCGTGCGCATGGTTCCGCTCCCCGCGGACCGTCCCGCGCCCGACGACGAGGCGCTTTTCGCCCGCATCGTCGCCGCCGCCTTCGGCCAACGCCGCAAGACCCTGCGCAACACCTTGCGCGAATTCCTCACCGACCCCGATTTCGAAGCCCTGTCCATCGACCCCGGTCTGCGCGGCGAACGCCTCACCGTGGCCGACTACATCGCCATCGCGAATCACGTTTCCGGGAAGTAGGTGACGTCGAGCCTGCGGGCGAACTCGTCGACGTGGTTGTGATGCGTGGTGGTGTCGGCTACGCTGGCAGGCATGCGCAACGGGTACGAATTCGTTTGCTTCGTGCCGAATGCCGTCGTAGTGCGTGCGCATGCGTTGGCCTGGGCGGCAGGGTGTTTCAGAAGGCGGTGCTGTTGGATTTCCATGGATGTGCCCCGCAGTGCTGCGCGGGGAGGCACGGTGTTTGTTTCGGACCAGAGTCCGACTACTCCGACGGGAGCCGGTCTAAGGTCGTGTTTGGCAATCCTTATCCACAGGGACGGAGACAGAACATGAACATTCAACTCAAAGGCAAACTGCTTGGGCTGGCCGCAATCGCCGCAATCGGCATGGTGGCCGCTTCGGCGAGCGCGCAGTCCAAGGACGTCGTGATCTCCTTCACCACGGACGACAAGGGGGTGGCGCCCTACGTTCTCGACAGCCAGAAGGCAGTCACGACCAGCGGCTCCGGCCTGTGCTGGCGCACCGGGTTCTGGAGCCCGGCGGCGGTCCAGACCGCCTATGCCGGCAGTTTCCCGGCTGGCTGCGTATGCGACAAGGACCTCGTCCCGGCCGACATGTGCAGGGCGCCCGACTGGGGACAGGCTGGCGGAAAATAGAACAACCGCGGGTCGTGCTGGCAAGCGGCTTGACCGCGCGGAAATGAGACGAGGCAACGGTGCCGAGGGTCTGACCCGAAGCGGCGTTGCCTCTTTCTTTCACGTCTGCACGCGCCGAACGTCAGATTCCTGCAGGGCGCAATAGCCGAAGGGCGTTGCAACCATTCGATCGAGATGCTGCGGACTACGTTGCGCCGATCCGCCCTGACTCAACCCCAACGGCCTCAATCCTTCGGGCAGGTGTCGATCTTGAACAGCGTATAGGCCGGGCAGGTACCCATCAGGCCGGTGACCAGCGGCAGGATGCCGATCCAGGTCCAGGGGGCGCCCACGTCCATGATCGCCAGTGCGATCAGCACGAGGCCGGCGACGATGCGCACGGTCTTGTCGATGGAGCCGACGTTCTTGGTCATCTGAATCCCTCCTTCTTGGCGCCCGAGAGTGTTCCCGGTACTCGGGCATGTGACCGCGACCGGCCGGAAAAGCTCCTCGTTCCGGTCGGCGGATCAGGTGCTGCGTTTGCCGCAGGTGGTGAAGCCCAGCAACGGGTAGAGCGGGCACCAGCGTAGCAGACCGGTGGCCAGCGGGACCACGCCGATCCAGGCCCAGACGGGGCCGCCTGCGATGGCCCAGGCGATCAGGGCGATGCCTGCGACGATGCGAAGAATGCGGTCGATGCCGCCGACGTTGGCTTTCATCGGAACCTCCTTGTGTGGATGACAGTTCCGATTTCAGCATCCCCTGCTGCGCCGGTCTGTGACCGCGGTCACTCAGGAGGTTGCGGCGATCTCGCGCAGGCGCGCGGGGTCGAGAATTTCCACCTGCTCGCGACCCAGGCGCACCAGCCCCTGGTCGGCGAAGCCACCGAGCAGACGGCTGACGATTTCGCGCACGCTGCCAAGCTCGTCGGCCAGTTGCTGGTGGGTGACGCGCAGCGCGCGGCCCTTGCCCAGCAGCACCGCGGCCAGGCGCTGGTCGAGGCGGCGGAAGGCCACTTCCTCGACGAGTTGCATCAGGCCGGCGATGCGCTCGGCGAACAGCCGGAAGACGAAGTCGCGGAAAGGCGGCTCGGCCAGCAGTGCGTCGAAGCGGGTGGCCGGCAGCGACATCAGCCGCACCGGGCCTTCGCTGACGCCGCGCGCGGTGTAGGGCGCGTGGCCCAGCAGGCAGGACGAGGACAGGATGCAGGTCTCGCCGGCGGTGACGCGGTACAGCGGCAGTTCACGGCCGTTGAGTGCGTGCTTGGCGACGCGGATGGCGCCCGCGAGCACGAAGGGGAAGCCCTCGCAGGGCTGTTGCTCGTCGAACAGCACGGCGCCGCCAGGCACGTCCATCCACTGAGCGGCAGCGAGCGTGTCGTTGACCAGCGCCGCGGGCAGGGCGTCGAATACCGGGTAGAGCGCTCGCAGGGCTTCGTTGTCGCGCATCGGCTCAGAGCGCGAGATCGACGAGCACCGGCGCGTGGTCCGATGGCCGTTCGAGTTTGCGCGGTGTCTTGTCGATGGTGCAGGCGGAGCAGGTCTCGGCCAGGGCTGGTGTGAGCAGCACATGGTCGATGCGCAGACCGTAGTTGCGCCGGAAAGCGCCCATGCGGTAGTCCCACCACGAGAAGCTCTGCTCCGGCTGCACGAACAGGCGGAAAGCGTCCTTGAGGCCCAGCGCCTCGATGCGGTAGAAGGCGGCGCGCTCGGGTTCGGAGACGTGGATCTCGTCGCTCCAGTCGGGATGGGCGTCGCGCTCGTCGGGGGCGATGTTGTAGTCGCCCAGCAGGGCGAGCTTCGGATGGGCGGCGATTTCGTCCTTGAGCCAGGCGGTAAGCGCTTCGAGCCAGCGCAGCTTGTATTCGAACTTCTCCGAGCCGACCGCCTGGCCGTTGGGGAAATAGCCGCACACCACGCGCACGCCGTCGATGGTGGCGGCGATGACGCGTTTCTGCTCGTCCTCGAAGCCGGGAATGCCGCGCACCACGTCGGTCGCCTCACTGCGACTGAGGATGGCGACCCCGTTGTAGGTCTTCTGCCCGTCGAACACGGCGCGGTAGCCGGCCTCGGCCAGCGCCTCCAGCGGGAAGCCGGCGTCCTCGCACTTGATCTCCTGCAGGCCCAGCGCGTCGGGCTGGTGCGTGGCGAGCCAGTCGAGGACGTGGGGCAGGCGGACCTTGAGCGAATTGACGTTCCAGGTGGCGATCTTCACGCCGCCACCATGCCGCTGTGGCGCAGCAGGGCGTCGACGCGCGGCTCGCGGCCACGGAAGGCCTTGAACGACTCGATCGCCGGGCGGCTGCCGCCAACCGCGAGGATCTCGCGCCAGAAGCGTTCGCCGGTGGCCGTATCGAGCACCGTGCCGGCCTCGCCGCGCGCCTCCTCGAAGGCCTCGAAGGCGTCCGCCGAGAGGACCTCGGCCCACTTGTAGCTGTAGTAGCCGGCGGCATAACCGCCCGCGAAGATGTGCGAGAAGCTGTGCGGGAAGCGGTGCCACTCGGGCGGCTGGATCACCGCGACCTCGCGGCGAACGTCGGCGAGTACCTGCATCACGCGCTCGACCGGCACCGTGTCGCCCTCGGGTTCGAGCTGGCTGTGGATGAGCAGATCGAACAGCGAGAACTCGATCTGGCGCACGGTCTGCATGCCGCTCTGGAAGTTCTTCGCCGCGATCATCTTGTCGAACAGTTCGCGCGGCAGCGCCTCCCCGGTGTCGACGTGGGCGGTCATGCCCGAGACCACGTCCCACTCCCAGCAGAAGTTCTCCATGAACTGGCTGGGCAACTCGACCGCGTCCCATTCGACGCCGTTGATGCCCGAGACCGCGACCTCGTCGACCTGCGTGAGCAGATGATGCAGGCCGTGGCCGCACTCGTGGAACAGGGTTTGCACGTCGTCGTGGGAGAAGGTCGCAGGTTTCCCCTGAGACGGGCCGGAGAAATTGCACACCAGATAGGCGACCGGCGTCTGCACGCCCTCGCGCGCCTTCATGCGGCTGCGCGCAGAATCCATCCACGCGCCGCCGCGCTTGGTCTCGCGCGCGTGCAGGTCGAGATAGAACTGGCCGATGGTCGCGCCGTCGCGTTCGATGCGGAAGAAGCGCGCGTCCGCGTCCCACTTGGGTGCCTCGTCGGGGATGATGGCGACGCCGTACAGGCGCTGGATCACGCCGAACAGGCCGTCGAGCACGCGCGGCTCGGGGAAATACTGCTTGACCTCGTGTTCGGAGAAGGCATAACGCGCCTGGCGCAGCTTCTCGGACGCGTAGCCCACGTCCCACGGTTGCAGGTCGGCGATTCCGAGTTCCTGTGCGGCGAATTCGCGCAGCTCACGCAGATCGCGCTCGGCGTGCGGCTTGGCCTTGGTGGCGAGGTCGTGCAGGAAGTCGAGCGCCTGTTGCGGTGACTCGGCCATCTTGGGCACCAGCGACACCTCGGCGTGGTTGGCGTAGCCGAGCATCTTCGCTTCCTCGGCGCGCAGCGCGAGGATGCGGCCGATCAGCGGGCCGTTGTCGTGTGCTGCATCGCCGAACTCGGAGGCGCGCGTGACATAGGCGCGGTACATGCGTGCGCGCAAGTCGCGGTTGTCGGCGTACTGCATTACCGGCATCCAGGACGGGAAGTGCAGCGTGAACTTCCAGCGCTCGGGGTGATCGGCCTTCTCGGCAGCGGCGCGCGCGGCGGCCACTTCGTCGGCAGGAATGCCGGCCAGTTCCGCCTCGTCGTCGATCCACTCGACATGGGCGTTGGTGGCGTCGAGCAGGTTCTCCTGGAACTTGGCGGAGAGCGCGGACAGTTCTTCCTGTATCTGCTTGAAGCGCGGCTTGTCGGCGTCGGGCAACTCGGCGCCGGCCAGACGGAAGTCGCGCACCTCGTTGTCGAGGATGCGCTGGCGCACTGGCGAGAGCGTGGCGTACTCGTCGCCCTCGCGGATCGCCTTGTACTTCTCGTAGAGCGCCAGGTTCTGGCCCAGATCGGCGAAGAAGCTGGAAACCTCGGGCAGCATGGCGTTGTAGGCCTCGCGCCACTCGGGTACGTCGAAGACGCCGTGCAGGTGGCCGACCACGCCCCAGGCGCGCCCCAGCCGCTCTCCGGCCTCGGTCAGCGGCGCGACGAAGCCGTCCCAGGTGGGCTGGGCCGGGTCGGCGACCTTGTCATCGATCAGGCGGCGGTTCTCGTCGATGAGTTCGCGGATTGCCGGCGTGACGTGCTCGGGACGGATTGCGTCGAAGCGGGGGAGGGCGGAGAAGTCGAGCAGCGGGTTGGTCATGGGTGTCTTTGGCGTACGAATGAACAGAAGATTTCGACTGCCGATCAGGGTGGCAGTTCGCTGGCCCATTCTAACCGGCGTGGCGGCCTCGGGGAGCGGCCCGGCATGGATGCCGGACGTGGGGGCGAAACGCCGTTATGGGGCGTGATCTTGTCTGCCGCGCGCTCAATGGTCGGGGCCCCGACGTAGGCGCAGGCTGGGTGTGTGTAATCGCAACAGTGCACTACGTTTGTCGGATGTTCGGAATCGAAAGTGGGTGGCTTGCGGTTGCATCAGGTTACATTCGGATACCTTTCAGCCAGATCGACGTCAGGAGGCCGTATGAGCGCTCACGTCAGGAGCCCGTTGCTGTTTGAATCCCGCAAGCACGTTCGGCGACTGTTTGCCGGGCTTTTTGTCTGCGGGGCCGGTGTGGCTCATGCGACCTGCCCTGCGCCGGATTCCGGGGTCATTACGGTCAGCGGAAGTGCAACGACAATCTGTGTGCTCGACGGTTCGACGGCAGTCGGGCTGATGGTGCAGGGCTCGGGAAGCATCGAGACGTCCGACATCGGCGACCCTTCCGTGGATGTGGCGGGGTCAAGCTACATCGAAAACTCGGGAAGCATCATCCATAGCAGAGAGTTGGGCGGCAACGCGATTCTGGTGCGGCCCGGAGTGGCCATGAGTCACCTGACGAATCAGGCTGGAGGGCTGATCGAGGGGGCGCCTGCGTTGGGGGGGAACTCCGGGATTGGCATTTTCGTGGATACCAACTTCGACGATGGCGACGCGAGCATCGAACAGTTGTTGAACGAGGCGGGCGCGAGCATTCTCGGCACCTCAAGAGGAATCGAAAACAACGGCACAATCGACGAGCTCATCAACGATGGCTTGATCCGGGGTGGCGAAGACGGCATTGGCAGCAGCGCTTCTGGAAGAATCGTAACACTGCGCAATCGGGGAAACATCGAAGGGGATGTAGGGATCTATCTGCTTAGCGATATCGATGATTTGATCAACCACGGACTGATCGAGGGTAGTGGGGTTGCCGATATCCTTGGCGATGGTTACATCGATTACCTCGAAAACGCTCAGGCGGGTTTGCGGCTGCAGGCCGAGCTGCCGGGTAGTTATGCGGTATTGATCGACGGTGAGAGCGCGGGCGGCCTGGTCTATCTGGGAATGGAGTCTGAAGGACCCGGTCCCGAAGACGGCGACTTGGCCAACTGCCTGGAGTTCGGCATTGCGCCGGATTCGAACGTCACGCAGACGAGCTATCCGAATGTGCTGAGCGGCGTCGATCCCTGCAGCACCACGGGCGTGTTCCAGAACGGGCGTGTCCGAATTTTTGTGTAAACGGGATGTTGTTTACGCCTGAGGGATCCG
>CAXBIS010000018.1:0-62736 GCA_963975885.1 uncultured Azoarcus sp.
AGTTCGGCATCCCGGCCGCGCGGCAGGCGGACATCGCCAAAGCCTATCGTTCGCGTTGCACGCTGGCACCACCGCCCTCACCCGAGGCGTCCCAGCTGCCCGCATGCCGCGACCCAGACGACCAGAAATTTCTGGAACTGACGCGCGACGCCGGCGCAACGCTGCTCGTGAGCCGCGACAAGCTCTTGCTGCGACTCGATCGCCACCACCTCGTGCGCGCGCTCTACCGCATCCGCACACCCGAAACCGTGTGCGCCGAACTCGAAACGCACTGAGCCGCTACACTGCGCGCATCGGAATCGAGCCGGAGGAACGCGATGCGAATCGGCATCCCCCGTGAAATCAAGAACCACGAATACCGTGTCGGCCTGCTGCCGGCCGGCGTCGGCGAACTCGTCGCACGCGGGCACGAGGTCTTCGTCCAGGCCGGTGCCGGCGTGGGCGCAGGGGCTGAGGACGCGGCCTACCACACAGCCGGCGCCACCCTGGTCGAGCACCCGCGCGAACTCTTCGACGCCGCAGAGTTGATCGTCAAGGTCAAGGAACCACAGCCCGAGGAGTTCAACTACCTGCGCGCCGATCAGGTGCTGTTTACCTATCTGCATCTGGCGCCGGACCCGCAGCAGGCACACGCGCTGCTCGACGCCGGCCTCACCGCCATCGCCTACGAGACGGTCACCGACGCACACGGTGGCTTGCCGCTGCTCGCGCCGATGTCGGAAATCGCCGGGCGCATGAGCGTGCAGGCCGGCGCACATTGCCTGGAAAAGGCCAATGGCGGACGCGGCGTGCTGCTCGGCGGCGTGCCGGGCGTGGAGCCCGGTCACGTCGTCGTGCTCGGTGCCGGCACGGTCGGTAGCAACGCAACGATGATCGCGCTGGGCATGGGGGCGTGCGTGACCGTGATCGACCGCTCGCTCGACGCATTGCGCCGCATCACCGAGCGATTCGGCACGCGCGCGGCGACGCTGCATGCGAGTCACGAGGCCATCGCGCGCAGCCTCGTCGATGCCGATCTCGTGATCGGCGCGGTGCTGGTGCCCGGCGGCAACGCGCCAAAACTGATCACGCGCGCAATGCTCGCCACGATGCGTGCGGGCAGCGTCATCGTCGACGTCGCGATCGATCAGGGCGGCTGCTGCGAGAGCTCGCGCGCCACCACGCACGAGGCGCCGACCTATATCGAGCAAGGCGTGGTGCATTACTGCGTCGCGAACATGCCCGGCGCGGTGGCGCGCAGCGCGACCCAGGCGCTCAACGCCGCGACTCTGCCGCACGTGCTCGCCCTCGCCAAGGGCTGGCGGCAGGCACTGGCCGAGGACCCCCATCTGGCCGCCGGACTCAATGTGTTCGATGGCGCCGTCGCCCATGCGGGCGTGGCCGATGCGCTCGGCATGCCCTGCCGCCCTCTGGCCTGAGCCCTGCGAACGGCCGTGCTGGCGGTCCCGCGCAAACGGCGTTATCTTCACCGGTAGTGCACTTCAGCGTTGCGGGCGCATGCGACGTCCGCGTGGCCGCAGACGCTGGAGCACTGCCCCACAGAGACAGGAGGATTCGTCCATGAAACGACTCACCGCCCTGGCCGCCGCATTCGCGCTGGTCGGCAGCCTTTCCGCGACACCGGTCGCGGCCCAGCAGCAATTCGTCACCATCGGCACCGGCGGCGTCACCGGCGTGTATTACGCGGCCGGCGGCGCGATCTGCCGCCTGATCAACATGGGCCGCAAGGAGCACGGCATCCGCTGTTCGGTCGAGAGTACCGGCGGCTCCGTCTACAACCTCAACACGATCCGCGCCGGCGAACTCGACTTCGGCGTGGCGCAATCGGACTGGCAGTATCACGCCTACAACGGCTCGAGCACCTTCAAGGATGCCGGCGCGAACAAGGACCTGCGCGCCGTGTTCTCGCTGCATCCGGAACCGTTCACGGTCGCCGTGCGGCCGGATGCAGGCGTCAAGAGCTTCGCGGACCTGAAGGGCAAACGCTTCAACGTCGGCAACCCGGGCTCGGGCACACGTGCCTCGATGGAGGAACTGCTCTCGGCGATGGGCTGGACCACGGCCGACTTCGCGCTGGCCTCCGAACTGCGTGCCGACGAACACGGCGCGGCACTGTGCGACAACCGCATCGACGGCTTCTTCTATGGCGTTGGCCACCCGTCGGCCAACATCCAGGATCCGACCACGACCTGCGGCGCCAGGCTCGTGCCGCTGACCGGGCCGGCCGTCGACAAGCTGGTGGCGGAGCGGCCCTATTACGCCAACGTCGCGATTCCGGGCGGGCTGTACGCCAACAACCCCGATCCGACGCCGACCTACGGCGTGCTGGCGACCTTCGTGACCTCGACCAACACCTCGGCCGACGTCGTCTACACGATGGTCAAGGCGGTGTTCGAGAATTTCGAAGACTTCAAGAAGCTGCACCCGGCGCTGGCCCATCTCAAACCCGAGGACATGATCAAGAACGGTCTGTCCGCTCCGCTGCACGACGGTGCTGTGCGCTACTACAAGGAAAAGGGCTGGATGTAAGCCAGCTCGCCCGCGCGTCGCGCGGGTCCCACGCGGTCCGGCGATCGCCGGACCGCGCCCCCATCCCGCGTCGCCGCCATAGAAGAGACGCGATCATGGCCGACCCGAGCAAAGCCGACCACGAACTGAGCGAGGACGAGCTTCGTCACATCGTCGCCGAAGCCGATACCGGCGGACGGCGTCCGACCGGTTTCACCGCGAAGCTGCTCATTGCGGTCGCACTGTGCTGGTCGCTGTTCCAGCTGTGGATCGCCTCGCCGCTGGCCTTCTCGCTGGGCTTCGGGGTGTTCAACGACACCGAGGCGCGTTCCATCCACCTCGCGTTCGCGACCTTCCTGGCCTTTGCCGCCTATCCGGCATCGAAGCGTTCGCCGCGCGAGTACGTGCCCGTGCACGACTGGCTGCTGGCGCTCGCCGCATCCTTCTGCGCGGGCTATTTGTTCCTCTTCTACGACGCGCTGGCCACCCGTCCGGGCCTGCCCACCACGCCGGATCTGATCGCCGCGGCGCTGGGCATCGTGCTGCTGCTCGAGGCCGCACGCCGCGCGCTCGGAATGCCGATGGTGATCCTTGCCGTGGTGTTCCTGATCTACGTGTTCTTCGGCCCCTACATGCCCGACATGATCGCGCACCGCGGCGCCTCGCTGAACAAGGGCATGAGCCACATGTGGCTGGGCACCGAGGGCGTGTTCGGCGTCGCCGTGGGCGTGTCCGCCGGCTTCATCTTCCTCTTCGTGCTCTTCGGCGCGCTGCTGGAGACGGCCGGCGCGGGCAACTATTTCATCAAGTCGGCCATCGCCCTTCTCGGTCACCTGCGCGGCGGCCCGGCCAAGGCGGCGGTGGTGGCCTCGGCATCGACCGGCCTGATCTCGGGCTCGTCGATCGCCAACGTGGTGACCACCGGCACCTTCACCATCCCGCTGATCAAGAAGGTCGGTTACCGGCCGGACAAGGCCGCGGCGGTGGAGGTGGCCTCGTCGGTCAACGGCCAGCTGATGCCACCGGTGATGGGCGCGGCGGCCTTCCTGATGGTGGAATACGTCGGCATTCCCTACACCCAGGTGCTCAAGCACGCCATCGTCCCGGCGCTGATCTCGTACATCGCACTGTTCTACATCGTGCATCTGGAGGCGATGAAGGCCGACCTGCAGGGCCTGCCGCGACGCGAGGAACTGCTGCTCAGGAACGTCGTGGTATCCACAACGCTGACGATCTCCGGCCTGATCATCCTCGCGGCGATCGTCTATTGGGGTTTCGGCTGGATCAAGGCGTTCGCCGGCGACGCCTCGATGCTCATCGTCGGGCCGCTGCTGCTCGCCGGCTATGTGGCCGTCGTGCGCTATTCGGCGCGTTTTCCCGAACTGCACATGGAGGACCCCAACGCACCCATCGAGTACCTGCCGGAGATCGGTCCCACCCTCAAGTCCGGTCTGCACTTCCTGCTGCCGGTGGCCGCGCTGATCTGGAACCTGATGGTCGAACAGCTCTCGCCAGCGCTCTCGGCCTTCTGGGCGACGATGTTCCTGATCTTCATCCTCGTCACGCAGCGTCCGCTGTTCGCCTTCTTCCGCGGCTCCGGCCAGTACGTGCACTGGTTGCGCGAAGGATTCAACGACCTGTTCAGCGGGCTGGTCACCGGTGCGCGCAACATGATCGCCATCGCGATCGCCACCGCCACCGCCGGCATCATCGTCGGCACGGTCACGCTGACCGGCATCGGCCTGGTCATGACCGAGCTGGTCGAAGTGCTCTCGGGCGGCAACCTGATGGTGATGCTGGTGCTGGTCGCGCTGATCTGCCTGATCCTCGGCATGGGCTTGCCGACCACGGCCAACTACATCGTGGTGTCCACGCTGATGGCACCGGTGATCGTCGAGCTGGGCGCGCAGAACGGCCTGCTGGTGCCGCTCATCGCGGTGCACCTGTTCGTGTTCTATTTCGGCCTGATGGCCGACGTCACCCCACCCGTGGGGCTGGCCTCCTACGCCGCCGCGGGCATCGCCAACAGCGACCCGATCCGCACCGGCTTCACCGCCTTCGGCTACAGCGCGCGAACGGCCATCCTGCCGTTCATGTTCATCTTCAACACCGAACTGCTGCTCATTGGCATCGACAGCATCACGCACCTGTGCCTGACGATCGTCGTCGCGACGATCGCGAGCATGTGCTTTGCCGCGGCTACCCAGGGCTGGTTCGTCACGCGCAACCGCTGGTACGAGGCGGCGCTGCTGTTGCTCGTCACCTTCAGCCTGTTCCGACCCGGCTTCTGGATGGATCAGTTGCATCCGCCCTTCGAGGAGGTGCCGCCGAGCGAGCTGACGCGGCTGGTCGAGGCCGCACCGCCCAACGCCAACCTGCGCGTCTGGGTCGAGGGCATCTCGATCGAGGGTCGCGAGATCTCCAAGGGCGTGCTGCTGCCGCTGGGGGAACCGGCGCCGAGCGCAACCGAGCGGCTGGCTCAGGCCGGCGTAGGCGTGATGGCATTCGGCGGCCAGGTGCAGGTCTCGACCGTGCGCTTCGGCAGCCGCGCCGCACGCCTCGGGCTCGAACAGGGGCTGACGATCAGCGCGATCGAACTCCCCGTGGCGGACCGGCCCTCCAAGGACTGGATCTACATTCCCGCCTTCGCGCTGCTCGCGCTGGTGTGGTGGACGCAACGGCGCCGACGCGGCGCGGCACCAGCCAAGGCTGCGAGTCGTAGGGCGGATTAGCGCAGCGTAATCCGCCGTATGTTTGGCCCATACGGCGCAATGCCTTTCAGTTATTGCGCCCAACCTCGGCTGTTGCGAGCGATGTCGCACTCGCTGCGCTCGTCGCGACCTACCCAAGCCCGCGCAACGCGCGCATCAGCACCGAGAGCATCGCCATGTCGGCGCCACCGCCGCGAATTTCTGTCACCAGCGCGTGATAGCGCTCCAGACGCTCGCCGCAGACCTGCGCGAACGCCTGGACACATGCCGACGCATCCCCTGCCTCGCCGCACGCGAGCGCCTCGCCAACCAGACGCCGAGCCTCGGCCGAGAGATCGGCGCGCAGCGCGCTGCGTGCCAGCGATGGCCAACGCGAATCGGCTGACAGCGCATCGATCTGCAGCGTGACCCAGCGCAGATCCAGTTCGGCAGCGAGCGCGAAATACACTTCGGCTACGTGGCCGGCCTCGAGGCCGCGCTCGCTGGCCAGATCGACGATATCGAGCGAGGCCAGTCGCGCGCGCAACCCGGCCACGCGCAGCGCCAAGGCCTCGGATGCACCGTCGGCCGTCATTGCGGCCGCACGCTCGGCCAGCGCGGCGCTGTGTTCGGGCGCGATGCGCTCACCCAGCGTCTCGGCCAGCATGGCGACGTCCGGCGCGAAGTGCTCCGCTGTCGCGCCCAGATCAGCGAGCCACTGCGGGTGGCGCAGCCACCACAGCGTGGCGCCGCGCACCAGACGCAGCACGTCGACACGCATCGCCACCTGCAGCGCAGCCGGCGCGCGATTGTCGAGCGCCGCGATCTCGCGCCAGCACCCATCCAGCGCAAACACCTCCCAGGTCGCGATGAAGGCGCGCACGATATCGGGCGCTGGGGCGCCGGTCTCGACGCGAATTCGGTCGACAAAGGTCGCACCGCAGCGATTGATCAGCTCATTGACCACGACCGTGGCGACAATTTCGCGGCGCAGCGCATGCGCGGCAATGCGTCCGCCCCAGCGCTCGCGGATCGGTGCCGGGAAGTACGCCGGCAGGGCGCGCGCGACGAAGGCGTCGTCGGGCACGTCCGAGGCCAGCACCTCGTCGTAGAGTTCGATCTTCGAATAGGCCAGCAACACGGCCAGCTCGGGCGCGACGAGGCCACGCCCGGCAGCCCGCCGCTCGGCCAGGTCCTCGTCCAGCGGAAGAGCCTCGAGCCGGCGATTGAGCCGGCCGGCGCGGGCCAGGCGCAGCATGAAGTCGGCCTGCTCATCGAGCAGCGCGACACCCCCGGTGGCGGTCATCTCCAGCACCTCGCCCTGGGCGTAGTTGTCGGCGAGCACCATGTCCGCGACGTCTTCGGTCATGTCGGCAAGCAGGTGGTCACGCGCGCTCCGCTCAAGCTCGCCATCGGCGACGACTTCGCCGAGCAGGATCTTGATGTTGACCTCGTGATCCGAGCAGTCGACGCCGCCGGAGTTGTCGATCGCGTCGGTGAAGATGCGTCCGCCCGCAAGCGCGTACTCGATGCGGCCGCGCTGCGTGAAGCCGAGGTTGCCGCCCTCACCGACCACCCGCGAGCGCAGCTCACCGCCGTCGATGCGCACCGCGTCATTGGCGCGGTCACCGACCTCGGCGTCGCTCTCGTCCGCGGCCTTCACATAGGTACCGATGCCACCGTTGTAGAGCAGGTCCACCGGTGCGCGCAGGATGGCACGAATGAGTTCAGTCGGCGTCAGCCGCTCGTCCTCGACGTCGAGCAGCGCGCGCACCTCGGGCGAGAGCGGCACCGACTTGGCACTGCGCGGCCACACGCCACCGCCCTTCGAGATCAGCGACTTGTCGTAATCGTCCCAGGTCGATCGCGGCAGCGCGAATATGCGCTCGCGCTCATCCCAGGACTTCGCCGGATCCGGATCGGGGTCGAGGAAGACGTGACGATGGTCGAAGGCGGCCACCAGCCGGATGTGCTTCGATAGCAGCATGCCGTTGCCGAACACGTCGCCCGACATGTCGCCGATGCCTACGACCGTGAAGTCCTCGTTCTGGATATCGCGGTCGAGCGCGCGGAAGTGGCGCTTGACCGACTCCCATGCGCCGCGCGCCGTAATGCCCATCTTCTTGTGATCGTAGCCGGCCGAGCCGCCCGAGGCGAAGGCATCGTCGAGCCAGAAGCCGTATTCGGCGGAGACCGCGTTGGCGTGATCCGAGAAGGTCGCCGTACCCTTGTCGGCGGCTACCACCAGATACGGATCGTCGCCATCGTGGCGCACCACGCCCGACGGCGGCACGACCGCGCCACGTTCGAGGTTGTCGGTCAGGTCGAGCAGGCCCGACAGGAACAGCCGATAGCAGGCCAGTCCCTCGGCCTGTGCCGCCTCGCGCCCGCCCTCGACCGGCGGCCTGCGCACGACGAAGCCGCCCTTGGAGCCGACCGGCACGATCACCGCATTCTTGACGATCTGCGCCTTGACCAGGCCGAGGACCTCGGTGCGGAAATCCTCCATGCGGTCGGACCAGCGGATGCCACCGCGCGCGACCTTGCCGCCGCGCAGGTGCACGCCCTCGATGCGTGGCGACGAGACGAATATCTCGAACATCGGGCGCGGTTCGGGCAACCCCGGCACGGCCAGCGGGTCGAGCTTCAACGCGAGCACCGGACGCGGCGCGCCATCTTCGCCGATGCGGAACCAGTTGGTACGCAGCGTCGCTTCGATCAGCGCAAGGAACTGGCGCAGGATGCGGTCTTCGTCAAGATTGGCAACCTGTTCGAGCGCCTGACCGATGTCCTCGGAGAGCTTCGCGCAGTCGTTCTCGCGGCCAGCGTCCAGTTGCGGGTCGAAACGGCGCACGAACAGCGCAACCAGCGATCGCGCGATGTCCGGGTGCGCAGCCAGGGCCTGTTCCATGTAGTCCTGGCTGAACGGGAAGGCCGCCTGGCGCAGATAGCGCGCATAGGCGCGCAACACGGCGATCTCGCGCCAGCCCAGTCCGGCACGCAGCGCCAGCCGGTTGAAGCCGTCATTGTCCGCGTCGCCGCGCCAGGTGCGCAGGAAGACTTCCTGGAACAGCTCACCCACGGCAGCGATGTCGGGCACTTCGCCGCCTTCGCCCTGCAGACCGAAATCGTGAATCCAGGCGCGTCGCCCGTCGGCGCGACGCAGCGCGGTGGGCTGTTCATCGGTCACCAGCACGCCCATGCGTTCGAGCTGGCGCAGGCATTGCGACAGAGGCATCGGCGCGTCGAGCCTGTACAGCTTGAAGCGCAGACCGTCGCCCGCGCGATCCGGCGCATGCAGCAAATGCATGCCCACATCCTCGGGTGCCGCGAGCGCATCCAGGCGCGCAAGGTCGCCAAGCGCATCGGCCGCAGGCACGCTCTCGCGGTAGCCGGCCGGGAACGCGTTCCCCCAGCGCTCGGACAGGGCCAGCCCGCGCGCCTCACCGTGCTTGGCGACGAGCGCATCGCGCAGCGCATCGCTCCAGGGCCGCGCCGCCTCGGCGATCCGGGCTTCGACCTCGGTCGTGTCGACATCGGGAATCGTGCCGCTTGCACGCACCGTGAACAGGATGCGCGCGAGCGGTGAATCAGACAGTTGCACATCGAACTCGGCACTCTCGCCGTCGAAGGCTTCGAGCAGCACCGCTTCGATACGCCGCCGTTGCGCGGTATCGTAGAACTCGCGGGGCACGAAGACCAGGCAGCTGACGAAACGCCCGAACGGATCGCGCCGCGTAAACAGCCGCGTGCGTTGGCGCTCGCCGAGACGCAGAATGCCCATCGCATGCTCGAACAGCGTGTCTGCGTCGATCTGGAAGAGTTCATCGCGCGGATAGCGCTCCAGAATCACTCGCAGCGCCTTGTCGGCGTGACTACCCGCCAGCAGTCCGGCGCGCCCGACAACGGCTTCGACCTTGCGGCGCAACAACGGAATCCTCGACGGACTCGCGCTATACGCGGTCGACGCGAACAGGCCGAGCACGCGCCGTTCGCCGCTCACGCGTCCGTCGGCGTCGAAGGTACGCACACCTATGTAGTCCAGACGACCCGGCCGATGCACGGTGGAGCGCGACCCGGACTTGGTCAGCGTCAACAGCTCAGGCGCGCGCGCCTGCTCGCGCACGCCGGGTGCAAGCGCGGCGAAGGCCGACGAGAAGGTCTCGCCCTTACGCTCGCGCAGCAGGCCCAGACCACTGCCGGCGACGATGTCGAGACGTTCACCGTCGTCGGCCAGCACGTAGTCACGGCATCCGAGCATCACGAAATTGTCGGCCAGCAACCAGTCGATCAGCGCCCCGGCTTCGACCGTCTCCTCGACCGGCACCGGCAGGCGCGAAGGATCGATCCCGGAGGCGATGTCGGTGAGTCGCTCGCGCATCGTCGGCCAATCCTCGACGACCGCGCGCACATCGTCGAACACGCGAAGCAAATCCTCGCGCAAGGCATCGCGCGCGGTAGCGTCTGAGAGGCGGTCGACCTCGATGTGCATCGCCGATTCGAGCCGGCCGGGCGCTGTGCAGCCGCGTCCGGGACCAACGCCGAGCAGATTGCCGTCGCGATCACGCTCCACGCACAGCACCGGATGCACGAGCAGGTGCAGCGTCAGACCGCGGCGGTTGAGCTCCATGGTCACCGAATCGACGAGGAAGGGCATGTCGTCGGTGACGATCTCGACCACGGTATGCGGCGAGCCCCAGCCTTGCGCATCGGTGGACGGGTCGAGTACGCGCACCAGCGTGCGACCCGGCGTGCGTCGCTGCAACAGATCCCAGTGGCTGAGCAGCGCGGTGCACAGATCCGGCGGAGCGAAGGCGACCAGGTCGGCCGGATCGACACCGTCAAACCAGTGACGAACGAAGGGGACGACGCGGGTCGCCTCCTCGGCGGGAAGACGTTGCGGGATATCGGCTGCGACGGCGTCGACGACGCGGTCGACCGGATTGCTGCGGGTCATGGCGTCCTTTTCCGGCAGACAGGCCGGGCTGTTTGGACCGGGTTCAGATCAGCGAAGGCCCGGATACGATGCGTTCGGCATCGGCCTCGGTAATCGGCACCGAGGCCGTGGCAATGACATGGGCGACCAGCCAGTCGTGCAGGCGCTCGCGACCGTCACCCTCGAATTGTTCGAAGAGGCAGCCGCACTGCAGCCCGTCGGCCCCATCAAAACAGTTCGCCACGCGCGCGGTGGCAGCGATCTGGTCTGGCACTCCGGCCCGATGCAGCACGACAGCGAACACACCCTCGTCATCCTGCGCGATTCGCGCCGAAACGGCGAAGCCCTCCAGGGAGAGATCGGCAAGCGGCTCTCGTTGACCGTTCCACTGCACCCAGAAGCAATGCGTGCCGCGGCGCTTCGCGACAAAGCGCTGCCGCCCCCGGCGGTCACTGCCCGGGGGATCTTGCGATGCATCGGCCATGCGGGTCCTCCTCGTTGCGTCAAGCGAGCGGAACGACTTGCCGATGTCATTGCAAGTCGAGCAGCCGCCTCATGACGCCACGTTAAGCGCTCGCCGCCGGCGAGGCAAGCCCGGAGGCGCGATCAGGCTTTTGCGCGCACCCGCTCGATCAACTCGTCGACGACTTCGAGGGTGGCGGCATGGCTTCCGGTGAGCGTGGCCGAGGTCGTGTAACGACCGCCAACGGCCATCGTCGGGACGCCCTGGATCCGGTAGGCGCGCGCGATCTGGTCCGCACGCTGCACCAGGCCCTGCACGGCGAACGATTCATAGGTTTCCATGACCGCATCGACATCGACGTTCTTGTCTTCGAGCCAGGCGCGCACGCCGGCCGCGTCGAAGATCGGGCGCTTGTCGTCTTGCACCGCCGCAAAGATGTCGTTCTCGAGATCATCGATGAAGCCGGAGCGCTCGAGTGCGTAGTAAAGTCGGGCCAAGCCGCGAAGTTGCTCGTTGCCCCAGATTGCGGGTACGGCGCGAAACGCCACGTCTTCGGGCAGATTCTTCTTCCATGCCGTGATCAGAGGATGGAAGTTGCGGCAATGCGGGCAACCATAGTGGAAGAATTCGATGACCTCGATGCGGTCCTCGGCTTCCTGCGGCACGGGCACCTTGAGCGTCTGATAGCGCTCGGCGGCGATCAGCGACGGAGAGACGGCACTCAGCGCAACCGCGGCGGCCGTACCCTGGAGAAAGATTCGACGTCGGTTCATGTGCTTGGATTTCCCTTCGGTTCGGTTTTCAGAAGCAGGTCTGACGCTGCGCGGCCGGCGACGTTCCCCGGGCCCGCTCAGTTGCCCTGCACGACGACTCCGCTGACGCCGGCGGTGTTCAGACGCGTGCGCACCGAGGCCATGTCCTCGGGGCGCGCGAACGGGCCGACACGCACACGGTGCACGACGCGGCCATCCTCCAGGCGGGTGCGCTGCGCCACGGCCTCGACGCCGTTGAGCGCGAGCAGCGCCTTCATGTTGTCGGCCTCGGACGGATCTTCGAAAGCCCCGACCTGCAGGTACAGGCGCTCCACCGACGGTGGTGGCGCACCCGTCGCGGTCTGCTCCTCCACGGGCGGAGCGACGGCAGACGGGTCCTCGCCACCGCGCGGCAGGATGGTATAGAAGTCGAAGTCGCGATTGACCACCGGCTCGTCGCCCGGCTTGCCCGGCAAGGCGAGCGGATCCGTGCCGATCGGCGCGACCACCCGATGCGGCGACTGGAACGGCGAGTTGCGCGTGAAATACCACGCAGAGCCTGCCGCCAGGGAGGCGCCCAGCACCAGGCCGACGAACAGGCCGCCAACGATGCCGCTACGCCGCGGCGTCTGCTTGACCGTCAGGCGGCGCGGAGCGCGGCGTGGCTTGGTCTGTCGCGTCATTCAGTCCTCCGGTGCACTTACATCGACTCCGGCGCCGAGACGCCGAGCAGGGCCAGTCCGTTGGCCAGTACGCGACGCACGGCCGCGGCCAGCGCGAGACGTGCGAGACGCACCGGCTCGTCCTCGACGAGCATGCGTTCGGCGTTGTACCAGGCGTGGAAGTCACCCGCCAGGTCCTTCAGGTAGAACGCCACCTGGTGCGGCGCGTAGTCCGACGCGGCGCTTTGCACGATTTCGGCGAAGGCCCCCAGGCGCGCGCACAGGGCAAGCTCCCGCTCGCCGACCAGAGGGGCCAGATCGACCGCGTTGAGATCGGATACCGTACCGTCCCACTGCGCCATCACCGAGCACACACGGGCGTGTGCGTACTGGATGTAATAGACAGGGTTCTCGTTGCTCTGACTCTTGGCCAGATCCAGGTCGAAGTCCAGATGCTGGTCGCTCTTGCGCAGCACGTAGAAGAAACGACAGGCATCGTTGCCGACCTCGCTGCGCAGTTCCCGCAGCGTGACGAAATCCCCCGAACGGGTCGACATCGAGGCCTTCTGGCCGTTGCGATAGAGCACGGCAAACTGCACCAGCGAGACCTCGAGCCTTTCCTGCGCCAGCCCCAGCGCGGCGATGGCACCCCTGACCCGCGCGATGTAGCCGTGGTGATCCGCCCCCCACACGTCGATGATGCGGTCGAAACCGCGCTCGTACTTGTTCAGGTGGTAGGCGATGTCGGAGGCAAAGTAGGTGTACTGGCCGTTCTCGCGCTGCACGACGCGGTCCTTCTCGTCGCCGAAATCGGTCGAGCGGAACCACTTCGCACCGTCCTGCGTGTACAGGTGGCCGGCGCGTTCGAGTTGCCCCACTGCGCGCTCGACCAGGCCGGTATCGAACAGGCTGCGCTCCGAGAACCAGTGATCGAAATGCACGCCGAATTCGCCCAGGTCCTCGCGACAGTCACCCAGTTGGGCGTTCAGCGCGAAGCCGTGCACCCACGTGTAATCTTCGCCGAGCAGGCGGCGCGCACTGGCGATCAGCGCATCCAGATGCGCCTCGCGCTGGCGTCCGGCCTCGTCATCCTTGCGTTCGGGCGCCGGCAGCCCAGGCGTGTCGGCAAGCACGTCGACGGCGCTGACCCGGCCGAAACGATCGCCATGCGCCTCGAACAGCTCGCGCGCCATCGCGACGACGTAGTCGCCCTGATAGCCGTTGGGCGGGAACGGCACCTGCACATCGAGCAGCGCGAGATAGCGCAACCAGGTCGACAACGCGAGGATGTCCATCTGCCGGCCGGCATCATTGATGTAGTACTCGCTCGTGACCTCATGTCCGGCAAAGTCCAGTACCGCTGCGAGCGAGGCGCCGTAGGCCGCACCGCGCCCGTGACCGACGTGCAGCGGCCCGGTCGGATTGGCCGAAACGAACTCCACCTGCACCTTCACGCCCGAGCGCGCACCGCGACCGAAGGCTCCGCCCTGAGCGAGCACGTCGCACACCACCGCCGTCTTGGCTGCATCGGCCAGCGTGAAGTTGATGAAGCCGGCACCGGCCACCTCAGCGGCCGAGACCAGATCGGAGGCGGGCAGCTCGCGCACCAGCATGGCCGCCAGTTCGCGCGGATTGCGTCGCAGCGGTTTGGCCAGCTGCAGCGCCAGATTGCTCGCGAAGTCGCCGTGCCCGGCCTGCTTGGGCCGCTCGATGTGCACCGGCGTGTCGGCATGATCGGGCGCAACGCTGGCCAGCGCAGCCTGCAGCAGTTCGGCGAGGTGAATCCTGGGTTCGGCGCTCATGAAACAGTGTGCTCGGAAAAGGGCTGAATTATAGCGGATCGCGCCGGGTCGGCCGGGTAAGCGTTGGTTTCATCCCGGTCGACCCATGGCAGCACGGTCCGCATGATCGCCACGCGTTATCCATCACCGGCGTGAAGTAATGCACATTCGCGCCGCCGCGCGCTGCAAAAAACTTCGTTAAAGTTGCCAATCGCATACATGACATTGGCAACTTACTCCCGCATGACATTCCGACCAGATCTGCAGGGCCTGCGCGCACTGGCCGTCTCCCTCGTCGTTCTCGCGCATGCCGACGTGCCCGGGTTCTCAGGCGGCTTCATCGGCGTGGACGTATTCTTCGTGCTGTCGGGCTATCTGATCAGCGCCATGCTGGTCGCGGAGCACGCTCACAGCGGCCGCATTGCCATGCTCCGTTTCTATGCGCGCCGCCTGCACCGCCTGCTGCCCGCGCTGCTTGCGATGATGGCACTGACGACGGCAGCCGCCGCCTGGCTGCTGTCACGCGAAGAAGCGCAGACGATGCTCGCATCGACCCCTTTCGCAGCAAGCTGGACGAGCAATCTGTTCTTCGCCTTGCGCACACTCGACTACTTCGACGAACTGGGTACACGCGACCTGTTCCTGCACACTTGGTCACTGGGGGTCGAGGAGCAGTTCTACCTGATCTGGCCGCCATTGCTGGCCGCTATCCTGTGGTTGTCGACGCGCGGCGTGCGAACGCTCACCTCAATGGCCACGCTGACACTGGTCGGGACGCTCGCCTGCGTCTTGTGGACGCATCTGGCGCCGATTCAAGCCTTCTACCAGATGCCCGCTCGTATCTGGCAGTTCGCGCTCGGCGCCACCATCTACTTCGCGTTCGATCGCGGCATCGTACGACTCAACCGCACTGCCTCCATGCTTGCGCTGGGTTGCGGGCTGGCTCTTGTCCTCGTCAGCGCCATCTCGCTCGACACCGCGACGCCGTATCCCGGCATCCACGCGCTGGCGCCCAGCCTCGGCGCGGCGGCCATCATCGCCGGCGGCATCACGACGGCGCGCAACCCCTTGGCAGACATCCGCCTGGTGTGGATCGGCGACCGCTCCTACTCGATCTATCTATGGCATTGGCCGGCGCTGACGCTGGGCGCGGCGCTCGGATTCGACCACCATGCCGGACAAACCGTCGTGCTGCTGCTCATCGCGCTGATGTTCGCCGTGCTGTCCTACCGGCTGGTCGAACTACCCTTCTGGCGCGGGCGCTTCAGTCACGCCACCCCGCGGCCGGTGCTGCTCGGCGGTGTGCTGGTCATCACGATCGCGTTCGCCGGATCGCTGCACGCGCTGTGGACGCCATCGACTTCCGACCGGCCCGCCCTCAACCCGATCGTCGATATTCGTGGCGACATGCCGGTGATCTACCGCATGGGCTGCGACAGCTGGACCGGCAGCGCGGAATTGCGGCCTTGCGTCTTTGGGGAGGAAGGCGCCACGCGCACCGTGATTTTCATCGGCGACAGCATCGGCGCACAGTGGTTCTCCGCCTTTCCGACGCTGTTCCCGCCGCCGCAGTGGCGCATCGCGGTGCTTACCAAGTCGGCCTGTCCGATCGTCGACGAGGACATCTTCTACAAGCGCATCGGCGGCATCTTCGCAATCTGCAGCCGGTGGCGGGCGGACGCGATCGATGCCATCGTCGCACAACGACCGGATGCGGTGATCATCGGCAGCGGCAATTCGTCCGCGCTCGACGCCACGCAATGGACCGAGGGGAGCCGTCGCATCCTCGCCCGTCTTTCGCCCCACGTGGGGCGGATCCTCGTCCTGGCAGGTACGCCGCACCTGGGCATGGACGGGCCAGGATGCCTGGCCCGCGCGCGCGAGCAGAAACACTTCCCGCTGATCGAAGCCTGTCGCGGCAAGCCGTCCTCCGAGAAGGCCGCGCGCATCGCCGGGCATCTGCGCGACGCGGCCCGCGGGCTGCCCAACGTCACCGTGTTCGATCCCAGCGCACTGGTGTGCCCCCACAGTCGCTGCTCAGCGATCACCGCGCAAGGCGTGCCCGTATTCAGGGACAACCAGCATCTGACCGACCGCTTCGTGCGAGCCACGGCCGCAAAACTGCGCGCCGCCCTGGAGGACGAGATGGCCCTGCACTGACGGGCTGCGGTTTCTCGCCACCGGCTTTCCGGCTAAAGTCGCTGTTTTGCCACTTTGCCGCGAGCCCCCGTGCGCCTCTTCCGCCTTGCCCGAATCGTCTTCGTGAGCCTGCGCTTCGGCCTGGACCGCGTGGTGCTCGATGTCGACGCCAGTGGGCGACTCGCACGGATGTGGCAGGCCTTCTTCTTCTGGCGCCACTTTGCCGAGCCGCGCGGCGTGCGACTGCGCCGTGCGCTCGAGTCGCTGGGGCCGATCTTCGTGAAGTTCGGCCAGATGCTGTCGACGCGCCGCGACCTGTTGCCGGCCGACATCGCAGACGAACTGGCGCTGCTGCAGGATCGCGTGCCGCCGTTCCCGGCGGATGAGGCGGTGGCGGTGCTCGAGACCTTCTACGGCCTGCCGGTCGATGAGGTGTTCCGTCGCTTCGGACGTGAGCCCGTGGCCTCGGCTTCGGTCGCGCAGGTGCATTTTGCCGAACTGCCCGACGGCACCGAGGTGGCGATCAAGATCCTGCGCCCGGGAATCGAGCGCGTGATCTCGCACGACATCGCGTTGCTCGAGACGGCCGCGATGCTGCTCGAAAAGCTGTGGGTCGAGGGGCGACGGCTCAAGCCGCGCGAGGTCGTGGCGGAGTTCTCCAAGCATCTGAACGACGAACTCGACCTGATGCGCGAGGCAGCCAACTGCTCGCAGTTGCGGCGCAACTTCGCCGACTCGCGCCTGCTGCTGGTGCCCGAGGTGTATTGGGACTGGTGCGGGCGAGAGGTGATGGTGATGGAGCGCATGCACGGCGTGCCGATCTCGCAGAACGACGCGCTGCTCGCCCAGGGTACGGACCTGTCCGCGTTGTCGCGCGCAGGCGTGGAAATCTTCTTCACCCAGGTCTTCCGCGACGGCTTCTTCCACGCCGACATGCACCCGGGCAACATCCTGGTGCATCGCGACGGGCGTTACATTGCGCTCGACTTCGGCATCATGGGCACGCTCAACGAGGAGGACAAGAACTACCTCGCGCAGAACTTCCTGGCCTTCTTCAAGCGGGACTACCGTCGCGTCGCGCTGGCCCACATCGAGGCCGGCTGGGTTCCGGCCAAGACCCGCGTGGAAGACTTCGAGGCAGCCATTCGCACGGTGTGCGAACCCATCTTCGACAAGCCGCTCAAGGATATCTCCTTCGGCAAGACACTGCTGCGCCTGTTCCAGACCGCGCGCCGCTTCGAGATGGAGGTGCAGCCGCAACTCGTGCTGCTGCAGAAGACACTGCTCAACATCGAGGGACTGGGCCGCCAGCTCGACCCCGAACTCGACCTGTGGAAGACCGCCAAGCCCTTCCTCGAACGCTGGATGGGCGAGCAGCTCGGCGTGCGCGGCTTCGTCCAGTCGATGCAGACCGAAGCGCCAAACTGGGCCACGACGCTGCCGCAACTGCCGCGCCTGGTGCATGCCGCACTGGTCGAACACGAACGCCAGCGCCGCGGCCGCGGCGACGAACTCGAACGCCTCGTGGCCGCGCAGCGGCGCCAGGGGCGGTGGCTGGCGCTGATCGGCGTGGCGCTCGCCGCGCTGCTCGCGCTGGATCTGTACGTGCGCTTCGGCTGACGCCGCCCCGGCCCGTTTCCTGCTTGTGTACCACGCCGCATACCCGTTGCGGATGCGCCCCCACCGCTGCGTTCGTTGCTAAACTTGCGCCCACGCAACGCCCCCAAAAATCCGCCCGCAAGGATCGACCATGCTGCTCTGGCTCGTGATCGCCTATATCGCCGTCTCGGTCGCCATCGGCCTGTATGCGGCCACCCGCGTGCACAACGCGCGCGACTACATCGTGGCCGGGCGCAACCTGCCCTTCGTGCTCGTGCTGGCGATGGTATTCGCGACCTGGTTCGGCGCCGAGACGGTGCTGGGCATTTCGGCAACCTTCATCGACGAGGGCTTTCGCGGGCTGATCTCGGACCCGCTGGGCGCCTCGGTGTGCCTGGTGCTGTTCGGCCTGGTGTTCGCACGACCGCTCTACCGCATGAATCTGCTCACGCTCGGCGACTTCTTCCGTGTGCGCTACAACCGCGGCACCGAGGTTGCGCTGTCGCTGGCGATCATCGTGTCGTACCTGGGCTGGGTCGGCGCACAGATGGCCGCGCTCGGGCTGGTGTTCAACGTGCTCTCTGACGGGCTCGTGACGATCAACCAGGGCGTGTTCATCGGTGCGGGCGTGGTGCTGGTCTACACGCTGTTCGGCGGCATGTGGTCGGTGGCGCTGACGACCTTCGTACAGATGATCGTGATCATTCTCGGCCTGCTCTACGTCACCTGGCTGGCCGGCGACATGGCGGGCGGCTTCGACACGGTGATCGCGCGCGCCGCGAGTGAGGGCAAATTCGAATTCCTGCCCACACTCGATGCGCTCGACATGCTCGCCTGGATTGCCGCGCTGCTGACCATGGCGCTGGGGTCGATCCCCCAGCAGGACGTCTTCCAACGCGTCAACGCCGCAAGGAACGAGAAAATCGCGGTGTGGGGCACGACCATCGGCGGCATCTCCTACTTCTTCTTCGCGGCCGTGCCGCTGTTCCTGGCCTATTCGGCCACGCTGATCGACCCGGCAATGGTCGAACGCTTCATGAATGAAGATTCGCAACTCATCCTGCCCAACCTGATTGTCGGCTACATGCCGTTCGCCGCACAGGTGGTGTTTTTCGGTGCGCTGATCTCGGTAATCATGAGTACCGCCTCGGGCACGCTGCTGGCGCCCTCCGTGACCTTCTCGGAGAACATCGTGCGCGGCTTCTGGCCTTCCATGACTGACCGCCAGCTTCTGCTGATCACGCGCCTGGCCGTGTGCGCGTTCTGTGTCATGGTCGCGCTGTACGCGGTATCGACGACGGCGACCATCCACCACATGGTCGAGAGCGCCTACCGCGTGACGCTGGCCGGCGCCTTCGTGCCGCTGGTCGCCGGCCTGTTCTGGAAGCGCGCCAACAACCTCGGCGCGACACTTGCGGTCGTGCTGGGCATTGGCACCTGGCTGGCACTGGAACTGTTCGTGCCCGAAGGCGACGTCGAGCCGCAACTCTACGGTCTCGTCGTCAGTGCCCTCGGAATGATCGTTGGCGGCTATGCCGGACAACCGACTCACCATCGCCCGCACACCGGCCATCATCACGCAGCCGCCGCCACGCATCACACGGCACGCTGACATGGGAGCCGCATGAGCCCGCCGCTGCCGAAATATCTCACGGCGTGCTGTGCGTTGCTCATCGCCTGGGCCTGTCTGTACCCGTTCTCCGGCTGGCAGGACAGCGGCCTGCCGCTGTTCGACTATCTTGTTGCGCCGTGGCCGAAGTACGTGCGTGCCGAGGACCTGGCGGTCAACGTTCTCGGCTACGTGCCACTGGGCCTCGTGCTGGTGCCAGCGCTGCCGCGCCGGTTTTCGATCATCACCGCAGTGCTGGTGGCGACGCTGCTCGGCGCGCTGCTGAGCTTGTCGATCGAGACCGCACAGAATTTCCTCCCGAGCCGAATCTCCAGCAACGTCGATCTGGGCTGCAACGCGCTCGGCACGCTGATCGGCGCATCCGCCGGTGGCTTGTTCGGGCGCAGGCTGTTCGAGCGCGGCGGCGGTCTGCTGGGTTGGCGCGCGAACAGCGTCGTTCCCGGGCGCACGGGCGATCTGGGACTGGTGCTGATCGTGCTGTGGCTGCTCGCCCAGTTCATGCCCGACACCTCGCTTTTCGGCGCGGGCGATCTGCGCCGCCTGCTAGGACTGCCCACGCCGATGCCCTTCCAGCCGCGCCCGTTCATCGCGCTCGAAGCGGCCATCGTCGCCTGCGGCCTGCTGGCGATCGGTCTGTTCGCGCGTTGCATGATGCAGCGCACGCGCGCCTGGCCGATCCTGCTGATCCTGGCGCTGGGCATCGCGGCCAAAGCAGGCGCGTCGTGGATTTTCTACGTTCCGGGTGACCCGATGCTGTGGCTCACGCCGGGCACGCGCAACGGCATCCTGATCGGCACCGCGTTGCTCGCGCTGGCGCTGTGGCTACCGCGCGTGCACCAGCACGCGATCGCAGGCATGGCCTTGTTGGGCGCCGCAACGCTCGCCAACCTGATCCCGGAAAATCCCTACCTGACGGGCACGCAGCGGCTGATCACCGGCAATTTCCAGAACTTCCACGGCCTGGTGCGCGTGGTCTCCGGCGCGTGGCCATTCATCGCACTGGCCTATCTTTCGGCGCTCGGACTGTGGCGCGGCGAACACCTGCACGAAGGCTGAGCGCGGCGCGCCCGTTATAATCGGATCTTTGTCCCGGGCGCCGAGGCGGCCGGACGGAGCATCCGATGAGCTATTTTCGCCACCATGTCTTCTTCTGCTGCAACCAGCGCGCCGAGGGCGAGTCCTGCTGCAACGACCACCACTCTGCCGACATGCAGGCCTACGCGAAGGACCGCATCCGCGAGTTGGGCCTCAAGGGGCGCGGCAAGGTGCGCATCAACAAGGCCGGCTGCCTCGACCGCTGTGACGAGGGTCCGGTGCTGGTCGTCTATCCGGACAACGTCTGGTACACCTATATAGATCGCGAGGACATCGACGAGATCGTCGACGAGCATCTCGTCCATGGCCGCATCGTGAAACGACTGAAACTTGGAGATTCCTGATGGCCCGTCCCATCCCGACCGAGCAGATCGAACTGCGCGGCCCGGCCGGCGCGATCGACGCGCTTCTCGACCTGCCCCACGAAGTGCGTGGCATCGCGCTGGTCTGCCACCCGCACCCGCTGTTTTCCGGCACCAACACCAACAAGGTCGCGCACACGCTCGCTCGCACGATGCGTGACCTCAACTACGCGACGATCCGTCCCAATTTCCGTGGCGTCGGTGCCAGCGAAGGCACCCACGACGAGGGCAACGGAGAGACCGAGGACATGCTTTCGGTCATCGCATGGGCGCAGTCGCGCTGGGGCTCGCTGCCGCTGGCGCTGGCCGGTTTCTCGTTCGGCGCCTACGTGCAGAGTTGCGTGTCCAAACGCCTGGGCGGCTCGCCGACGCCGCCGGGGCGCATCGTGCTGGTGGGCACACCGTGCGGCGAAATGATCGGTGCAGACCGCTATTACGACACCGAGCATCTGCCCGACGGTGCCCAGACGCTGCTGATCCACGGCGAGAAGGACAACACCTGCTCGCTGCAGAACCTGTTCGACTGGGCCGGCGAACAGGACTTGCCCGTGTCGGTCGTACCCGGTGCCGACCACTTCTTCGGCGGAAAGCTTCACGTATTGCGCCGCATCATCGAGGGCAGCTGGGCACCGCTGTAGGGGTGTCGAGAACGGGGGAGACTCCAGCCCGCTCGGCATTCCCGTCTCCATCGTTTACGCTGGAAGAACCAAGCCGCAAGCAACCGTCAACGGAGAGCATTCATGAAACTCGTCGCCACGCCGACCAGCCCGTACGCGCGCAAGGTGCGCGTCGCGCTGGCCGAGAAGAACATCCCCTTCGAACTCGTCGTCGACTCGCCCTGGGAGCCGACCAGCACCGTGCCCGAGGTCAATCCGCTGGGCAAGGTGCCGGTGCTCATCACCGACGACGGCGAGACCTTCTTCGACTCGCCGGTGATCGTCGCCTGGCTCGAGACCCTGGGCGAGGATCCACGCCTGATCCCGGCAGACGCTCGCGAGGCCGTACGCGTACGCCAGCTCGAGGGACTGGCCGACGGCATTACGGACGCTACCGTCGCGATCGTGCTCGAAGGTCGCCGCCCGGAGGACAAGCGCAGCGAAGACGTGATCGGCCGCCAGTTGCAGAAGATCGAACGCGGGCTCGACCGCCTCGAGCAACTGGCCAGCGGGCGCACCTGGCTGCACGGCGATCACATGAGCATCGGTGACATCGCCGCGGCGGTGACCGCCGGCTTCATCGAACTGCGCGTGCCGCACGTGGACTGGCGCGACGGACGACCCGCGCTGACCGCCCTGGTCGAGCGCATGTTTGAACGCGACAGCTTCAAGGACACGGTGCCGCCGGCCGGCTGATGCTCGGCACCCGGCCCGCCGCTCAGTTGCGCAGCGGCTTGCCGGTGTCGAGCGTGTGACGGATTCGCGCCTGCGTCTCGGGCGTGGCAAGCAGCGCCATGAACTGCTCGCGCTCGAGCGCGAGCAGTTCATCTTCGGATACTTGCGCGCCGCCTGCGACTTCTCCACCGCACAGCGCCACGGCCGCAGCGCGAGCCACGCGACGGTCGTGTGCGGACATCCGCTCGCTCGCAATCGGACCATCCAGCCCCGCTTCCAGTCTGGCAATGCCCTCACGTCCGGCCACCACGATGCCGCGTGGTGCCAATGGCGCATGCCAGCCGGCGTCGGCGAGACTGCGCGCACGCACGATCGCGACGTACAGCAACTCGCGCGGATGCATCACGATGTCGTCTGCCTCGCGGGCATAACCGAGTTCCAGCGCGTGAGGTGCGCTGGTCGACACGACCGCGCGCACGATCTGCGCGAAGGCGTGCTCGACGAACGCAAACGGCTCGCCCGATCGCGTCAGGCGCGCCAGCCGGTCGGCCCTGACAGCCAGCGCGGTCGAGCCCCCCCCGGCCGGGATCAGACCCACGCCGGTTTCGACCAGACCGACCTGGGATTCGAACGCGAATACGCGATGCGCCGCGTGCATCAGGAATTCGCACCCTCCGCCCAGCGCCATGCCGTGCGCGGCGGCGACCACCGGCACCGCGCATGAGCGGATCGCCAGCGAGGTTTGCTGAAAGCGCTCGAGCATGCGTTGGAGTCGTGCATGATCGCCCGCGTCGCAAAGCTCGAGCACCTGCGCAAGATCGGCGCCCAAGGTGAATGGCGGCTCGTGCCAGATCACCAGCGCATCGAGCTCGCGCGCGGCGCGCGCGAGCGCATCGGCCAGCCCGTCGAGCACCTCCTCGCCGATCACGTGGGCGCGGGTGGTAAACGACACGATGCCCACACGCGGATCCAGATCCGGCCGGCGCCACAGACGCACGCCGGCATTGCGCCACAACTCGTCGCCGTGTTCTCGCGCATGCTCGCCGTACACCCGCTCGAGCGTCGTCTGGCGCACATAGACGGTGAGCGCGGCACGCGGATGCAGCCGCCGGTCCGACGCGCTCCACGAACCGGCCGTCTCGTGCACCCCCTCGCGCATGGCGACCCAGTCGGGCAGCGGAACGTCGGCCATCGCGCGCCCGGCCTCGACGTCCGCCTCGATCGCATCGGCCACGGCGCGCCAGCCGGCCGCCTGCCAGGTCTCGAACGGCCCCTGCGCCCAACCGAAGCCCCAGCGCATGGCCAGGTCGACCTCGCGCGCGTTGTCGGCGATATCGGCAAGATGGTGCGCCGCGTAGTGGAACAGATCACGGAAGCTCGCCCACAGTAGCTCCGCCTGCGGATGCGTGCTCGCACGCAAGCGCTTGAAGCGTCGCGCAGGGTCGCGTTCGGCGAGGAGGTCGGCGACCTCGGGCGCGATGCGAGCGCCGCTTTCACGATAAGCATCACCGTCGAGCACGAGAATGCGCTGGGCGTCCCTGCGATATACGCCCTCACCGCTCTTGGCGCCGAGCGCGCCGCGCGCAACCAGGCGCGTGAGCCATTCGGGCTCGCCGAACCAGGCACGCCAGGGGTCCTCGGGCAGGCGATCGCGCAAGGTAGCGACGACATGCGACAGGGTATCCAGGCCCACCACATCGGCCGTGCGGAAGGTCGCACTGCGCGGCCGGCCGATGGCAGGCCCGGTGAGCGCATCAGCCTCGTCAAAACCCAGCCCGAGGCGTGCCGTGTGATGCATGACCGCGAGCATCGCGAACACGCCGATGCGGTTGGCGATGAAGTTGGGCGTATCGCGCGCGCGCACTACGCTCTTGCCCAGCCGCGTGGTCAGCCAGGACTCGAGCCGGTCGAGCAGCGCGGGCTCGGTGTCGGGCCCCGCAATCAGCTCGACCAGCGCCATGTAGCGTGGCGGATTGAAAAAATGTACGCCGCAAAAGCGGGCGCGTAGCGGTGCCGGCAGCGCTTCGGAGAGCTCACGCACGGACAGCCCCGAGGTGTTGGTCGCGAAGACTACGTCGTGGCGCAGAAATGGCGCGACGCGATCGAACAGCGCACGCTTGAGTTCGACGCGTTCGGCGATGGCCTCGACGACCAGTTCGCACTCGCCCAACCGCGCCAGATCGTCGTCGTAGTTGGCCGCATGAATGGCGCGTGCGTAGCGCGGCGTGGCCAGCGGCGCCGGACGCTGCGCGTCGAGCCGGGCGATCGCCTGATCGGCCGCGGCACTGCCGCCATGCTCCCCAGGCAGGTCGAAGAGCACCACCTCGAGCCCGGCATTGGCGCAGTGCGCGGCGATCTGCGCGCCCATCACGCCGGCGCCCAATACTGCCACCCTGCGTACGATGAAATGGCTCATCCCCGTCCCCTGCGGCCGCTACCCAGACGCGCCGTCCGGATGGACCAAACGCTTGTTGCCTTCCTCGTCGAGCGCGACGTAGGTCAGCGTCGCCTCGGTCACCTTGACCACTTTGGGTGCGCTCGGATCGCGCTCGGCGAACACCTCGACATCGACGGTGATCGACGAGCGGCCGACGCGCACGACTTCGGCGTAGAAGCTCACCAGATCCCCCACCGAGACCGGTTCGCGAAAGGTGAAGGCGTTGACCGCCACGGTGACCACGCGACCGCGCGCCAGACGGTGCGCCGGAATCGAGCCGGCGATGTCGACCTGCGCCATGATCCAGCCGCCGAACACGTCGCCGGCCGGGTTGGCATCGGCCGGCATGGTCATCATACGCAGTTCCGGCATGCGCCCGACGGGCAGGGTCGCGGGCAGCGTCTCGTGCGAAGGCTTCGGCGGATGATGCGCATGGGTCATGGGAAAACGTCTTCCTGATCTTCAGTTTCGGGTTCGGTTTCGGTCAATTGCCGTCGCGCCTCGGAGTGCAGCGGCCCGCCGGTGAAGGGCGGAAAGCCCGCACCGAAGATCATGCCTGCGTCGGCCAGATCGGCGTCGGCGACCACGCCGCGCGAGAGCGCCTCGCGCGCGGCCGCAACCAAGGGCGCGACCAGGCGCCCGGCCAGACCCGGTGCGGCTCCGGGCGCCGCGCCCGCCTGCGCGCGGCCATCCTTCCAGCGATAGTAGCCCTGGCCGGACTTCGCGCCGAGCCGGCCGGCCTCGACATGCTCGGCCAGTTGTGCCGGCACCGGATCGAGGCCCAGCCCACGCCCGGCCGCCAGCGCCACGTCCAGACCGATGCGGTCAACCAGTTCGACCGGCCCGATCTGCATGCCCCAGGCACACATGGCCTCGTCGATGGTCGCGGGCGGGATGCCGTCCTCGACGCAGCGCAGTGCCTCGAACAGGTACGGCGCGAGCGCGGCGTTGACGAGAAAGCCCGGTGCGCTCGCCACCGGCAGCGGCAGCTTGCCCAGCGCATGAACGAAAGCCAGCGCACGCGAGTGCGCTGCACGCCCGGCGCCGCGTGGCGAGACAACCTCGACCAGCGGCATGCGCGCGACCGGATTGAAGAAGTGCATGCCGATCAGCCGTCGCGGCTTGGCCATGCCGCGCGCGATCGCCTCGATCGACAGGCTGGAGGTGTTGGTCGCGAGCACCGCATCGGTACACGCGGCCGCCTCGATGCGCGAGAACAGCGTGCGCTTGGCGTCCAGATCCTCGGCGATGGCCTCGATGATGAGGTCGGCGTGCGCGATGCCGTGCCCCTCCGGGTCCGGCACCAGGCGGTCGCGCGCTGCGCGTACGGCCGACTCGTCGTCGCGATGGCGCTGCCGCCAGCCCACCACGGCCCGACCGATGGCCGCCGCGATGGCTTCGACGCGCTCGTCCTGCAAGGTCACGTCGAAGCCACGATCGGCGCACAACGCGGCGATGTCGCCCCCCATCGTGCCAGCGCCGACCACGTGCACGCGCTGCAGCGGCTCGCCCCCGGCCTCGAGCCCGAGTCGCTGCAGACGTTCGCGCAAGCGGAATACGCGCAGCAGGTTGTGCGCGGTGTCGGAACACGCCAGCGTGGCCAGCGAGGCCGGATCAGCGTCGGGCACGGCCGACGCATCGCCGCCGTGACGTGCCCAGATATCGAGAATCGCGTAGGGCGCAGGGTAATGTTCGCGGCGCACGCGTACGGCCAGCCGCGCACGTGCGCGGCTCGCGACGAGTCGGCGCAGCACCGTGGCCATGAGCAGTTCGCGCATCGGCAGGTGGCGACACTGGCGACCGGACATCACGACGCGGCGCGCGGCGTTCTCCATCACGCGTGGGGCCACGCACACATCCGCAAGCCCGAGTTTGCGCGCGCGTCGCGCCGAAACGCGGCGACCGGTGAGCAGCAGATCAAGCGCCACCGGCGGACCGACCAGCGCCGGCAGTCGCCGGATTCCACCCCAGGCCGGCACAATGCCCAACTGCACCTCGGGCAGGCCCAGGCGCGTGGCTGGCTCGTCGACGACGACGCGGTAAGTGCACGCCAGGGCCAGTTCCAGGCCGCCACCGAGGCAGTGGCCGCGGATCAGCGCAACGGTCGGGAACGGCAGGCGCGCGATGCGCTCGAACAGCTTCGACCCACGCTCGGCCAGCGCACGCGCGGCCGCGGCAGAGTCGATCGCCTCAAGCTCGTCGATATCGGCCCCGGGTACGAAACCGGCCTCCTTGGCGGAGGCGATGACCAGCCCGTTGGGCGGATCCTCCTCAAGTTCGCCGATGACGCGGTCGAACTCTTCGAGCATCGCGGCAGACAAGCTGTTGACCCGCTCACCGGCGCGGTCGAGCATCAGCCAGGCCACGCCCTCCCAGTCGCGCTCGACACGCATGTGCGCACCCCAGGGGCTGCTCATTCGACGGCCTCCAGCAACATCGCGCCGCCCTGGCCGCCCCCCACGCACAGCGTGGCGATGCCGCGCGCCACGGCCTCGCGGCGCATCGCCGCAGCCAGATGCAGCACGATACGCGGGCCGGTAGCGCCGACCGGATGCCCCAGCGCAATCGCACCGCCATCGATGTTGATGCGCCCGATGGGCGGCGCGCCGGTGCCACAGTCCATGCCGAACTCTTCACGGCAATAGTCCTCGTCTTCCCAGGCACGCAGGCAGGCGATGACCTGTGCGGCGAAGGCCTCGTTGATCTCCCACAGGCCGATGTCGGCACCGTTCAGATCGTTGCGCGCGAGCAGCGGCGCACACGCGTGCACCGGACCGAGACCCATCTCGGCCGGGTCGAGCGCCGCCCATGCGCAATCGACGATGCGCGCACGCGGGCACAGGCCGTGGCGTTCGACCGCGCGCTCGCTCGCCAGGACCAGCCAGGCCGCACCGTCGGTGACCTGCGAGCTGTTGCCAGCCGTGACGTTGCCGTACTTGCGGTCGAAGAAGGGCTTCAGCCGAGCCAGGTCGGCCGGAGTGGAATCGGCCCTCACCCCGTCGTCGGCCGCGTACAGCCTACCGTCCGGCCCGATCAGCGGCACGATCTCGTCGAACTGTCCGGCCTCGCGCGCGGCCGCCGCGCGGGCGTGGCTGCGCAGCGCCCAGGTATCCATCTCGTCGCGCGAGATGCCGAAGCGCGCGGCCAGATTCTCGGCCGTCTGGCCCATCATCTGGCCGATCACCGGATCGGTCAGCCCGCGCAGCAGTGCCGGTTCCGGTGCCAGATCGCGCAGGCGCAGGCGACGCAACAGACGCAGGCGCGCACGCAGGCTGCGCTCGGCGCGCCAGTCGGCGAGCCAGCGCACGAAAGCGTCCGAAAACAGCAACGGCGTACGCGAGAGCGCGTCCACGCCACCGGCGAGCATCAGATCGGCGCGCCCCAGCCGGATCTCGGCGCACGCCGAATCGATGGCCTGCAGGCCGGAAGCGCAGTTGCGCTGTGTGGTCCACGCCGGCATGCGGTGGCCGCAGCCCATGCGCAGCGCGACCACGCGCGCGATGTTGGCCTCGTCGGGCGCCGGGCTGGCGCAACCGAGGATGACCTGGTCGAGGGCGTTCGGCGCGAAGGGCTGGCGCGCGAGCAGTTGCGTGCCGCAGGCGGTGGCCAGATCGGCCGCCGAGAACGGGCCGGGCCCGCCGCGCGCCTTGAGGAAGGGCGTGCGGGCACCGTCGACGATGTAGATGGCTTCACTCACCGCGGGTTGGACCTTTGCGTTGGCGTCTCGTTCGGACCGCCATTTTAGGGCCGGCAGCAGCGTTTGCGTTCGTCATGGCCAGATCGGTGGAGCACAGGCTCGCACGCAGGTCGAAGTCGAGCGGGAAATCGTCGACGCGGATGACCTGGTCGCGCAGCCGGTTGCGCCGCTCGATCAGCGCGAATTCGGTCGCGTCGATCAGGCCGGCCTCATGCGCTCGCTGCCAGATCTCGTCGACGTCGCCGCTGGCCAGCGGTCCCGGCGCGAAACGCCCGTCACGCATCGCCGCGCTCACGCGCGCCTCGAGCGGCTCGGCGCTGATCGTCGCCTGGAGCGCGGCCTCGAGCGCGACCAGCGGGGCATCTTCGTCGCCGGACACCGAGATCGGCTGCGTCAGGCGTTCGCGCGTGTCCGACGGCGCGAGCAGCGTGGCCGCAGCTGCCGCGCCGAAGCGGTCGGGCGGCACCGCGTAGGGACGCCCCAGCGGAAAGATGATGCGCGCAAGCAACCAGGCGAGCTTGCGGTCGGGCAGGTTGGCGAGCACGCCCTCGAAGGCGATCTGTGCGCGGAACATCGCATCCCACATCGCTGCGTGCAGCAGCGGGGCGTCCTCCTCGGGTCGCCCTTCGGCCTCGAAGCGACGCAGGCAGGCGCTCATCAGGAAGAGCAGCGAAAGGATGTCGCCGAGCCGCGCCGACAGCCGTTCGCGGCGCTTGAGCGCGGCGCCGAGACTGAGCATGCACACGTCGGCGAGTACCGCGAATGCGGCCGACTGGCGCGCGAGCTGCTGGTAGTAGCGGCGCGTGTGCTCGCATGCGCGCGATGGCGTCCCGAGCACACGCGAGCCGACGAGCCCGGTGGCGACGGTGCGCACGAGATTGCGCGAGAAGGTTTTCAGGTGCGCGAGGAAGGCACGTTCGAAACCGGCCTCGTCGCCGTCGGCGACCGCCTGCATTTCGTTGCGCAGATGCGGATGGCAACGGATCGCACCCTGTCCGAAGAGAATCAGGCTGCGCGTGAGGATGTTCGCGCCTTCTACGGTGATGCCGATGGGCAATTGCTGATAGGTGCGACCGAGGAAGTTCTGCGGTCCCAGGCAGATGCCCTTGCCGCCGATCACGTCCATACCGTCGTTGACGGTCTGGCGTGCGCGTTCGGTGACGTGGTACTTGACGATGGCCGAGACCACCGACGGGCGCTCGCCCAGGTCCAGCGCTCCGGCCGTGAACACGCGGGCGGCGTCGCACAACCAGGTGTTGGCGGCGATACGCCCGAGCGCCTCCTCGACGCCTTCGAAGCGGCCGATGGGCGTGCGGAACTGGCGACGCACACGCGCGTAGGCGCCGACTGCACGCGCGGTGAGCTTCTGCGTACCGGTGTTGGCCGCCGGCAGCGAGATGCTGCGACCTGCGGCAAGACACTCCATGAGCATGGGCCAGCCGCGCCCTGCCATTTCCGGGCCACCGATGATGAACTCGAGCGGCATGAAGACATCCGTGCCGCGGATCGGACCGTTCATCCAGATCGCGTCGAGCGGCAGATGGCGCCGTCCGGTCTCCACGCCCGGATGCTCACGCGGCACCAGCGCGACGGTGATGCCGAGATCCTCGGTCTCGCCCAGCAGGTGTTCCGGGTCGTACAGCCGGAAGGCAAGGCCGAACACCGTGCATACCGGTGCGAGCGTGATGTAGCGCTTGTCGAAGGTGACACGCATGCCGAGCACCTTGCGCCCCTTCCAGCGGCCGTGACAGATCACGCCGGCATCGGGAATCGAGGCCGCGTCCGAGCCGGCCCACGGGCTGGTCAGCGCGAAGGCCGGCACGTCGTCCCCCCTGGCCAGACGCGGCAGCCAGTGGTCCTTCTGCGCATCGGTGCCGTAGGCCATCAGCAACTCGGCCGGTCCCAGCGAGTTGGGCACCATCACCGACACCGCCGGCGCCGAGGAGCACGCCGCAAGCTTGGTCACGACCTGCGAATGCGCGTAGGCCGAAAAGCCCTTGCCGCCGAATTCCTTCGGAATGATCAGGGAAAAGAAGCCGCGGCGACGGATGAACTCCCACACCTCGGGCGACATGTCGAGCCGGCGCGTGAAGTTCCAGTCGTCGATCATTCGGCACAACTGCTCGGTCTCGCCGTCGAGAAAGGCCTGCTCCTCGTCGGTGAGCCGCGGCCAGGGGATGTCGAGCAGCTGGTCCCAGTCGGGCCGCCCGGAGAACAGCTGGCCCTCCCACCACACCGTGCCGGCCTCCAGCGCGTCGCGCTCGGTCTGCGACATGCTCGGCGTGGCGCGGGCGAACGCCCGGTATGCGGGCGCGACGATCAGGCGACGCCGCGTCGGTCCGTGCCGGAAGACAAACACCAGCGCTCCGACCACGAGAATCACGAGCATCCAGGCCATTGCCGCCCCCTCCTTCGTCTGTCGCGCATCGCGCACGCTGATTGCCGGCGTCGCACCCGGAAGGCGCCAACGCACGCGACATTGGCCTCTATACTGCCACGACACCGCCCGCAAGGACTCCGCTGCAACGATGACCGATGCCTCAGATCGCCCTGTCGCCCCGCGCTACCGCCGGCTGCTGCCCGCGCTCGCCATCTTGCTCGCGCTTGTCGTGCTCGCGACGGCAGCGCTGACGATTCGCAGTCTTTCACGGCTCGTCAGCGCGCATGAAGCGGTCAATCGGGTCCATGCAGTGGGCGGCACGCTGCATTCTCTGCTCAGTGGCGTGCTCGACGCCCGAACGGGACAACGCAATTACCTGATCAGCAGGCGCACCGATCATCTCGCCCCGTATTTCTCCGCACTGGACCAGGTCGTGAGCGCGCGCGCCCGACTGGACGAGGCCCTGGCCGACGACGCTTGGGCACGCGAACACCTCGACGACCTCGATAGCGCGATCGAAGACAAGCTGTCCTTGCTGGGCAGAGGAATCGCCCTCACCGCAGAGGAGCGCCACGAAGAGGCGCGCGAAATGGTGGTCACGGACGCAGGAAGCGAAGAGATGGAGGCGCTGCGCGGCACGATCACGCGACTGGGCGACGAAGCCCGGCTCATCCACGAGCTACGCTCCGAGCAGCACGCAATCGAAGTGCGCAACACCTACGCGACGCTACTCGGGTCGTTTGCACTCAACCTGGCGCTTCTCGGCGCGCTGTTCATACTGATGCGCCGCAGCGACGCCGAGCAGCGTGCCAGCGCCGCAGCGATGCACGAGCGCAACCGGGAGTTGTCGGTCCTGCTGGCGCGAACAGCGCACAGTCGCCAGCAGAGCGACGCGCTGGCTGAACTGTCGGGCTTTCTGCAGACCTGCTCGGACATGCGCGAGGCGACCGACCAGATGCGCCTGCGCCTGCCGCCACTGGTGAGCGCCGACAACGGCGCCCTGTACCTGTTCGCGCCGTCGCGCAACCAGTTGCACAGAAGCTTCGCCTGGGGCGAGACCGACTTCGTCGACTCACTGATTCCGTCCGAATGCTGGGGGCTGCGCCAGGGCCAGCCTTTCCGACAGCCTGACGGCGCGGGCGCGGATACCTGCCGTCATCTTCACGAACTGAGCGCGTCGCGGCGACGCTCACTCGAGTGCCTGCCGATGGTCGCACACGGCGAACTGATGGGGCTGCTGGTGATCGACCAGTGCGCAGAATGCGACCCCGACACCGAAAGCGCTCGCCGCGCCGTGCTCGAACACCTGGCCCTGTCGCTGGGCAATATCGCGCTGCGCGAGTCCCTGCGCCAGCAATCGATTCGTGATCCACTCACCGGCCTGTACAACCGCCGCTTCCTCGAAGAATCGGCCGAACGCGAACTGCTGCGCGCCGAACGGCAACAGGTCGGCGGGAACCCGAAGAGCATTGCGGTGATGATGATCGACGTCGATCACTTCAAGACCTTCAACGACGAGCATGGCCACGACGCGGGCGATCGCGTGCTGCGCGAGGTCGCACGCGTACTGCAACAATTCACGCGGGGCAGCGACGTCGCAGCGCGATACGGCGGAGAGGAGTTCACGCTGTTCCTGCCCGACATCGATGCCGAGCACGCCGCCGCTCGGGCAGAGGAACTGCGCCGGGCGATCGAGGCGATGACGGTGACCGGTACGCTGACCGAGTTGGCCACGCCGGTCACGGTCTCCATCGGGCTGGCCTACCATCCGGCTGATGGCACGACCTTCGGGGCGCTGCTCGCCACCGCGGACGCCTGCCTCTATGCGGCCAAGCATGCCGGACGAAACCGGGTGATCGATCCGCGATCAGCGGATACGCATCGCGTTTGACGCGCCGCCAGCGCAGCCGGCCTTCACACGTACTTCTGCGCGGCGCATCACGTGCTGATCGAAGCCTGGATGTTCGTCCGCACACCCTACTGATTCCCGTCCGACCCTGCGCCGCATGCTTGCCATGCACCCGGAACGGTTTTAATTCCATTACGCAATGTTATAACATTGCTACAAGAATACTTGCCGTCGGACGACAGACCCGTCCGGCCCCGTCATCAGACCAGGAGTCGCTTCATGAACCCGTACGCCTTTCGCCCCTCCGCGCTCGCGCTGGCGCTCGCAACCGCCCCCACGTTCGCGCAACAGCCACCCGGTTCGCTTACCGTGGCACCGGTACTCGACGACGTCACCGTGTCTTCCACCGCGCTCGGTCTTGGCGCGGGCGACATGATCCTGCCCTACAGCGTGCTCGCGGACGACGCGCTGGTGCGCCGCCGTTCAGCGACCCTGGGCGAGACACTGTCGCGCGAACCCGGCGTGCGCGGCTCGGGTTTCGCCCCCGGCGCCAGCCGCCCGGTGATCCGTGGCGTTGACGGCCCGCGCGTGCGTGTGCTCTCCGAAGGCTCGGAAGTGATGGATGCCTCGACGATGAGTCCCGACCACGCGGTCGCGCTCGAACCGATGCTCGCCCGACGCATCGAGATCCTGCGCGGACCGTCCGCGCTGGCCTACGGTGGCGGCACGGTGGGCGGCGTCGTGAACGTCATCGACGCTCGCATTCCGACCGAGGTTCCGGCCGACGGCGTCGAAGGCTCGGTCGAGTTGCGCGGCAACAGCGCCGCCAACGAAGCGGCCGGCGCCTTCGAGCTGACCGCCGGCAACGGCAACCTCGCCGTCCACGTGGAAGGCGCCAAGCGCGACGCGCGCGACCTGCGCGTTGGCCGCGGCTGGAGCGAGGGCCGTCATGTCGAGGACAGCTTCAACCAGACCGAGACCGGCAGCATCGGCGCGTCCTGGATCGGCGCGCGCGGCTTTTTCGGCATCGCCTACACCAGCGAGCGTCGCGACTACGGGCTGCCCGGCCATGGGCACGAGGCCGAGTGCGACGTGCACGGCGACCATCTTCACTGCGACGAGCACGGTCATGACGACGAGCACGATGACCATGACGAGCACGACGATCACGACGAGGCCCATGGGCACGGCGTGCCGGTGGTCGACCTCGGGAGCCGCCGCTGGGACCTGCGCGGTGAACTGCGCGACCCGTTCGCCGGCTTCACCCGCCTGGGCGTGCGCGCGAGCCACACCGACTATGGCCACGACGAGATCGAGGACGGCGAGATCGCAACCCGTTTTCGCAGCCAGGGGCACGACATCCGCACCGAGTTCGAGCATGCGCCGCTTGCCGGCTGGCGCGGCGTGATCGGCCTGCAGAACACCCGTCGGGACTTTTCCGCGACGGGTGAAGAAGCCTATGTGCAGCCGACCCTGACCCGCCGCAACGCGATCTTCCTGATCGAGGAAAAGCGCGTCGGCGACTGGCGCTTCGAGGCCGGCCTGCGTCACGAGCGCCAGCGCATCGACGTCGATTCCGACCAACGCGACCGAAGCCACGACGGCACCTCGATCTCGGCCGGCGCCCACTGGCGCTTCCAGCCCGGCTACTCGCTGGGGGTCTCGCTCGCGCATGCCCAGCGCCTGCCGAGCGCCGAAGAGCTCTACGCCGACGGCCTGCACCTGGCCACGCGCACCATTGAACTGGGCAACCCCGATCTCGACAGCGAAACCTCGCGCAACCTCGACGTGACGCTGCGCAAGCACTCTGGCGACACCACCTTCTCGGTCGGCGTGTTCCGCAACCGCGTGAGCGACTACATCTACGCCGACACCCTGGATGAGCACGAGGGCCTGCGGCTGATCGAGTATGCCCAACGGGACGCGACCTTTACCGGCATCGAAGGCGAAGTGCGCCATCGCTTCAACGGCAGGTTCGCACTGACCGCCTTTGGCGACTACGTGCGCGGCAAACTGAAAAGCAGCGCCGACGGCTCCAATCTGCCGCGCATTCCTGCCTGGCGCGCCGGCCTGCGACTGGACGTGCACCACGGCGCATGGGAGGGCGAGATCGAGTGGGAACACGTGGGCCGTCAGAAACACATCGCCCGCTACGAGACCGGGACACCCGCGTATGACCTCATCCACCTGGGCATCGCCTACAGCGGCCGCTACGACGCCACGCCGTTCCAGGTCTACGCGCGCATCGAGAACCTCACCGACAAGCTCGCCTTCAACCACGCCTCCTTCCTCAAGGACGACGTACCGCTGGCCGGACGCAACTTCGTCGCGGGCGTGCGCGTGTCGTTCTGAGCGCAGCATCGGGCGGCGGCGGATAGAATCGACGCATGAGACGATCCGCCGCCACCGCCCTGCCCGGCCCCGAACCCACGGAGCGCCGCGACTGGCAGACCCTGAAGAGCCTGCTGCCCTATCTGTGGGCCTACAAGGGCCGCGTGATCTTCGCGCTGGCCTGCCTGATCGCCGCCAAGGGGGCCAACGTCGCGGTGCCGGTGGTGTTCAAGGGCGTCATCGACGCGCTGACGATCACCCCTGAACAGGCGTTCATCGTCGTGCCGGCGGCGCTGCTGCTGGCCTACGGTGTGCTGCGATTTTCGAATTCGCTGCTCACCGAGCTGCGCGAGATCATCTTCGCGCGCGTCACCCAGCAGGCGGTGCGGCGCATCTCGCTACAGGTCTTCCGCCATCTGCATGCACTCTCCCTGCGCTTTCACCTGGAGCGCCAGACCGGCGGGCTCACCCGCGACATCGAACGCGGTACGCGCTCGATCAACTCGCTGATCAGCTATACGCTGTATTCCATCCTGCCCACGCTGGTGGAGATCTCGCTGGTGATCGGCATCCTGCTGGTCACCTACGATGCGATCTTCGCCATCATCACGCTGGTCACGCTGAGTCTCTACATCGTGTTCACGGTGCAGGTGACGAACTGGCGCACGGCGTTGCGGCGCCACGCCAACGAGCTGGACTCGGCGGCCAATGCGCGTGCCATCGACTCCCTGCTCAACTTCGAGACGGTCAAGTACTTCAACAACGAGGAGTTCGAGGCGCGCCGCTACGACGAGCAGGTGGACAAATGGACGCGCGCGCAGATGAAGAACCAGTTCTCGCTGTCCGGGCTCAACATCGGTCAGGCGGCGATCGTGTCGGTGGGCGTGACGTTGATGATGTGGCAGGCCGCAGCGCGCGTGGCCACCGGCGAGATGACCATCGGCGACATCGTGCTGGTCAACGCCTTTCTGATCCAGCTCTACATCCCGCTCAACTTCCTCGGCGTGATCTATCGCGAACTGCGCCAGTCGCTGACCGACATCGAGCGCATGTTCGGCCTGATGCACGAGAACCGCGAGATCGCCGATGCGCAAGACGCGCTGACGCTGCAGCCGGGGCCGGCGGCGGTGCGTTTCGAGCACGTGGGCTTCTCCTACGACCCCGAGCGGCAGATCCTCGAGGATGTCGATTTCGAGGTGCCGGCCGGACACACCGTGGCCGTCGTCGGGCATTCGGGCTCGGGCAAGTCGACCCTGGCGCGCCTGCTCTACCGCTTCTACGACGTGGGCGCGGGCGCGATCCGCATCAACGGCCACGACCTGCGCAGCCTCACGCAATTGAGCCTGCGCAGTGCCATCGGCATCGTTCCGCAGGACACCGTGCTGTTCAACGACACGCTGTTCTACAACATCCAGTACGGACGCCCCGATGCAAGCCGCGAGGAAGTCGAGGCGGCCGCACGCGCGGCGCAACTGACCGACTTCGTCGCACGCCTGCCGGCCGGCTTCGACACGCGCGTGGGCGAGCGTGGCCTGAAACTCTCGGGCGGCGAGAAGCAGCGCGTGGCGATCGCGCGCGCGCTGCTCAAGAACCCCGCCATCCTGATCTTCGACGAGGCCACCTCCGCGCTCGATTCGCGGACCGAGAAGGCCATCCAGGTGCAGCTCGAGTGCGCCGCGGCCGGACGCACCGCGATCGTCATCGCGCATCGCTTGTCGACGGTGATGGACGCGGATGAAATCATCGTGCTCGACCAGGGCCGCATCGTCGAGCGCGGTCGCCACGACGAATTGCTCGCGGCCGGCGGCGACTACGCGCGCATGTGGGCGCTGCAGCAACAGGAAGCGGCCGACGAACCCGAGGAGGACTCGCCATGACCCTGCCACGAGTCGTATTGCTGACCACCGGCGGCACCATCGCCGGCGCGGCCGACGCCGCCTCCGGCCCCGACGACTACACCGCCGGCACCATCGCCGGTGAGGCGCTGCTGGCCACTGTACCGGGCTTGCGCGAACGCGCCGACATCGTCGTCGAGCCCTGTCTCGCGCTGGACAGCCGTGACATGAGCCCCGACGACTGGCTCACGGTGGCGCGCGCCGCGCGCGCGCTGATCGCCCGCGAGGACGTCACCGGGGTGGTCGTCACGCACGGCACGGACACCCTGGAGGAGACCGCGCTGGCGCTGGAACTGCTGTTGCCGGCGGCCAAGCCGGTGGTGCTGACCGGCGCGATGCGCCCGGCCGATGCGGTGTCTTCGGACGGTCCGGCGAATCTGCTCGACGCCGTGCGCGTGGCCATCGACCCGGCCGCGCGCGGGCGCGGCGCGCTGGTGGTGTTCGCCGAACAGATCCTGCCCGCACGCGGCGTGCGCAAGGCCCATTCGGCGCGCCTCGACGCCTTCGCCGCGACCGACGGAGCGGTGGGCGCGACACGCCCCGAGGTGCGCTTCTTCCGCCCGCCCGCGCCGCGCCCGGAAGCCTTGCCGTGGCCGGACGCGCAGTTGCCGCGGGTCGAGATCGTGTTCGTCGCGGCGGGCACCTCGTCACACTGGCTGGATGCGGCCAGCGACATGGGTGCGCGGGGCATCGTGCTGGCGCTGACCGGCAACGGCAGCGTGCCGGACGCCTGGCGCGAGGCAATCCGCCGCGTCACACTGGCAGGCGTGCCGGTGGTTCGCGCGAGCCGCTGCGGCGCGGGCTTCGTCGGGCATCGGCGTGTCGATGTGGAGCTCGGCACGGTGGCCGCCGGACGGCTGTCGCCGGCACAGGCGCGGGTCGCACTGTCGCTGGCCATCGCCGGCGCGGACGCGTCGGCCTTTGCGCCGATCGCGCTGACCGACGGGCGCCCCCATCAGAGTTCGTAGTCGTCTTCCCCGCGGCCCGTAAGCGCCGCGTCGACCATGCGCCTCGTGAGATGCGGCGCGAACAGTTCGATGAAGGCATACACGTAGCCACGCAGGAAGGCGTTGCGACGCAGACCGAGGCGCGTGGTGCTGGATTCGAACAGGTGCGAGGCGTCGACCATGCCGAGCCGCTTGTCTTCGGCCGCATCGAAGGCCATGCGTGCGAGGATGCCGACGCCCAGATCCATCGCCACGTAGGTCTTGATCACGTCCGAATCGAGCGCGGTGAGCACCACGCTGGGCTTGAGACCGCGCCCCAGGAAGGCCTTGTTGACCTTGCTGCGCCCGGTGAAGGCGTCGTCGTAGGTAATCAGCGGATGGCGCGCGATGGCCTCGAGCGTGAGCGGCTTTTCCTGCAGGATGGGGTGGCGCGGCACGGCGACGATGCAACGGTTCCACTGGTGGCAGGGCAGCGTCACCAGCTCCGGCTCGTCGGGAATCAGCTCGGTGGCGATCGCCACGTCAGCTTCGCCGTCGAGCACCATCTGCGAGACCTGACGCGGGTTGCCCTGATGCAGCGACAGCTTGACGCGCGGATAGCGCTCGAGGAATGCACGGATGACCGTCGGCAGCGCGTAGCGCGCCTGCGTGTGGGTGGTCGCCACCGACAGGGCCCCTTCGGACTCGTTGGAGAACTCGTCGCCGACCTGGCGCAGGTTGTCCACGTCACGCAGCATGCGTTCGGCAATGGCGAGGATGTGGCGACCCGGCTCGGTCACCTCGACCAGGCGCTTGCCGTGACGCACGAAGATGTCGGTGCCCAGTTCCGCCTCAAGCTGGCGGATCTGCTTGGATACGCCGGGCTGGGAAGTAAACAGCGCCTCGGCCGCTTCCGAGACGTTGAGGCCGCGCCGGGCGACCTCGAAGACATAGCGCAGTTGCTGCAGGTTCATCGCGGTTTCGCCTTGCACCAAATAACTAAAGGTTATTTCAGTTTAACGCACACACCCTTCTTGTCACTATGGCGCGGCGTTAGCATCCGTTCCCATCGAGCAGAACCGCCTGCGGGATCAAGGCGGTCGCCAACGGAGAGAACGGATGTACCAATACGACGAATACGACCAGCGGCTGGTGGACGAGCGCGTCGCGCAGTTCCGCGACCAGACGCACCGCTATCTGGCCGGCGAGCTGTCCGAGGACGAGTACCGCCCACTGCGCCTGCAGAACGGGCTCTACATCCAGCGCCACGCGCCGATGCTGCGCGTGGCCGTGCCCTACGGGCTTCTGTCGAGCGCGCAGTTGCGCAAGCTCGCGCACATCGCGCGCACCTATGACCGCGGCTACGGCCACTTCACGACGCGCCAGAACATCCAGTTCAACTGGCCGGCGCTGGAGAATGTGCCGGAGATCCTCGCGGAGCTGGCCACGGTCGAGATGCACGCCATCCAGACCTCGGGCAACTGCATCCGCAATATCACCTCCGATCCGTTCGCCGGCGTGGCGGGCGACGAGCACATCGATCCGCGCCCGTGGGCCGAAGTGCTGCGCCAATGGAGCACCTTCCACCCCGAGTTCGCGTTCCTTCCGCGCAAGTTCAAGATCGCCGTCAACGGCGCCGAGCACGACCGCGCGGTGATCCAGGCGCACGACATCGGCCTGGACCTGGTGCGCAACGAGGCTGGCGAGACCGGTTTCCGCGTGCTCGTCGGCGGCGGCCTGGGGCGCACGCCGATCATCGGCGAAGAGATCGCCGCCTTCGTGCCGTGGCAGCACATCCTGACCTATTGCGAGGCCATTCTGCGCGTCTACAACCGCTTCGGCCGGCGCGACAACATGTACAAGGCGCGCATCAAGATCCTCGTCAAGTCCATGGGTCCGGCCGCCTTCGCCGAGCAGGTCGAGGCCGAATGGGCGCACCTGAAGGACGGCCCGTCCACGCTGACCGAGGCCGAAGTGGCGCGCGTCGCTGCGCACTTCGTCGACCCGGACTACGAGGATCTGCCCGCCGAGGACGCCGGCTACAAGGCGCTGCTGCGCGAGAACAGGGCCTTCGCCGCCTGGGCGAAGCGAAACGTGCGTGCGCACAAGCGTCCCGGCTACGCCATCGTGACGCTGTCGACCAAGCACAAGGATGTCGCCCCGGGGGATGCCACGGCCGAGCAGATGGACCACGTCGCCGACTGGGCCGAGCGCTACAGCTTCGGCGAACTGCGCGTGACCCACGAGCAGAACCTGGTGCTGGCCGACGTGAAACAGGCTGACCTGTTCTCGCTGTGGGCGGAGGCGCGCGACGCCGGCCTGGCGAGCCCCAACATCGGCCTGCTGACCGACATCATCGCCTGCCCGGGTGGAGACTTCTGCAACCTCGCCAACGCCAAGTCCATCCCCATCGCCAACGCCATCCAGGCGCGTTTCGACGATCTGGACTACCTGCACGACATCGGCGACATCGAGATCAACATCTCGGGCTGCATGAACGCCTGCGGCCATCACCACGTCGGCCACATCGGCGTGCTCGGCGTCGACAAGAACGGGGCCGAGTGGTACCAGGTCTCGCTCGGCGGCCGCCAGGGCAATGACACCGCGCTGGGCAAGGTCGTCGGCCCGTCGTTCTCGGCGGAGGACATGCCCGACGTGGTCGAACGCATCATCGAAACCTACATCGACGAACGCTTCGAGGACGAGCGTTTCATCGACACCGTAAGCCGCCTCGGCATCGCGCCCTTCAAGGCGCGTGTGTATGCCGAGCGCGAGCCGCAAAGGAAGGTGGCCAATGGCTAAGCTGATCCGCAACCGACGCATCGAGGACGATGCCTACACCGTCTTGAGGCTGTCCGAGGGCGACACGCCCGAGAGCGTTGAGATTCCCGCCGGTCCGGTACTGGCCCCGCTGACCGTGTGGCAGACTCGCCACGCGGAACTGCCCGAGGGCAGCGGCGTGTGGCTGGCCGGCGACGAGGACCCGGCCGACATCGCCGACGATCTGGCCGCCCTGCCGGTCATCGGCGTGAACTTCCCCAAGTTCGCCGACGGCCGCGGCTACTCCATCGCCACGCTGCTGCGCAGCCGCTACGGCTACCGCGGCGAGCTGCGCGCCATCGGCGACGTGCTGCGCGACCAGTTCAACTATCTGGCGCGCTGCGGCTTCGACGCCCTGCAGCCGACCGAAGGACGCTACAGCGACGCGCAACTCGAAGCGACGCTGGCGAGCTTCGACGACTTCACCGAGCCCTACCAGGCCTCGGTCGCGGTCTCCAACCCGTTGTTCCGTCGCGCACAGCGCGCCGCGTAAGGAGGTCCGCCATGCATCCGAACATGAACCCCGATCTGGCCAATGCCACGCTGCGTCAGTCGGTCGCCGACAAGAGCGCCGCGGCCGCCGCACTGCTCGAGCGCATCGCGCGCGAGCATTCGCCGGCCACGCTGGCCAACAGCCTTGGCGCCGAGGACATGGTGCTTACCGACCTGATCATGAAGCACGCGCCCGGCATCGAGATCTTCTCGCTGGACACCGGTCGCCTGCCGGCCGAGACCTACGAGCTGATGGCCGAGGTCGACCGCCACTACGGGCTCAAGCTCAAGCTGTTCTACCCGCGCCACGAGGCTGTCGAAGCCTTCACGCGCGAGAACGGCATCAACGGCTTCTACGATTCGGTCGAGGCACGCAAGGCCTGCTGCCACGCGCGAAAGGTCGAGCCGCTGCGCCGCGCGCTCGAAGGCAAGGCCGCCTGGATCACCGGCATGCGCGCCGAGCAGTCCGCCACCCGCGCCGAGTTGCCGCTGCAGTTGTTCGATGCCGACAACGGCCTGGAGAAGTTCAACCCGCTCGCCGACTGGAGCGAGAAGGAAGTGTGGGCCTACATCCGCCTGCATGAGGTGCCCTACAACAAGCTGCACGACCGCTTCTACCCGAGCATCGGCTGCGCCCCCTGTACCCGCCCGGTGGCGATCGGCGAGGACATCCGCGCCGGCCGCTGGTGGTGGGAAAATCCGGAAAGCAAGGAGTGTGGGCTTCATGTGATACGGAGTAGCGCATGAAGAACACACTCTGCAGCGGCCCGGATTTCGGCGGAGCGGGGCAAACTGCCCATGCCCCGCGGAGCCAAAACCCGGACCCGAACGAATGATGACGACGAACACGATCTGCAACGAAACCCCGCGCGGCCGATTCGCCGCGCTCAAAGCCGGTCTGCGCGCCGCCCTGCGTGCGCTGCGCGGCCACCCGAAACGCTGAAACGAGACGACACGATGTCCACGCTGACCAAACAGACGCTTACCCACCTCGACTGGCTGGAAGCCGAAGCCATCCACATCCTGCGCGAGGTCGCCGGCCAGTGCGCCAACCCGGTGCTGCTGTTCTCGGGCGGCAAGGATTCCATCTGCCTGCTGCGCCTGGCCGAGAAGGCCTTCCGCCCGGGCCGCTTCCCGTTCCCGCTGATGCACATCGACACCGGCCACAACTATCCGGAAGTGATCGAATTCCGCGACCGCCGCGCAGCCGAGCTGGGCGAGCGCCTGATCGTGCGCTCGGTGGAGGATTCGATGGCGCGCGGCACGGTGGTACTCAAGACCCCGACCGAATCGCGCAACAAGCACCAGTCGGTGACGCTGCTCGAAGCCATCGAGGAATTCGGTTTCGATGCGTGCATCGGCGGTGCGCGCCGCGACGAGGAAAAGGCGCGCGCCAAGGAGCGCATCATGAGTTTCCGTGACGAGTTCGGTCAGTGGGATCCGAAGAACCAGCGCCCGGAACTGTGGAATCTGTTCAACGCCCGCACACACAAGGGCGAGAACATCCGCGCCTTTCCGATCAGCAACTGGACCGAGCTCGACGTGTGGCAGTACATCGAACGCGAAGGCCTTGAGCTGCCGTCGATCTACTTCGCGCACACGCGCCCGGTGGTGCGCCGCGGCAGCCTGCTGCAGCCGATCACCGAGGTCACGCCAGCGCTGCCCGGCGATGTGGTCGAGGACGTACAGGTGCGCTTTCGCACCGTCGGCGACATCACCTGCACGGCACCGGTTGAATCCGACGCCGACACCGTGGCCAAGATCCTGCTCGAGACCGCCACCACGACGATCACCGAGCGGGGTGCGACGCGCATGGACGACCAGACCTCGGAAGCGTCGATGGAACAGCGCAAGCGCGAAGGCTATTTCTGAACCGCCACGACGGCGCCCGCCAGTCGCGCCGAGCTGCAACGCTTGAGCGCGCGCTGACGCGGGAAGTCGGGATCCACTGCATTCGTCCCGACCCACAAGGAATCGACAAGGAATCATGAACATGTCCGCCCACGAAAACATCCCCGGCATCGACACCGGCCTGCTGCGCTTTCTCACCTGCGGCAGCGTAGACGACGGCAAGAGCACGCTGATCGGTCGCCTGCTGTTCGATACCAAGACCATTCTCGCCGACACGCTCAGCTCGATCGAGAAGACCTCGCAGCGCCGCGGCCTCACCGCCGTCGACCTGTCGCTGATCACCGACGGCCTGCAGGCCGAGCGCGAGCAGGGCATCACCATCGACGTGGCCTACCGCTACTTCACGACCGGCACGCGCAAGTACATCATCGCCGACGCTCCCGGCCACGAGCAGTACACGCGCAACATGTTCACGGCGGCCTCGACCGCCAACCTGGCGATCATCCTGGTCGATGCCCGCAAGGGCGTGCAGACACAGACACGGCGCCATTCCTATCTGGCGCATCTGGTGGGCATTCCGCACCTGGTCGTCGCCGTCAACAAGATGGATCTGATCGGCTATGACCGCGAGACCTTCGAGCAGATCCGCGCCGACTATCTGGCCTTCGCGCGCCGGCTCGGTATCCCCGACGTGCGATTCATCCCGATGTCGGCGCTCAACGGCGACATGGTCGTCGAGCGCGGCACGAACCTGTCATGGTACGAAGGGCCGACGCTGCTGCAGATCCTCGAATCCACGCCCAACGCGCACACCGAAGTGCCCGAGGACTTCCGCTTCCCGGTGCAATACGTTTGCCGTCCGCAGGACTCGGCCAACCCGGAGCTGCACGATTACCGCGGCTTCATGGGGCGTGTCGAATCCGGCGAGATCGCGGTGGGCGACGCGGTCACGGTGCTGCCCTCGGGGCGCACGAGCACAGTGCGCGCCATCGAGATCGGCGGCGTGCGCCAGCCGCTGGCGATCCACGAACAGTCGGTGACGCTGCTGCTCGAGGACGACGTCGACGTCTCGCGCGGCGACATGATCGTCAAGAGCAGTGAACAGCCGCAGGCCGTGCGCGAAATCGACGTCAACGTGTGCTGGCTGTCCGAGACGCCGCTGTCGAGCGCACGCACCTATCTGGTGCGCCACACCACGCGCGAGGTCAAGGCCAAGGTCGTGAAGATCGACTACCGGCTCGATCTGAACACGCTCGACGAGGTCGATACCAACGTGCTCGACACCAACGACATCGCGCGCCTGACGCTCAAGCTGGCGCAGCCCGTGTTCGCCGATGCGTACCAGGACAACCGCGCTACCGGCGCATTCATCCTGATCGACGAGAGCACCAACAACACCGTGGGCGCTGGAATGATTCGCTGATTCGGCACTCGGGGTGCGATAATCGCGGGGGCTTCGGCCCCCGTTTGCGTTTCGGGCCGCGACACCGCGGCATCGACAACGCGAGCGTCCGCACCCATGCGCACCCCGGGAACAGGGTTGCTGCAACGGCCGACACATCACGAAGAAAGCAGATCACATGAAGCGTCTGGACGATTTCCGCCTCAAGTTTGGAGCCCACGAATACGTGCCGATCATGATCGGCGGCATGGGCGTGGACATCTCGACCGCCGACCTGTCGCTGGTCGCCGCCCGACTGGGCGGCATCGGCCACATCTCGGACGCGATGGTGCCGACCGTCAGCGACCGCCGCTACGACACCAAGTACGTGCGCGACAAGCAGAAGCTGTACAAATTCAACGTCGCGAACATGGACAAGTCGGCCGTGCAGTTCGACCTCGCAGTGCTGGCCGAAGCCACCGAGACGCACGTGCGGCGCACCATGGAGCGCAAGCAGGGCGACGGCCTGATCTTCATCAACTGCATGGAAAAGCTGACCATGAACGGGCCCAAGGACACGCTGCGCGTGCGCCTGCGCTCGGCGCTGGATGCCGGCATCGACGGCATCACGCTGGCGGCCGGCCTGCACCTGGGTTCGTTCGCGCTGATCGAGGACCATCCGCGCTTTCGCGACGCCAAGCTGGGCATCATCGTCTCTTCGCTGCGCGCGCTGCAGTTGTTCCTGCGCAAGTCGGCGCGCACCAATCGCCTGCCCGACTACGTCGTGGTCGAAGGCCCGCTGGCCGGCGGCCACCTGGGTTTCGGCATGGACTGGGCGCAGTACGATCTGGCCACCATCGTCGCCGAGATCCGCGACTGGCTGCGCGAGCAGGAACTCGAAATCCCGCTGATCGCCGCCGGCGGCGTATTCACCGGCTCGGACGCAGTCGCCCACATCGATAACGGCGCGGCCGCAGTGCAGGTCGCCACGCGCTTCACCGTAACGCACGAGTGTGGCCTGCCCGCAGACGTCAAGCAGCACTATTTCACGGCCGAGGAAGAGGAGATCGAGGTCAACCAGATCTCGCCCACCGGCTATCCGATGCGCATGCTCAAGAGCAGCCCGTCGATCGGCTCGGGCATCCGCCCGAACTGCGAGGCTTACGGCTATCTGCTCGATGCCAACGGCGGCTGTGCCTACATCGACGCCTACAACCGCGAAGTCGCACTGCACCCGGACGAGAAGAAACTGAAGGTCATGGACAAGACCTGTCTATGCACCCACATGCGAAACTTCGACTGCTGGACCTGTGGCCAGTACACCTACCGGCTCAAGGACACCAGCGTGCGCGAGTCCGACGGCAACTACCGCCTGCTCGACGCCGAGCACGTGTTCCGCGACTACCAGTTCAGCACCGACGGGCGCATCGCGCTGCCGACCGATTGAACCGCTGAATCGCGGCAGCGCAACGCAACCCTCCGCCGCGCCGATACTGGGACGCGCCGGTCGCTTTGCGCCCCGGTCAGCGCCGCTGCAGGAAGTCTCCGAGGCCCTTCTTCAGCCCTTCCTGCAGTTCGGGCGCGACCTTGTCCTGCACGGCCTCCTCGAGCTTCTTCTGCGCCTCCTGCTTGACCCGGTCCGTGACCAGGCTTTCGAGGTCGGGCCGGATCGACGGGTCGTTGAGATTGCCGGAGATGCGAATCGGCACGGTCACGCCCTTGAGCTGCTCCAGCCCTTCGCCGCCCTGCCCGGAGAGCGACGCCACCACGCTCGCCCGCACCAGATAATCCACCGTTTCCGCGGGCAGGTTCGCACTGCCTTCGCCGACCACGCGCAGCAGCGGCGAGCGCAGATCGAGATCATCGTTGCGCGCGACGCCGTCGGCAATGCGCACGGTACCGGAAAGCTCGGTGAAGTCGGTCTGGTTGGGCCCATCCCCGGCCGGCGCCGGCTTGCCGGTGAGCTTGGCCTGCGCCTGACGCAGGAACTGCGCGACGTTGATGCCCTTGATGGCGCCGTCGAGAAAGCGGAAATCCACGTTCCCGGCCAGTGTGCGCTTGATGGCATCGGTGTCGTTGCCGCGCGCCTGCAAGCGCGACTCGACGTTGGCGTTGCCCGTCAGACGCTGCTCCGCGCCGGACAGATCGGCCAGCAGCGGCCCGGCCTGCACACCCGACAACCGATTGGCGAGCACCATCGACAGGGTCTGCGCACGGCCGTCGAAGCTCGCGCTGCCGGCGTAGCTGCCCTCGTACATCTTCGCCGCGAGCGGCTCGAGGCGCAGCACGCCGCCTTGCGCCTTCACTTCCACCGAGATGTCGTTGATCGTCAGCCCGCGCGCCTTGATGCGCCCGGCGGTGAACTTGCCGACCACATCGAGGCCGCGCAACACGGCCGGGTCGAGGATGGCCACTGCGGCTTCGGCGCCCGGATCGGCGGGCGCGCCTTCGCGCGGCCCGCTCACCTCGCGCGGCGTCGTGTCGCCGTCTTCAGGCGGTGGCAGATAGCGGTCGACGTCGATGGCGTCGAGCGCGAGTTCGAAGCGCAGGGCCTGCTTGGCAAAGTCCGCGACCGACATCTCTCCGCTGAGACGACTGTCATCGAGCACAGCGACGAGATCGCCCAACCGCGCCGAGGACGCCGTAGCGTTGATGTTGGTCGACAGGCTTGCCTTCTTCAGCACGTCGCCCCCCACACCTTCAGGCAGCGCGACGTCCATCGCCGCGAGGAGCTTGCGCGGATCGAACTCGGGCACCTCGAAGCGTCCGGCAAAACTCGGGCTCTCGTTCAGCCCGTTGCCCGCCAGATCACCCCGCGCCTCGACGCCGTAGCTGCGCAGCACCAGACCGTCGAGCGCCGCCGTGCCGGCGGCCATGTCGACCGAGGCGTCCGCGTCCGCCGCAAACTCGGCCTCGCCCCCCGGCAAGCCGGCGCCCTCGCCCTTGAAGCGCAGTTCCAGGCCGTCGACGTCGAGTTTCGGTCCGACCGGATCGAACAGTACCGCGCCGCTCAGATCCACACGGCCGGCGACCTCGGGCTCGCTGACCGCGACATCGAAACCCATCTCCAGCGGGAAACGCTCACGCGGACGCACTTCGCCGGTCTTGAGCATGAAGCCGTCGATCGCGTACTCGGCACCGGCCTGACGATCGTCGAAGCGCACGCGCGCGTCGGCGATCTCGACTCCGGCCACGACGATCGCGCCGAGCCCACCCATGGCTTCGCCAGGCGAGGATGGCGGCGCCTCTTCGGGCGACTCACCCTTGCCACGCGCGGCCAGATCGTCCCAGTTGGTGCTGCCGTCGGCATTGCGCACGAGGTTCAGGTCAAGCCCGCGCAACACCACGCGGTCGACTTCCACTTCCTGGCGCAGCAGCGGCATCAGGCGTGCGCGCACCTCGACCTGTTCGACACGCGCGAACGGCACATCGCCGAAGCCGGGTGCATTGCCCAGTTGCGTAGGACCGATCTCGACGCCGATCCACGGAAAGACGGACAGCGACAGCTCACCCTCGATCGCGAGGCTGCGCCCGGTGCGCTCCTCAACCTCGCTCTCGATTCGGTCGCGATAATCATTGGGATCGAAGACGAACGCAAGATAAGCCGCGGCGGCGCCCAAAAGCACGACAACGACTGCGAGTACGATCGCGACGATGCGAAAAACGGTTTTCATGCGGGCCTCCCATTTTGCGCTGCGGCGCAGGCACGATGACGCTCCAGTAGAGCATCGCCAGCGCCCCGATGCAACGTGGAAGCGCAATCGGGCAGGAACATCGCGGGCCGGCTACACTCAGAGTCAGTACGAATGACTATTCGCCATGCGCCTTTTCGGCGCGGAGCCATCATGCCGAATGCATTGCAGCGCTGCGGCGCCTGCCTGCTGATCCTTCTCGCCCTCGCGATGCTCGGCGCCACCATGGCGCAGGAGCGCGGGCAGGCGAGCCGCGTGCTCGAAATTCCGGTCGAAGGGGCGATCGGGCCGGCGAGCGCGGATTTCGTGGTCGACCGTCTCGAGCGCGCGGCCGCATCCGGCGCCGGCCTGGTCATCATCCGCATGGACACGCCGGGCGGGCTGGATACCTCGATGCGCGCGATGATCCGCGCCATTCTCGCCTCGCCCGTCCCGGTCGCCACCTGGGTCGGACCGGATGGCGCGCGCGCGGCCAGTGCCGGCACCTTCATCCTGTATGCCTCGCATGTCGCCGCGATGGCGCCGGCGACCAACCTGGGTGCGGCCTCCCCGGTGGCCATCGGCGCCCCCGGGCCCGGCAGTGCCCCTGCGCCGCAGGACGACTCTGCCAAGAACGGTGAAGATCAAGAGGCGCCCCAGCGCGGTAGCGGCAAGTCCAGCGGTGACACGCTCAAGGACAAGGCGACCAACGACGCGGCGGCCTATATCCGCAGCCTGGCGGAACTGCGCGGACGTGACGCCGACTTCGCCGAGCGGGCGGTACGCGACGCCGCCAGCCTGTCGGCCAGCGAGGCGCTCGAAGCCGGCGCCATCGACCTGATCGCGCGCAACGTGGACGAACTGCTCGAGGCGATCGACGGTCGCGAGATCGAACTCGACTCGGGCAACGTCGTCACGCTGGCGACGGCCGGAGCCAGCGTGGAGCGTCAGCAACCGGACTGGAAGCATCGCGTGCTCGCGGTGCTGTCAAATCCGCAGATCGCGGTGGTGCTGATGATGATCGGGATCTACGGCTTGTTCTTCGAGTTCACCAGCCCCGGCTTCGGCGTGCCCGGCGTGGCCGGGGCGATCTGCATCGTCATCGCGATGTACGCCTTCCAGCTGCTGCCGGTCAACTGGGCCGGCGTGGCGCTGATCGCCTTCGGCGCGATGCTGATGCTGGCCGAGGCCTTCATGCCGAGCTTTGGCGTGCTCGGCGTGGGCGGGGTCATCGCCTTCGTCGTCGGCGGACTGTTCCTGGTCGACACCGAAGCGCCAGGCTTCGGCGTTCCGCTGAGCTTCATAATCGGCATGGCCCTGCTCAGTGCTGCGCTGCTTTTTGCGATTGGCACCTTTGCCGTCAAGGCGCGCGCGCGACGCGTGGTCAGCGGCGCCGAGCAACTGGTCGGCGCGCGCGGCGACGTGCTCGATAACGACAACGGCTGGCATGCGCGCATCCATGGCGAGCGCTGGCGGGTGCATTCGAATTCCACTCTCGCGCCCGGCCAGTCCATTCGCGTCACCGCCATCGACGGGCTCACGCTCGAGGTCGAGCCCCTCGCCCCGAACACCGAACCACACAGGAGCAATTCATGATGTTCGATTTCGATTTCGGTCTGGGCATCGTCGCGATCGTCGTCATCGCGCTGATCATCAGCACCTTCCGCATCCTGCGCGAGTACGAGCGCGGCGTGATCTTCATGCTCGGCCGCTTCTGGAAGGTCAAGGGTCCGGGCCTGATCATCGTCATCCCCGGCATCCAGCAGATGGTGAAGGTGGACCTGCGCGTGGTGACCATGGACGTGCCCAGCCAGGACGTGATCTCGCGCGACAACGTCTCGGTCAAGGTCAACGCCGTGCTGTACTTTCGCGTCATCGATCCGGAGAAGGCCATCATCCAGGTCGAACATTACTTCGAGGCCACCAGCCAGCTTGCGCAGACCACGTTGCGCGCCGTACTGGGCAAGCACGAACTCGACGAGATGCTCTCGGAGCGCGAGAAGCTCAACAACGACGTTCAGGAGATTCTCGATTCGCAGACCGACGCCTGGGGCATCAAGGTGGCCAACGTCGAGATCAAGCACATCGACCTCAACGACACCATGGTGCGGGCCATCGCACGTCAGGCCGAGGCCGAGCGCGAACGGCGCGCCAAGGTGATCCATGCCGACGGCGAGAAGCAGGCCGCCCAGGCCCTAATGGAGGCGGCCGAGATGCTCTCGCGCCAGCCGGCGGCGATGCAGTTGCGCTACCTGCAGACGCTCACCCAGGTGGCGGGCGACAAGAGTTCGACACTGGTCTTCCCGGTTCCCGTCGACTTGCTCAGTTCGCTGATGGGCGGCAAGGGCGCCAAGCCTGCTGCAGATAAATAGGGACTCAGGGATCGAGCGGACGTGTGCGACCGCAGCTCCAGCACTGCGCGAACTGCCCCTCGATCATCTCACCGCATTCACAGCGCCAGTCCGGCTGGACGGGCGCGGCTGCGGCCTGATCGAGCACCTCGCGCGCGCGCTCAATGCTTTCGCTGGCATCGATCCACACCTGCGGGCCGGTCTCGATGAAGGGGATGTCGCCGACCGCGCCGGCCAGATGCGTATTGCGCACTTCGGCGCGGATGCCGGCAGCGCGCAACAGGTTGGCGCGGTGATGCGCTTCGATCGCGTCGAGGCAGCGCAGAAACAGCTTCATCGCCATAGAACGCTCACGGCAGCGCGATCGCCAGCGCGATCGGCAAGGTCACAAGCGCCGCCAGATTGCCCACCAGCACCATCGACGCGACGGTGGCCGGCTCCTGACCGTAGCGCTCGGCGAAAATGTAGTTGAGCACCGCCGGCGGCAGCGCGCCGAAGACGATGAGCAGCGCGCGCTCCTGCGGCGGCAGGTCGATGAACAGCATCACGGCGAAGGCCAGCGCCACGCCGATGGCCGGCCGAGCGACCGCCACCAGCACGCCACGACCGACCGACGCGATGGTGGAGTCTGCCAACCGGGCGCCGAGCGCGAAGAGCATCAGCGGGATCGATATCTCGCCCAGCATGCGGATCGAGGTGAGCAGCGGCGACCACACCTCGAGGCCGGCGATCGCCACGGCCAGGCCGGCAAAGGTCGCCATCACCGAGGGCACACGCCACACGTTCCAGATGCGCACGCGGTGGTCGAGCAGCCAGGCGCCGTAGGAAAAGTGCAGCAGGTTGGAGAGCATGAACATCACCACCGCCGGCGCCAGCGCGACATCGCCGAAGGCCAGGACCGCCAGCGGCAGACCGAGATTGCCGCAGTTGTTGAACATGATCGGCGGCACCAGCGTGCGCAGGTCGATCTTCAGCGCGCGCGCGAGCAGCCATGCGGCCAGGCCCGAACCAAAGACGAGGATCAGCGTCGCCACGCCGAGCGGGATGAAACCGCCAATCTCGAACTCCTGGTTGGCCAGCGCCGCGAATACCAGCGCCGGCACGAAGACATCCATGTTGAGCTTGTTGGCATGCGACAGGTCCGGCTTCATGCGCCGGCCGACGAAATAGCCCAGGGTCGCGATCGAGAACAGCGGAAAGAGGATTTCGATGATGCGAACGGCGATGTCCATGAACCGGCGACTCCACGGCGCAGCGCGCGCCCTGCATGTTCAAACGAAAGGGGCCGGCGCTCGGCCGGCCCGTTGCACGAGTGCGTCAGCTCCGCTCAGAAGCGGGCACCGACGACGATCTGCTGCATGTCGACGCCGTCGTTGGGTCTCTTGATGTTGGCGTTCGAGTAGTGCGAGAAGCGCACGCCCAGCGAGAAGTACTCGGCGAACTCCAGCCCGACGCCGATCCACTCGGTGAACTGGAAGCGTGTCGACAGCCCGCGCGGACCCAGCGTGGTCTGGTCGAAGTAGGTCGCACCCAGGCCAAGCTCAAAATACGGCCGGATCGCCGCCGAGGCGTGGGCGATGCGAAAGCCCAAGCCGAGACCGCCATAGCTGACCTGATCGCGCTCTGCACGGCTGCCGCTGTAGCGGAAACGGCCGCCCTCGACGACCGGCTGCAGCCGCATCTTCCAGTTGCCGGCATCGCGCGACCAAAGTTCGCCGAAACGCAGGCTCGCGCCATGAAAAGTGATGTCGCCGCGCTCGCCGTAGCGCAATTCAAGCGCGTTGTCCCCGGCGACCGCCAGGGGTGCGGCCGACATGCTGACCGTTGCGAGCGCTGTCGCGATGGCCGTACGCATGATGTTCTCCCGTCAGAGCACGTAGCGTGCGAGGTCTTCCCGCTGCGCGAACACATCGAGCCGCGCGTCGACACACGCAGCGTCGACGAGCACCTCCGTGAAGCCCGGTTTGCCGGCCTCGAACGAAACTTCCTCGAGCAGCTTTTCCATCACAGTGTATAGACGACGGGCGCCAATATTTTCGGTCTTCTCGTTGACCTGGAAGGCAATCTCGGCCAAACGGCGAATTCCGTCGCGAGAAAACGACACTTTTACGCCGTCCGTGTCCAGCAACGCCTCGTACTGGCGCGTCAGGCAGGCGTCAGTCTGAGTCAGGATGCGCTCGAAATCCTCGACCGAGAGGTTCTCGAGTTCGACGCGAATCGGGAAACGGCCCTGCAGCTCCGGAATCAGGTCTGACGGCTTGGACAGGTGGAAGGCGCCGCTTGCGATGAACAGGATGTGGTCGGTGCGGATCATGCCGTACTTGGTCGACACCGTCGTGCCCTCGACCAGCGGAAGCAGGTCGCGCTGCACGCCCTGACGCGAGACGTCGGCCCCCTGGGCATCGGATCGCGCAGCGATCTTGTCGACCTCGTCGAGAAAGACGATACCGTCCTGCTCGACCGCGCGCACCGCGGCGATCTTGACCTCCTCGTCATTGATCAGCCGCGCGGCCTCCTCGTCAGCGAGCGCCTTGAGCGCCTCGGAAATCCTCATGCGACGCTGCTTGCGCTGCGCCTGACCGAGGTTCTGGAACATGCCCTGGATCTGCTGGGTGAGCTCTTCCATGCCGGGCGGCGCGAAGATCTCGGTGCTCATCGGCGATTGCGAGATTTCGATCTCGATTTCCTTGTCGTCGAGTTCGCCCTCGCGCAGCTTCTTGCGGAATTTCTGGCGGGTCGCCGAATCGGCCGGCTCCGGGTCACCGTAGCCGGTGGGACGGGCCGCCGGCAGCAGCGCGTCGAGTACGCGGTCCTCGGCGGCATCCTCGGCGCGCGTGCGCACCGCGCGCATCGCCGATTCGCGCGCATCCTTGACGGCGATTTCCACGAGGTCGCGGATGATGGTCTCGACGTCGCGGCCAACGTAGCCGACCTCGGTGAACTTGGTCGCCTCGACCTTGACGAAGGGCGCATTGGCCAGTCGCGCCAGGCGCCGCGCGATCTCGGTCTTGCCCACGCCGGTGGGGCCGATCATCAGGATGTTCTTGGGCGTGATCTCGCTGCGCAGCGGTTCGGCCACCTGGGCCCGACGCCAGCGGTTGCGCAACGCAATGGCGACCGCGCGCTTGGCGCGATCCTGGCCAACGATGTGCTTGTCGAGTTCGGAAACGATTTCGGGGGGAGTCATCCAGGTCATGCGGGGAGCACCTCGACCACGTGCTGGTTGTTGGTGTAGATGCACAGGTCGCCGGCAATGCTCAGCGAACGGCGCACGATATCCTCGGGCGACAGCTCGGTGTTTTCGAACAGCGCACGTGCGGCGGCCTGCGCATAGGCCCCGCCGCTTCCAATCGCGACAATGCCCTGCTCGGGCTCGAGCACATCGCCATTGCCGGTGATGATCAGCGAATGCTCGGCGTCCGCCACCGCCAGCATCGCCTCTAGCCGTCGCAGCATGCGGTCGGTGCGCCAGTCCTTGGCCAGTTCCACCGCGCTGCGCAGCAGGTTGCCCTGGTGCTTGTCGAGCTTTGCCTCGAAGCGCTCGAACAGCGTGAAGGCGTCAGCCGTGCCGCCGGCAAATCCGGCGAGGATCTTGCCATCATGGATGGTGCGCACCTTGCGCGCGCTGGACTTGATGACGATGTTGCCGAGCGTGACCTGACCATCGCCACCGAGGGCGACTTCGCGCCCACGCCTGACGGACAGGATCGTCGTACCGTGGTATTGCTCCATTCGAAATTCCTTTGATGCGTTCAGGGGCGCGGCGTGATCTTGGCGACCTGGCCCACACCCATCACGTGCAACAGCGCGAGCACCATTGCGTTGACGCCACGCAGCGTAACGTGCCGCCCCTTGGAGCGCAGCGTCGACAACACATTGAACAGCGTGCCGGCACTGACGAAATCCATGCGCCGCAACCGGCTGCAATCGACGACGATCTCGTTGCGCTCCTCGGCCAGTTCGACGATGCGACCGAAAACTGCACTGCCACCGCCCGCAATCTCCCCGTCGAAGGCCAAGTGCCCGCCAGAACGCACCGCGACGCCGGCGTCCGGCGCCGTGTCTTCGGCCAAGGGCGTAACCGGGCTCCAGGACGGCGGCGACTCCTCGAAGGTGATCGCGTAGTCGAGCGCCAGTTCATCGAAACGCTCCTGAGCGCCCCCGTTCTGGACCAACTCGAGCAGCAGCAGCCACACCGAACGCTCCTCGGCCACGCCGGTCTGTATGCGCGCGGACAGGGTCGTGACGAGCCTGTCGACGCCGGAGAGCGACACCCTTACGCGGGCACGACGCAAGCGGGCGATCGCGGCGAGCAGCAGCGCACTGCCCTCGTCGTCGGCGTCACGCAACGAGGCCAGGTCGATGCGCACCGCGCGGTTGCGCTCGCCAAGCACGACGATCTGCTCGATCTGCCTGGCCAGCGCCGAGGACAGCAAACCGGCGAGCTTCATCGACGGCGTCGCGCTGCTGCCCGAGCGCGGCGCCGTTGCAGAGAGGTTGTGCCACGGCGGCGGCGAACGTTCGAAGCGTGTCGCATAGTCGATCACCCTTGCTTCAAAGCGCTCACGCTGGCCGGTCAGGCGGTAAAGATCGAGCAGCATCGTCCACGGCCATTCGTCGTCGGCGTGATTCCCATCGGCGAGCAAGGCATCGAGCAGCGCCTCGGCCTCACGGATATTGCCGTTGGCGTAGAGCACCGCGACCTCTTCACAGGCCGAGCCGATGCCAGTGCTCACTTCCTGCACTTCCACCAGGCTGGCGCATTCATGCAGCGACAACTCGTCATGATCCGGCGGCAAACTGGAAGCCGCGCCGGAGGCAGGAACCGTACGATTGCGCTTTGGGGGAGTGACCACGCTCGATAACCTGTTGCCGATGAGCCCAAGGCTGGGCGAAACGTCCTAAAGAATAGCATTGCGGGCCGAATCGATACACTTCAGGGCCTGCTCACCACTCGGGCTGGCGGACCACCATGGAAAATGTGAACAGGCCCCGCGGCCTTTTCTGCGCCACGCGCGGCACTTTTTACCATTCGATACAGCCGCTCTGGCGCACGGGTACGCAGCACCCGTCGCGCTCGGCTAGAATGCCGCAATGCTTTCGACCGCCAAGCCCGCGCCGAACGATGCTGCATTCACGATTCCCGCCCGGGTCTATTACGAAGACACCGATGCCGCCGGGGTGGTGTATTACGCCAATTATCTGCGCTACTGTGAGCGGGCCCGCACCGAGTGGCTGCGCGCGCTCGGCTTCGAGCAGCGGGAGATGCTCAACGAGTTGCACACCGTCTTCGTCGTGCGCTCGGTGCAGGCCGACTACCTCGCCCCGGCGCGGCTCGACGACGCACTGTCCATCGTCACCCGTCTTGCTCGCCTGGGGCGCGCCAGCCTGGTCTTTGCCCAGAGCGTGCTGCGCGGCGAGCAAGTCCTGTTCGATTCGCGAATCACGATCGCCTGCGTCAATGCCGCGAGCGGCCGTCCCACCCCGATCCCGACCGCTCTGCGGTCCCTGTTGCCAGCCATAGCCGACCCGACATGACCGGAACCGAGAATCTATCCATCCTTTTCCTGATCACCCAGGCGAGCCTGCTCGTGCAACTGGTGATGGCGCTGCTGGCCGGCCTGTCGCTGATTTCCTGGTACTGGATCTTCCGCAAATGGTTCCAGATCCGGGCGATGCGTTCGAGCACCGGCCGCTTCGAACGCAGCTTCTGGAGCGGTGGCGATCTGAACACGCTCTACCAGAACGCGGCTTCTGCACGCCACACCTGTGTCGGCATGGAGCGCATCTTCGAGGCCGGCTACCGGGAATTCACCAAGCTTCGGGCAAAGAGTCATGACCACGTAGCCATCATCGACGGTTCGCGCCGCGCGATGCTCGCCACCCACCAGCGCGAGATGGACGACCTCGAATCGCATACCGCCTTCCTCGCCACCGTCGGCTCCGTTGCGCCTTACATCGGCCTGCTCGGCACGGTGTGGGGGATCATGAACGCCTTCCGCGGTCTGGCCAACGTCAGCACGGCGTCACTCGCCCTGGTTGCGCCAGGCATCGCCGAGGCGCTGGTCGCCACTGCAATCGGTCTGTTCGCCGCCATTCCGGCGGTCGTTGCGTACAACCGCTTCACGCACGATATCGACCGCATCGGCATCCGTTTCGAGAGCTTCATGGAAGAGTTCTCGAACATCCTGCAACGCCATCTGCGCTAAACCGCTTCAAGGAGGACCCCGATGCGTCAGCGCAGGCTCATGAACCAGATCAACGTCGTGCCCTACATCGACGTGATGCTGGTACTGCTTGTGATCTTCATGGTCACCGCGCCGATGATCCAGCACGGCTCGGTCGATCTGCCCGAGGTATCCGATCTGCCACCACCGCCCTCGGTGGCGGCCTATGTGGTCGTGAGCGCCGACGGTCTTGCGTTGCAGCGTTCGGCGAGTGACAGCCCGGAGAGCATGAGCAACACCCAGTTGCTCGGCGCGCTCAAGGAAATGCTGGCCGCAAATCCGGCGCAAAACGTCATCGTCGCAGCCGATCGCAACGTCAGCTACGACCGGGTCATGACAACCCTCGACCAGCTCCGACGCACCGGCTTCTCGCGCGTGAGCCTGCAGACCCAGAGCGGTTCCGGAAGATGAAGTCGAATCTGCTGCGTGCAGCGACACCCGACGCGGCGAGCAAACTGTGGTCCATCGTACTGGCCGTGCTGGTACACGTGGGCCTCGCAGTCTTCCTGTTCGTCGGCGTGCGCTGGGAAACACAGCCGCCTGCGACGCTCGAGGTTGCCCTGGTCGGGGCGCCCGAGCCGGAGTCCAAGCCTGCGGCGAAGCCCGCAGAAAAGCCGGCGCCCAAGCCCGCACCGAAGCCCGAGCCGCCCAAACCCGAACCCAAGCCGGAGCCACCCCCGCCGCCGCCGCCCAAGCCGACAACGCCTCCGCCCCCGAAACCGGAGCCCAGGCCCGCGCCCCCGCCTCCGCCCAAACCGGAGCCGGCGCCCAGGCCCGCGCCGCCCAAGCCCGAGCCGCGCCCGGAAACGTCGCCTCCGCCGCCAAAGCCGGAGCCGACACCCGAGCCGCCGCCGCCCAAACCGGAGCCCAAACCGGAGCCACCGGAGCCACCGCGCCCGGAACCGGCCCCGTCGCCCCCGGCTCCTGAACCGGAGCCACCGCAGCCGGAGACAGCGCCTGACCCCGAGCCGCTCCCGCCGCCCAAACCCAAGCCCAAGCCCAGTCCGCCGCCGCCGACTCCTGCGCCATCGCCCCAGGTGCCGGACTATCTGTCGGATCGGCTGGCGCAGGAGATGGCACGTGCGCGCACTTCGCCCAGTGCAGACCCGGCTGCACTGGCCGCGTACGAGAATCTTTTGCGGCTGCACGTGCGCAGCAGGCTGATCATCCCACCCGGCCTGCAAGGCAATCCGCAGGCGATGTTCAAGGTGACCCAACTCCCCAACGGTGATGTTTCGAAAGTGGAATTGCTGCAATCGTCGGGGAACGCACAGCTCGATATCGCGATCGAACGCGCCATCCAGCGTGCAAGCCCGTTACCCTTGCCGGAAGACAAGTCACTCTTCAAGCGGGAATTGACCATCACATTCCGCCCGCTGGAGGCCCCATGATCCGGCCCGGCAATCCGGCCGCACTTCCCGACTCCGCCGAGTCGCATTTGGCGGAGTCGACGATCCACCCACGACCGGAGCGACCCGAAACACGTGTCGATCCGGCTATAATCTGCGGAGTCCTTTGCCCGATATGACTATGAAGCTCCCATTGCGCGCTCTGCTCGCCTGCTGGGTCGTACTCTTCGCAACGGTCGTGCATGCCCAGTTGTCGATCGAGATTACGGGTGCCAGCGCCACCCGCTTTCCGCTAGCGATCCCGACCCTTGAGAACGAGAACCGCCTGCCCGACAGCGTCAGCGACGTGATCCGGGCAGATCTCGAACGCAGCGGTCTGTTCGGACTGGTCGACACCGGTCTGCAGACCTACCCCGAATCCCAGATCCCGGATTTGCCCGCGCTGCGCAAACGCGGCGCGGACGCGGTGCTCACGGGTACCGTCGTAGCGCTGACCGACGGACGCTTCAGCATCCGTGTACGCCTGTTCGACACCATCAGACGCGTCGAGCTCGGCGCCTTGTCCCTGCACATGAGCGCCAAGCAGAACCGCGTCACCGGCCACCGTATTGCGGACTTCGTCTACGAGAAACTGACCGGCCAGCCGGGCTATTTCTCCACGCGGATCGCCTATGTCGTGGTCAGGGGCGCGCGTCACGAGCTGCAGATCGCCGACGCCGACGGCATGAACCCGCAGCCCGCGCTCATTTCACGCGAACCGATCATCTCTCCGTCGTGGTCGCCGGACGGCAAGCGCCTGGCCTATGTATCGTTCGAGAAGAAGAAGCCCATCATCTACATCCACGATCTGCCGACCGGACAGCGTCAGCAGGTTGCCGCCTTCCTCGGCTCGAATTCCGCGCCCGCCTGGGCGCCCGACGGAAAACGCCTCGCCGTGGTGCTGACCAAGGACGGCCCGTCGCAGATGTACATCATCAACGCCGACGGTTCGGGCCTCAAGCGCATCAGCTTCTCGGAAAGCATCGACACCGAACCCGCCTGGTCCCACGACGGCCGCTGGATTTACTTCACATCCGACCGCGGCGGCAGCCCCCAGATCTATCGCGTCCCGTCCGACGGCGGTGATGCTGAACGCATCACCTTCGAAGGAAGTTACAACGTCACACCACGCGCGTCGCCGGACGGCCGCAATCTGGCCTACGTCACGCGCAGAGAGGGACGCTTCCAGGTCGCGTTGCTTGATCTTTCGTCGCGTCGAAGCGTCATTTTGACCAGCGAACCCGGTGTAGAATCACCCAGCTTTTCCCCCAACGGGCGCATGATCCTCTATGCTTCCGGTAGCGCGAGTCGCGGCGTGCTGTCGGCCGTATCCACGGACGGCCGCGTGCGGCAGCGCCTTACAAGCCAGGCGGCGGAGATCCGCGAGCCAGCCTGGGGTCCAATCCCCCGGCAATGAAGATTTGTCGGTTTTTTCCATTTTCAAGGGAATCGATATGAAGAAAGTTCTCCTGCCAGCACTTCTCGCCTCGCTGCTGATCGCTTGCAGTGGGACCGGGGATCAGGCTGCCGACGGCACGGCTGGTTCGGCCGGCTCCGGGGCCTCCGGATCGGACACGACGACGGCTGCGGTCACGGATTCCAGCATTACGCGCAACGACATGGGCGCACTTGGCGACGGCAGCAGCTCCGGCACCTCTGCGACTGACGGTTCGGCGAGCGGCAGCATCGCATCCCTGACCGATCCGAATCACATCCTGTCGCAGCGCACGATCTACTTCGATTTCGACAGCTTTGTTATCCGTCCCGAGTTTGCCGAACTGATCGAGGCCCATGCGTCCTTCCTGAAGAACCACGGTCAGATCAAGATGATGATCCAGGGCAACACCGACGAGCGCGGCAGTCGCGAGTACAACGTCGCGCTGGGCCAGAAGCGGGCTGAAGCGGTCAAGCGGTCGCTGGTGCTGCTCGGCGTCGAGGAAGCCCAGATCGAATCGGTCAGCCTCGGCGAAGAGAAGCCCCGCTGCACCGAGTCGACCGAGAGCTGCTGGGCCGAAAATCGTCGCTCCGACATGCTCTACACCGGCGAGTTCTGATGCTGCGTCGCCTGTCGACAGCGCTGTTGTTCGCAGTCCTGAGCGCGTCTTCGGCCCAAGCACAAGTGTTCGGGTCGGATTCGCGCCAGGTGAACAGCCTGCGCGAAGAGATGAACACGCGCTTCAACACCATCAGTCGGGCGCACTTCGATCTGCTCAATCAGAACGCCGCGCTGAAAGAGGAAGTCGCCCGCCTGCGCGGCCAGCTCGAAGTGCTCACGCACGAGATGGAGTCATTGCGTGCCCGCCAGCACGACTTCTACGTCGATCTGGACGGCCGTGTACTCAAGCTCGAGACGGCCTCGAAGGAATCGGTCGCTGCGCAACAGCGCAGTGGGCCTGACCCAGCGGTGGAGGCGAGCGCCTACGAGGCGGCACTTCAACTACTCAAGGACGGCAAGCATTCCGAGGCCCTGTCAGCCTTCCGCGCCTTCATTACCGACTATCCGGCAAGTGGCTTCCTGCCCAATGCGCATTTCTGGGCAGGCAATGCCGCGCTGCAGGCCAAGGAGGTCGCCGCTGCGCGGGCCATGTTCGACACGATCGTGACGACCTGGCCCGACAACGACATCGTGCCTGACGCGCTTCTCGGCTTGGCCAACAGCCAGTTGTTGCTGGGCGAACGCCGCGCTGCGCAGGACACCCTCGGACGCATCATCGCCCAGCATCCGGACAGTTCGGCAGCCCAGGTCGCCCGCCAGCGCGTCGAGCAGTAGTGGTGCCCGTGCAGGAGTTGGTGCAAAGAACAAAGACCTCGGTGCGTATCACCGAGGTCTTTGCTTCAATTCAGGGGGAAACCTCGCGCATCGGCTTGCCCACCGTGTTCGTGCGGCTGACCGGCTGCCCCCTGCGTTGCGTCTGGTGCGACACCGAGTACGCATTCCATGGTGGACGCTCGCGCGATGTGGACGATCTCGTAGCGGAAGTCGCAACCCACCGCCTGCATCATGTCTGCGTCACTGGTGGAGAGCCGCTGGCGCAACGGGCCTGCCTGGATCTGTTGGCCGGCTTGTGCGACGAAGGCTTCTCGGTTTCGCTCGAGACCAGCGGTGCGCTCGATATTTCGGACGTCGATGCGCGCGTGTCGCGCATCGTCGATCTCAAGGCGCCGGGCTCGGGTGAGGTCGGGCGCAATCTGTGGGCGAACCTTGAGCACCTTCGTTCCACCGACGAACTCAAGATCGTTATCGCCGACGAAGCCGATTACGCCTGGGCTCGCGAACGCATCGCCGAGCATGGACTCGCCGGACGCTGCCCGGTGCTGCTCTCGCCAGTGCATGGGCGTCTCGACTCGGCCAGACTCGCAGAATGGATCGTCCGTGATCGTCTACCTGTCCGCTTCCAGACACAACTCCACAAGATCCTGTGGCTTGACGCCCAGGGGCGCTGAACCGTGTCCGATTTACCCTCCACCGTGGCGCCTCGCCGTGCCGTAATCCTGTTGTCGGGCGGCCTCGATTCGACCACGTGTCTCGCGATCGCACGAGATGCCGGCTATGAATGCCATACGCTTTCGGTCGCCTACGGGCAGCGCCATTCAGCCGAGTTGAACGCATCGCGCCGCATCGCACTTGAATTCGGCGTTCGCGAACATCGCGTTGCCACCGTGGATCTTGGCCAATTCGGTGGCTCTTCCCTGACCGATTCGGCACTTCAGGTCCCGATCACCGGGCCGTCCGAGGGCGTACCCACGACCTATGTGCCGGCCCGCAACACGGTCATGCTCTCGATGGCTCTGGCGTGGGCAGAGGTGCTTGGCGCCGGCGACATCTTCATCGGGGTGAACGCAGTCGACTATTCCGGTTACCCCGATTGCCGCCCGGACTTCATCGCAGCATTCGAGGCCGTGGCGAATCTCGCCACGCGTGCCGGAACCGAGGGCACCCGGCTGCGAATTCATGCGCCGCTGATGAATCTATCCAAGGCCGAGATCATTCGGCAAGGAAGCGCCCTTGGCGTCGATTATTCACTCACCGTTTCGTGCTATCAGGCCAGCGACGACGGAACGGCTTGCGGCATGTGCGACGCATGCCGGCTGCGCCGCGAGGGATTCGAAGCCAGCGGCATTCCAGACCCCACGCCGTATCAGTAGTGCCGCCCGGCCTGCTTCGCTTCATCCCGTCACTAGCAGAAAGTTCAGGCACGGATCACCTTCAGCCGGTTGTCGATCTCTCTTTGACCACTCACACTGCGCACGATCCGCTCCGCTGCCTTGCGCTCCGCGTCGTTTGTCGCAATTCCTTCAAGCGCAATGCGCTCGTCATCGACACTAATCGTGATGTTGACGTGCTCGGTATCATTGGCTGCCTTGAGTGCAGCGAGAATATGCGCTTCGAGTGCCGCATTCGCGAGCAAGCGCCTCGATTCGGGCGTTTCATGGAACTCGGGAAGAGACAGTAGCGATTTGATCTGATCGACGCACCCGCTGACGGATAGCCGGTCCGTGTTGAGCACAAGATCATAAAGCAGGGGGTCACCCCAGTTCACGCCGAACCTCTGACGCATGTTGTGCGCGTGCGCAGCGTCGCTGCGGCGAAGCTCGTGGCGAATCACATCCTCATCGTCCGTGTCGAGTCTGCGCATCAGCCACGCCACCCGTCGTTCGAGCGAAGCGCATACCCGTACACACGGGACATGAGGGATGGTTCTCAACAGATAGGTGGCACCCCAACCACGGATGATGATGTTGCCCCGGGCGGCTAGCTCGAAGACCTCTTCGGCGACGTAGGTCGACACGCTGCGCGAATCGGTGCGCATGCGATCGAGCATGCCGGCCTTGCCGTCCATGACCCGTCGGATCAGGCTCTTGCGCGCGTGCATCTTGTGGGCGACGTGATCGACCACTTCGTGGGTAACCTGCGCAAGCCCGAGTTCTTCGGCAAGCGCCTGCGCAACATCCTTTCCAAGTGACGCCATTTCCTGATTCATTGCGATGACGGGCATGGCCTGACTCCCCTTGGCTTCGAATCGCGGCAGCATGACACAAAAAAAAGGTTCATCGCGCTTTTCCGGGGAAGGCATCCTTGATCTTGAGGAAG
>CAXBIS010000019.1:0-60462 GCA_963975885.1 uncultured Azoarcus sp.
ATCGATTGTCCAAATTTTTAAAGAACCGCTGCCACCCGGCAGCGAAGAAGCGAGATTATGAACAACACCAGCCGCTTCGTCAAGCACCCCGGAGCAACTTCTCAACCTCCGGAACTCCCCTCGCAACCCCGAATCCAGCACCACAAAACAGCGCGCTCGTTGCAGCGAGCCGCGCAGTATAAGGGTCACAAACAGGGTGTCAATACGTCTCGCGAGCACCTTCGAGGAACTTACCCGTAAAGCATCCGGACAGTACTGAACGATCAGTAGTTTACGCCGGAGACAAAATTGTCGAAGCGCGTGCATTCGCCGCGGAAGGTCAGCCGCACCATGCCGGTGGGGCCGTTACGATGCTTGCCGATGATCAGTTCGGCCGAGCCCTTGTCGGGCGAATCCGGGTTGTACACCTCATCCCGATAGATGAACATGATGATATCGGCGTCCTGCTCGATGGCACCTGATTCGCGCAGATCCGACATCACCGGCCGCTTGTTGGGGCGCTGCTCGAGACTGCGGTTGAGCTGCGACAGCGCGATGATCGGCACGTTAAGCTCCTTGGCCAGCGACTTGACCGAGCGCGAAATATCGGAAAGCTCGGAGGCGCGGTTGTCGTTATCGCGTATGCCGGTCATCAGCTGCAGGTAATCGACGACGATCAGGCCGAGCTTGCCGCATTTGCGCGCCAGCCTGCGCGCGCGGGCACGCAGGTCGATCGGGTTCAGCCCCGGCGTCTCATCGATGAAGATCGGCGCCTCATACAGCCGCCCCATCGCGGCAGTGAGCCGCTGCCAGTCCTCGTCCGACAGCCGTCCGGTACGCAGCTTGGTCTGGTCGATGCGGCCAATCGACGAGATGAAGCGCGTTGCGAGTTGAGTGCCCGGCATCTCCATCGAGAAGATGCCCACGGGCAGGCCGCAATCCACCGCCACGTGCTCGGCGATGTTGAGCGCGAAGGAGGTCTTGCCCATCGCCGGGCGTCCGGCGACGATGATCATGTCCGAGGGCTGCAGGCCGGAAGTCTTCTCGTCCAGGTCGATCAGGCCGGTCGGCACGCCGGTGACGTCGTTCGGATTGTCGCGGTCGTAGAGCTCTTGCACACGATCAGCGACCTTGCGCAGCAGGGGCTGGATCGACTCGAAGCCGCCGGCATCCTTGGCTCCGGCCTCGGCGATCTCGAAGACCTTGGCCTCGGCCTGGTCGAGCAGCGACTTGGCATCACGCCCGGACGGATTGAGCGCACTCGCGGCGATCTCGTCGCCGACGGCGACCATCTTGCGCAGGATCGCTCGCTCGCGAACGATCTCCGCGTAGCGCCGGATATTGGCCGCCGACGGCGTGCTGTTGGCGATTTCCGCGATGTACGCCAGCCCACCGGCCCGCTCGGACTCGTTGGACTTCTCCAGCGACTCGAACACCGTGACGACGTCGGCCGGCTTGCCCTGATCGATCAGCTTGGCGATGTGCGCATAGATGCGACGATGGTCGTCGCGGTAGAAGTCCACCTCCGAGACCAGATCGGCGATCCGCTCCCACGCCGCGTTGTCGAGCAGAATGCCGCCGATCAGCGCCTGCTCGGCCTCGATCGAGTGCGGAGGCAGGCGAATCGCGCCAATCTGGGGATCGGCGGAGAAATCGGTTGGCAGGCTGGCCATCGGGACACTTCCGGAACGCAAATTCAATCCCGGATTCTAGCCCGGATCGCAGACGCGCACCCACGCATCCGGACTTCGCGATGCGCGTGCGGTAAACGAAAACGGGGCTGTCCGCAGACAGCCTCGCTCAACTGGTAGCGCAAGCGCTTACTGCTGGTCGCCGAGCACCGAAACGGTGATCGATGCGATCACGTCCGGATGCAGCGCGACGTCGACCTGCACGTCGCCGATCTGCTTGATCGGACCGTCCGGCAGGCGCAGGGCGCTGCGATCGATGTCGAAGCCCTGGGCCTTGAGCGCGTCGGCAATGTCGGCGTTACCGACCGAGCCGAACAAACGGCCATCCATGCCAGCCTTGCGCTCGACCTGGACCGTGTGGCCCTCGAGCTTGGCGGCGACGCCCTGCGCTTCGGCCAGCTTCTCGGCCTGGGCGCGTTCGAACTCGGCGCGACGCGTTTCGAATTCGGCCTTGTTGGCCTCGGTCGCACGCTTGGCCTTGCCCTGCGGGATCAGAAAGTTACGGGCGTAGCCGTCCTTGACCTTGACGATGTCGCCGAGGACACCGAGGTTGACGACTTTCTCGAGCAGAATGATTTGCATGTCCGGCTCTCCTTACTTGTGCAGATCGGTGTAAGGCAGCAGGGCCAGGAAGCGCGCGCGCTTGACCGCCGTCGACAGCTGGCGCTGGTAGCCGGCCTTGGTACCGGTGATGCGGGCCGGCATGATCTTGCCGGTCTCGGTCACGAAGTCCTTGAGCAGGTCGACATCCTTGTAGTCGATCTCCTCGATCTTCTCGGCCGTGAAACGGCAGAACTTGCGACGCTTGAACAGACCGCCACCACGGCGATCATCCTTTTTCTTGAACTTGGACTTGGGCTTGAAAGCCATTTTTCGTTCCTTCCAGAAATTCGATCTCGTTCAGATGAAGCACCGGAATCCGGCTGCGAAGGCTCTTCGCCGCCATGAATCCGCTCGCCCGCATCGCCATCCCGGGCCTCGCCGCGGCAAGCATCGCCGCCAGCTCACCGAGCGCCACCGCCTGCAACTCCACCGTCACGTCGCGTGGCACACCGGCCTCGACCTGACGGGATTCATGCCTGAGCGTGCATGCCGCGACCGGCATGCCGGCGGGGGTATGGCGCAGGGGCTGCAATTCGACCAACGTCGCCTCGACGCAGAATCGGTTCGCCCCGGAATCCGACACGTGTGGCGACTTACGCCTCTTCCTTGACCTTGGCTTCGCCTTCACCCTCGGTTTCACCGGACTCGGTGTTCGGGGTCAGCGAACGCGCCTTCTCTTCCTTCATCATCGGCGAAGCAACGGTGACCGCAGTCTTGACCTGGATGACGAGGTGACGCAGCACGGCATCGTTGAACTTGAAGGCATGCTCGAGCTCGGCCAGCGCCTCGTTGCCGCACTCGATGTTCATCAGAACGTAGTGGGCCTTGTGCATCTTCTGGATCGGGTAGGCCATCTGACGACGCCCCCAGTCTTCCAGACGGTGGATCTGGCCACCGCTGCCGGTCACGAGCGTCTGGTAGCGCTCGATCATCGCCGGGACCTGTTCGGACTGGTCCGGATGGACGATGAACACGATTTCGTAGTGTCGCATGCGTACTCCTTGTGGTTAATGACAGCCCCCCGGCATGCGAAAACCGGTGGAGCAAGGGAAAGCGCGCGAATATATCACGAATCGCTGCCAAATGAAAGGCTTGCCCGCGGCGCACTGCCATTCGCACCGGCAGGCGAGAACACGCCCTGAATCAGCGCGGCCGCGCGTCCCAGATCTTCTGCAGACGCTTGACGCTGACCGGCATCGGCGTGCGCAACTCCTGGGCGAACAGCCCTACGCGCAACTCCTCGAGCATCCAGCGGAACTCCTCCAATGCCGGCTCGACCACGCCAGCGCGCCGGCGCGCCGCCAGTTCTCGTTCGAAGGGCCGTGCAAGCGAGTTCCAGTCGGCCATTGCACGCGCGTCGCGCTCCGGATTGGCCCGCAGCTTGTCGATGCGCAGCACCGCCGACTGCAGGTAGCGCGGAAAGTGTGCCAGCCGCTCCCACGGATGGGCGACGAGAAAATCCTGCACCAACAGGGCATCGACCTGCACGCGCACGTCCTCGACCACTTCCGGAAAACCCTTGAGCGCGGCCAGGCGCTTTTCCAGCGCAGCGCGCTCCGCCAGCACCTGCTGCGCCAGGCGCATGAACTCCTGCGCGACCAGGCCGGTGCGCGACTTGGCCTCCTTGCAGCGCAACGCGAAAGCGTCCGCGTCCTGCGGCAAGGGCTCGACCAGGCACACGCGCTCGAGCGTCGCGGCGACGAGCTGGCGCTTGAGGTCCGCCTCCGTACCGAAGGGCATGAAGGCCAGCGACAGCTCGCGCAGCCCGGGCAGGCGCTCGATCGCGCGCACCTGATCCTTCAGGTTGAGCGCGAACAGCCGCGCGAGGCCACGACGGTGCACGCGTGCAGCCTCCTCGGGCGTGTCGTAGGGGCGCAGCGAGACACTGTCACCGTCATCATGCAAGGCCGGAAACCCCACCACCTCACGTCCGGCCACACGCACCTCGAGCAGTTCAGGCAGCGCGCCAAAACTCCAGTCCGTCAGCCCCTGCGACGTTCCGTCCGTGACCGGGGGACGCGTCGGCTGCTCGTCGGGCGCCTCCTCCTCCGCGGCCCCGGCCGCTGGCGCCTCGAACTCGGCGCGGCGGAAACGCTCGGCCACCTCGCGCGCGAAGCGCGCGCGCAGATCCATCAGATTGCGCGACTGTCCGAGCACGCGGCCATGTTCGTCGATCACGCGAAAATTCATCGCGGCGTGCGGCCGCAGGTTCTCCGGGCGGAAGGCCTCGAGCGGCAGCTTCAGCGAAACACGCTGCTCGACGAAATTCTGTAGGGCACGCAGCAGTGTCTCGTCGCGGTCGAACTCACCGTCTTCGGCCGCGGCCACGAAGGCCGCCGCACTCTCGGACAGCGGCTGCAGGCGATGGCGGTGTTTCTGCGGCACGGTCTTGAGCAACGCCAGCACCTTCTCCTCGAGCAGCCCCGGCACCAGCCATTCGCAGCGCGCGGCCGGAATCTGGTTGAGCATCGCCAGCGGCACGCTCAGCGTCACGCCGTCATCACTCGCGCCCGGCTCGTGCAGGTAGGTCAGCTTCAGTTTCTGGCCGAACACCTCCAAATGCGCCGGGAACCGCTCGGTCGTGATGCCGGCCGCCTCGTGGCGCATCAGTTGTTCGCGCGTCAGGTGCAGCAGCTTGGGCTCGGCCTTCTCGGCCGTCCTGCGCCATTTCTCGAAGCTCGCCACGTCGAGCACATCGTCGGGAACGCGATCCTCGTAGAAGGCCTCGATCAGCGTCTCGTCGACCAGCACATCGGGGCGGCGCGACTTGTGCTCGAGCCGCTCGATCTGCCCCACCAGCTTGAGGTTGTGCTGCAGGAAACCCATGCCGCGCGCCACTGCGTCGGCGATTTCGCCCTGCACCAGTCCCTCGCGAATGAACAGCTCGCGGCACAGCGCCGGGTCGATGTCGCGGTAGCCGATGCCGCGCCGTGGATAGAGCACCAGGCCATACAGCGCGCCGCGCTCCCAGGCGCGCACACTACCTGCACTCTTGGACCAGTGCGGCTCGAAGACCTGGCGTCGGATCAGATGCGCGCCGACCTCCTCGACCCACTCGGGCTCAATGCGCGCGATGCAGCGGCCGAACAGGCGCGAGGTCTCGACCAGCTCGGCGCACACGATCCACTTACCGGCCTTCTTCGCGAGACTGGAGCCCGGATGCGGCCAGAAGCGCACGCCGCGCGGACCGAGATAGCTGCCGGCCTGCGGGCCGCTGGCCTCCTCGGCGCGCGTCCCGACGTTGCCGAGCAGGCCCGCCAGCAGCGCCTTGTGGATGACTTCATAACCCGCCGCAACCTGGTTGGACTTCCAGCCATGTTCGGCGCACAGGGTCGCGAGCTGCGCATGCACGTCGCGCCACTCGCGCATGCGCAGAGGGTTGAGGAAGTGCTGCCGGCACCATGCCTTCTGCCGGCTGCCGGACTCGTGGCGCACGACCTCGTCCCAGGCCTGCCACAGGTTGCGATACCACAGGAATTCGGAACGCTGGTCCTGCTCGCGCCCGCGGAATTTCGCATGCGCCTGGTCGGCCGCGCCGGGCGACTCCTGCGGACGCTCGCGCGGATCCTGCACCGACAGCGCCGCGGCGATCGTCAGAACTTCGGCCAGACAGCCGCGATCGCGCGCGGCGAGAATCATGCGCCCCACCCGCGGGTCCAGCGGCAGACGTGCCAGCTCCTCGCCGGTGGCGGTGAGTTCGCGCGCGTCGTCATCGGTCACGGCACCCAGTTCGGCGAGCAACTGGTAGCCGTCCGCGATCATGCGCGGCTGTGGCGCGTCGAGAAACGGGAAGTCCTCGACCGCCCCCAGACGCAGCGAGCGCATGCGCAGGATCACGCCCGCCAGCGACGAGCGCAAAATCTCCGGGTCGGTGTGTTCGGGGCGTGCGGCGAAATCATCCTCGCCGTAGAGCCGGATGCACACCCCGTCCATGACGCGCCCGCAACGCCCGGCGCGCTGCCTGGCTGCCGACTGCGCGATCTTCTCGATCTGCAGTTGCTCGACCTTGTTGCGGTAGGAATAGCGCTTGACGCGCGCCAGCCCGGTATCGACCACGTAACGGATGCCCGGCACGGTCAGCGAGGTCTCGGCGACGTTGGTCGCCAGCACCACGCGCCGCCCGCGCCCGCCCGAGAACACGCGCGACTGCTCCTGCGCCGATTGGCGCGCGAACAACGGCAAGATTTCCATCGCGGCGGCATGATGGGATTTGCGCAAGCCTTCCGCGGCCTCGCGGATCTCGCGCTCGCCGGGCAGGAAGACCAGCACGTCGCCCGGGCCGATGCGCTGCGCCTCCTCGACCGCGTCGACGATGGCATCCGTCAGCTCGCGCCCCTTGCCGCGTGCCCCCTCGTCCTCGAGCGGGCGGTGACGCAACTCAATCGGGAACAAGCGACCGGAGACCTCGACCACCGGCGCGAGACGGCCGTCGTGCGCGAAGTGCCGCGCGAAGCGCTCGGCGTCGAGCGTGGCCGAGGTCACGATCACCTTGAGATCCGGCCGGCGTGGCAACAGGGTGCGCAGATAACCGAGCAGGAAGTCGATATTCAGGCTGCGCTCGTGCGCCTCGTCGATGATGACGGTGTCGTAGGCGGACAAGTCCGGGTCGCCCTGAGTCTCGGCCAGCAGGATACCGTCGGTCATCAGCTTGACGTAGCTCGCCGGCGAGACACGGTCGGTGAAGCGAATCTTGAAACCGACCGTCTCGCCCAACTGGCTGCCCAGTTCCTGCGCGATGCGGGTGGCGGTGGCGCGCGCGGCCAGGCGGCGCGGCTGGGTGTGGCCGATCAGGCCGGCCGCACCGCGCCCCAGTTCCAGGCAGATCTTGGGCAATTGCGTGGTCTTGCCCGAGCCGGTCTCGCCGCACACGATGACCACTTGGTGCTCGCGGATCGCCGCAGCGATCTCTTCGCGTCGCAGCGTGACCGGCAGTTCCGGCGGGTACTCGGGCCTGGGGGCGCGCGCGACGCGTTCAGCCAGCCGCGCACGCGAGCGCTCGGCGAGCGCGTCGAGGTCGGCCTGGGTCCTTGCACGGCGCTCGCCCTTGTCGCGCCGCAGGCGACGCGCGAGCGCGTTCAGGCGCGGCCGATCGGCACTCAGGCAATCGGCGAAGCGGATTTCACGGCACGGATCTGCGGGGGAATTCAAGACGCGGTCGGACGCGGGACGGTCGTTCTACAGGCCGGCGATTATGCCAGAGCCGACCCTGCACGCCGAAATCCGCCCACGCGCGACCGCGTCTGCCGCTCGCGTGGCGCAATACGCGCGGCTCACTGCATGTCAGCGCAGCCCCACCACCATGCTCAACAGCAGCGACAGCACAACCATCAGGGCGGCCCACGCAATGATGCCCGCGAGCAGCACGAAGGTGCCCATTACCCGCGCGCGGCTGCGATCACCGAGCCGGAACAGCGGATAAACACCGTGGTAGATGAGCGCGGCCGATGCGATCCACGCCAGCGTCGCGACAACGACATTGAACGTCACCGACGGCACGAACAAGGCCAGCGGCGCGATCCACAGCGGCGTGGGCGCGATCGCGGCGAGCATGAAGGCGTCCTCGTAATCGGGCGTGACATCGACCACGTCGCCCATCTGCTGGATCATCGAGGCCATCAGCGCGACCATGCCGATCTCGACCGCGAAGAACATGATCGCGACCACCAGCGCCTCACCCGTCGTGATGTGCGGCACCACCGCAGGGAACACCGCGCCGGGCGTGACCAGCAGCGCATACATGAACATCGCGGCCGGAATCAGCGACATCGGCATGACGTACATCGCCATCATCCGCGTCACGCCGGGACGCTGGCGAATCACGTCCTGCCAGCCCTCGGAGTACGACCAGAACATTTTGGGAAGATTATGCGTATCCATGTCCGACCTCCTCTACGGTGTGGATGGAACGCCGCGAGCGGTACCGTCGACCGCTCCGTGATCCCAGTATAGAAACCAACGCGCGCGACTTCACGGCACAATATCGCCCCGATGCAATCTGACACCATGCCTCGCCTGCAAGCCTTCCCGCCGCTGATCGCGCCGGGCGCGCACACGCTGATCCTCGGCAGCATGCCAGGGTTGGCCTCGCTCGCCGCTCACGCCTACTACGCCCATCCGCGCAACGCCTTCTGGCCGATCGTCGGCGACTTGCTCGGCTTCGATGCGGCCGCGCCCTACGCCGCGCGCGTGGCCGCACTGACTGCCGCCGGCTACGCACTGTGGGACGTGCTCGGCGCGTGCCGGCGCGAGGGCAGCCTGGATGCGTCCATCGACCCGGCCTCGCTCGAGGTCAACGATTTCGCGACCTTTCTCGCCGAAAACACGGGAATCGAACGCATCTTCTTCAACGGTGGCTTCGCCGAGCGCAGCTTCCGTCGCCACGTGCTGCCGCTGCCCGGATGCACGCCGGCACTCATGGGCCTGCCCTCGACCAGCCCGGCCAACGCGTCGCTCACGCTGGCCGACAAGCGTGCCGCCTGGCGCGCGATCCTGCGATGAGCACGCCCACCCGCATCGAGGTCGCCGTGATCGGCGCCGGCCCGGCCGGCCTGGCCGCAGCCGAAGTACTGGCGGCAGCCGGCCATCGCGTCGAGGTCTTCGACGCGATGCCTTCCCCGGGCCGCAAGTTCCTGCTCGCCGGCATCGGCGGGCTCAACCTCACTCATTCGGAACCGTCAGCCGATTTCGTCGCACGCTACGGCACGCGCGCCGCGCGGCTCGCGCCGATGCTCGAGCCGCGCGGCGCCGACGCGCTGCGTGAATGGGCCGCCGGGCTCGGCATAGAGACCTTCGTCGGCAGCTCGGGACGGGTCTTTCCGCAGCAGATGAAGGCTGCCCCCTTGCTGCGCGCGTGGCTGCACCGGCTGCGCGAGGCCGGCGTGCATATGAACGTGCGTCATCGCTGGAGCGGCTGGCACGGCACGCGACTGCGCTTTGCCACCCCCGGCGGCGAGCGCCGCGTCGAGGCGCGCGCGGTGGTGCTCGCGCTCGGCGGCGCGAGCTGGGCTCGGCTCGGCTCGGACGGCACGTGGGTGCCGTGGCTTGAGCGGCGCGGCATCGACATCGCGCCGCTACGGCCGGCCAACTGCGGCTTCGACGCCGACTGGAGCGCGCACCTGGCCGATCGCTTCGCCGGCCAGCCGCTGAAGAACGTGGTCGGCCACGTCATCGACGCGGACGGTGTCGAGCATCGTCGCGCGGGTGAATGCGTGCTCACCGCGACCGGCATCGAGGGCGGGCTGATCTACGCCCTGTCGGCACCGTTGCGCGAAGCCATCGCCGCACACGGCGAAGCCGCCCTATATCTGGACCTCGCACCGGGCCGGGACGAGGCGCGCCTGCGCGACGAGCTGGCGCGACCGCGCGGCCGGCGCTCGTTGGCGAGCCACCTGCAGGGCAAGACCGGATTGAGCGGCGCCAAGGCGGCGCTGCTGCGCGAGTGCACTCCGCGCGAGGTGATGGATGACGCGTCGCGACTGGCCGCCGCGATCAAGCGCCTGCCGCTGCACCTGCTGCGCACGCGTCCGCTGGATGAAGCGATCAGCACCGCCGGCGGCGTGTGTTTCGAGTCGCTCGACGACGCGCTGATGCTGCGAGCGCTGCCCGGCGTGTTCTGCTGCGGCGAGATGCTCGACTGGGAAGCGCCGACCGGTGGCTACCTGCTTACCGCCTGCTTCGCGACAGGGCGCGCCGCCGGCGAAGGCGCGGCGCGCTACCTCAGGCGCGGAGCGACATGACCAGCGTGTAGCCAGCCCAGGCCATCGCCAGCGAGCCGGCCACATGGGCGAGCGTGTGCAGCGCGAGCCAGCCCCACTCACCGCGCTGCAACAGGTGCAGCCCCTCGGCCGAGAAGGTCGAGAACGTCGTCAGCCCGCCGAGCAGGCCGGTGGTGAGGAACAGTTTCAGCGCCGCCGACAGCGTGGGCAGCGTGTGTACCAGCGCAAGCACCCCGCCCATCAACCCGCCGCCGACGAGGTTTGCCACCAGCGTGCCCAACGGCAGGCTCACGAACCACGGGTTCATCCACAAACCCAGTCCCCAGCGCAGCCAGGCGCCGATTGCGGCGCCGGCACCGACGGCGACGAAGGCGACGAAGGCGGGCAGTGCGGCGCTCATCGGTGACCTCCGTCAACCCGCCGCTGGCTGCGGCTCGGCGAGGCCATCGACGCGCAACGCTTCGGGCAGGTGCAGCGTGCGCGTAGGGAAGGCGATTTCGGCACCGTGACACTCGATGATCTCGCCGATCTTGAGCAGCACATCCTGCTTGATCTCGTGATAGCGCACCCACTGCGTGGTGCGCGTAAAGGTGTAGACCATGATGTCGAGCGAGCTGGCGGCGTACTGATTGAAATTGACGATCAGCGTCTGATTGGTGTCGATCTCGCCGTGCGCGCGCAGCATCTCGCGGATGTCGTCGACGATGCCAGCGACGCAGGCGAAGTCGTCATAGCGCACGCCGATGGTCTCGAAGATGCGCCGGTTGGTCATGCGCGAGGGGTTCTCCACCGTGATCTGCGTGAACACCGAATTGGGCACGTAGATCGGGCGCTTGTCGAAGGTGCGGATACGGGTGATGCGCCAGCCGATGTGCTCGACCGTGCCCTCGATCTCGCGATCCGGTGAGCGCACCCAGTCGCCGATCGCGAACGGCCGGTCCATGTACACCATCAACCCGCCGAAGAAATTTGCCAGCAGGTCACGCGCTGCGAAGCCGACCGCGATACCGCCGATACCGCCAAAAGCGACCACACCGGACACCGAAAAACCGAGACTTTGCAGGATCACCAGTGCTGCGGTGATGAGCACCGACACACGCAGCAGCTTCCCCACCGCGTCGACGGTGGTGCGATCTACCGGACGCTCGCGCGCGCCCTGGTGGGTGATCACCGCTTGCTGGGCATTCTCGATGAAGCTCTGCAGGAACCAGGTGATGCACCCCACCACACCGACCGTACGCAACGGATCGAAAAACTCAAAGATGGTCGCTTCGGTGCTCTCGTAGATGATGCGCACGGCGAAGCTCAGACCCACGATCCAGGCCAGCACCGTGACCGGCTTGCGCGCGGCCGAGATCAGGGCGTGGCGCCACGGCGCCTGATCGGGCGAGGCCCGGTCATCGATGCGCGCAAGCACGCGACGCAGGATGAAGTTGGCGACCACCACCGCCAGCACGACTGCGAACAGTTGCGCGATCAGCTTCCACCCCATGTCGACATCCGACAGCCAGGCGACGACTTGCTCGATCTGCGGTTCCACCTCGACGGCACTCCCATTTCAGGTTCTGGCCCGCGATTTTAACCCAGCGACGCCCCGCCCCCTTACCGCCTGCGCATGCTTTGCTAGACTGAACATTCACATTCGCCCTGCGGCCTCGACACGATGATCGACGCCTCCTCCGTTGGCACCACCCTGCCGCCCGTCGCCGTGCCACCCCCGCGACGCGAATCCGGCGTCGCGCCCAATGTGCCAGGCTCGCCCGGCTCGCGCCCGTCCGGGCAGGCCGCTGCCGCACTGAGCGAGGCCGATCAGGCGCGCGTGCGCGAACTGCAGCAACGCGACCGCGAGGTGCGCGCACACGAACTGGCCCATGTCGCCGCCGGCGCGGGCCTGATCACGCGCGGTGCGAGCTTCGAATACGAGACCGGCCCGGACGGGAAACGATACGCGGTCGCCGGCGAAGTCGGAATCGACACCTCGCCGGGGCGCACGCCCGACGAGACCATCGACAAGGCCGCGCGCATCCAGGCGGCCGCACTGGCGCCGGCCGACCCCTCCGCGCAGGACCGCGCGGTGGCGGCACAGGCAGCGCAGATGGCCTTGCAGGCGAGAGTCGAACAGGCGACGCAGGAGCGCCAAGCGCGCGAGGATGCGGCAGACGCACCGGGCGACAGTGGCGCATCACTCGATCGCGTCGATGCCGCGGTGCGCGAAACCTATGGCGCCGCCGGCACAACCACCACACCGGGCGCATCCATCAGCGTGTTCGCCTGATGGCCTTGCGAGCGAGTCGCGCACAGACGCGGTAGAATCGCGCGCTGCAGGAATGCCGTAATTCCCGATTCATCCGAGGCCTTATCCGTGTCAGACAAGCGCGCCAGCGATCACCCGAGCCCGGGCAGCAACTTCATCCGCAACCTCGTCGAGGAAGACAACCGCAAGGGCATCTGGAGCGGGCGCGTCGAGACGCGCTTCCCGCCCGAGCCCAACGGCTACCTGCACTACGGTCACGCCAAGTCGATCTGTCTGAACTTCGGTCTAGCCGAACATTTCGGCGGCGAGTGCCACCTGCGCTTCGACGACACCAATCCCGAAAAGGAAGAGCAGGAATACGTCGACGCGATCATCGACGCGGTGAGTTGGCTCGGCTACGACTGGGGCAAGCACCTGTACTTCGCCTCCGACTATTTCGAAACCATGTACCAGTGCGCGATTGCGTTGATCGAAAAGGGGCACGCCTACGTCGATTCACTGCCCGCCGACGAGATGCGCGCACTGCGCGGGACGCTGACCGAAGCAGGCCGCGAGAGCCCGTTTCGCACACGCAGCGTCGAGGAAAATCTCGACCTGTTCGCTCGCATGCGCGCAGGCGAATTCGTCGACGGCACGCACGTGCTGCGCGCGAAAATCGACATGGCGAGCCCCAACCTCAACCTGCGCGATCCGGTCATCTATCGTATTCGCCGTGCCACGCATCACCGCACGGGCGACCGCTGGTGCGTCTATCCGCTGTATACCTTCGCGCATCCGATCGAGGACGCGATCGAGAACATCACGCACTCGATCTGCACGCTCGAGTTCGAGGACCAGCGCCCCTTCTATGACTGGCTGCTGGCCGCACTGGCCGACGCCGGCGTGTTCGAGCGCCCGCTGCCGCGTCAGGTCGAGTTCGCCCGGCTCAATCTCAATTACATCGTGCTCTCCAAGCGCCGGCTGATCCAGCTTGTCGACGAAGGCCATGTCGATGGCTGGGACGACCCGCGCCTGCCGACCCTGGTCGGCGCGCGCCGGCGTGGCTTCACGCCTGAAGGCTTCCGCCTGTTCGCCGAGCGCATCGGCGTGTCAAAGTCCGATTCGTGGATCGACATGGGAGTGCTCGAAGAATGCATGCGTGAGCACCTCAACGAGACGGCACAACGCCGCGTCGCGGTGCTCGACCCGCTCAAGCTCGTCATCACCAACTATCCGGAAGGCCGCGAGGAGTTGTGTGAAGCGCCCAATCACCCGCTCAAGCCGGAGCTGGGTCGACGCGAGATGCCTTTCTCGCGGGAATTGTGGATCGAACGCGAGGACTTCATGGAAGAGCCGGTCAAGGGCTTCCGGCGCCTCTTCCCGGGCAACCAGGTGCGTCTGCGCTACGGCTACGTCGTCCAGTGCACCGGCTGCGAGAAAGACGAGGCCGGCAACGTCACCGCGGTACTGGCCGAATACATGCCGGATTCGAAGAGCGGCACGCCGGGCGCGGACAACTACAAGGTCAAGGGCAACCTGCACTGGGTCTCGGCAGCCCACGGCTACCGTGCAGAAGTTCGACTCTACGACCGGTTGTTCGACCAGCCCCATCCGGGGGCGCGACGCGAGGGCGACGCGCCCGAACTCGAGCGCAGCTTCCTGGAAGATCTCAACCCGAGCTCGAAACAAATCATCGAGGCCTGGCTGGAGCCGGCGCTGCGCCGCGCACAAGCCGAAGAGCGCTTCCAGTTCGAGCGCCACGGCTACTTCGTCGTCGACCGCATCGATTCGCACGACGGCGCGCCGGTATTCAACCGCAGCGTCACCCTCAAGGATTCGTGGGCGAAGGCGCAATCGGCCTGAAGCTTGCGCTTTAGTCGCGCATCCCGGCTTCACCGTCGGCATTCGGCGCCGCCGCCGGGGCTGCGTCCCGTGTTGGAGCGTGCGCGATGGCCGATTGCGGACGTGTATCGAGCGCATTACCCAGCGGCCCGATGATCGGCTTGAAACCAGCCCGCCAGGCCGCACGCGAGACGGCGTGGGCGGCCAGCGGCGCGGTCGCGAGCAACACACTCAGCGCGAGAATCGCCTCCAGCGCGGTCTCGCCACCCGAGGCGGCAGCTGCTCCGGCGAGTATCAGCACCGCGCCCAGCGCACCGGCTTTGCTCGCGGCGTGCATTCGGGTATAGCAGTCGGGCAGACGCGACACGCCAATCGCGCCGAGCAGGCTGAACAGCGCCCCGGCGAGCACCAGGATCGAGGCAATCCACGGCATCAGTGATCCGTTCATTTGTCCTCCTCGGGGTTCATGCCGGTATCGTCGACTTCCCGATCCTTGCGAAACAGCAGCGCGAAGCCAACCGTCCCGAGGAAGGAAACCAATGCCAGCACCACCGCAACGTCGAGGAAGATCGACTGTCCGGTGATCAGTGACACCGTCACGATCGAGGCGACGCCGAGCAGCGTCATGGCGTCGATCGCGACAACGCGATCGGCACCGGTCGGTCCGCGCAGCAGACGAGACAGGATCAGGCCGCCGCTCACGGCAAGCAACGCGACGACCAGCGGCAATATCCAGAACGCTCCGGCCAGTTGAATCGTCATTCGGTTTTCTCCTCCTGCGACGACGCCTCACCCGCATCGATCCACGCGAGCAGGCGACGCTCGATCTCGCGCACCCCGGATTCGACCTCGCCGACCGACTCGGCATCAAGGGCGTGTACGTACATCAAACCGGAATCGGTGTCGTACTCCATGGCCATGGTGCCGGGCGTGAGCGTGAGCAGACAGCCGACCAGCGTCGCGATGCGCTCGTCGCGCCGCGTGAGCGCGATTGGCACGATTGCCGGTCGCGGCTGGCGCTTTAGCGCGAACACGACACGCGCGACATCGATGCTGGCCTTGACGACCTCCAGCGCAAACCAGAACAGAAAACCCGTGCCAAGCTCCACGCGGCGCACATAGCGCCTGATTCCCATCATCCCCGAGCCGAGCTTCAGGAACAGATAGACGACGATCGCCGCGACCAGCACCCCCAACGGGGACAGCCCGTCCGAAAAAGCCGCCAGCACGACCGCGAGCAGAAGATGAATGCCCAGCATGTCACTGCCCTCCCGTGGCGCCCATCTGGCCCAGGTGGCCGACGGGCTCGGCAAGCTGCCCGGCAGCGGCGATGGCGTAGTCCATCACCGGCCCGGCCCCCAGGCCGATGGCCACCGTCATCGCTGCCAGCACCGACACCGACCACCACGCACCACGCAGGCCCGCAACCGGTCGCACGGCATCGTCCCCGTCCGGATGCGCCTTGAGGAAGGCCTCGTTCCAGATCTTGCTCATCGACAGCAGCGTCAGGATGCCGGTCACCAGCGCGACCCCCGCGGCCCACCAGAAACCGCCTTCCAGGCTCGCGCGCACCAGTACCAGTTTGGCCCAAAAGCCCGACAGCGGCGGGATCCCCGCGAGCGACAGGGCGGGAATGGCGAACAGGATCGCGAGCAGCGGCCATTTCGCATACAGCCCCCCCATCGCGGCCAGTCGTTCCGAGCCGGTCAGGCGCGCGGCGATGCCACCGACGAAGAACAGGTTCGCCTTCACGATGATGTGATGGATGATGTAGAAGACCGCGCCGGCGATTGCCAGCGGCGTGGCCAGCGCCAGCCCCAGGATCATGTAGCCGACCTGGCTGACGATGTGAAAGGACAGGATGCGCCGCACCTCGTTCTGCGCGGCGGCACCCAGCACGCCGATGAGCATGGTCGCGCAGGCGACCCACAGCAGCACCACATGGGCGTCGCCGAACTCCGGCCACAACAGCGTGACCATGCGGATCAGCGCGTACACGCCGACCTTGGTGAGCAGGCCGGCGAAGAGCGCGGAAACCGGTGTCCAGGCCACATGGTAGGAGGCCGGCAACCAGCCGAACACCGGAAACAGCGCGGCCTTGATCGAGAACGACAGCAGCATCAGCACCACGGCCATCGTCGAGCCCGGCGGTACCTCTCCCGAGCGGAAGATCATCGCCAGCTCGCCCATGTTGAGCGTACCGGTGGCGCTGTAGATCATGCCGGCCGAGAGCAGAAAGAGCAGTGTTGCCACGAGGTTGAGCACGACATAGGCCATGGTGCCGGCCAGGCGACGCCGTCCCGCGCCCAGCGAGAGCATCGCGAACGAGCCGATCAGCAACACCTCGAACCAAACGTAGAGGTTGAACACGTCGGCCGTGATGAAGGCGCCGCACACGCCGCACAGCAGCCCGTGCACGAACAGGTGGAAGTCGCGCGCGACCTCGGCGTCCCCGTCACGGCAGATGCCGTAAAAAATCGTCGCCAGGCCGACCGCCCCGGTGATCGCGACCATCGCTGCCGACAGACGGTCGATCACCGCCGAAATGCCATAGGGCGCGGGCCAGTTGCCCAGTTGCCCGGCGAGCACCACGTCCGAGGACGCAAGGCCGACCAGGGCAAGACCCACCGCCAGCAAGACGATGCCGCCAAACACGCTGATGCGGCGCACCAGCGCGTGCTCCTCGCGGAACAGCAGACACAGCACCAGCGTGGCGAGCGGCACCGCGATGGGCGCGACAAGCAGGAAGTTCATCATGCGCGCGGCCCCTCCCTGCCCTTCGCGACGGACGCATCGGAACGCTCGCCGGCGTCGTCGCCGCGTCCGTCGGGCGCGGCCTCCTCGGTGGCCACCGTGACGAAATCGGTGGTCGTCATGCCATGCGTCTCGCGCACGCTCTTGAGCACCGACAGGGCGAACACGAACAAGCCGAAGCCGATCACGATGGCCGTGAGCACCAGCGCCTGGGGCAGCGGATTGGCCCCGTCCGAGGGCACATGGGTCGCGCTCACGAAGGCTGCCGTCTCACCGAAGAATCGCCCCGAAGTGAGCACGCCGAGGTTGATCGCGTTGCCGATGATGACGATGCCGAGCACGACACGCACCAGATTGCGGTCGAGCAGCATCCACATGCCGATGGCGGCCAGGCCGCCCACAGTCAGCGCTGCGATGATCTCCATCAAGAAACCCTCCCGGCCAGGCGCTGCAGCATGTGCATCACCGAACCGAATACCGTCAGGAAAACGCCCACATCGAACAACAGCGGCGTGCCCAGCTTGACCCCGGCCGGCGCGAACCACAGCCCGGTCAGGAACGGCTCGCCCGCCACGATGCCGATCAGGCCTGCGATCAGCGCCAGGCCGAGGCCGGCTCCGATCAGCCGTGGCGGCGAGGTCCACATCAGTTCGCGCGCCAGCCGGTTGCCGAAGGACAGCACCAGCAGGATGAAGCCAACCGCACCGACCAGACCGCCGATGAAGCCGCCACCGGGCAGGTTGTGGCCACGCCACAGCAGGACCAGCGAGACCAGCATCAACACGATGGCGAACGGGCGCATGCCCACGCGCAACAGCGGCGAATCGAATTCCGGCTCGCCCTCGTCGGTCAGGCGCGAGGGTTTGCCACCGCCAAGCAGCGTCGCCGCACCCAACGCCGAGAGCGCGACAACGAGAATCTCGCCGAGCGTGTCGAAGGCACGGAAATCGACCAGCACGACGTTGACGACGTTGCTGCCATGACCGCCCGGATAGCTGTTGGCGAGAAACCACTGGGCGATGTCGCCGGGCAGTTCATGGTCGACCGCGGCGATCAGCGCGCCGGCCACGGCCAGGCCGAACAGGCCCGAGATGATCGCGTGGAACACCCGCACCGAGGCGTGACGCGCGCCTACCGACGGGATACGCGGCATGCTGCGGAACACGAACGCCAGGAAGACCACGGTCAGCGTCTCGACCATGAGCTGCGTGATCGCCACGTCGGGCGCATTGACCGCAAGAAAGATCAGCGCCAAGCCCAGGCCGCTCGCACCCAGCGCCGTGACCAGTGCGAGCCGCCCGCGCATCACCGCCGCAGCAGCCGCCCCGGCCAGCGCGAGCACGCAGCCGACCACGGCCGGCAGGTTGATCGGCGAGTACACGCCACCCGAGAGCAGGTTCTCCTCGCTGACGATGATCGCGACGAGCACCACGGCGGTCGTGATCAGGCTCATCATCGTCATGTGCAGGCGCAGCGAGCCGTGCTGGAAGCTCACCGCGATGCTCGAGGCGAATGCGAACAGTCGCTTGAGCAGGCGATCCCAGATCAGGTCGCCGGACACGTTCCAGTACACCCGCGAGAGTGCGATGTAGCGCCGCACCAGATGGCGGTAGCCATAGAACAACGCGCCCAGCGCGACCGTCACCAGGCTCGCGATCACCGCCGGCGTGATGCCGCCCCAGAGATACAGATGCACGTCGATCTCGCCGCGTGCGACCGACTGCACGGCGGCATTGACCAGCCATTCCTCGGGCCAGTCGTTCCAGGCCCCCAGGACGAAGCCGCCCACGGCGAGCAACACCGGACCCAGCCACATCGGCAGCGACACTTCGTGCGGATGGCGCGGGAAATTACCCTCGCGACCGAGGAAGGTACGGATGAACACCAGGCCGGCGGCGGTGAGCATCAGCGCGTTGGTGAGGATCATGACCAGCGTCACCACCCAGCCGGCGACGCCCATCTCGATCAGGCCGGCATACTTGAACTCCTTGGCGATGAAGCCGAAGAACGGCGGCAAGCCGGCATTGGACAAGGCCGCCAGCGCAACCGCCGCACCGGTCAGCGGCATATAGCGGATCAACCCGCCCAGGCGCGACAGCTCGCGCGTGCCGGTCGAGTGATCGATCGCGCCTACCGCCATGAACAGCGCGCCCTTGTAGAGCGAGTGCGCGAGCAGATACAGCACGAAGGCCTGCAGACCATAGACGGTGTTGGTGCCGATGAGCATGGTCAGCTGACCCAGTACGGTCACCGTGGTGTAGGCGAGCAGACGCTTCAGATCGGTCTGGCGGATCGCCAGCACCGCGCCGACGAAGGCCGTGGCCGCGCCGAACATGATCAGCGTGGTGCTCCAGCCAACGTCGCCTCCCATCACCGGATTGAGCCGCGCCATCAGATACACGCCGGCCTTGACCATGGTCGCCGAATGCAGATAGGCCGACACCGGCGTGGGCGCGTTCATCGCGTTGGGCAGCCACAGATGGAACGGCAATTGAGCCGACTTGGTGAAACAGCCCAGCAGCACCAGCACCATGATCGGATAGAACAGCGCATGCCCCCCGATGGCGTCGGCGTTCAGCTCGGAAAAGCTCCAGCCACCGCCCACCACGCCCAGCAGGATCAGGCCGGCGAGCAGGGCCAGCCCGCCACCACCGGTGATCAGCAGCGCCTGCAGCGCGGCGCGGCGTGACACCGCGCTCTCGTGCTGAAAAGCGATGAGCAGGAAGGATGCGACGCTGGTCAGCTCCCAGAAGACGAACATCGCGATCAGATCGTCGGCGACGACCAGACCCAGCATCGCCATCATGAACAGCAGCAGATAGGCGTAGAAACGACCCAGGTGATGATGGTCGTGCAGGTAGGCGCCGGCGTAGAGCACGATCAGCGTGCCGATGCCGGTGATCAGCAGCGCGAACAGCAGCGACAGCCCGTCCAGGCGCATCGTCAGCGCGACGTCGAGCGCAGGCACCCAGGCGGCGCTCTCGATGATCACGCCGCCGCCGGCCACGACCGGAATGCACGAGGCAAACCAGATGAACGAGCCCAGCGGGGCGATCGCGAGCAGCCAGCCCGCGCGGTCGCCGATGCGGCGTGCGAACAACGGTGCGACGAGTGCCGACAACGCGATGGCGAAGAGGGCACTCAACATCGCAGTCCCTCCCGGAGCGCACCTCCGAACATGGATTGTCCCTCCCACTTTGGCGCCACATTTGCGGGCGCATCGTTTTTATCGTCCGTGACCGGATCTTGGGGTACGCCCGGCACGGGCCGCCCGCGCACAGGCGGCCGATGTCGCCATCAGGGTAAACCATGACGGCGAGCGCGTCATGTCCGCGGCGCGCATCCGTGGCGGTGCGTACACGCTTTGACGGACGCACCCGATCGCGACGCGGGCGTGTTCGCCCGATCACGTCGAAGTGACAAGCAGCAGATGGATTTTGTTCAGTCGATCGGCACGAATTTCGGCCAAGATCACCGAATTGCGCCGAAATTTCATGATCTTGCGTCGCGGCATCAGACGCCCCAAAGCGTCGCGCGCAACACTCAGAAGCGTTCGTCGGGCGCCAGGAAACGCCACTTTCCGGGCGGCAGATCGCCCAGCCGCACGCGACCGATGCGCACGCGCTTGAGCGCCACGACCTTCAGGCCGACCAGCTCGCACATGCGCCGGATCTGACGCTTGCGTCCCTCGCGCAGGCGAAAACGCAATGTACCCTCCTGCATCCACTCGACCTGCGCACGTCGCAATTTGCGGCCGTCCAGCTCCAGGCCGTGCTCGAGCAGCGCCAGCCCGTCGGGGATCAACTCGCCTTTGACGCGCACGAGGTATTCCTTCTCGACGTCGGAATCGTCGCCGATGAGCCGACGCGCGATGCGCCCGTCCTGGGTGAGTACCAGCAGGCCGGTGGAATCGATGTCGAGTCGTCCGGCCGGGGCCAGGCCGCGCAGATGAGCGGGACGGAAGCTGCCGGGGCCGTGCAGGGTGTCGGCCGAGATCAGCGACACGGCGGGCGTATGGCCGTCCTCGGCCTGCGCCGAGACGTAGCCGATGGGCTTGTGCAAGACGATGGTGACGCGTTCGGCCTGCAATTGCTTGGCCTCGCCGGCCAGGTGGATCTCGGCGTCGGGCGCGATGCGCGTACCCAGTTCGCTGATGCGTTCGCCGTTGACGAAGACCAGGCCGCGCTCGATGTAGGCGTCGGCCTCGCGACGCGAACACAGGCCCCGCTCGGCCATCACCTTGGACAGGCGCACACCCTGCGCTGCAGGCTTGTCGGTATCGGCTGCCGGCGCGGATTCGACGGGTGACGCAGGCGCACGTGTCCTGGCCTTCGCACTGGCCGCGGGCCTTGTGCGCTCGCCTCCCGCACCGGCAACCGATGCGCGCGGCACGCGGCGGCGGCGCTCCTCAGCCACGTTCGTCGGCCGGGTCCGCCTCGTCGTCCGGATGGCCACCCGGCGGGCGGTCGAAGGTCGCCCAGCCGCAGCCGCGACCGGTTGGCGGCAATTCGCGCAGGCGCTCGCGGTGCTGGTGCATGTAGGCCTTGGCAACGAAATGCGCGGTAATCGGCGCGGTCAGGAATAGAAAGAACACGATCAGCACTTCGTGGATCGAAAAGTCGCCGCTGACCGAGAAGTACACTACCGAGGCGAACAACGCACTGCCGATGCCCAGCGTCGTGGCCTTGGTGGGCGCATGCAGGCGCGCCATCAGTTCGGGCAGCTTGATCATGCCCAGCGATCCGACCAGCAGGAATACGCCCCCGATGACGATCAGAGCCGACACCACGAATTCAACGAACAGGTTCATGGTCGCACCCTCACTCGATGACGTCGCCGCGCATGATGAAGCGGCAGTAGGCGACGGTGGAAATGAAGCCGAACATCGCGAACAGCAACGCGGCCTCGAAATACACGGTGGTGCCGTGGAAAATGCCGAAGTAGATGATCAGCGCGATCGCGTTGATGACCATGGTGTCGACCGCGATCACGCGGTCCATCACGCTCGGCCCCTTGGCCAGACGCCACAGATTGAGCAGCAGCGCGACCGAGACCGACAGGAAACCGAACATCAGGGCGTACTCGATCATCCGAAGATCTCCATCAGGCGGGTCTCATAGCGTGCTTTCATCTCGCGCACCGCATCTTCGGCATCGGGCGCGTCCAGGCAGTGCACCAGCAGGCTGCGCCCGTCGGCCGAAATATCACTGCTGACCGTGCCCGGGGTCATCGTGATGGTGCCGGCGAGAATCGCGATCGCCTCGGGCGTCTTGAGCTCCATCGGCACCGTCACCCAGCGCGTGTTGAGTTCCTTGACCGGGCAGAACAGGATCAGCTTGGCGACGATGACGTTGGCGACGATGACGTCCCAGGCGACGATCACCATGAATTCCAGCACCTTGCTCCAGGAGCGCACATGCGGGCGGTCGGGCCAGAACTGGCTGGTGATGATCGAGATGGTCACGCCCAGAATGATGCCGACGATCAGGCCACCGGCGGAAAAGTCGTTGAGCAGAAACATCCACAGCAACACCAGCGCGGCGGTCAGCAACGGATGCGGCAGCCAGCGCTGCAGGAAGGTGCGTTGATCTTGTTTGGCGTGCATCAGCGGCCTCCCGCGAGTCCGCCGAACAGCACGGCGGACTGATAATCACCCGGATTGAACAACTGGTAGGCGGTCTCTTCCAGATACAGCATCACCGGACCGGCGAAGGCGGTGAGGAGCACCGTCATCGCCAGCAGCGCGCCGAGCGCGAAGTACGGCAGCGCACGCGGGCGCACCCGGCTGTGAATGACGCCCTCCTGCGCCGAACTCTTCCAGAACAGCGTACTGCCAGCGCGCGCGAAGCCGACGATGATCAGCAGCGAAGTGGCCAGAATCAGCACCCACATCGACACCGCCTCGGGCGCCTCGCGCACCGCGTCGAGGATCAGAAGCTTGCCGAGAAAGCCCGACAGCGGCGGCAGGCCGGCCATCGCGATGGCGGCGAGAAAGAAGAAGCCCGCGACCAGGCCCACCTGGTGGAAACGCGGCGCGACCGACAACAGGTCGGCCTGCCCGGGACGCCGCTCGGTCACCAGATCGACCACCAGGAACAGGGCAGCCGCGGCGAGCGTGGAATGCACCATGTAATACAGCGCCGCCGCCATGGCCTCGCGCGAGAACACGCCCACCGTCATCAGCAACGTGCCCATCGATGCGATCACCGCGAAGCTGACCATCTGGCCCAGGCTGCGCGAGGCCATCACCCCGAACGCACCCACCACCAGGGTGATCATCGAGGCCGGCACCAGCCAGGGCTGCGCGATCCAGGCCACCTCCTCGGAGGTACCCCCGAAGATCAGCGTATACACGCGGATGATGGAATACGCGCCCACCTTGGTCATGATCGCGAACAGCGCGGCCACCGGCGCCGGCGCGTTGGCATAGGTACCCGGCAGCCAGAACTGCACCGGCACCAGCGCCGCCTTCACCGCGAACACCACCAGCAGCAGGATCGCGCCGGTGTGCAGCAACGCCTGATCGGCCGCGGGCACGTCGCGCACGCCCACCGCAAGATCGGCCATGTTGAGCGTGCCGGTGACGCTGTAGATCAGGCCCACGGCAAACAGGAACAGCGTCGAGCCGATCAGGTTGATCACCACGTACTGCACGCCGGCCTTGACGCGCAGCGCGCCGCCGCCATGCACCATCAGCCCGTAAGAGGCGATCAGCAGCACCTCGAAGAACACGAACAGGTTGAACAGGTCACCGGTCAGGAAGGCGCCGTTGATGCCCATCAGCTGGAACTGGAAGAGCGCGTGGAAGTGCTGGCCGCGCTTGTCCCAGCCGTTGATCGTGTACAGCAGCACGCACAGACCCACGATGGAGGTGAGCAGCAACATCATTGCCGAGAGGCGGTCGAGCACCAGCACGATGCCGAAGGGCGCAACCCAGTTGCCCAATGCGTAGCTGAGCACCGCGCCGTCGACCACCATGCCGGTCAGAATGCCGGCGATCACCACCAACAGCGTCGCCGACGCCACCGAGAAGATGCGCGCGAGCACGATGTCGAACCGCATCGCCAGCGCGATCAGCGGCGCGACCAGGGCCGGCAGCAGAATGGGGAGAATGACCCAATGGTTCATCGCTGGCCCTTCCCTGCGTCCTCGCCCGGCAGCGCGACATCGACATGGTCGGTGTCACTCTCGATGAAGGCGCGCAGGGCCATCACCACGATCACGGCCGTCATGCCGAAGGAAATCACGATGGCGGTGAGCACCAGCGCCTGCGGCAGCGGGTCCGTATAACCGGTGGCCGACTCGCTGATCACCGGCGGCAGGTTGATGACCAGCCGGCCCATCGCGAACAGGAATACGTTGACCGCGTAGCTCAGCAGCGCCAGCCCGAGCACCACCGGATAGGTGCGCGCGCGCAGTACCAGGTAGATGCCCGCGGCCGTCATCACGCCCACCGCAGTTGCAACCAGAAACTCCATCTCAGTTCTCCCTCGAACCGGCATTGGCCAGACGGGACGGATCAATGTCCATCGGCTCGACGTTGACCGGCTGCTTGCCCACCCGGCGACCCAGGCGCGACAGGTTGGCGAGCATCAGCATGACGGCACCGACCACGGTCAGGAACACGCCCACGTCGAAGGCAATCGCGCTGGCGATCTCGAACTTGCCGACCACGGGCCAGTGCAGATAGGTGAAGGTGCTGGTCAGGAACGGATAGTCCATGACCATCGCACCGATGCCGGTGGCCGCGGCGATCAGCACGCCGACGCCGATCATCGCGTGGTAGTCGATGCGCATGCGCTGCGCTGCCCAGGCATAGCCGCTGGCCATGTACTGCAGCAGCAAGGCGATCGACGCCACCAGACCGGCGATGAAACCGCCACCGGGCGAGTTGTGTCCGCGCAGGAAGATGTAGGCCGCGACCATCATCGCCAGCGGCAGCATGATGCGCGTGGCCACCACCATGATCAGCGGATGGCGATCGGCCGACAGCGGCATGTCCGGGTACCACGACGAGAGCTTGCCGCCCAGCTCGCCGCGCATCAGCCCGTCGAGCAGCGCGAAGATCGCCAGGGCGGCGATGCCCAGCACGATGATCTCGCCGAAGGTGTCGAAGCCGCGGAAGTCGACCAGGATGACGTTCACCACGTTGGTGCCGCCGCCGCCCGGCACCGACTGGTTCAGGTAGTAGGACGACAGGCTCTCGTAGTCACGCGACAGCACCGCCCAGGTCAGGCCGGTGACGCCGATGCCGCCCATCGCAGCGATGATCCCGTCGCGCAGCTTGCGTCCGCCGCCACTCTCGCGCGGCGTCTCCTTGGGAATGAAGTACAGCGCGAGCAGGATCAGGATCACCGTGACGACCTCGACCGAGATCTGTGTCAGCGCCAGATCCGGCGCCGAGAAATAGAGGAAGCCAACCGACACCATCAACCCCACCACGCCGACCGTGATCAGTGCCAGCAGGCGTCGATGGTGCATGCACACGGTCGCGATGCAGCAGCCCACCAGCAGCAACCAGCCGACCAGCGCGACCGGCGTGACGGCGATCGCCTCGCGCGTGCCCTCGCCGTGCGAGTGCGTGAAGAAGGTGACGAAGCCAATCAGCACCGTGCCGCCGATGGCGAACGCGACGTAACGCTGCAAGGAGCCGTTGTGCAGCCCCAGCATCGTGACCTGCGAGAAGCGCACCAGGGCCGCCACGCTCGCCTGGAACATGGCCTTCGCCTCCGGGTGCGGGCCCGCCTGCCAGATGGCGCGCACGGCGCGATAGCGCCACAGCGCGAACAGGCCCAGGGCCACCGCCGCGATCGACATGAACAGCGCCGGCGTGAAGCCGTGCCAGATCGACAGATGGAAGTCCGGCACCTCGCCACCGATGACCGCGCCGGCGGTCACGCGCACCAGCGGGCCGGCAATGGTTTCCGGGAACAGGCCGATGGCCACCACCAGCACCACCAGCAGCAGCGGCGGCAGCGACATGCCCATTGGCGGGTCATGCGGCTTGCTCGGATAGTCGGCACGCTTCGGACCGAAATAGACATGCACGATGTAGCGGAAGGAATACGCCACCGAGAACACCGCACCCAGCGTGGCGAACAGCGGAATCACCCAGCCCTGGCCGAGCCAGCTGGCCTTCCACGCCTCGTCGAGCATCATCTCCTTGGACAGGAAGCCGTTGAGCAGCGGCAGGCCGGCCATCGACGCGGCGGCGATCATCGCCAGCGTGGCCGACAGCGGCATCAGGAACATCAGGCCGCCCAGGCGGCGGATGTCGCGCGTGCCGGTCTCGTGGTCGATGATGCCCGTGTTCATGAACAATGCGGCCTTGAAGGTGGCGTGGTTGATGATGTGGAACACGCCGGCCACCGCCGCCATCGGCGTGGCCAGACCGAACAGAAAGGTCACCAGGCCGAGGTGACTGACCGTGGAGAAAGCCAGCAAGCCCTTCAGGTCGTCCTTGAACAGGGCGATGCCGGCAGCGATGACCATGGTCGCCAGGCCGGTGGTGGCGACCAGATAGAACCACCAGTCGGTGCCGGCCAGCGCCGGCCACAGGCGCGCCAGCAGAAAGATGCCGGCCTTGACCATGGTGGCCGAGTGCAGATAGGCCGACACCGGCGTGGGCGCGGCCATCGCGTGCGGCAGCCAGAAATGGAACGGGAACTGCGCGCTCTTGGTGAAGCAGCCGATCAGGATCAGGATCAGCGCCGGCACGTACAGCGGCGAGGCCTGGATTTCGTCGCCGTGGGCCAGAATGATCGTGAGGTCGTAGGAGCCGACGATATTGCCGAGAATCAGCATGCCGGCGATCATCGCCAGACCGCCGCCACCGGTCACCGCCAGCGCCATGCGTGCACCCTGGCGCCCTTCCGGCAGATGCTTCCAGTAGCCGATGAGCAGGAAGGAGGAGAGGCTGGTCAGTTCCCAGAAGATCAGCAGCAGCAGGATGTTGTCGGAGAGCACGATGCCGACCATCGCCCCCTGGAAGAGCAGCAGATAGGTATAGAAATTACCCATCGGGTCTTCCTTCGCGAGGTAGAAGCGCGCGTAGGTGATGATCAGCAGGCCGATGCCCAGGATCAGGCCGGCGAACAGCAGCCCCAGCCCGTCGAGGAAGAAATTGACGTTCAGCCCGAGTTCGGGAAGCCAGTTCCAGCCGGCCTGCACGACTTCGCCACGGAACACCGCGGGCGCGTGCGTGAACAGCAGGCCGAGCGCGAGCAGGGTCACGGTCCCGGTCGCAATCGCACAGGCGTTGCGACCGGCGCGGATCATCAGCGCCGGCAATACCGCCCCGAGAAAGGGCAGCATCACGATCAGGGCAAGACTCATTGTTGTGGTTTCCTGTCGTCCTCTTCCACCGCGCGGCAGATGCGCGACCGCCCCCCTCCAGAACCGGTCGCGCAGGGCACATCAAGCGCCCCGCCTGGCAGTGCTGCGGAGCCGAATCCGGGCTTAAAAAAACCCTGGACCGGCACCGCGCCGGCGCAGGGTCATACGGGTTTTCACTTACTCGGAATCGACCGGGCGTTAAAATACCCCAACTGCCCCTACCCCGGTCAAGTCGCCCGAACGCGGAGCATGACCGGGGTCAAGTCCGCGCAACACAAGACGATTCCGCCGCTACACCGCGCCACCGCCTCAGACGACGCGATTGCGCGGCGTGCCGGCGACGAAGGCCTCGATGTTGTCGATGACCTGATCGGTCACCCCTTTCATGCCCGCATCCGAGGCCCACGCCATGTGCGGCGTGACGATCAGGTTCGGGATGTCGGGCGCCAGCAGCGGGTTGCCGTCGCGCGGTGGCTCCTTGGACAGCACATCGACGCCGGCACCGGCAATCTCGCCGGCGCGCAAGGCATCGGCCAGCGCCTGCTCGTCGACCAGCCCGCCTCGCGACGTATTCACGAGCACCGCCGTGGGTTTCATCATCTGCAGTTCGGTCTTGCCGATCATGCCACGCGTGGCGTCATTCAGGGGGCAGTGCAGCGAGATCACGTCGGCCGTGCGCACCACCTCTTCGAAGGCCACATAGCCTTCGCGCACCGAAGTCGCGCCGCGATGTTCACCATAGATCACACGCATGCCGAAGGCCTCGGCCAGCCGCGCCACGCCCTGCCCCAGGCTGCCGCGTCCGAATATCCCCAGCGTCGCCCCGTGCAGGTCGCCCACCGGATGGCCGAACAGACAGAAATTCCCGCTCCTGGCCCACAGCCCGTCGCGCACGTCCTGCACGTACGAGAGCAAGCTTCGACGCAGCGCCATCATCAGCAGGATGGCGTGCTCGGGCACGGTATGGACGGCATAGCCGCGTACGTTGGACACCACCACGCCGTGCGCCTTGCAGGCAGCCAGATCGATGTTGTCGGTACCGGTCGCAGCGATCGCGATGAGCTTGAGATCGGGCAACTGCGGCAGGTGCTCGGCCGTGATGCGCACCTTGTTGATCACGGCAATCTCGGCTCCGGCGAGCCGTTCGACCACCTGGTCGGCGGTACTCAGCGGATAGTCGGTCCATTCGTGCTCGATCGCCGGCTTGCGAAAACTCGTGGCGACCGATTCGCCCTCGAGGTTCACGATACGGATGCTCATGCCTGTCTCCCGTTGTTCTTGTCACGCCGAACGACCTGTCGGCAGAACTGACATGTTACCGTCGGGCGTCACTTCTCGCGTACGGTCCACCCTTCGGATTTCCGCAATGGCGTTTCACTAGGCGAAACGCGCGCTGCCGTCTACACTTGCGCCATGTCCGTGACATGAAGTGACGACGTGGCCGCCACCGCCCCCGAAGCCAAGAATCCGATCCAGGTCGTCGAGCGCATGATGACACTGCTCGACGTGCTCGCCGTACACCCGGAGCCGATGCCGCTCAAGAGCATCGCGCAGCAAAGCGGCCTGCATCCGTCGACCGCACATCGCATCCTCGGTGCGATGACAGCCTCAGGCTTCGTCGAACGCGGCGAAGGCGGCACCTATCGGCTGGGCATCCGCCTGCTGGAACTGGGCAACATCGTCAAATCGCGCATCTCGCTGCGCGACGTGGCCATGCCCTTCATGCTCAAGCTGCACGCAGAGACCGGCGAGAGCGTGAACCTGGGCATGCGCGACGGCGACGCCATGGTCTATGTCGAGCGCACCTCGAGCGGGCGCTCGTCGGTGCGCGTGGTACACATCGTCGGCGCCCGCGCACCGCTGCACACCACGGCTTCGGGCAAGCTCTTTCTGGTCGAGGACGGGCGCGACAAGGTGCGCGAGTACGCCCATCGCACCGGCCTGCCCGGCAGCACGCCGGCCTCGATTACCGAGCTCGACAAACTCGAACGCGAACTGGCTGAAATCCGCCGCCACGACGTGGCTTTCGATCTGGACGAAGTGGAATTGGGCGTGCGCTGCATCGCGGCAGGCATTCGCGACGACAGCGGCGAACTGGTCGCCGGGCTGTCGCTGTCGACGCCATCGGAACGATTCAGCCGCGACCGGGCGCCGCTGGTGCATGCCACCGCGCAGGAGATCTCGCGGGCCCTGGGCTACACCGAGCCGGCACCGAAACGCCCCTGAGTCGAACCCGAACCGTCCGCGAGAGCCCAGCGACGAAGCAATGTCCGGACACATCGGGATGGCTTCGCCGCGCATCTGCTGAACTGCGACTCAGGTGGTCGGCCCCGACGTCGCATCCTCAAGCACCCTGAGCAGGCTCGACGTATCGTCGAAACCCCAGCCCTTGTGCATCAGCGCGTTGAGCTGCTGCCAGGTCTGCGCGGCGATCGGCAGTGGCGCGCCGATCTTCACCGCTTCGTTGAGCAGGATGCCGAAGTCCTTGTGGTGCAGCCGCGCCTGGATGCCGGCCGAGAAGTCGCGCTCGACCATGCGCTCGCCCATCACCTCCATCACGCGAGAGCCGGCAGAGCCGCCCATCAGCGCAGTGCGCACCGCGGCCAGGTCCACCTTGTGGGCGCGGGCCAGATGCATGGCCTCGGCGCAGGCCTGTAGCGCGCACACCATCACCATCTGGTTGCAGGCCTTGGCGACCTGGCCGGCACCCGCATCGCCGACGCGCACGATGGTCTTGCCCATGGCCTCGAACAGCGGTCGCACGCGTGTGAACACGCCCTCGCCCGCGCCGGCCATGATCGCCAGCGTACCGGCCACCGCCGCCTGCTCGCCACCGGACACCGGCGCATCGACCCAGTCGACACCCACGTCCGCATAGCGACGTGCGAAGTCGCGCGCCGCATCCGGCGCGATGGTGCTCATGTCCACATGCACGGCACCGCGCGCAAAGCCGGCCGCCAGCCCGTGCTCGCCGAAAGCCACGCCTTCGACGTCCGCGCTGTTGGTGATGATGCTGATGACCACATCCGAAGCCGCCGCCAGCGCCGCTGGCGTCTCGTACGCAGTCGCCCCCTGCTCCACCAAAGGCGCTGCCGACTCGGGCCGTCGCGCCCACACGCCCAGCGTGTGGCCGGCACGCAGCAGGTTTTCCGCCATCGGGCGTCCCATCACGCCCAGTCCGATGAATCCGACGCGCATCACCCTTCTCCCCCGCTCATGCGTTCAAACAGTTTGAGCATCGCCACCGAATCCTCCTCGCCCAGGCCGCTGCCGACCATCGCGTTGAACAGCTGCGCGGCGGCCGCTGCGGTGGGCAACTGCAGACCCATGCGGTGGGCCTCGTCGAGCACGATGCGCATGTCCTTCTGGTGCATCCACGACTTGAAGCCGGGACGGAACTCGCGCTTGACCATGCGTCCGCCATGCGCGTCGAGAATGCGCGAAGCGGCAAATCCGCCCATCAGCACCTCGCGCACCGCGCCCGCGTCGACGCCGCTGGCGCGCGCGAAGTTGAGCGCCTCGGCCACCGAGGCCACGCCCACTCCGGTGACGATCTGGTTGCACGCCTTGGCGACCTGGCCGGCGCCGTTGCCACCGATGTGCGAGACGGTCTTGCCCATCGCCTCGAACAGCGGTTTCGCGCACTCGAAGGCGGAGGCGTCACCGCCGACCATGATGGTCAGCGTCGCATTGATCGCCCCCGGTTCGCCGCCCGAAACCGGCGCATCCAGCATGGTCACGCCGCGTTCGCGCAATCGTGCGGCGATGCCCTCGGTCACCTCGGGCGAGATCGTGCTCATGTCGATGTGAATGAGCCCCTCGCGCGCGCCATCGGCGATGCCATCCGGCCCCAGCGCGACACGCTCCACGTCCGGCGCGTCGCCGACGATGGTGATCACGACGTCCGCGCCGCGCGTGACGTCGGCCGCACTGCTGCAGGCAACCGCACCGGCTTCGAGCAAGGGCTGCATGCTCTCCGGGCGGCGTGCCCACACGCGCAGCGCATGACCGGCGCGCATCAGGTTGAGCGCCATCGGGCGCCCCATCAGGCCGAGCCCGATGAATCCGACATTCATTGAAACCCCCTCAGAATTCCTGCGCCCACAGCGGGCAGCAATGGCTATGCAGCGCCACGGCGACAACCGATAATTGCGCCATGAACCTGCCCGCAATGATCAAGGAAATCGGACGAGGCGCCAAGGGCGCGCGCTCGCTCGCGGCCGAAGACGCCGAAACGCTGTTCGGCGGCATGCTCGACGGCACGGTGCCCGACCTCGAGCTCGGCGCCATCGTCATCGCACTGCGTGTGAAAAGCGAGTCCCTCGACGAACTGCTGGGCTTCAAGCGCGCGATGGACGCACGCTGCGCGCGCGTCGCCGTGCCCGAGGGCCCGCGCTGCGTGGTGCTGCCCACCTACAACGGCGCACGCCGCCAGGCCAACCTGATGCCGCTGCTCGCGCATCTGGTGGCGCGCGAGGGCGTGCCGGTGCTGATCCAGGGGCGTCACGACTTCGACAGCCGCACGAGCCCGTTCGAACTGCTCGCCGCGCTCGACATCGAAGCGGCCGCCAGCGTCGAGGATGCGGGAATCCAGCTCGCGCAAGGGCAGATCGCCTGCGTGCAGCTCGAAACCCTGCTGCCCGGGCTCGCGCGGCTGCTGTCTCTGCGCCTGCGCTTTGGCGTGCGCGGCAGCGGTCACACCATGGCCAAACTGCTCGATCCCTGCCCGGGACGCAGCGTGCGCGTGGTCTCCGTCACCCACCCCGAATATCTTGCGCGCATGCACGACTTCCTCGTCCAGGACGGCGGCGTGTCCATGCTGCTGCGCGGCACCGAGGGCGAGGCCTTCGCCAACCCGCGCCGTCGCCCGCGCATGCAGACCTTCGTGAATGGTCGCGCCCACGAGGACCTGCCGGCCGAAGAAGGCGGCGCGCCGCCGCTGGCCGAATTGCCCAACGCGCCCGGCGTGACGGAGAACGCCGCGCTGATTCGCGACATGCTCGACGGCCGGGTGGCGATCCCGCAACCTTTGCTGGACCAGGCGAAGCATCTGATCGCGCTGGCCAAGGCGCCGTAGGTCGGCGTTGCGCCGCAATTTTCAAGTCGCCTGGAATTTTCCGGTGCGAAAGTCCTCAACCGCCTGGCGGATCTCTTCGACGGTGTTCATCACGAACGGCCCGTGCTGCACGATGGATTCGTTCAGTGGCTTGCCCGCGATCAGCAACACGCGCGCGGGCGCACGGCCGGCCTCGATGCGCACGCCATCGGACGCGGCCGCGTTGTCGAGGATCGCCATGCGGCCCGATTCCACGCGCTTGCCGCCCACTGCCACTGCGCCGCGATACACATAGAGAAATGCGTTGTGCTGCGACGGCAGCGCCTGCGCAAATTGTGCACCGGCAGGCAGCGCAATGTCGGCATACAGCGGTGCGGTGGCTTCGCGCGTCATGGCACCCTCGACGCCGTGGCTGTGACCGGCGACCAGTTTCACCGCAACACCGGCCGCCGTCGTGAAAGCCGGAATGTCCCCCGATTTGAGGTCGCGATAGCCGGGCGCGCACATCTTGTCGAGCGCTGGCAGGTTCAGCCACAGCTGGAAACCTTCCATCAGGCCGCCTTCCTGCTCCGGCATCTCGGAATGGATGACGCCGCGCCCGGCCGTCATCCACTGCACGCCACCATTTTCGAGCAAGCCTTCGTTGCCGCCGCTGTCGCGATGGCGCAACCGCCCGGCGATCATGTAGGTGACGGTTTCGAAACCGCGGTGCGGGTGATCGGGAAAGCCGCCGATATAGTCGCCCGGATTGTCGCTGCGAAAGGCATCGAGCATCAGGAAAGGATCGAGGCGCTGCTGCAGGTCGTCGGCGAGCACGCGCGTGAGCTTCACGCCCGCGCCATCGGAGGTCGCCATTCCGGTCACCAACCGCTCGACCGCGCGCGGGCGGGCAACGTGCTCCTCGGCCACGACCTCGCGATTGGGCGTGATCACGTCGATTTCGGCAAGCATCTCGGCCTGGCTGCGTCCGAACACCGCACGCCGCAGGGTATCGGCAAAACCCTTGTTCTTCGTGCTCATCGCTTGTCCGCGCTCACGCAAGCGCGGCCTCCAGTTGTCGTTCGGCCTCAGTGAAGGCCTGTTCGACGGCATCCTCGCCCATCGCCAGCCCTTCAGCGTAGACGAAGCGCACATCGGTCATGCCGAGGAAGCCGAGCACCATCTTCAGATAGGGCACCTGCGTGTCGGCATCGGTGTCGCGGTATTTTCCGCCACGCGCGAGCGCCGCGTACACCGTCTTGCCGGTGAGCAGGCCTTCGGGCCCGTTCTCGGTGTAGCGGAAGGTCACACGAGCACGGGCGATGGCGTCGACCCAGTTCTTGAGCTGCGAGGAAATCGTGAAGTTGTACATCGGCACGCCCAGCACGACCACATCGGCGGCCTGCACCTGCGCGATCAACGCGTCGTCGAGCGCGACGCGCGCGGCCTGCTCCGGCGTGCGCTCCGCGTCCGGCGCAAACAAGGCCTGCAACGCCGGCTCGTCGAGCACCGGATGGGGATGGGTGGCCAGATCGTGCACATTCAAGGTGGCGTGCGGGTGACGCTCGCGAAGGCGCTCGACGATGCGCTCGGCGAGCCGGGTGGAATTGGCCCCCGCACTGCGGGCACTGGTGTTCACTTGCAGGATATTCATGGTGAGTCTCCGTTGGAATTCGACATCGCCATGGTATGGATTGCACGTACGCGCATTAACCGGGTTTTGCGGATAACATTGTTCCAGTCATGGAACAAAAGTCGCCCATCGATCCGAACGATCTCGTCGTCTTCGCCCACATCGTCGAGGCGGGCAGTTTCACGCGCGCAGCCGAACGCCTCGGCCAGCCCAAATCGACGGTCTCGCGCCGTCTCGCCCAGCTCGAACAAGGCCTCGGCGAGCGGCTGCTGCTGCGCACCACGCGCAAGCTCACGCTCACCGACTTCGGTCGCGGCATGCTGGTCCATGCGCGCCAACTCGCCAGCGAACTCGATGCGGCCAACGCGCTGGCCGAACATCGCCAGGCCGGGCCGAGCGGGCGCTTGCGCATGTCGATGCCGGCCGACTTCGCCAACGCCATGCTGCACGACGTGCTCGCCCGCTACGTCGGCCGCTACCCTGAAGTGGCGCTCGACATCGACCTGTCGCCGCGACGCGTGGACCTGATCGGCGAGAACTTCGACCTGGCGCTGCGCTTCGGCGATTTGCCCGACGACGCGACGCTGGCCGCGCGTCCCATCGGCACGTTCTGCGAAGGCCTGTTCGCTTCCCCTGACTACCTGATCGAGCACGGACACCCGGCGACCCCCGAAGCGCTCGACGCGCATGCCTCGCTGCACCTGGTCGGTCGCGACGGGCTGGCCCGGCCGTGGACCCTGTCCGACGGCACGCGCAGCGTGCGTGTCGCGCCACGCGTACGCGTGACCGCCAACTCCCCGGACCTGCTCATTGGCCTGGCCTGTGCCGGCAGCGGCGTGACGCTGGTACCGCGTCATTACGCGCGCAGCCAGGTGCACGCAGGCCGGTTGGTGCCGGTGCTGCCGCAGTGGAGCGCGCCCGGCGGCAAGGGCTGGGCGGTGTTTCCGGGGCGCCGCCTGATGCCGTCGCGCACACGCGCATTCCTCGACCTGCTCGCCCAGGCCGCACCGACATCCACGGACGATACGCCCTGAGGCTGTGGCACAAGGCCGCGATGCCCTACAATCGTCGCTCACCCGAAGGGAAACGAACCGATGTACCTGCCCGCCCCACGCCCGCTGTTCGCCGCCTTGTTCGTCGCCTGCGCGGCGCTGCTCGGCTTCGGCCTGTACCTGCAGCACGTCGTCGGCCTGGAGCCGTGCCCGATGTGCATCCTGCAGCGCTACGCCTTCGTCGCGATCGCGCTGGTTGCGCTGATCGCCAGCGTGCACGGCCCGCGCCGCAGCGGGACCGTGCTCTACGGCCTGCTGGTGCTCGTCGCGGCGCTGGCCGGGGGCGGGGTCGCCGCCCAGCAGACGCGGCTGCAGCTTGAGCCGCCCTCGCTCGCGGAGTGCGGACCGGGCTTCGAATACATGGTCGAGAGCTTCGGACTGGCCGAGGCGCTACCGATGATGTTCCGGGGCGCGGGCGACTGCACGGCCATCGACTGGACCTTTCTCGGACTGACCATCGCCAACTGGTCGCTCATCTGCTTCGCACTCATCGCGCTGTTCGCGCTGGCGATGATCGCGCGCGGCGGACGTCGGCGGCGCGAAGGCTGGCGCGGATTCAGCCGATGACTTCGACGATCTCACCGCCGACTTCGTAGTCTCCGGGCGAGACCATGTGACAGCGCTTGACGCGCAGATGCGCGATCAGCGGGGGGCGCTCCAGCCCGCCAGGTGGCGAGTACACCTCGACGGTCAGCACCTCGGCCTCGCCAGGCACGTAAGCCGAACGCAGCGTCATGCCGCCCACGGACAGTTCCACACATTCGGCATCGACGGGGGCGGCGTCATCGAAAAGGATGCGCGCCGGCGAGCCCATCTGCAGGCGGCGGTCGGAACGGCGCTCGTGAGGCGGCAGCGATTGCGTCATCGGCTCATCCAGCAGGGATTCCCGGAATCATTCTAGCCGTCGGCGCGGTGCGCCGATAAAACACCGGCACTGCGCAGTGCGTATTCGGCCATTGCGGCGATGACCATGTCGGATTCGCCCACCGCAGGCACGAGTTCGATCTGGCAGGTCGGGTGGCGTTCGCGTGCGGCATCGAGCAGGTCGGGCAGATCCTTCTTCACGTGGCCGCCCTGGGCGAGGAACATCGGCACCACGGTGATGCGGCGCGCACCGCCACGGGCGAGGCAGTCGATGGTATCGACCAGGCCGGGCTGCATGAACTCGAGAAAGGCCAGCTCAACTTCGGTGTCAGGCGCGGCGCGGCGCACGACCTCGCGCGCGCGGCACATCGGCTCGGCCCATTGCGGGTCGCGGGCGCCGTGTCCAAACAGCACGATCGCGGATTCGCTCATTGATGTTCTCCCATGTCGTGGTGCGCCGGCGCAAACAAGGCATCGAGCGCGCGCGAGGCGGCAAACAGGCCGAAGCTGGCCGTGACCGCCATGCTCGAACCGTAACCTGCACAGGCCAGGCCCTGCGGCGCGGCCTCGCACGCATCGGGAAGCAGCGGCGGTTGCTCCGAATACACGGCAGTGACTGCGAAACGGCGCTTCGGTTCGCGCGGGAAGCCATGTTCGGCGCGCAGGCGGCGACGCAGCCGGGACAGTAACGGGTCGTGGGTGGCGCGCGCGAGGTCGTCGACGCGGATACGTGTCGGGTCGGTCTTGCCCCCTGCACCGCCGCACACCACCAGCGGCACGCGCGCCGCGCGGCAGGCCAGCACCAGCGCAAGCTTTGCGTTCATGTCATCGACCGCGTCGACCACCACATCGCAGCCGGCGACCAACGCGGCGGCGTTGGCGGGCGTGAGGAATTCCTCGACCACCTCGACGGCAATGCCCGGATCGATGGCCGCGATGCGATCGCGCATCGCAAGCACCTTGGCCTGGCCCAGCGTCGGTTCCAGCGCATGGATCTGGCGGTTGATGTTGGACTCGGCAACATGATCCAGATCGACCAGACGCAGGCACCCGACCCCACTGCGCGCCAGGGTCTCGGCGACCCAGGAACCGACCCCGCCCACGCCCACCACGCACGCACGCCGATGCGCCAGCGCTTCGAGCGCGGCCTGTCCGTACAGGCGGGCAATGCCGCCGAAGCGGCGGCCACGGTCGACCTCGACCGCGGCCGGCACCGCGCTCATGCGGTCACCGCTTCGGGGTGCTTGTCCATCCACATGCCCAGTCCCTGCGCGTTCATGTCCAGGTCCAAGCGCAGCAACTCAAGCACTTCCTCCTCGGACACGGGCGCGCCCTGACGCTCGACCTCTTCGCACACGAGCTGCTCAAGCCCGGCCAGGATCTCGACGTGGCGCTTGACACCGTGACCGCGCGCGGCACATGCGATGGCCACCTGGGCGTCGATCAGCCGGTGCAGGTCGGTGGCGATTCGATCGACACCGGTCACGCGGCTGTAATGACCCAGATAGATCGCCTCCGGACGCAGCGAGGCAATGCGGTCGATCGAGCGATGCAGCGCGTCAGGCTCGAACTCGGAAGGCATGGTCGATGGAAAGACGAAGGCATGGCCGTCGCGGTCGAGTTCGCGGTAGGACACGCCAAAGGTATCGCCAACAAAACCGGCGTGTGCCGCCTCATCCCAGATCGCGATGTGGTGGCGTGTGTGACCGGGCGTGTCTAGCACGCGGAAGCTGCGCTCGCCCAGCGCCACACGCAGACCTTCTTCGGCCGCGACGATGCGCTCGGCCGGCACCGGCACGGGCTCGCCGTACATCTCGACGAGCCGCTGCGAACCATAGACTTCGGCGTTGGCGCTCCACAGCCGCTGCGGATCGGCCAGATGGCGCACGCCGCGCGGGTGCACCAACAGCTGCGCGGCGGGCAGGGCCGCCATCAGCGGACCGGCGCCGGCAGCGTGGTCGAGATGGATGTGGGTCAGCATGACCCAGTCGACGTTTTCGGGTGCGATGCCCGCGGCCGCCAGGGCGGCGAAGACCCGCGGCACCGACGCCGGTGTGCCGGCATCGATGATGGCGGCGCGGCCGCGATGGATTACGAGATGGATCGCCGCCAGGCCGTCACGGCCGTATCCGGCATCGATCGCGAGCACCCCGTCGGGATGCGCGGTCACGTACTGCACGATGAAACCTCCAAGCGCGGGTGTGCGCGGGCGCTATTGTATATCCTCGGGAGCCGAGCCCCTCGTAACACGGAGTTTCGATGACCCAGCCTTTCGACTTCGACCGTATCATCGACCGCCGCGCCGTGCCCGGCGATAAATGGGACCGCTACACCGGTCGCGATGTGCTGCCGCTGTGGGTCGCCGACATGGACTTCGCCGCGCCGCCGGCCGTGCTCGATGCGCTGCGCACGCGCGTCGAGCACGGCGTGTTCGGCTACGCCGGCGCATGGCCTTCGCTCGTCGACGCCGTCGTCGAGGGCCTTGCGCGCGACCACGACTGGCACATCGAGGCCGATTGGCTGGTGTGGCTGCCCGGCGTCGTGACCGGGCTCAATGTGGCCTGCCGGGCGGTCGCACCACCGGGCACGGGCGTGTTCACGGCCACGCCCGTCTACCCGCCCTTCCTCGCGACACCGGCCAACAACGGCTGCCGGCGCATCAGCGTCGCGCTCGAAGAGCGCGACGGCCACTGGGTGTGGAACCGCCCCGCGGTCGAAGCAGCGATCGACCCCGACACGCGGCTGTTCCTGCTGTGCAACCCGCACAATCCGGTCGGCCGGGTGTTCGACGAAGATGAACTGGAATGGATCGTGTCGCTGGCAGAGCGCCACGACTTCGCGATCTGCACCGACGAGATCCATTGCGGCCTGGTACTCAACCCCGCGCGCACCCATCGGCCGCTCGCCGCCCTGTCGCAGGCCGCGGCGCGACGCTCGATCACGCTGATGGCGCCGTCCAAGACCTGGAACATCCCGGCCCTGTACTGCGCCTTCGCGGTCATTCCGCATGCGCCACTGCGTCGGCGTTTCGTGCATGCAATGCGCGGCATCGTGCCCGGCGTCAACGTGCTCGGAATGGTCGCGGCGGAAGCCGCCTATCGCCAGGCCAACGACTGGCGCCTGGCGCTGCTGGAGTATCTGGCGGCCAACGCCGAATACGCCACTCGGCGGCTGAACGCGATGCGGGGACTCGCCACCACGCTGCCGGAGGCGACCTATCTGTCCTGGGTGGATTGCCGCGGCACCGGACAGGACGACCCTGCGGCATTTTTCGAGGCTGCCGGCGTGGGACTGTCCGACGGTGCGGCCTTCGGCATGCCGGGCTTCGTGCGGCTGAACTTCGGCTGCCCGCGCGCGACGCTGGATGCGGCGCTCGACCGCATGCAGCGCGCGCTGCAGACGGCCTGAATCAGAACGGAATGTCGTCGTCGAAATTGCCGAAGCCGCCACTCTCGGCCGGCTTTCCACCAGCCGGCTGCGGCGCAGGGCGCTGCTGCTGGCGCGGCGGCGCTTCGTCGTAGCCACCGCCGGTGTCCTGCCGACCCATCGGCGCGTCACCGCCGGACGGACGCCCGCCGAGCATCTTCATCTCGTCGGCGCGGATCTCGGTGGTGTAGCGGTCCTGGCCTTCCTTGTCCTGCCACTTGCGCGTCTGCAGGCGGCCCTCGATGTAGATCTGACTGCCCTTGCGCAGGTACTGCGCGGCAATCTCGGCCAGTCGTCCGAACATCACCACGTTGTGCCATTCGGTCGCCTCGCGGCGCTCGCCGCTGGTCTTGTCCTTCCAGGTGTCAGTGGTCGCGATGCGCAGATTGCACAGGGCGTCGCCGCTGGGCATGTAGCGCGTTTCCGGATCACGCCCCAGGTTGCCGATCAGAATGACTTTGTTCAGGGATGCCATCCCGTTCTCCTCAAGTATTTTCGGGTCGGACCGCCGGCCGCGGGGCATCGGTCCTGCGCGGCGGTGATTTCATCGTGAGCGCCAGTGCAAGCCACACCAGCGCGAGCGCGGCAGCGGTGACATGGACGGCGGCAGCGCCGTAGCGCTGGGCCAGATAGCCGCCCAGCATGCCGCCGAGAAACAGCCCTGTCGACTGCAGCGTATTGTACACGCCGAGTGCCGTGCCCTTTGCGTGGGGCGCGGCGATGCGCGAGATCCACGACGGCTGCGTGGCCTCGAGCACATTGAACGCGACGAAGAACAGCATCAGCCACAACGCAAGATTCCATACACCGTCGCCAGCCAGCCACAAGCCCAGTTGCACGATCAGCAGCAACATGATGGCGGCATTGAAGATGAGCTTCAAGTGCCCGCGACGTTCGGCGATGATGATCGCCGGCACCATGAACACGAACGACAGCAGCACGGCCGGCAGATAGACCTTCCAGTGCTCGACCATCGGAAGGCCGCCGGAAGCGACGAGCGCTGCCGGCAGAAGCACCCACATCGTGGTCTGGATCAGGTGCAAGGCGAACACGCCGAAGTTCAGGCGCATCAACTGGCCGTCGGTGAGCACGTCGATCAGCCGCCCGCCGGTGCCGCGCGGCACCGGCGGTGCGTCGGGCACCACCCGCAGGACCAGGAAGATCGCGCCAGCTCCGAGCAACGCGGTCAGCCAGAAGATGCCGCTCATGCCGATGGCCGAATACAGCAACGGTGCGGCCACCATCGAGAACGCGAAGACCATGCCGATGCTCGCGCCGATCATCGCCATGACCTTGGTGCGGTGCTGATCGCGCGTCAGGTCCGCGGCGAGCGCAGTGACCGCGGCCGAGATCGCCCCGGCCCCCTGCAGCACGCGACCGGCGATGACCGTTTCGATGTTCGTCGCCAGCGCGGCCACGGCGCTGCCCACGATGAACACGACCAGACCGAACACGATCACGGGCTTGCGACCGTACCGGTCGGAGGCCGCGCCGAAAAGTAGTTGCAGGCAGGCCTGGGTCAGTCCGTAGGCGCCGATCGCGATGCCGACCAGGGTCAGGTCGTCGCCGCCCGGCAACGTCTGCGCATGCACGGCGAACACCGGCAGGATCAGGAACAGACCAAGCATGCGCAGGCCGAAGATCGCCGCCAGGCTGGCACCTGCGCGGCGCTCGGCGGCGCTCATGGATTCATGCGCGGAAGAGGACATCGGGTTCGTCGGCGAAAAAACGCGGCGTGGAGGACCGCCGATTCTATCAGCCGGAGCCGCAGCCGCGGCCGTCATGGGTTTGTCGCGAATCGTCGATGTCTCGTATAGTGTCGTGTTAATCGTTTCAAGCCCCGGCACATGGAAGAAATCCGCATCCGCGGCGCGCGGACGCACAACCTGCGCAACGTCAGCCTCGATCTGCCTCGCAACCGACTGACCGTGATCACCGGCCTGTCCGGTTCCGGCAAGTCCTCGCTGGCCTTCGACACGCTCTATGCGGAAGGCCAGCGGCGCTACGTCGAATCGCTGTCGGCCTACGCGCGCCAGTTCCTGCAGTTGATGGAAAAGCCGGACGTCGACATGATCGAGGGCCTGTCGCCGGCGATCGCGATCGAGCAGAAGGCCACCAGCCACAACCCGCGCTCGACCGTTGGCACCGTCACCGAGATTCACGACTACCTGCGTCTGCTCTACGCGCGCGCCGGAACCCCACACTGCCCCGACCACCCCGATCTGGGCCTGGAGGCGCAGACCATCTCGCAGATGGTCGACCACGTGCTCGCGCTGCCCGAAGACACCAAGCTGATGATCGTCTCGCCGGTGGTGTCGGGCCGCAAGGGCGAACAGCACGACCTGTTCTCGGAACTGCGGGCGCAGGGTTTCGTGCGCGTGCGCGTCGACGGCGAAGTGCACGAACTGGACGCACTGCCCGCGCTGCAGAAAGGCCGGCGTCACACGGTGGAAGTGGTCATCGACCGGCTGCGCGTGCGCCCGGATCAGCGCGGACGCATCGCCGAATCCTTCGAGACAGCCTTGCTGCACGCGGAGGGTCGCGCCATCGCGGTCGAACTCGACAGCGGACGCGAGCACCTGTTCTCGGCGCGCTTCGCCTGTCCGGTGTGCAGCTATTCGCTGGCTGAACTGGAGCCGCGCCTGTTCTCCTTCAACAACCCGGCCGGTGCCTGCCCGAGTTGCGACGGCCTGGGCAATGTCGAGTTCTTCGATCCGACACGCGTGGTCGCGCACCCGGAACTGTCGCTGTCCTCGGGTGCGATCCGCGGATGGGACCGGCGCAATCAGTTCTACTTCCAGATGCTCACCGGGCTGGCGGTACACTACGACTTCGACGTTGAAACGCCTTTCGGTGACCTTCCCGAGCACGTGCGCGAGATCGTGCTCTACGGCTCCGGCACCACGAAGATCACTTTCCGCTACTTCTCCGACAACGGGCGACTGGTCTCCAAGGAACACCCGTTCGAGGGCATCATCCCGAACCTCGAGCGGCGCTTTCGTGAAACCGACTCGGTGACTGTGCGCGAGGAACTGGCAAAGTACCGCGCAAACCGTCCCTGCCCGGCCTGCGGCGGCTCGCGCCTGCGCGCGGACGCCCGCCACGTGCTCATTGGCAACCGGCCCATCGACCAGATCGCCGCCATGCCGCTGGGCGAATGCCAGGCGTTCTTCGACGGCCTGCGCCTGAGCGGACAGCGCGCCTTGGTAGCGGACAAGATCGTGCGCGAAATCGGCGCGCGCCTGGGCTTTCTGATCGACGTCGGGCTGGGCTATCTGTCCCTCGACCGCTCGGCCGACACGCTCTCCGGCGGCGAGTCTCAGCGCATCCGGCTGGCAAGCCAGATCGGCTCCGGCCTGACGGGCGTGATGTACGTGCTCGACGAGCCATCCATCGGACTGCACCAGCGCGACAACGATCGTCTGCTCGACACCCTGCGTCGCCTGCGGGACCTGGGCAACACGGTGATCGTCGTCGAACACGACGAAGACGCGATCCGTGCCGCCGACCATGTCGTCGACATGGGGCCGGGCGCGGGCGAACATGGGGGCGAGATCGTCGCCCATGGCACGCCGGCCGAGGTCATCGCACACCCCGACTCGCTGACCGGCGCCTATCTCTCGGGCCGGTGCAGCATCGCCGTGCCGACTCGCCGCGCCGCGCCGGATCCGGCCCGCATGCTGCGCCTGTCGGGCTGCACCGGAAACAACCTCAAGAACGTGACGCTGGAGTTGCCCTGCGGTGTGCTCAGCTGCATTACCGGGGTGTCGGGTTCGGGCAAGTCGACGCTGATCAATGACACCCTGTATGCGATCGCGTCACGCCATCTGTACGGCTCGAACACCGAACCCGCGCCGTTCGAAGCGATTGACGGACTGGATCAGTTCGACAAGGTCATCAGCGTGGACCAGTCTCCGATCGGTCGTACCCCGCGCTCCAATCCGGCGACCTACACCGGACTGTTCACGCCGATCCGCGAACTCTTTGCCGGGGTTCCGGACGCGCGCGCGCGCGGCTACGGCCCGGGCAGATTCTCGTTCAACGTCAAGGGGGGGCGCTGCGAGGCCTGCCAGGGCGACGGCCTGATCAAGGTCGAGATGCACTTCCTGCCGGACATGTACGTGCCATGCGATGTTTGCCACGGCAAGCGCTACAACCGCGAAACGCTGGAAATCCGCTATCGCGGGCGAAGCATCATCGAAGTGCTCGAGATGACGGTCGAACAGGCGCTCGACTTCTTCGCGGCGGTGCCGACGATCGCACGCAAGCTCGATACCATGATGGATGTGGGTCTGGGCTATATCCGTCTGGGCCAGAGCGCGACCACACTCTCGGGCGGTGAGGCACAGCGCGTCAAGCTCGCACTGGAACTGTCCAAGCGCGACACTGGCCGCACGCTCTACATCCTCGATGAACCGACCACCGGACTGCACTTCCGGGACATCGAGATGCTGCTGGGGGTACTCGCCCGACTGCGCGACCACGGCAATACGGTAGTCGTCATCGAACACAACCTGGATGTAATCAAGACCGCAGACTGGGTCGTGGATCTCGGCCCCGAGGGCGGCGGCGGCGGCGGGCACATCCTGTGCGCCGGCACGCCCGAGGCGATCGCCGCGCATCCGGCCAGCCATACGGGCGCATACTTGCGCCGCGTGCTCGCGAGCGTGCCGAACGACTCGCCAAAAGCAACCGTCGATTGAGGCGGATTCATGCACATGCCATGATTGCGAAAATGCCCGCTTGCGGAGAATCCCATGTCCGACGAGTCCGATGAACACAACGAGGTAGAACAACGCTTTCTCGAGCGCATCGACCGGCGCGTGGAATTCTTCCGCACGCTGTTCATCGCGGAACTGGGCGTCTATCTGCCCTCGGACGAGGCGCAACGACGTCGCGCCATCGACACGCTGGTACGCATGACTGCGCGCCAGAAGGAACTGCCCCACATCCGACCTGCCGCACTCCAGCAGGCGGTTAACACGCTGTCGCAACAACTGGAGGCGATGCAGAAACTGTTGCCGCACGATGTGCAATACCGCAATCGCGTACGGCGGCCATGGTAGGGTTCAGGCCTCCAATGCGTGCGCACGCAACAGATCCAAAGGCACCACATCGAGCGCCGCCTTGTGGGTCGCGGCGAGCACGACCTGCGGCGCCACACCCTCCCGGTAGGCTTCCAGCCATCGCGCCGCGCACAGGCACCAGCGATCCCCCGCCTTGAGTCCGGCAAACCGCGCTTCCGGGCGCGGCGTCGACAAGTCGTTGCCCACCGAGGCCGAATAGTCGAGAAACTCCTGTGTGACTTTCACGCACACGACGTGCCGTCCGACATCATCATCGCTGGTCGCACAGCATCCGGTGCGAAAGAAGCCGGTCAGCGGCGCATAGCTGCAGGCCAGAAGCGGGCCGCCCAGAACGTTCTGTTGTTCGTCGGTCTGCGTATCGTCGCTCACATCATCCTCCGCAATCTTGCAATCCAGTTGCCGCTCAGGTGCCATAGCCGTTCGGATTCTCGGCCTGCCAGCGCCAGGTGTCGGCACACATATCCGCCAAATCTCGCCTGGTGCGCCATCCGAGCACCTTCTCGGCGCGCGACGCGTCCGCCCAGCACTCAGAAATGTCGCCCTTCCGTCGTGGAGCTACGCGGTACGCGATCTCACGGCCGCTCGCCCGTTCGAAGGCGGCGAGTACCTGTAGCACGCTATAACCTTGCCCCGCCCCGAGATTCAGCGTGGTCAGGCCACGCGACGAAGCCAGGCGTTCGACCGCGCGCACATGACCTTCGGCAAGATCGACGACATGGATGTAATCGCGTACGCCTGTGCCATCTACAGTCGGATAGTCATCTCCAAACACCTGAAGTTCCGGGAGACGGCCAACCGCGACCTGACTCACGTAGGGCATCAGATTGTTCGGCAGTCCGCGAGGATCTTCCCCGATCTGCCCGGAAGGATGCGCGCCAACCGGGTTGAAATAGCGCAATACCATGACCGACCAATCATCGCTGGCCGCCACGACATCCTGAAATACCTGCTCCATCATCCATTTGCTTCGGCCGTAGGGGTTGGTCGGTGCAAGCGGGAAGTCCTCCCGGATCGGCACCGCGACCGGTTCGCCATACACTGTCGCAGACGAGCTGAAGACGATGTCGCGTACGCCCGCCGCGCGCATCGCCTGCAACAAGGCCACCGTACCGCTCACATTGTTATCGTAGTACGCCAGCGGGTGTTCGACCGACTCAGCGACCGACTTGAGCGCCGCAAAATGCACCACCGCGTCAATATTGTGGGCGGCGAAGACCCGCCCCATGGTCTGGCCATCGCGTACATCGCCCTGATGGAAGGCGGTGACCGGACGTCCCGCAATCGAGGCAATCCGCTCGAACACCGTCTCGTGTGCGTTGCACAGGTTGTCCAGGACGACCACTTCATGCCCGGCCTCGAGCAGGGCCACGCAGGTATGAGAGCCGATGTAGCCAGCGCCCCCGGTTACGAGCACACATGCCATGCGGCCCTCCGTACAATAAGTGTGCCGGCGCGAGTGCGCGCCGGATCCAGAGGATGAGAATACCAGTCATGCCCCGAGGCAGAAATCCACACGACGAAAACGAAGCAAAACGGGACGCCATGCGGGTCGACAAGTGGCTGTGGGCGGCCCGTTTCTACAAGACCCGCAGCCTCGCTACCGAGGCCATCGACGCCGGACATGTCCGCGTCAACGGCCAGCGCAGCAAGCCCGCCCGCGAATTGCATGTCGGCGACCTGGTACATGTCACGCGGGGCAGTCTCGAAATCGAACTGAGCGTGGAGGCGCTATCGGCCGTGCGCAGCCCCGCGCCTGTCGCGCGTGCCCTCTATGCAGAAACTGAAGACAGCGCGGCACGCCGTGAAGCGGCTGCCCAATTGCGCCGACTTGCACCTGCCGCCGCGCCGATCGGCGCCCGACCGACCAAGCGCGACCGCCGACGCATCGAGCGACTGCGTCAAGACGACTGAGTGCCCCATCAATACAAAGGGGCCCCGCAGGGCCCCTTCCATTTACTTGCGAACGCCGTGTTCAGGCGGCCGCCTCCTGCTGCGCAGGCTCTTCGACCGGTGAGCCTTCTCCCTCATCGGGACGATCGAGCAGCTCGACCAGCGCCATCGGCGCGTTGTCGCCATCTCGAAAGCCGAACTTCAGGATGCGCAGATAACCGCCGTTGCGATTGGCGAAGCGCGGTCCCAGTTCGTCAAACAGCTTGACCACCATGTCACGGTCGCGCAGGCGATTGAACGCCAGGCGACGGTTGGCCACCGACGGCTTCTTGCCGAGGGTGATCAGCGGTTCGACGACGCGGCGCAATTCCTTCGCCTTGGGCAGCGTGGTCTTGATGACCTCGTGCTGCAACAGCGAATTGGCCATGTTGCGGAACATCGCCTGACGGTGGCTGCTGGTCCGGTTCAGCTTGCGAAGACCGTTACGGTGACGCATTTCTCTACCTCACTGTACCGACACGTCTCAACCGAGCTTCTCAAGCCCGGCCGGCGGCCAGTTTTCAAGTTTCATCCCGAGCGTCAGCCCGCGCGTGGCCAACACTTCCTTGATCTCATTGAGCGACTTGCGACCCAGGTTCGGGGTCTTGAGCAGCTCGGTTTCGGTGCGCTGGATCAGATCACCGATGTAATAGATATTCTCAGCCTTCAGGCAGTTGGCCGAGCGCACGGTCAGTTCGAGATCATCAACCGGACGCAGCAGCACCGGGTCGATGGTCACGCTCTCGACACGCTCTTCAACCGGCTCCGTACCCTCGAGCTCGGCAAAGACCGAAAGCTGGTCCATCAGCACGCGTGCAGCGTAGCGAATGGCCTCCTCGGGATCGACCGCACCGTTGGTCTCGATATCAATGACCAGACGATCCAGGTCGGTACGCTGCTCGACACGAGCACTCTCGACCAGATAGCTGACGCGACGCACCGGGCTGAACGAGGCGTCGAGCATGATGCGACCAATGCTCTTGCTCTCGGCACTGACCGGACGCGTGTTGGCGGGCTCATAGCCGCGCCCTTGCTCGATCTGCACTTCCATGTCGAGCTTGCCGCCCGGCGCAAGATGGGCGATGACGTGGTCCGGGTTGATGATCTCGACGTCGTGACCGATCTCGAGATCCGCCGCCGTGACGACACCCTCGCCCTCACGCGCCAGACGCAGCGTGGCTTCGGAGCGGTTGTGCAACTTGAGCACAACCCCTTTGAGGTTGAGCAGCACATCGACGATGTCCTCGCGGATGCCGTCGAGCGTCGAATATTCGTGCAGCACACCTTCGATGGTCACCTCGGTCGGAGCACAACCGGACAGCGACGACAGCAGAATGCGGCGCAGCGCATTGCCAAGCGTATGGCCGAAACCACGCTCGAACGGCTCCATCGTCACGCGCGCTTGCACGGGCGAGATGTTGTGCACGTCGATGATGCGCGGTTTGAGCAGTGAATTGCTTTGCATCAGCAGTTCCTCGGGCCTTGGTTCCTTGTGGGAACCGGGATTTAGCGGGAGTAGAGTTCGACGACGAGGTTCTCGTTGAGCGTCGGCGGCAACTCGCTGCGCTGCGGATAGGCCTTGAAGGTGCCCTTGCCGGCCTTGGCATCGACATCGATCCATTCGGGGTAGCCGCGGGAACTGGCTGCCTCGAGCGCCGCCTTGACGCGCAACTGGCCGCGAGCGGCCTCGGTCAGTTCGACGACATCACCCGGCTTGACGATGTAGGACGGGATATTGACGCGCTTGCCATTGACCAGGATCGAGTTGTGACGCACGAGCTGGCGCGATTCGGAACGCGACGCGCCGAAGCCCATGCGATAGACGACCGAATCCAGGCGACCTTCGAGAAGCTGCAGCAGGTTCTCACCGGTCTGGCCACGGCGACGATCCGCCTCGGCGAAGACACGACGGAACTGCCCTTCGAGAATGCCGTACAGACGGCGAATCTTCTGCTTCTCGCGCAGCTGAACGCCGTAGCCGGACAGACGATGACCGGAGCGCTGACCATGCTGACCCGGCGCGTACGAGCGACGCTCGATCGCGCACTTGTCGGTAAAGCACTTCTCGCCCTTCAGGAACAGCTTCTCGCCTTCGCGACGGCACTGACGGCACTTGGGATCCAAATTACGAGCCACAATTTACTCCTTGATGATGCGCCACGTCAGATACGACGCTTCTTGGGCGGGCGGCAGCCGTTGTGCGGGATCGGCGTGACATCGGTGATGCTGGCGATCTTGATGCCGAGTGCGTTAAGCGCACGCACGGCCGATTCGCGACCCGGGCCGGGGCCCTTGATGCGCACTTCCAGATTCTTGATACCGCATTCCACAGCGGCCTTGCCGGCAGCTTCCGCGGCCACCTGAGCGGCGAACGGCGTGCTCTTGCGCGAGCCTTTGAAGCCGGCACCACCCGACGTCGCCCACGACAGGGCGTTGCCCTGACGATCGGTGATCGTGATGATGGTGTTGTTGAAGCTCGCGTGCACGTGGGCGATGCCCTCGGCTACGTTCTTCTTGACCTTCTTGCGTACTTTCGCACTCGTCTTAGCCATTATTTACCCCTGATCACTTCTTCTTGCCGGCGATGGCCTTGCGGGGCCCTTTGCGCGTGCGTGCATTGGTGCGCGTGCGCTGACCGCGCAGCGGCAGGCCTCGACGATGACGAAAACCGCGATAGCAGCCCAGGTCCATCAGGCGCTTGATGCTCATCGTCACTTCGCGACGCAGGTCACCCTCGACAACGAATCTGCCCACGCCATCGCGCAGCTGATCCATGTCGGACTCGGTGAGATCCTTGACCTTCACCGCACGGGCGATACCCGCCTCATCGCAGATTTTCTGGGCACGGGTGCGACCGATGCCATAAATGGCAGTCAGCGCGATCTCGACGTGCTTGTGGTTCGGGATGTTAACCCCAGCGATACGGGCCATCTCGGCTATACCCCAAAAAGCGAAACGTTAAATTGTAATCCGGGACGATCCGCGGATCAACCCTGCCGCTGCTTGTGACGCGGTTCGGAGCAAATCACGCGAACCACGCCCTTGCGACGGACGATCCTGCAATGGCGGCACAGCCGCTTTACCGAAGCCTGAACTCTCATTTCTCCACTCCTCGTACTTTCGAATCATTTCGTCCGGAACACGATCCGGGCTTTGCTCAGGTCGTAAGGCGTCAACTGCACCGTGACCTTGTCTCCCGGGAGGATCCGGATGTAGTGCATGCGCATCTTTCCAGAGATGTATCCCAGCACTACATGGCCGTTCTCCAGCCGGACGCGAAACGTAGCATTCGGGAGGTTCTCGACCACCTCCCCCTGCATTTCGATTACGTCTTCCTTGCTCATCGACCTAACGGGTCGGCAGTCCGCCCGGGCCCTTGAAGTTCGCCTTCTTGAGCAGGCTTTCGTACTGGTGCGACATCACGTGCGACTGCACCTGGGTCATGAAGTCCATCGTCACGACCACGATGATCAGAAGCGACGTACCACCGAAGTAGAACGGCACGTTCCACCGCAGGATCAGAAACTCCGGCAGCAGGCACACCGCGGTGATATAGACAGCGCCGACCATGGTCAGGCGGGTCAGGATCTTCTCGATGTAGCGCGCCGTCTGGTCACCCGGACGAATTCCCGGAACGAAGGCTCCGCTCTTCTTCAGGTTGTCTGCCGTCTCGCGCGGGTTGAAGACCAGTGCGGTATAGAAGAAGCAGAAGAAGATGATCGCAAGCGCATACAACAACACGTAGATCGGCTGGCCCGGCGAGAGCGTCGACGAAATGTCACGCAACCAGGTCATCCCTTCCGATGCACCGAACCACTGGCCCAGCGTCGCCGGGAACAGAATGATGCTCGATGCAAAGATCGGCGGAATGACGCCAGCCATGTTCAGCTTGAGCGGCAGATGCGAGCTCTGGCCACCGTAGACCTTGTTGCCGACCTGACGCTTGGCGTAATTGACCAGAATCTTGCGCTGACCACGCTCGACGAACACCACGAAGCCGGTCACCAACACCACCAGCACACAGATCACGAGCGCCGTGAAGGGATGCATGCCGCCGGTGCGCACCAGCTCGAACAATCCGCCAATGGCGCTGGGCAGACCCGCGACGATACCGGCGAAGATGATCAGCGAAATGCCGTTGCCGATGCCCCGCTCGGTGATCTGCTCGCCCATCCACATCAGGAACATCGTTCCGGTGACCAGCGTCGTGACCGTGACGAAGCGGAACATCAGACCCGGATCGAGCACCAGTCCGGCCTGCGTCTCCAGCGCGATCGATATGCCGATGCCCTGCGCAAGCGCCAGCACCAGCGTGCCATAACGCGTGTACTGCGTGATCTTGCGCCGACCCGCCTCGCCTTCCTTCTTGAGCTGCTCCATCGAAGGCACGGCAACCGTCACGAGCTGCATGATGATCGACGCCGAGATGTACGGCATGATCCCCAACGCAAAGATCGTGAACCTCGACAGCGCCCCGCCCGAAAACAGGTTGAACACCCCGAGGATGCCGCCCGCCTGCGTCTGGAACAGCTCGGCGAGCCGGTCCGGATCGATCCCGGGTACCGGGATGTGCGCCCCGAGGCGATAGACGATGAGCGCACCGAGGACGAACAGCAGACGACGCTTGAGGTCGCCAAATCGTCCCGTGCTTCCCAGCGCTGCGCTATTTGCCACTGTGCCTTCCCTTGACCTTATTCGGCCGAGACGGAACCGCCGGCAGCCTCGATGGCTGCGAGCGCACCCTTGGTCGCGCCGATACCGCGCAACGTGACCTTGCGATTGATCTTGCCCGACACCATCACCTTGGCCGAGAGCGAATCAGCCGGAATCACGCCGGCCTGCTTGAGCACCAGCAGATCGATCTCGTCGACCGGGAGCTTGTCGAGCTCGGACAGTCGCACCTCGGCGTTGCGCGCCTTGGTCATCGATACGAAGCCACGCTTGGGCAGACGACGCTGCAGCGGCATCTGACCGCCTTCGAAGCCGACCTTGTGAAAGCCGCCCGCGCGGGACTTTTGGCCCTTGTGGCCTCGCCCGCAGGTCTTTCCCAGACCCGAGCCGATACCACGACCGACGCGACGCGCAGCCTTCTTCGAACCCTCGCCGGGTTGGATATTGTTGAGTCGCATATCAGCCCTCACACTTCAGGAGGTACGAAACCTTGTTGATCATCCCGCGAATCTCGGGCGTGTCCTGCAGCTCGACCGAATGATTCAGGCGACGCAGACCCAGGCCACGCACCGTTGCACGGTGGGATTGCTTGGTACCGATCACGCTCTTCACGAGCGTGACCTTGAGCTTCTTGTCCGCCATCGATTACCCCACGATCTCTTCGACACTCTTGCCGCGCTTGGCCGCGATCTCGGCCGGCGTGTTGATCGCCAGCAGGCCTTTGATGGTCGCGCGCACGACGTTGTACGGGTTGGTCGAACCGATGCACTTGCAGATCACGTCGGTCACACCCATGACCTCGAAGACCGCACGCATCGGGCCACCGGCGATGATGCCGGTACCACTGGGCGCGGGCTGCATCAGCACATGGGCTGCGCCATGCCGGCCGACCACCGTGTGCTGCAGCGTACCGTTGCGCAGCGACACCTTGGCCAGCTTGCGGCGGGCCTCGTCCATCGCCTTCTGCACGGCAACCGGCACTTCGCGGGACTTGCCCTTGCCCATGCCGATACCGCCATCACCGTCACCGACCACGGTCAGCGCCGCGAAACCGAGGATGCGGCCACCCTTGACGACCTTGGTCACGCGATTGATGGAGACCATCTTTTCGCGCATGTTGTCGTCGCGATCGTCAGCGGCAGGCGCTCGTTTGCTTTGTTGCTTGGCCATACGAATCCTCGCTTAGAACTTCAGACCGCCTTCGCGGGCTGCATCGGCCAGCGCCTTGACGCGACCGTGATAGAGAAAACCGGCGCGGTCGAATGCGACCTGCTCGATGCCGGCGGCCTTGGCGCGCTCGGCGATCAGTTTGCCGACCGCCGTCGCAGCATCCTTGTTCGCGCCGCTCTTGAGTTGCGCGCGGACGTCCTTTTCCACTGTGGAAGCAGAGGCGAGAACCTTCGAACGGCAAGCCGAGATGATTTGCGCATAGATATGCGCATTCGTACGGTTGACCGTCAGATGAACCGCTTTCAGTTCCGCGAGCTTGGCCCGGGTTTTGCGGGCACGACGCAGACGAGCTTGTTTTTTGTTCATGAAAACCGCCCTTACTTCTTCTTGGTTTCCTTGAGCACGATCACCTCGTCCGCATAGCGAACGCCCTTGCCCTTGTAAGGCTCGGGTTGGCGATATGCCCGCACTTCGGCCGCGACTTGGCCAACTTGCTGCTTGTCGATCCCCTTGATCAAGACCTCGGTCTGACTGGGGGTCTCGACTTTCACGCCGGCCGGCATCTGGTGCACGACCGGATGCGAGAAGCCGAGCGTCAGGTTGAGCTTGTCACCCTGGGCCTGAGCGCGATAACCGACGCCAACCAGGGTCAGCTTCTTCTCGAAGCCCTTGCTCACACCGAGCACCATGTTGTTGACGATCGCACGCGCCGTACCGGACATCGCGTGGGAATTGGCCACTCCGGCGTTCGGCTCGAAGGTCACCAGCTCACCATCACGCGCAATGGCGACGACGTTGCCGAAGTCGTGCGAGAGCTGGCCCAGCGGCCCCTTGACGGCGACCTGACCCGCTTTGACCGTCACTTCCACACCACTGGGAAGCTTGATCGGATCCTTGGCTACACGAGACATGACAACTCCTTAGGCGACGTAGCAGAGCACTTCGCCGCCGACACGACCGGCACGCGCGGCACGATCGGTCATGACGCCGCGCGGCGTCGAGACGATGGCAACACCCAGCCCGTTCATGACACGCGGAAGCTTCTCGCTACCCTTGTAGATACGCAGACCCGGACGACTGACGCGCTCGATGCGCTCGATGACCGGGCGGCCGGCGTAATACTTCAGACCGACGTCGAGTTCCGGCTTGCCGGAATTCTCGCGCACAGACCAGGTGTCGATATAACCCTCGTCCTGCAGAACCTTCGCGATCGCGACTTTCAGCTTCGAGCTCGGCATGGTGACCGTGGCCTTCTGTGCCTGCTGTCCGTTGCGGATGCGCGTCAGCATGTCGGCGATAGGATCGGACATACTCATTTCATACCCTCCTTACCAGCTCGCCTTGGTCACGCCGGGCACCTCGCCGCGGAACGTCAGCTCACGCAGCTTGTTGCGACACAGACCGAATTTACGGAACACGCCACGCGGACGACCGGTCAGCGTGCAGCGGTTACGCTGGCGCACCGGACTCGCGTTGCGCGGCAGTTGCTGCAGCTTCAGACGCGCCGTCATGCGCTCGTCTTCGGACAGACTGCTGTCCTTGATCTGGGCCAGCAACGCCGCACGCTTGGCCGCAAACTTGGCCGCAAGCTTGCGGCGCTTTTCTTCTCGATTGATCAGAGCCAGTTTCGCCATCTCAGCCTCAATTCTTGAACGGGAACTTGAACGCCGCGAGCAACGCCTTGGCTTCCTCGTCGGATTTCGCGGTCGTCGTGATGCTGATGTTCATGCCACGCAGCACGTCGATCTTGTCGTACTCGATCTCCGGGAAGATGATCTGCTCCTTGACGCCCATGTTGTAGTTCCCACGGCCATCGAAGCCCTTGCCCGACACGCCGCGAAAGTCGCGAACGCGGGGAATCGCGACCGAAATCAGGCGATCCAGGAACTCGTACATGCGCGGACCGCGCAGGGTCACCATGCATCCGATCGGATAGCCGTCGCGGATCTTGAAGCCGGCGATCGACTTGCGGGCCTTGGTGATCACCGGCTTCTGCGCGGAAATCTTGGCCATGTCACCGACCGCGTTCTCGAGGATCTTCTTGTCGCCAACGGCCTCGCCGACACCCATGTTCAGGGTGATCTTGGTAATCCGCGGGACCTCCATGACCGACTTGTAGCCGAAGCGCTCCTTCAGCTCGGCCATGACCTCGTCCTTGTAATACTGTTGCAAGCGCGCCATCGTCACTCCTTAGGCGTCAACCAGTTCGCCGTTCGACTTGAAGAAGCGCACCTTGCGGCCGTCTTCGAGCGTCTTGATTCCAACACGATCGGCCTTTTGCGCCGCCGGGTTGAACAGGGCTACATTGGAAACGTGAATCGGCATCTCTTTCTCGACGATGCCACCGGTCTCACCCTTGATAGGATTCGGGCGAACGTGCTTCTTGACGCGATTCACTCCTTCGACGACGAGACGCTCGTCGTCGACCCGGCGCACGACCACGCCGCGGCGACCCTTGTCCTTGCCGGCCAGGATCGCGACCTCATCACCTTTTCGGATCTTGTTCATTCCGCACACCCCTCAGAGAACTTCCGGCGCGAGCGAGACGATCTTCATGAACTTCTCGGTACGCAACTCACGCGTAACCGGCCCGAAGATACGGGTGCCGATCGGCTCGAGCTTGTTGTTGAGCAGAACCGCCGCGTTGCCGTCGAACTTGACGAGCGAACCGTCGGGGCGACGAACGCCCTTGGCGGTACGGACGACGACCGCATTGAGGACGTCGCCTTTCTTGACGCGTCCGCGCGGGGCGGCGTCCTTTACGGTCACCTTGATGATGTCCCCGATGCCGGCATAGCGGCGCTTGGACCCACCCAGGACCTTGATACACATCACCGAACGCGCACCGGAATTGTCGGCCACGCCCAGCTTGGACTGCATTTGGATCATGAAATTATCTCCAACTTAACCCGCCTTGGCGGTCAGTCTTGGAACCCGTAAGGGTAGGACGCCCGCTTGGCAGGGCGGCAGAAGCAAAGACCGAGCAGTCTATAGGCAACGCAGGACTTGCGCAAGCCTTTTAACTGCCCGGATCCAGCGACCATCCGCGTAGATCAGATGATTCGCGCTTTTTCAACCACCTTGGCAACACGCCAGGCCTTGGTCTTGGAGATTGGACGGCACTCCTCGATCTCAACCAGGTCGCCGGCCCCGGCAGAGCCGTCGCCGTCGTGCGCATGATACTTCGCCGACTTCGTCATGACCTTGCCATAGAGCGCGTGCTTGACGCGGCGCTCGACCAGCACGGTCACGGTCTTTTCCATCTTGTCGCTGACGACCCGACCTACCAGGCGCCGCGTATTCTGTGTCGTTTCGGTCATTTCTGCACCGCCTTTTCACGCATCAACGTGCGCACGCGCGCAATGTCACGACGCACCATGCGCAGTTGGCCCGTGTCACCGAGCTGTTGAGTTGCATGCTGCATGCGCAGCGAGAACTGCGCTTTGAGCAGCTCAAGCAACTCCTTGTCCAGTTCGCCAAGATCCTTGGCGCGAAGTTCGCTAGCTTTCATGATCACCCCAAGTGACGATGGACGAAAATGGTCGCGAAGGGCAGCTTCGCGGCGGCAAGGCGAAACGCCTCGCGCGCGAGTTCTTCACTGACGCCGTCCATTTCGTACAAGACCTTGCCCGGCTGAATCTCGGCGACCCAGTACTCCGGGTTGCCCTTGCCCTTACCCATACGCACTTCGGCGGGCTTGGTCGAGATCGGCTTGTCCGGAAACACGCGAATCCAGATGCGACCGCCCCGCTTGATATGACGGGTCATGGCGCGACGGGCAGACTCGATCTGACGCGCGGTCAGACGACCACGCGTCGTGGCCTTGAGACCGAACTCACCGAAACTGACCTTTGCGCCACGCGTGGCGACACCGGTGTTGCGGCCCTTCTGTTCCTTACGATACTTCCTTCTCTTCGGCTGCAGCATCGCCTACTCCCGCTTTCTTCGTACGTGCGCCGCTCGCGTCGGCGTCCGATTGATCCGTCGTTCCCGCACGGCGTCCGGTGCGCTTCGCACCGCGACCGTCACCCGCGTCATTGCGCGGCGCACGGCGGCCCTTGCGACCCTCGTTCTCGTTGTCGGCCACTACCGGCTTCTCGTTGCGTCCGAGCATCTCGCCCTTGTAGACCCACACCTTGATGCCGATGATGCCGTAAGTCGTCTTGGCCTCGGAGAAGCCATAGTCGATGTCCGCACGCAAGGTATGCAGCGGCACGCGGCCTTCGCGGTACCACTCGGTACGTGCAATCTCCGCGCCATTGAGACGACCCGAACTCATGATCTTGATGCCCTGGGCACCCAGACGCATGGCGTTCTGCATCGCACGCTTCATCGCGCGGCGGAACATGATGCGCTTCTCGAGCTGCTGGGCGATCGAGTCCGAAACAAGCTGGGCGTCGACCTCCGGCTTGCGAACCTCTTCGATGTTCACATGCACCGGCACGCCGATGATGGCCTGCAGCTCGCGCTTGAGTTTCTCGATGTCCTCGCCCTTCTTGCCGATGATCACACCGGGGCGGGCCGAGAACAGCGTAATGCGCGCGTTCTTGGCGGGACGCTCGATGATGACGCGAGCGACCGATGCATGCGCAAGCCGCTTCTTGAGGAATTCGCGGACCTTGACGTCCTCGGCGAGCATCGTGGCATAGGTGCCGCTCGGAGCGAACCAGCGCGACGTCCAGTCACGCGTGACCGCAAGGCGGAATCCGGTCGGATGAATTTTCTGACCCATAGTTGCTCCTTACTCCCCGACCGACACGTAGATATGGCAGGTGGGCTTGAGAATGCGGTTGCCACGGCCCTTGGCCCGCGCGGTGAAGCGCTTCAGCGTCATGCCTTCCTCGACACTGATCGACTTGAGCTTCAGCGTATCGATATCGGCGCCATCATTGTGCTCGGCGTTGGCGATCGCAGACTCGACCACCTTGCGGATGATTTCGGCACCCTTCTTCGGCGAGAAGGCGAGAATGTTGAGCGCCTGATCCACCGGCTTGCCTCGCACCATGTCCGCCACCAGCCTGCCTTTTTGGGCAGACAGTCGGACACCGCGAAGAATCGCTCTGGTTTCCATGTTCTCTCCTTACCTCTTCGCCTTCTTGCTCGCGGCATGACCCTTGAAGGTCCGCGTGAGCGCGAATTCACCGAGCTTGTGGCCGACCATGTTCTCGGAGATGAACACCGGAACGTGCTGGCGACCGTTATGGACCGCGATCGTGAGGCCGACAAAGTCGGGCAGCACCGTCGAACGGCGCGACCAGGTCTTGAGCGGACGCTTGTCGTTGGACGTGCGCGCAGCATCGACCTTCTTCAGCAGGTGCCCGTCGACAAACGGGCCTTTCTTTACGGAACGTGCCATCTTTTACCTCTTATCGCTTGTAGCGGCGCTGCACGATCATCTTGTCGGTGCGCTTGTTGCTGCGCGTCCGGAAGCCCTTGGCCGGCTGACCCCACGGGCTGCGCGGAACGCCGCCCTCGCCGGTACGGCCTTCGCCGCCGCCGTGCGGGTGATCGACCGGGTTCATCGCGACACCGCGAACCGTCGGACGGATACCGCGCCAGCGGTTGGCGCCGGCCTTGCCGATCTTGCGCAACGAATGCTCGGAGTTGCCGACCTCGCCGATCGTGGCGCGACATTCGACATGCACCCGACGCACTTCACCCGAACGCAGGCGAACCTGCGCATACGAGCCTTCACGGGCGAGCAACTGCACGGAAGCGCCGGCTGCACGCGCCAGCTGCGCACCCTTTCCAGGCTGCAGCTCGATGCAGTGAATTGTCGTGCCGACCGGAATGTTGCGGATCGGCAGCGCGTTGCCCGGCTTGATCGGCGCCTCGGAACCGCTGACGACCTGCTGGCCGACTTCGAGCCCGCGCGGCGCGATGATGTAGCTGCGCTGACCATCGGCGTAGCAGATCAGCGCGATGTTGGCCGAGCGGTTCGGGTCATACTCGATGCGCTCGACCTTGGCCAGAATGCCGTCGCGCATGCGACGGAAATCGACCACGCGGTAATGCTGCTTGTGACCACCGCCCTTGTGGCGCACGGTGATCCGGCCATTGTTGTTGCGACCGGCGTGCTTGCTCTGCTTCTCGACCAGGCTCGCGTGCGGACGGCCTTTGTGCAGGGCGTCGTTGACGACCTTGACCATCGAGCGGCGGCCGGCGGAAGTGGGTTTGACTTTTACCAGTGCCATGATTGATTACTCCCCGGCCGCAAAGTTGATTTCCTGGCCCGGCTTCAGGCTTACGAAGGCCTTCTTCCAGTCCTTGCGGCGACCGGCAATGCGACCGAAGCGCTTGGTCTTGCCCTTGACGTTGGCGATCTGCACGCCCGCGACCTCGACCTTGAAGAGCAGCTCGACCGCCGCCTTCACTTCCGGCTTGGTCGCCGAGGAATGCACCTTGAACACGACCTGCGAGTTGCGATCCGCGATCAGCGTCGCCTTCTCGGAGATCTGCGGTGCGAGCAGCACCTGCATGAGACGCTCTTGACTGAATCCGCTCATTGCCAGACCTCCTCCATCTTGGCCAGCGCACCCTTGGTGACGAGCACCTTCGGGAAATTCACCAGCGACACCGGGTCCGCCTCGGACACTTCGAGCACCAGAACGTCGTGCAGGTTGCGCGACGCCAGGAACAGGTTCTCATCGAAGGCATCAGTGATCAGCAGCGCGGAATCCACACCCAGACCCTTGAGTTTCTGCGAGAACAGCTTGGTCTTGGGCGCCTCGAGCGCGAAATCGTCGATCACCACCAGACGCTCTTCACGCGCGAGCTGCGAGAGGATCGTCGCAACGCCGGCGCGGTACATCTTGCGGTTGACCTTCTGCGAGAAGTTCTCGTCGGGACGGTTCGGAAATGCCCGACCGCCTCCACGCCAGATCGGGCTGGACGACATGCCGGCGCGGGCACGACCCGTACCCTTCTGACGCCACGGCTTGCGTGTCGAGTGCTTGACCTCGGCACGGTCCTTTTGCTTGCGGTTACCCGAGCGCGCATTCGCCATATAGGCGACTACGATCTGGTGCACCAGCGCTTCGTTGTAATCTCGACCAAACAGCGAGTCCGACACCTTCAGCATCGAGGACTGTTCGCCGTTGTCGTTCAGGAGCTTCAATTCCATATCACCCCCGCTCAGCTCGCTGCCTTGACCGCCGGGCGGACGAGCACGTCGCCACCCTTCGATCCCGGCACCGCCCCTTTGATCAGGAGCAATTGACGTTCGGCATCTACACGTACGACCTCAAGACTCTGCGTCGTACACGTGACCGCACCCAGATGACCCGCCATGCGCTTACCCGGGAAGACGCGACCAGGATCCTGCGCCATACCGATCGAACCCGGTGCGTTGTGCGAGATCGAGTTGCCGTGCGAGGCGCGGTTGGACGAGAAGTTGTGGCGCTTGATCGCGCCAGCGAAGCCCTTGCCGATGGAAGTGCCGGTGACGTCGACTTTCTGGCCGACCTCGAACAGATCGACACCGATCACATCACCCGCCTTGAGGCTGGCAAGCTTTTCGGCGTCAACGGTGAATTCCTTGAGCACGCTACCGGCTTCGACACCCGCTTTCGCGCAGTGACCGGCCAGCGACTTGTTCACGCGACTCGCGCGGCGCGAACCGAATGCCACCTGGACCGCGGCATAGCCGTCGATCTCAGGCGTCTTGACTTGGGCGACACGATTGTTCGACACGTCAAGCACCGTCACCGGGATGGAACGACCATCCTCGGCGAAGATGCGAGTCATGCCGACCTTGCGCCCGACAAGGCCTAGACTCATTTTATTCTCCTGAATCCCGGCTTCGATTGGCCGGGATCATCTAGAACAGCACATAATTTGCGCACAAGCTGCGCAAAGCCTTACTGACTTCCTTGCACCCGTAGGCACAAACGACCATTTCACGGCCTTTTTCGCCAAAAGCGCATAGACCTCTCAGGGCCTTTGCACCGAAAAGCGCAAAGGCCGGATTATACCGGCCTTTTCGGACCCCATGCAAGCATGGTGAACGCTTACTGCAGTTTGATCTCCACATCCACACCGGCCGGCAGGTCCAGCTTCATCAGTGCGTCGACGGTTTTCTCAGTCGGGTCGATGATGTCCATCAGGCGCTGATGGGTACGGATTTCGAACTGGTCGCGCGAGGCCTTGTTCACGTGCGGCGAACGCAGCACATCGAAACGCTCCTTGCGGGTCGGCAGCGGCACCGGACCACGAACGACGGCGCCGGTACGTTTGGCGGTCTCGACGATTTCCAGGGCCGACTGGTCGATCAGGCGATAGTCGAAAGCCTTGAGGCGGATGCGGATCTTCTGGTTCTGCATGGTATTTCCTAAAGAGCGAAAAGAACGTTGCCTGACGCCACCCGGCGCCAGGCAGGAAAGGTGTTACTCGATGATCTTGGCGACCACGCCGGCGCCGACGGTGCGGCCACCTTCGCGGATCG
>CAXBIS010000020.1:0-59662 GCA_963975885.1 uncultured Azoarcus sp.
GGATCCCTCAGGCGTAAACAACATCCCGTTTACACAAAAATTCGGACACGCCCCACGGCGATGCTAGCATCGCTGGGATCATCGCCACTCACGCAAGCTTCGGCTACATGCAGACGAATCATCCGCTTTCACTGGGCTCCGTGCTCGACCTGTTGCTCGACGCCATCTGCGTCGTTGGCACGGACGGACGCTTCGTGCTCGTTGGCGGGGCTTGCGAACGAATCTTCGGCTGCACCCCGGACGAGATGATCGGCCGACCGGTGCTCGACTTTGTCTATGAAGAAGATCGCGAGAGCACCTTGCAGTCCATTTCCGACGTACTCACCGGAGGGTTTCTCCCCCACTTCGAGAATCGCTACGTACGCAAGGACGGGCGCATCGTGCACATCATGTGGACTGCGCGCTGGTCCGAAGCGGATCAGCTGCGGGTCGGCGTCGCACGCGATGTCACCGAGCGCAAGCGCGCCGAATCGATGCAGGCCGCACTCTATGCGATCACCGACGCCGCCAATCAGGCCGAAGACCTGCCCTCGCTGCTGGATCAGATTCATCAGATCGTGGGGCGCTTCCTGCCGGCGCAGAACTTCTCCGTCGCCCTCTACGACGACGCTCAGGACAAGCTGAGTTTCCCCTATTACGTGGATGAAACCGAACCGACGCAGGACATACGCCAAACCGACTCGGCGATCCTCTGCGCCGAAGTGGTACGCAGCGGCAAACCCCTGTTTCTGACTCCCGAAACCCGCATCGACCTGCCGGCGCACATCCAGCTCGAAGGCGATACCGAAGCGTCGCACTGGCTTGGCGTTCCGTTGCGGGCCCAAAACCGGACCGTAGGCACGCTGGTGGTGCACGGGCAGGCGGAAAAGGTCCGGTTCACGCCGCAGGATATCGAGCTATTGCAGTTCGTATCCTCACAGGTTGCCAACGCGATCGAACGCAAGCGCGCCGACGAGCGGCTCAGGCATATGGCCTGGCACGACCCGCTCACCGATCTGCCCAATCGCGAACTCTTTCACGACCGTCTGCAATCGGCCATGCTGCGGGCGCAACGCTACAACACCCCGCTGTGCTTGCTGTATCTCGATCTGGACAACTTCAAGGAGGTCAATGACACCCTCGGCCACACCGTCGGTGATCTCCTGCTGCAGGAAGCCGCGCGACGCCTGCGTGACTGCGTGCGCGAATCGGACACGGTCGGGCGCATCGGGGGGGATGAATTCATGGTGCTGCTCAACGGCCTGCAAGAACCCGACCACGCACTGATCGTCGCGGAAAAGCTTCGTCTCGCCCTGGCCGCGCCCTACGAGCTTTCGAGCCAGCAGGTGACGATCGGCCCCAGCATCGGGATCGCACTCTACCCTGATCATGGTGAGGACTTCCGGCAACTGATCCGCTTTGCCGACGAAGCCATGTACGAGGCCAAGAAGCGCGGCGGCAATCAATTGTGCGTCAGCTCGGCACGCCGATGAGCAAGTCGGCACCGGCCACTACGCCCGCTGCAACGCCTCCGTGTGCTCGGCACCGTCGCTATCGCGCCAGTAGCGACGAATCAGCGGCTTTGCGCTGACACCGTGGAGCACGATGGACAAGGTCACGACCACCAGCGTGAGGTGGATCAGTTCCAGCGCCATGTCCTCCGGCAACCCCTGATTGATCGCGTACATCAGGTAGTACAGCGACCCGATGCCGCGTACGCCGAACCATCCCACCATCATTCGCATCCTCATCGGTGTGCGCGTCAGACCCAATCCGGCGAGAACGCTCAACGGGCGCACGATGAAGAATACGAACAGCGCCAGGCCCAGCGCCGCCCAGCTCCACGAATCCAGAAACAGCATGCCCCCCAGTAGCAGCACCAGAGCAACTTCCGACAAGCGCTCCAGATGTTCCTTGTAGACGAGCGCTCCGATCCCGACCTGCGGTGATTCGATTGCGCTCGCTTCGTCCTTCTCCCCGGTCCCGGTGGGCAACAGCCCGGCCAGCCGCAGTTCCGTCTGGCGCAGCGCAACCGCGGCAAAGAACACCGCCAGAAAGCCCCCGGCACCTACGAGCGTGCTCAAACCGAAGATCACCCCGATCATGCCCAGTCCGAGAAAATCGTCGGACCCGCTCCAGTCCGGGCGCGCCTGGCGCAAACGCGATGCCGCCCAGCCAACCGCGATACCGCCGATCACGCCGATCAGGATGCCGCCGATACTCGCCCACAACACGTCGAAGAGCACCCAGCGCATGCCGATGTCGCCCAGTTCGTGCAGCCCCAGCAGGCCGAGGCCAAGCATGGCGAACGGGAAGGCGGTGCCATCGTTCATGCCCGCTTCGCACGTCAGATTGAAGCGCAGACGATCATGATCACCGGGCTGGCGCACCTGGATGTCGCTCGCCAGCACCGGATCGGTGGGGGCCAGGATCGCCCCCAGCAACACCGCCAGCCCCAGCGGCATCGCCAGCACGTAGTAGCCAAAGCCGGCAATCAGCGCCACCGTCAGCGCCATCGACAGAAATGCGAGAAGAAAAGGGGTGCGCCAGCGGCGCCAGCTCACCGGCGCCGGCATCTTGATGCCGGCAGAGAACAACGCGATGAGTACCGCCGCCTCCGTCAGCACTTCAAGCAATTGGGACTGCTTGAAAGGATTGAAATGAAACATCCCGAACACGCTGGGACCGAGGATCAGTCCCACGGTGAGGTAGAAGATCGCCGGGGTGAAGGCCATCGTGCGCATGAACGGCGCCAACAGACCCATCACCAGCAGCATGCCACCCAGGAGAAGAAACCAGCCTGCGATACCGATACTCATGAAACCACTTCCCCTGAAATGCAAACGTGCACGACGCGACGCGCGAGGACCGCGCCGAACCGGCAGCGGATGACTCCCAGCATGCTCCCATGCCGCCCATGGCGCAGCAGTTTCACGGTGTGAGCAATCGTTGCCGGGCGGGGTGGCCCACACGCGAGACGGAACAGGTCGCGTAAACGCACGAGGCCGCGATAACTCGTCGCGGCCTCGCATGCACCGAACCGGGCAAGTTACTGCAGGCTTTCCATGCGCAGCTTGGTAATTTCCCCACGCACCACGTCGAGCGCCTCGATCTGGCGCAGCGCGGCGTTGGCGTTGCGCTCCACGGTGCGGTGGGTGAGCATGATGATATCGGTACGCGATTCGCCCTCCTCGGCCTGGCGCTGGATCATCGCCTCGATCGAGATGTTGCTGTCGGCGAGGATGCGCGTGATCTCGGCGAGCACGCCGGGCTTGTCGTCGACGCGCAGACGCAGGTAGTAGGAAGTGACCACGTCCTCGATCGGCAGCACCTTGACGTCGAGTACCTGATCCGACTGGAAGGCCAGGTGCGGCACACGGTGCTCCGGATCAGCCGTATGCAGTCGCGTGACGTCGACCAGATCGGCGATCACCGCGCTGGCCGTGGGTTCGGCCCCGGCGCCCGGACCGTAATACATGGTCGGGCCGACCGCATCGCCGTGCACGAGGATGGCGTTCATTGGCCCCTCGACGTTGGCGAGCAGGCGATCCTTGGGGATCAGCGTCGGATGCACGCGCAGTTCCACCCCTTCCGGACGTCGGCGTGCAATGCCCAGCAGCTTGATGCGGTAGCCGAGCTGACCCGCATAGGCGATGTCGATGCTCTGCAGGTTGGAAATGCCTTCGACGTGGGCCGCGCCGAACTGCATCGGAATGCCGAAGGCGATGGCGCTCATGATGGTGGCCTTGTGCGCGGCGTCCACCCCCTCGATGTCGAAGGTCGGATCGGCCTCGGCATAGCCGAGCATCTGCGCCTCGAGCAACACGTCGGCGAAGGCCAGACCCTTGTCGCGCATCTCCGACAGAATGAAGTTGGTCGTACCGTTGATGATGCCGGCGAACCATTCGATGCGGTTGGCCGAGAGGCCCTCGCGCAGCGCCTTGATGATCGGAATGCCTCCGGCCACGGCCGCCTCGAAGGCCACCATCACGCCCTTGCGTCGCGCCGCCTCGAAGATCTCGTTGCCGTGCATCGCGAGCAAGGCCTTGTTGGCCGTGACCACGTGCTTGCCGTTGGCGATCGCACCGAGCATCAGCTCGCGCGCCACGCCGTAGCCGCCGATGAGTTCGACGACGATGTCCACGTCCGGGTCGGCGATCACCGCGAAGGCGTCGTCGGTGATGCGCACGCTGTCGCCCGCCACGCTGCGGGCGTGCTCGACGTTCTTGTCGGCGATGACGCTGATGCGGATCGGCCGGCCGGCGCGCCGCGTGATTTCTTCCTCGTTGCGGCGCAGCACCTCGAAAGTGCCACCGCCGACGGTGCCGATACCGAGAAGGCCTACGTTGATTGGTTTCATGTTCGCATTCGGAAAGGGTTGGCTGTCGACGCGGCTGCTCAGGCAGCGTGGCGTCGGCGATACTGGTCGAGAAAGCGCGCGATGCGCCCGATGGCGTCGTGCAAATCATCCTCGTGCGGCAGGAACACCAGCCGGAAGTGGTCCGGTGTGGGCCAGTTGAAGCCCGTGCCCTGCACCAGCAGCACGCGTTCTTCCTCGAGCAGTTCGAAGATGAACTGCTGGTCGTCCTCGATGGGATACATCTTGGGGTCGAGCCGCGGGAACAGGTACAGCGCCGCGGCCGGCTTTACGCAGGACACACCGGGAATCGCCGTGAGCAGATCGTAAGCGAGATCGCGCTGACGCGTCAGTCGCCCGTCCGGCGCGATCAGTTCCTCGATGCTCTGATAGCCGCCCAGTGCGGTCTGGATGGCCCACTGGCCGGGCACGTTCGAGCACAAACGCATCGAGGCGAGAATCGTCAGCCCCTCGATGTAGTCCTGGGCGTGACGCTTCTCACCCGAGACCACCATCCAGCCCGCACGATAGCCGCAGGCGCGGTAGTTCTTCGACAGTCCGTTGAAGGTCACGAACAACACATCGTCGGCCAGCGAGGCGATCGAGGTGTGGGTCGCGCCGTCGTACAGCGTCTTGTCGTAGATCTCGTCGGCGAACACCACGAGCTGATGCTCGCGCGCGATGTCCACCAGCTCGCGCAGCACGGCATCGGGGTACAGCGCGCCGGTCGGGTTGTTGGGGTTGATGACGACGATGGCGCGCGTGTTCGGCGTAATCTTCGCGCGGATGTCGTCCATGTCCGGATACCAGTTCGCCTGCTCGTCACACAGATAGTGCCGCGGCTTGCCGCCAGCCAGGCTCACGGCCGCAGTCCACAGCGGGTAGTCGGGCGCCGGCACCAGCACCTCGTCACCATTGTTGAGCAGCGCCTGCATCGACATCACGATCAGTTCGGACGCGCCGTTGCCGATGTAGATGTCCTCGATGCCGACGCCGGCGATGCGCTTTTGCTGCGTGTAGTGCATCACCGCCTTGCGTGCCGAGAACAGCCCCTTGGAGTCCGAGTAGCCGGACGCCTCGCGCAGGTTGTGGATGACGTCGACCACGATTTCCTCGGGCGCTTCGAAACCGAAGGGTGCGAGGTTGCCGATGTTGAGCTTGATGATGCGGTGGCCCTCGTCCTCCATCTGCTTGGCACGGGCGAGCACCGGACCGCGGATGTCGTAGCAGACATCCGCGAGCTTGGACGACTTGCGAATGCGCGGAATCGCCGGCACATCGTCCGCATCGGCCACTGCAGGCGAAACCGGCGCGAGCGTGAGTTTGCTGGTCACAGTCATCTGGCCCGTCCTCGGGAGAGTTGTCGCCACCCGACTGCGTCGACGCGAGGTCGTGCGAGCCGGGAAAAAGGTTTCCATGGTACCGAACGCGCTGCATTGCGGCAATTTCGCGGCGCAAACGCGCGCTCAAGAACCGCGACTACCAGAACAGCCACAACAGCACGACGCCGAGCACCACGCGATAGATCACGTAGGGCAGCATGCCGGTGCGTGCCAGCAGCGCGATGAACACGCGGATGCAGGCGTAGGCCGACACGCCTGCGACGAGCGCGCCGAGTGCCAGCGCGACCCAGTCGACCGGAGCTTCCGAGGCGAGCAGGTCGCGCCCGACAAGCACGCTCGAGGCCAGCAGGGTCGGAATCGACAACAGAAAGGAAAAACGCGCGGCGGCCTCGCGCGTAAGACCCAGCATCAGGCCGGCGGTGATCGTGATGCCTGCGCGCGAGGTACCCGGAATCAGCGCCAGGGCCTGCGCGAAGCCCACGATCAAGGCCTCGCGCCAGCCGATCGTGAATTCGTCGCGGCGCCGTGCGCCACGCGCGTCGGCCCACCACAGCACGAGCCCGAAGACGATCGCAGTGAGCGCGATGACGACCGGCCCGCGCAGTTCGGCCTCAATGAAGGACTTGCCCAGCAGGCCGAAAAACACCACCGGCAAGGTGCCCAGCACCACCGCCCAGGCGAGGCGTGCGTCCGCATTCCAGTGCCCACGCAGCGAACCCAGACCGGCAACCCCCATGCGCACCAGTTCGTGGCGGAAATACACCACGACCGCGACGAGCGTGCCCAGATGCACGGCCACGTCGAAGGCCAGACCCTGATCCGGCCAGCCGGTGAGCACCGGCACCAGGATCAGATGGGCAGAACTGGAGATCGGCAGGAATTCGGTGACGCCTTGCACGAGCGCCAGCACCAGGGTCTGCAGGATGTCCACGGGTCGAAGGCCTGTCGGGCAATGAAGGCGGGCATGATAGCCGATCGCGGCGAACGCCCGCGCGGCGGCGGTGATTGTCAATCGCAGCGAATGTCCGCTACGCTGGCACAACGATCCAGACACGAGGCCATGCGATGACCGATACCAGCCCGATTGCGGCCCCCGACTTTTCCCTGCCCGCCACCGGAGGCCACACCGTGACCCTGTCCGAACTCAAGGGCAGCAAGGTCGTGCTGTACTTCTACCCCAAGGACAACACCCCCGGCTGCACCAACGAGAGCGCCGACTTCCGGGATCTGCATGCAGACTTCGTCAAGGCCGGCTGCAAGGTCTTCGGCATCTCGCGCGACGGCATGAAGTCGCACGAGCGCTTCAAGGAAAAGCTGGGCCTGCCCTTTGAATTGATCAGCGACGCGGACGAAATCGCCTGCGGCGCCTTCGACGTGATCCGCCTCAAGAACATGTACGGCAAGCAGGTGCGCGGCATCGAGCGCTCCACCTTCCTCATCGATGCCGAGGGCAACATCGCGCAGGCGTGGCGCGGCGTGAAAGTGCCCGGCCATGCGCAGGCAGTGCTCGCCCTGGCCCAGACCCTCTGACCTTCCCTTAGCCACTGGGCTTCGCCCGAGAGAATCCGAGAATGACCCGACGCGCCAACCGCAAGTCCGCCCCCGGCGGCAGCAAGCTTTTCGTCCTCGACACCAACGTGCTGATGCACGATCCGACCAGCCTGTTCCGCTTCGAGGAGCACGATATCTACGTGCCCATGATGACCCTCGAGGAACTCGATTCGAACAAGAAGGGCATGTCGGAAGTTGCCCGCAACGCGCGCCAGGCCAGCCGCACGATGGACGAAATCGTCTCGTCGAGCGAGGACGGCATCCGCGAGGGCATCGAGCTCGACGGCCCGTCGCACGGCCAGGCCAGTGGCAAACTGTTCCTGCAGGCCGAAGCCATCAATTTCGAGTTGCCCGAAGCGCTGCCGACGGTCAAGGGCGACAACCAGATCCTCGCCGTGGTGATGCACCTGGCCGAGTCCTACGCCGGGCGTCCGGTGATCCTGGTGTCGAAAGACATCAACATGCGCATCAAGGCCCGGGCGCTGGGCATCGAGGCGCAGGACTACTTCAACGACAAGGTGCTCGAGGACAGCGACCTGCTGTATTCGGGAGCGCGCGAACTGCCCGCCGATTTCTGGGACACCCACGCCAAGGGCATGGAGTCATGGAAGGAGGAAAGCCATACGCGCTACCGCCTGAGCGGACCGCTCGCGGCGGACCTGCTGCTCAACGAGTTCCTGTGGCAGGACGGCGACACGCCACTGCAGGCCTGGGTGCGCGAGAAGCAGGGCAAGAGCGTGCTCATCGAGACGCTGACCGACTATGGTCACAGCAAGAACAGCGTGTGGGGCATCACGGCGCGCAATCGCGAACAGAATTTCGCGCTCAACCTGCTGCTCGACCCGGAGATCGACTTCGTCACCCTGCTCGGCCAGGCCGGTACCGGCAAGACGCTGCTCACACTCGCCGCGGCGCTCACTCAGGTACTCGAAACCAAGCGTTTCTCCGAGGTCATCATGACCCGCGTGACGGTTCCGGTCGGTGAGGACATCGGTTTCCTGCCCGGCACCGAGGAAGAGAAGATGGCCCCGTGGATGGGCGCGCTGGAAGACAACCTCGACGTGCTCAACGGCACCACCGGCGAAGGCGGCGAGTGGGGCCGTGCCGCCACGCGCGACCTGATCCGCAGCCGCATCAAGATCAAGAGTCTGAACTTCATGCGCGGGCGCACCTTCATCAACAAGTTCCTGATCATCGATGAGGCGCAGAACCTCACGCCCAAGCAGATGAAGACGCTGATCACGCGCGCCGGCCCCGGCACCAAGGTGGTGTGTCTGGGCAACATCGCGCAGATCGACACGCCCTACCTCACCGAAGGCAGTTCGGGCCTGACCTTCGTCGTCGATCGCTTCAAGGGCTGGGCGCACTCGGGCCACATCACGTTGCAGCGCGGCGAGCGCTCGCGCCTTGCCGATCACGCGGCCGAGGTCTTGTAGCCGCGCACAACCGGGAGAACGCAGTGGAAGAGACCGCCCCGCAACTGCTCGTCAGCGCCAATCTCGACTTCCTGCGTCGCTTCGCACCGTTCGACGGCATGCAGCCGGATGCACTGGCCTTCCTGGCCGAGCGCATCGAGCTGGCGCACTACCCGGCCGGGAGCGAAATCCTCACCCCCGGCATGGGCGTGCCCCGCTTCTTCCACATCATCGAACGCGGCGGAGTCCAGGCATACCAGGACAGCGCCGCACCGGGCGAGGCCGAGATCGCGCTGGGCCCCGGAGAGTGCTTCCCGATCGGTGCGATCTCGGCCGACCGGGCGAGCACGAATACCTACACCGCGATCGAAGACAGCTACGTCTATGCGCTGGCCGCGCGTGACTTTCTCGCGCTGATGCGCATGAGTCCGGAGTTCCACCTGTTCTGCACGCGTCACATCGCCAGTCTGCTCGGCCAGTCGCGCGCGCAACTGCAGGCGAGCTTCGGCCAGCGCGCCTCGGAACAGCGCACCATGACCACGCCACTGGCGCAGCTGCTCGCCCACGAACTGGTCAGCGTCGCGCCCGACACCCCCACGCGTGAAGTGCTCCAGCGCATGAATGATGAGCGCGTGGGCTGCATGGTCGTGGTCGGGCCGCAGCGCGAACCGCTCGGCATTCTCACGCAAAGCGACGTGATCCCGCGCATCGTGCTCGCCGGGGCGGACCTCGACGCCCCGGTCGACACGGTGATGACGCCCGATCCGAAGACCGCCTCCAGCAGCGCCAGCGCCTACGACGCCGCACTCACCATGGCCACGCACGGCATCCAGCATCTGGTCGTGACCGACAGCCGCGGGCACGCGCAGGGCGTGGTGTCCGAGCGCGACCTGTTTTCGCTGCAACGCATCAGCCTGCGCCAGATCCGCGCCAGCATCGACGGTGCGCGCGAGGTCGACACCCTGGAACGCGCCGCGCGCGATATCCGCCAGCTCGCACTCAATCTCGTTGCCCAGGGCGTCGCCGCCGAACAGCTCACGCAGTTCATCTCGGCGCTCAACGACGCGCTCACGCGCCGCATCATCGAGATTGGGCTGGAGCGCCACGCGCTCAACGATGTCGACTACGCGTGGCTGGCCTTCGGTTCCGAGGGACGCCACGAACAAACGCTATCGACCGACCAGGACAATGGCCTGATCTTCGCCGCACCGCAGGGTGAGGCCCCGGATGCGCTGCGCGAACGCCTGCTGGCCTTCGCCCGCGACGTCAACGAGCAACTCGCCCGCTGCGGCTTTCCGCTGTGCACCGGCAACATCATGGCCAGCAACCCGGAGCTGTGCCTGACGCTGGACGAATGGAAACATCGCTTCGCCAAATGGATCCGAGAACCGCAGCCGCAGGCCCTGCTCAACGCGTCGATCTTCTTCGATTTCCGAGTGCTCGCCGGCCAGGCTGCCTGGGGCGAGGAGCTGCGCGACTGGCTCGACGCCACGGCGAGAAAGAATCTGACCTTTCTGCGTTTGATGGCCGAGAACGCGCTCAAGGCCACGCCACCACTGGGGCGCTTTCGCGATTTCACGCTCGCGTCCGACGGCACCATCGACCTGAAGAAATCGGGCGCTCGCATCTTCGTCGACGCCGCGCGCATCCTCGCGCTGCGCTGCGGCGCGCGCACGAGCAGCACCGCCGAACGTCTGCGCCAGGCCGGCGCGCAGATCGGCATGCGCACCGAGGAGGTCGCCGCAATGCTCGATGGCTTTCACTTCATCCAGTTGCTGCGCCTGCGATCGCAGCACCTCGAAACCGAACACGATGCGCCCGGCGACAACTGCGTCCGCCCGGACCAGCTCAACGAACTCGATCGTCGCATCCTCAAGGAAGCGTTCCGTCAGGCGCGCAAGCTGCAACTGCGGCTCAAGCTCGACTACCAGTTATGAACTGGCTCACACGACTGCTGCCGTTCCGGACCCGACCCGCTCCCCACAGGTCCGTCGCCTCGCAACCGGCGGACGAACTGCATCGACCCCACTTCGAAACCCGCTACGTGGTCCTCAACACTCGCGCGAGCGACGTGAACATCGCCGACGCGCGCTTGCTGTCGATCGCCGCGATCGCCGTCGACAACGGTCGCATCTCACCGAACGCGAGTTTCATGTGCACACTCGACGACGCACCGCAGCAAGCCCTGTCCGAACTGGTCGAATTCGTCGCAAACGGACCTGTCGTGGTCTTCAATGCCGAACTCAACCGCAGGCTGATCGAGCGCGCGCTGAGCGAACACCTTGGGCTGCGACCAGACTGGCTCTGGCTGGACCTGTACTGGCTACTGCCCGCACTTTTCGGCGAGGTATTCGTCAAGCCGACCCGACTCGCGCGGTGGATGGACGCACTCCACGTTGCCACCTTCCAGCGTTTTCACGCGCTGGGGGACGCCTGGGTGCTGGCCAAGCTGCTGCTCGCCGCGCAGTCGCGCGCGCGCGCCGAGGGACGTCACACGGCCCACTCACTGGCGGATCTCGAGGCGTCGTTGCGCGAAATCGCGATCCGTTGAAGCACTCAGTGCGCGCGTCGTCCGCAAGCGTCCTCGGCGCACCCATCACAGCGAGCCTGCGGGATGCTGCGCCCCAGCGCCTGCTCAAGCGCACACACCGAACGCCGACAACACACCAGCCTGACCCCTTCCCGGCTGGCCATCTCGCGGAAGCGCTTCATCACGTTGTGACCCAGAAAGTCGGTAAACAGGATCACGATCTCGACACCCGAGGGCAACGGTGAGCTGCGACGCTGGTGTGAGCTGTCGCGACCGCTGACGTGCTGGGCGATACGGATGCCGAAACGGTCGAGCACGGTGGGAATATTGCCGAGACGATCGGCGCCGACGAGAAGCGCGTTCATATTCAGACCTCATGAGTGCGAATGATTCGCAATCACGGTATCCCACCGCCTGGAAATTTGCAATTGCGAATTCCTCTCGTTACTATTCGCACACCTTTAATCACTCACAAAAAGGCCGAACGACATGAAGAAGCACACTTTGATCGCTCCCCTGCTCGCCGCGCTCGGCATCTCGGCCGCCCCCGCGATGGCCGCAGACCAGGAACTGAACGTCTATTCCGCGCGCCACTACCAGACCGACGAGCAGCTCTACGGCGAATTCACCCGTCAGACCGGCATCAAGATCAATCGCATCGAAGCCAAGGAAGCCGAGCTGATCGAACGCATCAAGAACGAAGGCGAGAACAGCCCGGCCGACATCTTCATCACCGTCGATGCTTCACGCCTGGGCAACGCGGACAGCATGGGCCTGTTCGCCCCGTTCCAGTCCGACGTGATCGACGAACGCGTGCCGGCGCACTTCCGCACCGACACCTGGGTGGCCTTCTCGACCCGCGCCCGCGTCATCATCTACAACCCGGACCTGGTCAAGGCCGAGGACGTGCAGACCTATGAGTCGCTCGCCGATCCCAAACTCAAGGGCAAGGTTTGCACGCGCACCGGCGCACACCCCTACAACCTGTCGCTGGGTGCGGCGATGATCCACCACCACGGCGCCGAGAAGACCGAGGAATGGGCCGAGGGCGTGGTCGCCAACTTTGCGCGTTCTCCGCGCGGTGGCGACACCGACCAGATCCGCGCCGTCGCGGCCGGCGAATGCGGCGTGGCGATCGCCAACAGCTACTATTTCGCACGTCTGATGAACTCGCCCAAGGCCGAAGACCAGAAGGTGGTCGAATCGGTGAAGTTCGTGTGGCCGAACCAGCAGAGCTGGGGCACACACGTCAACGTCTCCGGCGCCGGCGTACTCAAGCACGCGCCGAACAAGGAGGCCGCCAAGAAGTTCCTCGAGTACCTGACTTCCGACAGCGCACAGGTGTATTTCGCCAACGGCAACAACGAGTGGCCGACCGTGTCCAGCGTCAAGATCGAGAACCACGCGCTCGACACGCTCGGCAACTTCAAGGCCGACGACATGCCGGTCTCCGAACTCGCGAAGAACGTGCCCGAAGCGCAGAAGATCTACGACCGCGCCGGCTATCGCTGAACGTTTCGCAAGACCACAAGAGAACCAGCCCACGGGCTGGTTCTTTTTTTGTCCGACTGTGATCGATATGCAACATCTACCGGCTGCAAACCCGCTCTAATCGGGGATCAAACGCATTCGCGGCACATGCACTGCCTATACTCGCATGGCTTGTCTTGTCGGCAGCATCTTGTGCTGCCCCTTGTCGTGACCGGAGCATTACGTGAATTCAAGCAGACGCCTCACACTGATGTTGTCGTCAGTCGTACTCCTGACAGCCTGTGAACTGGACGACCTGTCCGTCACCATCGATTGCGAAGGGTTTTCATGGACCGCCTCGGCAGCCCGCAGCACGGTGGACAACACCGGTAACGAACCACCCGAACAATTGACCTACCTTCGTGTCTACGATGGTCTGGACAATCTGTTGTACGAGACGGAGAATCGATTCCCGGTCGGGCAGACGGCGAGCGAACCACCACCTGGCGGCGGAAGCTCATACGACATGCCACCGCAAGCCAACCCGATCCGTCTCCAGTTCTTCTCACCCGCTGGCTTCAACCTTGCCCAGGACACGGTCTGGTACGAGCGCACCGGCACCTGCGAGGCCCTGGCGATCGCACCCACCGCCATACCGACCCTGTCCACGTGGGCCCTGGCCCTGCTCAGTTCGGCGATGCTCGTGTTCGGTTGGAGGCGTCGGCGGGAGCACTGATCGAAGCGACGCGCCCGCGCGCGCTTCAGTCTGCTGACGGCGTCTTTGCAGCGGCCGCCTCGATCGCCGTTGCGAGCATCCCGGCGCGACTCTCCGGCGTCTCCAGGCTGATCCGACCCAGCGCGCCCGAGCGGAAGTCGTTGAGCAGGATCTGCGCGGCCTTCTCCACATCCATGCCGCCGCCCTTGACGAGACAGCCGCGGCGGCGCCCGACTTCCTCGACCACACCCCAGGCATCGAACCTGGCCGGATCGAGCTTGTAGCGCTCGGCCAGGGCCTGCGGATAGCGCGTCAGCAGCACGCCGGCGAGAAATTCCGCCACCTCCTCGTCGATCACCGCATTGCGGCCGATCGCGTGGCAGGCCGCGAGCATGAAGCCGTCGGAGTCGTAGTCGATCTTCGGCCACATCATGCCCGGCGTGTCGGTGAGCGTCATGTGATCGCCGAAATCCAGCGTCTGCTGCGACTTGGTCACCGCCGGCTCGTCGCCGACCTTGGCCACCTTGCGCTTGAGCAGCGCATTCATCAGCGTCGATTTGCCGACGTTGGGAATGCCCATGATCATGATGCGCAGCAGCCGCGTACCGTCGCTGCGATGCGGCGCGAGGCGCTGACACATCGCCGGCACGCGCGCCACGTCGCGCGGGTTCTTGCACGAGAGCGCGACTGCCGTGACGCCTTCCTGTGCGTTGAAATACGCTAGCCAGGCCTGGGTCGCCACCGGATCGGCCAGATCGGACTTGTTCAGGATCTTCAGGCAGGGACGCTGACGAAAGCGGCGCAGCTCGCCAATCATCGGGTTGCAGCTCGCCTCGGGAATGCGCGCATCGACGACCTCGATGACCAGGTCGGTGCGCGCCATCGTCTCGGAAGCGTGTCGGCGCGCCGAGGTCATGTGACCGGGGAACCACTGGATCGGCATCGGAAGCTGCTCTTGCGGGAAAGCCGCGATTATCGCCGATCGCGCGGCACGACGCGAACCGCCCGCGTAAAATGCGCGCATGAACACACCCAACCCCGACGCGGTCATCACCGCGATGCGCCACTGGCTGGAGCAGGCCGTCATCGGCCTGAACCTGTGCCCCTTCGCCAAGTCCGTGGTTGCCGCCAATCGCGTGCGCTTCGTCGTCAGCGACGCACGCCATGTGGACGCCTTCCTGCAACAGCTCGACGACGAGCTGGACTTTCTCACCGCCGCCGACCCACAGGAAGTGGACACCACCTTGCTGATTCACCCCACGATGTTCGACGACTTCGAGACCTTCAACGACATCGTCGGCATCGCCGAGGAGGCGGTCGAGGAACACGAACTCGACGGCGTGCTGCAGGTGGCGAGTTTCCATCCGCGCTTCCAGTTCGCCGACACCGAGCCCGACGACATCAGCAACTACACCAATCGCGCGCCCTACCCCACGCTGCACCTGCTGCGCGAGGCCAGCATCGAAGGCGCGCTGGCGCATTTCCCGGATGACCCCGACGTCATCTTCGAGCGCAACATCGAGACCATGGAAAAGCTTGGAAAGACCGGGTGGGATGCGCTAGGCATCGGCCCCGCGAAAGAAGAATGAACCGCAAACAGAAACCGTCCGCAAGGACTGAACTTCCGCCCGAGGTCCGGCCCGGCCAGTCCGTCGAACTGCTACAGCAGCTGCACATCCTGACCCGCGACGCCAAGCTCAACCAGGACTCGCGGCGCAAGCTCAAGCAGGTCTATCACCTCTACCGCTTCATCGAGCCGCTGATGAACGAGGTGTTCGAGGCGCGCGGCGACCTGTCGCTGGTGGATCACGGCGCCGGCAAGTCGTATCTCGGCTTCATCCTGTATGACCTGTTCCTGAAGTCGCGCGAGGCCGGACACATCTACGGCATCGAGAGCCGCCCGGAACTGGTCGCCAGTTCGCGCGAACTGGCCGGGCGCCTGGGCTTCGATCGCATGTCGTTTCTGGATCTCACCGTCGAGCAGTCCATCGCCTCGCCCGAACTGCCGGCGCAGATCGACATCGTCACGGCGCTGCACGCCTGCAATACCGCCACGGATGATGCCATCCGCTTCGCGCTGGCGAAGAAGGCGCGCTTCATCGTCCTGGTGCCGTGCTGTCAGGCCGAGGTTGCGAGCGTATTGCGCCAGCACAAGAACGAGAGCTTCGGGCGCACGCCGCTGTCCGAGATCTGGCGCCATCCCATCCACACGCGCGAATTCGGCAGCCAGATCACCAACGTGCTGCGCTGTCTGTTGCTCGAAGCGCACGGCTATTCGCTTTCGGTGACCGAACTGGTCGGCTGGGAGCACTCGATGAAGAACGAACTCATCGTCGCCCGCGCCACCGGACAACCGCGCGGCAACGCACGCGAGCGCGCCGAGGCCATCCTCGATGAACTGAATCTGAGCGACCTGCACGAGCGCTTCATCTACTGAGAACGCAATGACCGATCGCCCTTTCGCCCCCGCCTGCGAACGCAACAAGGAGCCCATCCTCTCGGTGTTGCGAGAGCACTTCGCCGACCGTAAACATGTGCTCGAAATCGGCAGCGGCACCGGCCAGCACGCGGTGCATTTCGCCGCCCATCTGCCGCATCTGGTCTGGCAAACCTCGGATCGCGCCGAGAACCTGCCGGGCGTGGTTTCCTGGCTGTCCCATGCGCGCCTGCCCAATACCCCGCCGCCACTGCAACTGGACGTCACCGGCGACTGGCCTTCTCGGCGCTTCGACGCGGTGTTCTCGGCCAACACCTTGCACATCATGAGCTGGCCCGAGGTCGAGACCTTCTTCGCGCGACTGGCCGACGTGCTCGCGCCGGACGCCGTGCTGGCGATCTACGGCCCCTTCCGCTATGGCGGACGCCACACCAGCGACAGCAACGCCGCCTTCGAGGCTTCGCTCAAGGCCGCCGTGCCGCACCGCGCGATCCGCGACTTCGAGGCCGTCGATGCGCTGGCACAAGACCTGGACCTGAAGCTGGTGCAGGATCATGCCATGCCGGCCAACAACCGCTGCCTCGTGTGGAGAACGGTGAAATGAGCGAGGCCCGCCGCGTCGTCATCCTCGGCGCCGCCGGGCGCGATTTTCACGACTTCAACCGGATGTACCGCGACGACCCCACGCACCGCGTCGTCGCCTTCACCGCCACGCAGATCCCCGACATCGCCGGCCGGCGCTATCCGCCCGAGCTGGCCGGCCCGCTCTACCCCGAGGGCATCCCGATCTTCGACGAGGCCGAGCTGCCGCGCCTGATCCGCGAGTTCGACGTCGATCTCTGCCTGTTCGCCTACTCCGACCTGCCCTATGCACGCGTGATGGCGCTCTCGGCCATCGCAAACGCGCACGGCGCCGACTTCCTGCTGGCGGGCCCCAAACACACGCAGATCAATAGCCGCAAACCCGTGATCGCGGTGGTCGCCACCCGCACCGGTGCCGGCAAGAGTCCGACCTGCCGGCATATTGTCGAGCTGCTGACGGCGCGCAATCTCAAGGTCGTCACCGTGCGCCATCCGATGCCCTACGGCGATCTGGCAGCACAGGCCGTGCAGCGCTTCGCCACGCTGGAAGACCTGCAACACCACCGCTGCACCATCGAGGAACGCGAGGAATACGAGCCGCACATCGCGCGCGGCAGCGTGGTCTACGCCGGCGTCGATTACGCGGCCATTGTCGATGCCGCCGAGAACGACCCGGCCGGCTGCGACGTCCTCCTGTGGGACGGCGGCAACAACGATTTCCCGTTCTACCGCGCCGACCTGACCATCACCATCGCCGACCCGCATCGCGCCGGCGACGAATTGTCCTGGTATGCCGGTGAAGTGAATCTGCGCATGGCCGACGTGGTGATCGTCAACAAGGTCGACTCGGCCCCGCGCGACAAGGTCGAAGCCGTGCTGCGCAACATCGCCGCGGTGAATCCGGGCGCGCGCGTGATCGAGGCACGTTCGCGCGTCACCGCCGACGATCCGGCCGTGATCGCCGGCAAGCGCGTACTGGTGATCGAGGACGGCCCCACGCTGACCCACGGCGGAATGAGCATCGGCGCCGGCAGCATCGCGGCGCATGCGTGTGGCGCGGCCGAGATCATCGACCCGCGCCCGTATGCCGTCGGAACGCTCAAGGACACGTTCGCGAAATACCCGCATCTGGAACGTGCGCTGCCGGCCATGGGCTATGGCGAGGCGCAGTTGCGGGATCTGGAAGCCACCGTCGCGGCCTGCCCTTGCGACGCGGTGGTCATCGGCACCCCGGTGGATCTGGCGCGTCTCATCGACCTGGGTCACCCGGCCACACGTGCGCGCTACGAACTGGAAGAGACCGGGCCCGAAGCGCTGCCCCTGGTGCTCGACGAGTTTCTCGCCGCCGTCAGGCCTCGACCCGCGTGACCAGCAACTGGTCGATGCGGTAGTTGTCGATGTCGACAACCTCGAAGCGAAATCCGGCGAACTCGACCTTGTCGGTGCGCTTGGGGACCTTGCGCAGGCGGTACATCATGAAGCCGGCGATGGTCTCGTAGTTCTCGGCGTCCTCGAAGGTATCGATGCCCAGCGCGGCCATCACGTCCTCGACCGGCGTGACGCCATCGATCAACCAGGAAGCGTCGTCGCGCCGCACGATGAGTTCCTCGACGACATTGCTGCCCAGCTCACCCATCACCGTGTTCATGACGTCCTGCAGCGTGAGCAGGCCGACGATCAGCGCGTACTCGTTGACGATCAGCGCGAAATCCTCGCGCGCCGCGCGGAAACGCTCCAGCGCCTCGAACAGCGTCAGCGTGTCGGGCAGGACCAGCGCCTCGTGCATCTGCGGGTCGGCGATCAGGGAGAGCTTCTTGCCGGCGAGCACCCGCGCAAACAGCTCCTTGGATTCGACGTAACCCACCACGGTATCGATGCCGTTCTCGCACACCGGAAACTTGCCGTGCGGCGAGAGCACCAGCTTTTCGCGGATGTGCTCCTCGTTCTCGTCGAGCCGGAAGAACACCACGCTGTCGCGCGCCGTCATCGCCGAGGTGACGGTGCGCTCATCGAGCTCGAAGACGTTGGCGATGAGCTGGTGTTCCTGGCGCAACAGCGCACCGGCCTGCGCGCCGGCATCGGCCATCGCGACGATCTCCTCCGAGGTGATGTCCTCGGGCCGCACGCTGGGCAGCCCCAGCACGCGGAAGATCCAGTTCGCAAAACCGTCGAAGAGCCACACGGCCGGCATGAACACCTTGACCATGGTGCGCATCGGCCCGACCACGATCACGGCGACGCGCTCGGGCGCGTTCATCGCCAGGCGCTTGGGAATCAGGTCGGCGAGCAGCACGAAGGCCGAGGTGACCAGCACGAAGGCGATCACCGAACTGGCGGCCGCGAGGTATTGGCCCGCATAGACCACACCGATGAGCTCTGCGAAAGCCGGCGCCAGCACCGACTCGCCGAGGATGCCGCCGAGAATCGCCACGGCATTGAGCCCGATCTGCACGACGGTAAAGAAGTGTCCGGGGTTCTCCTGCAGGCGCAGCACGTCCTCGGCGGCCGTGCTGCCCTGCTGGGCGAGCATCCGCAGACGAATCTTGCGCGAGGCCGCCAGCGCGATCTCGGATATGGACAGCCAGGCGCTCACGACGATGAGCAGCCCGATCAGCAACAACTGGCTCGCGATCTCCACGCGGCGTTACTCCAAGACACCGACATCCTGCGCCGGCAACCCGGCCATTCTAGCTGCGCGGGGCCATCAGCGTCTGCGGCACGACGTGCACGGTGCGCTCGCCGTCGGTCACCCACAGTTCACCGTCCTGGAGGGTGCATTGCAATCGCATGCCGCGATCGGTCATTGCGGCCAGCGCCGGCGGCACGCCCGGATCGAGATTCAGAACGGTGAGTTTGTCCTGTCGTCCGAGCTTGTTCGCGACGCCACTCCACCAGATGTCGGCCGTACGACCGAAACTGAGCACCACCACCGCGTCGGCACGGCCACAGGCCTTGCGAATCCACTTTTCATCGGGCTGACCGACGTCGATCCACCGCAGCACGTCACCGGTCAGGTCGCGCAGCCACAGGTCCGGTTCATCATCGACGCACAGACCCTTGCCGAACTCCAGCCGCTCCTCGGCGAACAGCGCGAAGGCGACCAGTCGCACCATCATGCGCTCCTCGGTCTCCGAGGGATGGCGCGCGATGGTCAGCGCATGCGTGGCGTAGTAACCGCGATCCATGTCGGAGATCGTCAGTTCAGCCTTGTGGATGGTTGCCTTGAGTGCCATCGCTTGCCCTAGTGAATGCTGCGGCCGGACTGCAGCCAGGTACGTACGGCCTCGGCCGAATGCGCAAAGACGAGATCACGCGTGGATTCGGGCAGTTCGCGCGCCAGCGCCGCGAACAACGCCTCGTTGGTCTCGCGCGCGAGTCCTTCGGTGGCTAGGCTGTCAGCCAGGCAGCGGATCTGCATGTTCGACAAAGCATCAGCCACCAGACGCCAGCCCAGCTGCGGCATCGCCTGCGCCACGCTCACCAGGATGCCTCCGAGCGCCTGCGCGATGCGCTTGGCCTCCTCGCGTTCGTCGCAGGCGATCATGGCGTGCCACAGCGCCAGGTGCACGCTGCGACGCGTCTCGATCTTGAAATCGATGACATTGCCCTCGCCCGCATCGATCGCCGCGAACTGACGCGCGAAACGGGCCTCGGCCTGCGCGTCGAGTGCGGTGCGCAGACCACCCACCAGCGCCGTCAGCGCCGGGATCGCCTGCAGACCGAAGGCGCGGCTGTAGGCCACGCCCCACTGATCGAGCCCGCTCACCAGCATCGCCATGCGCAGTGCTCGCGCTTCGTCATCATCAGCGGCCCGCGCCCAGTTGGCCAGAGCCTCGTCCAGTTGCGCCACGCCGGCACGTGCGGCCTCGTCGTCGCCCTCGACGCTGAGGCGGAACACCTGCGCGAACGCGTCCTGCGCCATGCGCGCACCGCGCACCTGCACATCGCGCGGTGCGAGTGCGGCAAGTTCGTCGGGCGGGATGGCGTGCTCGGCAGTCGTACCCATGCGCTTTCCTGCGAAAAGGCGCGATTGTGCCGGTCGCGGCCAGCCGGGGCAAACGCTCGATTGCGCAAGACCACGCAGAACGCGCGGTTTGAGTACGCTCCCCCGCCTGCCACAATGAAAGACCGCAGCCACCGAGTGCCATCTTGACCGACCAAGCCGCCCCCTTCTCCGAGCTCACGCCCGATCACATGCTCACCGCACTCGAGTCCGTCGGCCTCGCGCCGGACGGGCGCCTGCTCGCACTCAACAGCTTCGAGAACCGCGTCTACCAGATCGGCATCGAGGACGGACCGATGCGCGTGGTGAAGTTCTACCGCCCGCAGCGCTGGAGTGACGAGGCCATTCTGGAAGAGCACGCTTTCAGCACGGAACTGGCCGAACGCGAGCTGCCGGTGATCCCGCCCCTGCTCATCGGCGGACATACGCTGCACCACTTCCAAGATCTGCGCTTTGCGCTGTTCGAGCGCGTCGGCGGCCGCGCACCGGAACTGGGCGATCCCGATACGCGTGAATGGATGGGACGCTTCATGGGGCGCATCCACGCCGTCGGCGCGATCATGCCGTTCCGGCATCGCCCGGCCATCGACATCAGCACCTTCGGCGTCGAGCCGCGCGAGTGGCTGCTGGCCAGCGACTTCATCCCGCCCGATCTGCGCGAAGCCTGGGAATCGACCAGCGCCATGGCGCTCGACGGCGTGCGCCGCTGCTTCGAGCGTGCCGGCGACTACACGCGCGTGCGCCTGCACGGCGACTGCCACGTCGGCAACGTGCTGTGGAACGAATACGCCGACCCGCCGGGCCCGCAGTTCGTCGATTTCGACGATGCGCGCATGGGGCCCGCAGTGCAGGATCTGTGGATGCTGCTGTCGGGCTCGCGCGAGGAAATGAGCGTTCAGCTCGCGGACGTACTGGCCGGCTACGAGGACTTTCACGATTTCTCGCCGCGCGAGCTTCATCTCGTCGAAGCCTTGCGCACGCTGCGCCTGCTGCACTACTCGGGATGGATTGCGCGACGCTGGAGCGACCCGGCCTTTCCCTCGGCCTTTTCCTGGTTCGGCACGCAGCGCTACTGGCAGGACCGTGTGCTCGAATTGCGCGAGCAGATCGCGCTGATGGACGAGCCGCCGCTGTGGGGGCTGCCATAATGCACACATCCGCGACAGCAAGAGCCGCACGATGAGCCACGACTGCGATCACGATCATCCACCCCACGACGCGTCCGAGCCCGGCATCGCCCGCCACGGACGCTTCGACCCGGAAGCCTTCGAGGCCGCCGTCGTCGCCCTGCTCGAAGCCTGCGGCGTATCCGCCGATGGCGCACACACCGGGCGCACCGCCACGCGCGTGCGCGAGCTGTGGCAGAAGCGTCTGCTCGGAGGCTACGAACGCGACCCGGCCGAGGCGCTGGGCGACGGCTTCGAGGATGTGCGACGCGACATGGTCGTGATCCGCGGCATCTCCGTGCATGGCGTGTGTCCGCATCACCTCGTGCCGTTTCGCGGCGTCGCGCACGTGGCCTACCTGCCGGGCGGACGGCTGCACGGCTTCGGGCGCATCGCACGCATGGTCGACGCGCTCGGCCATCGCTTCACCTACCAGGAATGGCTCACGCGCGACATTGCCGATGCGCTGATGCGTCACGGTCAGGCGCGCGGCGCGGCCTGCATCATCGAAGCGGAACAGTTGTGCCTGCTCCTGGGCGAGGATCGGCGCGGCGACGAGCGCGTGGTCACGCAGGCCTTCGCCGGGGAATTCGACACCTCGGCGCAGGCGCGCAACGAGTTCCTGCACGCCCTGCGCAACGCACGCTGAACCGGGTCAGTTGATGATCACGCGCGTGGTGCGCCGGTGGCTGCTGACGTCGAGCATCACGACCTCGCGCCCGAGCAGCATCACCGAACCACGGTAGCGGTCGTTGCCGTCGGCCGAATACTCGAAATCGTAGACCCGGCGCAGCGCCACATGCCCGGCATCGTCGCGCGCCAGCCGCAGGCTGCGGAAGGACACCGTATCGTCGAGCAGTTGCACGCCTTCGCGCCGGCAGGCGAGCTTGGCCGCGCCGCGACCCACCTCGCGCACCTTGACGGTATCGAGCCAGAACCACGCGAGCGCGCACAGCACGGCGAAAAAGACGATTTCGAAGAAGGGCATCGAAGGCTTCCAGGGTGGAATACCACCCCGGACGAGGCGGCGGGGATCAGTCGAGAAGCATACCGCGGATCGTGAAGTACAACAGGCCCGCCATCAGGCCCGACGCCGGCACGGTGATCACCCACGCGGCAACGATGCGCAGGATCTGCGAACGCTTGACGAGTTCCTGGCGATAGACTTTCTTGAGGCCCTTGCGCTCGGTCTTGGAGAAGTTCGCCGGATCGACACGCTGCTTCTGCTTGCGCTTGAGATCACGCAGCATCTCGCCCTTTTCCTGCACCGACGCGGCATCGAAGCGGAGCAGAAAACCCTCGATCGCCTCCTGGTCGCCTTCCGGGTGATGCTGCTTGATCTCGTCGACCATGCGCGCGTAGTTGCTCTTCAGATACTCGCGCAGAAAGCCCACGCCGAACACGCCCCCGACGGCGATGTGGGTGGTCGACACAGGGATACCCAACTGGCTCGCGATGATCACGGTGATGGTCGCAGCCATCGCGATGCAATAGGCACGCATCTGGTCGAGTTCGGTGATCTCCGAACCGACCGTGCGAATCACCTTGGGGCCGAACAGCCACAGCCCCACCGACAGGCCGATGCCGCCAACCACCATCACCCACAGCGGAATCGGCGCTGCCGTGGCGATCTCGCTCGCGCCGGTCGACACCACCTCGACGATGGCTGCGAGCGGGCCGACCGCGTTGGCCACGTCGTTCGAGCCGTGCGCGAACGACAGCAACGCCGCCGCACAGATCAGCGGCACCGTGAAGAGCTGGTTGACACCGTCCTTGGAGTTCTCGATCTCGCCCATGCGCGCGGTCAGGCGCGCGCGCACCAGGAAGAACACCGCGACCGCGACTGCAAGGCCGACGCCGAAAGCCGGGAAGAGACCGACCTTGACCACCTTGGACAGACCCTTGAGCATCAGATAGGAGCCGAAGGCGAAGGCCATCAGGCCGATCAGCCACGGCACCATCGTGCGCGCGGCCGAGACGAGATCCGCCTTGTAGGTGATGGAGCGCTTGACCAGGTAAAGAAACCCGGCTGCGATCAATCCGCCCATCACCGGCGAGATCACCCAGCTGGCGACGATCTGCGACACCGTGCCCCAGTTCGCGATGCCCAGCCCGCTCGATGCGATACCGGCTCCGAGCACCGCACCGACGATCGAATGCGTGGTCGACACCGGAGCACCCAGCACGGTGGCGATGTTGAGCCAGATCGCGGCCGCCAGCAGCGCGGCCATCATCACCCAAAGGAAAGTGTCGGCGTTGGCGATCTGGCTGGGGTCGATGATGCCGTTGCGGATCGTGCCGACCACGCCGCCACCGGCGATGATCGCCCCGGACGCCTCGAAGATCGCCGCGATGGCAAGCGCACCGCCCAATGTGAGCGCCTTGGAACCGACCGCCGGACCGACGTTGTTGGCAACGTCGTTGGCGCCGATGTTCATCGCCATGTAGCCGCCGATCATCGCCGCGATGACGACGAACAGGCTGCCATGCGCCTCGCCACGCACGATCACGTAGAACATCACGCCGACGATGAACAGCAGGGCGATGCCGATACGGAAGAGTTCGACCCGCCCTTTCTTCGTCGCTTTTTCCAGCTCGTTGATGTGACTCAGTTCCACGCGTGCCCTGCCGGTCGATGTGAGGCGCGTATTGTTGCAGAAATGCTTCCGTAACCAAAACGCCACGCAATACGCGAGGCGGTGACGAGCACACTGCTACAGGCGGTCGTACTTCTTCGATGTGCCGCGTGCCAGCTCCACCGGGTAGCGCCTGGCATTGATCTCGAGCTTGGCCTCGGCGGCCCTGACCAGGTCGATGTCCAGCGTGTCGGCCATGCGCAGCAGATACAGCAGTACGTCGGCCATTTCCAACGCGACTTCCTCGCGCGCTGCGGGGTCGAGCGCGGCCGACTGTTCGGCGCTGAGCCACTGGAAGTGCTCGACCAGTTCGCCGACCTCGCCGGTCAGCGCCATCGCCAGATTCTTGGGGTTGTGAAACTGCGCCCAGTCACGCTCCTCGGCGAAGGCACGCAGGGCGTCGCGCAGACGGATCAGACTGTCGTCGCTCACGGGATACGGTGCTCCAGATCGAATCCGGCGGCGCCATCCTGCCCCAGCACGTCGACCAGCCACGGCATCGTCGTCTCAAGCAGTTCGGGCAGGGTCCACGGCGGATTGAGAATGAACAGGCCGCTGCCGAACATGCCGGCCAGGCTTGCCGGTCCGGGTTCGCGCACGACCATGCGCACGTCCAGCCAGCTCTCGGCCGGCAGGTCGCGCAAGCGTTCGGGCAGCGCCCGCGCCTCGGGCCGCGCGAGCAGCGGATACCAAAGAATGTAGGTACCGGCGGAAAATCGCTTGAGCGCGTTCTCCAGCACCTGTACGACCTGCCGGTAGTCCTGCTTGACCTCATACGACGGGTCGATCAGAACCACTGCGCGCCGTGTGGGCGGCGGCAGCAGGCCGCGCAGGCAGGCCAGACCGTCGGCACGGCGCACGACGACGCGGTCGGCGTCGCGCGCAAAGGTCTGCGCGAGCAGCTCGCAATCGGCCGGATGCAGTTCGAACAGGCGCAGTCGATCCTGCTCTCGCAGCGCCGTCATGGCGAGAGCGGGAGAACCCGGGTAGAAGTTCAGGCTGCCATGCGGGTTGAACTGGCGCACTGCATCGAGGTAGGCACCGAAGGCATCGGGCACATCCTCGCGCGACCACAGGCGGCCAATGCCTTCTCGATGCTCGCCGGTCTGTTCCGCCCAATCACCCGCCAGCGAATAGCAACCCGCGCCGGCGTGCGTATCGACATACCACCAGGGCTTGTCCTTGCGGCTGTAGTAGCGCAGCACCTCGATCAGAACGAAGTGCTTGAGGACGTCGGCATGATTGCCGGCATGAAAGGCGTGACGATAACTGAGCATCGGCGGGGCACGACGGAATGGGCGTCCAATCGTATCACCGCCACGCCGCTCACAAGCGCCCGACGCCTTGTTATCATTGCGCTGTGCACAAAAACAGCGCGGCTCCGGATGGAGGCGCAACAGCGAAACGGAGTACGCAATGCCCATTTACGCGCTCGGCGACAACGCGCCCGAATTCGGCGAAGGCTGCTGGATCGCAGACAACGCGACGGTGATCGGACAGGTCCGCGCGGGCCGCAACGTGAGCTTCTGGTACAACGTCGTGGTCCGCAGCGACAACGACGTGATCACCATCGGCGACGACACCAACATCCAGGACGGCACCATCCTGCACTGCGACTTCGGCGTGCCACTGACCATCGGCCGGCGCGTGTCGCTTGGTCACAAGGTCATGCTGCACGGCTGTACGGTCGGGGACTCGACGCTGATCGGCATCAACGCGGTGATCCTGAACAACGCCGTCATCGGCAAGGGCTGCATCATCGGTGCGAACACACTGATCCCGGAAGGCAAGCAGATCCCCGACCGCTCGCTGGTGGTCGGCTCGCCCGGCCGCATCATCCGCGAGGTGAGCGACGAGGAACTCGAACGCATCGAACACAACGCGGATCACTACATCGAGAACATCGCGCTGTACGCACAGAGCCTGCGTCACATCGCCCCGCACAGCGTCTGAATCGCGCTTAACATCGCATTACATCGGCGTCGCATCGGCGTGCCCGGCTCGCGTTAAACTCCGGACGCGTTCCGCTTCCAGAGAGTAACGAATGAAATCGCTCGCCCTTTCGCGCATCGTTCTGCCCGCCGTTCTGGCCACCCTTGTGGCCTTGCCGCTGGCCTCATCCGCGACCGAACCGACCACGGTCGATCTGTCCGCCGAGGCCAACACCAGCGCGGCCAACGATCTGGGCCGCGCCCAGCTCTATGTCGAACAGGTCGACACGGACACCGCGGCGCTCGCCGAGCGGGTCAACCGCATCATCGCCGACGCGCTGGAACTGGCACGCTCTGCCCCCGAGGTCGACACCTCGACCGCCGGCACCACGACCTACCCTGTGCATTCACGCGACGGCGAGCGCATCGAGCAATGGCGCATGCGTGCATCGATCGAGCTCGAAAGCCGCGACCTCACCGCGCTGTCCGAGCTCATCGGCCGCTTGCAGCAGACCCTGGCGGTGGCCAGCGTGACCATCCAGCCCGCAGCCGACACGCGTGCCAAGGCAGCCGACATTGCTGCTGTTCACGCGATCCGCGCCTTCGAGGAACGTGCGTCGGTCCTCGCCAACACGCTGGGTATGCGCTACCGTATCCGTCACCTGTCGGTACAGTATCCAGGCACTGGACCGGTCTATCCGCTGCTGCGCTCGAACAAGATGATGGCGACTGCCGAGGCGATGCCGGCCCCGATCGAGCCAGGACGCAGCGAGATCACCGTATCGGTCGCCGGCACCATCGAACTGGTCGAATGAGCATTCCGGCACCGCAAGGAAGAACAACCATGCCCCCCGCGCTGAAGCGAATCCGCATCCTGAGCGTGGCCGTCGTCGCTGCCGGGCTGATGGCGACCACCGCATGGACGGCTGCGTCGGCCCAGTCGAACCTGAGCTTCGTGTGCGAAGACGGTGACCGCTTTGTCGTCGAGTTTCTGAAGGATCACGTACGTTTGCGCGATGGCAGCGGCATCTTCGCGCTGGCAGCCATCGTTCCGGGAAAGGTCTATTCGGACGGGCGCATCGTGCTCCACGCGGGCAGGACGCGCGCCACGATCGAGCGCATCGACAGCGGCGTCAGCCGCGAGTGCACGATCGAATCGTGATCGCGCTGATCCAGCGCGTATCGAGCGCGACGGTGTGCGTCGACGGCCAAACCGTCGGCGCGATCGGTGCCGGCATGCTGGCCCTGATCGGCGTGCGACCGGAAGACACCGCGGACAACGCCGAGCGTCTGCTCGAACGCCTTCTTGGCTATCGCATCTTCGCCGACACGGCCGGGCGCATGAATCTCGCCCTCAATGACACCGGCGGCGGCCTGCTGCTGGTGCCACAATTCACGCTGGCGGCCGACACCCGCAAGGGCACGCGTGCGAGCTTCTCTTCGGCCGCAGCGCCGGACACGGCGCGACACCTGTTCGATCATCTGGCGCAGCGCGCGCGCGCAGCCCACACCGCGGTCGAGACCGGGCGCTTCGGCGCAGACATGTCGGTATCCCTGGTCAACGAAGGTCCGGTGAGCTTTATTCTCGAGGCCTGAGAAGGCTTGCCCAGGCGCTGTCAGCGGCCGTCGGGCACCTGCACGAAAATCTCCCCGGGGCGCGTCAGACCCAGATCGAAGCGCGCGCGCTCCTCGATGGCTTCGTTGCCGGACTTGAGATCCTCGACCTCGGCCGCAAGCGCGGCGTTGCGCTGCTCGAGCGCACGATTGACGCTACGTTGCTCGGTCAGTCGTGCGTCGACTTCCCAGGCACGCAACCAGCCCCCCTTGCCCAGCCACAGCGGGTATTGGAGCAACAGCAGCAGGGCAGCGAGCAGGAACAGCGGCCAGCGCATCGTCGGGGAGTCCGCCTGTGCAAAGGCCGGCATCACGCGATGCCGGCCGTGTCCAACCGACCGCTGCATGCAGCGGTCTCGTCAATCAGCGCCGGCGCAGATTGTAGAAGGCGCCGCGTCCCGGATACGTTACCGTGTCGCCCAGATCTTCCTCGATCCGCAGCAACTGGTTGTACTTGGCGATGCGGTCCGAGCGGCTCAGCGAACCGGTCTTGATCTGCATCGCCGACAAGCCCACGGCGATGTCGGCGATGGTCGAATCCTCGGTCTCGCCCGAACGATGCGAGATCACTGCGGTGTAGCCGGCGCGCTTGGCCATCTCGACTGCGGCGAAGGTTTCGGTCAGCGTGCCGATCTGGTTGATCTTGATCAGGATGGAGTTGGCGATGCCCTGCTCGATGCCCTGCGACAAAATCGCCGTGTTGGTGACGAACAGATCGTCGCCGACCAGTTGCACGCGGCCACCCAGGCGCTCGGTCAGGACTTTCCAGCCCGCCCAGTCGTCCTCGGCCATGCCGTCCTCGATCGATACGATCGGGAAGCGATCGCACAGATCGGCCAGATAGTCGGTAAAGCCGGCGGCGTCCAGCGTCTTGCCCTCGCCGGCCAGCACATACTGACCGTCCTTGTAGAACTCGGACGCGGCGCAGTCGAGCGCCAGCAGCACGTCCTCACCCGGCTTGTAACCGGCGGCCGAGATGGCCTCCTGGATCAGGTTCAGCGCTTCCTCGGTGCCCGAGACGTTGGGTGCGAAACCGCCCTCGTCACCGACCGTCGTGGGATAACCGCGCTGGTCGGTGATCTTCTTCAGGTGGTGGAAGATCTCGGCGCCGCATCGCAGGGCCTCGCGAAAGCTCGTCATGCTCACCGGCATGATCATGCATTCCTGGATGTCGAGGCTGTTGTTGGCATGTTCGCCACCGTTGATCACGTTCATCATCGGCACCGGCATGACCATCGGGCCGGAACCGCCGAAATAGCGGTACAGCGGCAGGCCGGCTTCCTCGGCTGCGGCCTTGGCCACGGCCATCGACACGGCGAGCATCGCATTGGCGCCCAGGCGCGACTTGTTCTCGGTGCCGTCGAGCTCGATCAGGGTGCGGTCGATGAAGGTCTGCTCCTCGGCATCCAGGCCGATCAGCGCCTCGGCGATCTCGGTGTTGACGTTCTCGACGGCGCGCGTCACGCCCTTGCCCAGATAGCGGCCGGCGTCGCCGTCGCGCAGTTCGATGGCCTCCCGCGAGCCGGTGGACGCGCCCGAGGGCACGGCCGCGCGGCCCATCACGCCGGATTCGAGCAGCACGTCGGCTTCGACCGTGGGGTTGCCGCGCGAATCGAGAATCTCGCGGGCGATGACGTCGATGATTGCACTCATACAGGTTTCCTCAGACAGTTTCGATTCGTTCGTCGGGCGTCTCGGCGCTATTCAAGCAGCCGGGCGTGACGCCCGTGTGTCGTGTTCAGGCGAGCGAGCTCTCGATGAAGCCGTGACGCTTGACCAGCGCGTCGAGTTCGACGAGTTGCGTGAGCAAGGCCTTCATCCGGCCCAGCGGCCAGGCATTGGGGCCATCGGACAGCGCCTTGTCCGGGTCCGGGTGCGATTCCATGAACAGCCCCGCCACACCGGCAGCGACCGCCGCACGTGCGAGTACCGGCACGAACTCGCGTTGACCGCCCGAGGACGTGCCCTGACCGCCCGGCAACTGCACCGAGTGGGTCGCATCGAACACCACCGGGCAACCCGTCTCACGCATGATCGCAAGCCCGCGCATGTCGGTGATGAGGTTGTTGTAACCGAAGGATACGCCGCGCTCACACACCATGATGTTGTCGGCGCCGCCGCTGGCCTCGCGCGCCTTGTCGACGACGTTCTTCATGTCGCCAGGCGCGAGGAACTGGCCCTTCTTGATGTTCACGGGACGCCCCGACGCGGCCACGGCGCGGATGAAGTCGGTCTGCCGGCACAGGAAGGCCGGCGTCTGCAGCACATCCACGGCCGCCGCGGTCTCGGGCACTTCCTCGATGGTGTGCACGTCGGTGAGCACCGGCACGCCGAGCGTGTCGCGCACCTCGGCGAGGATTTCCAGCCCTTTGGTCATGCCCAGCCCACGAAACGACGTGCCCGAGCTGCGGTTGGCCTTGTCGTAGGAAGACTTGAAGATGAACGGGATCCCCAGTTCGTCCGCGATCTCTTTGAGTGCCGCGGCCGTATCCAGTGCCATCTGACGCGACTCGATCACGCACGGCCCGCAAATCAGGAACAGCGGCCGATCGATGCCGACCTCGAATCCACACAGTTTCATCACTTGCCTGCCTTGCCCTCTTTCGCGGCGATTGCGGCCTTCAGATAGGCCGTGAACAACGGATGACCGGTACGCGGGTTGGACGTGAATTCGGGATGGAACTGGCAGCCCACGAACCACGGATGATCGGGAAGCTCGACCATTTCGCACAGCTGGCTGCCGCCGGCACGTCCGGCCACGCGCAGACCCTTGGCTTCGAGTTGCGGCAACAGGTGGTTGTTGACCTCGTAACGGTGGCGATGACGCTCGATGATCTCCGATGCGCCGTAGATCTCGCGAGCCAGACTGTCCGCCTCAAGGTGACACAACTGGCCGCCGAGACGCATGGTGCCACCCAGGTCGGAATCCTCGCTGCGCTTTTCGAGCTTGCCGCTGCGATCCTGCCATTCGGTGATCAGGCCGATCACGGGATATGGGGTATCGACCTCGAACTCGGTCGAATGCGCACCGGCCAGCCCGGCGACATCGCGCGCAAACTCGACCACCGCAAGCTGCATGCCCAGGCAGATGCCCAGATACGGCACCTTGTTCTCGCGCGCATGGCGAATCGCGGCAATCTTGCCTTCGGTGCCGCGCTTGCCGAAACCACCGGGCACGAGAATCGCATCCATGCCCGAGAGAATCGCGCAGCCATCGCGCTCGATGTCTTCGGAATCGATGTAGCGGATATTGACCTTCGACTCCGTGTGCATGCCGGCGTGGTTGAGCGCCTCGATCAGCGACTTGTAGGACTCGGTCAGGTCGACATACTTGCCGACGAAGGCGACATCCACCGAATGCCTGGGGTGTTCGAGCGCATGCACCAGACGCTCCCACACCGACAGGTCGGCCGCGCGCGCCAGGATGTCGAGCTTGTGACACACGATCTGGTCGAGCATCTGATCGTGGAGCATGCCCGGAATCTTGTAGATGGAGTCGGCGTCGAGACACTCGATCACGGCTTCGGGCATGACATTGCAGAACAGCGCGATCTTGCGGCGCTCGTCGGCCGGAACCGGGCGGTCCGCGCGACACAGCAGGATGTCGGGCTGGATGCCGATCTCGCGCAATTCCTTGACCGAGTGCTGCGTCGGCTTGGTCTTGAGTTCGCCCGCGGTCGGGATGTAGGGCAGCAGCGTCAGATGAATGAAGCAGGTGCGGTTGCGCCCCTCCTCGATGCCCATCTGGCGGATCGCCTCGAGGAACGGGAGCGATTCGATGTCACCCACCGTGCCGCCGATCTCGACGATGGCGACCTCGGCACCCTCGGCGCCACGCTGGACGTACAGCTTGATCTCGTCGGTGATGTGCGGGATGACCTGCACGGTCTTGCCCAGATACTCGCCGCGGCGCTCCTTCTTGATCACCGACTCGTAGATCTGCCCGGTCGTGAAGTTGTTGCGCCGGCTCATCTTGGCGCTGGTGAAGCGCTCGTAGTGGCCCAGGTCGAGATCGGTCTCGGCACCGTCCTCCGTGACGAAGACTTCGCCGTGCTGGAACGGACTCATGGTGCCCGGATCGACGTTGATGTACGGATCGAGCTTGAGGTGCGTGACGCGGATGCCGCGCGATTCGAGAATCGCGCCCAGAGAGGCGGCGGCGATGCCCTTGCCAAGCGAGGACACGACACCACCGGTAACGAAGACGTATTTGGTCATGGGAATGCGGCTGCGGGAAAGTAGAATGATAACCGAAGAGGCGGCGGGCGAGAAACAGCGGCGTCCCTGCCGCACGCTCCGCTTTGCCTGCGCAACCAAGGCTGGTAGCCTCGTCGCCAGACGACAGGAGCATCTCCGCCGTGCACGTTCCGCTGTTCGCCCGCCTCGCCCCGTGGCTGCTGTTTCCGCTGTTCATGCTGGCGGCGCTGGGCCTGTACCACTTCGTCCCGCCGTTTCCGCAGCCGGCCGACTTCCACACCTATGCCGATGCGCGCGCGGCCTTCGGCATCCCGAACTTCGCCGATGTGGTCAGCAACCTCGCCATTCTGGTGCCTGCGGTGGCCGGACTGGGGCTGGTGATCGCCACGCCAGGCGGATTCGGGAACGTCATCGAACGCAGCTTCGCGCTGCTGTTCTTCATGGCGCTGGTCGCCACCGGTCTGGGATCGACCTGGTACCACCTGGCGCCAGACGATGCTCGCCTGATCGGCGACCGCATGCCCATCGCCGTGGCCTTCACCACGCTGATCGCCTGGCTGCTGGCCGAACGCACCTGGCTGCGACCGGCCGCCGCCGCGATGCTGCTGTCGTGGATCGCGCTGGGTCCGGCGAGCGTGCTGTGGTGGCATTTCGAGGGCGGCGATCTGCGTTTCTACCTGCTGCTCTACGTTTTCGCCTTCGTCGTGCCGCCCTTGCTCATGGCCCTGCCCTCCCCCTACAGCCGGCGTCGCGCCTGGTGGCTGGCTTATGTGTGCTTTGTCTTCGGCATGGCCTGCGACCGGCTCGATCATCAGATCTTCGACTGGCTGGCCGGCACGGTCAGCGGCCACACGCTCAAGCATGTGTTCATGGGCCTGGCGATCGCGCAGATCGTGAGCATGCTGGAACGGCGCAGGCTGCGATTTCGCTGACACGTCGCTCAGAAGGTTGCTCGAGCCATTTCTTGCGCTCGCTCCAACCTACCTCAGAAACTCCCGGTTGATCTCGCCGAACAGCGGGTCGTCGCCGCTCTCCAGCCACTCGAAAGCCACCATCTCGCGCGTCACGATATCGATGCCGTGCGCGCGCATGCGCTCGATCGCCAGATCACGATCCATCGGCCGGCGCGAGCCGACCGCATCCGCGACCAGGAACACCCGCTTGCCGGCCTGCGCCAGATCCAGTGCGCTCTGCTGCACGCACACGTGGGTCTCGGTGCCGCAGACGATGACGTCCTCGCGCTCATGCACCACCGAGCCCACGAGGCAACCGTCGACCACCGCCGAGAACATGCGCTTGGCGACGACCTCGACACGTGAGGAAGCTTCGAGGATGGCCTCTACGCTGCTGCCGATCTTGTCCGGGCAGTGTTCGGTCGCCACGATGGGCACACCCAGGCGCTCGGCCAGCCGTATCAGCCACACGCAATGCGCCACCACGCTGCGTCCGTCGTCGATCGCTGGCGCCAGGCGCTGCTGCACGTCGATCACCAGCAGCGCCGAATGCGCGCGACGCATGCGCAAACCAGCTGCGTTCATGTTCAGGTCCTCAGTTCGGGCCGGTTGCGAAAGTGCGCCAGCGCCTCGGGGTTGGCCAGTGCCTCGACGTTTTCGACCGGCTCGCCATGAACGATCTTGCGCACCGCCAGTTCAACCAGTTTTCCGCTCCGGGTCCGCGGCACCTCGTCCACCTGAACGACGCGCGCCGGCACGTGGCGCGGCGTGGTGTTGGCGCGCACCAGATCACGGATGCGCGCGACCAACGCATCGTCGAGCACCTGCCCTTCACGCAGGCGCACGAACAGCACCACGCGCACGTCGACCGGCCTGTCCGGCGGCCAGTCCTGGCCGATCGCGACCGACTCGAGCACCTCGTCGAGTTGCTCGACCTGACGGTAGATCTCGGCCGTTCCGATGCGCACGCCACCGGGATTGAGGGTCGCATCCGAACGGCCGTGAATCACGAAGCCGCCGTGCGCGGTACGCTCGCAGAAATCGCCGTGGCACCACATACCGGGAAAGCGCTCGAAATATGCCTTGCGGTAGCGGCGGCCATCGGCATCGCTCCAGAACCCGGTCGGCATCGACGGGAAGGGCGTAACACACACGAGCTCGCCCTTGCCGTGCGCGAGCGGCTTGCCGGACTCGTCGACAACGTCCACCGCCATGCCCAGTCCGGCGCACTGAATCTCGCCGCGCCACACCGGCAGGTTCGGATTGCCGAGCACGAAGCACGACACGATGTCCGTCCCGCCGGAGATCGACGCCAGACACAGATCGGCCTTGATCTCGCGATAGACGTAGTCGAAACCCTCGGGCACCAGCGGGCTGCCCGTGGACATCAGCATGCGCAGCGCGTCGAGCCGGTGCGTGCGGCGCGGAGAAAGGCCGGCCTTGGCGATGGCGTCGATGAACTTCGCCGAAGTCCCCAGATGCGTCATGCCCTCGGCGTCGGCGTAATCGAACAGGGCGGCGCCGTCGTCGAGCGTCGGTGCGCCATCGTAGAGCAGCAGCGTCGCGCCACTGGCCAGAGCGCTGACCAGCCAGTTCCACATCATCCAGCCGCAGGTCGTGAAGTAAAACATGCGATCGCCGCTGCGCAGATCGCAGTGCAGGCGATGTTCCTTGAGATGTTGGAGCAGCGTGCCGCCGGCCCCATGCACGATGCATTTAGGCACGCCCGTGGTGCCCGACGAATACAGGATGTAGAGCGGATGGTCGAAGGGAAGCTGCTCGAAGGCGATCTCGCGCACGTGCCGATGGAGCGCGACAAACTCATCCCAGGACTGCGCGTCGCGCACGCCTTCGAGCGCCTCTGCCGGGCCGGCATAGGGCACGACGATGACACGTTCGACCGACGGCAGTTCGTCCACCACCTCGGCCAGACGCGCCAGCGTGGCGATGTGCTTGCGGTTGTAGAAGTAGCCGTCGGCGGCGACCAGCAGCTTCGGCTGCGTCTGGCCGAAACGGTCGAGTACGCCGCGCACACCGAAGTCGGGCGAGGCCGACGTGAACACCGCACCGACGCTCGCGCTGGCGAGCATCAATACGACGGTTTCAGGCATGTTCGGCATCCATGCGGCCACACGATCGCCGCGCCCGACGCCGTGCGCACGCAACGCCGCCGCGCACTGCGCCACCGCAGCGTGCAACTGGCCGAAGCTCATGCGCCGCTCCACGCGATCCTCGCCACGAAAGACGATCGCATCGTCGCCGTCACGCCGCCGCAACAGGTTTTCGGCGAAGTTCAGGCGTGCTTCCGGAAACCATTTCGCGCCCGGCATCGCGTCGGGCGACTCGAGCACGGATTCACCGCGCTGGCCGATCACCTCGCAGAAATCCCACACCGCGCCCCAGAACTCGGCGCGATGCTCGACCGACCAACGGTGCAGAGCGGAATAGTCCCCGACACGGGCACCATAGCGCCCCGCAATCTGACGGGCGAAGCGCGTCATCGCGCTGCGCTCGATCTGCTCCGGCACCGGCGCCCACATCGGCTGATCGTGTTGCGCCATCCCCACTACCCCGCTTGCTCGTTCCGGTGACGCAAAACTACCCCGACCAACCGCCCCTGTACACCCGACCGGGCGCCCGGTACACTGCCACTGCACGCGACAGCGGAGAGCCCGATGGAACGCGAAAGCATGGAATTCGACATCCTCGTCGTCGGCGCCGGCCCGGCCGGACTGGCCGCGGCGATCCGGCTCGCGCAGCGCGCGCGCGAGGCCGACCGTGAACTATCGGTGTGCGTGCTCGAAAAAGCGCCCGAACCCGGAGCCCACACCCTGTCCGGCGCGGTCATGGACCCGCGCGGGCTCGACGCGCTGCTACCCGGCTGGCGCGAGCGTGCTCCACAGGTCACCCCCGCAACGGAGGACGAGTTCCTGTTCCTCGGCGCGAACGCGGCACGACGCGTACCGCATTCCCTGCTGCCGGCGTGCTTCCACAACCAGGGCAATCTGATCGTGCGTCTGGGCCATCTGATCAAGTGGCTGGCCGAGGAAGCCGAGGCGCTGGGCGTTGAGATCTACCCCGGCTTTGCCGCCACCGAACTCATGTTCGACGACGACGGCGCGGTGCGCGGCGTACTCACCGGTGAGCTGGGACGCACACGCGATGGCGAGCCCGGCCCCAACTTCGAACCCGGCATGGAACTGGCCGCACGTTACACGCTGTTTGCCGAAGGCTGCCGCGGTCACCTGGGCAAGCGACTGGAAGCCCAATTCAAGCTGCGCGATGGTGCAGACCCGCAGACCTACGGGATCGGCATCAAGGAATTGTGGGAAGTGCGCCCGGACCACCACCGCCCGGGGCGGGTCACGCATACCGCCGGCTGGCCACTGCCAAACGACACCTATGGCGGCGGATTCGTCTATCACCTCGACGACGGTCTGGTGGCGACCGGCTTCGTCGTCGGGCTGGACTACACCAATCCGTGGCTCTCGCCCTTCAACGAGTTCCAGCGCTTCAAGACCCATCCGGCCCTGCGCCCGATCTTCGACGGCGGCCGCCGGATCGCCTACGGCGCGCGCGCGATCGCGGCCGGCGGGCTGCAGTCGCTCCCCAGGACGATCTTTCCCGGCGGCGCGCTGATCGGTGACGACGCGGGATATCTCAACGCCGCGCGGATCAAGGGCATCCATGCGGCCATCGAGTCCGGCATGCTCGCCGCCGATGCGGCCTTCGACGCGGTCAGCGCAAATCGCCGCGGCGACGAACTGGAGACCTATCCGGCCGCGTTTCGCGCCAGCGCCCTGCACGACGAACTCATACGAACGCGCAATTTCAAACCGCTGATGAAGCTGGGCCTGATTGCCGGCTCGCTGGCCTTCGGCATTGACCAGCTCGTGTTGCGCGGGCGTGCCCCCTGGACGCTCCACAATCGCGCCGACCACACCAGCCTGCGCGATGCAGCCGTCAGTACGCGCATCGGCTACCCGGCACCCGACGGTCAGGTCAGCTTCGACCTGCTCTCCTCAGTGTTCCTGTCGAACGCCAACCACAGCGAGGATCAGCCCTGTCACCTGCGTCTGCGCGACGGGACCGTGCCGATCGCGCTCAACCTGGCGCGCTACGCCGCACCCGAACAGCGCTATTGTCCGGCCGGCGTCTACGAAATCGTCGAGGACGCCGCCGGGCCGCGCCTGCAAATCAACGCGGCCAACTGCGTGCACTGCAAGAGCTGCGACATCAAGGACCCTGCACAGAACATCGAATGGGTGCCACCACAGGGCGGAGAGGGGCCGATCTACTCGGGCATGTAGACCGCCCCCGCACCGCTTCAATGCATGTGACGCCCGTGCCCACCGCTCGGGCGATGGGTGAGCGAACGCACAGGTGCAGCGACCTTGATGGATTCGCGCGTTCCATCCGCATATTCGACGGTCAGCGTCAGCGCCACCTCGTCACCCTCGGACAACGGCGCGCCCAGCTCCATCAGCATCACGTGATGACCACCGGGGGCAAGCGTCACGGGCTCGCCGGCGGGCATGTCGACCGCCTCCACGCGGCGCATGCGCATGATCTGATTTTCCATCGTCATCTCGTGGATCTCGACGACGCCGGCGACCGGCGACGCGGCCTCCACCAGACGCGCATCCTTCGACGCGGTCAGCGTCATGAACGCGCCCGAAGCCTTTTGCTGGGCGACGGTCGCCCGCACCCAGGGTTCATCGATCTGCACGTCGGCAAGAACCGGCGCGGACAGGATGGCGAGCAGCGATGCGATGCAGAACGTCTTCACGGTTTTGTCTCCTCGGAAACCACGGCATGCACTCCGGCCGCTCATGCAGACCGTCCGCACCGCGAGGCGGGAGACGAATCGCAGGAAACGGACAAATGGGCGCATGCGCTCTGGGTTGGATAGTGCAGCCGGCGATGGTACCCGATCGGATGTGCCCAAGTGCGCAGATCAAGAAAAAGCCCGCCCCGGATTTTCTCCGGAGGCGGGCTGTGCAAACGCATCGCGCAGAATCGTCAGATCGCAGCCTGCCCGGTGAAGAGCGAAACCACCAGCAACACGAGGAAGATGAAGAACAGTATCTTCGCGATCCCCGCCGCGGCACCTGCGATACCCGAGAATCCGAGCACACCGGCCACAATCGCGACGGCAAGAAAGATCAGCGTCCAGCTCAACATATCGAACCTCCGTCAGTTAGTTGGTCACGCGCTCCACGGCCTCATCGATCTCCTCACCAGCTTCTTCGGCGGGACCGGCCGGATCCACCGCATCCTTGACACTCTCGACCGATTCGTCGATTTTCGCGCCCACCTTCTCGGCCGGCCCGGGCTCGTCGCAGCCGACCAACAAGGCCAGCGGGAAGAGCATTGCAATCGTCATCAGACGAAAATCGATACGCATGGTGGTTCTCCTTTGGAATGAGACAGCGTCATCCTAACAGCGCAGGAACCAGGCATCGTTCGCCGCTTACATTCCGAAGGAACAAGGTCCGTCGCGCTTACATCCGGAAGGATTTCATCCCAGCCACACTCGCGCGTTGCGGAACATGCGCGCCCATGGCGAATCCTCGCCCAGCGACGCTGGCGCCCAGCTCATCTGCACACTGCGAAAGGTCCGCTCCGGGTGCGGCATCATGATCGTGAAGCGGCCATCGGCGGTCGTGAAACCGGTGAGCCCCTCGGGCGAACCATTGGGATTGGCCGGATACTTCGCTGCCGGCACCCCGCGGTTGTCGACATAGCGAACGGCGGCAATCGCACGCTCGCGGTCGGCGTCGGACGCGAACACCGCCCGGCCCTCGCCGTGACTGACGACGATCGGCATGCAGCTACCGGCCATGCCGGCGAACAGGATGGAGGGGTTCTCGATGACTTCGGCCATCACGAAACGCGCCTCGAACTGCTCGCTGCGGTTGCGCTGGAAGCTCGGCCAGTGCTCCGCCCCCGGAATGATTTCGGCAAGGTGCGCCATCATCTGGCAACCGTTGCACACGCCCAACGCGAAGGTGTCGTCGCGCCCGAAGAAGGCTTCGAACGACTCACGCACCGCCGGATTGAACAGGATGGACTTCGCCCAACCCTGGCCTGCACCCAGCACATCGCCGTACGAGAAGCCACCGCAGGCCGCCAGACCGTGGAAATCGGCGAGCTTGTGGCGACCGGCCTGCAGATCCGACATATGCACGTCGAACGGATCGAAGCCGGCGCGCTCGAAGGCTGCGGCCATCTCGACCTGGGAATTGACGCCTTGCTCGCGCAGGATCGCGATCTTCGGTCGCACACCGCGCGCGATCATCGGTGCAGCGACGTCCTGGGACGGATCATAGGCCAGCGAAACGGACAGCCCCGGATCGTCGGCCTCGGCCAGCGCCTCGAACTCCTCCCGCGCGCAGTTGGCGTCGTCGCGCAGACTCGCGATGCGGTAACTGGTTTCGAACCACGTCTGCAGCAGCTCGATGCGCGAGGCCTCGAATACCAGCTTCGCGTTGCGGCGCAAACGCAGCGTATCGGTATCGTTGGGCTCGCCGATGAAGTGGCAGGCCAGATTCGCCTCGCGCAACCGGCCGGCAACGCGCGAACGATCGGCCCGACGGATCTGCACCACCGCACCCAGCTCCTCGGCGAACAGGCCGGCGAATATCCGGTCGTTGAAACGACCCTTGAGCGTGTCGGGATGTTTGTCCAGACCATCGACATCGTTGGCCTGTGTGTCGTAGCACACGGTGTCGAGCACGATCGACAGGCCGCACTTCGACGCAAAGGCCATCTCGCACAGCGTCGCGAACAGGCCCCCGTCGCTACGGTCGTGGTAGGCCAGCAGCAGGCCGTCGGCACGCAGCGACTGGATGGCGGCAAAGAAGGCCGCAAGCCGCTCAGCGGAAACGTCCGGCGCGGTCTCACCGACCGAGCCATGCACCTGTGCAAGCGCCGAACCACCGAGGCGATTGGCACCGTCGCCCAGATCGATCAGCAGCAGTTCGGTGTCTTCGCCGTCCTCGAACTGCAATTGCGGGGTCAGCGTGCGGCGCACGTCCTCGACCGGCGCGAACGAGGTGACGATCAGCGACAGCGGCGCGACGACCTGCTTGTCTGCGCCGTCATCCACCCACGCGGTGCGCATCGACAGCGAGTCCTTGCCAACCGGGATCGCCAGCCCGGCATCCTGACAGAAGCGCGAAACGGTGGCGACGGTGTCGAACAGGCGGGCATCCTCGCCCTTGTGACCGGCGGCGGCCATCCAGTTGGCGGACAGCTTCACCTTGCCCAGATCGGCGATGTCGGCCGCAGCAATGTTGGTGATTGCCTCTCCAACCGCCATGCGCCCCGAGGCCGGTGCGTCCAGGCAGGCCAGCGGCGTGCGCTCGCCCATGGCGAAGGCCTCACCCTTGTACCCGTGAAAATCGAGTGACGTGACGGCCACATCGGCCACCGGAATCTGCCACGGGCCGACCATCTGATCGCGCGCCGTGAGACCGCCGACCGAGCGGTCGCCGATCGTGATCAGGAAGTTCTTGCTCGCCACCGTCGGCAAACGCAGCACACGCATGGCCGCCTCGCGCAGGTCGAGATCGGTCAGATCGAAGGGCGGCACGTGGATCGGCCGGCGCGCGACCTCGCGCGTCATCTTGGGCGGCTTGCCGAGCAGCACCTGCATTTCCATGTCGACGGGCTTGTTCCCGAAGTGGCGGTCGGTGACGGTGAGACGGCCGTCATCAGTCGCTTCGCCGAGCACCGCGAAGGGGCAGCGTTCGCGCTCGCAGATGGCGCGAAAATCGGCCAGACGCTCGGGCGAGACGGCCAGCACGTACCGCTCCTGCGACTCATTGCTCCAGATCTCGCGCGGGCTCATGCCCGGCTCTTCGATGTGCACCTCGCGCAATTCGAAGCGCGCGCCCAGATGCGCCGAGTCGGCCAGCTCGGGCATGGCGTTGGAGAGCCCCCCGGCGCCCACGTCGTGAATGGACAGGACCGGGTTGTTCTCGCCCTGCTGCCAGCAGGCGTCGATGACTTCCTGACAGCGGCGCTGGATCTCGGGGTTGCCGCGCTGCACGGATGCGAAGTCCAGATCCGCGGTATTGGTGCCGGTCGCCATGCTGGAGGCGGCCCCGCCTCCCAGACCGATCAGCATGCCGGGGCCACCGAGCTGAATCAGCAGCGTGCCGGGGGCGAACTCGATCTTGAACGATTGCCGATCCTGGATGTTGCCCAGGCCGCCGGCGATCATGATCGGCTTGTGGTAGCCACGCACCTCGCCCTCGACCACCTGTTCGAAGGTCCGGAAGTAACCGGCGAGGTTGGGACGACCGAACTCGTTGTTGAATGCGGCGCCGCCGAGCGGGCCGTCGATCATGATCTCCAGCGCCGAGGCAATGCGCTCGGGCCGACCGTAATCGTTCTCCCACGGCTGAGCAAAGTCGGGGATATTGAGGTTGGACACCGAGAAGCCGGCCAGACCCGCCTTGGGCCGCGAACCGCGCCCGGTCGCGCCTTCGTCGCGAATCTCGCCCCCCGCTCCGGTCGCTGCGCCCGGAAACGGCGAGATCGCGGTCGGATGGTTGTGCGTCTCGACCTTGGTCAGGATGTGGGTCAGTTCGCGGTGGTAGCTCCAGCGGCCATTCGCGTCCGGATACAGACGGTCGCCCTCGGCCCCCTCGATGATCGAAGCGTTGTCCGAATACGCCACCACGGTGCCCTCGGGATGGGCCTTATGCGTGTCGCGAATCATGCCGAACAACGTCTTGTCCATGACCTTCCCGTCGATTACCCAGTCGGCGTTGAAGATCTTGTGGCGGCAATGCTCGGAGTTGGCCTGCGCGAACATCATCAGTTCGACGTCGGTCGGGTCGCGCCCGACGCGCGTGAAGTTGTCGACGAGATAGTCGATTTCGTCGTCCGACAGCGCCAGGCCCAGTTCAGTGTTCGCCGCAAGCAATGCAGTTCGACCACCGGCCAGCACGCCGACGCTGCTCAGCGGCTGCGGCTCGTAATGATGGAACAGCGCATCGGCTTCATCGAAGGTGGTCAGCACCGATTCGGTCATGCGGTCGTGCAACAGCGGCGCGAGCGCCTCGCGATCGCGCGCTGACAGCGACTTCACCCCGGCAAACAGCCAGACCGTGGCGCGCTCGATGCGCACGATCTTGTCGAAGCCGCACTGCCGGGCGATGTCCGTGGCCTTGGACGACCATGGCGAGATCGTACCCAGTCGCGGCACGACCAGCAGCACAGGTTCGGTCACGACGTCCGCCACATCGTCGGCAGCCAGCAGCTCGCTCAGACGCGCGCGTTCGGCGTCCGCCAGCGGCGCGCTCAGTTCGACGAAATACCAGTGGAGCGCGACAACCGAGCGGGCCGAAGGAAGCCGCTCTGCGACGGCGGGTTGAAGTCTGGCGAGACGGGCGGGAGACAGCGCGGCGCGACCGCGCAGTTTGAGGATTTCGGCCATGAAAACGGGTACCGGAGAAGGTCAGCGACGCGCCCAATCCGGCCCGCCGTCAGGAACCCGTGATTATACCCGACGACAACGTCCCGGCCGGAGCGGCGCAGCGGCGCGAGGCTCAGCGCGAAGCGGCCGCGCTGCGCTCCTTGACGGGCTTCTCCGACGGTTCCGCTTCGCCGTCGCGTAGCGCGGGTGTGCGCGTCACACGCGGCTCGCTGATCGCGCGCGGCTCGATGCCGGGCGACGTCGTTTGCGCCGGCTCGACACGCGCACCGCTCGCTGCCCGCAACACCGGCGCCGTTGCGGTTGAGGCCGGCTCCGCCAAAGGTGTGGCACGACGAGCGTCGGCAGACTCGTCGTCGTGCACACGCATCAGCTTGCCATCGACGGTCGCGCCGCAATCCATCTGCAACTGCCGATATCGCAGGTTTCCGGTCACGTTGGCGTTCGATTGCAGTTCGAGGAAATGCTCGACATCGATGTCGCCCGAAATCGTGCCGTTGATCACCGCGTCATAGGCCTGCACCTTGCCGCTGATGCTGCCCTTCTCGCTGAGCACGACCAGCCCCTTGCCACCTGGCTTGCCGAAGACATTGCCTTCGATGCTGCCATCGACCCGCAGACCGCCGGAGAAATGCACGTCACCGACGATGTGCAGGTTATCGGCGATCAGGCTGGACAGTTTCGCGACCTCGATAGAGCCCTTCTTCTTGCTGCCGAACATGGATACACCCCCTTGTGACGGGTCAGTTGCCGCGCGGACGCACCGCGGCGGACTTGACGAATTCGAGTTCCTCGCGCAACTGCTTGTGCTGTTCGGTCAGCACGATAAGCTGGCGTTCAAGCTCCGCGCGCGTGACCGACGACAGTTCCAGATCGAGCAGCGCACGCTCCAGATCGGCCTGCGTCCCTTCCAGCTCGTCGTGCAAGGTCTGGTTGCTTTCGACGAGCATCGCAATGCGCACATCGGACAGCCGTTGCATCGTGAGCTGAAAAATGGCGGCACCGACGAAGGCCGCGATCAGCAGCAGCAGCATCCAGCGGCGACGCGATCGACGCACGGTATGCTCGGTAGTGAGCTTGATGCGACCGGCCGACAGGGCGTGGCTGAGCGAACGCTTGCGGGTAGCCATCGTCGTAGGTCAGAACTGAGCGAGATAGACTTTCGGGTCGACGAAGCGACCATCGCGCAGGATCTCGAAGTGCAGGTGCGGTCCGGTGGAGCGGCCGGTCGAGCCGACCTTGGCAATCAGCTCACCCGGCATCACGACCTGACCGACCTTGACGAGGACTTTCGAGGCGTGGGCGTAGCGCGTGACCAGCCCGCCACCGTGATCAACCTCGACCGTATTCCCGTACTGCCGGCGATACCCGGCAAAGATGATACGGCCGCCAGCGCTCGCGTGGATCGGCGTACCCGTCGGCGCGGGGTAGTCGATGCCGCTATGGAAAGCGCGTTTACGCGTAAATGGGTCGATGCGGTTTCCGAAGGAAGACACCACCGCGCGACCGCGCACCGGCTCACGCCCGGGGCGTGCCATGTTCTGCAGATTGAGTGCGACGACGGTACGATCGAGCTCCGCGATCAGATCGGTGATGCGCTCGATGCTCGATTCGATTTGCTCTAGCCCGTCATCGAGCTCTATCGAATGAGATTCGTTCGGAGCCAACGGCAACGGGTCGGAAGCGTCGGAATTCAAAAGCGGACCGCCAGCGGGCGAACCGGGCGGGGTCTTGGCAACACGGCCGGCCTTGGGCTCCTCGACATCGGTGCGATCGCCGGCTTGCTTGATCAAACCGACGCGGAAGGCCAGATCCATGGCTTCGGCTTCGAGCTGCATCATGCGCCCGGAGAGCTCACCGAAGCGATCGATCAGCAGACGGTTGTCGGTGGTGGTGTCGTTCGTCAAGTCCGCCCCGACCAAAGGCTGGACTTTGGACTTCGCAGACGCAAAAAGGGCCGGCCCTTCACGGCCGACCCCATATCCGACTGCGATGCCCGCCGCCAACACGAGCAGCGTGACCAGCGATGCGATGCCGACGACCGCACGCATGCTCAGCGTGCGCGGCTTCGAACGGGTCAGCGCGCCGGCGGAAAGAATGACGAACGCCATCCATGTCCTCCACGTGATGGACGCATGCCGAAATATCGGCAGGGCATTAACCGGGGTGCCGCAGATGGCGGATTTGTAACAATCCGCATTTGCCGCAACAAAAAAACCGTCGCCAGTCTAACACCAAAAAACCACGTCACCGCAAGCGGCTTCGGTGTCGACCGAGGACGGTTGTCGCGCGGCGCGGGACGGTCGTCGCCAGCAAGGCCGTCCCGCGACGTTGCGGCCAGCCGTTCAGGGGCGACGGTGGGCAGCCAGCGCCAGCCAGGTGTCGACAACCGTGTCCGGGTTCAACGACAGGCTCTGGATGCCTTCGTCCATCAGCCATTCGGCGAAGTCGGCGTGATCGGACGGCCCCTGCCCGCAGATGCCGACGTACTTGCCGGCCTTGTTGCAGGCACGAATTGCCATGGCCAGCAGCATTTTCACGGCGGGGTCACGCTCGTCGAACGCGTGCGCCACCAGACCGGAATCGCGATCCAGGCCGAGAGTGAGCTGGGTCAGGTCGTTCGAGCCGATGGAGAAGCCGTCAAAACGCTCGAGGAAGGCGTCGGCCTGCAGCGCATTGGACGGGATCTCGCACATCATCACGAGCCGCAGGCCATCGCGCCCACGCTCGAGCCCGTTCTCCGCGAGCAGATCGATCACCGCATCGGCCTCGCCCAGCGTGCGCACGAACGGAATCATGATCTCGACGTTGGTCAGCCCCAACTCTTTGCGCACCTTCTTGAGCGCCTCGCATTCCATCTCGAAACAGTCGCGAAAGTTCTGCGCGATATAGCGCGAAGCCCCGCGAAAACCCAGCATCGCGTTCTCTTCCTCCGGCTCGTAGATCTCGCCGCCGAGCAGCTTGCGGTACTCGTTGGACTTGAAGTCCGAAGTGCGCACGATCACTGCCTTGGGCCAGAAGGCCGCTCCGATGGTGGCGATGCCCTCGGCCAGCTTGTCGACGTAGAACTGACGCGGGCTGGCGTAGCCGCGCGAACGCCGCTGGATTTCCTCGCGCAGGCTCGCCGGTACGCGGTCGATGTCGAGAATGGCCTTGGGGTGGATGCCGATCATGTTGTTGATGACGAACTCCAGCCTTGCCAGACCGACGCCATGGTTCGGAATCTGCGCGAACTCGAAGGCCAGCTCCGGGTTGCCCACGTTCATCGTGATCTTGAGCGGAATATCGGGCAGATTGCCGGTATCGGTGGTGATGACCTCGAACTCGAGCTTGCCGCGATAGACATAGCCGGTGTCGCCCTCGGCGCACGAGACCGTGACCTCGACCCCCTCTTCGAGCACTTCGGTGGCGTTGCCGCAGCCGACGATCGCCGGGATGCCCAGTTCGCGCGCGATGATGGCGGCGTGGCAGGTGCGCCCACCGCGATTCGTGACGATCGCCGCGGCGCGCTTCATGACCGGCTCCCAGTTCGGGTCGGTCATGTCGGTCACCAGCACGTCGCCGGCCTGCACGCGGCTCATCTCGGCAGCACTGGCGACGACGCGCACCGGCCCGTGACCGATCTTCTGGCCGATCGCGCGCCCGTGGGTGAGCGCTTTGCCGTACTGCTTGAGGCGGTATTTCTCCATGCGGTGCGCCACGGCCTGCGACTTCACCGTCTCGGGGCGCGCCTGCAGGATGTAGAGCTTGCCGTCCTCGCCGTCCTTGCCCCACTCGATGTCCATCGGGCGGCCATAGTGCTGCTCGATGATGACCGCGTAGCGAGCCAGTTCCAGCACATCCTCGTCCGACAGCGAGAAGCGGTTGCGGTCGACTTCCGGCACGTCGATGGTGCGTACCGACCTGCCCGCCTGACGGGCCTCGGTGAACTCCATCCGGATCAGCTTGGAGCCGAGGCTGCGACGCACGATGGCCGGCCGGCCTTCGGCCAGCTTGGGCTTGTGCACATAGAACTCGTCCGGATTGACCGCACCCTGCACCACCGTCTCGCCCAGACCCCACGAAGCGGTGATGAACACCACGTCGGCGAAGCCCGACTCGGTGTCGATCGTGAACATCACGCCGGAGGCGCCGGTATCCGAGCGCACCATGCGCTGCACGCCGGCGGACAAGGCCACCAGTTCATGGTCGAAACTCTTGTGAACGCGGTAGGCGATCGCCCGATCGTTGTACAGGGAGGCGAACACTTCCTTCATCGCGTGAAGGATCGCCTCATAGCCGTGTATATTCAGGAATGTTTCCTGCTGGCCCGCAAACGAAGCGTCGGGCAGATCCTCGGCCGTAGCCGATGAGCGCACGGCGAAGCTGCCCTCGCCGTCGGCCGTGAGTTCCTCGTAGGCAGTGCGGATTTCCTGCTCCAGTCGCTCGGGGAACGGGGTGTCCACGATCCAGCCGCGGATCTTGGCGCCGACTTCGGCGAGCGCAACCACGTCATCGACGTCAAGCGCAGAGAGCGCTTCGCGGATGCGTTCGGCAAGTCCCTGATGGGCAAGGAATTCACGGTAGGCTTCGGCCGTGGTCGCAAAGCCGCCGGGCACGCGCACGCTACCGGGCAGCTGGCTGATCATCTCCCCCAGGGAAGCGTTCTTGCCACCGACCTGCTCGACGTCGGTCATGCGCAGTTCGGAGAAGGGGATGACATAGCGGGCCATGACGGGATCCTCGCGAGACGGTTGGAATCGGAACTTGCGCGGATTCTAGTGCGCTTTGCTGCGGTGCACTACTGTAGAGTCCCGTATTGACCCAGGTCAATTTTTTCTGAAGCGAACGATGTCGAATCCCGCCCGCCGCACTGCCTTCTTCATCTCCGGCAGTACCGGCATTACCGCCGAGACGCTCGGCCACAGCCTGCTCACGCAGTTTCCGGACGCGAAGGTGCACGGCGTGCGCATTCCATTCGTGACCGACCGTGAGCTCGCCGAAGACTGCGCGCGCCAGATTCGCGCGGCCGCCGAGCGCGACGGCCTGCGTCCGATCGTGTTCAGCACGCTGGTCGACCCGCAGATCATCGACACGCTGCGCGTGGCCGACGCACTCTACATCGACCTGTTCGATCAGTTCATCGGCCCGCTCGAAACCGAACTGCAGATGCCCGCCTCCCACATCGCCGGTCTGTCGCACGGCATTGCCAGCAGTGGCAACTACCAGGCGCGCATCGAAGCGATCAACTACGCAATGGCCCACGACGACGGCGTCTCGTCCGACAACGGACTGGATGCCGCTGACGTCATTCTGGTCGGCGTTTCGCGCTCGGGCAAGACGCCGACCAGCCTCTACCTGGCAATGCAATTCGGCATCAAGGCCGCCAACTACCCGCTGATTCCCGAGGACTTCGAGCGCAAACGGCTGCCCGGCGCGATTCAAGCCCACCGCGGCAAGCTGTTCGGCCTCACGATCGCACCCGAGCGCCTGTCGCTGATCCGTGAGGAACGGCGACCGGGAAGCCATTACGCGTCGCTGGCCAACTGCAAACACGAAACCGCCGAGGCGCAGAAGATGATGCGCCGCGAGAGCATTCCATGGATCGACTCGACGACCAAATCGATCGAGGAAATCTCCGCTACCATCATGCAGGCCATCGACCTCGAAGGTCACGCCTGGTGACCCATTCATCTGCCCCGGCATGTCGCCGCGCGGCAGGTTCATGCGAAGGACACAATGAAGAGAAACCGACAGAAGCGTCGTGGCGGCATCGGTCGCGACACTGAACACCTGATCTGGCTCGCGACCGGCCTGGCCGAATCGGGCAGCCTCGCCGAAGACCGCTGGTGGGATCGTCAACTCGTCGAGACCGTCGACGGCCTGCTCGCCGAGCATGACGAAGAAGCGCTCAACGTCGCGCTGGACCACCTGTACGCCAAGAACGCGCGCGGCTACGAGGAACTGGCCGACTTCATCGAGTCGCGGGCCGAGACCGGTGGGCGCATCGACGACAAGCACGACGTGCTCCTGATCGCCGCTCCGATTCTCGCGTGGTCGCGCTTTCGCATTCCGGCCAACGCGATTCCGCCAGCGGTGCTCGCCAATCTGCGCGTGCACCTGTCTGCGCACATCCTCGCCTCGGACGCCAAGCTCGCGCTGGCCGACTATCTGTTCAGCCCCGATCAGCTCCCGCGCGGCTACTGCGCGACCGCCGAGTTCGCCGCCGCGCTGGGTCGCGCAGCGCTGGCCGGCAGCGATCTGAAGATCGAAACCGAAGGCATGCCCGACACGGCGCATTTCCTGTCGGACACGCGCTATCTGCTGGCCGCGATCGCGGTACCGCGCGACGAGCCCTTCTTCGCCTGGCAGCAACCCGGCGACAGCCGCGACGACGCGCTCGACCGCTGGCGCAGCCAGGGCGGCGCGTGCCTGGCGCCGCTGCTGCCCGGGTGCGCGACCGAAGTCGTGCTGCCCGAAGCCTACTTCGCAGCCAGCCGCGAGGCCGACCGCGAAAGCCGCCCCTACGCGATCCGCGCCTCGGTGGCCTTCCTCGGAGCGGAGCTCGAGACGCCGGCAGCCAACCTGCGGGCCGTCATCGCGCCATTTCACGACCGCGAACTTGAGGAATACCGCATCGGTTTTTCGCGTCGCGACGATGACACGGTGGTGGTTCACGGCGTGGTGTGGCCGCTGCTCGGCGCCGAAGACGAAAACGTCGACATCCCGGCACAGATCGAGGCCGTGCTGCGCGACTGCGGTGTCGCCGACATCGTCTATCTCGACCACCGCTTTCCGCTGGAATACTGCGACGACTGCGGCGCACCGATGTATCCGTCAGGCGACGGCGAGACAGTACACGCCGAGATGCCCGACGAGCACGGCGAACAGACCCCGCGCCACCTGCACTGAACCGAGACGACGACATGAACCGCAAGGTCGAAAAACCCGACACCGAATGGGCCGAGCAACTCACGCCCGAACAGTTTCGCGTTACGCGCAAGAAGGGCACGGAGTTCGCATTCTCCGGCGAATACTGGGATCACTGGAAGGCTGGCGAGTACCGCTGCGTGTGTTGCGACGCCCCGCTGTTCCATTCCGAGCACAAGTTCGACGCCGGCTGCGGCTGGCCGAGCTTCTGGATTGCGTCCGCTCCGGACAACGTCGAGGAGGATCGCGACACCTCGCACGGCATGGTGCGCACCGAGGTGCTGTGCGAGCAGTGCGGCGCCCACCTTGGCCATGTGTTCGAGGACGGCCCGCGCCCGACCGGGCTGCGCTACTGCATCAACTCGGCTTCGATCCGCTTTCGCCCGGCCGGAGAGTGATCCGCGCGCGGCTCACGCGTCGGCAAGGAATTCGCGCACCAGCGCGATCTGCGCGTTCTGCATGAACATCGGCGCGTGTCCCACGTCGGGCACCTCCGCCGTGCGCGCATGCGGCCCGCACTGGGCCATGCGCGCGAAGGTCTCGCGCGAGAGCACGTCGGACTGCGCGCCGCGAATCGCCAGCGTCGGGCAACGCACCGCCTCGTAGGCATCCCACATGCGGATCGGTTCGCCATCGCAGGCGCGGGCGAAGGCCGCGCCGATCGCGGGATCGTAATGCAGCGCCCAGGCATCGTCGTCCCGGCGCAGCGAATGCGTTGCCAGATGGCGCCAGTGCGCATCCTCCATGTCACCCCACATCGAGCAGGCCGAGCGCATCCACGCTTCGGCCGCATCGATCGTGTCGAACACCGGCATCTCGGTCACGTAGCCGGCCAGCCGGCTGATCGCCGCCGCCTCGATTTCGGGGCCGATGTCGTTAAGCACCAGTGAGCTCATTGGCGTGTGCGCAAGGCCGGCCAGCAACATGCCCACCAGTCCACCCATCGACGTGCCGACCCAGTGCACCTCGCGCACGCCGAGACGCGCGATCAAGGTCACCGCGTCCGCCATGTACTGCGACAAGGCATAGCCCGTCTTGTCTCGCAGCCAGTCGCTGCGCCCACGCCCGACGAAATCCGGACACACGACGCGAAACGAAGGCGCGAGCGAGCGCGCAAGCTCGTCGAAGTCACGCCCGGTGCGCGTCAGACCATGGGCGCAGACGAGCACCCGCGGATTGTCGGCCTCGCCCCATTCGACATAGGCCATGCGGTGCAACCCCTGCGCACCGAGGCACTGCACCGAGGAAGCACGGGGGATCGAAGAATCGGACATCGCAAATCCCTGCACGAACGAGTCGGGGAGTGTAGACGGCTTCACCGCCCGTGCCAGTATCGCGGGTGACGTTCACGCCACGCGGACACCCCGGCCCCGCGCGAATCCACCTCGACAACGATCGCCCCCTGCGCATCGGTACGCCAGTTGCGCGCTCCGGCCCTGGCCCAGCGCGACCACACGTCCGGATGCGGGTGGCGATAGCGATTCAGATTGCCTACCGCGTGGATTGCATGGCGGGCCCCACTCGCCGCGACAAAGGCCGGCGTGCTCGACCCGCGGCTGCCGTGGTGTGCAACGACGACGACGTCACTCGCGAGCGCGTGTGCATCGCGTTTCGTCAGATCCCGCTCGGAAGGGGCGCCGATGTCACCCGGCAGCAGCAGCACGCCGCCGTCGGCTTCGATGCGCAACACGCAGGAACCCTCGTTGCGCCGCGGCGGACGATCATCCGGTCGCGGGTGCAGGAACTCGAAACCTACGCCGTCCCACTCCCATCGTGCGCCACGTGCGCACGACGCTCCCGCTTGTGCCAGTCCCGCGCGCTCACGCGAATCAGCGCCGAACCATACGCGCTCGACCGGCAGTTCCTCGACCAGCGACACCGCACCGCCGACGTGATCGGCATCACCGTGCGAGAGCACCAACGCGTCGAGTCGCGCGATTCCGGCCGCATGCAGCGCGGGAACGATCACGCGATCACCGGCGTCGGCCACGGGCCCGTAAGGCGGCCCGGCGTCGAACAGCATCTCGTGTCGCGCAGTCTGCACATGCACCGCGAGCCCCTGCCCGACGTCGAAGACCGTTGCGCGAAACCCGCCCACGACCGGGCGCGCGGGCGACCATACGAGCAAGGGCACCAGCGCGAGCAAGGCAGCCACCTTGCCCGGCGTGCCACGCGGCATCAGCAGCCACAAGGTCGCGGCGACGGCACACACGAGTACCGGCAAAGGCGCAGCCGGCGCATGCCAAAGCGCGAACGGCAGTTCCGCGAGCCATTCGAGGGCGGCCATCATCCAGCCGGTCACGGTGTGGGCCAACATCGGCAACCAGGGCACGGGAACGACAATGGACACCAGCACCAGCGGCGCAATCACGAAGCTCACGATCGGGATCGCGAAGGCGTTGGCGAGCGGACCGACCGCCGACACGGCGCCGAACAGCGCAAGCAGCACCGGCGCGAGCGCCAGCGTAATGGCGAGCTGGATGCGCACCGCCGAGTGCAGCGCGCCCCGCGGTCCAAGACGCCCGGAGGCGACGAGCACGATCACCGCGACCGCGCCGAAGGACAGCCAGAATCCTCCCGAGAGCACCGCCCAGGGATCGAACACGAGCACCGCGCCCAGCGCCAGCATCAGCACGCGTGCGGGCGCACTCTCGCGCCCGGTGGCCAGCGCGGCCGCAGCCACTGCGAGCATGATCAGCGCCCGCTGAGTGGGCAGGCCCAGGCCGGCAAGCAGGGCGTAGCCTGCGGCTGCGACCAGCCCGCACAAGGCCGCGACCCGCCGCGTCGGGACGCGCACCACCCTCCGCGGCGAACGCCGCCACACTCCGCCAGCAAGACCGCCGACGGCGAATGCGACCAGCGACACGTGCAGGCCCGAGATCGCCACCAGATGTCCGACCGCGGTGCGGCGGAACACCTCCCAGTGTTCCGCTGCGATACTGCGCTGATCGCCCACCGCAAGCGCGATCACGATGCCCGCATGCTGCGCCTCACCAAGGTTTGCGCGAAGTCGCTCGCGCACGGATTCGCGCACGCGATGCACGCCGCTCATGAATCCCGGCACGAAGTCGTCTTGCCGGGCGTTGCGCGCGTCGGCGCGCACGTAACCGGTCGCGCGGATCCCGCGCTGGAGCAGCCAGCCCTCGTAGTCGAATCCGCCCGGATTGAGCAGGCCGTGTGGCCGCTTGAGTCGCAGGACCAGCCGCCAGCGCTGCCCCGCATGGATTTCCGGCACACGCTCACCGCGCGACGGATACCACGACAGTCGCACCCGCGAAGGCACGCCGGCCTCGTTCGGCCCGACCGAGAAAACGAATCGGCGCACGCCCCGTTGGAGTTCTTCGGGCAGACCGTCGACGACCCCGGTCACGACCACGTCGCGCATCTCCGATTCCATCGGGAGCGCGTCGGCCAGACGCCATTCGGCACGCCAGCCGGCCCAGGTAATGCCAACGGCAAAGGCGGTGAGCACAAGCGCGGCTGCGCGCACGCGGCGCGATGTCCGCACGCAACACAGCGCAACGCCGATCGCGACTAGAATCGTCGTCGCGACCAGCGCGGCGCGTGGCGGGAGCGTCGGCAGGTGCTGCAAGACAAGTACGCCGAGCGCGAAAGCAAGAATGGACATGCGCATGATGAACGCATCATGCCGACAGCATCACCGAGGAACAAGGGCGGGCCCAAGCGGTCTTTTGGGAACAGCCGCCGCCGCAACAATGCGCAAGACCTTCCGACGCTTCCTGCCGAGTCACGAGACGGTGCATACCAACCGCTGGCTGCGCCCGTTCTCGAATTCCCTGCTCCACCCGCGCCTGTGGCACCTGAACCGCCATTCGGCAGCCGGTGCGGTTGCGGCGGGGCTGTTCTGCGGACTGATTCCGGGCCCGTTCCAGATGCTCGGCGCCGCCATCGCCTGCGTCGTGTTCCGCGTCAACCTGCCGCTGGCGCTGATCACCACGCTGTACTCGAACCCGCTGACGATCGTGCCGCTGTACTTCGTCGCCTATCTGATCGGGGTCGTCGTGACCGGCAGCGAAATGACGGACTTCGTCGACCCGCCGCTGATGGAGGGCATGGCGCTGAGCGCCTGGGCGACGGAACTGATGCAGTGGAGTGTCGGGCTGGGGAAACCACTGGCCATCGGGCTGCTGGTATTCGCAACCGCGCTGGCGATCGGCGGCTATTTCGCAGTGCGCGCCCTGTACCGATGGCATCTGATCCGCGCCTGGCGGGCACGCTCGATGCGGCGCAAGCGCGAATCCGGCGGCTAGGACACCAGCCGACCGTCCTCGAGCCGCACCGTGCGCTGCGCCCGCCGCGCCAGCGCCTCGTCGTGGGTGACGATCACGAAACTGGTGTGGTGACGCTCATTGAGCCCCAGCATCAGGTCGAACACCGTCTCCGCGGTGCGACGGTCCAGGTTACCCGTGGGTTCGTCCGCCAGCACGCAGGCCGGCTGGGTGACCAGCGCCCGCGCGATTGCCGCGCGCTGGCGTTCGCCACCGGACAGCTCGCCCGGAGAATGGTCCAGCCGAGCGCCCAGGCCCACCTCGCGCAGCATCGCCGCTGCGCGCTCGTCCGCTTCGGCGCGATCCATGCGGCGGATGTAGAGCGGCATCGCGACGTTCTCGAGCGCCGAGAACTCGGCCAGAAGATGATGAAACTGATAGACGAAGCCCAGCACCTCATTGCGCTGGCGTCCGCGCTCGACATCGCTCATCGTCGCCAGGTCGCGTCCGTTGAGCGCCACGCGCCCGTGGCTGGGCACGTCGAGACCACCGAGCAGGTGCAGCAGCGTGCTCTTGCCCGAACCGGACGCTCCGACGATGGCCAGGCGCTCACCTCGGCCGATCTCCAGCTGGACGTCACTCAACACCGCCAGTGCGTCGTCGCCTTCCCGATAGACCTTGCCCAGGCCCTCGCAACGCAGCACCGGCACATTCGACTCATTCATAGCGCAGGGCCTCCGCCGGATTGACACGCGAGGCGCGCCAGCTCGGGTACAAGGTCGCGATCAGCGTCAGCACGAAGGACAGCGAAACGATCGTCAACACGTCGGCCGGCAGCACTTTCGACGGCAACTCCTTGATGTAGTAGATTTCCTTGTTCCACAGCGTCGCCCCGGTCACCGTCTCCAGCCACGGGATCACGATGTCGAGATTGGTCGCAAGCAACAAGCCGCCAAGCGTGCCGCCAACCAGCCCGACCACCCCGATGACCGCGCCCTGCAGCACGAAGATCGACATGATCGATCGTGGGCTCGCTCCCAATGTGCGCAGGATGGCAATGTCGGCGTTCTTCTCCTGCACCGCCATGACCAGCGTCGACACGATGTTGAAAGCGGCGACCGCGACGATCAGGAACAGGATGATGGTCATCATCGTCTTCTCGAGCTGCACGGCGCGGAAGAAGTTGGCGTGGCTGCGCGTCCAGTCGGTGACGTAGGCCGGCGCGCTGATCATCGAGGCCAGTTCGCGCACCACGCGCGGCGCGGCGAACAAGTCGTCGAGCTTCAGGCGGACACCGCTTACGCCCTCGCCCAGGCGGTACAGGGCCTGGGCGTCGCGCATGTGGATCAACGCCAGACCCGAGTCGTATTCATGCATGCCGGCATCGAAGATGCCGACGATCTCGAACTGACGCACGCGCGGCATCACGGCTGCCGGCGTAACCAGCCCCTGCGGCGCAATCAGCGTGATCTTGTCACCCAGTTCGGTGCGCAGCGCGAAAGCCAGGTCGCGACCCAGCACGATGCCGAAACGCCCCGCCTCGAGCGCATCGAGGCTGCCCGCGCGCATGTACTGTGAGAAGTCCGCGACACCGTCCTCTTCGGCCGGCAGCACGCCGCGCACCATGGTACCGCGCACCTCCTGGTCGAAGGCGAGCATGCCCTGCTCCTGCACATAGGGCGCAGCGGCGAGCACGTCGGGGTGGCGCTTCGCCTCTTCGGCGACCTGCGGCCAGTCTTCGATTTCGCCCTCGTAGCCGACCACCTGCACGTGCGACGCCACGCCCAGGATGCGCGTGCGCAATTCCTCCTGGAAGCCGTTCATCACCGAGAGCACGACGATCAGCGCCGCCACGCCCAGACCGGTGCCGATCATCGATGCCAGCGAGATGAAGGAAATGAAGCCGTTGCTACCCTGCGCCCGCTTGCGCGAGCGCGTATATCGCAGGCCGACGAGGACTTCGTAGCGCATTCGGATGATTCGCGTAAAAAAGGGGTCATTGTGCCGCAAGCCCACGCCCGGCGTGTGACAAGCCGTTGCCGCGCCGGGCGCCCCGCACGCTGCGTGCTAGACTGCGGCGCATTCCGCAGTCCCCTTTCCGGCCTTTCCCGAATGTCCGTCATCCAGCCTCGACAGGCGCATTTCCCGATCGTGCAGACTCTGGTCGATGCCGGTGTGCACCCCTTGCTCGCGCGCATCTACGCCGCACGCGGCGTCAGACGACGGGACGAGCTCGACTACAAACTCTCCGGCCTGATCCCGCCCGACGCGCTGACCGGTGCGCACGAGGCCGCGCTTTTGCTGGCCGACGCCATCGAGGCCGGCGCACGCATGGTCGTCGTCGCCGACTACGACTGCGACGGCGCGACCGCCTGCGCGGTGGCCCTGCGCGGCCTGCGCGCAATGGGCGCGGATGTGCACTACCTGGTGCCCAACCGTTTCGAATACGGCTACGGCCTCACGCCGGCCATTGTCGAATTGGCCGCGCGCATGGAGCCGGAACTGCTGATCACCGTCGACAACGGCATCGCCAGCGTCGACGGCGTGGCCGCAGCCCGCGCGCTGGGCATCGCCACCTTGATCACTGATCACCACCTACCGGGTGAGACGCTGCCCGAAGCCGACGTCATCGTGAACCCCAACCAGCCCGGTTGCGATTTCCCGAGCAAGTCGCTCGCCGGCGTCGGCGTGATGTTCTATGTGCTGCTCGCGCTGCGTGCCGAAATGCGCGAGCGCGGCGTCTTCACGCAGCGCCCCGAGCCCAATCTGGGCGATCTGCTCGATCTGGTCGCGCTGGGCACCGTGGCCGATGTCGTCAAGCTCGACCGCAACAACCGCATCCTGGTGTCGCAGGGGCTGGCGCGCATGCGCGCAGGGCGCATGCAGCCGGGCGTGCGTGCGCTGTTTGCTGCGGCCGGGCGCGACGCCTCGCGCGCGTCGAGCTTCGACCTGGGCTTCGCACTGGGACCGCGCCTGAACGCCGCCGGGCGGCTCTCCGACATGAGCCTGGGAATCGAATGCCTGGTCACCGACGACACTGCACGCGCGCTCAACATCGCGCAGGATCTCGACCGCCTCAACCGCGAGCGGCGCGACATCGAGCAAGGCATGCAGGAAGACGCCTTGGCGCGGCTGATGGATTTCGACCCCGGCAACACCTTGTCGGTCAGCCTGTATGAATCGGACTGGCACCAGGGCGTGATCGGCATCGTCGCCGGACGCATCAAGGAACGCCTCAACCGCCCCACCTTCGCCTTCGCACGCGGCAATGACGGCGAACTCAAGGGCTCCGGGCGCTCCATCCCCGATCTGCACCTGCGCGATGCGCTCGATCTTGTGAGCAAGCGCCGGCCCGAGCTGCTGCTGCGTTTCGGTGGCCACGCGGCCGCAGCCGGCGTGACCATCCGCGACACCGATCACGCCGAATTCACCGCGGTGTTCGAGGATGTGGTGCAGGAGTTGCTCGGCGACACCGACATCACGCGCCGCATCGCCACCGACGGCGGGCTGGAATCGGCCTGGATGAGCCTGGACGCAGCGCGCCTGCTCGAGCAGGACGTGTGGGGCCATGGCTTTCCAGCACCGGTGTTCAGCGACGTATTCCGCGTCGAGAACCAGCGCCTGCTCAAGGAAAAACACCTCAAGCTGCAGGTGTCGAAGAACGGCCAGCGCTTCGACGCCATCCAGTTCAACTTCGCCGATTCCGCACCTGCACAGATCCACGCCGCCTACCGTCTTTCGGCCAATGAATACAACGGCGTGACCAGCCTGCAACTGATGTTCGAACATATCGAACCGGCCTGAATCGGGCGGGTGTTTGATCTGGATCAGTACCGCAAAAAACCATACGAATACGATGGGCTTTCCCGCAACCCAGTTGGAAAGTCCTCATGAAGAAGCTTCTCGTTCTCGCCGCGGCACTGGCCGCCGCCACGCCCGCCCTGGCCCACGAGGCCGGCAGTTTCATCGTCCGCGCCGGCGCGGCCCATGTCGCCCCGGATGACAGCAGCTCCAGCATCAAGGTTGGCGGCGCCGCCGTGGCCGGCACCAAGGCCACGGTCGACAGCGACACCCAGCTCGGCCTGACCTTCGCCTACAAGCTCACCGACCACATCGGCGTGGAACTGCTGGCGGCGACCCCGTTCAGCCATCGCGTGGGCATCGGCGGCGTCGACGCCGCACTGGGCGCGTCCGGCTTCGACGGCAAGTTCGCCCAGGTCAAGCACCTGCCGCCGACGCTCACCCTGCAGTACTACCCGATGCCTTCGGAGTCGCGCTGGCAGCCCTATGTGGGCGCCGGAATCAACTACACGACCTTCTTCGACGAGAAGCTCAGCAGCGCGCAGAAGGCCAACGGCTTCTCCGGCCTGAGCCTGAGCGATTCCTGGGGGCTGGCCCTGCAGGTCGGTTCCGACTACATGATCAACGACCACCTGCTGTTCAACGTCTCGGTGTGGCACATCGACATCGACACCACGGCCCGCGCCAGGCTCGGCGGTGCCCCGGTCAAGGTCGACGTCGACATCGACCCGTGGGTGTTCATGGTCGGTCTCGGCTACCGATTCTGACGCCACGCAAGCAAAAAGCCGGGACACGTCCCGGCTATCGTGCATTCACGCCGCCACAACATCAGCGCAGGCGGAAGCGACCCACCGCGTTCTTGAGCGTATAGCCCAGCTGCTCGAGGTTGCGCACCGTTTCCACCGTCTCGCGCACCGAACGGTTGTTCTCGTCGGCCATCTGGGCGATGCGCTCGACGTTGCCGGCGACATCGTTGCTGGCCACGGTCTGTTCCTTGAGCGCATCGGAGATGCTGGTGGCGTGGCTGACCACGCCGCGCGCCCCATCGGCGATGCGCACGATCACCTCGCCCGCTTCGTTGGCCAGCTCGACGCCTTCGTCGACCTGCTTGATGCTCGCGCGCATGGCGTCGACCGCGCGGCCGGTGCCGTTCTGCATCTCGGTGATCATCGCGCCGATCTCCTGCGTCGACACCGCCGTGCGTTCGGCCAGCTTGCGCACCTCGTCGGCGACGACGGCGAAGCCGCGGCCCGATTCGCCCGCGCGCGCCGCCTCGATGGCTGCGTTGAGTGCCAGCAGATTGGTCTGCTCGGCGATCTCCTTGATGACGTTGACGATCGAAGAGATCTCGTCGGACTGCTTGACCAGCGACTCGATATCGCGCGAGGTGACCGTCACGCGGCGCGCGATCTCCTGGATGCTCGCCACGGTGCGCTGGAGCACGTCGCTGCCCTCCCCGGCGATGCGATCGGATTCGCGCGCGATCGTCGAGGTCTCGTTGGCACCGTCGGCAACGTGATTGATGCTCACCGTCAGTTCCTCCACCGCGGCGGCCATGCTCGACGAGGCCTCGCTCTGCTGCTCGGACGATTCCTCCAGCGACTGCGCGGTAGCCGACAGCTCGGTGGCCGCCTCGGCCAGCTGCTCGGACCCCGACGCGATCTGGCCCAGCATCTCGCGCAGGCGCTGCTGCATCTCGGCGATCGCACGCATCAGCGCCGCGACCTCGTCCTTGCCTTCGCTGCGCACGGAGACGGTCAGATCACCCTGCGCGGTGGCCTGCGCCACTTCCACGGCCTCGCGCAGTCGACGCGACAGATTGCCAGAGATCAGCAGCGCCATGCCCACCGCGATCAGTACCGCCAACACGCCACTCCCGACCAGAACATAGACCGTCTGAAGCCGTTGGGCTTCCTGAGCCGCTCTGCGCACTTCCAGCAGATGATGTTCTTCCGCGACGATCTGGCCGGAAATGTCGCGCAGCAAGTTCATCCCCTCTCGCCCCGTTCCCTCGCGCACGAAGGCCTCCATGCTCTGCATGATGTCGAGGCCGGAGTTGATCTGTTCGCGAATCGTCATCATCGGAACGACGGTTTCCTCCTGCCAGTCCAGCATCAGCATTTCCAGGTCGGCAACCCGGGCGAGCTGAGGAGCGTTGCCTGCGACCAGCGCCTTGAGCTTGGCGACGGCGTCGGTGTATTCGGTCTGCCCCAGTTCGTAGGGCGCAAGAAACTCGTCCCGGCCCGACAGCGCAAAGCCGCGGATCCCGGCCTGCATGTTGCCCAGGCTCACACGCAAGCGATCGACCTGCCCGATCACCTCATAGGTCTGTTCGGTCAGTTCTGAATCAAGCCGGGAACCCCGGAGGCTCCAACTCTTGAGAAGATGGAGCCATG
>CAXBIS010000021.1:0-57526 GCA_963975885.1 uncultured Azoarcus sp.
TCAAGCACGCCCTCGATCTGGTCGACGTGCGCGTACTCGACCACTTCGTCGTCACCGCCCATGCCGATCCGGTGTCCTTCGCCGAACGCGGGTTGCTGTGATTCGCACACCCCTGCGCCTGTGCCGCCAATCGCATCACTCGGCCACCAGTTCGACCGATTCGCCGCCCAGGCTGACCTTCTGGCCCACACGCAGCTTGGCGCGCTTGCGCGTCTCGACCGCACCGTTCACGCGCACCCTGCCGGCATCCACGGCGGCATGTGCCTCGCCGCCGCTGCCCACCAGCCCGGCCGCCTTGAGCAACTGGTCCAGCCGGATGTGATCGCCCCGCACCGCGAATCTGTCCACCGCGGATTCTCCCGCTTAGAATTGAAGTCATGACCTTACACGAACCGTCGAGCCTGCCGGATCTGGCTTCGCTCGATGCAGCGATAGAGCGCGCGGAAAGTGCCGGCGCACTGCATGCGATCCGCACTGAACAGACCTTCATCGAAGATGACGGTATCCGCTTTCTGGTGCGCTGGGCTTCCAGCCTCGCCGCCAAGGATGCCGCGCGCAAGCCGGAACGACGCGAAGCGGCGCCGATGAACCCGTTCCTGCCACCCGAGGCTGCACTGACGCTCGGCCCGGTCGGTCGCGATCACCTGCTGGTGCTCAACAAGTATCCGGTAATCGCGCGCCACCTGCTGATCGTCACACGAGAATTCGCCGAACAGAGCGCACCACCGACGCGCGCGGATTTCGCGGCGCTGGCCGGCGTGATGGCGGCGCTGGACGGACTGGGCTTTTACAACGGTGGCGAAGCGGCCGGCGCAAGCCAGCGCCACAAGCACCTGCAATGGATTCCCGAGTCACCGCAGAGCGACTGCCTGCGCGCGATGACGGCAGCGCTGCCGACCGATATCGCGCCGCTTGAGCTGATCGAACACCCGCAACTGGCCTGGCGCCACGCCTTCGTGCGCCTGCCCGCCCAGGCCGACGGCGATACCATGCTCGCGGCCTTCGAGCTCGCCCGCACGCACTGCGCACTGCGCCCCGAAGGCGAATCCATGCCGCCCTACAACCTGCTCGCCAACGAAGCCTGGATGCTGGTCGTACCGCGCTTGCGCGAGCACTGCGAAGGCATCTCCATCAACGCCCTGGGGTTTGCCGGATCGATGTTCGTGCGCGATGCGGCGCAGATCGAGACGGTGCGCGCGATCGGCCCGCTGAAAATGCTCGCGGCCGTGGCGATGCCCGCCCACCCGGGCTGAGCCGACGCGTACGCGCAGTTTCCCGTGCGCCAACCGCGCAGCGCCGGGCGCGACCTATGCGGCGTGCGGCAGGTCGAAGCGCGGCAGCGGCGGCAGGCCGATGGTCGCGCGCAGCTCGTCACACTTCGGATTGGGTGTGCCGTCGTCGAAGTACACCGGAAACTCGCGGCAGGGCGTGGGGCGATTCTCGTAGATGGTGCACGTCACGGCCTCGCCGACCTCCCCCGCCAGCGCGCTGCAGCGTCGTGGCACGCTGTTGCTGCCCTGCATGCAACGCAGGTGCTCGTTGAGCTTTTCCGTCATGCGCACTGGCACGAAGCCACCGGGTGCGTCATCGCCCTCGGCCCAGTAGAAGGAAATGCGAAAGTGCGTGCAGCAGATGCCGCAGCTCATGCAGGGATTGTGATCGCTCATCGTCCGGCACCGGATGCGTCAGCCTGCCCGGCCGGGCAGACCAGCGGATCGACGACGCATCGCGCCTGCCCGGCAGCCACCGCAACAGCGCCATCGGGCCGGATTGTCGAAGGATCGGACGATCGCAGCGGGCGAATTCTAGCGTTTCAGCACAGCGCCGCAAGCGGTTTTTATCACGCGAGCTCAGATACTTGCGGACAAATGGATTCAGGCCGACAGCGGCGGCAAGCCGTGACGCCTGCGGGCGTCGTCGCAACCCGGGTCGCCGATGCCAAGCGCGGCGTAGGGGGCGAAATCCCGACAGGGTCCGGGGCGACGGTCGTAGATCGTGCAGTGCACCGACACGCCGACCTCGCCGTCGAGCGCGCAACAGCGCGGTGGCGCCGCATCGGTGCCACGCATGCGTACGATGTTGCCGATGACCGGCACGGTCAGCGCATCGGGTACGCCGCCATCCTCTCGGCTGGCCAGGCAGGATGCGTGAAAATCAACGATCAGCGACGCACAGCAGGCACCACAGGTGCCGCACACGTTCCGGGCTTCAGGCACCGACCGCACCACAGCACTTTTTGTATTTCTTGCCACTGCCACAAGGACACAAATCGTTGCGTCCGGCCAGCGCGCGCGTGGCCACCGGCGTGTCCAGCGCCAGCGGTGACGGCTGGGCCAGCTCAAGGTCCAGCCAGCGCAGGCGGATCTCGACGATGGCGTCACGCGCCTCGGCCAGCCACTGCAGACGAACGCTGTCGGCGGTCTCCTCGTCGGCGTTTTCCCACGGGCGCACGAGTGCTTCGAGCGCCTCCGTGACGGCCTCGGCGTCATGATGCGGGACGTGATCAGCCCAGTCGGCCGGCCACAGTTCAAGCCCCTGCATGAAGCCCTCGATCCACTCCTCGCCGACGGCCAGATCGTCGACGCTGGAGCCTGCGTAGCAAAACGGCTCCCAACCCTCTTCTGCACCGATCGTTGTAACCAGCTCGTTGTAATAGCCGAGCACCAGACGGATGGCCTGCTGCATTCCGCTACCCGACGCGAAAGAAGCATCCTCCTCGTCGGCACTCCATACCGCGGGCATCCATTCGTCGACGGCGAGCACCGTCGGCGCAACGATTACCGCAGCGAGATAACCGTCGAGCATCTCGAGGTTCATGCAGTCGGCCGGCACGATCTCGGAGGTCAGCGTCTCCTCGAGTGCATCGAACTCGTCATCGCTCAGTTCGTGCGGGTTGACGATCTCGTCGGTCATGGGTGATCTCCGTGGTTGGGGCGAGACTGCGCCATCGACGCCCAAAGCGCAAGCGGCGAGGACGGGGCAAGATCGTCCGCATCGAAGGCGACGCGATACAGTGGCTGACCCGAGTCGCGATACTTGCGCTCGAAGGGTGTGAGCGGCGTGGTCGCCTCGAAAGATTCGACCTCAATCGCCCGTCCGGTCGCGATGCCGGCGGCCAGCGCGAACTCGTCGGCATACACGCGCCAATTGGTGCGACATTCCACCCGTCCGCCGGGCGCCAGCACGTACGGAAACACCGGATGTGCTGGCCAGCGTCGCGCCACATGACCGATCTTGGGCCACGGGTTGGGATATAGCAGCCAGTGCCATGCCGGGCGCAGGCCCGCTGCGTGGAACAGTCGCCAGTAATCGACCAGGTCGGCCCGCACGAACACCATGTTGCGCGGAAGCAACGCCTGCGGGTAGGGCTTGCGCCGCGCGAGCCGATCCTCGGAGCGGTCGACACCGATTACCCAGTGATCCGGATGGCTGCGCGCCAGCTCGATCGTACTGTGGCCGACCCCGCAGCCGGCATCGAGAATCAGCGGCGCCCGGCCGTCCCAGCCTTCGAGACTGTGTTCGAATGCGGCCTGACTGTGCGCCGCGCAAGGCTTGCGGAACAGCTCCTCGAAATGACGCCGCACGCGCGCCTCGAGCCCATCGTGAACACCCTGTTGGGCGCTGACCGGAATACGGGAATTGGCGTAACTCATCAATGTGTGGCGTACGCCACCGTCGGGCACACGCCGGAACTCGGGTCGGCTTCGAAGACTGGATTATCCCTTGCTTTTGCCAATGACTTGAAGCACAATTGCCGACTTCAAACGAATTTTGCCGGCGCAGGACTACAGAGAGTGCGCGGCTCGCGACTTCCCGAGGATTTTGATGAAAGCTGAAATTCATCCCAACTACAGTGATGTGCAGGTGAGCTGCTCGTGCGGCAATACCTTCACGACGCGTTCGACCGTCGGCAAGCCGAGCATCCACGTCGAGGTCTGTTCCGCCTGCCACCCGTTCTACACCGGCAAGCAAAAGATCGTCGATACCGCCGGCCGTGTCGAGCGCTTCCGCCAGAAATACGGTAACGTCCAGCGCCTGGGCTGAGTCCCCGCGCAGATGAACCCGAAAGGGGCAGCTTCGGCTGCCCCTTTTTCGTTGCGGCATGCCTTCGTGCGCCCGCAAAGCGGCATCCCGGCTAGAATTGAGGTTTTCCCCGACGAGCTTACCGCAGGACTCGATGCCCCCAGCAAGCACCTCCTCGACGCGCTTCGGACAAAGGCTCTACGGGCCGGCCGGATTCACGCTGCTGATCCTGCTGTACCTGGTTCCCGGCGTGATCGGGCATGGTCCGTGGCGCGGCGACGACGTCGAACACTTCGCCATCGTGCACGGTCTGCTGGCCGGCGAGTGGCTGTTGTACCCAACGCTCGCGGGCCAGCCGGAGGGCGCATTCGGCCCCCTCCACTACTGGATCTCGGCCGTGTTCGCGCTCGCGCTCGGCTGGCTGCTTCCGGTGCACGACGCCGCGCGACTGGCCACTCCGGCGATGGCGGTGCTGGCCACGTTCTGGATCGCACGGGCCTCGGCCCGTCTGCATGGTCGCCAGACGCGCTCGGTCGCGGCACTGTTGATCATCGGTACGCTTGGACTGGCCGTGCATGTGCACGAGAACCAGCCCATGGTCACGCTGATGATGACCCAGGCCCTGACACTGGCGGGACTTGCGCTCACGCCCGAAAGACCGCTCAGGGGGAGCCTGCAGGCGGCAGCCGGTACGCTGCTGGCCTTTCTTGCGGCCGGCCCGGCCGGCATGCTGCTGACCCTGCCGCTGATGCTGGTCGCCGCCACCTGCTCCGTCGAGACCCGCAATCCGCGCACCAGCGGCGCGCTGATCCTGTCGCTGAGTCTGGCACTGGGTGGATGCGCACTGTGGCCCGTGGCGCTCGGCAGCCTCGAGCCGGCCATGCTCGACCTGTGGTGGCAACAGGCCTGGGCGGACCTCGCCCGCGACCCGCTGCACACGGCGGGCGTGCCGCGACTGCTCGAACTGCTGGCCTGGTTCACCTGGCCGCTATGGCCGATCGCAATGTGGTCCGTATGGCGGGCGCGTCGCCAGCTCGCACGACTGTCCTGGCTGCTCCCCCTGTGCGCGACCGTCCTCGCGCTTGCCTGGGTGTTCCTGCAGGGCAGCTTCAACGCCGCCGCGATGCTGCCGCTCGCTCCGCCACTGGCCCTGCTCGCCGCCGCCGGGCTGCCCACACTGCGCCGTGGCGCGGCCAACGCCTTCGACTGGTTCGCTGTAATGACCTTCGGCGTGTTCGCGGGGCTGGTCTGGCTGGCCTGGAGCGCTCAGGTATACGCCTGGCCGCCCGGCCTGGCACGCAGCCTCGATCGCATGGCGCCCGAATTCGTGCTCACCGGCACCGGGCTGCAGGCGGGCCTGGGGATCTTCATCGTGCTCGTCTGGATCGTCCTGGTACGCGGCCTGCCGCGCAGCTTCCAGCGCGGGCCGACCAACTGGGCGCTGGGCATGACCATGCTGTGGTGCCTGACCGTGACGCTGCTGCTGCCCTGGTTCGACCACACGCGCAACTACCGCCCTGTGGCCGAGTCGCTGGCGCGCGCGCTGGCCGACGAACGCGCACTGTGCGTGGCCACGCTGGGCCTGACGCGCAGTCATCGCGCCACGCTCGACTACTACACCGGACTGCGTCCGCAACGGGTGCGCGAGAACGAAACCACATGCCGTTATCTCGTCACCTTCGACGACGAACTCAACCCGGGACGGACTCCGTCCTGGCAATGGCGCGAGATCTGGGAATACCGCCATGCGGGAGGAAAACGCCTTGAAGTCTTCCGCCTCTACCGGCGCGACTGAACACGTGAGCGGCCCCACCCGGCTGCCGGCCTGGACCGCGCTCGGAGAATGCGTCGCGCGACTGGGAGCAACGCGCACCGACGCAATGTTCCGCGCCAACCCGCAGCGTTTCGAGGACCATCATCTGAGGCACGACGGCCTCCTCGTCGACCTGTCCAAACAGCGCATCGACGCAGCCACGCGCACGGCGCTGCTGTCGCTGGCACGCGAAGCGCATGTGGCGGAGGCGATCGGCGCATTGTTTGCCGGCGAGGCGCTCAACTTCACCGAAGGCCGGCCCGCACTGCACATGGCCTTGCGCGGCAGTTGCCCCGCCCCGGCCGAGGACGCGGCCACGCTCGCAGACACCAATCGGCGCATACGCGCCTTCGCCCGCGCATTGCGTGAAGGCCAGGTGCGTGGCGCACTCGGCGACCCGATCCGGCGCGTGATCAACCTGGGAATCGGCGGCTCCGATCTGGGCCCGCGCATGCTCTGCCAGGCCTTGCGCCCTGCCGCCGACACGCATGCACCCGAGGTCGGTTTCGTTGCCAACATCGACCCGCGCGAACTCGATGACGCGCTCGCGCATGCCGATCCGCGTACCACGCTGTTCATCGTCTCGTCGAAGAGCTTCACGACACTGGAAACGCTGGCCAACGCGCGCGCCGCGCGCGAGTGGCTGCATTCCGGGCTCGGCGAGGGCGTCGCGATCGCGCCGCACTTGGTCGCCGTCAGCAATGATGTGGAGGCCGCGATTGCGTTCGGCGTTCCGGCGGAGCAGGTGTTTCCGGTGCCCGACTGGGTCGGCGGACGCTTCTCGACATGGTCGGCGATCGGCCTGCCGGTGCTCGCAGCGATCGGCGAGCGGGCCTTCGACGCGCTGCTCGCCGGCGCCCGCTCGATGGATGCGCACTTTCGCGACGCTCCGCCCGCGGCCAACCTGCCTCTGGCGATGGCGCTGGCCGGCATCTGGAACGACGCCTTCCTCGATTGCGAGTCGCTTGCCGTGCTGCCCTATGCGCACGGCCTGCGCGGCCTGCCTGCGTGGCTGCAGCAACTGGAGATGGAGAGCAACGGCAAGCGCTGCCGGCGCGACGGCCAGCCGGCGGAAACGAACACCGCCCCCATCGTCTTCGGCCACGAGGGCACGGTCGGCCAGCATGCCTTCCACCAGCTGCTCTACCAGGGTACGCGCCGGGTCGCCGCCGACTTCATTGTGCCGGTGGGCGGGTGCGACGAACGCCAACGCAATCTGGTCGAGAACGCGCTGGCGCAGTCTGCTGCGCTGATGGAAGGCCTCAACGACGAAGGCGCGCGCGCCCTGCTGCGTGACACCGGTTGCCCGCCCGAAGAGGTCGAACGGCTTGCGCCCCATCTGGTGTGTCCCGGCAACCTGCCCAGCACGACGGTGTTGGTGCCCTCGCTCACGCCCCACGCGCTCGGGCAACTGATGGCGCTCTACGAGCACAAGGTGTTCGTGCAGGGCTGGATCTGGAGCATCAACAGCTTCGACCAGTACGGCGTCGAGCTGGGCAAGCGCATGGCCCGACGCATCGCCGAGCCCGGCCATCGGCCGTCGCACCCGGCGACCGAAGCGCTGCTGCAGGCCGTGGAGGCAATGCGCAGCACGAACTGACAGCGATCAGTCCGCCATGCGCAGGAAGTGTTCGCGGTAGTGGCGCAGTTCAGCGATCGATTCATAGACGTCGGCCAATGCCTCGTGCCGCCCCGACTTGCTGAAGCTCGCGAGAACCTCGGGACGCCAGCGACGCGCCAGTTCCTTGAGGGTGGACACGTCCAGGTTCCGGTAGTGGAACCAGGCTTCCAGTTTCGGCATGTGACGCGCCATGAAGCGGCGGTCCTGGCAAATCGTGTTGCCACACATCGGCGAGGCTCGCTCGGGCACGTGAGCGGCGATGAATTCGAGCATGCGTGCCTCGACGGCCGCCTCGTCCTCGGTAGCCGCGCGTACCCGCGCGGTCAGGCCCGACTGGCCGTGCGTGCGCGTGTTCCACTCATCCATCGCGTCGAGTACCGCATCGGCCTGATGCACGACCATCACCGGCGCTTCGGCCACCACTTCCAGTTCGGCGTCGGTAATCACGACGGCAAGCTCGATGATGCGATCGTTGTCCGGGTCCAGCCCGGTCATTTCCATGTCCAGCCAGATCAGCCGGTTGCTGTCCTGTGCCATAATCAAAGCGCCCCAACAGTCATGACGAGGCCCGGATTGTGTCATGAATCGACAGGGACCCGTGGCCACAGAGGAGGCTCCATGAAGTTCCGCAATCTCGTCATCGCCGGCCTGTTCGCGACCGGTGGTGCTCAAGCCGATCCTTTCGCCGGCGCCGACGTCGAGGCCGGCGAGTTCATTCATGCCGACCAGTGCGTGGCCTGTCACACCGAAAAGTTCGGCGGTCCCGACGGTTCGAACGCCTACACCCGCGCCGATCGTCGCGTGACCAGCCCCGACAGCCTACTGCAGCAGCTCACCGCCTGTACCACTGTGCTCAACCTCGGCCTGTTCCCCGAGGACGAGCGTGACATCGCGGCCTATCTGAACAAGCACTACTACAAGTTCGAGTGAGTCACGAGGCGTCTTCCGGCCGGCACGGCGACGCGCTCGCGGGACGCGTGACGGCGTCCTTCGGTCGCAACTATGAAGTCGTCCTGGCACCGGACACGCCTGATCGCGAAGTCCTCAAGTGCGTCGCGCGCGGCAAGCGCCACGTCTACGCCTGCGGCGACGAGGTGCGCGTCGAGCGTACCTCGCCCGATCAGGGCGTCATCGTTGCGCTCGACACCCGACGCAATCTGCTGTGGCGTTCGGACGCTTTCCGCCAGAAGCTGATCGCGGCCAACCTGACCCAGATCGTCATCGTCGTCGCCACCGAGCCGGGTTTCTCGCCGCTGTTCATCTCGCGCTGCATCGTCGCGGCCGAAAGCGAGGGGCTGGCCACCGTGATCGTGCTCAACAAGGCCGATCTGGCTGACCGCCTCGATGGCGCGCGTGCGCAATTGGCGCCGTTCAGCAAGCTCGGCTATCCGATCGTAGAGACCAACGCCCTGGGGGATCTGACCGAACTGACCCGGCGTCTGGCCGGCCAGCGCAGCATCCTGGTCGGCCAGTCGGGCATGGGCAAGTCGACCATCACCAACACGCTGATTCCCGAGGCGCAGGCGGTCACTGCCGAGATCTCGACCGTGCTCGACTCGGGCAAGCACACGACGACCTTCGCCCGCTTGTACGAATTCGACGGTGGCTGGATCATCGACAGCCCCGGCATGCAGGCCTTCGGTCTGGCCCATGTCACCACCGACGCGCTGCTCGAGGCCTTCGTCGAGTTCCGTCCCCATCTGGGACATTGCCGCTTCCGCGACTGTCGCCACGATGCGGAACCGGGCTGCGGGTTGCGCGCCGCACTCGAGGCCGGCGAGATCGACCCGCTGCGCTTCATTCACTTTCACACCATCCGCGCGGAGATCGAGAGCGCGGAACGCCAGTCACGCGGCTGGTAGGCGGGCTGCCATGTAAACGACAAAGGCCCGCGTCTCGCGGGCCTTTGTCGTTATGTGCAGCGCTTACGCTCGTTCGAAGATCACCGACAACCCTTGTCCGCCACCGATGCACAGCGTCACAAGCGCGTAGCGACCTCCGGTGCGCTTGAGCTCATACAGGGCCTTGGTCGCGATCGCGGCACCCGTGCAGCCGACCGGGTGCCCCAGCGCGACGGCGCCGCCGTTGGGGTTGGTCTTTGCCGGATCCAAGCCCAGGCCCTTGATCACGGTCAGCGCCTGGGCAGCGAAGGCCTCGTTGGACTCGATCACGTCGATCTGGTCCAGGCTCAACCCGGCACGCGTGAGGGCGAGCTTGGTGGCGGGAATCGGGCCTTCACCCATGATCTCGTTGGGTACACCGGCGACCGCGTAGGAGACGACACGCGCCATCGGCGTGTAACCGGCCCTGGCAGCCGCGTCGGCCGAGGCGAGCACCAGGAAGGCCGCGCCGTCGTTGATGCCCGAGGCGTTGCCGGCCGTCACCGTGCCGTCCTTCTTGAAGGCCGGCCGCATTCTGGCCAGCGTCTCGACAGTGGTATCGGGCTTGCAGTGCTCGTCGGTATCGAACACCGTCTCGCCCTTGCGCGACTTGAGCGTGATCGGGACGATCTGCTCCTTGAAGCGCCCCTCGCCAATGGCCACGCCGGCACGCCGGTGGGATTCGGCCGCGAAGGCGTCCTGCTCCTCGCGCGTGATGCCCCACTTCTCGGCCAGGTTCTCGGCCGTGATGCCCATGTGGCCGACACCGAACGGGTCGGTCAGCACGGAAACCATGGAATCGATCATCGTCGTGTCGCCCATGCGCGCGCCGCTGCGCATCGCCGGCGACAGATAGGCACCGCGCGACATCACCTCGACGCCACCACCGACGCCGTAGTCACAGTCGCCCAGCATGATCGCCTGGGCCGTCGACACGATGCCCTGCAGGCCCGACGAACACAGTCGGTTGACCGCCATCGCCACCGAGTCCATCGGCAGGCCGGCCTGCACCGAGGCCACGCGCGCGACATAGGCATAGCGCGTCTCGGTCGGAATGCAGTTGCCGACCGTGACGTAGTTGATCTGCTGCGGATCGGCGCCGGAGCGGGCCACGGCCTCTTTCATCACCAGTCCGGCCAGATCGGCCGGCTCCATCGAACTGAGCGAACCGCCGAACGCACCGATCGCCGAACGGGCCGCACTCAGTACCACCACATCGCGAATAGCCATTTCCAATCTCCCGAAACGCATTTAACCACCGACCCTGCCGGCGACTGCCAGCAAGGCCAGAACCAGCACCAACAACACAAGCACGCGCCAGATCAGACGTGCGGCGCGCGGCATGTTCTCCACATCGACGGCGCTTCCCTGGCCAAGTTCCGGCCGATCCACGACGACGCCGTTCTCGTGCGCAGGCATGCCAAGACGCAAACCCAACGCTCCGCCGGCCGCCGCCAGCACCACCCCGGCACTGCGTTCGGGCCACAGCGGCGCCTGCGTTCGCCAGCTCGCAATGGCCTCCTCGAAATTGCCGATCACCGAGCAAGCCAGTGCCGTCATGTGCGCGGGAAACCAGTCGAGCCAGCCAAAGGCGCGCCGCACGAACGGCGAGGCCTCGGGCGATTGCGCCAGATCACAAGCGACACGATACATCACCGCCCCCATCGGACCGGGCATCAGCACGAACCAGAAGATCACGCCGAAGATGCCGCGGTGCGCGCCAAGGACTGCATGCTCGACGGTCAGCCGCGCCAGTTCCCCGGCACCTGCGCCACTGCGATCGACACCGCTCCAGGCCGACAGTCTGCGTGCAGCGCCCTCGATGTCGTCGTTGGCGAGCGCGCGCTCGACGTCGGCGAAGGATTCCTCCTGACGTCGAAACCCGATGAAAAAATAGAGAAGTGCCGCATCGAAGGCGAAGGCCAGCGGCATCCAAAGCGAATACAGCAGATCGTGCACGACGAGGGCGGCCGCACCGCTGCCAAGCACCGCCAGCAGCCACGCCCCCCGGCTTTCAAACCCGTCGCCACGACAACGGGCTAGCGCGAGATCGCGAAGGCGGCCGAACGCGTCATCGACGCGCGAGTGACGCGACAAGGGCCGGACCTGTTCCAAAACCAAGGCAGCCAGCAACGAAAGAAAGCCCATCGCACACCTGATGTTGCAGTGCAACCAATGGGTGCAACATAGCACACAATGGCTTCAGCCATCCCTTCCACCGGGGGGCACCGAGTGCAGATAACGATGCAGCGAGACGAGGATGGCCGCGGTCGTGCCCCAGATGTTGCAATCGCCCCAGGGCATCGAATACACGCGTCGCGGCCGCCCCTCGTATTCGGTGTCCAGACGCAGATGATTGGCCGGGTCCATCAGGAAGGAAAACGGCACCTCGAACGACTCGGCGACCTCGAAGGCATCGAGCCGGAGTTCGAACGGCGGATGCACCAGCGCGACGACCGGCAGCACGCGAAAACCGGTGCGCGAGAAATACTCCGGCAGCGCCCCGAGCACCTCCAGCCGCTCGGCCGGCAGGCCGACCTCCTCCTCCGTCTCGCGAATCGCCGCCATCACGGGCGAAGCGTCGTGGCGCTCGATACGGCCACCCGGAAAGCAGATCTGCCCCGGATGATGATGCAGGTGCTCGGCGCGACGCGTGAGCAATACCGAAAGCCCTTCGTCGCGCACGATCAACGGCACCAGCACGGCCGCTGCGACCGAACTCGGAGAGACCATCTCCGACTCCGGGTCGGTGCCTCCAGTCGGGTAATTGCGGAAATAGTTCCTCAAATGCTCCGGATTCATGTTGACCCGTAGTTCCCCATCGCCGTTAATGATTTTTCGTCGGTCCGACCCCGGCAATCCGGTATTCCGGCACCTGCGGGCGCGATCGTTCGCAATGTTATCCCAGCGTCTCTCGTCAGGCATGGCGCAGCGCCGCATGCGGATCGACCGACCGGCAGGCAGCGGGCACAGTCATGCGCAGCAACAGCGGATTCACGGTGATCGAACTTCTCGTCGCACTCGCGGTGGCGGCGATCCTGCTCGCGCTCGCCGCCCCCTCCTTTAGCACCATGTTTGCAAGCTACCGCCTGACCGCAGGCACGAACGACCTCGTCAACGCGGCCGGCCTCGCCCGCTCCGAAGCCATCAAACGCAATCGCAGCGTGACCCTGTGCCGCACGGACGCGGCCGGCGACGATACCTGCGCGGCCGCGGAAGGCACCTGGGACAACTGGATCATCGTCGCGCCCGGACCGGAAGTGATCCGCCGAGGCGAACCGGGGCTGACCGGCAGCAACCTGCGCATCGAGAGCGCGTTTGCTTCCGAGAGCCTGAGTTATGCACCGGACGGCTCTCCTGGCCAGAACGCCGCCTTCACGGTGTGCACGTCGCTGGATGTGCCGGACAATCGCCGCATCGTCGACATCGGCCCGGGCAGCCGCATCTCGACCTTGCGCGAGTCGGGAACCTGCCCATGAATGCGCAAAGCCAGTCGGGCGTGACCCTGATCGAGGTGCTCGTCGCCGTACTCGTGCTGTCCGTGGGTCTGCTCGGCCTAGCGGGTCTGCAAACGAGCGCACTGCGCAACAACCAGAGTTCGATGGAACGCAGTCTGGCGGTGATCGAGAGCTACGGCATCGTCGACGCCATGCGCGCCGACCGCGACAACGCCGAGAACGGCGCTTTCGACATCGGTCTGGAGGATTCGCCCACCGGAGGCAGCTTTGCCGGCAACGAACTGACCAAGTGGCGCAACCGGCTCATCGCGCAACTCGGACCGGGCGCCACCGGCTCCATCGCCTGTAACGGGAGTCAGTGCACCATCATCGTGCAGTGGGACGACTCGCGAGGCAGCCACGATGCATCCGACGCGCAGGCCGGCGCCGCCCATCAGGTCGTCACGGAGGTCCAGTTGTGAGTACGCAGCGCCACGCCCCTTGCCGCCAGCATGGTTTCACGCTGATCGAACTGATGATCGCGCTGGTGCTCGGCCTGCTGCTCGTGCTGGGCGTGATCAGCGTCGTCACCGCCAACAGCCAGGCCTATCGCACCAACGAAGGGCTGTCCCAGGTGCAGGAAGCGACACGCACCGGCTTCGAGGTCCTCGCGCGGCGCATCCGTGAAGCCGGCACCACCGGCTGCGGCAACGAGCGCATCGCCAACACCGTCAACGACGTCGAGGCGTGGTGGCAGGTCGATGACTGGGAGAGCGAGCCCTGGTCGGTGATCCGCGGCTACGACGGTGCCACCGCGGGTCCGGTGGGATTCGGCAACGACGACACCGACGTCGGCGAACGGGTACAGGGCACTGAGGCCTTGCTGCTGCAGGGATTGGACGATATCGGCGTCTTCGTGGTCGACCACAATGCCCCGTCGGCCCAGTTCGAGATCAACGCCGCCACGCAACTGATCGACGACGGCGACATCCTGATGGTGTGCGACTTCGACCACGCCGCGATCTTCCAGGTCACCAACTACAACTCGAGCAACCGGACCGTGGTGCATAACACCGGCGCCGAGACCCCGGGCAACTGCTCCAAGGGGCTGGGCTTCCCGACCGAGTGCACCACCAACGGCACCGCCTACACCTACGGCGAGAACTCGATGATCTTCCGCCTCGCGATGGAGGCCTGGTTCATCGGATTCAACGGGCGCCCCGAAGAAGGCGGGCGCTCGCTGTTCCGCCAGCGGCTGGGGCCCAACGGCACCACCGTGGTCGAGGAGATGGTCGCCGGCGTCAGCGACATGGAACTGGCTTTCCGCGAGGAGAACGACGCGAGCTTCGCCACCACGCCAGGCAACTGGAATCTGGTCAACGCCGTCGAACTGACGCTCACGGTGGCCAGTACCGACGCACGCGTCAGCGTCAACGCCGCCGTCGACCAGGGGCGTATCGCGCGCAGTTTCACCACCGTCGTCGCACTGAGGAACCGCCTGCCATGAGTGCGTACCGTTCCGTCGCCCGAGCCCAGCGCGGCCTCGCGCTGGTGGTGTCGCTGGTCCTGCTGGTCGTGGTCACATTGCTCGGCGTGACCGGTATGCAGGGCACCGGCCTGCAGGAGCGCATGAGCGGCAATCTCTACGACCGCTCGCTGTCGATGCAGGCCGCGGAAGCGGCGCTGCGCGCGGCTGAAACGGCCATCGAGATCAGCAGCGACGGCGACGTCGGTTTCGATTGCGCAGCCGGCAGTGGCAACGAGTGCCCGAGCATCCCCGACGACACCTTCACCGGCAACGACGTCTGGACCGATGCGACCGCGGCTTTCAGGGTCAACGAGGGCATCGGTTCGGGCACGCCGCAATACCACATCGCAATCATCGGCGACGGCTCGCCCGACGATCCGCTGGGTCAATCGAATTCCTACAACTGCCTGCAGGACGGCGACAGTTGCGCCTCCTCGGACGTCCGCTACTACCGCATCACGGCGCGCAGCCACAATCCGGCACCAGACGACCCCGATGAGGCTGCGCTCGCCCGCAATCGCGCGCTGGTCGTGCTGCAAGCCACCGTGCAACGCACGCTGTGAACCCGCCGCGCCCTCCGGGAAGCCTCGCCATGAAACCGACCACGTTCCTCCCGCAACGCATCCTGCCCTTCGCCGCCCTGCTCGCCGCCCTGCTCGCGGCCCTGGCGACGTCCGCCGCGCTGGCGCAGGTCCCGGGCGTCTCACAGTCTCCGCTGCACGTGGCCGGCGCCCTGCCCGGCAACCTCGCATTGGTCCCCTCGGTCGAGTATCCGACCATCATCAGCGTCGCCAACCTTGGGGACTACGATGAGGACACGCCCTACGTCGGTTATTTTGATTCCGGAAAGTGTTACCAGTACCACTACAGCTCGACTGAATCGGAGCGCCACTTCTACCCGATACGCACGACCAATGATCATCGCTGCACGGATTCGGACGCGCCGTGGAGCGGCAATTTCCTCAACTGGGCCGCGACGCAGACCATCGACCCGTTCCGCAAGGCGCTGACCGGCGGCTATCGCGTGCGCGACGACGCGAGCGACAGCGCCGCCGTGCGCCTCCGCGGCACCTGGCTGGAGAAGGCACGACACGATCGGGTCGATGATGGGCTGTATCCGAACCGTTCGATCGAGTCGGCGAACGGATCAGATATCGTGTCAGGAGCGACACCGTTCGCCGATGGGCGATTCGTCGGGCGCGGACGTGATCGCAGATGGGTCTACAACGAGCTGCACATCCGCATCGGTGGACTCGACAACCGCATGCGTTTCCGCCTCAACAACAGCGACGTTGACCACGACGTCGGCAACTACGATCCGAACGACGACTGCGACGACGACGCCTGCCAGGCGACGGTGCGCGTGCGCGTATGCGTGCCCGGCCTGCTCGAGTCCAATTGCAAGCCCTACGGCAGCCACTGGAAGCCGGAGGGCACCCTGCAGGAGTACGCCGACCGCATGCGCTACGCCGTGATCGGCTTTCTCAACGACAGCAACGTGCAGCGCGACGGTGGCGTACTGCGTTCCGAGATGAAGTACATCGGACCGACGATTCCCGGTGAGTTCGGACCGCAGAGCAATCCGAATCCGGAATGGGATACGGAAACCGGCGTGCTGGAAATCAACCCGCACTCTGCAGAAGCCAACGCAACGAGCGGTGCCACAATCACGAACAGCGGCGTGATCAACTACCTCAACAAGTTCGGCCAGATGACCGGCGAGTCCCACAAGAGCCACGACCCCGTCAGCGAGCTGTACTACACGGCAATTCGCTATTTCCGCGATCAGGGCAACGTGCCGTCCTACTCGAATGACCTGAACTACAATCGCGCCGACGGCTTTCCGGTGCTCACGGACTGGACGGACCCGGTACAGCACTGGTGCCAGGCCAATGTGATCCTGGGCATCGGCGACATCTACACCCACCGCGACAAGAACCTGCCCGGTGCAAGTTGTTCCGACGGCAACGAACCTTCAATGCCTGCGCTGGTATCCGGTGACAACCGCGTCGACGTCGTCGCGGCGACCAATCAGGTCGGCCAGATGGAAGGCCTTGGAGACATCGGTGACAGTTGCCAATTCACCGGGCGCGGCAACTCGGCCTTCATGGCCGGGCTGGCCTGGAACGCACGCACGCGCGACAATCGCCCGGATCTGACCGGCGGCAAGACAACCATTTCGACCTACTGGGTGGACGTGCTCGAAGCGCGGTCGCTGGAAGGCATGGGTCGCAACCAGTACGCGCTGGCTGCCAAGTACGGCGGCGCGCGCGTGCCCATCGACTTCGACCCGGACGACTGGGGCACGACGGCACTGCCCGAGTACTGGTGGCACTCCAACGATGAAACGCTGACTCCGTTCGGTGGCCGCGGCAGCGGGCAGCCCGCGTTCAAGCGCCCGGACAACTTCTTCGTGGCCGGCGAGGCCGAGCAAATGGTCGACAGCCTCACTCAGGCCTTCTCGAACATCGCGGCCGAGCTGACCGGCTCGGGAACGTCGCTTGCGACCACCTCGACACGCCTCGACGCGACCACGCGCAGCTTCCGCGCCGAGTTCTACAGTGGATCGTGGCGCGGCGAGCTGTTCTCCAACGCGATCAACCCGGACACCGGCGTGCTGGTCGAGCCACCGGAGTGGGTGGCCGGCAACCAGTTGCCCGACTGGAATGCGCGCAACATCCACTTCCACGACCCGGACGGCAACAACCAGAGCCAGCAGCACAAGCTCTTTACGCGCGGCAACCTGAACGCGGATCAGCGCGATGAGTTCGGCGCGAACGAAGCCTCACAGACCCGCGTAGTGAACTACCTGCGCGGCGAGCGCTCGCACGAACAGGCCGAGCCCGGCGGCACGTTGCGCAATCGCGCCGGCATCCTCGGCGACATCGTGCACTCCGAACCGGTCTTCGTGGGGCAGCCGAATCCGCGTGCGTTCGCCGGTCGGAGCTTTACCGGCTCCAACCTCTACGCGAGCTTCGTCAACGCGCGCGCGGGACGCCGTCCGATGGTCTATGTCGGTGCCAACGACGGGATGCTGCACGGCTTCGACGCTGCCTCCGGTGTCGAGCAATACGCTTTCATCCCGCATCAGGTCATCATGAACGGACTCGCCGATCTGGCCTCACCCGAGTACGAACACCGCTTCTTCGTCGACGGCGAACTGACGCAACTGGAAGTCTATTTTTCCGGCAACCCGGGCAGCGGGTGGAAGTCGGTCCTGGTCGGATCGCTCGGGCGAGGTGGCCCCGGCCTGTTCGCACTCGACGTGACCGACCCCGACGACATCCGCTTCCTGTGGGAAGTCACCGAGGCCGATCTGGACGACGTTGGTGCCGATGTGGGTGCGAACATCGGCAAGCCGATCATCGCGCAGATCGCCGACGGCGACTGGCGCGTACTGCTCGGCAACGGCCCCAATGCGGCCGGTACGGCCAAGCTGGTGATGATTGATGTTGAGGATGGCGGCGTGGAAGTCGTCGATTCCGGAGTCGCCGGCTCGAACGGCCTGTCCGCCGTCTACACCTGGGACACCACCGGCGACGGCTTTGCCGACTCGGTCTATGCCGGCGACCTGCAGGGCAACCTGTGGCGCTTCAATGACCTCGCGGGTTCAACGTCGACCACCCTGGTCTTCAGCCAGGCACGGCCCATCCAGGCCGCGCCGCTGGTCGGACGCAACCCCGATACCGGGGTGCGCTGGGTATTCTTCGGTACCGGTCGCTATCTGGATGACCCGGACAAGGCTGATAACGCCGTCCAGTCGTGGTACGGGCTGATTGATTCGGGCTTGACCGACAGCGGCCCCCTGATCGCCTCGCACGACGACCTGGTCGAGCGCGAGATCGTCGCTGAAGGTGCGATCGGCAACTTCACCGCGCGCGTCATCGAAGCGGGTTCGGCCGCCGATTTCATCGACAAGGAAGGCTGGTACATCAATCTGGTGTCACCGGAGAACGGCGCAGAGGGCGAACGCATGGTCGTGCCCAATTTCTTCCAGGATCAGGTGCTGATCGGCACGACCCGCATTCCCGACTCAAGCGATGTGTGTCGCCCGTCAGGCCGCGGCTTCGTCATGGCAATCGACCCCTTCACCGGCGCGCGACTGTCGCGCACCTTCTTCGACATCAGCCTCGACGGCGCCTTCGACAGTGCCGACCTGCTCGACGGCCAGATCGTGTCCGGCGTCGGATTCAACAGCGGACCGAACAATCCGACCTTCGTCGGCGATTTCATGCAGACCGTGCTCGACGACGGACGGGTGGTGAGCATGCGAACGAACGTGGCATCGGCCGAAGCTCGCCGCACGTCCTGGCGTGAAATCATCGGAAACTGACCATGACCCGAATTCCGACTGTGCGCCAAGCGGGTTTCACGCTGATCGAACTGATGATCGCGGTGGCCATCGTGGGCATCCTCATTGCGGTGGCCTTCCCGTCCTACCAGACCTACGTCGCCAAATCGTATCGCGGCAAGGCACTGGCCTGCGTGGTCGAACACGCGCAGTTCATGGAGCGCTTCTACACCAGCAACATGACCTACGTCGGTGCCGCGCCCAACCTCGGTTGCACGACCGAGAACGACCTCGACCAGCGCTACACCCTCGCCGTCAATATCGTCGACCAGCGCAACTACTCCGTCACCGCCACGCCACTGGGTCATCAGGCCAAGCTGGAAGAACGCTGCGGCACGCTCTCGCTCGACCAGTCCGGCCAGCGCGGCGCGAGCGGTTCGGCCGGCGTTGCCGGCTGCTGGTAGTCGCACTCTCTCTTCCGTACCCGTTCTCCCTCCATCACGGGAGCCGCCCTTAGGGTCGGCTCCCGTGACGCTCTTGCATGCCAATTTTCAACGGGCATGCATTATTTCATGCGTATCAGATAATTCTATTTGCATCACCTGACCCGGCAAGCGATAAAGCGCGTACATGCCATTCATATACGCCGATGACATACTCAGACTTCTCACAGACTCAGCCACACTCCCCGCGCTCGGCGGGTCGCCGCGGCGAACGCGGTGCGAGCCTGATCGAAGTGCTGGTCTCGATGTTCGTGCTCGCGGTCGGCCTGCTGGGTTTTGCCGGCATGCAGATGGTCGGCATCAAGAGCAATCACAGCGCCCAGGTGCGCTCGCAGGCCACGCTGCTGGCCTACGACCTGGCCGACCGCATGCGCGGCGCGCGCGACGCGGCCCTCGACGGCGACTACGACGACGATGGCAACAGCGAGGATCGCCGCGACTGGGACGATGAACTCGTGCGCCGCCTGGGCGCCGGGGCCACGGCCAAGGTCACGCGCAACGAGGCCAACATCACGATTGCGATCACCTGGAACGACCAGCGCGGCGACATCCGCGCCGCCCCCGCGGCCGACGACGGTAGCGAAGACGACACCGACACCCCGGGTCCAGACGCCGATCCCGGCATCGCAATGGCGCAGGGCGACATCGCTCCGGACGAACCCGCCTCCGACGGCGAACAAGCCGAAACCGACGACGAAACGACCGAGCCGGGTCACGTCATCTTCGCCTACAGCACGGAGATCTGATGCGGCGCGCACAGCACGGCCTATCGCTCACCGAACTGATGATCTCGCTGCTGCTGGGCAGCGTGCTGGTGGTCGGCAGCGTCTCGCTGTTCGCCGGGGCGCGAGTCACGCATCGCGCCACCGAAGCCCTGTCGCGCGCACAGGAGAGCGGTCGCATCGCCATCGACCTGCTCGCCGCCGAACTGCGTCAGGCGGGCTACAGTGCCGCCTGCGACGAGCCCAACAACCTGCTCGACAACGAATCCGAAGCCTGGCGTGCCGAGGTCTTCGACCTCTCCCGTGCGGTGTTCGGCTGGACCGGCGACCCGGACGGGCTCGGCCTGAGCAACCAGCTCGCCGACACCGACGCGCTGCTCGTCAAGCACGCGGCGGTGTCGTCCGGCGCAATGGCCAGCGGCGAGACGGCAACCAACCACAGCAGCGTCAACCTCACGGGCGCCAGCGGCGTGGGCGAAGACCAGATCGTGCTCATCGCCAACACGCAGGGCTGCGACCTGTTCCAGAACCGCAGCAATGACAACGCCAGCGCCCTGTCGCGCGGCGTCGGCAACAACCCCGGCAACAAGGTGCCGGGCAGCAATGCGTTCAGTCACGCCTACGACGAAGACATGGATATCCAGCTCTTCAGTTCCAACGTCTATTACGTCGGCCGCAAGGCTGGCCACGCGCCGGCGCTGTGGCGCAAGCCCTTCTCGCGCGGCGCCACCCCGGTTCAGGAACTGATCGAGGGTATCTCGCACCTGTTGGTGTGTTACGGCATTGACAGCGACGAGGACGAGCTCGTCGACAACCACGTCGCCGTCGACGCCGTGGACGACTGGGAGCGCGTGCGCTCGGTACGCCTCACCGTCATCGCAGTCGGCCCCAACCCAGGCACGGCCGAACAACCGCAGACCGTCAACATCGTCGACTGTGACGGTGATGACGAGACCATAGACATCCCGGAGCGACGCCACGCCACCGTATTCTCCACCTCCGTGGCCCTGCGCAATCGCCTGCCCGTGCTATGACGCGCGCCAGCCTACCACTCGCCAACCGCGGCATCGTGCTGGTCACCACGCTGATCCTGCTGCTGATCATGTCGGTGCTCGGCATCAGCGCCCTGCGCGCGACCACCCTCGAGGAACGCATGTCCGGCAACTGGCGCGACCGCAACCTCGCGCTGCAGGCGGCCGAGGCCGGTCTGCGCGCCGGCGAGCGCTTCATCGGCCCACTCACCGTCGCCCCCACCCCTCACGCCTACCCCTGCTCGGCCGACCAGACATGCGAAGTGTTCGACCCGGCCGACAGCAGCAAGCGCCCCACCGAGGACGGCCTGATGTCGGCCAACGCCGCCGACCGCGACGAGTGGGCCGAACAGTCGCGCGAATACGACCGGAACGACGACGGCCGCGACATGCCGGGCGTAGCCGCCCTGCCCCGCCACCTGATCGAGCACCGCGGCCACATCCGCGACCATCTCGTCACCGGCTTCGGCTCGGCGCACGAAACGGGTCGCGACCAGTACCGCATCACCGCACGCGGCACCGGGCAGACGGCGGTGGCGCGCTCGGTCCTGCAATCCCTCTACATCAAGCGCTACAACTGACCAATGCCAACCCTGCGCCCCCTCGCCCTCGCCGCCGCCATCGCCCTGCCAGCGCACGCCGGTCCGCTGGGCCTGTCGGATACGCCGCTGCAGATCTCGACAGTGGTCGAACCCAACGTCATGCTGCTGGTCGACAACTCCCTCAGCATGAGACAGATCATCTGGCACGAGGACTACGATCCGCAGGGCAGCTATGGCGCCTGGCAATACTGCAGCCAAGGTTGGAGCGATTGCACCCAATGGAGCAACCTCAACGCTGACACGCCGAGCTATACCCCCAGCAATTTCCGACGAGCCGGCTGCAGCACGGGCTTTTCCCTGTTTCGTCGAGGTTGGACAACCAAATGTCTCAAGCTGCCGGCACCGGGGGGTTCGAATGGCACGTGGTACATGGGACGCTATGTGCGCTTCCTGCTCGATCATTTTCCCAACAATACGGATCTGACAAACGGTGCAATCCCCAACGACTATCGAATGAATGTCGCGCGCGAAGTGGCGAAAGACCTTGTGCAGTACACGCCCGGCATGCGTTTCGGACTGGCCAATTTGAACTACACGCACGGCGGTCATATTGCAGCCTCATGCGGCACGGACAAGCCCGCGCTGGTCGACTCCATCGATGAACTGACCCCATCGACGTTCACCCCGCTGGCCGAGAGCCTGTTCGAGATCACCCGCTACTTCCGTGGCCTGGGCAGTTTCTACAACAACAACAATTACACCAGTCCCATTCAGTTCCGCTGTCAGAAGAGCTTCACCGTGGTCATCACTGACGGCCTGCCGACCTACGATGGCACGTATCCGGAGGATCCGAACGACACGGACGACCCGGAAGGCTTGCTGCCAAACTGGGATGGCGTCGATAACGACGGAACCGGAAATGAAACCCTCACCGAGGGCGCGGCCCTGTTCCTGGACGACATCGCCAAGTTCGCGTGGGACATCGACATGCGCACGGGCGATACCGACGCGGCTGGTGTGAGCTTCGACGATCCGCAGTTCCCGCGCCAGAACATGCATACCTACACCGTCGGTTTCACGGTCGCCAACCAGATGCTGGAAGACGCCGCCGAGTACGGGCACGGCCAGTACTACACCGCGAACGACGCCGAACAACTCACCGACGTGCTCCAGCAAGCCCTGCGCAACATTCAGGCGCAAACCGGCTCGGCTGCATCGGCTGCGGCCAGCACGGGCTTTGTCAGCACCGGCACGCGCCTGTACTTCGGTGGCTACAACAGCGCCGACTGGAGCGGCGATCTGGTCGCATTCGACATCGAGAGCGATCGCTCCAGCGCGAACTACGGCCGGCCCGTGCACGTCGCGTGGAGTGCGGCCGAACAGATGCCTGTCGCGGATGCGCGCACCATCGTCACACAGGTCGGCGGCGAAGCTGCAGCGTTTCGCTGGGACAGCTTCGACAACGCACAGAAGAACGACTGGTTCCAGAACAACCCGACCTTCATCGACTACATCCGTGGCGCAGACCAGACGGGCCTGCGCCCGCGCGCATCGAAACTCGGCGACATCATCCACTCCGCCCCGGTGTTCGTCGGCGCACCCAACATGCGCTACCCCGACGGCCTGCAAAGCGGCGCCTCCTACGACCAGTTCAAGCGCGATCACAGCGAGCGCCCGGCGATGATCTACGTCGGCGCCAACGACGGCATGCTGCACGGCTTCGACGCCGAGACCGGCCAGGAGCGCCTCGCCTTCGTGCCCGAAGCGGTTCTGCCTGAGCTGCGCCATCTGGCCGACCCCGATTACCGCCTGAACCACCGCTACTACGTCGATGGCTCGCCCACCGTGGCCGACGCCTTCATCGGTGAGCGCTGGCGCACGGTGCTCGTGGGCGGACTCAACAAGGGTGGCCAGTCGGTCTACGCGCTCGACGTGACCGAACCGCAGAACTTCGCCGAGAACGTCGCCGACGACATCGTGCTGTGGGAATTCACCGACCCGGATCTGGGCTACAGCTTCAGCCAGCCGGCCATCGTGCGGCTGCGCGACGGCACCTGGGCGGCGGTCTTCGGCAACGGCTACAACAACACGGAAGAGGACGACTCGACGAGCGCCACCGGCAACGCCGTGCTGTTCGTCGTCGATCTGGCCACCGGCGCGCTGATCCGAAAACTCGATACCGGCGAAGGTCAGGCCGAAGACCCGAACGAAGAGGAACGCCCCAACGGCCTGGCGACGGTGGCGCCGGTCGACGACACCGGAAACCGGCGCATCGACTTCGTCTACGCGGGGGATCTGTTCGGCAACCTGTGGCGCTTCGACCTCCATCAAGCCGCGCCCCCAAGCTGGAGCGTGCGCCGGCTGTTCCTCGCCTGCAGCAGCGACCCGTGCGACGACGCCGACCGCCAGCCCATCACCACTCGGCCATCGGTGGTCCGCCACCCCACCGGGCGCGGGCGCATCGTGCTGTTCGGCACGGGACAGTACCTGGAGCCGGCCGACAAGATCGCCGACAATGCAGGCTTGCAGAGCTTCTACGGCATCTGGGACGAGGACAACAACGTCAGCGCAAACCGCGGCAACCTGCTTGCGCAGTCCATCCTCTCGGAACAGACGCTCAGCTTCACGACCCCGCAGAACAGTACCGTGTCCTATCGGCTGCGCGCCACGACCAGTGAGCGCGCAAGCTGGAGCGAGCATCGCGGCTGGGTGCTCGACCTGGTACCTCCTTCGGGCACCTTGCAGGGCGAGCGTCAGATCACCCACTCCATCGTGCGCAACGGCCGCGTGATCTTCACCACGCTGATTCCCAGCGAAGACCCCTGCCGCCCCGGCGGCGACAGTTGGCTGATGGAGTTGAACGCCGCCAGCGGCGGGCGGCTCACCTACGCACCTTTCGACCTGAACCTGGACCGACGCTTCACGATTGGCGACCACATGCGCGTGGGCGAAGGCGAAGACGCGGTGTGGATGCCGCCCTCGGGCCTGCTCGTCGACGGCGGCGCGACCGCCACGCCGGCCATACTGGTCGGCGAGGACGGCGCCGAATACAAGCAGTTGTCCACCGCCAGCGGCCTGCGCACCGTACGCGAGAACCCCGGCCCCAACGACGTTGGCCGCCAGAGCTGGCGAGAAATCGTCCAATGACGCGCGGCGCCCGAAGACCGGGCGGCTTCTCGCTGATCGAGTTGATGGTCGTACTCGCGATTCTCGCGATCATCGTCGCGATCGCCTGGCCCACCTACACCGAACAGATCCGCAAGAGCCGTCGCGTCGAGGCTCAGCGCGCACTGCTGGAACTGGCCCATCACCTCGAACGCGAGTACAGCCGCCGCGGCAGCTACGCCGCCGCGACCCTGCCGTTCAACCGCGTGCCGTTCGACATCCCCGATCCGTATTACACGATCGCTTTCGTCGGGGAGTTGCAAGCGGATTCGTGGACGCTCACCGCCCAGGCGGTCGGGATCATGCGCGACGACCCCTGCGGCAGCTTCTACATCACCCACACCGGCCGTCGCGGCCAGGGCGACGACCCGGACGATCCGCTCGACCCCGAGTGCTGGCCGAACTGATTAACGAATCTCGCCCGTCAACGGTTCCAGCAATCGGACTTCGCCGCATTCTTCACGCCGTTATGGGTCAGCGTCATCGTGCCGCAGGGGTCATCGGCCTGCGAGCCTTCCGGCGCGGCGGTCATCGTGAAACTCGTCTCGTCGGCCGCGATCGTGATGCCGTAGTAGCGCGTCGAGCCGTCCTTGGGCGACTTGTCGGCGAGCAGCGGCGCGCCTGCATAGGTGTTGGCGGTCACGTAGAAGCGCTCCAGCGCCTGCGCGTTCTCAAGCAAGACCGTCTGCGCGTCGGCGCGACGCGTCTTCTGCAGATAGTTCTGGTAGGACGGATAGGCCACGCCGACCAGGATGCTAATCACCGCGACGACGATCATCAACTCGATCAGCGTGAAGCCGCGTTGTCGCCCGGTGCGGGCCACGGGCCGTTCGATTCCGTGTTTAGTCATTCCCACCTCACCTCGGCACCAGATCGATCCACGTGCGTCGGCCGGGCACGAAGTTCGGTCCGCGAATCGGGTTGTCGTCCTGTGTGATGTCCTCGACCTCGGCCGGCGTCTGGTCGTCGGCGACGCTGCCGCCGCCCTCGCCCAGGCGCTTGTCGATCTCCAGAAGATGCTGCACCGGAACCACGCCGGGCGCGTAGAAGCGCAGGCGGTGATAAGCCATCAGTGCCGCATCCTGGAGCAAGGTACCCAGATTGACCAGCGCATTCGCGACCGCCTCCTCGTCTCCCGCCGCAAGCGCGAGCGACAGCGCACCAAGCGCGCCGGCGTAGTCCTCCTCGATCAGAGCCTGACCGGCGTCATCGATCAACGACTGGTATTGCCCAAGGTTGATGCCACGGACGTCGATGGCCGTGTTCGCGCTGTAGACGGAGTCACCGTAACACTTTGGCGGCTGCCCGGACTGCTGGAAGTCGAACATGTCACCGTGATGCCAGAACATCGTCAGTTCGTAGAGCAGACCACTCTGGTTGCCCGTAATCAGCGAATCGATGTTCCGCCCGTTCGCGGTCGGCACGAACCCCCGGGCATAGGCGCCGCCGTGAATCGTATCCCCTCGAAGTTTGTAGGTCGGTTGGCCACTGCCCTGCAATGTGTACGCACTCGAATCGTCACTATTGACCTTGAGCAATTGCGCGGTCAGCGCCCCGTTGCGCCAGCGGAACCCGTTGCCCGAAGATTCCTGCACGGGCGTAATGTGCCAGATCTCGCCTGCACTCTTGGGTTCGCCATCCCAGTTCGTCGTGTCGTTGACACAACCTGGCAGCGTGGCATGCAGAACGCCGTCCTTGCCGACGCGGTCGACCACGTTCAGTCGCAAGGTGCCGCTAGTGTCGCCACAATCGGCATTGAGGATGTCGTCAATCGTGAAAATCAGTGACGCATTGCCGTGGTACGTATCCTGCAGCTGGGACGGAGTACGCCCCAGATTCACCAGTTGATGGGTAATCATCGCCTGATATTGCGCCGCATTCCAGGTGCGGCAACCAATCTGCAGATCCACGCCTTGCGACAGATCCGCGTTGGTCAGCGATACGATGAACTTCTGGCTGTTGCCGAAGCCGACCGTTCCCGTGCCCGGCGCATTCACTTCCGTGACGCGGCTGAGTTCGCGTTCGATGGCGATCGCATCGCCGCTGCCGTCCAGCGCTGCATCCAGCCGCCACATGCCGCGGCGCGGCTCCAGTTCGAAGAAGTCGACGTATTTGACGTTGTGCAGTTTGTCGTAGCCATGTACGTGACCATCGACGTTATTGCCGATGCCATCGCCCGCAGGATAGATTGCATCGGGATTCGGATAGCCGGCCACCTTGGACACCACCGGGCCGCTCGGGCTGTCGGTCGTGACATCGATGTTGCCGCCGAAGATCAGTTCCGCTCCGACCAGTGGCGCAAACGGCAACAGCAGACCGTTGATGTAGGACACATCGATGCCCTGGCGCAAGCGCAGCAGCACAGGTTGCGAGAAGTTGCCGTCGCCGAGGTAGCGACCTACCGGGTATTTCTGGCCGACGTCCGCGATCGTGACGGCGTCGGACGAATCGAGCGCGCCATCGCCGCTGATGTCGAACAGCGCAGTGTCGCTGCTTGCGCCTGACAGATAGTTGAGCTGCATCAGCCAGCCAGCCGGATAATCGCCGGAGGTGATCGTGGTGACGAACTGCAGGCGCCCGCCGCGCACCTGCGGCCGCCCAATGAGGCGTTCGCTGGTCACCGGCAGGTCAACCTTCCAGCCGGCGACCTGATCGTAGTCGACGACATTGTCGGTGGCCACGCGCAATTGCTTCTCGTAGGCCGATTCGACCGAGAGCGTCTGGGCGACCAAATCGTCCGTGCTCACTTCGCCGGTACGCAGATCGCGAATGGCGAAGATGGTCTGCTGATCCTCGTTGGCCGCATCGGCCATGCTCAGCACGCTGCCGGTACCGAAATAAACCATGATGCCGCCAAAGGGGTGGCGTGCGACGTCGGGTGCAGCAGTGATCGGCTTGGACACCCCGGCAGCGAAAACCTTGCTGGCGGAGTTCGCGTTCAGGTCGAAACGCCACAGATTGCCTTTCAAATCCCCGGCGTAGGCGTAATCGACCAGTCCATCGTTGTTGAGGTCGAGCAAGGTCGGGGCGCCCAGGCCGTTCTCGGGACCGGCGTCGGCGACGATGCTCGACACCGTGCCGTCAAGCGCGATACGCAAGAGCACGGCGCGTCCGTTGGCGCTAGCAAAACCATTGCCGGTCACGACGTAGGCGGCTGACGCTGCGAGCGTGCCGCCGATGCGCGCTACGGCCGGCCGGCCGTGGATTTGGCCGATGTCGTCACCGACGCCGGACGTGGCAGCATGGATTTCCCACAGTAATGCGGGCTCATCCGGCGAATCGACGTCCAGCGCGAACAGGCCTTTGCCTCCAGCGCCCAGTCCGGCCGTCAGGATGCGCTTGCGAACAATGTTGTCATCGTCATCGTAGCCGGTCACGGCACTCGAGTAACGTGTCTCGCCGTCGACCATGTAGACGATGTCATAAGGCACATCACCGTGGCGCGAGAGCTTCGGCATCAGCATCGACGGAACATAAGCCCACACCTCGTCGCCCGTCTTGGCGTCGAAGGCGTGCAGCATGCCGTCGTTGGCGCCGACGTAGACACGCTCCTCGGCGTAGGGGTCGCCATCCACCGGGTAGGACGCGTAGGACGGCGTGGAATTGATGATCGCACCGAGTAGGTTGTAGCGGATGCGGAAGATGCCGCCGGCCTGATCGCGCTCCTGGCTGCGGTCACCGCGCAGATAATTGAGTACCGGACTGTCAAAGGCGCCGTTGAGCGATGGATCGGCCGCGGCTTCCGGGTCGAGCGCGGCCTTCTGCGAGGCACTCAGTTCGTTCCACAAGAAGCTGATGCGCGTGCCCAGCCCGCTACCGTTGGTCGAATAGATCGCGCGACTCTGCCACCAGGTCGTGTTCGCATCCTCGGCCGCGTCGAACTGCGCACGCGCACTCCAGTTTGTGACGCCCCCATCGGCCGGGTTGTCGCCTACGAGCACATCGGTCGTACGTACGCCATCGGTCGCAAGCGTGTACTCGATGAGGTCGCCCTGCCAGGAACCATTCTCGAACCACGGACGATAAGCGTTGGTCTGTCCCTGCGAGAGGTCGTCGTTACGCGCCACGTAGGGTGCGAGCACCAGCGCGGGCTGGGTTTCGGGATCGACAACCGGCGCCGAAACGGCCGGCGCCGATGCGAGCCCAGTGGCCAGATATAACGCCGCCAGATAAATATGGACTTTGTTCGACATGATGCCTCCCGGGCTTATCAGGGCCCAGTCAAGGTGGTGTAGACGGACTGGACCATGCGCAACGAGGCGCGGCTGCCGTCCTCGTTGCTGCGCGCGCTGACGAGATGGGCATGCACCTTGCAGCCCGTGGCTCCCTCTTCCCATGCAGCGGTGCAGCCCGGGATGTCGCGCGGCCCGATGTACTCGACGAGATACGAACCTGCGACTGTTCCGGCCACGGCACCTTCGACTTCTTCGGCAGCGAAGCCACTCCAGTCGCGCAGTTCGGTCTCGAGCGGATCGGTGCCTTCGTCGTAATGGTTGTAGTAGTAGGACGCGGCATTCGCCGACGAGGTCGCGACCAAGTCCTCCAGATCCGATTCACCGACGCGCAGCACGTTCTCGGCAGTGGCGAGCGACTGCGTTTGACGCACGGTGTTGAACGACATCAGCACTTCGAGCACCGAAGTGTTCATCGCGGCAAAGCCCAGCAAGGTCAGCAACAGCAACATGATCAGGCTGACCACGAGCACCGCACCACGCATCGAAGCGGCGACCTTGTTCATGAGGCTTCTCCGTCAGGGGGAGGATCGGTCACTTCACCGTCGCCCTCTCCACCTTCTCCATCGTCATCGTCGTCTTCGCCGCCACCGAAGCCGTCCTCACCCGAAGGCCGATTGCGCAACTGCACGGTGGCCACACTGAGCTGGCGACGGAAGTTGTCCGCCGGCGTATAGGCTGGAGAGAGGTCACCCATCGAGTACGAGAAGGTGTCACGGTATCCGCCCTCGACACATTCACCACGCGCCAGCAACCAGACCCTCGCAGCGATCACCTGGTCCCAGTCGGCAACCGCGTCGGCGCTCACGTAGTCGTCGACCGAACGGTCCGCATCCGAGTCGACGCCAAAAACCACCTGGAAGTGCTCAATGCCCGGCACCAGTTCCTGCGGAGCGCCGGGAGAGCCGTCAGCGTTCATGGCCACAACCCACAGCGACGGGATGTCCTGCCCGTCGCACTGTCGTCCGGAGTTCGCGACGTAGTAGGCACGCGCAGTCATTGCACGCACCCACTGGGGCTCGTCGACGACGGTATTGGTCTCCGGCGGAATGGTGAGCTGTCCTTCGAACAGCGAAGTACGCAGATAGAGTTGACCGTCTACCGGTATGTCGATGATCGGCGCCAGTGCGTAACGAAGCACCAGGACGTCCCCGCGCAGGTGATTGTCGATGCAGTCGTATCCAGCTGCGGCGTCGTTGATCGCGAACACGCGGCGACCGATGCGCTTGCCCCAGGCGTCGTCGGAGCAGGAGGGCTCGTTGTCGGGATCGTCGGCGCCGGTGATGGTTTCGACGTCGGCATTGCCGCCGAGATAGCCGGAACGTCGCAGATCCTCGACAACCGCTTCCATCGCGAAACGAGAGCTTTCCTGCAACCGAGCGAGTTGCTCCTGGGAGTCGTATCCCTGACGACTCGACAGGAACACATACAGCACCGCAGCGAGCAGCAGCAGGCTGAGTGCGATGCCGATCATCAACTCGATCAGCGAGACGCCGCGCTGGGCGCGCATAAAGGGCAGGCGACTCATAGCTGCACCCTCAGATCGAGTTCGCCATCGGTACCGCCGTCTTCGTCGGCTTCACGCTCGGTCCAGCGCACGCTGATGTCGTAGACGTCGGTACCGGCCACGCGTGCGACGCTACCGTTGCCGGAAGGCAATACGCAGGCCAGGGTATTGAGCCATTCGGCTACATCACGTTGCGGCAAGGTGCCAGCCGGAGCCAGGGCCCGATCACACGCAGGCCTCGGGTCAGGCAGCGCGAACGCATAGTCCGGCGCACTCTCGCGATTGGCGCGGAGCCGGTCGCTCATGTCATAGGCAATTTGCGCGGCTTGTGAGCGCAGATAGGCGCCATGGCCGCCCTTCAGGCTGGTCATCTGCAACGCGGCCAGTCCAAGCAGCCCGAGTGCGAGCACGACGATGGCCACCAGCACCTCGAGCAGGCTCATGCCGCGCTGCCGCGGCCCGCAAAGACTCCCGGTGCGCGTCACGGACATTCCTCCAGAACCTCGGTGGCCACGCGCCCGAGCGGGCCAACTCCAATCGAACGCACCGTATCCGCGCGGCCCGCAAGGCAGAACGTCAGATCGCCAGCCCCACCGCCACGCCGGCCGGTCGCTTCAAAGGTGACCTCCTCGACCTCGGTGTCGACCGTGATGTCGCCCATCGGATCGCCCACCCGAACCGCATCGGCGACACCGTCGGAGAAGACGATCCATCCGTCGGCCCAGTCGTCATCATCGCCGCACACCAGGTCGCCGTCGTCGTTCTCGCTGCGCGAGCACAAGGTCGCCAGACGCGCGCGCTTGATCGCCTCGGAACGCGCAAGCTGGATCGCGCCGACCAAGCTCGACGATGCGGAATCGAGACGCGCGCGCGCAATGGTGTCGAGAAAGGCCGGCGCGGCGAGCGCGAGCAGCACCGCCGCGACCGCCATCGCGATAAACAGTTCGACCAGAGTAAAACCGCCGGATTTGCGCATGCAGCCACAATGGCCGCTTCCAGCGCAGCAGACAACGAGTCGACGACGAGCGGCGTGCGCACCGCGATCAGTGGTCGGGTCAGCCCTCGTCGGGGTAGGGCGCGTGGTCGTCGGGGTGGGTGGATTCCGGCGAGGAGCTTGCCGCTCCATCGCATTCGGCGTGGTCGTGCCGGATGCGTCCGGCAAAGGAAATCACGATCGACCGGCCGGTGTGGGCCGAGACACCGCCACACAGGCCAATGCTACCGGCCTGGCGAGGCTGGCCGGTGGCGGCGAAGGACACGCGACTCTCGACAGGTGAATTTGCGTCGACGCGCAGGCCGCGCAAGGGATTGCCGACCTGCAGGATTTCCTCGCCGTCGTCGAGGGTCTGATCGCCGTCGCGGTCGGCGAACATCAGCCATCCTTCGCCCCAGTCGGCAGTGACGTCGTTGCCGACGCAGTTGATCAGATCAGTACTGACGCACAGCGTGACCCGGTGTCCACGCCGCACGGCCTCGGAGCGGGCCGTCTGCAGCGCGCCGAAAATGAGGTTGGTGCCGGTGGCGATACGGTTGTCGCGCACGATCGCAGCGAAGGATGGCGCGGCCAAGGCCACGACGATGGCGAGAATGGCAATGGTGACGACCAGCTCGATCAGGGTGAGGCCGCGCTGACGTGCGGGATAGCTACGCATGGTCGGCTCATGACGAACCCTAGAAGATGACGAAGGTATACCTCACGAGCCGTCCATGCAATACCGACGTCATCGACCACGTGCAAAACCGCACGGCTTCCCGAACCTCAGTCGCGGAAATTCCCGTACTGCAGCGGCAGGTCGGTGACTTCCTTCTTGACCAGCGCGATGGCGTCCTGCAGCACGTCGCGCTTGGCGCCGGACACGCGCACGGCCTCGCCCTGGATGGCGGCCTGGACCTTGAGCTTGCTGTCCTTGAGGATGCGCACGATCTTCTTGGCCGGTTCCTGCTCAATGCCCACACGCACCTTGAGTTCCTGCTTGACCTTGTTGCCGCCGACCTTCTGCACTTCCCGATGTTCCAGGCAGCGCACGTCGACCTTCTTGCCCGTCATCTCGGGCAGCAGGATGGCCATCATCTGCTCGAGCTGGAAATGGCTGTCGCCGATGAGCGTGAGCAGCTTGTCGGCCTGTTCGATGGTGGCGCTGGTGCCCTTGAAATCGTAGCGGTTGGCGATCTTGCGGTTGGCGACTTCGACCGCGTTCTTGAGCGCGACGAGGTCGACTTCAGAAGTGATGTCGAACGAAGGCATGGCAACCCCCTGGAAAGCTTGCGGCCGGCGACGGCTCAGCCGTAGTGGCAGATGTAGTGGAACGGCTCGTCGGCGACTTCGATGTCGAAGCCGGAATTCTCCGGGATGCTGAACATCTCGCCCGGCGAGCACGTCTTCCACTCCGACGCGCCCTTGAGCAGGTAGCGACAGCCGCCTGCGACGCACTCCATGACTTCCGGCTTGGAGGTGCCGAAGGTCAGCTTGGCCGGCAACACCACGCCGACCGATTTATGCACGCCGTCGGCGGTGACGAAGTCGTGGCTGACGCACTTTCCGTCGAAATACACGTTGCCGGCGGTCGTCAGTTCCACGCCGGAATACTTTTCGGTGATGCTCATTCGGTTTCCTTTACTCGATACCGAGAAAACGCTGGATCAGCGGTTTGGCGACAAAGCCCAGAAAGCCCACGCCCAGTGCCACGAACAGCCACACCGTGCCGTACTTTCCGGCCTTCGACTTCCACGCCAGATTGCCGATGATGAACAGCATGTAGAGGATCAGCGCGGTCAGCAGCACCTTCAGCGAGATCGCCTCGAACTCGGCGACCGTGAGGCCGAAGATGGTCGGCGGAGTTTCCATGACGCGCTACTGCCCGCCTTCCCCTCAGCCTCGGCGAATCTTGGCGTTGGCGGCGATGCGCATGCGCAGCGCGTTCAGGCGGATGAAGCCGTGGGCGTCGCGCTGGTCGTAGGCGCCGGCGTCGTCCTCGAAGGTGGCGATGGACGGATCGAACAGCGAATCGGTCTTCGAGTCGCGCCCGGTGACGATGACGTTGCCCTTGTAGAGCTTCACACGCACCCAGCCATTGACCACGGCCTGCGTCTGGTCGATCAGCGCCTGCATGGCGAGCCGCTCGGGGCTCCACCAGTAGCCGTTGTAGATGGTGGTGGCGTAGCGCGGCATCAGGTCGTCCTTAAGATGCGCGACTTCGCGGTCAAGCGTGATCGACTCGATGGCGCGGTGCGCACGCAGCAGGATGGTGCCGCCCGGCGTCTCGTAGCAGCCGCGGCTCTTCATGCCGACGTAGCGGTTCTCGACCAGATCCAGCCGGCCGATGCCGTGCTTGCCGCCCAGCTCGTTGAGCGTGGCAAGCAGTTCGTGCGCCTTCATGCGCGTGCCGTCGATGGCCACCAGGTCGCCGCGCTCGAATTCCAGATCCACGTACTGCGCCTCGTCGGGCGCAGCCTCCGGCGACACGGTCCAGCGCCACATCTCTTCCTCGGCTTCCGCCGCCGGATCTTCCAGGTGACGGCCTTCGTAGGAGATGTGCAGCAGGTTGGCGTCCATCGAATAGGGCGAGCCGCCCTGCTTGTGCTTCATCTCGATGGGGATGCCGGCCTTCTCGGCGTAGTCGAGCAGCTTCTCGCGCGAGAGCAGGTCCCACTCGCGCCACGGCGCGATGACCTTCACGTTGGGCATCAGCGCGTAGTAGCCCAGTTCGAAGCGCACCTGGTCGTTACCCTTGCCGGTGGCACCATGCGAGACGGCGTCGGCGCCGGTGGCCTGCGCGATCTCGATCTGGCGCTTGGCGATGAGCGGGCGCGCGATCGAGGTGCCGAGCAGGTACTCGCCTTCGTAGATGGTGTTGGCGCGGAACATCGGGAACACGAAATCACGCACGAACTCTTCGCGCAGATCGTCGATGAAGATGTTCTCGGGCTGGATGCCGAACTTGAGCGCCTTGGTGCGCGCCGGCTCCAGCTCTTCGCCCTGGCCCAGATCGGCCGTAAAGGTGACCACCTCGCAGCCGTAGGTGTCCTGCAGCCACTTGAGGATCACCGAGGTATCCAGCCCGCCCGAATACGCGAGCACGACTTTGTTTACATCGCTCATCTGTGTTCCCGGTTGGTTCGGCGCCTGCGGCGCCTTGGTTGAATTCGATCTGACCGCCCACGCATCCCATAGGGCGGATTCGCGCAGCGGAATCCGCCGCATGCTTGGCCAATCCGGCGCAATGCACTTCGCTTATTGCGCCCTACTCCAGATCACTCGCCAATGCGGCCCAGCAGCAGATATTCCATGAGTGCTTTCTGCGCATGTAGGCGATTCTCAGCCTCGTCCCACACCACCGAATGCGGACCGTCGATGACCTCGGCCGTGACTTCCTCGCCGCGGTGCGCGGGCAGGCAGTGCATGAACAGCGCGTCGGGCCTGGCCACGGCCATCATGTCGGCATCCACGCACCAGTCGGCGAAGGCCTTCATACGCTGCTCGTTCTCGGCCTCGAAGCCCATCGAGGTCCACACATCGGTGGTCACCAGGTCGGCGCCGCGGCAGGCGTCGATGGGGTCGGCGAATTCCTCGAAGTGGTCGGTGCCGTAGAGGTTGGCGCGCTCGGGCTCGACCTCGTAGCCCGGCGGCGTCGACACGTGCACGTTGAAGCCCAGCACCTCGGCCGCCTGCAGCCAGGTGTTGCACATGTTGTTGGAGTCGCCGATCCACGCCACGGTCTTGCCCTGGATGGGACCGCGGTGCTCGATGTAGGTGAAGATGTCGGCCAGGATCTGGCACGGGTGGTATTCGTTGGTCAGGCCGTTGATCACCGGCACGCGCGAATAGGCGGCGAAACGCTCGATGATCTCCTGCTCGAAGGTGCGGATCATGACCAGATCACTCATGCGCGAGACCACCTGCGCAGCGTCTTCGACCGGCTCGCCGCGGCCCAGTTGCGAGTCGCGCGTATTCAGGTAGATGGCCGTGCCGCCGAGCTGGTGCATGCCGGCCTCGAAGGACAGACGCGTACGCGTGCTGGCCTTCTCGAAGATCATCACCAGCGTGCGGTCGAACAGCGGGTGATAGGGCTCGTAGCGCTTGAACTTGTCCTTGATCCAGCGCGCGCGCTCGAACAGGTAGTCGTATTCGTCGCGCGAGAGGTCACGGAACTGCAGGAAATGCTTGAGCGTACTCATCGGTCCGGTCTCAGTTCTGCCGCAGGAAGTCGCGGAGCAGCGGCACCAGCCGCTCGAGCAGCGCGTTCGCCTCTTCGCGCCCGAAGGTCAGCGGCGGCAGCAGACGCACCACGCGCTCGCTGGTGACGTTGATCAGCAACCCGGCTTCCAGCGCCTGCGCAACGAGCACGCCGCACGGCCGGTCCAGTTCGATGCCGATCATCAGGCCGCGACCGCGAATGTCGCGCACTCCGGCCACGCCCGCCAGCCCCTGTGCAATGCCGTTGCGGATGAACTCGCCGATCTCGACGGCCTTGCCCATCAGGTCTTCGTCGTCGATGACCGCCAGCGTCTCGAGCGCGGCGGCGCAGGCGAGCGGATTGCCGCCGAAAGTCGAGCCATGGTTGCCCGGCCCGAACAGGCCCTTGGCGCGGCCGGCGGAAATGCACGCGCCGATCGGCACGCCCGAACCCAGGCCCTTGGCCAGCGTGATCACGTCCGGCGCGATGCCCGCGTGCTGGAAGCCGAACCACTTGCCGGTGCGCCCCATGCCGCATTGCACCTCGTCGCACATCAACAGCCACTCGCGCTCGTCGCACACGATGCGCAGTTCGCGCTGGAAGGCCTCGTCGGCGATGTTGATGCCGCCCTCGCCCTGGATGATCTCGAGGAATACGGCGACGATGTTCGGATTGTGCTCGGCAACCTTGCGGATGGCGTCGATGTCGCGGTAGGGCACGCGCACGAAGCCGGACACCAGCGGTTCGAAGCCGGCCTGCGACTTGCGGTTGCCGGTGGCCGACAGCGTCGCCATGGTGCGGCCGTGGAAGGCGCCTTCCATGACGATGACCGTGGGGTTGGCAACCTCGCGCTTGTGGCCGTACATGCGCGCGAGCTTGATCGCGGCCTCGTTGGCCTCGCAGCCGGAATTGCAGAAGAACACCTCGTCCATGCCCGACATCGCGGCCAGACGATCGGCGAGTTCTTCCTGCAAGGGAATGCGGTACAGATTCGAGGTGTGCAGCACGCACGCGGCCTGGCCGGCGATCGCGCGTACCAGTCGCGGGTGGTTGTGACCCAGGGTCGACACCGCGATGCCCGACAGCGCATCGAGATAGCGCTTGCCGGTTTCGTCGAACAGCCACGCGCCCTCGCCATGCGTGAAGGCGACCGGCATCCTGGCGTAGGTGTTCATCACGTGCGACATCGCAAAACCCCGATCGGATAGGTCCAGAAACACGCACGGCGGCAGGCGCCGCCGTGGGATTCAAGCGGCCGATTTTAAGCGAATGCGCCTGCGAAGTACAGAATGCGGGCGATCTGCCGGCTCGCAAGCCCAACAAAAACGGCGACCGAAGTCGCCGTTTCAATGCGCGTGTTGCGCGAATCAGGCAGCCATCGACTTGACTGCAGCCGACAGGCGGCTCTTGTGCCGCGAAGCCTTGTTCTTGTGGATGATGTTCTTGTCCGCGATGCTGTCGATGGTGCTCATCGAGGTGCTGAAAACCGTCTGCGCTGCAGCCTTGTCGCCATCGGCGACGGCCTTGCGCACGGCCTTGATGGCGGTACGCAGACGCGAGCGAAGGCTGGCGTTGTGGCCGCGGGCCTTGACGGCCTGGCGGGCGCGCTTGCGGGCTTGTGCCGAGTTGGCCATGTATGTTCTTCCGTGTTAATGGGTTCTACGAAACGCGGCATGTTACCGCGCAAGCATTCGATGCGCAAGCCACAGATCGGCATGAGCGTGGCGAATGCCGACAAGCGCGCACATGATCTGCCATCGACACCCGATGTCGCCCGTGGCTCGACGGCGGGCTCCCACGGGCTTCTTCCCCGGTATCATGGCGCCTTTTAGCCCGCGCCCGCCGAATGAACCTTCTCCGCGCCCTCGCCACGGTCAGCAGCATGACGTTGCTCTCGCGTGTTCTCGGCTTCGTGCGCGACTTCGTGATTGCCCGCAGCTTCGGTGCGGGCGCGACCACCGACGCCTTCTTCGTCGCCTTCCGGCTTCCCAACATCCTGAGGCGCATGTTCGCGGAGGGCGCGTTCTCGCAAGCCTTCGTACCTATTCTCGCCGCCTACCGTCGACAACTCGGCGACGCCGAGGCGCTGACGCTGACCAGCCGCGTGGCCACCGTGCTGGGGCTGGCCGTCACGGCGATCTCGGCCTTCGGCGTGTTCGCCGCACCGGTGCTGGTGTACATCTCTGCGCCCGGCTTCGCGGCCGACGCCGACAAGTTCGCGCTGACCGTCGAGATGACGCGCATCACCGCACCCTACATCCTGTTCATGTCGCTGGTGGCGCTGGCCGGCGGCGTGCTCAACACCTGGAGCCGCTTCGCGATCCCGGCCTTCACGCCGGTGCTTCTCAACCTGTCCTTCATCATCATGGCGCTGTTCGCGGCACCCTGGTTCGACCCGCCGGTGCTGGCGCTGGCCTGGGCGGTGTTCATCGGCGGCGTGCTTCAACTCGCGCTGCAGATCCGCCCGCTGGCGAAGATCGGCATGCTGCCGCGCTTCGACCTGAAGTGGTCCGACCCCGGTGTGCAGCGCGTGCTCAAGCTGATGCTGCCGGCCATGCTCGCGGTATCGGTGGCGCAGATCTCGCTGTTCATCAACACCATCTTCGCTTCCTTCCTGAAAAGCGGCAGCGTGTCGTGGCTGTACTACGCCGACCGCCTGATGGAATTCCCCGCAGGCCTGCTCGGCGCCGCGCTCGGCACCATCCTGCTGCCGGGCCTGTCCAGGCTCAACGCCGACGGCAAGACCGAGGAATTCTCGTCCATGCTCGACTGGGGGCTGCGCCTGACCCTGATGCTCACCCTGCCCGCGGCGCTGGCGCTGGCCGTGCTCGCGGCACCGCTGATCTCCACGCTGTTCCAGCACGGCGCATTCACGCCCGAGGACGTGCTGCAAACGCGCACCGCGCTGATCGCCTACAGCGTCGGCCTGACCGGGCTGATCGCGGTCAAGATCCTCGCGCCCGGGTTCTATGCGCGTCAGGACGTGCGCACGCCGGTCAAGTTCGCGCTGGTCACGCTGGCCGCCACGCAAGTGATGAACCTGATCTTCATCGTGCCGCTGCAGCACACCGGACTCGCGCTGTCGATCGGCATCGCCGCGCTGCTCAACGCCGCCCTGCTTTACCGGGGGCTGCGTGTTCGCGGCGCCTACAACCCGCTACCCGGCTGGGGCGGCTTCGTCGCGCGACTCGCCACCGCGCTCCTCGTGCTCGGCGCCGCGCTGTGGTGGGGCATGGGCGAGACCCAGAGCTGGCTCGCCTACACCGCGCTCGAGCGTATCGCCCACCTGGCTGCTCTGGTCGCCGGCGGCATTGCCGTGTACTTTTCGACCCTGTTCGCGCTGGGCTTTCGCCTGAGCGACTTCCGCAAGCACGTCGCAAACTGAATCGGCCGCAGCGGGCTACCGCCACATGAACCCTGGGAATCAGCAAACCAGCAAAACGATGTGCGCGCTCAGAGTCGTGATCATCGGCGCGGGCGGCCATGGCCAGACCGTCGCCGAGGCGCTTTTCGCGGCCACGCGCACCGGGCATCCGGTGCGCGCCACCGGCTTTCTCGACGACACGCCCGAACTGCGCGGGACCATGGTCGCCGGGCTGCCTGTACTCGGCCCGCTGTCGCACGCCAAGGACGTCGAATGTGACGCCTTCATCGTCGGCATCGGCGACAACCGCGCACGCAAACGCATCTTCGACGAACTGCGCGCGGCGGCACGGCCGCTGCACACCGTCATCCACCCGACCGCCGTCATCGCGACGACCGCCCGCATCGGAGAAGGCACGTATATCGGCGCGAACGCGCTGATCGGCGCGGCCAGCGTGATCGGCGACAACACCATCATCAACGGCGCGGGTTGCGTCGGTCACCACAACCGAATCGGCGCCCATGTGCATCTGGGCCCCGGCGTGAATGCGGCCGGCCACGTCGAGATCGGCGACGGCTGCGAGATTGGCACCGGCGCCAATTTCCTGCCCGAGGCCGCGGTCGGAGCGTGGAGTAGCGTTGTCGGCGGCGCACTCGTGGCCGGCCGCTTCGAATCCGAGGTCCTGATCGGCGGTGCGCCGGCCCGCGTGCTGCGCCGCCTCTCGTTAGCCGACGACGGAGGGCACTGAACGATGCACGCGATGCAGATTTTCAGGCGCATTTCCGGGCTGGTAGCCGCTCGCGGCGACCTGGTTTTCGATCTCGGCCCGTGCGACGAGCCGATCGAAACCATTGCCGGCATCGAAACGCGTACCCACATCGTGCTCGGCGCATCCGCAGCACGCAGCATCCTCACTGACGAGGCACGCTTCGCACCGGCCCCCATCGCGGAATCGATACGCAGACTGAGCGAACACACGGGCATCGACGCCACCGCCATCCACCGCTTCCTGACCCACAATCCGATGCAGACCGACCGACCCGCGCACGCGACGCTGCGTCGCAGCTACGCCTCGGCCTACGCGCACAGTCTGCGACGTCATGCGCGGCAATTGCGCGACGTCGCAAGCACACATTTCGCGCAACTCGAGCGGCATCGACCCACCGCACTGGCACGTGATGTCATCGCACCGGGCGTCGACGCCATCCTGCAGATCCTGTTGTCCGACGACGACATCGCGGTCGAATGGATCGAACGCATCGGCGGCGGCGCAGCGATGCTCGAATATCTGCACCATCCGCGCAAGCTCGCTGCGAAGTCCGCGCAACTGCAGGCCTTTCTCGACGATTTCGCTTCGCGGTGCGGCGAGTCTGCGAGCGACCCGGTGCGGGAAGCGATCATTTCAAGCTATGTGTTGCAGGGGCGCGAACCCATCGTCGGCGCCATTGGCGCCTTCCTGCACAACTGGCTCTCCATCCCGCCGGAGGCGCGCGAGCACCAGCTCGACTCCATCGACGCGGCGCAGCTGTTCGCGCACACTGCCCCCGTCAATTACATCGGCCGTAATGCGCGCGTCGACACGCACGTTGCCGGGCACCACATCGTGGCCGGCGACCATCTCCTGCTGATGCTGCCCTGGATCAATGGCGACGCCATCGCGCGCGGACAACGCACAATGGCTTTCGGTGCCGGCGCCCACGCGTGTGCGGGCCAGGCACTGGCACTGGCACTGACCGACGCCTTTCTCGACGGCCTGCGCGACAACCATAGCCGCATCGACTGGTCCGCGGTGGAATGCGAGCCACCCGTAGCAGGCGTGTTCAGGCAATACGGAAGCCATCCATGAACGATTTCGACGCACGCTTTGAACAATTCGTCCGCGAGCACTTCGGTGAGACGCTGCCATGCTCGGGACTCGACACGGTCGTCGCAGACTTGCAACTGGACTCGCTCGACCTGCTCGATTTCGTCCTGGATATGGAGCGTCGCTTCGAGGTCGAAATCGATGTCGAGATCGTCGACGAGGACATGAGCCTTGTGCAGATCAGGAACGTCCTGCGCGAGCTCACAGCCCGCCGGACCGGCGCGGAAGGCTCCTGAACCTGCGCACGAGTCCGCACGGACTGCACTCATTGCGTCTGTGACTCCATCCGCGACAGCTCCGAGGCCAACGCATCGATCGCGCGCGCGCGCCCATCCGCATCTTCCGCCTCGCCCAGCAGTTCGGACCATTCCGGGTGGGCGCGTGCGCGTTCGAGCGGCTTTGTGAGCGCGCCCTCGCGCCATTGTTCTACGCGGGCATCGCGGCGCAGCGGCGCGGTAGCAGCGTGGCCGCGCGACTCCAGCGCGGCCACCAGAGCCAGTTCGCGCAGCGCCAGCAAGCGCAGGATGGCGTCGTCGACGGCGAGCGTGCGCCGCCCGGTAACGGCGCCTAGCAGGCGGTCGCCGTAGTGCATCACGGCGCGCGCGCCACCGCCGGCGAGCGCGCCGATGGCCGCCGCCGCGCCCAGCGTCAGGCCGCCGAACATCAGGTCCACGCCGACGCCCGCGGCCGCGCCGGCCGCCGCGCCGGTGCCCAGCTTGATGCCGACTGCGCGCAGCGCCTCGGGGCTGAACACGTCCTCTTCCCAGCGCCCTTCGACCAGCGGTAGTTCGTCGGCATCGACGTCGTCGCTGCGAAAACGATACAGCGCGAGCAAGGCGTCGACACATTGCTGCTCGCGTGCGCGCACGGCGTCGGACAAGGCCTCGACGGCGGGCCTTGCCTGTTCGTCGTCCGCGGGCGCACTGACGCGCACTGCGGATACATCCACGAGCAGCGCGGCGACCAGTCGCAGTGCATCGGCACGACGTTCGGCCGACTCGCGCTCGCGGCAGGCGATCAGCCGGTCGAGCGAGGGGCGATAGTCATCGAGCAAGGTGGCGAGCTTTTCGTACAGGCGTCGCTCGCCGTCGCGCTCGGGCGCAACCGTATCGAAGCGCACCACGGCGTGCAGGCCCAGGCGCGACAGCGCTTCGCGCCAGGCCGACTCATCCGCCTCGGCGCTGCGCACGAAATTGAGCACCGGCAGCAGCGGGACGGCACACGCGGCGAGGATGGCCAGTTCATCGCGGTGCTTGGCGAGCACCGGATCGCGCGCGTCGACGACGTAGAAGCCGGCGTCGCTGGCGAGCATCTGTCGCAGCACCTTGGCCTCCTGCTCGAAACGCCTTCTCGCGGGCTCGCCATCGAGAAAGCGCTCGATGCGCGCCGGCCCGTCCAGGCGTTCGCCCTGTGGCGCGGCGATGGCCTCGAGCACTTCGAGCAGCGCGATCGGGTCTTCCATGCCGGGGGTGTCGAACAACTCCACCAGCACCTCGCCGTCGGCGAGCAGGCGCACACCCTCGACATGGCGCGTGGTGCTTGGCCGGCTCGAGACTTCGCCGAAACCCGTGTCGCGCGCGAGCGTGCGCAGCAGTGAGGTCTTGCCGGTATTGGTGTGCCCGACCACGGCAATACGCACCGGGCGCCGTGGATCAGCCATGGTCCTCTCCCGTGACCCAGGCGCCGGCCTGCGAGTCGGCGCCGAATACGGCCGCGTCGGCAAATCCGATCTGGCCAAGCGACTCGTGCCAGCGCTGCACGCGCTCGGCATCGGCGGCGTCGACACCGACCAGCCAGACGCAAGTCTCGCCCGCCCTTCGTGACAGGTCAGCGATCAACGCGAGGCTGCCGCGATCGGGCGAGAGACGCGCGTCACACGCGATCAGCAGACGCCGCACGGGCGCAGCGCCCAGTTCGCTCAGCGCCCGCGCGCGTTGCGCGCGCGAATCGGCCACCCCGAGGTCGCGTACCGCGCCCAGCCAGTCGGGCGGCCAGGCCACTTCGGGCCGCAACTCGATGGCCACCGCAGCCGCCGCGTCGGCAAAGCGAACCGCCCCTTCGATTCGGCCGATCTCGATGCGAGCCGGCGCCGCATCGGTCACGCCCATGCGCTCGCTTCCCGGCGCCAGTTCGTCGGCCAGCGCGGCAAAACCGGGCAAGGTCGTGTCCAGGCGCAACTCGGCGCGCCCCCGCGAAAGACGCAGCGCACAACCGACCCACAGCACGAGACGCGGCACCAGCCCATAGACCACGACACAGCCCAACAGCCATGACGCCCAGGCCTGGCGCGCAGCCTCCTGGGCGAAAGGCGCGCCGCCGCTGGCCGCGACGGCGGCCGCATCGGGCACGGCGAAGCCGAGTTTTGCGGGCAGCCATCCAGCCGCCGCAACGAAACCGACGAAAAATTCCGCGGGCAACAGCGTGGTCTCCCACATGAAGGCGTGGTCACGCAAAAGAAAGGTCGCCAGCAGGCCGACCAACGCACCGACCAGCGCCGCCGACCAGATACCGTGCGTGACGGTCGCCAGCCACCAGCGCACCAGTCCGGCGCGCGCATGCAGGCCGGCGAAGGCCGACGCGGCCTCGACCGCGTCACCCGCCAGACGTCGTGCCAGCCAGTTCCACAAGGCACCCACCCCCAGTGAGCCGCCGCCCGAGAGCGCAAACCCGCCGGCCCAGAGTACGAGCATCACCAGATGCACGCCGAGCAGAGCGCCCAGCGCCCACACCACGTTGATCGCGCGCACACCGTCGCCCGCGGCCGCCAGCGCCGCACCCACGCCGGCCAGGAAGGCAAGTACGCCGGACAGAGCCGCAGCAGCGCGGATGCGCGCGCGCCAGGTCTGCAGCGCCGCGGCCAGCCCGCTTTCCTCGCCCAGCAACTCGGCCCGCGCAATGATCCGCGTCTCGGCACTGTGAGCACACACTCGTGCGCGCCGCATCGCCTCGCGATCGGACAGGCGGCCGCTGGCGCGCTCGCGCTGACGCACGGCTTCGGCCAGCCAGCGGGATTCAAAGGACGGGGGTGAAGAACGATTCATGTGATCGGGATCAAGTCTCGCGGGATCAAGACCGCCTAGGATAGCGCGAGCAGCCACGGTCGGCCGCGAGAGCGAACCCCGTGCGCTGCGCGGTTATACTTTAAGAATATCCGTCAATGTCTTGCCGCCGCCCGGGCAGACATCGCAATGGAAGAACATGAGCAAACTTCCCCTGCAACCGCTCGACATCGCGCGCGAGGCGCTACGCCAACTCGCCCTCAAACGCGTCGCCCCGACGCCCGATAACTTTCGTGCGGCCTACTCGGAGATTTCCGGCCAGCCGGTCGGTGACTTCCCGTCGGAGGCGTTGACCGCGATTGCGGCAAGCCTGCCACGCGACACGCCGGAACGCGAACAGCTCGCGACGCGCTTTGCACGGGCGGTCGACTCGCGCAATTGGGATCAGGTGCACGAGGCGCTTGAGGTGACCTTCTCCGCGCTGGCCGCGACCCGGCCTTCCTGGGCCGAATTGCTGCGCGATCTGGTCAGCCTGCTCGACGCCTCGCACCAGAACCTCACACGTGCCCGCAAACGCGCCGCCGTGGACCACGTGCTGGCCGCCAACACGGCCAACCCGGAGAACCTGTTCTTACGCCTCAACGGCCTGGTGCAAGGCTGGCAGCGCGAACCGCTGGCCGAACGCCTGAACCACTGGAACGAGGACACACCCGAAGCGGCCAACGCCTCAGCCCCGGCCACGGAGCGCCGCCGCGCACACGAGCCACTGGAAGACGCCCCCGCCCTGCAGCCGTCTTTCTCGGCCTGGCTCACACTGCTGTTGCGCCACGGCGTCGCGCCGCTGGTCGGCGAGGAGACCGTGCTCGCACAGGAGGCGCGCTCCATCGCCGACGCCATCGAGCAGGACAGCACGCCGGACCCCGCGGACGAGGCGTTGGGCGCACGCCTGCGCGCGCTCGAAGCCAAGCTCGAATGGGCCGGCGAAGACCAGCGCGCGATTCGCGCCTCGCTGCTCAACCTGCTGCGCCTGATCGTCGACAACATCGGCGAGCTCGTCGTCGACGACCAATGGCTGCACGGTCAGGTCGAAGCCCTCGGCCAGCTGTTCGAGCGCCCGCTCGACATCCGCGCGCTCGACGAACTCGAGCGCCGCCTGCGCGACGTGATCGACAAGCAACGTCACCTCAAGCGCCAGCTCACCGACGCCCAGGAGCGCCTCAAGAGCATGCTGGGCGGCTTCGTCGACCGCCTCGTCGGTCTGTCCGAATCCACCAGCCATTACCATCAGACCCTGTCCGAGTGCGCGGTGCGCATCCGTGGCGCGGGCGACGTCTCCGAACTGTCGAGCGTCGTCGAGACCCTGCTCGACGAGACGCGCGTCGTGCAGGAAACCGCGCAGCGTTCCAGCGCCGAAATCGGCGCGCTGCGCGAACAGGTCGAGGCGGCCAACTCGCTGATCACGCGCTTGCAACGCGAACTCGACGAAACCAGCGAACTGGTGCGCTACGACCCGCTCACCGGCGTGCTCAACCGCAAGGGCCTGGACGAGGCCATCGCGCGCGAGATCTCGCGCGCACGCCGCCACAGCGCGGTGCTGTGCGTCGGCGTGCTGGATCTGGACAACTTCAAGCAACTCAACGACACCTTCGGCCACCGCACCGGCGACGAGGCGCTGCGCCATCTGGCCGACGTCGCTCGCGGCTCGCTGCGCCAGCAGGACGTCATCGGGCGGCTTGGCGGCGAGGAATTCCTGGTCCTGCTGCCCGATGCCGACGTTGAGCAGGCCGCCGAGATCATGACGCGCTTGCAGCGCGCGCTGACCAAGCACATCTTTCTTGCCGACAACAGCCGCATACTGATCACCTTCAGTGCCGGCATCGCCTGCATCGGCGCCGAAGAGACGGCGGCGGAAGCCATCGACCGTGCCGACAAGGCCATGTACGCGGCCAAACGGGCGGGGAAGAACCGGGTGCTGGTGGCGGGCTAGCTTGAGGCTCGAACCGACGAATTCGCTCGGAATTGTTCGTCTGCTCCGCTTTTTGTGCCAGCGCGTCGGCTATAGACTGTCGAAGCCAATCCGAACACTGCGCGCGTCGCAGCCCTCGCCATGAGCCAGCCGCCTCCAATCTTCGTCACGGAACCGCACCTGCCGCCGCTGGATGAGTTCCTGCCGTATCTGGAGCGCATCTGGGCCAGCAAGCGCCTGACCAACGGCGGCCCGTTCCACCAGCAGTTCGAACAGGCCCTGGCGGAATATCTCGGCGTGGAACACCTGAGCCTGTTCGCAAACGGCACGCTCGCACTGGTGACTGCGATGCAGGCCCTACGTATTACGGGCGAAGTGATCACAACGCCCTACAGCTTTCCGGCCACCACCCACTCGCTCTACTGGAACGCTATCAAACCGGTGTTCGTCGACGTCGACCCGGTCACGTGCAACCTCGACCCCGAACGCATCGAAGAAGCCATTACTCCGGCCACCGCGGCAATCCTCCCGGTGCACTGCTACGGCATCCCGTGCGACGTTGACCGTATCGCACGCATTGCCGACACCTACGGGCTGAAGGTCATCTACGACGCCGCGCATGCTTTCGGCGTGCGCCAGTGCGGCGAAAGCGTCCTGCGCCACGGCGATCTGTCCGTCCTGAGTTTCCATGCCACCAAGGTATTCAACACCTTCGAGGGCGGCGCAATCATCTGCCCGGACGCGAAGATCAAGCAGCGCATCGACTATCTGAAGAACTTCGGCTTCGCCGACGAGGTCACGGTGGTTGCTCCCGGCATCAACGGCAAGATGAACGAACTGGGCGCGGCAATAGGGCTGCTGCAGCTCGAAGAAATGGATACGGTGCTCGCCAAACGCGCCGCAATCTCCGGGCGTTATCACGAAGCGTTCCGTGAAATCCAGACGCTGCACCTGCTGCCGGTGCCTGACGGGACTGAATGGAACCACGCATACTGTCCGTTGTTCGTACACCCCGAACACCCCGAAAGCCGCGACGCCCTGTTCGAACGGCTGAAGACGCACAACATCCACGCGCGCCGATACTTCTACCCGTTGATCAGTTCATTCCCGATGTATCGCGGCCTGCCCAGTGCCGCGCGCGACCTACTCCCCAACGCGAACGCCCTGGCTCAGTGTGTTCTTTGCCTGCCGATTCATCCATCTCTCAGCCCGAGCGACCAACAACGCGTCATCGACGTCGTGCTGACGTCGTCCAGTTCACGAACTGCTGACCATTGAGCGACGGAGACACGACCATGTACGTGCGTTTATCCCACCACCAACCGCGCGGCAGCCATACACTGCATGGCAGGCCAACGACTGGGTCGCATCGGCTACGTCGCCAATGGTGGGCGGGAAAGACAGAATCGGCTTGCATGAGGCGCGCCCGACGATGACCAAAGTACTCGCCCCCGGTGTCTTCGACGTTTTTCACATTGGCCATCTCAATTACCTGATGGCCGCGAGTTCTCATGGCAGCCACCTGGTCGTTGCGGTTCAGGAGGATCGGGCCGTCGAACGACAGAAGCACGTCGACCTGGTTACCCCCTTGGCCGAACGCATCGCGCTGATCGAGCAACTGCGCTTCGTCGACGAGGTGGTCAGCTACTCGGAGGTGTTCCAGGGCCCCCTGCTCGACGCCCTCGACATCGACGTATTCGCATGCGGCGAAGAGTACGGCAGCGATTCACGCTATCCCGAACAACAGAAGACACTCGACTACTGCGCGACGAACGACATACGCGTCGCGAGGATCGTGCGCACCGCACATGTGTCGTCGACGGCGGTGCGCTCCCGCCTGCGGTCGTTCTGGTCGTCTCGTGCGGCAAAGGCCCGAGACCTCCCCGCGGGGGTGACCACGCTCGGCAGCTTTCACGGCGATCAAGACAAGGTGCGCGAGCAGACCGCCCGGGAATGCGCATTGATCATCGAAGCAGCGGCTCGCGCGGACGCGCGGACACTCCTTGACCTGGGCTGCGGCGACGGACGGCATCTGGCCGAGATTGCCGGAAATTTCGAACGCGTCACCGGAGTCGACTACGCCGAAGAACTCATCGGATTGGCGCGATCCAGACTCTCGACGACGGCTCCGCAAGTGCAACTGGAGGTAGACGACGTCACCGAGTTCGAATCGGACGAGGCATTCGACATCATCCTGCTATCGGGCATCACCCCATGCCTCGATGACCTTCAACTGGAACGACTCTTTGGCAACATCGAGCGTTTCTCGCACGATGAATCGCGGCTCCTGATCAGATCGTCGATCTCTCTCGACAAGCGCATCGACCTGATCAACTTCTTCTCCGCGGAACTCGGCGAACCCTACACCGCGTATTACCGAACGCCAAGCGAAATGGTCGGGATCGGGGAAGCGCACGGGTGGTCGGTGCTTCGCTCGGGTGAGCTCTACCGCCACCGCACAGACTCGGCCGTCTGGTGGTTCGAATTCGCGCGTACCGGAGCAGGCCATGACGGACCGTGATCATCCGAGCCCGCTGCTGATCGAGGCACTCCGCACCCAGGAGATGCTCAAGGGCGAGTTCCAGGCGATGCGCGAACTCATCGAATCGCACTGCTCTCAACTGGACGCGCTGAACCAGCGAATCGCTGAACTGCATGGTGGGATGGAAACGCCGAGCGCGCACCAGAGAATCGCGACCGCGGTGCCGCACGGACTGCTTCCTGCGGATCTCGACGATGACGCAGCCCCGGAACACTTGAAACGCATCCATCAACAGATCGGGGACGCGTTCTATCCGGACGGGTCTGCATACCTGCTCGACGCCCCCTACATCCGCGTTCGCCGGCTTCATGGCATTGACCTGCAGGGGCAGCTTCTCGCGATTCTCACGACGCCGGCCTGGGAATATTCGGACATGTTCCTCGCGACAGATGCGGGCCGCTCGATCGAATTGCAGTTTCAGTCAGTCAACGGGCCTGCGTGGGCGACATCTTGGCAGTCGGCCACTGGGTCCGGAGACCGAAGGAAGCTCACTTGCGACATCGAAAGCTGGCCCGATGAACTGGACGCAGTGGATACGATCTGGATCCCGGACCCAAATCTGGCATCTCTCGTTGTCAATTGCCGGGGACTGCCCGAGCGAATCTGCGCGAAAGTCCGGCGGCAACTGATCCTGTCGATCGACACGCAGTACTGGCCGGACGACGCGGTCCGCGAGCGCCTTCATCTCGCGGGCTTCACCGAGATCAGGCGACTGTCGCATGACGCGGTCGGGCCCTATACGACGCGGCGCCACGAATCCCGCGGATTCGTCGTGATCGACCGCGCGGAATCCGCAACTGACTCTCAGCCGATCCTGCACTTGATCGCCTCGAAGCTCCCTACGGCCTCGTTTCGCGTCGTGCAGCCTCACGACCCCGCGCGAGATGCTGATGTCTGAAACACCCGCGTTCGTATTCTGGGGCTATGGGTCCGAAGATGTATTCCCGGACTTCTCCCGTTTCGTCGAGCAGGCCGGATACGACGTCCTCCGGCTTCCCGACCCGGACAAGAAACGCGAACTGTCACAGCTCGTCGGACGTCCGTTCATTCTGCTCACTTCGGCCCACTTCACCCGCGATCGGGCCGTACTCGCCGACTTCTACCCGGACGTTCATGTCGGCTGCGATCTGCTCGAGATCCTCGACCACTGCAAGCCCCTGCTGTCCGTGTTCTACCCACATGATCTCGGCACACCGCTGGTCGTCAACGAGCCGGCGCTCTTGTCGGCATTCGACCTTGTCCTCTGGCCGACCACATTCTTCGGCTACGGCCGCCGTCCCGAGCGATTCGAGACCGTGGGCTGGATCGGGCTCAAGGGCGACTGCAAACCCCTTGCCGAACGCCGCTTCGACGCGATCCTTCTTTTCTCCGACATATGCTGGCATCGGCAGAATATGGGCATTGAGGGAACCTATCGAAAGCTTGAACCCATCCTGTCGGTCGGCGTTCCGATCAAGTTTCCGAAATGGCCCGGCACCGCCGAATTCGAGGCCTGTTTCGCCGAACAGGGCGCGACCGTCATTCCAGCCGAAACGCCAGCAGGAGACCTCATCCTGGATTCGCGCCTGATCCTGTCGAACGGACTGAGCAGCATCAGCGTCGAGGCCGCATACATGGGAACGCCGTGCATCAATTTTCTCGAGGACTATCTGCCCGCGGGAGCACAGCACGAGTTTCTCGCCGGAGTGCCGGGATGCAGCTTGAGCGCCTATGCGGACTTCCAGTGCCACATGGCCAACCCGCCTGCGCCGCCGAACCCGCGGGTCGGGCCGTTCGAGCCCGATCATGTACTCAAGCTGATCCTGTCCGAAGTCGACGCGCGGCGTGAACGCAAGGACCGACCGCAGACACCGGCAGCGGGCGACCTGGCACCCAAGATCGAACTGATCGAACATTCGGGCCCACCAGCGAAGAGTCGGATCATTCGCAAGACCGCATCTCCCAACAGAACGCTGCGAAGACGGGAAGGCACGGACCAGACCCCACCCAAACGCGAGTCTGCCCACAGCGTGCAACAAGCATCGCCCACTCCCGTCGATCCGCGAACTGCTGACCAGCGGATCACGACCCAGACTGCACTCCGGCTGTTGGAAAGCGGCGATCTTGCAGGCGCATTCACTCTGCTGCAGGGTCTGGCCAACGAAGGCAGCCAGCTGTGGGAGCCCTATTTTCATATCGCACAGATCGCGATCCGTCAGAACGAGATCGGCATAGCCGAGGAGTTCCTGACCCATGCGTGCGAACGTGAAGACCCGCCGGCCACCGCACATCGGGAACTGGCACGCATGCTCATCGATGCTGGCAGACACAAGGAATCACTGGATGTCCTCAGCCCGGTGTTGCGCAAAGGACATGGCGACCCGGAGGCACTCGAGCTCCTGCGCAAGGCGCTGGGAAGCTGCGGGGCACTCGATCCGATCCGATGGGCGCGACTGCTCGTCGACCTGCGTGAATCGACTCGCAGCAACGATTAGGAAATCGGGACGCCCTCGCAGTCCGCCAGCCGAAACTCAAACGACACTCTGGAACAATTGCCATGCACGATACCGGCCCCGACACTTCTGATCGCCGCGAAGCCGATCTTGCCCGACACGCCGAGGCGCGCGCGCTGCTCGACAGCGGCGCGCTTGGTGAAGCCTTCCAAATCCTGTCGGAACTCGTCGCCGACGGCACCCCCTGCTGGGAGGTCTACAACGACCTCGCCGCGATCGCCGTGATGCGCGACGACCTCGAGGCCGCATGCGACCTGCTCGGTGCGGCGCTGGAGTGTGATCAGGCGCCATCGGTCATCGCGCTGCGCAGAGCGGAATTGCTCGCAACCGGTGGTGACGTCGAACAGGCGCTGGCGCAGATCAGCCCGGCCCTCAGACAAGGCGACGCCGGCGGACACGCGCTGGCGCTGGCGCGGCAGCTGATCGGTGCGGCACGTGCGCCGTTGTCGCCGGTCGCCTGGGCACGACTCGTCAACGATCTGCGGGCGCCGACGCCGGAGCAGCGACGCAAGGACGAACACATCGTAGAACTCGAACGAGCGCTGCGCGCGCAGACCGATGAGTCGAGGCGGCTGCAGGCCCTCGTCGACGACTTGCGCGCCGAACTCAAACTGCCGCGGCTGGACCGCTCCATGCCCGGACTCGACGAAGCCTGGCAGCGCATCCATGCGCTCGACGACGAGCAATGGCTGCGCGCGCTGCTGCGCAGTGTCGAAGTGCCGAGCTTCGAGGGTTTCCCGCTGCCCGGCTTCCCGCCCGAAGCGCTGCAGGTGGGCATGGTCGGATCGAGCAACGAAGGAGCGTTGCGCGAGGGCATGATGTTCTTCCGCGCGGTACGCGACATCTGTGCCCGTCACGGGCACGTGTGGGACGGAAATCGACGGCTGCTGGACTTCGGCACCGGCTGGGGTCGCTACGCTCGCATCTTCATGCGGGATTTCCTGCCAAGCAACATCGTCGGCGTCGACGTGGACCCGAGCTACATCAAAATCTGCCGTGAAACCTTTCCCTATGGCCGCTTCGAGACCGTACCGTCGTTGCCGCCGAGCGATCTCGCAGACGCCGATTTCGACCTCGTGGTGGCGTACTCGGTCTTTTCCCATCTCGCCAAGCATGCGGCCAATGCGTGGATCGCCGAATTTGCGCGCGTGCTCCGTCCGGGCGGCATCGTCGCCATCACGACGCAAGGACGCACGTTTCTCGAAGTGTGCGAGCGCATGCGTAGCCGCGACCGTTTTGATCACCCCTGGCACCAGAACCTGGCGCGTTCCTTCGTGGATCGCTCAGCCTGCGAACGTGCCTATGATGCCGGCGAATTCCTGTTTTCCCCCACCGGCGGGGGCGCTGCGCGCCCATCGGACTTCTATGGCGAGGCGCTGGTGCCGCCGGGCTACGTCGAACGCCACTGGACTCGGGACTTCGAACTGCTTGAGTACATCGACGACCGTGGTTACCTGCCGCAGGCGCTGATCGTGCTGCGCCGACGCGCTTAAACAAGGACCTCGGCATGCTTGAAGGGCAGCTTCCCGGCCATCTCGTGCTGTGCGTGCGCACCGATTGCGCCGATGTGGCGCGACGCGCCCACCGCCTCATCGATCAATTCCCCGACGTCGCACTGCACATTCTCGATCACGAGTCGGGCGAACCCGCTACGCTGCAGTTCCTGCGGACACCCCGACCGGACGTGCGGGACGACTCGCTGGTCGCACGCATAGACTGCTGCACGACAGACCTCGACGTGGTCAGCGCGCTTGCGGTTCGCCGCTTCGCACTCACGGCGCTCGAACCCGATTATCTCGCTGCAATCGTCAAGACGTTCGTCGAGACTAGTGCCATCGGACTCGCCGTCCCTGCGGCCCTTCCCCGCACGGCGCTCGACCGCGCCGGTGACGACACGCTGGTCAGCCGTCTGGCTGCACGCCTGAGCTTGGCCGAAGACACCTTCGCCGAGACCTTCTTCTTCCCGCAACCGATCTGCTTCCTGCGCGGCAACCTCTACAACGCGCTGGCACAGCGTCACGCGCAGGCTTCGACCGATCTGGAGCAGGCACTCGCGCTGGGCTTTCACGCGCTGTGCAAGGCATCGGGCCTGGCGACCACGGATCTGTCGCCCAAGCCGCGCATCGCCGATACCGAGGCCCTGAGAGGCCATGCGGCCGACATGCTCGAGCGCGCCACGGAGCGAGGCCGCCACGCGCAATACCGCCCGGTGACGCCGCGCGATGCGGGCCTTGCGACGAGCACACTGAAGTACATCGCCTACTATCTGCCGCAGTTTCACGCCATTCCCGAGAACGACCGCTGGTGGGGCGAGGGCTTCACGGAATGGACCAACGTCGCCAAGGCAGTGCCGCGCTTCATCGGTCACGACCAGCCACGGTTGCCGTCAGATCTGGGTTACTACGACCTGAACCGGCCGGAAGTCATGGCGCACCAGATCCAACTGGCGCGCAGCCACGGCATCCACGGCTTCTGCTTCTATTACTACTGGTTCAACGGTCGCACCCTGCTCGAGCAGCCGCTGCAGAACTTTCTCGCCGACGCCTCCCTCGACATGCCCTTCTGCCTGTGCTGGGCCAACGAGAACTGGACGCGACGCTGGGACGGGCAGGAGGACGAGGTGCTGATGGCGCAGTCGCATTCGCCGCGCGACGACCTGCGCTTCATCGAGCACATCGCGCCGTATCTGCGTGACTCGCGCTACATCCGCATCGACGGCAAGCCGCTGCTGCTGGTCTATCGCGCCTCGCTCCTCGACGATGCGCGTGCCACGGCGCAGCGCTGGCGGAAATGGTGCCGCGACCACGGCATCGGCGAGATCTACCTGGCCGCGGTGTGCTCGTTCGACATCGAAGACCCGCGCCCCTTCGGCTTCGACCTTGCGGTGGAATTCCCGCCCCACCAGTTGCGCAACATGCCGCCGATCAACCCGCAGCTGACCTTCGTCGATCGCGCCTTCTCCGGCGAGGTGCTCGATTACCGCGACACCGTGCTGCTCGCTGCGCTGGGCAAGTACGGCGCCGCAGAATCGTCCTTTCCGATGCTACACGGCGTGATGACCGGCTGGGACAACGACGCCCGGCGCAACGGTCGCGGCCGCGTGTTCCACCACGCCACGCCGTCGGCCTACGCCAACTGGCTGCGGCTGGCGAGCGAGCACACGCAACGGCACAACCCGCCGGAACTGCAGTACGTCTTCATCAATGCCTGGAACGAATGGGCCGAGGGCGCCTATCTGGAGCCGGACCGCCGCTTCGGCCACGGCTACCTGGCCGCAACTGCCGACACGCTGAACCTGCTCGGAGAAGATCACCGCGATCCGCCGCCGCTGCTCGGCAGCAGTTCGGGCGCACGCGCGCATCTGCCCGAGCACCTGCTTTGCGCGCACGGCCAAATCGAGACCGAACTGTGTCGCGCGCGTCTCGCATCGGCCGCGACCGAGCCATGCCTGTGCGTCGCAGTGCTGGTCGACACCCTCGATGCAAGCTTGCTCGACACCCTTCAGTCACTCGCGGAACAGAGCCTGGAACGGTTCGCCGCGCGCATCGTGTCGCGCCAGCGCGGACCGCGCGCGGACTGGCTGCAGCGGCCGGGCATCACGACCGAGGTTCTGTGCACGGACGCGCCATTGCAGGCGCTGACCGATCTCGCACGCGACATCGACGACGACTGGCTGATTCTGCTGCACGCGGGCGACCGCCTGTTGCCGCACGCCCTGCTCGCCGTCGCGGCCGATGTCTGCGGGCGGGCCGACACCCGCGTACTCCTTTGTGACGAGTTGGAACACGACGGCGATCCGGCCGCCAGCCGCGTGCGCTGGCGCACCGCACCCACGCCCGCGCGCTTGATGTGCGGCCCGCGCGACGGCGCGATCCTCGCGGTGCGGCGGGAGCACTTCGCAGCGCTGGACGGACTGAGCGCCGATCACGCCGGCGCCTGCGAGGCCGACTTCCTACTGCGCACTGCCGAGGCAGCTGGCTGGAACGCAATCCACCACATTCCGCAGGTGCTGGTGTGGCGCTCGCTGGCGCAGCATGCGGATGCATCGCTGCCCGCTGATCGGCAGTGCCAACAGCGCGCGGCGGTCGTCGCGGCACATCTCGAGCGGACGAACATCGTTGCTGACGTACATCTCCTCGACGACGACGTATTGCGCATCGCGCCGGGTCGTCGCGGCGCCACAAAGGTCTCGTTGCTGGTGCTCACACACGACCAACCCGAGGCATTGCAACGCTGTATCGAAACCGTGTTCGCGAACACGGCGCACAGTGACTACGAGGTCGTCGTCGTCGACCACGACAACACCGACCCGGCCGCGCGCAGCTTCCTCGACGGGCTGACACGGCTCGATCCGGCACGTATCCGTGTGGTCAGAGCGAGCGGCCCGTTCGAGCATGCGAATTTCGTCAATCTCGCGGCGGCCGAAGCGCGCGGCGACTTCCTGCTGCTGCTCGACGACGACGCCGCACCGCTGCACCCGGAGTGGCTCGATGCGTTGCTCGACGAGGCCGCCCTGCCGGAAGTCGGCGTGGTCGGCGCGCGGCTGCTGTTCGCCGACGGACGGCTGCAACACGCCGGCGTCGTGCCGGGCATGTCCGGCGCGGCCGACTTTCCGTGGTCGGGGCGCGCCCTCGACGACGCGGGTCCCGACGCAGTGCTGCGCCACGCGCGCGAAGTTCCTGCAGTAGGCGGCAGTTGCATGCTGATCTCGCGCGCACTGTTCGCCCGGCTGGACGGCTTCGACGCAGGCTACGATGCAGGTTTCGGCGACTTTGACTTCTGCCTGCGCGCGCGCGAGGTCGGCGCGCGCGTGGTGTGGACGCCCCATGCTGCCCTGATGCATGAAACCGGCCGTACCCTCAAGGCCGTGATGGCCGACACGCAAGCGGCCGACCGACTGCAACAGCGTTTCGATGCGGGGCGCCGCCGGTTCCTCGCGCGCTGGCGCACACGGATCGCCGCCGAGCCGCTGTACAACCCGAACCTGTCGCTGGCCTCGCGCAAGGTCGTTGTCGAACCCCATCCCGCGCTTGCGCGCGACCCGGTCGACTGGCATCCGCTGCCGAATGTGTTCGCATTGCCGGCCGATGACGCCGGCTCGGGCCATTACCGCGTGGGCCAGCCCGCGCGCACGGCGCATGCCGCGGCAACGGCACGCACGCGTGTCGCCGCCGGCTATCCGATGCCTCTGCTGTTCGACCGTCTGGGCATCGACACGCTGCACACCCAGCGTCAGGTCGACGACGCGCAACTGACCGCTCTGGGGCACTTGCGCGCCACGACCGACTTGCGCATCGTCATGGATTTCGACGACCTGCTCACCGAAGTCCCCCAACACAGCCACCACGCCGCGCAGGTATGGCCCGACATCGAGCGGCGCATGCGTCGCGCGTGCGAGTTGTCCGACTGCGTCACCACCTCCACCGCCCCGCTGGCCGAGCGCCTGCGCAGCTGGCACAACGACGTGCGCGTGGTACCCAACGGCATCGATCCGGCGCTGTGGAAACCAACGCACGAACCCGGTTCGCGCGCCGGGAAGCTGCGCGTGGGCTGGGCCGGCGGTCTGAGCCACGCCGGCGATCTGGCGCTGATCCGCAAGGTCGTGGAAGCGCTTGCCGACGAAGTCGAATGGGTGTTCCTCGGCATGTGCCTGCAGGAAATGCAGCCGCACCTGACCGAGTTGCACCATGGCGTGCCGTTTGCCGAGTATCCGGACAAGCTCGCTGCGCTCGGGCTGGATCTGGCCATCGCACCGCTGGAGGCGAACGCCTTCAACGAATGCAAGAGCAACCTGCGTCTGCTTGAATACGGCGCGCTGGGCATCCCGGTCATCGCCAGCGATCAGCTCCCCTATCGCTGCGGTCTGCCGGTGCAACGGGTCGACAACCGCCCGCATTCGTGGATCGCGGCGATACGTGAGCGTATCGGCGAGCGGCAGACGCTGGCGGCGGACGGCGCGCGCTTGCGCGAAGCGGTATTCGCCGACTGGACGGTCGATCGTTTCCTGCCCGACTGGCTCGACGCCTGGCGCGGCTGACCCGAATACATGCGGACGACCGGCGGCGCGGCGCGAGCCGCGCCGTTTTCGTTTACCGCGGCTCACCCTGCGCCGCTTCGAGACACGGCGGCAAATGCCGCCGATCGATCGGCAAGCCCCCGGCAGCTTTTTCCACCGGAGTGTGAAGATTTACAGCAACTTATTGATTTTTATTGATTAAAAAAACTGGCACGCATCTCGCTTTACTGGGGACACAGGCGCGGAGGTCGGAATCAGCTACTCCCACATCCAGCCGACCCTAGCAACCTCCGAACCAATCGAAGGAGATGCAGCATGTCACAGGTCATCAACACCAATATTGCGTCGCTCAACGCGCAACGCAATCTGAACACCTCGGCGGGTTCGCTGGCGACCTCGCTGCAGCGCCTGTCGTCGGGCCTGCGCATCAACAGCGCCAAGGACGACGCCGCCGGCCTCGCGATCTCGGAGCGCTTCACCACCCAGATTCGCGGTCTCGATCAGGCGCGCCGCAACGCCAACGACGGCATCTCGCTCGCGCAGACCGCGGAGAGCGCACTGCAGTCCTCCGGCGACATCCTGCAGCGTATCCGCGAACTGGCCGTGCAGTCGGCCAACGCCACCAACTCCTCGGGTGACCGCGCCGCGCTGAACTCCGAAGTGCAACAGCTCACGCAGGAGTTGCAGCGCATCGCCACGACCACCGAGTTCAACGGACAGAAGCTGCTCGACGGCTCCTTCACGTCGGCCAGCTTCCAGGTCGGAGCCAACGCCAACCAGACCATCACGGCAACGTCCGGCAACTTCCAGACCA
>CAXBIS010000022.1:0-47602 GCA_963975885.1 uncultured Azoarcus sp.
TGCACTGAGCTCGATTTCGGGGCTTGCGAGCGTGTGGCCGGCGGCCTTCAGGCCTTTCATCAGGCCGGCCAGGGCCGCGTCATCGTGCAGTTCGGTGACCTGTCCGCACTGCGGGCAGACCAGGAACAGACAGGCCACATCGTGGCCGTCGTGATTGCACGCGATGAACTGGTTGGTGCGCGCGATGCGGTGCGCCAGGCCCTGTTCGATGAGGAAGTCGAGCGCGCGGTAGACCGTTGGGGGTGTGGCGGACGCGCGTACCTGCTTGATCCTGTCGAGCAGGTCGTAGGCTTTCAGTCCGCCGGGCTCGTCGAGCAGCAGGCCCAGCACCGTGCGCCGGATCGGCGTGAGGCTGGTGCCGCGCTCCCGGCAGCGTTGCGCGGCGTCGTCGAGCAGGGCCTGTGCCTCGGCGGGATCGGTGCTGTGGGTGTGGCTCATAGCGTACACATGATAGTCCGAATGCCTCACGGGCGTCCCCTCGCACCGTTGCCCACACGCGGCAAAGGGGTGTTGCGCGGCGCGGCCTTCGTGTATCTTCCCTGCGCCGACAACCGTCCGTCCGTCCGTCCAGCCAGCCTTGCGGCCGGCGCCCACGATTCAGGGAAAGTACGATGAATGCGATCCAGAACGATTCCGTCCGCCCGCTGACTCGCGAGGAATTGCTCGCGGCACCGGAAGACGAGTACATGTCCGCCGCACAGCTCGAGTATTTCCGTGCCTTGCTCGAAGCCGAGCGCGAGACGCTCGTGGATTCCGCGCGCGAGACCTCGCAGCACCTGCAGGAAAACGAAGTTGCAGCCGACTGGACCGATCGTGCAACGGTCGAGGAAGAGCATGCGCTGGAACTGCGCGTGCGTGACCGCGAACGCAAGCTGATGAAAAAGATCGAGCAGGCACTGCGTCGTATCGAAGACGGCAGCTACGGCTGGTGCGAGGAAACCGGCGAGCCGATCGGCATTCCCCGCCTGCTCGCGCGTCCTGCGGCCACGCTGAGCCTGGAGGCCCAGGAGCGCCACGAGGCGATCGAGCGCGTCTCCAAGAAGGGTTGAGGAGGCCCACGAGGCAGACGTGACGGACGACGAGCGACGCATCCCGGTCGTCGTCCTCACCGGCTTTCTCGGCGCCGGCAAGACCACGCTGCTCAACCACCTGCTCGGCACGCCGGCACTGGCCGGCACCGCCGTGCTGATCAACGAGTTTGGTCAGGTCGCCGTAGATCACCATCTCGTCGAGAAGATCGACGAAACCCTGCTCGTACTCGACGGCGGCTGCATCTGTTGCAGCGTGCAGGGTGATCTGGTGCGCACGCTCAAGCAGTTGTTCAAACGCGCCGCGCGGCGCGAGATCGGCCCGGTAGATCGCGTGCTGATCGAGACCACCGGTTTGGCCGACCCGGCGCCGGTGGTCTACACGTTGATGGAAGAGCCCTTCATCGCCGCGCGTTTTCGCTGCGACGGGGTGATCACCGCGGTCGACGTCACCCATGTCCAATCCCAGCTCGACGGGCACCGCGAGGCCATGCGCCAGGTCGCGATGGCCGACCGGCTGCTGCTCACCAAGTGCGACCTGGCCGATGCGCCGCAGCGCGAGCGCATCGGCTATCGGCTCGCTCACCTGAATCCGGCCGCACCGCAGATCGAGGTCTTCGATGGCCAGCCGCCGCCCGGCGCGCTCGACGGTTGCGGGCTCTATGATCCGGCCGGCAAGCTGCCCGACGTCGTCGCCTGGCTCGGCGAGGAAGCCGCCCGGCGACAGGCCGCGCTGGCACAGACGCAGACGCGCTACGCACGCGGCCCCGCACCGCTCGCGCATGCGCCGCACGACGCCGACGTGGCGAGCTTCGTGCTGGCGTTCGACGCGCCGCTGGACTGGCTGGCATTTTCCGAGGCGATGGAATTGCTGCTGGCCGCGCGCGGCGAACGCGTGCTGCGCGTCAAGGGCCTGCTGAACATCGCCGGCGATGCCCTCCCGCGCGTCGTGCAGTGCGTGCAACACGCCGTCTATCCGCCTTCCTCGCTGCCCGCCTGGCCGGCCGACGGCGCGTATGCCGATCGGCGCAGCCGCATCGTGTTCATCGTGCGCGGCGTGCCGCGCGACGAGGTCGCGAACCTGTTCGCCGGGCTGCTTGGACAGGTGCCGGTCGGGACCTGAGTCCCGGGCGCCGCCCGCTCGCCGCCCGGGTGCGTAGAATCGGACCCCCGCAGCTTCGAACCGCGTTTCTCTTCGCCGATGCCCTCACCCGCACCCGATACTTACGTCCTGATCGACCTCGAGACCACCGGCGCCAATCCGGTGACCGACCGCATCACCGAGATCGCGATGATCCGCGTCGAGCACGGCGAGATCGTCGAGCGCTGGGAGACGCTGGTCAATCCGCAGCGCGTCATTCCGCGCTTCATCCAGGAGATCATCGGCATCACCGACGACATGGTCAGTGATGCGCCGATGTTCGCGGACCTGGCGCCGCGCGTGCGTGCGCTGCTCGCCGATGCGGTGTTCGTCGCGCACAACGCGCGCTTCGACTACGGCTTCATCCGCAACGAGTTCCAGCGCATCGGCGAGGACTTCGAGGCGCCGGTGATGTGCACGGTGAAGTTCTCGCGCGCGCTCTATCCGGAGCACCACCGCCATGGGCTGGATGCGCTGATCGCGCGTCATGGCTTCGAGTGCGACGCGCGTCACCGCGCGATGGGCGACGCCGATGTGTTGTGGCAGTTCCTCCAGCTGGCCGAGGCGCGCTTCATCCCCCAGACGCTGGAGCACGCCTGGGCGCGCGCGATGAAGTTTCCCAAGCGTCCGCCGGCGCTTCCCGAGGGCATGCTCGAAGGCCTGCCCGACGCGCAGGGTGTGTACATCCTGTTCGGTGAAGGCGACGAGACGCTGTTCGTCGGCCGCGCGACCAGCCTGCGCGCGCGCGTCATGGAACAGTTCGCCGCGATCGAGCGCAAGGGCAAGGATGGCGATCTGGTTCGCGCGGTGCGCCGCCTGGACTGGGTGGAGACGCCCGGAGAACTTGCCGCGATGCTGCTCGAGCGCGAACTTGCGCTCGCGCATCGGCCGCGCCACAACCGCTTGCCGGCGGCCGGCGACGAAGCATGCGCGTTGTCGGTCGAACTGCGCCGGCGCAGCCCGCCGCTGATCCGGGCGGTACCCATCGACGGTACCGATCCAACGAGCTGGGAGGGGCTTTACGGCGCGTTTCGCGGGCGCAAGGAAGCGGATGCGGTGCTGCGCGAGCTGGCGGCGAACTATGCGCTGTGCCCGCGTCGACTGGGTCTGGAGGCCGGTGCAGGAGAATGTTCCGCGCGTCGTGCCAATCGTTGCGCCGGCGTGTGCGTGCGGCGTGAAACGCCGGAAGAGCACGACGAGCGCCTGCTCGGTGCGCTCGCCCCGATCGGTCCCGGACCGTGGCCGTGGGACGGGCCGGTGGTCGTCGCCGAGCGCTCGGAACATACTGGCGAGGAGGGTTTCCAGGTCTTCGACCGCTGGTGCCATCTGGGGAGCGCCGACGCGCGCGAAGCCCTCTCCGCGCTGCTCGGCGATCTGCCGCCGCCTGCCTTCTCGCTCGACGTATGGCGCTTGTTCACGCGCTGGCACGCGCAGCCCGGCAGCGAGGCGTGCATCGAGCAGGCCGGTGCCGTCAGGCGCGACGGAACGATGACGACGGCACGCCCTCCCAGAGTGGACTAGAACGAGTCATGGGCATCGCGTGCGATGCCTGCCGAGTCATTCTGTCCCGACGGAGGCGCACATGAGACGCATCTATTTTCTGGTGCCGGACCTGCCGACCGCGGAGGCGATCGTCGACGAGCTGCTGCTCGATCGTGTCGAGGCCCGACACATCCACGTGCTCGCGCGGCGCGACACGCCACTGGGTAATCTGCCCGAAGCCAGCGTGCTGCAAAAATCCGACTTCTTCCCGGCCATTCAGCGCGGGCTGGCCAGTGGCGGTGCCGCGGGCACGCTCGCCGGGCTGCTCGGCGTCGCGCTGGTGCCCGGTTCGGTCGTCGTCGCGGGCGGCGCAGTGCTGGCCTCGGCCCTGTTCGGTGCCGGCATCGGCGCCTGGATCAGTGGCATGGTCGGCCTGAGCATCGGCAACAGCCAGGTCACCGAGTACGCCCAGGCCATCGAGGCGGGCCAGTTGCTGATCATGGTCGACGTGCCCAAGGCGCGCATCGAAGAGATCGGTGAACTGGTGCGCCGCCATCACCCGGAAGTCGAATTCGAGGGCGCCGAGCCGCTGATGCCGGCCTTCCCCTGATTACGTGCCACGGCCGGGCGTCGAGCCCCCGCGCCGAGTACACCCGCTGCCAGTTGCCCTGATCAAACCGGCCGGTGAGCAGGATCGCGCCGAAGAAGGCCGCGCCGGCCTTGAGGTCGTCGATCGTCAAGGGGTCGAGCAGATGCGGGGCGAGCGGTGCGGGAGGCCTATCCCCGCATGTCAAACGCCGTGCGGGCGATATGCTATCGTCGGCGCAGACACCGCCGCGCGTCGGTGGCGAACTTTTCAGCAGGGTGATGCGCAAGGCTGCCGAGGGTCACCGCGGCCGTTCTTCATCGTCCTGTCAGCGGAGAATCCGAGATGCAGCAGACCCATCCCTCGCCGGCTCTTTCCGACCAGATCGTGCTCGTCACCGGTGGCGCGCGCGGGCTGGGCGAGCACATCGCGCGTGCCTTCCTGCGCGAGGGTGCGCGCGTGGTCATCAACTACCTGACCAGCGAGAAGCGGGCGGTTGCGATGGTCGAGGAATTTCCCGATCACGCCTTCGCTGCGCAGGCCGACGTATGCGACCCGGCCATGGTGCAGGCCCTGTTCGACCGCGCGCAGACGCATTTCGGCGCGCCGGTCACCACCGTGGTGAACAATGCCTTGCCGGATTTCAGCTTCAACGGAGATGCGCGCGAGAAGGCGCATGAACTGCGCTGGGAGAGCGTCGCGCAGCAGATGGAAGGCGTGGTGCGCGGGGCGCTCAACACCACGCAGATCGCGCTGCCCGGCATGCGCCAGGCCGGCTTCGGGCGCATCGTCAACATCGGCACCAACCTGTTCCAGAATCCGGTCGTGCCGTATCACGACTACACCGCCGCCAAAGCCGCGCTGCTGTCGCTCACGCGCACGCTGTCGCAGGATCTGGGCCCTGAGGGCATCACCGTCAACATGGTTTCGGGCGGGTTGCTGCGCACCACCGACGCCTCGGCGGCCACGCCCGAGGCGGTGTTCGACCTGGTCGCCGCGCACACGCCGCTGCGTCGGGTGACCACGCCGGCCGAGTTCGCCGACGCGATCCTGTTCTTCGCCTCGCCGTGGGCGCGCGCCGTGACCGGACAGAATCTGGTGGTCGACGGCGGTCTCGTGAAAGACTGATCGTGATCCATCTCAACGCGTTTCTCTTCGCCTGCGGCCACCATCGCGCCGCCTGGCGGCATCCGCAATCGACGGTCGAGCGCCTCGGCGATATCTCCTACTGGGAGGGTCTCGCGCGCATCGCCGAACGCGGCAAGCTCGACGCGATCTTCTTCGCCGACGGTCACACGCCGCAGAACGTCGCCGACGGCCCGCGCTGGTTCTTCGAGCCGCTCACGCTGCTCGCCGCGCTGTCGCGCGCGACCACCCACATCGGCCTGATCAGCACGGTGTCGAGCACTTTCTTCACGCCGTTTCACGCCGCGCGCATGCTCGCCTCGCTCGACCACATGTCGCACGGGCGCATCGGCTGGAACGTGGTCACCTCGATGTTCGACACCGAAGCGCGCAACCACGGCTTCGAGTCCATGCCCGACCACGACTGGCGTTATGCCCGCGCCGAGGAATTCATCGCCGCCACGCTCGCGCTGTGGGATTCGTGGGCCGACGACGCGGTGCTCAACGACCGCGCCGGCGCCTGGGCCGCGCCCGAGCGCGTGGTGCCGGTGAATCACCGCGGCGAGCATTTCTCGGTCGACGGCCCGCTCACCGTGCCGCGCATGCCGCAGGGGCACCCGGTGCTGTTCCAGGCCGGCGCGTCCGAGCAGGGGCGCGACCTCGCCGCACGCCGGGCGGAGGCCATCTACGCCGTGGCCTGGGATCTGGAAGTCGCGCAGGATTACCGTCGCGACATCCTGCGCCGGGTGCGCGAGGCTGGCCGCGCCGATCCGGTGCCGGTGATGCCGGGTCTGGTCACCTACGTCGCTTCGGGCGAGGACGAGGCGCGCGCCAAACAGCGCGAACTCGACGAACTGCTGCCGGCCGCGACCTCGCTGCGCCAGCTCGCAAGTTTCATCGGTCAGGACTGCTCGGACTGGGATCTGGACGCCCCGGTGCCCGAACTGCCGCCGCTGGAGTCCTTCACCGGGCCGAAGGGGCGCTACGCGACCATCCTGCGCATCATCGAATCCGAACGCCCGACGCTGCGCGGCCTGCTCGGCCGGCTCGCCGCCGGTGGCGGGCACTGCACGATGGTCGGTACGCCGCCCGCCATCGCGGACCGCATCGAACACTGGGTTCGCGAGGGCGGTGCGGACGGCTTCAACCTGATGCCGCCTTCGCTGCCCGGCTCGCTCGAGGATTTCGTCGACCACGTCGTACCCGAGTTGCAGCGCCGCGGCCTGTTCCGGCGCGAGTACGAGACCACCACGTTGCGCGGCCATCTCGGCCTGACGCGGCCGGAGTGTCGCCGTGGCTGAGCTGAACATCGTCGGCTGTGGCCGTGCGGCGCGCACGCTGGCGCGGCTGTGGGCCGCGGCCGGCACGCTGGCCATCGGCAACGTGATCACGCGCTCGCCGGCCAGCGCAGCCGAGGCGGTCGCCTTCATCGGCCAGGGGTGTGCGGCAGCCTCGTTTGACGACATGCGCCCGGCTGCGTTGTGGCTGCTGGGCGTGCCCGACCGCGACATCGCCGCCTGCGCCCAGGCGCTGGCCGCGAGCGATCGCGTGCGCCCCGGTGACGGGGTGTTTCATCTGTCCGGCTTTACGCCGTCGGCCGCACTTGCGCCACTGGCGGCGCGCGGCGCGCGCATTGCCAGCGTGCATCCGGTGATGAGCTTCGCCGACCCGGGACTCGCCATCACGCGCTTTGCCGGCACGCCCTGCGGCATCGAGGGCGATGAACACCTGGCGGCCGAACTCGACCATCTGTTCGTCGCGATCGGCGCTGCGCCGTTCGCACTCGATGGCGAGCGCAAGCCGCTCTATCACGCCGGCTCGGTATTTGCGTCGAACTTTCTCGTCGTGATCCTCGACGCTGCACGCCGCGCCTATGTCGACGCCGGCGTGCCGCCGGAAACCGCCGACGCGATGCTCGCCGCGATCTCACGCGGTGCGTTGGAGAACGTGCTCGCACTGGGCGGCCCGAGCGCGCTGACCGGTCCGGCCGCGCGCGGCGACCGCGAGGTGGTCGCGCTGCAGCAGCGCGTGGTGTCGGACTGGGACGCAGACGGCGGCCGCGCCTACGAGGCCTTGAGCACGCTCGCCTTCGCACTCGCTGCGCGACGCGACGCGACGGAGTCGGGCGCGCAGTGACCCTCTCGAAAACCCGCTTGCTCCGCCTGCTGGTCACCCTGCGCCGCTACCGGGGCTTGCTCGCCGTATTCGGTTTTCTTTCGGGGGTGGCCAGCTTCATGCTCGTCGACCGCCAGGAGGAGAGCTTCGCCCGCGTCATCGCCCTGGTGATGCTCGTGAGCTGGCCGTGGCTGTTGCTGGAGAACGTGCTGCGCCGCTGGCTCGACGTGCGCTTTCATTTCCGTCTGCCGGCGCCCCTGCTGCGCTATGCGACGCAGATGATTCACCAGGAAAGTCTGTTCTTCGTCCTGCCCTTCTTGTTCATCGCGACGACCTGGACCAGCGGTCAGGCCGTGTTCACCGGGTTCATCATCTGTGCGGCGCTGATCTCGGTGATCGATCCCGTCTACTACAAGTGGCTTGCGCCGCGCCGTTGGCTGTTCCTGGGATTTCACACGCTGGCACTGTTTGTCGTGCTGCTCACGGCGCTGCCCATCCTGCTCAACGTGCCGACGCACGAAACCTATCTGTACGCCCTGTTCGCCGCCGTGCTGCTGTCCTTCCCCAGCCTCGCCGCGGTGATCCGTGCGCGCACGCACTGGCGCGGGCTGTTGCTCGCCGCCCTGGTGGTGGCGCTGGGTGCCTTTGGCTGGGTGGGGCGGTTCTGGGTGCCGCCGTCGACACTGCGACTGACCGACATCCAGTTCGCACTGGAAATGGATCGCGAGCGTCGCGCGCCCAGCGCGCCGGTGTTCGAAGTGTCTGCCGAGCGACTGCATCGCGAGGGCCTGTTCGCCTACACCGCGATCCATGCGCCCTTGGGCCTGCAGGAACGCATCTTCCACGTGTGGATGCTCGACGGAGTCGAAGTCGACCGCATCCCGCTTGAAATCCAGGGCGGACGCGAACGCGGCTACCGTGCCTGGACGCACAAGCTCAACTTCCCCGAGGACTCGGGCGGGCGCTGGCGCGTCGAGGTCGTCACCGAGTCCGGCCAGATGATCGGCAGAGGCCGTTTCCATACGGTCGCGGAGACACCGGCGCCGGACTGATCGAGGCTTCCGCAGGTCGCACGGGCGGGTCGGTGGGCATGGGGATTGCTTTTCAACGTACATCCCGTTGCCAGTCCGGCGCGAGCGGCCCCGGCCGTCGCCCGGCCGCCCGATGAACGAAGATTCCGCGATCCACGCTCCACAAGCGCCTGCAGCCGACGCCGTGCAGCGCGTCGTCAAGGTCCGCCGCGACTACAACACCTGGGTCGCGAACGAGACCATGGAAGACTACGCGCTGCGCTTCACGCCGCGCAGCTTCCGCCGCTGGTCCGCGTTGCGGGTGGGCAACACGGCGTTCGGCTCGGCCTCCTTTCTGGTACTCGAAGCGGTCGGCGCGACGATGCTGGTGGGCTACGGCTTCATCAACAGCTTCTGGGCCATCCTCGCGATCGGCCTGATCATCTTCGTCACCGGTTTGCCGATCAGCCTGTATGCCGCGCGCCATGGCGTGGACATGGATCTGCTCACGCGCGGCTCGGGATTCGGCTACATCGGCTCGACCATCTCCTCGCTGGTCTATGCCTGCTTCACCTTCATCCTGTTCGCGCTCGAAGCGGCCATCATGGCCTATGCGCTGGAACTGGCCTTCCACATCCCGCCGGCCTGGGGTTATCTGATCTGTGCGCTGGTGGTGATTCCGCTGGTCACCCACGGCATCACCGTGATCAGCCGTATCCAGACCTTCACGCAGCCCATCTGGCTGTTCCTGCTGGCGCTGCCCTTCGTTTATGTGCTCAACCAGGACGCAACCGTGCTGCAGGCGCTTTGGCACTATCCCGGTGCATCGGGCGAGGCGGGCGGATTCAGCTGGCACCTTTTTGGTGCGGCAATGACGGTCGGCATCGCGCTGATCACCCAGATGGGGGAGCAGGCCGACTATCTGCGCTTCATGCCGGAGCGTACCGAGTCCAACAAGGGGCGCTGGCTCACCGGCGTGGTGCTCGGTGGGCCGGGCTGGGTCGTGATGGGTGTGGTCAAGATGCTCGGCGGTGCGCTGCTCGCGTGGATGCTGCTCGAACAGGGGGTGGCGGTCGAGAAGGCGGTGGACCCCAACCAGATGTATCTGCTGGGCTTCGGCCTGGTGTTCGATTCGGTGGCGTGGGCGGTCGGGGTGACCGCGCTGTTCGTGATCGTCTCGCAGCTCAAGATCAACGTCACCAATGCCTACGCCGGCTCGCTGGCGTGGTCGAACTTCTTCTCGCGACTGACGCACAGCCACCCGGGGCGCGTGGTGTGGGTGGTGTTCAACGTGCTGATCGCGCTGCTGCTGATGGAGATGAACGTCTTCGGCGCGCTCGGTCAGGTGCTGGGGCTGTATTCGAACGTGGCGATCTCCTGGATCGTCGCGGTGGTAGCCGATCTGGTGATCAACAAGCCGATGGGCTGGTCGCCCAGGGGCATCGAATTCAAGCGCAGCCATCTGTACGACATCAACCCGGTCGGTGTCGGGGCCATGGGCGTGGCATCCATATTGTCGGTGGCGACCTTCGTCGGTCTGTTCGGCGAAGGCATCCAGCCCTTCGCGCCCTTCGTCGCGATGATTGCCGCCCTGGTGGTGTCGCCGCTGATTGCGTGGTGGACCCAGGGCCGCTACTACCTTGCCCGCGCGCCCGAGCCTCCGGTCGAGGGCCAGCGCAAATGCACCATCTGCAAGCAGTACTTCGAGGTCGAGGACACCAGTTTCTGCCCGGCCTATCGCGGCACCATCTGCTCGCTGTGCTGCACGCTGGACGCGCGCTGTGGCGACCTGTGCAAACCGCATGCGCGCATCAGCGCGCAGTGGGCGGCGCTGTTGCAGCGCTGCCTGCCGGCGCGGTTGCGGCCCTACCTGGACGCCGGGCTGGGCCACTATCTGCTGCTGACCGGCGGGGTCGTGTCTTTCCTCGCGCTGCTGCTGGGGTTGATCTATGTGCATGAGGCGCAGGCGCTCGGGCCGGAAGCGGCCGGGACACTCGACGGGGTGTTCCTGAAGGTTTTCGTCGCACTGTTGATCGTCGCCGGCATCGGCGCGTGGTGGATGGTGCTCGCCCACAAGAGCCGGCATGTTGCGCAGCAGGAATCCAATCGCCAGACGCAATTGCTGGTGCGCGAGATCGAGTCGCACAAGCGTACCGACGAGCAGCTGCAGAACGCCCGGCGCGTGGCCGAGCAGGCCAATTCGGCCAAGAGCCGCTACCTGACCGCGATCAGCCACGAACTGCGCACGCCGCTCAACAGCATCCTCGGTTACGCGCAGATCCTGGACGCTGACGAAGCGATCCCGCCCAATCGCCGGCCGGCCGTCGGCGTCATCCGCAAGGGTGGCGAGCATCTGCTGTCGCTGATCGAGGGCACGCTCGACATCGCCCGCATCGAGGGCGGCAAGCTCACGCTGGACGTGCGCCCGCTGGCCTTTCCGGCCTTCATGCGCCAGATCGTCGGCCTGTTCGAACTGCAGGCACGCGACAAGGGTCTGCGCTTCACCTACGAACCGGCCGAACCACTGCCCGAGGTCGTGCGCGCCGACGAAAAGCGTCTGCGCCAGATCCTCATCAACATCATCGGCAACGCGGTGAAGTTCACCGCGCGCGGCACGGTGCGCGTGCGTCTGTCCTGGCGTCACGAGATGGCCACCATCGAGGTCGAGGATTCCGGCCCCGGCATCGAGCCCGAAGAGCGCGCGCGTATCTTCGAGCCCTTCGAGCGCGGTCGTTCGGCGCGCGCCGGGGCGACGGCCGGCACCGGCCTGGGGCTGACCATCAGCCGCATGCTCACCGACCTGATGGGCGGCCAGATGAGCGTCGACAGCACGCCCGGTCAGGGCAGTACCTTCCGCGTGCGTCTGTTCCTGCCGCAGTTGCACGGCAAGCAGGCCGAACAGGCCCTGCCGCGCGTGCGCCGCATCGGTTACAAGGGCGTGCGTCGGCGCGTCCTCGTCGTCGACAACGAGCGCGTCGATCGCGAGCTTCTGGTCTCGGTGCTCGAGCCGCTGGGTTTCGAGGTCGCCCAGGCGACTTCCGGCGAGGAGTGCCTGGAGCGCATCGGCGACGTGCGCCCGCATCTGGTGTTCATGGATCTGGCGATGGGTGGCATCGACGGCTGGGAGACGCTGCGCCGGCTGCGCGCCGGACCGCACGCGGAGGTGCCGGCCGCGATCCTGTCGGCCAACGCCTTCGACCGCAACCTCGACAACGATGTCGGCATCGGCCCCGAGGACTTCATGCTCAAGCCCATTCGCGTCGACGACCTGCTTGGATGGATTGGCCGTCGGCTGGATCTCGAATGGGTGTGCGCCGAGGCGGGCCCCGAACCCCCGCCGGCGCCGATGCCGGCTGCAGCCGAGCCGATGAAGCTGCCCCCCGCCGCGGCGCGGCGCGAACTCGATGCGGTGATCGAGCTGGGCTATCCGCGCGGCATCCTCGCGCGACTGGTCGAGATCGAGAACGCCCATCCCGAATGCGGCGAGTTCGTTCGCATCGCGCGCGAGATGACGCGGGCCTTCCGTTTCGATGCGCTGCGCGACATGCTGCGCGGTGACATCGCGACCACGGAGGACGATGATGATCACTGACAGTGGCCAGGGCATCGTGCTGATCGTCGACGACGTGCCCGACAACCTCGCGCTGCTGCACGACGCGCTCGATGAGTCCGGCTACACCGTGCTGGTCGCCACCAGCGGCGAGGCCGCCATCGCACGCGCGCGCCAGAGCCTGCCCGACGTCGTGCTGCTCGACGCGATGATGCCGGGCATGGACGGCTTCGAGGTCGCCCGCCGGCTCAAGGCCGATTTCGCCACGCGCGCGATCCCGCTGATCTTCATGACCGGGCTGACCGAAACCGAAAACGTCGTCGCGGCGTTCGCGGCCGGCGGCGCCGACTACGTCACCAAGCCCATCCGCCCCGCCGAAGTGTTGGCCCGCATCGCCGCCCATGTGCACAACGCCCGCGAAATGCGCCAGGCGCGCACCGCGCTGGATGCCTTCGGCCAGGCCACCGTTGCCGTGCGTGCGCGCGACGGCAAGCTCGTCTGGCAGACGCCGCTGGCGCGCAAGCTGCTGCGCGAATGGTTTGACCCGGAAAACGAGGATTGCCCCACACGCCTGGCCGACTGGCTTGCCGCCGCCCGCCGCGCCCGCGGCGAGCGACGCGAAGTTCCGCCGCTGATCGCCGCCGACGGCGAAAAGCGCCTGCTCGGGTCCTTCCACGACCAGAGCGACGACGACGGCGATGGTGAATGGCTGGTCGTGCTGCGCGAGGAAGACGACGCCAGCGCGGTCGAGACCCTGATGGCCGCCTTTGGCCTGACCGCGCGCGAAGCGGAAGTCCTGCAATGGGTCATCCGCGGCAAGACCAACCGCGACATCGGCGACATTCTCGGCACCAGCCCGCGCACCGTGCACAAGCACCTGGAGCACGTGTTCGAAAAGCTCGGCGTGGAAACCCGCACCGCGGCGGCGGGGATGGCGATGCAGAGGTTGCAGGGATAGGCCGGTTGCCTCCGGGGTGGGACAATCGGGGAGTTTCAATCGGCCCGAACTCACCATGACGCTTCCGTTCCGTTCGATCCTGATGCTTTGGCTGGCGGCAGCGCCAGGATTGGCTGCCGCTTTGCCCGAAGGCTTCGTCGATGTCCCCGAGATGATTCCCGATGCCCGCTACGACATCCGCTACCTCGGCTCGGAGAACTTCATCGGACGCCCGGTCGCGGGCTACGAGCGCGCCACCTGCATCCTCAGCGCGCCGGCGGCCGAGGCGCTGGCGGCGGTGCAGCGCGAGGCCATGCTCAATGGTCTGACGCTGAAGATCTTCGACTGCTTCCGGCCGCAGCGCGCGGTGGATGATTTCGTGCGCTGGGGCCGCGACCTGCAGGATCTGAAGATGAAGACTGCCTATTACCCGCGCGTGCCCAAGGACGAACTGTTCGAGCGCGGTTACATCGCCGAGAAGTCCGGCCACAGTCGCGGTTCCACAGTGGACCTGACGCTGGTCGTGACCGATCCGGCGCGCGCAACACAGGTGTTGCAGGGGCCGATCACGGTCGGCGCGGAGGCCGACATGGGTTCGCCCTTTGACCTGTTCGATCCGCGCTCGCATACGGAAAACCCGGACATGCCCGCCCATGTACGCCACAACCGCGCGTGGTTCGCTGCGCTGATGGACCACCATGGCTTCAGCAATCTGCCCGAGGAATGGTGGCACTACACCTTGCGCGACGAACCGTATCCGGACCGCTTCTTCGACTTCCCGGTGAAGTGAAGGCAGTCGTGGCGAATGGGAGTGCGATCCCGCCGCAGATGATCGCGGCCTACGAGGCGGCCGAGTATCGCGTCGAGGTCGATCCGACCATTCATCTTCGCATCGGCCAGGCCAGCGAGGCGCTCGCGCGCCTGATGGCCGACAAGAGCATGACCACGGCGGCCTTCCTGACGGCCTGCAACCCGCACGGCCAGATGCTCGGCGCGGCCGACAACGCAATCCGCACGGCCGCGCTGGGTGAGGAGCTGGAGCGCTTCGCGCCGCTGGTGCTGCCGGCGTGTGGCGTCGATCCGAATGGGCGCTGGCCGGATGAACCAGGCTTTCTCGCGGTCGGCTGCCCGCCCGCCATCATCGAGGCGCTGGGTCGCCGCCATCGCCAGAACGCCGTCGTGCTGTGCGGCGAGGATGCGGTGCCGCGGCTGGTGCTGTTGCGCTAGCAGGGTAGCAGCGGCGGCACCGTGCTTTTGCTATTTCGGTGGGGTGTTCAGCAGGGTGTCGAAGTATTCGATGGTCCGTCGCAGGCCATCCCGCAATTCCACTTTCGGCTCCCAGCCAAGCGCCGCGCGTGCCAGCGCGATGTCCGGCTGACGCTGGCGCGGATCGTCCTGCGGCAGCGGAGCGTAGGCGAGCTGCGATGCCGAGCCGGTGAAGTCGACGATGATGCTCGCCAGCTCGAACATGCTCAGTTCTGCCGGGTTGCCGAGGTTGATCGGGCCGGTGACCTCGGCCGGCGTGGCCATCAGGCCGATCAGGCCATCGACCAGATCGTCGACGTAGCAGAACGAGCGCGTCTGCAGGCCGTCGCCGTAGAGCGTGATCGGCTCGCCACGCAGCGCCTGCACGATGAAATTGCACACCACGCGGCCGTCGTCCGGATGCATGCGCGGGCCGTAGGTGTTGAAGATGCGCGCCACCTTGATGGGCAGCGCGTGCTGGCGCCGGTAGTCGAAGAACAGCGTCTCGGCGCAGCGTTTGCCCTCGTCGTAGCAACTGCGCGGGCCGATCGGGTTGGCGTGGCCCCAGTAGTCCTCGCGCTGCGGATGGACCTGCGGATCGCCATAGACCTCGCTGGTCGAGGCCTGCAGGATCGGCGCCTTGAGGCGCTTGGCCAGACCCAGCATGTTGATCGCGCCGAGTACGCTGGTCTTGGTGGTCTGCACCGGATCGCGCTGGTAATGCACCGGCGCGGCCGGGCAGGCGAGATTCCAGATCACGTCGACCTCGACATACAGCGGGAAGGTGATGTCGTGGCGCAGCAGCTCGAAGCCGGGACGGTCGAGCAGATGGGCGATGTTGCGTCGCGCGCCGGTGTAGAAGTTGTCCACGCACAGCACTTCCTCGCCGGCGTCGAGCAGGCGTTCGCACAGGTGCGAGCCGATGAAGCCGGCGCCCCCCGTGACGAGGTTGCGGCGGGGCGAATGCGGCGAATGCATGGGGACGATCTCCCGGTTCGTGACAGGCAGATAGCCTGCCGTGGTCGATGCTGGTCGAACTGTACCGGCTTAGCAGGGTCTGTTGCGTGTTGCGGCAGCGCGTTCGAAGCCGATTTGGGTCAGGCGCTGCACTGCGGCAAAATACCCGATTGCTTTGCCGGTCCCCAGAGGCTGCCTTGTTCCGATTCTTCGAAAACCGCGTCGATCCCTATCCCGACACTCCCCAGGAACCGCCTCCCAAGGGCTTCTTCGCGTTCATCTGGGCGGGGACGCAGGGGCTGCGGCCGTTCATCTTCGGGCTGACGCTGCTCACCGCGTCGATCGGCGCGTTCGAGGCGGTGCTGTTCGCGATGCTCGGGCGCGTGGTCGACTGGCTGTCGGCCGTCGAGCCGGCGAACCTGTGGGCCGAGGAAGGCGGCACGCTGGCGTTGCTGGCGGGCATCATCGTCGCGAGCATGGTGCTGGTCGCATTGCAGACGACGATCAAGCATCAGGGGCTGGCGGGCAACTTCCCGATGCGGCTGCGCTGGAATTTCCACCGCCTGATGCTCGACCAGAGCATGAGCTTCTACCAGGACGAGTTCGCCGGGCGCGTCTCGGCCAAGGTCATGCAGACCGCGCTCGCGGTGCGCGACACGGTGCTGATCCTGACCGACATTCTGGTGTTCGTGACGATCTATTTCGTCACGATGGTCTTCGTCGTCGGCGGCTTCGACCTGTGGCTGGTCGTGCCCTTCATGATCTGGGTCTCGCTGTACCTGGTCGCGCTGTGGGCGTTCGTGCCGCGCCTGGGCAAGGTCTCACGCGCGCAGGCCGACGCGCGCTCGCTGATGACCGGGCGCATCACCGATGCCTACACCAATATCGCCACGGTCAAGCTGTTCTCGCACGCCGGGCGCGAGGCGTCCTACGCGCGCGGCGCGATGCGCGAATTCATGGCCACCGTGCACGCGCAGATGCGCCTCGTGTCCGGCATCGAGATGGTGAACCACGCGCTGGCCATGCTGCTCATCATGGGCACCACGGGCGTGGCGTTGTGGCTATGGACGCAGGGTCAGGTGGGCATTGGCGCGCTCGCGGCGGCGACCGCCATGGCGCTGCGCCTGAACGGCATGTCGCACTGGATCATGTGGGAGATGGCGCAACTGTTCGAGCAGGTGGGCACGGTGCAGGACGGCATCAACACGCTGTCGCTGCCGCGCCGCGTGGTCGACCGGCCGGATGCAAAGCCGCTGGCCGTGCCGCGCGGCGAGATCCGCTTCGATCACGTGCGTTTTTCCTACGGCGCCGGCCCGGATGCGCCCCAGGTCATCGATGACCTGACGTTGACCATCCGCCCCGGCGAGAAGATCGGCCTGGTGGGGCGCTCGGGCGCGGGCAAGTCGACCATCGTCAACCTGCTGCTGCGTTTTCACGACGTCGAGTCGGGTCGCATTCTGATCGACGGGCAGGACATCGCCGAGGTCGCGCAGATCTCGCTGCGCGAACACATCGGCATGGTCACGCAGGACACCTCGTTGCTGCACCGCTCGGTGCGCGACAACATCCTCTACGGCCGCCCCGACGCGAGCGAGGAGGAGATGCTCGCCGCCGCGCGGCGCGCCGAGGCGCACGACTTTATCCTCGGTCTGACCGACCCCAAGGGGCGCTGCGGCTACGACGCACATGTGGGCGAGCGTGGCGTCAAACTCTCCGGCGGCCAGCGCCAGCGCATCGCCATTGCCCGCGTGATGCTCAAGGACGCCCCCATCCTGCTGCTGGACGAGGCCACCAGCGCGCTCGACTCGGAGGTGGAAGCGGCGATCCAGAGCAGTCTCTACCGCCTGATGGAAGGCAAGACCGTGGTCGCCATTGCGCACCGGCTGTCCACCATCGCCGCGATGGACCGGCTGATCGTGCTCGACCACGGCCGCATCGTCGAGGAGGGCGACCATCGCAGCCTGCTCGAGCACGGCGGCATCTACGCCCGCCTGTGGGCGCACCAGAGCGGCGGCTTCCTGGTCGACGACGAGGACGACGACGCACCGGTCGAGCGCCCCTCCGTGCCGGCCTGAGCGCGCGCATTCATCCGTAATTTCGAATGAGGCCCGGAAACCCGCTGCTGTAGCGGATTTCCGCGCATACGCCATGTTGCGTATTCCCGCTGCATGAGCGCGGCCCTACCCTGAACTCGCACTGCTTCATGCGATTTCCTCCAACACGTTCAGGGAGCCCCTCATGCAAAACCGTCGCAACTTCATCAAGTCCCTCGTCCTTTCCGCCTCGATCGCCGCCATCGGCGTGCCCATCGGCGCGGCCGCCGCCGACACCATCAAGGTCGGCATCCTACATTCGCTCTCCGGCACGATGGCGATCTCCGAGACCGCGCTCAAGAACGTCGCGCTGATGACCATCGAGGAGATCAACGCCAACGGCGGCGTGATGGGCAAGCAGCTCGAGCCGGTGGTCGTCGACCCGGCTTCCGACTGGCCGCTGTTCGCCGAGCGCGCGCGCCAGCTCATCACCCAGGACAAGGTTTCCGTGGTCTTCGGCTGCTGGACGTCGGTCAGCCGCAAGTCGGTGCTGCCGGTGTTCAAGGAGCTCAACGGTCTGCTGTTCTACCCGGTGCAGTACGAGGGTGAAGAACTCGAGAAGAACGTCTTCTACACCGGTGCGGCGCCCAACCAGCAGGCGATTCCGGCCACCGAGTACCTGATGAGCGAGGAAGGCGGCGGCGCCAAGCGCTTCGTGCTGCTGGGCACGGACTACGTCTATCCGCGCACCACCAACAAGATCCTGCGCGCCTTCCTCAACAGCAAGGGCATTCCCGACTCCGACATCATGGAGGAGTACACGCCCTTCGGGCACTCCGACTACCAGACCATCATCGCCAACATCAAGAAGTTCTCGGCCGGTGGCAAGACGGCAGTGATCTCGACCATCAACGGTGACTCCAACGTGCCGTTCTACCGCGAGCTGGGCAACGCCGGGCTGGCGGCCACCGATGTGCCGGTGGTGGCCTTCTCGGTCGGCGAGGAAGAACTGCGCGGCGTCGACACCAAGCCGCTGCTCGGCCACCTGGCCGCGTGGAACTACTTCATGTCGGTCGAGAACTCCGCCAACGAGGCCTTCGTCAGCAAGTACCGCGCGTGGGCCAAGGCCAACAACGTGCCCAACGCCGACACCGTCGTGACCAACGACCCGATGGAAGCCACCTACGTCGGCATCAACATGTGGAAGCAGGCCGTCGAGAAGGCCGGCACCACCGATGTCGACGCCGTCATCGAAGCCATGGGCGGCCAGACCTTCGACGCCCCCTCGGGCTTCACGCTGAAGATGGACGAGACCAACCACCACCTGCACAAGCCGGTGCTGATCGGCGAGGTGCGTGACGACGGCCAGTTCGACGTCGTGTGGGAGACGGACTCCCCGATCCGCGCCCAGCCGTGGAGCCCGTACATCGAGGGCAACGAGTCCAAGCTCGGCAAGTAAGCCCGCCCGGGGCCGGGAGCGACGCGGCAGCCGCCGTGGCCGTTTCCGGCCCTTCCCGATTTCCAGAGGTAAGCGATCATGTTCCGCAGCCTGTTGCGTCTTCTCGTCCTGCTCATCGCGTTTGCCGCCGGCAGCGTGCACGCCGCCCTGCCGCCGGAGGTGCTCTCCGGCCTCGGCTCGAAGAGCTTTGGCGAGCGCATCGACGCCATCGAGGCGCTGGCGATTGCCGGGCCGGCCGGTGCCCAAGTGCTCGACGCCATCGAGGCCGGCGACTTTGGCGCGCTCGACGAGCGGCCCGTGATCGTGCGCGATGACACGGTGATCGACGTGGCCAGCGGAGAGCCCCTCGAAGCGGCTGCATCGGACGTGTCGAAACTGCGCGTGAACAACCGCGTGCGTCGCGCCATCTCGACCGCCAGAGCCGGCGTGGAACTGGAGACCGGCAGCGAGGTGCAACGGCTCGCCGCGGCGCAGACGCTGGTCGACAACGCCTCCGAACGTCTGCTGCCGCTGTTCGATCGCGTCATCGAAAACGAAAAGCTCGCCTCCGTGCGCGAACTCGTCGTGCTCGCGCGGGCGCGTGTGCTGCTCGGCTCGGACGATCCGGCCGATCGTCGCGCCGCCGCCCAGGCGCTGGGCGAATCCTCCGACCGTGCCGTGCTCACGCTGCTCGCGCCGCTGGTCGAGCGCCAGCCGGGCGAGGCCGGTGCGCCGGGGCCATGGAACGAGCCCGACGCGAGCGTACGCGCGGCCGCGGCCGATTCCATCACCGCCATCGAGCGCCGCGTGGCCTTCGCGGCCAACGTCGCGATCGTGTTCTCCGGCGTGTCGCTGGGTTCCATCCTGCTGCTCGCCGCGCTCGGTCTGGCGATCACCTTCGGCGTGATGGGCGTCATCAACATGGCCCATGGCGAACTGCTGATGGTCGGCGCCTACGCCACCTATCTGGTGCAGAACGTGTTCCGCACGCAGTTTCCCGAATACTTCGATTTCTACGTGCTGGCCGCCGTGCCGGTGGCCTTCTTCGTCGCCGCAGCGGTCGGCATCGTCATGGAGCGCACGGTGCTGCGCTACCTGTACGGCCGTCCGCTCGAATCCCTGCTCGCCACCTGGGGCCTGTCGCTGGTGCTGATCCAGGCCGCGCGCGTGACCTTCGGGCCGCAGAACCTGGAGCTGTCCAACCCGTCGTGGATGTCGGGCAGCGTGGAACTGTTCGCGGGCCTGTCGCTGCCGTGGAACCGCATCGTCATCGTCGGCTTCTCGGGCTTCGTGCTGTTGCTGATCTGGCTGATGATGCAGCGCACGCGGCTGGGCATGTTCGTGCGCGCGGTCACGCAGAACCGCCCGATGGCCGGCTGCGTGGGCGTGCCCACCGCGCGCGTCGACACCATGGCGTTTGCCATCGGCGCCGGGGTGGCCGGCCTGGGCGGGCTCGCGCTGTCGCAGATCGCCAACGTCGGCCCGGCCATGGGGCAGGGCTACATCGTCGATTCCTTCATGGTCGTCGTGCTCGGCGGCGTCGGCCAGCTTGCCGGCGCGGTGTCGGCCGCCTTCGGTCTGGGCATCTTCACCAAGTTCCTCGAAGGCTGGACGGGCGCGGTGGTCGCCAAGATCCTCGTGCTGGTCTTCATCATCATGTTCATCCAGAAAAGACCGCAGGGCATCTTCGCCCTCAAGGGTCGTTTCGCAGACAACTAACGGGACGACCATGCGCACGCCTTTCACCATCCGTCTCTTGAGCAACCTGCCGGCCTCGGCCCGCATCGCGCTCGCGCTGTTCGCGCTCGCCGCCTTCGTGTGGGTGCCGGTCGCGCACCTCGTGCTGCCGGCCGAGCACGCGCTGCACCTGTCCGGCTACTGGGTCAGCCTGCTGGGCAAGATCCTGTGCTACATGATCGTCGCCGTGGCGATGGACCTGATCTGGGGCTACGCGGGCATTCTCAGCCTGGGCCACGGCATGTTCTTCGCGCTCGGCGGCTACGCCTTCGGCATGTATCTGATGCGCCAGATCGGGCGCGACGGCAGCTACGGCTCGGACCTGCCGGACTTCATGGTCTTCCTCGCGTGGGAGGAGCTGCCCTGGTACTGGGCAGGCTCCGATTCCTTCCTGTGGACGGTCTTTCTGGCAATGGCGGTGCCCGGCGTGGTGGCCTTCATCTTCGGCTGGTTCGCGTTCCGCTCGCGCATCAAGGGCGTGTATTTCTCGATCATCACGCAGGCGCTGACCTACGCCGCGATGCTGCTGTTCTTCCGCAACGAGACGGGTTTCGGCGGCAACAACGGCTTCACCGATTTCAAGCGCATCCTCGGCCACTCCATCACCTCGCCCGAGATGCGTGTGACGCTGTTCGCTCTCTCGGCGCTGCTGCTCATCTTCTGCCTGCTGCTCGGCCGCTATCTGGTCACCTCGCGCTTCGGCCGCGTGCTGGCCGCCATCCGCGATGCCGAGAGCCGCGTCATGTTCATCGGCTACAACCCGCTGCACTACAAGCTCTTCATCTGGACGCTGTCGGCCGTGCTGTGCGGCCTGGCCGGAGCGCTGTACGTGCCGCAGGTGGGCATCATCAACCCGTCCGAGATGAGCCCCGCGAACTCCATCGAGATCGCCGTGTGGGTGGCCGTGGGCGGGCGCGGCTCGCTGATCGGTGCCATGGTCGGCGCGGGTGTGGTGAATCTGGCCAAGACCTGGTTCACGGTGACCGTGCCCGAATACTGGCCCTTCATGCTCGGCTTCCTGTTCATCGCGGTGACGCTGTTCATGCCGCAGGGCATCGTCGGGCTGGTGCGCAAGCTGTTCTCGCGCCGCCGCGCCCAGCCGGCCGATGACACGCCCGCCGACGACACGCCGACGACGCCCGCGGACGCCACCGCCGATGAATCCACCCAGACGCGCGGCCCGCTCGCGCGGGGAGCCTGACATGGACGTGAACACCCCATTCCTGCGCGAGCCCGGCGACGCGCCCGGACACCGTGGCGGGCCCGAGCGCCACACCGTTCGCCACGGCGAGCTCGACCTGTCGCACAAGGTCATCCTCTACCTGGACGGCATCACCGTCTCCTTCGACGGCTTCCGCGCATTGAACGAGTTGTCGCTGACGGTCGACGCTGGCGAGCTGCGCTGCATCATCGGCCCCAACGGCGCCGGCAAGACCACGATGATGGACGTCATCACCGGCAAGACGCGCCCGGATTCCGGCAAGGCCTTCTTCGGCCAGACCATCGATCTCACCCGCATGACCGAGCCCGAGATCGCGCACATGGGCATCGGCCGCAAGTTCCAGAAGCCCACCGTGTTCGAGCAACTCACCGTGTTCGAAAACCTCGAACTCGCGATGAAGGCCGACAAGCGCGTGCGCCGCGCCCTGTTCGCCCGCCTGTCCGACGAGCAGCGCGACCGCATCAGTGACACCCTCAAGCGTATCCGCCTGACGGACGCCGCCGACCGCGTCGCAGGTCTCCTGTCGCACGGCCAGAAGCAGTGGCTGGAAATCGGCATGCTGCTGATGCAGGAGCCGCGCCTGCTGCTGCTCGACGAGCCGGTCGCCGGCATGACCGATGACGAGACCGAACGCACCGCCGAACTGTTCGTCAGTCTCGCCGGCGAGCACTCGCTTGTCGTCGTCGAGCACGACATGAGCTTCGTCGAAGCGCTGGGCGGCAAGGTCACCGTGCTGCACGAAGGCTCGGTGCTTGCCGAAGGCCCGCTCAAGGACGTGCAGGCCGATGAACGTGTGATTGAAGTCTATTTGGGGCGGTAACTGGCCATGCTGAAAGTAGAAAACCTCCACCAGTACTACGGCGGCGGCAGCCACATCCTGCGCGGCCTGTCCTTCGAAGTGCCCATCGGAAAGGTCACCACCCTGCTGGGCCGCAACGGCGTCGGCAAGACCACGCTGCTCAAGACGCTGATGGGACTGGTGCCCTCCTCGACGGGCGCAATCACGCTCAACGGCGCCGACATCACCAAGGCCCCGTCCTACAAACGCGTCGCGGCCGGCATCGGCTACGTGCCGCAAGGCCGCGAAATCTTCCCCCGCCTGACGGTGGAAGAAAACCTGCTCATGGGTCTCGCCACCTGCCCCGGCAGCGCCAAGATTCCCGAGCGCGTCTTCGACATGTTCCCCGTGCTCAAACAGATGATGCACCGCCGCGGCGGCGACCTCTCCGGCGGCCAGCAACAACAACTCGCCATCGGCCGCGCCCTGGCCTTCGGCCCCAAGCTGCTCATCCTGGATGAGCCCACCGAAGGCATCCAGCCCTCCATCATCAAGGACATCGGCAACGCCATCCGCACCCTCGCCGAATCCGGCGAAATGGCCATCCTGCTGGTCGAGCAGTACTACGACTTTGCGCGTGATCTATCCGACCACTACCTGCTCATGGAGCGCGGCGAGATCGTCATGCGCGGGGCGGGGGAGGATATGGATGCGGACGGGGTGAGGGAGGAGTTGGCGGTGTAGCCGTGGTGGCCTGCGGCGGGCGCGTCGTCGAAATGGTGCGATGCTCAGGCGAATGGATTGAAAACTTCGACCCCTAGCGTCTTGAAGTCGCTGACGTTGCGCGTGGCCACGATCAGGCTGTTCGTTGCGGCAGTTGCCGCGATCATCGCGTCTTCGTAGAGCGTGTCGGATCTGCGATGCATGAGTTTCGCCCAAGCCCGGAAGGCCGCCGCATCCATCGGCAGGACGTTGTAGGCGCTGGCGACGAGTTCTAGCCATGCTTCGATCTCGGCCGCCTTGGCCGGGTCCTGCTCGCGGGTGAGTTCGATGCCGGCCTGAATCTCGCCCAGGGTGACGGCGGACAGGAACAGCGAGGCGTCATCCACGGACTGCAGCCAGGCCACCACCGCGCCGTGTGGCTTGGGTTTGCGCAGTTCGGAGACGACGTTGGTGTCGAGGAGGTACATGCCGGTCAGCTCAGGGTTTCGGGCGCGCGGCGTTTGGCGTTGCCGCGGGGCGGCACGAGCAGATCGGTGCGCGCCTGATCCGACAGCAGCAGTTCCTTGAGCGACGGACGCGCGGCGGTCTGCAGGCGGCGCCACTCGCTGACCGGGATGAGCACGGCAGCCTCTGCACCGCGACGGGTCACCATCTGTGGGCCTTCAGCGAGGCATGCATCCAAGAATTCGCTGAATCGCGCCTTGGCGTCTTGTACGGGCCATGAATGCATGATTTCACCTGAATGACTAGTGTTCTGACTAGTTTGGTCTTGACGATTTGCGCTGTCAATCAACAAGAGCGCCCTCACGGCAATTCCCGCACTCGCAAGAACACCGGAAACCGCGGCATTCCGTTTGGTGTGAGCTCCCGATACCGATACGTCACCAGACTCCCCACCGCTGGCGGGTCGCGGCGTTGGGCGTCGGTGAGGCCGCTGCCGAGGCGGAAGCGGCGGCCGTCGGGGGTTTCGACGAGCAGGGAGCCGGTCATGCCTTGGAGGCGGCCTTTGCCGGGGAGGTGGGCGATGACGCGGGCTTCGTCGTCGAGCTGGGGGGTGTGTTTGAGCAGGGCGGAGTTGCGGCCGGGGGTCCAGTGGGCTTCGGCGTGTTGGAGCATCAGGCCTTCGCCGCCGGCGATTACGACTTCATCGAACCATTGCTGCAACTCGGCGCGGTTGGCGACGCGGCGTTGCGGGGCGGCTTGCAGCCACGGGACGTTGGCGGTGGCGGCGATCTGCCGGATGCGTTTGACGCGGGTGGTGAAGGTGCCGGGGGCGCCGGGCAGGTCGAAGACCATGTAGCGCACGGCGCGCCAGGCGGGGTCTTCAGGCGCGTGGCGACGCACCAGGCCGGAGAGGCGATCGAAGGTCCGGCGGCCCAGCCACAGTTCGCCATCCAGGGTTTCCGTGCGGGGCAGTGCCGAGATGAACCACTCCGGCGCGGCAATGGTGCCGCCGCCACGCAGCGTGAGTGCGTGGCCGTCCCAGCGGGCGCGTACGCCGTCGTACTTTTCGCTGACCCAGTAGTGAGAAGGGTCGATGCCGTCGTGATAGCGCCCGGCGAGCATCGGCTGGAGGCTGGCGTCCGCCAGGGCGGTTGCCGCCGTGATGGCAAGCCAGGCCAGCACGGCCGCGCGCAACAGACGTCGGGCTTTCATGCCGGAGGGCCCTCCCGTGGGAGCAGGATTCCGGCATGCAGCTTAATCCATTTGGGATAACTCTGCGTTGTTGAAGCGGGTGTGAGCGTGAGTTTCTAGCGATGCCGCAGGTGCGCTGCTTGCCTGCGCTACGGCGGTTGGCTGGTTCGACGTAGCTCAGGTAAGCGCCGCTGGCGCGCACCTGAGGCAACTCAGCCCAGTACGCCGTTGCGCCACAGCTCCGCGAGCACGATCACGACGATGGCGGCCAGCAGCCACCACTTCCACGCGCCGCCCTTGTCAGCGTAGGGGTCGTCGAGGCTGCGCGAGGCGCCTTCGGGGAGTTCGGGGGTGCCGGTGAGCGAGCCGCCGAAGGGGATGTTGATGCGGGCGCGGGCGTTGACGGCCCAGCCATTGGCGTCGAGCAGCGGGCCGAGGTTGCGGCGTCGCAGTTTGAGCCAGGCGAGCAGCATGGACGGGCCGGAGATCAGCAGCACGACGCCGACGAACACCAGCGGGATCTTCCAGGCCGGCAGCGACAGCAGGCCGGAGACGATGGCCGCCAGTGCGGTGCCGATGGCGCCGATGGCCAGGCCGATGGCGGCGAAGATGCCGGCGAACTTGGCGATGTCGAAGGCCTGCGAGGCGGGTGCGGCGGGCGTGCCGGCTTCGGCCTTGGCGGCGGAGTCGGCGATGCCGGCCTGGGCTTTCGATTCCACGGCCTTGTCGCGCGAGGCGGCGAACTTCTCCATCTGCGCGCCGATCATGCGGGCGACGCGCTTGTACGGCGAGAAGAAGGCCTGACGCACGCTGATCGGCGCCTCGACCACCTTGACGACGGTCGCACTCCAGTCGAGCCCGGCGCGGTCGTAGAACAGGCCGTTGCGGCCCGGCACCATCATCTCGTCGGCATCGCCGCCGGTCATCGCGGCGACGATGGTGAAGGGCTTTTCATTCTTGCGCGAGCAGGTGCAATACACCAGATAGGCGCCCGACAGCGGCGCGAGCTTGGCGTGTTTGGCCATGTCGGGCACGCGCAGCACCAGTTCGCAGCTGCGCTCGTCCAGATACAGCGTGCCGGCCTGGAAGATGGCCTTGTCCTGGCGCGCGTAGAAATTCGTGAGGCTGACGAAGTTGCGCAGCAGCGTCACCAGATCGCGCCGGTAGCGGGTCAGGCGCTCGAGCGCGTCGATGGGGCCGGCGGCGCCGTGGGCGGCACGGTCGGCCTCGATGCGTTCCATCAGGCGCGCCCGGGTGTCGTCTTCGAGCAGTTCGCGCAGGCGGGTCACATCCAGGGTGGCGAGCGGTGAATCCGGTTTGGCGCCGAGCCAGCCGCGGTAGGCGGCGAAGCGCGCGGTCAGATCCTTCCAGTCAGCCTCGGACAGCGTTTCGCGCTTGCCCAGCAGCGGCGTGATGACGCTGTCGTGCAATTGCGCGATGCGCGCGGCCCAGGCCGGGTTGAGTTCGCCGGCCAGCGGCAGCGGCTTGTCGGCACCGGCCAGTGCCAGCGGCAGGGCGGCGATGTCCGTGTGCCCGGCATCGAGCGTCTGCGCGCCGAGGCCGCCGTAGAAGGCCTCGGCCGGGTTGAGCGCAGCGCTCGCGCGCGCGTCGAAGGCGGCCAGGCGGCAGCGCGTGAAATAGTCGTCCACCTTGGCGCGCACCGCGTCGAAGACCTCGGCCGCATTGGCGGTGTCCTCGCCCAGCGGGCGAACGTCGTCGGCCTTGTCCTCGGCCGCGCGATGCCAGTCGGACACCTGTTGCGCCTGTTCGAAGAAGGCCGTGAGCGTGCCCTCGGTGATGCCCGGCTCGCCGGACAGGTCGGCTTCGCCGCCCAGCGTCTCGACGATCAGCCCGATCGCGGCGGCCAGGCGTTCGTCGCCGGCGAGCGCGGCGGGCACGATGCCGTCGCCGTTGGGATGGTCGGCCGAGAACAGGCGCGTCTTGTCGGCCACGTCGTCGAACGCAATCGCATCCGCTTCGGGTCTGCCGAGCACGGCGAGCACCTCGCGCGCAGCGGCGAGCAGCGTCGCGCCCTCTTCGTCGGCCTCGTTCAGTGCGGCCAGCGGCACGGCATCGCCGCTGTCGAACAGGATCTCCGGCGTCCTGAGCACGCGGCACACCCATTCGGTCGCGGCGACGATCTCGGGCTGGCGGATCTGGCCGTCACCGTCGGTGTCGATCAGCGCCAGCGTGCGGCAGTCGAACTCGAGATCGGACGTGGGGCAGGCCAGCACCGACCACAGCTTCTGGTCCAGCGTGGCCAGATGGCGCAGGTCGTCGGCGCGGTCGATGCGTACCTGGTCGAAGCCGCCGACCCGGAAGAAGCGCCAATGATGGGGGGTGGATGCTTCCGGGATGTCGCTCATGGCGCTCTCCTGCGCGGGGCACGATGGGCGCGAGTGTAGCGCGAAGCGCGGGCGCCCGGGAGCGTTCGCAGGGCCGGCTTCAGCCCGCTTCGCGTTCGAGCTTGTCGCCGGTGCGCAGCTCGAAGTCACTCGCGTCGTGGCGCTCGGGCAGTCTCTGCTCGTGCGGACCCCAGGTGCGATTGACCATGCGGCCGCGGCGCACGGCCGGACGCTCGGCGATCTCGGCTACCCAGCGTTGCACGTTGGGGTAGCTGGCGACGTCGAGGAATTCGGCTGCGCCGTACAGTTCGTCGCGCACCAGCAGGCCGTACCATGGCCAGATCGCCATGTCGGCGATGGTGTAGTCGGCACCGGCCACATATTTGGTCTCGGCCAGGCGGCGGTCGAGCACGTCGAGCTGGCGCTTGACCTCCATCGTGTAGCGATTGATCGGGTATTCGTACTTTTCCGGCGCGTAGGCGTAGAAATGCCCGAAGCCGCCGCCGACCATCGGCGCGCTGCCCATCTGCCAGAACAGCCACGACAGGCATTCGGTGCGTCCGCGCAGGTCTTTGGGTACGAATTCGCCGAACTTGTCCGCCAGATACAGCAGGATCGCGCCCGATTCGAATACGCGCAGCGGCGGGCCCATGCTGCGGTCGAGCAGTACCGGGATCTTGGAGTTCGGGTTCAGTTCGACGAAGCCGCTGCCGAATTGCTCGCCCTTGGTGATGCGGATCAGGTGGGCGTCGTACTCGGCGCCGGCGTGGCCGCGCGCGAGCAGTTCCTCGAGCATCACCGTGACCTTGATGCCGTTGGGTGTGGCCAGCGAATACAACTGCAGCGGGTGACGCCCCACCGGCAGTTGCGCGTCATGGGTCGGGCCGGCGACCGGGCGGTTGATGTTGGCGAAGGCGCCACCGCTGGGCGCTTCCTGCTTCCAGACGCGGGGTGGGGTGTAGGTGTCGTGGCTCATGAATGCTTCCGTGTGGTCGATGGCCTGCGCTTCGACGTTCGATCGCGGCGCGCGTTCCTCAGTACGTGCGTTCCAGCCAGTGATGCGCCACGTCGACCATGCGATTGGCAAGACCGCCGACCTGCGAAAGGCCCAAGCGCTGAGGGGGGCCGGGCTCGTCCCGCTCAGTGCCGCTCCTCGTTCAGGGTGGGCTGTATGGCCTCAGCAGGGGCGATGGTGGCGATAGTAGCGTGATCAAAAGTGCGGTGTCATCGCCACCATGTTTCCCTCAGCCCCTGCTGCGACCGATTCCCGGCGATCCGATCACGCGGGCTCGAGCTCCTCGGCCAGCACCTCGCCTGTGACGGCGTCGATGGTCGTGCCCGGCTCGGCGATGATGACCTTCGCCTCCGGCAGCGCAGCCTTCACCGCGTCGGCAAACTCGCTCCAAGGACGCGAGGTGACGCCCATCATCTCGTGGAACTTGTCGTGCGGAGGGTAGAGCAGCACGATCTTCGGCTTCAATGCCTTGGCGCCGCGCACCACGTCGGCGACGAAGTCGAGCTGCATGCCGGCGAGCAGCACGTCGGTGTGGAAACGCCGACCGAGTTCCTCGATTTCGGCGTCGGTCATCTTGGTGTTGAAGCCTTCGTTGTAGTTGAGCACGGTGAGCCCGCCTGGCAGTTCGACGTGATAGCCGGTATAGGGGGCGTAGAACGGTGCGTTGGTCACGCTGCTCCAGACCCACGCGAGCTGCGTGGTGTTGCCCTGGAACACGGCCTTGGAGATGGCCTTGACGAGGTTGATGTCACGGTGTTTCCAATTGAAGGTGGAAACCTTGAAGCCGGGCAGCTCGCGGGTCTCGCCGGCCCTCATTGTGATCAACCGGTCCTCGGGCAGCTTGTTGCGCGAGTGCAGGAATCCGGTGACCGATTTCGGGCCGATCACGGTGGCGCCGGAGCGTTGCGCGACTTCCGGCACGTCGAGGAAGTGCTCCTCGTGACCGTGGGTGACGCAGACGTATTTGGCGTCGGCGAAATCCTCCAGCCTGAACCACTGCGCGCCGCAGTAATGCCGGAAGAAGGGGTCGAAGTACATCGATCCGTAGGACGTGTCGATGGACAGGCTGGACCAGCCGTAATAGCGGATCGTGGGGTTGTCGCTCATGTGGTTCTCCTTGTGGCGCGCGCGCCTTGAAGTTGGGAAGTCGGACGTTCAGTCGGCGGGCCGGATCTCGATGGTGGCGTCCACCTCGACCGCAGCGCCGCCCGGCAGCGAGGCCACGCCGACGGCAAAGCGCGCGTGGCTGCCGGCCGCGCCGAAGTACTCGACCATCAGGTCGGAGGCGCCATTCACGCACTTGGGCGCGTCGATGAATTCGGGCGTGGCGCACACGAAGCCTCCCAGGCGCACCACGCGCACGACGCGGCCCAGATCGCCCCCGCAGGCTTCCTTGAGTTGGGCCAGAATGTTGAGCCCGCACATGCGCCCGGCGCGGTAGCCGTCCTCGATTTCGAGGTCACGGCCGAGTTGCCCCTTTACCGCGATGGCGCCGCCATCCAGCGGCAACTGCCCGGAGATGAACACCAGGTTGCCGGAGATCGCCCAGCCGACGTAGTTGCCCACGGCTGCGGCCGCGGGCGGCAGGGCGATCGATTCGGCGGCCGGCTGTACATTTGTTGCGTTGGTCATGCCTTACTCCTCCGTATTGCCGGCGCGTCGCGCCGGTTCTTTTGTCATCCGTAGAGCTTCGCCGGCAGCCACAGGGCGATGGCCGGGAAGGTGTAGAGCAGGATCAACGCCAGGATCTGGATGCCGAGAAAGGGCAGCATGCCGGCGAAGATCTGACTCAGCGTGACGTGGGGTGGGGCGACCCCGCGCAGATAGAACGCCGCCATCGCAACCGGTGGCGACAGGAATGCGGTCTGCAGGTTGAGTGCCACCAGCAGGCCGAAGAACAACGGATTGATGCCGAAGTGATCGAGCAGCGGCACGAAGATGGGTACGAAGATGACGATGATCTCGGCCCAGTCCAGCGGCCAGCCGAGCACGAAGATGATGATCTGCGCCAGGATCATGAACTCCAGCGGCGACAGATCCATCGAGAACACCCACTCCTCGATCAGCCGCTGGCCGCCCAGCAGCGCGAACACCGACGAGAAGATGCCCGCGCCGATGAACAGCCAGCCCACCATCGCCGAGGTCTTGACGGTGAGGTAGAGCGACTCCTTCATCATCGAGTAGTTGAGTCGGCGATAGGCGAGCGCCAGCAGGATGCCCCCCATCGACCCGATCGCCGCAGCCTCGGTCGGCGTCGCCAGCCCGAACACGATGGAGCCCAGCACCGTCACGATCAGCGCCGCCAGCGGGAAGAACGAGCCCAGCAGCATCTTCAGCACTTCCATGCGTGTCACCGTGAACCACGCGTAGAAGCCGACCAGCGGCGCGCTCCCGGCGATGCCGGCGATCCAGAACGCCGTTGGCACCGCACTGAGCCCCGAGCCTGCCTCTTCGGCAGACGGCGTCATGCCACGCATGACGAGCAGGCCGATGACGAGGAAGGCGACGAACGGCAGCGCGGCGATGACGAGATACTTCACCAGCGTGGGCATCGGCACATCCGCATTGTGGCGACCCTTGATCGCCGAGAGGATGGCCGGCAGGGCGCGCGCATTGCCCTGTTCGGGCAGCCCACGTGCGAATCGCGGCGGCTCCACGATGCGCTGCACGGCGGGCAGCGGCGGGGCGAGATGCGGTTTCCATGCGGCCAGTACGACCACATAGACGACGTACAGCCCGGCAAGCATCAGTCCCGGCAGGATCGCCCCGGCGTAGAGCTGCACCACCGACACGCCGGCAGTCGCGCCATACACGATGAGCAGCACCGAAGGCGGGATGAGAATGCCCAGGCAGCCGCCGGCGGCAACCACCCCGCTGGCCAGACGCACGTCGTAGCCCGCCTTGAGCATGACCGGCAGCGCCAGCAGACCCATCACCGCGACGACCGCGCCGATGATGCCGGTGGCGGTCGCGAACAGCGCACAGGTCGCCAGCGTGGCCACCGCAAGCGCGCCCGGCACACGTGCCATGGCGATGTGCATGGACTCGAACAGCCGCTTGATGAGGTTGGCGCGCTCGACCAGATAGCCCATGAAGATGAACAGCGGAATCGCGACCAGCACGTCGTTGGTCAGGATCGCGTAGGCGCGCTGCACCACCATGTTGGTGGTGATGACGAAGTCGCCCTGGAAGGCGTAGAGGCCGAACAGCACCCCCATGCCCATCAGCGTGAAGGCCGCGGGAAAGCCGAGCATGATCGCCACGACGACGAGACCCAGCATGAGCAGGCCAACGCGGCCCTGGGAGATATCCCCCGATCCCGAGAAGAACATTGCGCCGACGACCAGAACCACCAGCGCGAGAATCGCGATGCCAATACGGGCAGTGGGTTTCATGGCCGCACCCCCGCTTCATGGTCGGGGGTTCCGGAGATTTCGGAGCGCAGCTTGTCGATGTCCACCGCTTCGAAGTCGGGGGCGCGTTCGGGCCAGCTGCCACGCGCGATGCACAGGCCGCAACGCAGCATCTCGCTCGCGCCCTGCAGCAGGAGCAGCGCTCCGCCGACCGGGATGACCATCTTCAGCGGGTAGATCGGCGGGCCGTCGGGCGTCAGCGAGGAATGCTCGCGGATTGCCCAGGACTCGGCGGCAAAGTGGTAGCCGGCGACGATCAGCGCAAGCACGCCGGGCACGAAGAACAGCAGGTAGAGCACGAGGTCGAGGCTGGCCTGCATGCGCGGCGAGAACTCGCCGTAGAGCAGGTCGCCGCGCACGTGGGCATCCTTGGCCAGCGCGTAGGCGCCGGCCATCAGCAAGGTGCTGCCGTACAGCATGTAGCTGGTGTCGAACACCCAGTCCAGTGGCCAGCCGAAGACGTAGCGCGAGACCACTTCGACCGAGATCACCAGCGTCAGTACAAGCAGCAGCCAGGACGACATGCGTCCTGCCGCGGTGCTCAATGCGTCCACGCGCGTCACCAGCCTGGCCAGGGCGTCCGGCTGGCCGGTGTCGGGCGGGTTGATGTCGTTCTTGCTCATGGCGATGACCTGTTTCGGGGTTGAATTGGTCGGGCGCCGCCGCACGGGTCGCGTCGCGGCGGCGCAGGACTCAGGCCTTTGTCGGGCCATCGCCGAAGTAGTGCTTGTAGGCCAGCGTCTGGCTGGGGGAGACCTCGTTGTGCCAGTAAACGACGCGGCTCGCCCACGCCCGCTGCGATTCGATGACCTTGGCGAACAGGGGGTTCTCGCCGGCGCGCTTCTCGACCACCTTGTTCCACGCCATGAGCTGGGCCTCCAGGATGGGTTCCGGCGTGCGGTAGCTGGTGACCTTGCCGGTGGCCTTGAGCTCGACGTAGTCCTGCGACATGCGGTCCATGTTCTTCCACTGCATGTCGGCACTGGCTGCGTGGGAGGCGTACTTGAGGACGGTCTTGAGTTCCTCCGGCAGGGCGTCGTAGCGGCGCTGGTTGATCATCACCTCGCACACGTTGTTGGCCATGTGGTAGCTGTGCTGCAGGTAGAACTTGGCAACGTCGGGAAAGCCCATCACGCGGTCGTCGGTCGCGCTGGCGAACTCCGCCGCGTCGAGCAGCCCGCGGTCGAGCGCCGGGATGATGTCGGCCGGTGCCATCTGCACCGGCGACATGCCCAGTTCGCGGAACATGTCGACCGCCAGCCCCGCCGTGCGAAAGCGCAGGCCCTTGAGGTCGTCGAGGGTCTTGATCTCCTTGTTGAACCAGCCCATGGGCTCCGGGGGGACCGGGCCAAGCAGGAAGCTCTTGAGGTTCAGGCGTGCGGCTGCCTGGATCTCGGTGTACAGCTCCATGCCGCCGCCGTACTCGATCCAGCCCAGCATCTGGTTGGCGTTCATGCCGAAGTCCGGCCCCGCGCCATACAGGCCGAAGGCGGTGTTCTTGCCGAACCAGAAACCCGGCAGCCCGTGGCCGCCGTCGAGCACGCCCTGATGCGCGGCGTCGATGATCTGCAGGCCCGGCACCACCGAGTTGGCCGGCATCATCTCGATCTTCAGCGCCCCGCCGGACATCTCGTCGACCTTCTTGGTCCAGTCGACCGCGACCTCCTGGTAGAGGAAACGTGCCGGCCAGGTGCTCTGAAAGCGCCAGCGGATCGGCGACTGTGCCTTGGCGATGTAGGGGAAGCCCAGCGCGCCTGCGCCTGCAGCGGCGGTACTCGCCGCGGCCGTGCCGAGAAAGCGGCGACGCGTGAGCGGGGTTTCCTGCTGGGAAGAATTCTCTGTCGCATGCTTCGAGTGGAGCTGATCCATTGTCCTGGCCTCCTGAGGGATTTGCAGGCTTTCGCCCGCGATTCGCACCCGGTATGCGGCGACCTGATTCCGGCGCCGCGTGGTGGTACGCCAGTGGTTCTCAGCAGGAAACATGCCAGAAGACTTCAAAAGAACGAGAAAAGGTTAGTGGTTATAAATCAACACTCTAAAACCGCTTCAGGTAGTAGAATGGTTGTGCGTTGCACCAATTATGTTTCTTGTGCAGAAACTTTCGCCCAATGATAGTGCGTTCACACGCCTGGAGGAAATCGGCAATGCGGTTTGGAATATTCGTCTACGACGGCGTCGAGCCGATCGATCTTGCGACCTTTGGCGTGCTGTCCATGGCGCGGCGTGTCGCCCCGGAAATCGAGATCGTCACCGTCGCGCCCGCGAGCGGGCCGGTGAAGTGCTCGAATGGTCTGGTCGTACTTTCCCAGTACGGGGTGGAAGATGCGCCAGATCTCGATGTGCTCATCGTCACGGGCGGGCCGGGCTGGCAGGATCAGGTTGCGCACTTGCCCACGCTCGCCTATCTGGGCGCATGCGCGAAACGTCACCTGGTGGCGTCGGTGTGCACCGGCGGCATGATTCTGGCCGCCAGCGGTGCGCTGGACGGGCACCGCGCGACGACCAAGCAGCAGGTCATCGAGGGCAAGGAGATTCCGCCGCTGAAACTGCTCGGCGAACGTCATCCAGCCGTCGAGGCCGTCAGTGTGCGACTGGTCGATGACGGACAGGTAGTGACGGGCGGGGGCGTGAGCCTGTGCATCGACGTGACACTGCACCTGCTGCAGCGCCTGCTGGGCGCGCAGGTTGCCAATGAGACGGCACGGATCATGGAGTATTCTGCTGCCTGGGCCGCGAACGCGGCGTACTGGGATGACCGCCCTTCCTGAGAGACGAATGGCCGAACAGACACTTTCATCCGCGGCGCGGGACGTGGAACTCAACATCAGTACCCGCGTGCTTGCGCTGCGTTCCGAACGCGGAATGACCCAGGGCCAGCTCGCGGAGGCGGCGGGTGTCACCAAGGGCTACATGTCCAAGATCGAGAACGCCCGCATCGTGCCGCCCATCGGCACGCTGGTGCGCATCGCGCATGCGCTGCAAACCGATGTGGCGGCCTTCCTGCAGCCGGTCAATGATCCCTTCGAGGATGTCGTCAGCGTCGTGCGGGCAAGTGAGCGCCAGCCCGCTGTGCGCGGTGCCAGCGCCTTCGGTTACGACTACATCAGTCTTGCGCACCAGAAGCGCGACAAGCGCATGGAGCCGTTCATCTTCTCGTTTCCCGAGGTGCAAAAGGAAGTCTTCTTCGAGCACGAAGGCGAGGAGTTCCTGTTCATCCTCAGCGGTCGGGTCGAGTGGGAAATGCTGATCGATGGCGAGCCGCGCGTTTGGGTACTGGAAGAAGGCGACAGTCTGTACTTCGAGTCACGCATTCCCCACCGCGGGCGCGGCCTGGGGCCGGGCGCGCGGGCGCTGATCGTCATCCACACGCCGGACTGATCCGACGCACGTCTGCGTCAGCCGCGGCGTTCCAGCCAGTAGCGCGCCACGTCGACCATGCGGTTGGCAAAACCCCATTCGTTGTCGAACCACACCAGCAGATTGACCATGCGCCCGCCCATGACGCGCGTCTGGCTGCCGTCGACGATGGCCGAGTGGCCGTCGTGGTTGAAGTCGATCGATGCGTGCGGCTCTTCCGAGTACTCGATGCGCCCGGCCTGCGGGCCTTCGGCCGCGGCACGCAGCAGCGCGTTGACCTCCGCCACCGTGGCCTCGCGCGACAGTTCGACCACCAGGTCGATGGCCGAGACGTTGTGCGTGGGCACGCGAATGGCCTTGGCCTGCACGCGCCCGCCAAGTGCCGGCAGCAGGCGCTCGACGCCGCGCGCCAGCCCCGTCGACACCGGAATGATGGACTGCATCGCCGAGCGCGTGCGCCGCAGGTCGGCGTGGTGGTAGCCGTCGATCAGCGGCTGGTCGTTCATCGCCGCGTGCAGCGTGGTCAGCAGCACCTGCTCGATGCCGACCTCGCGCAACAGCACGTCAAGCACCGGCACCACCGCGTTGGTGGTGCACGAGGCGTTCGACACGATGCGCTCGCCGCCGCCGAGTACGTCTTCATTGCACCCGTAGACGATGGTGGCGTCGACATCCTCGGCGCTGTTGGCCGGGTGCGATACCAGCACGCGTGAGCAGCCTGCGTCGATGAAGCGCATGAGTTCAGGGCGGCTGCCGTACTGGCCGGAGCATTCGACGACCAGATCCACCCCTTCGGCGCGCCAGTCCACCTCTTCCGGGGTCGAGGTGTGAGTGACCGCGATTTCGCGCCCATCGATGAGCAACCGCCCGTCGCCGGCCTCGACCTTGCCGGGGAAGCGCCCATGGGTGGAATCGAAGCGGGTCAGATAGACGATGCCGCGGAAGTCGGCAGGTTCGTTGATCGCGACGACCTGCAACTGGTCGGCCACGCCGGCCTCGATCAGCGCGCGCAAAAAGCAGCGGCCGATGCGGCCGTAGCCGTTGATGGCAAGTCGGAACGGGGCGGAATGCGTCACGGCGGGCTCGTTTGTGCAGTGCAAGGCGCGATTGTAACGGGTGGGCTTCGGTGTCGCGGAATGTCGTATGTCGCGAAACGAAGTGCATTGCGCGGTATGGATCGGCCATCCGGCGGATTACGCTGCGCTAATCCGCCCTGCGACTGCGGCCCAATGCGATCTACGCGACGACCTCCCGCGTCGCGCGGGCGATCACCGATTCCTCGTCGGTGGGCACGATGCCGATGGCCACCGCGCTGTCGTCGGACTCGATGCGCGGCCCGTGCGCGGCGTTGCGCCCGGCCTCCACAAGCACGCCGGCCCAGGCCATCAGTTCGCACACGCGTGCCCGGATCGTGGCCGAGTGTTCGCCGATGCCGGCGGTGAAGACGATCGCGTCCAGCCCGCCCAGCGCGGACATCAGCGAACCGATTTCGCGCGCGACCCGGTAGCAGTAAAGCTCCACCGCTTCGGCGGCCGCCGGGGCGTCGGATTCGAGCAGCACGCGCATGTCGGGCGAGATGCCCGACACACCGGCCAGGCCGGACTCGTGGTAGAGCAGCCGGGTAATCGCGGCGGCGTCCATGCACTTGTGCTCGATCAGGTAGAGCAGCACGCCGGGGTCGAGGCTGCCCGGACGGGTGGCCATCATCAGGCCGTCGAGGGCGGTAAAGCCCATCGTCGTGGCCACGCTCTCGCGGGCACGCATCGCGCACAGCGAGGCGCCCGCGCCCAGGTGCGCGACCACTATGCGGCCGTCGGCGCGCTCATCGAGCAGTGCCGGCAGCTGCGCCGCAACGTACTCGTAGGACAGGCCATGAAAGCCGTAACGGCGCACCCCCTCGTCGGTGAGCGCGCGCGGTAGCGCGAAGGTCGCGGCGCGCGTGTCCTGCGTGTGGTGGAAGGCGGTGTCGAAGCAGGCCACCTGGAGCAATTCGGGCAACTGGGCGGCCAGTGCGCGGATGCCGCGCAGGTTGTGCGGCTGGTGCAGCGGCGCGAGCGGGACCAGCGCTTCCAGCTCTTCCAGCACCGTCTCGTCGATGCGCACCGGCACCGAGAAGCGCGTGCCGCCATGCACGACACGATGGCCGGCCGCGACCAGTTCCAGTGCCGCCAGATGCTCGCGCAGCCAGTCGAGCAGCCAGGTCAGCGCATCCTCGTGTGCGTGCTCCGCGTTTTCCGGGGTCGGCAGGGCCTCGTCGAAGCGCTCGTCGCCCTTGCTTGCACGCAGGCGCGGCTTGGCGCCGATCGCGTCGATCTGGCCCGACAGCAGTGCCGGCGCGTCGGCCCGGTCGGCAGCGAACACCCCGAACTTGAGACTGCTGGAACCGGCGTTGAGGACGAGCAGTGCCTTCATGAGCGTGTCGCGGCCTCTTGCTTGCGGTGCGCCAGCAACTGCGCAATCGCGCACGAGGCGGTGCGCGTCTGTGCGTCGTCGGCGCGGCTGGTCAGTACGATGGGCACGCGCGCGCCCAGCAGGATGCCGGTGAGCAGCGCGTTGGCCAGATACTCGAGCTGCTTGGCGACCATGTTCCCCGATTCGATGTCGGGCACGACGAGGATGTCGGCGTTGCCGGCCACGGCCGAGACGATGCCCTTGTTCTTGGCCGCAACCAGCGACACGGCGTTGTCGAAGGCCAGTGGTCCGTCGAGCAGGCCCCCGGTGATCTGGCCGCGGTCGGCCATCTTGCACAGGCAGGCGGCGTCGATCGTGGACTTGAGCTTGGGCGTGACCGTTTCCACCGCCGAGAGGATGGCCACACGCGGCTGAGGCAAGCCCATGGCGTGGGCCAGATCGATGGCGTTGCGCACGATGTCGGCCTTTTCCTCGAGCGTGGGCTCGATATTGACCGCTGCGTCGGTGATCATCAGCGGATGCGGATAGGTCGGCACGTCGGCGACGAAGACATGGCTGATGCGTCGCCCGGTGCGCAGACCCGTGGCCTTGTCGACGATTGCGGCGAGCAGTTCGTCGGTGTGGAGCGACCCCTTCATCATTGCCGCGGTGCGGCCCTCGCGGCACAGTTCGACGGCCTTGTCGGCGGCGGCGTGGCTGTGTTCGACGTCGACGATCGGAAAGCCTTCGATGTCGAAGTCGTTTTCCTCTGCGATTGCCCGGATGCGCCATTCCGGTCCCACCAGCACCGGCTCGATGATGCCTGCACGTGCGGCCATCACCGCGCCGCCGAGCGATTCCCTGTCGCACGGGTGGGCCACGGCCATCGTCACCGGCGGCAGGCCTTCGGTGGCCGAGAGCAGATGGCGGTAGCGCAACTCGCGATCGGACACCGTGATCTCGGGCAGGTCGACGCGCGGGCGGCGGATTTTCTCGGCGGGGGCGACGACTTCCGCCGTACCCTCGATCACGGGGTTCCCGTCCTGATTGCGCGCCGCGCACTCGAGCACGATGTGGCGGTTGTGGGCGAACTTCTCGCGGCATGTGACCGTGATCGTCAGCGTGTCGCCGATCGCCACCGGCCGCAGGAAATTCAGGTTCTGAGAGACATACACCGTGCCCGGGCCGGGGAACTCCGTGCCCAGCACGGCCGAGATCAGCGCGCTGCCCCACATGCTGTGGCCGACGATCTCTCGGAACTGGCCGGAGCGCGCGTATTCGGCATCGACGTGGGTCGGATTGACGTCGCCGGACATTACCGCGAACAGATGGATGTCGGCCGGGCGCAGTGTGCGCACCAGTTCGGCGCGGTCGCCGACCTGGATCTCGTCGAACGGGCGGTTCTCGATGAACTTCTGGGTGGGCGTGTGCATGGCGTCTCGTTGGTCGGGCATACCGAGGCATTCTAGACCGTAGCGCGACATCCTTTGTTGCGATGCATCAAGCGGCACCGCTGCCAGGCCCCGAGGGGGCACATGCTAGAATCGCCGCCATCCCCAAGCGGTCCGGAGCGTCCATGGAAGTCGTGATTCTCGCCGCCGGCAAGGGCACGCGCATGCGGTCACGCCGGCCCAAGGTCTTGCAACCGCTGGCCGGCCGACCCTTGCTCGCGCATGTGCTCGACACCGCCCGTGCGCTCGATGCCGCGCGCATCTGCTGCGTCATCGGCCACGATGCCGACGCGGTGCGTGAATCGCTCGCTTCGCCCGACCTGCGCTGGGTCGAGCAGCACCCGCAACTGGGCACCGGCCATGCCGTGCAGCAAGCGTTGCCGGAACTGTCCGACAACGCGATCGTGCTCGTGCTCTATGGCGATGTGCCGCTGACCCGTCGCGAGACGCTGGCCGCGCTCGTCGACGCCGCCGGGGTCGAGCGTCTGGCGCTGCTTACCGTGACGCTCGATGACCCCGCCGGCTATGGGCGCATCGTGCGCGACGCGGCCGGACGCGTACAGCGCATCGTCGAGCATCGCGACGCGACCGCCGTCGAGCGCGAAATCCACGAAATCAACACCGGCATCCTCGCCGCCCCCGCTGCGCGCCTGCGTCAGTGGCTGGCACGCGTGGGCAACGACAATACCCAGGGCGAGTACTACCTGACCGACATCGTCGCGCTGGCCGTGGCCGATGGCGTCGAGGTCGTCACCGCCCAGCCGACGGATGCGTGGGAGACGCTGGGCGTCAACGACCGTCGCCAGCTCGCCGGGCTGGAGCGCATCGTGCAGCGCAGCGCGGCTGACGCTCTGCTCGACGGAGGCGTGACGCTTGCCGATCCGGCGCGCATCGACGTGCGCGGCACGCTGGCCTGTGGCGAGGACGTCGAGATCGATGTCAATTGCGTGTTCGAAGGTCGCGTGGTGCTGGGCGACGACGTGAAAGTCGGCGCGCACTGCGTGCTGCGCGATGCGGTGATCGGCGCCGGCACGCGCATCGCGCCGTTCTCGCATGTCGAGTCCACGACCATGGGCGAAGCCTGCGTCATCGGCCCGTATGCGCGCACCCGCCCCGGCACCGTTCTGGCCGAGGGCGTGCATCTGGGCAACTTCGTCGAGGTCAAGAACAGCCAGGTCGGGGCAGGCAGCAAGGCCAACCACCTGGCCTATGTCGGCGACGCCGACGTCGGTGCGGGCGTGAACATCGGCGCCGGCGTGATTACCTGCAATTACGACGGTGCCAACAAGCACCGAACCATCATCGAGGACGAGGCCTTCATCGGCTCGGACGCGCAGCTCGTCGCCCCGGTGCGCATTGGCCGCGGCGCCACCATCGGTGCCGGCACCACGCTTACGCGCGACGCGCCCGAAGAGCAGCTCACGATCTCGCGCGTCAAGCAGACCAGCGTGCGCTGGAAGCGTCCCCAGAAGAAAACCCCCTGATCCGGAGGCTGCCATGTGCGGCATCGTCACCGCCGTCGCGTCGCAAGACGTGGTTCCCGTCCTCATCGAAGGTCTGCGCAAGCTCGAATACCGCGGCTACGATTCCGCCGGGCTGGCCGTGCTCAACGGCGGCCTGCGCCGTGTGCGCTCCACCGGCCGCGTCGCGGAGCTGGCCGAGGCGTCGGTCGACGTGCACGCCCCGGTAGGCATCGCCCACACCCGCTGGGCCACGCACGGAGCGCCTTCCGAGCGCAATGCCCACCCGCATGTCTCGGGCGGACTGGCGGTGGTGCATAACGGCATCATCGAAAACTTCGAATCCATCCGTGCGCGCCTGTCGGCCGCCGGTTACGTGTTCGAGTCCGAGACCGACACCGAGGCCATCGCCCACCTGATCCAAAGCAAGCTGCGCGAAGCCGGCAGCCTGTTCGAGGCCGTTCGTCTGGCCACCGCCGAGCTGACCGGCGCCTACGCCATCGGCGTGCTGCACGAGACCGAACCCGAATGTGCCGTCGTCGCCCGGCGCGGCTCGCCGCTGCTGCTGGGCATCGGCGAGCACGGCGTCTACGCCGCTTCCGACACCGCCGCATTGCTGCAGGTCACACGCAACATCGTGTATCTGGAAGACGGCGACATCGCCGAGCTCACGCGCGAGGGCGTGCGTATTACCGACAGTGCGGGCCAGCCGGTCGAGCGCGCAACGCATGTATCCAGCCTGTCGGCCGACGCCGTCGAACTGGGCATCTACCGCCACTACATGCAGAAGGAGATCTTCGAGCAGCCGCAGGCCCTGGCCAACACGCTGGAGATCATCGGCGGTGGCGGCTTGCCCATTCCGCAACTGTTCGGCGCCGACGGACCGGCGGTGCTCGGTGGCGTGCGTCAGGTGCTGATCCTGGCCTGTGGCACCAGCTATCACTCCGGCCTGGTCGCGCGCTACTGGCTCGAATCCATCGCCGGGATTCCCTGCACCGTCGAGATCGCCAGCGAATACCGTTACCGCAGTTCGGTTCCCGACCCGGCCACGCTGGTCATCGCCATCTCGCAATCGGGCGAGACGGCCGATACGCTCGCGGCGCTCAAGCACGCCACGCTGCTCGGCATGACGCGCACGCTCGCCATCTGCAACGTGCCCGAATCCGCCATCGTGCGCGAAGCCGCCCTGCGCTTCATCACCCGTGCCGGCCCCGAGATCGGCGTGGCCTCCACCAAGGCGTTCACGACGCAACTGGCCGCGCTCGCGGTGCTCACGCTCACGCTTGCGCGCATGTCGGGCCACATCGCCGAAGATGTCGAGGCGCGCCACCTGGCCGGCCTGCGCCACCTGCCGGTGGCCGTGCAGAAGGTGCTCGAACTCGAACCCCAGATCGAGCAATGGGCGCAGCGCTTCGCGATGAAGCACCACGCCCTGTTCCTCGGTCGTGGCCGCCACTGGCCCATCGCCATGGAAGGCGCGCTCAAGCTCAAGGAAATCTCCTACATCCACGCCGAGGCCTACGCTGCCGGCGAACTCAAGCACGGCCCGCTCGCGCTGGTCGACAAGGACATGCCGGTCATCGCCGTCGCCCCGGCCGACGAACTGCTCGAAAAGCTCAAATCCAACCTGCAGGAAGTGCGCGCCCGCGGCGGCGAGCTCTACGTCTTCGCCGACGCCGGCAGCGAAATCCCCGAGTCCGAAGGCGTGCACATCCTCCACATGCCAGAGCACTACGGCATGCTCTCCCCCGTGCTGCACGTGATCCCGCTGCAACTGCTGTCGTATCACGCGGCCTTGGTGAAGGGCACTGATGTGGATAAGCCGAGAAATCTGGCGAAATCGGTCACAGTGGAATAGCGCCGTCCTCCGGCTTCGGAGTTGTTCCTTGCAATTAAAGTCGAAAACTTGGCAATAAAGTCAAAAACTCACGACTGTACCGACGTCACCCCGAATTTGAGTAGCACGTAGGTTTGGAGTCCAATCCCGTCGGTTCACAAACTGGCCACGGCTGTGCTTCCTCGAAAGCGGCCGCCGCGCGCAGCAGATCCATTTCGCCGAGATTTCGCGCGACCATTTGGAGCCCCACAGGCAATCCCTCTGCCGTCATGCCGCAGGGTATCGATGCTGCGGGCTGGCCCGTCAGATTGAACGGATAGGTGTAGTACACCCATGACACGATATTGCGGTCGACTGTTTCGGGCGGCACGTCCACGCCGCACAGAGGCGCGGGGACCGGTAGAGTGGGGGTAAGTAGCAGATCGTAATCGCTGAAGAACCGCCGCATCCGCTCGCGAAAGTTGTATCGCGCGAAGACCTGGGTGTAATAGTCCTCAAGTCGTTGGTCGAGCGCCCCGTCTAGAACGCTCGCTACCGCAGGATCGAGCATCCCCCGCTGCTCAACGAGTACATCACGCAGGCGAGTGCCGACGCCGGCGTAGAACTCGGCCATCCACTGCTCGCCCGGATCCTCCATGACGTGATCAATACGTTCGACAATGCAACCCATTTGCTCGAACTTCAGCGCGGCGCGCTCTGTGATGGCAAGCACCTCGGGCTGCGGATGAGCGTAACCGAGCGTAGGCGACCACGCGATGCGCATGCCCGCCACCGGCAATTCACACGCGGCGAGAAAGTCGGGCACCTGCGCGGCAACAGAGAATGGATCTCGTGCGTCGTAACCCGCTACCGCTTGCAACAAGAGCGCCGCATCACGCACGGAGCGCGTCAGCGGACCAACATGCGCCAAAGTGGGGGTGGCAGAGGTCGGAAACACCGGCACTCGGCCGAAGTTGGCCTTCAGACCGAAAAGGTTGGTCATTGATGCGGGGATGCGCAGCGAGCCACCGCCGTCGGTGCCCAGTGCCAACGCGCTGACTCCCGCCGCCACGCTGGCCGCAGCCCCGGCACTGGAGCCACCTGGTGTGCGCGTGAGGCTCCACGGGTTCCGTGTGACGCCGGTCAGTGGGGAGTCGCCAACGGCCTTGCAGCCGAACTCGCTGGTCGTGGTCTTGCCTAGGATGCAGGCGCCGGCTGATCGGACCCGTTCGCTTGCAGGTGCGTCGGCCGCGGCGACTTTACCGGCCTGGGTACGAGAACCGAAAGCGCACGGCAAGTCGGCTACCGCGATGAGATCTTTGATCGAGATCGGCAGACCGTGCAGCAGACCCAGAGGTGCCCCCTCCATGACTGCGCGCTCCGCCGCGTGCGCCGCTGCAAGAGCCATCTCGGGCGCTCGTTCGGCGAAGGCGTTCAGATGCGGCTCGGTCTCGTCCATGCGCTCAAGGGCGCGCCGTACTACATCAACCGGTGAAATCTGCTTGCTCGCGATCGCGTCGCGCAGATCCAGCGCCGACATGAAATCGAATTCACGGCTCATGGGGTTTTCCTCAGATGGCGCCCAGCGCGCGGTCAAGCTCTGCATGCTCGGGCGCCCTGCACTCGGCCAGACGCTGCAGGATGTCGTCACGCTGCAGCCCGCGCCCGATCAACACCAGACGACTGTCGTCGACCTCATGAGGCCAAGCTTCGGCGTAGGTCAGTGGGCTGAACACCTGCTGCACGCCCTGCACGATCACCGGGCGCGGATCGATGCCGAAGCGAACCAGTCCTTTGACCCGGAAAAGATTCTCTCCGTGCTGCTCCAGAAACTCCGACAGCGTGTTCATCAGCGCTTGGTAGTCGAGCGCGTGGGCTCCACGGAAGGAGACCGACACGATGTCGCCGTGCTGGCCTGAGTGACGACTGTGGTGGTCGTGATCGCAGTGGCCGCTGCAGCCATCGTGCGTGCAGGCGTCGGGCGTGGTCTCGCCAATCCACTCCGCTACTGCGCTGGCGCGTGTATTCGGATCAAACAGGCCGAGGTTCATCACCTGAGAAGCGCTTAGCTCGGCATGGGCGGTGGTCTCGACCGGGCAGCCGGGATTGAGTCCACGCACGGCTGCCAACGCCTCCGCATAGCCCTCGTCATCGACCAGGTCGCGCTTGTTGAAGATGATCTTGTCGGCCATCGCCACCTGCTTGCGCGCCTCGGATGAGGTCGCGAGCTGACGCACCACATGTTTGAGGTCGACCATGGTGACGATCGCGTCCAGGCGGTAGCTGAGATTGAGTTGCATGTCGGTATAAAACACCTGCGCCAGTGGCGCGGGGTCGGCGATACCGGTTGTCTCGATCAGCAGCCGATCAAACTCGATCTTGGGTTCCAGCGCGCCTACACGGCGCATGAACAGCTCGTAGATGGTCTTGACCAGGTCATCCTTGCTGGCACAACAGATGCAGCCATTCTTGAGTTCGAGCATGTCCTCCGACGCGCGTGACACCAAGTCGCCGTCGATACCGATCTCACCGAATTCGTTAACGATGACTGCGATACGTCCCGCGTCCGGATCGGATAGCACACGGTTCAGGCAGGTCGTCTTGCCGGCACCGAGAAAGCCGGTAAGCAGGGTAATGGGGATACGTTGATCCATGAGATTCCTCCAGGGCACGAGGGCCGCGGTTTTACCGCGGCCCGTCAAGCAGGTCAGTCGACGACTGCCCAGGCACGCACCGGCGAGCCGCTGCCGTGGTCGATCTTCAGGGGCGGACCGTAGAACATGAATTCGCCCTTGCCGATCAACTCCTCGAGATTCACCAGCCACTCGTAGTGTGTGATGCCGCGGTCGCGGCACACACGGTGACTGGGAAATTCGTTATGCGAGGGTTTGTCGGTGGAAGGCCCTTCGACGCCATGCAGCTTGGAGCCGCGGTCAGCGAGCCAGTGGGTTGCGGCCTCGGTGAGGCCGGGGTTCGACCACACCACCTTGACGTCGGGGTAGTACTTGCGATGCAGTCCCGTGCACATCAGGACGATATGACCGTCGATCTTGATCCCGGCCTTGGCTTCCGCTTCTTCCAGGTCTGATACGTCGATATCGCCCAAATCGGGAATGTGGCGCAGGTCGAGGCACACCGCCTTGCCCATGAACATGTCGAGCGGCATCTCATCGATGGTCGCCCCGTTGGGACCCACGTGATAGAAGGCATCCACGTGGGTCGCGATGTGGTCGAGCATCGACAGGTGGGTGGTGGCGAAGGTCATCTGGTCGCCCGGAACCCCCAAGTTGAAGCGCTTGGAGGACTCGTGCGTGAAGTGCGCGGTAATCACCGGGCGCTGGAACAGCTTGTGCGCCGGCATGTTGTCTTCGATCTTCAGGGTCAGGTCAATGATGGACATCTATGTTTCCTTTTTCGAACGGGTGAGCACGAATGCGGCCGCATAACGGCTACATCATTTTCTCGGGCAGCCAGTTGGCGAGCTCGGGAAAGAGAATGACCAGCAGGGCGACGAGGAGCAGGATCAGCCAGTACGGGATCGAGCCACGGAAGATGCGCCCCAGAGTGGCCTCTGGGTCGGTGACGCACCCTTTGACGGTGTAGACGCACAGCCCCAGCGGTGGAGTGAGCAGACCTGCCTCGATCACCAGAATGCCGATGATCGCGAAGGCCAGCGGTTCAAGCCCGAAGGTGCCGGCGATGGGCGCGAAGATCGGCACGGTAAGGAGGATGATCGAGGTGCTATCGAGGAACATGCCCAACAGCAGCCAGATCATCACCATGATCGCGAGCACCGTGTAGACATCGCCGACGCCCAGGAAGAGATCGCCGATCATGCCGCCGATGCCCCCCAACGCCAGCAGTCGCGAGTACATCTGGGCAGTGATCAGCAGGAAGAGCAATGGGGCAGAAATGCGTCCGGCATCGAGGATGGAATGCCAGAAGTCGTTCACGCGCATGCGTTTGGCGAGCCCAACAGCCACCGCACCCAGGACCCCCATGCCGGCTGCTTCGGTTGGAGTGAACAGCCCGAACCAGATGCCGCCAAACACCATCAGGACCATCAGCGATACACCCAAGGCCCCGACCAGATTTCGTGCTTCGACCGGTTCCGGCTCCAGTTCTTCCTCTTTGCCCGCGCCAAACAGGCGCGGATGCAGGCAGGCGTACGCAAGCAAGAACAGGAAGAACAGAAAGGCCAGTAGCAGGCCGGGTACCACTCCTGCGATGAACAGCTTGCCGATCGACTGTTCGGCCATCACGCCCCAGATGATCAGCAGCACGCTTGGCGGGAGCAGCATCCCCAGCGAAGCGCTACCCGCAATCGACCCAAGTGCCAGACCCTTGTCGTATTTGGCACGAACCATCTCCGGATAGGCGATGCGTGAGAACGCTGCCGCAGATGCGATCGAGACGCCGGTAACTGCGCCAAACACCGCGTTGCCACCGACCGTGGCCAAGGCAAGACGGCCAGGTAGCACGCGCAGCGAACGGTTGATGAGCTTGAACAAGTCGCTCGCCGCACCCGAGCGGGCGAGAATCTCGCCCATCAGCACGAACAGCGGAATGGTGGCAAATTCGTATGCGCGGATCGCGCCGAAGGCACTGCTGGCAAGTAGAGAACTGCCGAACTCAAACGAGCCCATCAACCAGGCCAGACCAAAGAAGCTTGTCAGGCCCAGCGAGAGCACCACCGGAATCCCCAGGATCACGCTCAGCATCAGCGCCGCGATGATGATCGCGGCGTACTCTGGGCTACCCATGCTGCACCTCCGAGGGTTTCGCCGGCGACGAGCGGGAAGCAAACATGCCACCGAGCGTCAGCGCGGCCAGCACCAGGTAGGCCACAGACGCCAGTCCGGAGCCGACCACGATCGCAAGCCGGCTGGGGAAGACCGGCACTGCGAAGGTCACATGTCCCTCGAATTCGTTATTGATGAACGAGGTAACCATGTTTCCCCACTCTGCCCATGCCAGGACCGCAAAGAAGAACGCTCCGAGCAGGTGTCCCGTTAGCCACAACGAGTGCTTGAACAGCTCGTTGGGGACCATGTCCATGATCTCGGTACGCAACATGCCGCCGATACGCACCGTAAAAGGCAGTTGCAGGAAAGCGATGATCACAAGGGTGTTCACCACCAGTTCGGCGACGCCGATGATGGGCTTGCTGAATAAGCCACGTCCGAACACGTCGGCCGAGATCAGCAGCGCAATCAGCACCATGAGCAGTGCTGCGAGTACGGTCAGCGTCTTGCTGATCACCCCGAGCACGCCATCGACTGCGCCAAGCCAGCCACGTGGCCTGTAGGTATCGGTTCGCATGGGATTGCCTGTTTTCAGATCGTTGCGAAACAAGGGCACACCTGGCCGCGACGGCCAGGTGTGCTTGGCTCATCAGTCGATGACGTAGGGGTACGGGAACTGGTAGCCGCGCTTGGCCAGTTCCTCAACATAGGTACGCAGGATTTCGCTGCCCGGCATCCCCTGCTTGTTCACTTCCTGGGCCATCCGGTTTGGAAAGTCCTTCACGGCTTCGGCCCACTCGCGCCGGGCCTCGGGGGCGTGTCCGAATTTTTGTGTAAACGGGATGTTGTTTACGCCTGAGGGATCCG
>CAXBIS010000023.1:0-45675 GCA_963975885.1 uncultured Azoarcus sp.
CTGGCTGGGGAGGAAGGATTCGAACCCTCGAATGCCGGAATCAAAATCCGGTGCCTTAACCGACTTGGCGACTCCCCAAGTAAAACCTGTTCGCTTTTCAATCGAGCCATCCGCGCAGCGGATGCCGGGAAAGACTTCTCGCATGCCAGACGCGCCATTGCTCGGGGCAGGCCGCGATGATGTCCGAGGCCGTCCTCGCCGAATCGACCTCTGCAAACACGCAGGCGCCGGATCCGGTCATGCGCGCCGAGGCGTACTGCCCCAGCCACTCGATCGCCGCAGCCACTTCCGGGTACATCCTGCAGGCAACCGCTTGCAGATCGTTTCGGGTGGCGCGTAAAGCGAAGTCCGCAATTCTGAGGGGTTCGGTGTTTCGCGTCAAGTCCGGCGCAGTGAAAATCGCAGCGGTCGGCACACTCACACCGGGCCAGAGCACGACAAAATGCGCGGGAGGGCGCGTCACCGGTGTGAGCGTCTCGCCGATGCCCTCGACGAAGGCGTCGCTGCCGTGAATGAAGAAGGGAACATCGGCGCCCAGGCCCAGGCCGATCCCGGCGAGCCGCTCAAGCGACAGGCCGGTGTTCCACAGTCGGTTGAGCGCAATCAGCGTGGTCGCTGCGTCGGATGATCCGCCGCCCAGCCCCGCGCCGAGCGGCAGCTGCTTGTCCAGCGTGATGTCGGCGCCCAGCCGACAGCCCGTCTCGGCCCGCAGTGCTTGCGCGGCACGGACCACCAGGTCGTCCTCGGGGGCGAGGCCGGGCACGGTGTTGACGCGGCGCACGGTACCGTCCGCGCGCAGTTCGAAATCGAGGGAGTCGGCCAGATCGATCAGGCGGAACACCGACTGCAACAGGTGGTAGCCGTCGGCGCGTCGACCGGTAACGTGCAGGAATTCATTGAGCTTGGCCGGCGCCGGACAGGCCGCGAGTCGCTTCACGGCAGGGGCGTCCATTGATCGGCAACGATGCGCAGGCGGACTTCGCCCCAGGTCGCGTCGATGCGTCGTGGCATCGCCTCGGCAGTGTCGTCGGCATAGGCGGGGTAGTCGATCAGCCAGCCACTGTCGGAAATGCGTACGGGGCGTCCCAGTGCGTCGGTTTCGATCACGCGCGCGCCGGGTGCCGCGCGCGCCTGGAGCCATTCGTCGAGGTGGTCGGCGGGCGCGTTCACGCCAAGCATCTGGGGCAGCAGTTCGTCCACATCGGCCGCCTCGATTGCGCGCCCGTCCGAGGTGCGCAGTACCGCGCCCTGCGGTGTGCCGATCACCTGTGCGACGATCTGCCCGAGCGGGCTCAGCAGCGTCCATTCGTCGTAACCGTTCTGCCGCGTCCACTGCAGCGTGCCGTTGGCCGAACGTTGTCCGTCGCTTGCCGCGATGCGTCCTTTGAACTCGAAATGCTCGATCGCCGCGCGTTCGACGAGCGGAGCGCCTGCTTCATCGGCCGGCTGCAGTGCGCAGCCGCCCAGCGAAAGCAGCGCGGCGATCACGACGATGATGCGGCGTGCGCTCACCATCCGCGCAGACGCTCGAGCGTCTCGCCCAGCACGGGGTTGGTCGGGTACTGTTCGCGCGCTGCATCCCAGAGTTCACTGGCTTCGTTGTAGCGTTCCAGCGACCACAGCACCTCGCCCAGATGGGCGGCGATCTCCGGGTCCGGTCGCAGCGAGAAAGCCGTCTCCAGGTGGTGCAGGGCCTCCTCGGCGTCATTGCGTCGAAAGCGCACCCAACCCAGGCTGTCGAGGATGAACGGATCGTCCGGCGCGAGTTCGAGTGCACGTCGGATCAGTGCTTCGGCCTCCTCCAGGCGCAGGCCGCGGTCAGCCAGCGTGTAGCCGAGGGCGTTGTATGCATGAGCGTGGTCGGGGTCGAGTTCGAGCACGGTGCGCAACCGCTGCTCCATCAGTTCGAGGCGATCCAGTCGTTCGGCGAGCATTGCCGATTCGTAGAGTAGTTGGGTGTCTTCCGGGGCGTCGACCAGCGCCTGTTCGATGCGCTCAAACGCCTCCTCGAAGCGCTGGGCTTCGCGTAGCAGCAGCACTTCGGCCAGCAGCATGCGACGTGCGTCTTCCGGTTCTGCCTCGGCGGCCGCATCCTGCAGATGGCGTCGGGCTGCCGAGGGCGCGCCGTTGTTTGCGAGGATGTGCGCGATGCGGATCTGCGCGTCGGTGTGGTAGCCACCCGTGCCGACCTCGTAGTACCAGTCGAGCGCCTCGCCCGGCCGCTCGGAATCCTCGGCGATGCGGCCCAGATTCATGCGGATCGCATCGGCCTCGGGGTGACGGGCTTCGAGCGCCTGCTGAAAATGCTCGGCGGCGATCTCGAACTCGCCGATCTCGGCGGCCACCAGACCCACGGCGTACATCAGGTCGCGGTCCTCGGGGTTGGCCGCGAGCAGTCTGCGGAACTCGACCAGGGCGGCCTCGAAGTCGCGCGCGGAGACCAGCGTGCGGGCATGGGCGACGCTCACGCCGCGACTGTCGGGAAACTGCGCCAGATGTCCGCGAAGCAGGTACAGAGCCTCGTCGATGGCGTTCATCTGCACCAGCAGCTGGGATTTGAGCACGACGGCCGCTTCCCAGTTCGGGCGCAGTTCCAGGGCACGCTCGACCGCGCCCAGCGCGCCCACCGGGTCGTCATCGGTGGCCGCGGCCTGGGCCAGCGCGAGATGAGCCGGCGCCTTGTCGAGGTAGGGTTCGACCAGACGTTCAATGATCTCGCGCGCGAGTGCCTGGTCGGGCATCGGCGCGAGCGCGCGGTTGAGTCCCAGCAGATTGCGTTCGAGCTGCTCGTCCTGCGAATTGGCGAGGATGCGCGCCAGCTCGATCTGGACCTCGTTCATCTGGTCGCCGCGCGCTGCGAGGATGCCCGCCAGGGTGCGTCGCGCATCCTCGGAGTCCGGATCGGTCTCCTGCCAGATGCGTGCGGCGGAGGTGGCCGATTCCATGTCGCGCGCGACCAGCGCGATCTCGGTGGCACGTCTGGCCACGCGCGGGTCGCGCGTCTGGCGTGCCGCGTGCAGATAGGCTTCGACCGAAACTTCCAGATCGCCGCGGCTGCCCGCGATCTCGCCGAGCAGCAGCAGAAACAGCGTGTCGGCGGTCAGTTCCTGGAACGGCAGCAGCGCCGGTATGGGCTCGCTCGAAGCCTCGTCCATGTCCTCGTTCTCCGGTGCGGACAGGGCACCGGGCGAGGCTGCAAGCAGGGCGCAGCACAACGCGATGCCGGCGGCGAACGGGGAAAGCTTGTGAGTCATAATCAGGGTCCAGTGGGGCCGGTGGCACGCGGCGAGCAGGTCGCGGACGGCGCCGCGCCTCGGCGAGACTGCTTGATGGTATGCAGTTCGCTGCGGCCGGGCAAGCGCCGCGCCCGCGTCATTTCAGGAGATTCGATGCCCGAGCTGCCCGAAGTCGAGACCACCTGCCGGGGGATTCGTCCCGTATTGACCGGGCGAATCGCCAGCGGTTGCATCGTTCGAAATGCCTCGATGCGATTGCCGGTGCCGGCGGACCTGTCCGAGCGTGTCGCGGGGCGGCGGCTCGATGCGGTCGAGCGCCGCGCCAAGTACCTGCTGCTGCGATTCGGAAGCGGCGTGGTGATCGTGCATCTGGGCATGTCGGGTAGTCTGCGCGTGGTCGCTGCGGATGCGCCGGTCGGGCCTCACGATCATGTGGACATCGTGTTCGGCGCCGAAGCGCTGCGCCTGCGCGATCCGCGTCGTTTCGGGCTGGTGACCTGGCACGAGGGCGAGCCGGCGACGCATCCATTGCTCGCCGCGCTCGGCGTCGAGCCGCTGGGTGCCCAGTTCGACGGCGAGTGGCTGTACAGGGCGACGCGCGGGGTGAGCGCACCGGTCAAGCTGTTCCTGATGAATGCGCGGCGTATCGTCGGGGTCGGCAATATCTACGCGTCCGAGAGCCTGTTCCGGGCGCGCATTCACCCGCTCACTCCTGCTGGACGTCTGGGGCGGCAACGCTGCATGCGACTCGCCTCAGCCGTGCGCGACACGCTTTCGGCGGCGATTCTGGCCGGCGGCAGCACGTTGCGCGACTTCGTCGGCGGTGACGGGCGCGCCGGATACTTTCAGCAGCAGTACTTTGTCTACGGTCGTGATGGCGAGCCGTGTCGCGTGTGCGCCACGACGATCCGGCGCTCGATCGTGGGGCAGCGCTCTACCTTCTGGTGCGCGCGCTGCCAGCGCCGCTGACGGTTCAGGGCGCACGTCCGTCGGCCCGGCTGTGCCGTCGGTCACGCTCGGACCACGGCATCGATTGGCACGGTCCGGGTGCGGCGCTATTCTCTGGCGCAGTACATCAAGTACACCGCATGGAGCGCAGAGCGCAATGGACGGCCTGATCGATCGATTTTCGGCTCACGGTAACTGGCGCGGACGCTGCGCCGAGTCCGTCGAACAGTTGCGCACCTGGCTCGCCGCCAACGAGCTCGACGATGGGCGCACCGAGTTGCGGTTGGCGCAGATGCTCTCCCGTCTGGCCGACGAACGGCTCACGGTAGCCTTCGTCGCCGAGTTCTCGCGTGGCAAGTCAGAACTGATCAACGCGATTTTCTTCTCTGACCTGGGGCAGCGTGTCCTGCCGTCGAGCGCGGGGCGCACGACGATGTGCCCGACCGAGTTGTGCTGGTCCGAGGGCATGACGCCCGAGATCCGGCTGCTGCCGATCGATACCCGTCTGCGCGACGAGGGGTTGGCGGCGCTGCGTGAGCAGCCCGAACTGTGGCACATCGAGGCGCTCGATCCGGCCTTGGCCGAGAGCCTGTCGGCGGGTCTGGCCCGCGTTGGAGAGGTCCTGCGCGTGAGCTCGGACGAGGCGCGCGCGCTGGGCTTTCACGTCGATGCGCGCGAGGAGGGCGCGCTCGTGCCTGACGCCGAAGACAAGGTCGAGATCTCGCGCTGGCGTCATGCCGTGATCCACTTTCCGCATCCGCTGCTCGCGCAAGGTCTGGTGGTGCTCGACACGCCGGGCCTGAACGCGATCGGCGCCGAGCCGGAGCTGACCCTGTCGATGCTGCCCAACGCACAGGCGGTGGTGTTCGTCCTGGCGGCGGATACCGGTGTCACGCGCAGCGATCTGGCAGTTTGGCGCGAGTTCGTCAGCGCCGGGCGCAATGCCGGGCGTGGCCGCATGGTCGTGCTCAACAAGATCGACGGGCTGTGGGACGGGCTGCGCGAGGACGCGCTGGTCGACGCCGAGATCACGCGGCAGGTGGCTTCGGTCGCACGTACGCTGGAGGTTGACGCCTCTGGCGTGTATCCGCTGTCCGCACAGAAGGCATTGGTGGGGCGTATCCGGGGGGATTCGGCGGCAGTCGAGCGCAGTCGCATCGAGTGTTTCGAGCAGGCGTTGTCCGATGAGATTCTGCCCGCGCGTCGCGAGATCGTGCGCGACGCTTCGATGGCCGAGATCGAGGAGATCGTCGCCAATACGCGCGCGCTGCTCGAAGCGCGCCGGGCCGGGGTGGGTGAGCAATTGCGCGAGATGAACGCGTTGCGCGGCAAGAACCAGAGCGTCATCGAATACATGATGCGCAAGATCGCGAGCGAGAAGACCGAGTTCGAGCAAGGGCTCAAGAAATACCAGGCCGTGCGTTCGGTGTTTACTTCGCTGACCAACAACCTGATGGCGCATATCGGTTTGGACACGCTGCGCCAGGAGACGCGGCGTACGCGCGAGGCGATGCTCGAATCGACCTTCACCGCGGGGCTGCGCGAGGCCATGGAGGGTTTCTTCGCCCGCTTGCGCGCCAGTCTGGCCCAATCGGACGCCGAGGTCGTCGAAATCACGAGCATGCTCGGTTCGATGTACCAGCGTTTCCGTGTCGAGCATGGGCTCAAGCTGGGCCAGCCTGAATCCTTCTCGGTTGCTCCATATGAGCGCGAACTCGACCGTCTGGAGAAGGTGTTCGAGCGCCACATCAACTCGCCGCTGACGTTGGTCACGACCGGCAAGCAGCGCCTCACGCAGAAGTTCTTCGATACGGTCGCGGTCCAGGCGCGACGCACCTTCGAGCACGCCAACCGCGACATGGACCAGTGGCTGCGCGCGGTCATGGCACCGCTCGAGACGCAGGTGCGCGAACACCAGATCCAGCTGCGCCGGCGCCTGGAGAGTATCAAGCGCATCCATCAGGCCACCGACACGCTCGAGGATCGGGTCGAGGAACTGCGTCAGTCCGAACAGGTGCTCAACGCACAGCTGGGCGAACTGTCGGCGCTTCGGGGGCAGGTCGGTGCCGCGCTCGGTGCGGGCGTGCACACGCCCGCGGGCGAGGCCATAGCGGGGCGCGCCGCCTGAAACGTATTCAGGCAGGCTGACTGGTCAGCCGGACGAACTTCTCCATCAGTTCGTCCTTGGTCTCGACGATATCGGGGTTGAGCGGGATACAGTCGACAGGACATACCTGCTGGCACTGCGGCTCGTCGAAATGGCCGACACACTCGGTGCACTTGTTCGGGTCGATCTCGTAGATTTCCTCGCCCTGGTAGATTGCACCGTTGGGGCATTCCGGCTCGCACACATCGCAGTTGATGCATTCGTCCGTGATCATCAGCGCCATGGATGGCTCCTTTCGTTCGGGGTGTTACGTGTTGTTGGACGAGACCTTGCCGCTCAGGCGCCCTACCACCAGCGGATGCACGAATTTCTCGATGTCTCCGCCCAGGCGGGCGATCTCGCGCACCATCGTCGCCGAGATGAACATGAATTCGTCCGACGGCGTCAGGAATACGGTTTCGACATCCGGGTAGAGCTTGCGGTTCATGCCAGCCATCTGGAACTCGTACTCGAAGTCCGAGACGGCACGCAATCCGCGCAGGATCACACGCGCATCGTTGGCCTTGAGAAACTCCATCAACAGGCCATCGAAACCAGCGACCTCGACGTTCGGAAACGGTGCGCACACCTCGCGTGCGATCTCGATGCGTTCGTCGAGTTCGAACAGCGGCGTCTTGCCGCGGCTGCGCGCAATACCCACGATGATGCGGTCGAACAGGCGCGAGCCGCGCCGCACCAGATCCTCGTGGCCGCGGGTGAACGGGTCGAAAGTGCCAGGGTAGACCGCGACGGTTTCCCTCATTCGCTGCTTCCTCGCATCAGGTGGAAACGGACCTGGCCGGCGCGTCCCTCGCGCACGGTGTGCAGATGTCCCAGGCGCGTCAGCGGCTGTTCGCTCTCGGCGTAGAGCCAGCCGTCAGGTGCGACCAGCCGTTCCAGTTCGGGCGCAATCTTCTCCAGCAGACCCTGACGATAGGGCGGATCGAGGAAGATCAGATCGAAGCGGCGGGACGCGGATCGGGCGAATTCTACCGCATCGGCGCGCACCACCTCCACTCGCTCCGCTCCGAGCGTGCGGGCCGCCTCGCGCAGCGCGGCAGCCGCGCGTGGATCACGCTCGACCAGCGTGACCCGCGCGGCGCCGCGCGAGGCGGCCTCGAAACCGAGCACGCCGGTGCCGGCGAACAGATCCAGGCAGGTCCAGCCGTCCAGGTCCTGGCCCAGCCAGTTGAACAGCGTCTCGCGCACGCGGTCCGGGGTCGGGCGCAGGCCCGGCAGGCGGGCGACCGGGATCAGGCGCGAGCGCCATTCCCCGCCGACGATGCGTACCCGGCTCAAGGTGCGTCGCGGCGATCACCGTCGCCGCCGGCGATCACCACCACTAGGTTTTCGGGGCGGATGCGGCGGGCAAACGCGTCGCGGATGCCTTGCGCATCGACCGACTCGACGTAGGTCGTATAGGTGTCTAGCCAGTCCAGTGGCAGGCCGTAGAAGCCAATCATCGCGACGTAGCCGAGAATCTTGGAGTTCGAGTCCAGCCGCAGGCCGAAACCGTTGACAATGTTGGCCTTGGCGGCAACCAGTTCCTCGTCGGTTGGGCCGCTTTCGGTGAATTCTGCGAGCACGTCCCGCACCACGGCCAGCGCATCCTCGGCCTGACTGCCGCGTGTCTGCAAGCCGATCTGGAACGGGCCGGGCACGGCGTTCGGCGCGAAATAGCTGTAGACGCTGTAGGCAAAGCCGCGCTCATCGCGCACCTCGCGTGACAGGCGCGAGATCAGCCCGCTGCCGCCGAGGATGTGGTTGCCGACGAGCAGCGTGTAATAGTCGGGATCCTCGCGTGCGATGCCGGGCATCCCGGCCAGAATATGCGCTTGCGCCGACGGATGCGCAATGCGTTCGACCTCGGCCGCGGGCATGGACGGCGCCGGCAGCGGCGGCATCGGCTCACCGGTGGGCAGCTCGCGGGTCAGGTTCTCGGCAATGCGAGCGGCCGTGGCGCGGTCGGCGTCGCCGACGATGGTCACCGTGGCGTTTCGTGCCGTGTAATGCTCGCGGTGGAATTCGATCAGGGCCTCGCGCGTGATCCGCTCGAGCGACGCGACGCTTGCATTGCGCCCGTAGGGGTGCTCGCCGAACACCTGTTCGGCAAAGCTGCGTTCGGCCAGCGTGGCCGGGCGTGTGAGCGATTCACGCAGGCCGGCGATCGCGCGGGCGCGCTCGCGCTGCAATGCGGCGTCCGGGTAGTCCGGGCGCGTGAGCATGCGGGCAGCGAGCGTAATCGCTGCCTCTCGTTCACGTTCGCTGGAGAGCGTGCGCACGCTCATCCAGGCGCGGTCGTTGTCGGTGCCGCCGCCGATCTGCGCACCGGTGTCAGCGACGGCCTCGGCGATGGCCTGCTCGTCCAGGCCGTCGGCTCCGGTGTCGATCAGGGCGCGAGTCATCGAGGCGAGTCCGGTCAGGCCCGCCGGTTCGCGCGCGCTGCCAGCGGCAAAGTCGACGCGCACATCGAGCATCGGGAGCGCGTCGGAGGCGACGAAGTAGACGCCAGCGCCGGTCTTGGCGACCCAATGCTGGATCGTCGGGCCGGCCCAGGCGGCTTGCGCGAGCATGGCGGCCGGAATGAGCAGCGCGCGGGCGACGAGGTTCGTGATCGGGTGGGTCATCGCGGCTCTCCTGGACGGTTTGCGTCGAAGCGGTTGCGGGGCGTGGGCGCGTCCGTATCGAGCGGCAGCGGATCGAGCACCGCGCGGGTCAGCGTCTCGTCACCGAAATAGCGCTGCGCGACCTCGCGCACTTCTTCGGCCGTGACCGCGCGAATGCCGTCGAGCAGGGTCTGCTCGTCACGCCAGGACAGGCCGGAGGCCTCGATGAAGCCAATTTCCATGGCCTGGCCCATGAGCGAGTCGCGTTTGTAGACCTCGGTGGCCAGGGTCTGTGTCAGCACCCGGTCGAGTTCGGACTGCTCGACGCCTTCTTCGGCAATACGCGTGATCTCGGCGCGTAGCGCCGCCTCGACCTCGGAGACGGTGTGACCCTTGGCCGGTGTGGCCCCGAGTACGAACAGCGACGGGCCTCGCGCCACGCCCCCGTAGCTGGCGTCGACCGACACCGCGATGCGCTGCTCGCGTACCAGACGGCGTGGCAGGCGCGCGCCGTCGTAGCCGTCGAGTACCGCCGCGAGCACCTGCAGCGCATACACGTCGCGATCACCGGCCGGTTCGCGCAGCGTCGGCGCCTTCCATGCCAGGGTCACGGCCGGCAGTTCGGCCGGCGCGCGCACCGCGACATGGCGCAGGCCGCGCTGCTCGGGTTCCTCGGTGATGCGCCGGTCGGGCAATGCGCGCGCGTCGATTGCACCGAAGTGACGCTCGGCCATTGCGAAGACATCGCGGTGGTCAACGTCGCCGACGACGACCAGCCGCGCGTTGTTGGGCGCGTACCACTGTTCGTGCCAGCGACGCGCGTCCTCGACGCGGTAGTTTTCGATATCGTGCATCCAGCCAATGACCGGACGGCGGTAGGGGTGGGCGGTCCACGCCGCGGCCATGAGCTGCTCCCACACCAGTGAGCGCGGATTGTCGTCAGTGCGCAGGCGGCGCTCCTCCTTGACGACTTCGCGCTCCGGGAGGAACTCCTTGTCGCGAATCATGAGGTTGGCCATGCGATCGGCCTCCATCTCCATCATTTCCTCCAGGTGTGCCGGCGGAATCTGCTGGAAATAGGCCGTGTAGTCGCGACCCGTGAAGGCGTTGTCGCGTCCGCCGCGTGCGGCCACCCGGCGGTTGAACTCGCCCGGCTCGAGCCTCTCCGTGCCCTTGAACATCATGTGTTCGAGCATGTGGGCGATGCCCGATACGCCGTCGGGCTCGTCCACCGAGCCGATGCCGTACCACACCATGTGCACCACCGACGGCGCGCGTCGGTCTTCCTTCACGATGATCTCCATGCCGTTTGCAAGCGTGGTCTCGTGGGGGTTGGCCTGGGCGGTGCCGCCCAAGGCCGCTGCGGCCGCGGCGAAGGCGGCCGCCCTGAGCATTTTGCGAAGCATCGGGGGTTCCTGCATCTGTTAGAATTCGGGCTCGATTCCGGGGCCGCGAACCGCAGGGCCCGGGCCGCCGAAGCGGTGCATCTTATCGTCATCGCGGCTGGCGCGCCTGCCGCATCGACCTCCCGACAGACCCGATCGCCCATGTTTGGTTTCCTGAAGAAATCTCGCAAGCCCGAGCCCGCACCGTCGGTTGACGATGCGGGCGACGAACCCGGCGTTGATTCGCTCCCGGCTGAAACACTGCCGCAGTCGCCCGTCGACACCTCACCGGTGTCCGCGCCGGAGCCTGCGCCCGAACCGCAGTCGAGCGCGGAACCGGAACAAAAAGCGGAACCGGAGCCACTCTCGGCGAAATCCGACGTGCAGGCACAATCGCCGACCGAGCCCGCCGCGGCACGGTCATCCTGGGGCGAGCGCCTGCGCAATGGCCTCTCGCGCACGCGCGGCGGGCTCGCAGGGCTGTTCGGTCTGCGCAAGATCGACGAGGAACTGCTCGAGGATCTGGAAGCAACACTTCTGATGGCCGACTGCGGCGTCGAAGCCACGCAATACCTGACCGACGCGCTGCGCGCGCGTTGGAAGCGTGACCGGCTCGAAACCGCCGACCAGCTGCGCGATGCGCTCGCCGAACTGATGGCAGATCTGCTCGCACCGCTCGAGGCACCGCTCGACGTCTCTGCCCACAAGCCGTTCATCGTGATGATCGCCGGCGTCAATGGCGCCGGCAAGACGACCTCCATCGGCAAGCTCGCCAAGTATTTCCAGGCGCAGGGGCGCAGCGTGCTTCTGGCCGCCGGCGACACCTTCCGTGCCGCCGCGCGCGAACAGCTCGAGACCTGGGGGGCGCGCAACAACGTCACCGTGATCGCGCAGGACAAGGGTGACTCGGCCGCCGTGATCTTCGACGCGGTCAATGCGGCGCGTGCGCGCGGCATTGACGTCGTGCTCGCGGATACGGCCGGGCGCTTGCCGACGCAACTGCATCTGATGGAAGAGATTGCCAAGGTGCGTCGCGTCATCACCAAGGCCGATGTAAGTGCGCCGCATGAGGTGTTGCTGGTGCTCGACGCCAACATCGGCCAGAACGCACTCGCCCAGGTCAAGGCCTTCGATGCGGCCATCGGCGTGAGTGGCCTGGTGCTGACCAAGCTCGACGGCACCGCCAAGGGCGGCATCGTTGCGGCGATCGCGCGCCAGCACCCAAAGCCGCTGCGCTTCATCGGCGTGGGCGAGGGCATCGACGACCTGCGCCCCTTCGTAGCACGTGAATTCGTCGACGCGCTGTTTGCGCGCGAACGTCGCACATGATCGTCTTCGACAAGGTCGTCAAGCGCTACCCGGGCGACTATGTCGCGCTCGGCGGGGTCAGCTTCGAGATCCGCCATGGGGAGCTGGTCGTGCTCTCGGGCCATTCGGGCGCCGGCAAGAGCACCTTGTTGAAGATGATCCCGGCCATCGAGCGGCCCACTGTCGGCACGGTCAGCATCAACGGCCAGGACGTGTCGCGCCTGCGCGCCTCCGCGATTCCCTATCTACGTCGCAACCTCGGCCTGGTATTGCAGGAGAGCCGGCTGCTGTTCGACCGCAGCGTGTTCGACAACGTGATGCTGCCGCTGAGGATCACCGGCCATCTGCCGCGCGACGCCGCCAAACGCGTCGACGCCGCGCTCGAGCGCGTCGGTCTTGCCGGGCGCGGGCGCGAGATGCCGCCCGGACTGTCTGGCGGCGAGCAGCAGCGCGTGGCGATCGCACGCGCCATCGTCAATCGCCCGTCCATCCTGATCGCCGACGAACCCACGGCGCATCTGGACTCGGCCTACGCGCGCGACATCGCGGGCCTGTTCAAATCCTTCAACGAGGCCGGCGTGACCATCATCGTGTCCACACACGACGAGCGTCTGTTCTCGCAGTGGCGTCCGCGCCGCATGGTGCTGGGCAAGGGTCTGCTGATGCGGGATTTCGCGGCATGAAGCAGTGGCTGAACCTGCACCTTGACGCGCTGCGCATCGCGGCCGGACGGCTTGCGAGCCAGCCGGTCGGCACCTTGCTCTCGGCGTTGGTCGTCGGCATCGCGTTGTCGCTGCCGGCCGGCGGGCATCTGGTGCTCGACAACATTGCCTCGCTCGCTCGCGGTGTGTCCGGCTCGCCCGAGATCAGCGTGTTCCTGAAGCGCGATGCGGACGAGAGCGCGATTGCCGGGCTCGAGCAACGCATCGCCCACGATGCGGACGTTTCGTCCTATGTCTTCGTTTCGCGTGATGAGGCGCTGGTCCAGCTCGAACGCAGTGGCCTGGGCGACGTGCTCGGTGGGCTTGCCGAAAATCCGTTGCCCGACGCCTTCGTGATCTCGCCTCGCGATGCCGGCCCCGACATCTACGAGACGCTGCTCGCGCGCTTCGGCGAGTGGGACGAGGTCGAACACGTGCAACTCGACTCGGCCTGGGTCGCGCGGCTGCACGCGCTTGTCGAGCTGGGGCGCTCGGCGGTGCTGCTGCTGGCGCTGCTGCTCGGCGTGGCACTGGTCATCGTGACCTTCAATACGATCCGGCTGCAGATCCTCACGCAGCGTCACGAGATCGACGTCAGCCGCATGCTCGGCGCCACCGATCCGTTCATCCGCCGCCCGTTCTACTGGTTCGGCAGCCTTCAGGGGCTGCTTGGCGGCGGTGTTGCGCTGATCACGGTATGGGCTGCGGTCGCGGCGCTGCGCGGACCGGTCGACAGTCTCGCCGCGACCTATGGCGCGGTGTTCTCGCTGTCCGGTCCGGGCCTGGGGGAGAGTCTCGCACTGCTCGCCTTCGCCGCGCTGCTGGGCTGGTGCGGCAGCGAGATCTCGGTGCGCCGCCATCTGCGCGAGCGGCTGCGCTGAAGCTCAACGGTCGCGGTCCTCGCGCATCATCGATATCTCCGTACGCAGCAATTTCAGTTCGGCCATCAGTTCGTCGTGGTCGGCCTTGACCAGCGCGCGCGTCTGTTCGCCCTCGGCGTGATCGGTGGTGTTCATTGCGTCAACCACGATCGCTATGAACAGGTTGAGCACCGCGAAGGTCGTGATCAGGATGAACACCACGAAGAACATCCATGCGAACGGATGCACGTCCATCACCGGGCGCACGATGCCCATCGACCACGACTCGAGCGTCATCACCTGGAACAGCGTGTAGAACGACGCGCCGATGCTGCCGAACCATTCCGGGAAGTCTGCCCCGAAGAGCTTGGTCGACATGACCGCGCCGACGTAGAACACCAGCAGCAGCAGCGTGAGTACCGAGGTCATGCCGGGAATGGCGCGCAGCAGCGCGTTGACCACCTTGCGCATCGACGGCACCACCGACACCAGACGCAGCGCACGCAGGATGCGCAGTGCGCGTAGTACCGACAGACCTTCGCCGGTCGGCAGCAGCGTGATGGTGACGACGAGGAAATCGAACACGTTCCAGCCACTGCGGAAGAAGTTGTGGCGATAGACGACGAGCTTGAGCCCGATTTCGACGACGAACACGACGAGTGCGGCGCGGTCGAGCGCGTACAGCAGCCCCCCGGCAGCGGCCATCGCGGCGTGCGATGTTTCCAGACCCAGCGTGATCGCGTTGACCACGATCACGGCGATCACGAAACGCTGAAAGAGGTTGGATTCGACGAGGCGTTCGAGCTTGTGCATGGACATTCCGGCAATGAGTTCGGCGACGGGGTGCGATTCTATGTCAGGGCGGCGCGGGAAACCGCAAACGCGTGCCTCCGACACGGCGGTTGACCGGGGCGTCGCGAATTTCCATCATGAGCGCCCGCAGCACCCAGCCCACCGGAGACCCCTGATGATCGACGATGAGACCTTCATGCGTGCCGCGCTCGAACAGGCGAAGCTCGCCGGCGAATGCGGCGAGGTGCCCGTCGGGGCGGTCGTCGTGTGCAACGGCGAGATCGTCGGGCGCGGCTTCAATCAGCCCATCCGCGGCCGGGATCCGAGTGCTCACGCCGAGGTCATGGCGCTGCGCGAGGCAGGTCGCGCGCTGGCCAATTACCGCATGCCGGGTTGCACGCTGTATGTCACGCTCGAGCCGTGCGCGATGTGCTCGGGCGCGATCATGCATGCGCGCGTCAGTCGTGTGGTCTTCGGCGCGCGGGACCCCAAGACGGGGGTGGCGGGCAGCGTCATCGACCTGTTCGCCGAGACGCGGCTCAATCATCATGCGGAAATCACCGCTGGCGTGCTTGCCGACGAATGTGGGAGGATGCTCAGCGATTTTTTCGCTGCACGACGAAACAAGACCCAGATCGCCTGAGATGTTCATTCACATCAGCATTCCGGAGCAACGGCTCAGAGTACTCGACGCGCGTGGAGAATGCCTGCGCGCCTGGCCGATATCGACCGCCGCCAACGGCCCGGGCGAGCGCGAAGGCAGTGGCTGCACGCCACGCGGGCGCCACGTGATTCGCGCCAAGATCGGCGCGGGTGCGCCCAGCGGCGCGGTATTCCGTGGTCGGCGCCACACCGGCGAGACCTGGACGCCGGCGCTCGCGGCCAGGCATCCCGAGCGCGACTGGATCCTGTCGCGCATTCTGTGGCTGTCCGGTCGCGAGCCGGGGCGCAACCGTCTTGGCGAGGTCGACACCATGCGCCGCTACATCTACATCCACGGCACGCCCGACGACGAACCCATGGGCGAGCCGCGTTCGCATGGCTGCGTACGCATGCGCAACGCCGACGTGATCGAGCTGTTCGATCTGGCGCCCGCCGGCACCGACGTCATCATCGATGGCTGAGGCCGCGTCCTTGCATCTGCGGCTGGTGCCGTGGCGCGAGGCCGAGGTGCGCGTGATGCCGCTGCGCGTGGCGGTCTTCGTCGGCGAGCAGGGCGTGCCGCCTGAGATGGAACTGGATGAGCACGATCTGCGGTCGCTGCACGCCGTGTGCGAAACCGACGAGGGTCACGTGGTCGGCACCGGCAGATTGCTGCCCGACGGCCACATCGGTCGCCTGGCCGTGGCCAGGGACTGGCGCGGACGCGGCGTGGGCGGGCGCATCCTCGAGGCGTTGGTGGCCGAGGCTGCGCGTCGCGACCTGCCCGAGGTGGTGCTGCATGCGCAGGTGCAGACCCAGGATTTCTATCGCCGCCACGGTTTCGAACCGGATGGGCCATTGTTCGACGAGGCCGGCATCGCGCACCGGCTGATGCGCCGGCCACTGCTCCGGCTGGCCTGATTCAGGCCAGCGCGAAGCGTTCGCGCACTTCGCCGACCGGCTCTCCGGCTGCGTCCCAGCTCCATTCGATGAAGTCGACCGTGGCATCGGCGCGCATGCGCAGCAGCGTCGACGAGCGCGTGCCATAGCCGGGCGCACGCACGAATACCGGCGAGAGCAGGCGTTCCCACTCCACCCCGACGCCGGTTTCCGGCAGTTCCTCGTCGGGCGCCGGTGTGTCATCACGCAGCAGACGCAGGAAGGCGTCCTCGCGCTCGGGTGCCTGCAGCGCGGTCTCGAAGCGCGTCTTCGCCTGGCGCAGCTTGGGCCAGGGCGTGCCGAGCAAATGGTTGGACAGGGCGTGGATGCCCGGCTCGAGCATGCGCGTCGTGCCGCTTGCGCTTTCGTGGATGCCTAAACCGTGCGCGTCCGCCGCGAGCAGGTTGAACGGTGCGTAGCCGGGGCTGCGCGCAGCGATGCCTTCCAGCGTTTCGCCGACCGACACCGTTGACTCCAGGCACTCGCGCACCAGCAGTCCGCGCGAGGGGGCGTCGTCGCGGCGCAGGTGTGGATCGCGATAGTTGGTGAGCGCGGCAAAGCGGCCGTCGCATGTGATGCCCAGCCAGGTTCCGCGCGCGACCAGATCACGGCCGGCAAGCAGATGAGGCGCGTCCGGCCACCAGTGTGCGGCCGCGGTCGGGCGCGCAAAGTGTTCGTCGCGGTTGGCGGCGACGATCAGCGGATAGTCCCGGTGGGCGTTCCAGGCGGCGATGATCAGACACATCGGAAGCGTTCGACGTGGCGCCCTGCGCCTTCGGCGATCAATGCCTCGATGTCGTGCGCGGCGAGCGTCTCCCCGAGCGCGGTCTCGAAGGCGTCCGGGTCTACGACGGTGGGGTACACCTCCATCAGCGTCTCGTCATCGTCGGCTCGACACATCAGTCGTCCGTGCACACCGGTGCGCGCGGCGATGACGGTCTGCATGGCGCGCACGCGCTCGCAGGCCACTGCCGGTTCGCGCACGCGATAGTAGATGTAGTAGTCGAGTGGGATCGGGTCGGCTGCGTGGCTCATGTCACACCTTCTCAGGCGAGGGCGTAAGGCAGGTCGAGGAATTCGAGCTTCGGGCCGTCGGGGCCACGCAGGTGAGCTTCGCCGCTGTCCGCGCAGTTCATCTGCATCACGGCGAGCGCTTCGAAGCCGCCGTCCGGCGATGGCGCGACGTTGACCAGCTTGCCTGCCGACTGCGTGCCGAAGCCGGGCGTGTAGATGTCGTCGCCGGCTGCCGGTACGTCACCGGCGGGTACATGCAGACGGTACATGCGCTTCTTGAGCTTGCCCAGGTATTGCGTACGCGCGACGATCTCCTGCCCCGGATAGCAACCCTTGTTGAAGCTCACTCCGCCGATCAGTTCGAAGTTGAGCATCTGCGCGACGAACTCCTCCTGTGTCGCGGCGGTAATCAGCGGCAGGCCGGCGCGGATCATCGCCAGTTGCCAGCGGTGGGTGCCAGCCGGGCGCGCGCCGGCTTCGCGCAAGCGGTGCCAGGTCGCTTCGGCCTCGGTGGCCGGCACGATGAGGACGAAGTCGCTCGCGTCAATGCGCACGCAGCGCAGGTTGTCGGCCACGCTCTGGCGCATGCGGTCGTGCGGCACCTCGATGCCGGCCTGGGCCAGCATGCCGGCCGCGTCCGGGCCGGTCACGCCGATCAGCGCCGCGTCCGACATCTTCAACGCGACCTTGCTGCGCAGCACGTACATCGACAGCCGGCGGTGGATCGCCGGCGCGATGTCGGACGCGAGCACGATGGCGTGGCCGTCGAGGTCGCGGAACATCAGCAGGCTCGCGAGCATGCGCCCCTTGGGCGTGTTGAAGCTGGTCCACTGCGCTGCATCTGGGGCGAGCTTGGCGACGTCGTTCGACAGCAGGTTGTGCAGGAATGCGGTCGATTCCTCGCCGTGGCTCTCGATCAGGGCCAGGTGCACGAGCGGGACGATCGCGCAGGCTTCCATGTCGTCCTGCAGCGCGGGAAAGTGCACGGCGGAGTCGGCGAATTCGGCGCCCTCGCCGGTGAGGAATTCGGTCCAGGATTGGGTCATGTCGCCTCGGCTGCGGGGATGGGTCGATGCAGTATTATACGGGCCGCCCGCGTGGCGATTCGACCCTGCTCCTGACGCGAGTATCGATGAGATCCTGGTTCATCCGATTCCTGTTGTTCGCCATTGTGCTGAGTGCGCTTGCCGTAGGCTGGGCGGCGTGGTCCGTACACCGCCCGCTCGATTTGTCGACACCCGTCGATTTCATCGTCGAGCGCGGCCAGACCATGCGTGCGGCCTTGCGTGCGGCCGGCGCGGCCGGCGCGCCGGTCGATGCCGAGCGCCTGTACTGGATTGCGCGCGTGGCCGGTCGGGCAGATCGGGTCGTCGCCGGCGGCTACGAACTCACCGACGGCATGACGCCATGGCAACTCGTCGGCCGGCTCAATCGTGGCGAGGTCGCTTACGCCGAACTGCGGCTCGTCGAGGGCTGGAACGTACGCCAGGTGCGCGCCGCGATCGAGACTCACTCACATCTGGTGCAGGACACGGCGGACTTGTCGGACGAGGCGCTGCTTTCACGCATCGGCGCCGCCGAGGCTCATCCGGAGGGCCTGTTCTTCCCCGACACCTATCGTTTCGCACGGCGCTCGAATGCGAGCACGCTGTACCGGTCGGCCTATGACGCGATGCAACGCGAGCTTGCCGCGGCCTGGGCGCAGCGCGATCCTGAACTGCCGCTGGATTCGGCCTACGAGGCGCTGATCCTGGCATCCATCGTCGAGAAGGAGACGGGGCAGGCGGACGAGCGCGCACTGGTCGCCTCGGTGTTCGCCAACCGGCTGCGCATCGGCATGCGCCTGCAGACCGATCCGACCGTGATCTACGGCTACGGCGAGTCCTTCGAGGGACGGCTGCGCCGCCGCCATCTGGATACCGATCACGAATACAACACCTACACGCGTGCCGGCCTGCCGCCCACGCCGATCGCGATTCCCGGGCGCGCGGCGCTGCTTGCCGCGGTGCAGCCGGCCGAGTCCGACTACCTCTACTTCGTCGCCCGCGGCGACGGCACGAGCAAGTTCTCGCGTACGCTGCGCGAACACAATCGGGCGGTAAACATCCACATTCTCGGGAGGGACGGTTGAATCCGGTCACGCGCGGGCGCTTCATCACCTTCGAAGGCATCGACGGCGCGGGCAAGAGCACGCAGATCGAGGCCGTCGCCGAACTGCTGCGCGCACGCGCGATCGAGGTCGAGCGCAGTCGCGAGCCCGGTGGCACGCCGCTGGCCGAGCGCCTGCGCGAGCTGCTGCTGCACGAGGCCATGCATCTTGAGACCGAGGCCTTGCTGATGTTCGCCGCGCGCTGCGAGCATCTGGCCGCGCGCATCGCGCCAGCGTTGGCGGCCGGGCGCTGGGTCGTGTGCGACCGCTTTTCTGACGCGACCTACGCCTACCAGGTGGGTGGCCGGGGGCTGGATGCGGCCAAGTTCGCCGCACTCGAGCAATGGGTTCATCCGGATCTGCAGCCGGACCTGACCCTGGTCTTCGATCTGGATCCCGAAATCGCCGCCGCGCGGGTCGCCGCCACGGGGGACGCGCCGGACCGCTTCGAGCGCGAGCAACGCGACTTCTTCGTGCGGGTGCGCGCCGCCTACCTGCAACGTGCTGCCGTCGCGCCGCAGCGCATCGTCGTCGTCGACGCGGATCGCGCACCCGAAGCGATCCGCGTCGAGGTCGAAGCGCTCGTCATGGAGCGTCTCTTGCGATGATCCATCCCTGGCTCGAGGACGGCTGGCGGCAGCTGGTCGCGCTGGGCGAGCGCATGCCGCACGCACTGCTGTTCGCCGGCCCGCCTGGCGTAGGCAAGCGCGATCTGGCCGACGCCCTGGCCGCGCGCCTGCTGTGCGTGCAGCCGGCTGCCGACGGCCAGGCCTGTGGGCAGTGCGCGACATGCGCGCTGCGGCGCGCGGGCAACCATCCGGATCTGTTCGTCATCGAGCCGCCCGAGAACGACACGCAAGGCGAGGGTGATGTGAAGGCGCCGCGCCGCTCGGGTCAGATCGTCATCGACCAGATCCGTGCGCTGACCGAGTCGCTGTCGGTGACCGGTCACCAGAGCGCGCGCCGCGTCGTCGTCGTCGAGCCGGCAGAGGCAATGAACGTATATACCGCCAACGCACTGCTCAAGCTGCTCGAGGAGCCTCCCACCGGTTGCGTGCTGATCCTCGTGTCTTCGTTGCCGCGCCGCCTGCTGCCGACCATCCGCAGTCGCTGCCGGGTGTGGCCGGTGGCGCGTCCGGCGCCGGAGCAGGTCGATGTCTGGCGCGCCGCGCATGCGGATTCGGCGGGCCTGCTCGACGTCGCCGGCGGCATGCCGCTGGCTGCTGCCCGCATGGCCGACAAGGGCCTGGGCGAGTATCTCGCGCGCTTCGTGCGGGATGTATCGCGTCTGCCCGAATCCGATGCATTGACGCTGGCCGGGCAGTGGGAGAGCTGGCTGCGTGGCAAGGAGGTCGCCACGGCCGGTTTCGACATGGTTGTCCTGGTCGACTGGATGCAGCGTTGGGTCGCCGATCTGGCCGCGCTGCGCCTGGGGGGGCGGCTGCGATTCTTTCCCGGTCAGCGCGCCACGCTCGAGCGGCTGGCCGCGCGCTGCGGCATTGCCGCGGTGTCGAACTGTTACAATGATCTTGCACGCATCCGCAGGGTCGCCCAGCATCCGCTGAACACCCGGCTGATGCTCGAGGACATGCTGTTGCGCTATGTGCGCGCACTGAGCGGGGCATCACGATGAGCGAAGCGACGGGTCCTTCGGCACGCCCCAGCGTGCTGTCGATGAACATCAATTCCAAGTCGGCGCTGTATGCCGCCTACATGCCGTTTCTGGCCAACGGCGGGATCTTCGTGCCCACGCCCAAGCAGTATCGTCTGGGTGACGAGGTCTTCGTGCTGCTGCAATTGATGGACGATCCGACCAAGCACGCGGTCGCCGCGACCGTTGCGTGGATTACGCCGCCGGGGGCCCAGGGCGGCAAGATCCAGGGCGTGGGGCTGCATTTCTCGCCGGACGAGGCGGGCAAGGCGCTGCGCAGTCGCATCGAGACGGTGCTCGCCGGCCTGGTCGGTTCCACCCGTCCGACCCACACCCTCTGAGTCTTGCCGAGGTTTGTCGTACACCATGTTTGTCGATTCCCATTGTCATCTCGATTTTCCGGAACTTGCCGAACGCGAGGACGAGATCGTCGACGCGATGCGCGCCAACAATGTGCGTCACGCGATGTGCATCTCGGTCACGCTTGAGGATTTTCCCCGCGTGCGTGCGCTGGCCGAGCGCCATGACGGCTTCTTCGCGTCGGTTGGCGTGCATCCGGACAACAAGGACGTCGACGAGCCCGATGTCTCGCGTCTGGTGGCGTTGGCCGATCATCCCAAGATCGTCGCGATCGGCGAGACCGGGCTCGACTACCACTGGCACGAAGACCGGCCCGAATGGCAGCGCGAGCGCTTTCGCGTGCATATCCGCGCTTCGCGCGAGACCGGCAAGCCGCTGGTGATCCACACGCGCTCGGCCGCCGAGGACACGCTGCGCATCATGCGCGAGGAGTGTGCCGGCGAGGTCGGCGGCGTCATGCACTGCTTCACCGAAACGCGCGAGGTGGCCGAGGCGGCCTTGGAACTGGGCTTCTACATCTCGTTTTCGGGTATCGTCACCTTCAAGAACGCGAAGGCACTCAAGGAAGTTGCGCGCATCGTGCCCCTCGAGCGCATGCTCATCGAGACCGACTCGCCCTATCTCGCGCCCGTGCCGCATCGTGGGCGCACCAATGAACCCGCGTGGGTCGTGCATGTCGCAGAGGAGATTGCACGATTGCGTGACGAATCGGTCGAACACATCGCACAGACCACCCGGGACAACTTTTTCAGGCTTTTCCGCCATGCCCAAGCTCACTGAACGATTCGCGCGCGTCGCGCGCCTCATTCTTCTCGCCGCCGCGTTCGCCACCGGTGGCGCAGCCACCGCCGGCAGCTACGAGGACGTGCTCGACGCGGCCACGCATGGACGCACTTCCGCACTCACCGAACTGCTCGACCGTGGTATCGATCCGGATACGGTCGACGCCTTCAACAACAGCCTGCTGGTGATCGCTGCGCGCGAGGGTCACGCGCACACCGTGCGTGCGCTGCTGGCCTACGGCGCGGATCCGGCGCACCGCAACGAGGCGGGTGATTCGGCGCTGATGCTTGGCGTACTCAAGGGCGACCGCGAGATCGTCGACATGCTGCTCGATGCCGGCGCACCCCTCAATCACGAGGGCTGGACGCCGCTGCTGTACGCGGCCTTCCAGGGGCACCTTGATCTGGTCGAAGACCTGCTTCTGCGCGGTGCCGATGTCAATGCGCTCGCCCCCAACGAGGCCAACGCGCTGATGCTCGCCTGCCGCAACGGTCACATCGACGTGGTGCGCCGACTGCTTGAGACCGACGTCGATCTGCACCAGGCAACCGATCGCGGTTACACCGCCGTGAGCTGGGCGCTCGAAAACCGCAACACCGACATCGCGGAACTCGTGCGCGCCGCCCAGGCCGAACGTTCGAAGTCCTCGGGTCTGTCGCCCGAGCTGCAATAATCCATGCGGCCGTCGCCAGCGACGGCCTCCGGAGCGAATCCATGAGCGCCCTCGAAGCCCTGCGCGCGGAACATGCGCGCTATACGGACATCCGTCGCGACATCCACGCCCATCCCGAGATGGCCTACGCCGAGCACCGCACCGCGGAGCTGGTCGCGCGTCACCTCGAGTCGCTGGGCATCGAAACGCATCGTGGCATCGGCGGCACCGGCGTGGTCGGGGTGCTGCGTGCCGGCTCGTCGCAGCGGGCGATTGGTCTGCGTGCCGACATGGACGCGCTGCCCATCGTCGAGCAGAACCAGATCGACTACCGCTCGCGTCACGAGGGCTGCATGCACGCCTGTGGCCACGACGGACATACGACCATGCTCATGGCCGCGGCTGAGGCGCTGGCGAAGCGGCGCGAGTTTGACGGCACGGTTTATCTCGTATTCCAGCCGGCCGAGGAGGGCATGGCCGGCGCGAAGGCAATGATCGACGACGGCGTGCTCGAACGTTTCCCGATGGACGCGATCTTCGGCCTGCACAACTGGCCGGGGCTGGCGAGCGGGCACTTCGCCGTGCACGACGGCCCTGTCATGGCCAGCGCCGACCGTTTCGACATCGAGGTCACCGGCGTCGGCTGTCACGCCGCGATGCCGCATCTGGGTGTGGACCCGATCGTCGCCGCCAGCGCTCTGGTGCAGGCCTTTCAGACGATCGCAGCGCGCACCATCGACCCGCTGGACGCGGCCGTGGTGTCGACCACGATCTTTCAGGCCGGCAAGGCGCAGAATGTCATTCCCGACCGCGTCGAACTGGCCGGCACGGTGCGCAGCTTCCGCGAGGACGTGCGCTCCACCGTGCGTCGGCGCATGCACGAGGTGTGTGATGGTGTCGGCGCCGCCCACGGCGTGAACATCGAATTGCATTACCGCGCCGGCTACCCGGCCACGGTCAATTCCTCCGACGAGGCTGCGCTGTGCGCCGAGGTGGCCCGTGCGCTGGTGGGAGAGGAACGGGTGACGACCGACATGCGCCCGAGCATGGGCTCGGAGGATTTTTCTTTCTTCCTGCAGCACAAGCCCGGGTGCTATGTGTGGCTCGGCAACGGCCCTGGCGAGGGCGGTTGCCTGCTGCACAATCCGAAATACGACTTCAATGACGACCTGATTCCGGTCGGCGGTGCCTACTGGGTCGAGCTGGTGCGACGCCTGCTGGGCGCGGCGCGATGAACCGCCGTTCAGTTGCCCGGTCCTAGTCCTCCATGAAGACGCTGCGACTGGCCCTGCGCATGATGCTGCGCGATCTGCGCGCGGGCGAGTTGCATCTGCTCGGGCTGGCGATCGTGGTTGCGGTGGCGAGCCTGGCGAGTGTTGGCTTTCTCGCCGACCGCGTCGCCCACGGCCTGGACCGAGAGGCCAACCAGTTGCTTGGCGGCGACCTGCTGCTGCGCTCTGACCATCCCTGGGACAACCGTCTTGCGAGCGAGGCGCGCGATCGCGGCCTGGCCGTGACCGACACCGTGCTGTTCACCAGCATGGTGAGCACTGCTGACGAAGCCCAATTGGCCGGCATCAAGGCCATCGGCGACGGCTATCCGCTGCGCGGCGCAATGCGCGTCGCGTCTGCGCGCAACGCGCCGGACGCGGTCGCCGGGGGCATTCCGGCGCGTGGTGAGTTGTGGCTGGACGAGCGGCTCACGGCGAGTCTGGACGTGTCCGTGGGCGACACCGTTGGTCTGGGCGAACGCGCGTTCCGTGTCGCCGCCATCGTCACCTTCGAATCGGACCGTGGCGCGAACTTCTTCAGCCTGTTGCCGCGCGCCATCTTCAATCTCGCCGATCTGGACGACACCGGGCTGATCGTCACCGGTTCGCGTGCGACCTGGCGCCTGCACGTGGCCGGCGACGCTGCCGCTGTCGACGGCTTCGAAACCTGGGTCGAACCGCGGCTGGGGCGTGGCGAGGCGCTCGAGAGCATAGACAACGCGCGCCCGGAGGTGCGTTCGGCGCTCGATCAGGCCCAGCGCTTCCTGCGCCTGGCCGCGTTGCTCGCGGTGATTCTCGCGGCGATTGCGGTGGGGCTGTCGTCGCGACGCTTCCTGCGTCGCCATCTCGATGCCTGCGCGGTGATGCGTTGCCTGGGTGCGCGCCAGGGCCGCGTGCTGGCGATCTTCGTCGGCGAATTCGTGTTCTTCGGCGTGATCGCCTCGCTCGTGGGCGTCGCCCTGGGCTGGAGCGTGCAGGCCTCACTCGCGGGCCTGCTCGCGGGGCTGCTGCAGATCTCGCTGCCGGCGCCGTCGATGCTGCCGTTGACCCATGGCATCGCGGTCGGCCTGGCCCTGCTGGTTGGCTTCGTTTTGCCGCAATTGCTGCGGTTGCGCCGTGTTTCGACGCTGCGCGTGCTGCGTCGTGAACTGGCCTCGGTCGAGCCCGCCAGCGGCGCCGCCTGGTTGGCCGGTGCGGCGGTGCTGCTCGGCCTGGTGTTCTGGATCGCCGGCGATGTGCGTCTGGGACTGTTCGTCGCGCTTGGTTTCGTCGTCGCGCTGGTGCTGTTTGCATTCGCCGCCTGGTGCGTGCTGCGTTTACTTGGCCGGGTGCGAGGTCACGGCAGCCTGCGCGGCGGTGGCTGGCGTTATGGCCTGGCCTCGCTCAACCGGCGCATCGGTGCGAGCGTGATCCAGGCCAGCGCGCTCGGTCTGGGCATCGCGGCCTTGTTGCTGCTCACCACGATACGCGCCGACCTGCTTGAAAACTGGAGTCAGAAGACGCCACCGGACGCGCCCAACCGCTTCGTCGTCAACATCCAGCCCGACCAGCGAGAAGCGGTCGCAACGTACTTTGCGGATGCGGGGCTCGATACGCCGGCCATCCTGCCGATGATTCGCGGCCGCCTGGTCGCGATCAACGGTGAGCCGGTCGACCCGCAAGGCTACGCGAGCGACCGCGCGCAGCGACTGGCCGAGCGCGAGTTCAATCTGAGCTATGCCTCCGAGCCGGGTGATGGCGTCGAGATCGTCGCCGGGCGCTGGCACGGGGATGCGCGTGAGCCACAATGGTCGGTCGAGGAAGGATTGGCGCGAACGCTGGGGCTGTCACTGGGAGACACGCTGCGCTACGAGATCGGCACCCGCATGGTCGAGGCGCCGATCACCAGCCTGCGCGCGCTCGAGTGGGATTCGATGCGCGTGAACTTCTTCGTCGTGGCCGCACCGGGCATGCTCGACGGTGATCCGACCAGCCTGGTCAGCGCATTCCATCTGCCCGAGGAGGGCGCCTACGAATTCACCACCGGTCTGGTGCGCGCCTTTCCCAATCTTTCGGTGATCGACGTCGCGGCCGTGCTCGCCCAGGTCGAGGCAATCACCGCCAAGCTGTCGCTGATCGTTCAGTTCGTCTTCGGCTTCGCGCTGCTGGCGGGGCTGATCGTGCTCTATGCGGCGCTGCAATCGACCCACGACGAGCGTGATTTCGAACTGGCGGTGCTGCGCTCTCTGGGGGCGCGCAACGCCCAGTTGCGTCAGGCACTGCTGGCGGAGTTCGCCGTACTCGGCGGGGTCGCCGGCAGTGTCGCGGCTGGCTGCTGGCGCGCTTCGTGTTCGACATGAACTACGTACCGGATCCGCTCGGGCTGGTCGCCGCGATGCTGCTCGCCGCCCTCGGCGTGGTCGCCGGGGGCTGGATGGGTACGCGTGGCATGCTGCGTCGGCCGCCGCTGTCCGGACTTCGCGCAGCGGCCTGAGAGATTTTTTCGGTTTTCGCGATAGTCGCGCGCGTGCGACTGGATTAAGCTCAGTGCATATGGCACGTCCCTGTGCGGACATGTCGAACAATTTGCCGGCCATCTGCAGGGGAGACCATGAGTACGCCGAGACGCGTTCTGCCCGCGAATTTTCGAATTCCGCTGCATCTGGCGGTCGGGCTGGCCGTCACCTTGTTGGTGGGCTGCGTCGTCGTCGCGCTCACCGTCAGCGCCTATCGCGGCGCCGAGCGTTCGCTCGCCGCCGCCACCGACGAGGCCATCGCGCAGGCCGCGACCCTGCTCGACGAGCGTATCGGGCGTATCTACGAGCCGGCCGACAATCAGTTGCGCCTGCTTTCCCATGCCGGGTTCGGTCGCGCTCAGACGCTGGAGCAGCGGCTTGACCTGCTGCCGCTGGCGCGCGAGGTCCTCGCCGGGAACGCCATCGTTCAGGCAGTCTACGCGGGCTACCCGAACGGCGATTTCATCCTCTTCCGTCCGCTGCACACGGCGGCGCTGGCAAGCCGGTTCGCCGCGCCGCCGGGCGCGGACATGCTGGTCCAGACCATCGAGCGCGACGAGGACGGTGCGATTGACGGTCTCTACCATTTCTTCGGGCGGGACGACGGTCTGCTGGAGACGCGTGAACTGCCCGAATACGTGTTCGATCCGCGCGAGCGACCCTGGTACGTGGCTGCCGCACGCACGCGCGAGACCATCCTCACCGAGCCCTATCTGTTCTTCACCACACGCGTACCGGGCGTGACGATGGCGCGTCGCAGCGTCGACGAGGGCGCGGTGGTGGGGCTCGATGCGGAGTTCGCCCAGCTCACCGCGCATCTGGATCAGCTGCGCATGACGCCGTCGGGCGAGCTGGCGATCGTCGACGCTGCAGGGACGGTAATCGCGCACCACGACGCGATGCGCATGCTGATTCCCGATACCGGCGATCGTTTCCGTCTGGCGAACATCGGTGAATTGCGCTCCAACGTGCTCGATCAGGCCTTCGTGCTCGAACCCGGTGCGACCGGGCGCCACGTGGTTCATGAGCGCGGGCGGGACTGGTACGTCGTGCGCCTGCCGCTGGATCCGATCGGCTCGCTGCGTCTGGCGGCCCTGCTGGCGATTCCCGAGGACGAGATCTTCGCCGACGCGCGCGGCATCGTCGCCGCCCAGCTGGTGATCGCGCTGGCGATCTTCCTCGCTGCGGTGCCGCTCGGGCTGTGGCTGACCCATCATTCCGTGTCCTCGCTGCGACGCATCTCCGAGGACATGCGCTCCCTGGAAGCATTCGACTTCGTCGAGCGTCCGGAGGTGTTTTCGCACATCTCGGAGGTCGACCAGCTCGGTAGCGCGGCGGCGCGACTGCGGCGCACGATCTCCGACTTTCTGGATACCAGCGTCGCGCTCAGTGTGGAGCGCGATGTCGAAAAGGTACTTGAGGCCATCCTCGCCACCGTGCTCGAGGCTACGCGTGCGACCGGCGGCGCGATCTATCGCGTCGGCGACGGCCAGATACTCCAACGCGTGCGGGTGCACGGTGTAGCCGATAGCGTCGATCCGGCGCTGCCGGCACGGGTGGCAATCGATGGCGACGGGCTGATCGCTGCCGCTGCCAGTGGTCAGGCGACCGAGGTCGAATTCGTCGACGGCGACATGCGCGTCGCCACGCCGCTGATCAACCGTGACGGCGAGCTGGTCGGGGCAATTGTCGCGTGGCTGCCGCTGCTGATCGGTCAGCAGGCCTCGCGCAGCGACACGCGGGTCGGTTTTGTCGAGGCGCTCTCCGCGAGCGCTGCGGTGGCGATCGAAACCAGTGAGTTGATCGCCGCGCAGAAGCGTCTGCTCGAAGCCTTCATCGAACTGATCGCCTCGGCGATCGACGCCAAGAGCCCGTACACCGGTAGCCATTGCCAGCGCGTTCCGGCGCTGACCAAGATGATCGCCGAGGCTGCGCACGAAGCGCACCACGGTTCACTTGCCGAGTTCCGCCTCGGCGAAGACGACCGAGAGGCCCTGCACATCGCTGCCTGGCTGCATGACTGCGGCAAGATCACGACGCCCGAGCACGTCGTAGACAAGGCCACCAAGCTGGAATGCATCTACGACCGCATCCACGAGATCCGCATGCGTTTCGAGGTGCTCAAGCGCGACGCGCACATCAATGCGCTCGAGGCGCGCCTCGTCGGCGAGGACGCACAGACCGTTGCCGCACGACTGGAGACCGCGCTTGCCGAACTCGACGAGGAGTTCGCCTTCGTCGCTGGCTGCAATCTGGGGAGCGAATCCATGGATGACGCGGCGGTGGAACGCCTGGGCCGCATCGGAACGCGAACCTGGATGCGTACGCTCGACGACCGGCTGGGCGTCTCGCGCGAAGAGGAATTGCTGCGCGCGCCGTATGCGGCCGGAGCGCTGCCCGTCGAGGAAGCGCTGCTCGCCGACCGGCCCTGGCACCGTGTCGAGCGCCCGGAGGCCGAGCGCATTGCCGAAGACAACCCCTGGGGTTTCGCGATGGAGGTGCCGCGGCACCGCTTCGACCGCGGCGAACTGCACAATTTGTCGGTGCGGCGCGGCACACTGACCGACGAGGACCGCTACATCATCAATCATCACATCGTGCAGACCATCATGATGCTTACGCGTCTGCCGTTTCCGCGCCACCTGGCGAACGTGCCGGAGATCGCCGGTGGCCACCACGAACGCATGGACGGGCGCGGCTATCCGCGGCGCCTCAAGCGCGAGGACATGAGCGTGCTTGCGCGCGCGATGGCCGTGGCCGACGTGTTCGAGGCCCTTACCGCCGCGGATCGTCCATACAAGGCACCCAAGTCCCTGTCCGAATCGGTCTCGATCATGGCGCGCATGGCGTCCGACGGCCATCTCGACCCGGATCTGTTTGCGCTATTCCTCGAGTCGGGCATCTACCGCGCCTACGCCGACCGCTTCCTGGACGCCACGCAGATCGACGAGGTCGACGTCGGCGCCATGCTCGGCCTGGCAGGGCTGCGCACCCACTGAGGCACTTTGTCCGCACCGATTTGGTGCGCGAAGGGTCATCCCGATGGCATCGTTCGCCTGGCTTTCGCCAGTTCAGGCCTGGCGGAGCGTGGCATGGCAGTTGCTTATTTCTCGCTGAAACCATCCGTCCCGGCCGGCCGCCGGGCGTTGCCGAGCGAGGAGTCGATGACCTCATCCCTGTCGCTGGATGTTCTGTGGATGCTGGTGTGCGCCGCACTGGTGTTCGTCATGCAAGGAGGTTTCCTGTGCCTTGAGTCGGGGCTGACCCGCGCCAAGAACGCGATCAACGTGGCGGTGAAGAACATCGCGGACTTTGCCGTCGCGACCATTCTGTTCTGGCTGTTCGGCTTCGGCCTGATGTTCGGTGACAGCGTGGGTGGCCTGTTCGGCACCGGCTACTTCGCGATCGACGGGGGCGGCGGTACGACGACGTGGCTGATGGCCTTCATGCTGTTCCAGATGATGTTCTGCGCGACTGCGGCGACCATCGTCTCCGGCGCGGTTGCCGAGCGCATGCACTTTCCTGTCTATCTCATCGTGTCGGCCACCGTCGCAGGGTTGATCTACCCGGTGTTCGGCCACTGGGCCTGGGGCGGCGTGATCGGAGACGGTGAGCCGGGCTGGCTGGCGGCGATGGGTTTCGTCGATTTCGCCGGTTCGACCGTCGTGCACAGCCTTGGTGGCTGGGTTGCCTTGGCTGCGGTGATCATCATCGGTCCCCGCGAAGGGCGCTTCGTGCCGGGCAAGCCGGCGAGCGTGATCCCTGCAGGCAACCTGCCGGTGGCGATGCTCGGCGGGCTGCTGCTGTTCTTCGGCTGGTTCGGCTTCAACGGTGGCAGCACGCTGGCCTTTGCAGACAATGTGCCCTCCATTCTCGTCCATACCGCGCTGGCCGCCGCCGCCGGCGTTCTCGCGGGCATCCTGCTCGGCTGGAAGCTGCACGGCTATTGCGAGGTGATGTATGCGCTCAACGGTGCCGTCGCCGGTCTGGTCGCGATCACTGCCTGTGCGCACGTCGTGACCGGGCTGGAGGCCATCGTGATCGGCGCGATCGGCAGCGTGATCATGGTCGCGGCCAACGAGTGGTTGCTCGCGCGACGCATCGACGACGCGGTGAGCGCGATTCCGGCGCACCTGGCTGCCGGTGCGTGGGGCACGCTGGCGGTGGCGCTGTTCGGCGATCTCGGTGCCATCGGCACCGGGCTGTCGCGGCTCGACCAGCTGGGCGTGCAGGCGCTGGGCGTGATCTCCTGCGGGGCCTGGTCGTTCGGTATCGCGTGGATCATGCTGACCTGCCTGCGACGTCTCACGCCGCTGCGCGTGAGTCCGGACGACGAGCGCGTGGGTCTGAACGTGTCCGAGCATGGTGCGCGCACCGAGCTGATCGAACTCATGGAGACCATGGATCAGCACGGGCTCACCGGTAACCTCACCACGCGCGTGCCGGTCGAGCCCTTCACCGAGGTCGGCCAGATCGCGGCCGCCTACAACCGTGTCATCGGCGCCCTGGAGGAGGCCACCGATCAGACCCGCGCGATCATCCGCGACGTGCGCGACGGCATCATCACTTTCACCGGCGAGGGCGTGCTGACCAGCCTCAACCCGGGTGCGGAGAAGCTCTTCGGTGTGGCCGCGGCCGGCTGCATCGGCATGCCCGTGCAGCGCCTCGTCGTGCCCGACGCCAATCTTGCGCCGCCGCGCCTCGAGCGGCTGTTCGTTCCCGGCGAGAAGCTCGAACTGCGGCTCGGCACCGGGCGCGCGCGGCGTGTGCTGGAAGTGTCGATCAGCGAGAACCGCGTCGGCGAGCACGCCCAGCTCACCGGCATGGTGCGCGACATCAGCGAACGCAAGCAGGTCGAATCGCAATTGCACAAGGAACGCGACCTCGCCCAGGTCACGCTGGCCTCGATCGGCGACGGCGTCATCACCACCGACGAGACCGGCTGCGTGCAATACATGAACCCGGTGGCTGAACGCCTCACCGGCTGGCGCGCGCATGAGGCGCGCGGCAATCCGGTGAGTCTGGTCTACCGGCTGGTCGACGAGAAATCCGGCGCGAGTCTCGAGAACCCGGTGCGCACCGCCTTGCTGCGCGGGCAGGCCTTGCCCCGACTCGAACATGCCTTGCTGCGCCGGCGCGACGGTGAGCACGTACCGGTCCTCGACACCGCCGCACCGATCCGCTCGCGCGAAAGTTTCCTGATCGGCGCGGTGCTGGTGTTCCATGATGTCACTGTCACGCTCAATCTCGCGCGCGAACTGTCGCACCAGGCCAGCCATGACGCGCTCACCGGTGTGCCCAACCGGCGCGAATTCGAGCGTCGCCTGACCGAGTTGCTGGAGCGGCCGGTCGAACCGGATCAGACACACTTCCTGTGCTACCTCGATCTGGACCAGTTCAAGATCGTCAACGATACCTGCGGCCATGTTGCCGGCGACGAATTGCTGCGTCAGGTCACGGCCTTGCTGCGCAGTCAGTTGCGTGCCTCGGACGTGCTTGCGCGGCTGGGTGGTGACGAGTTCGGGCTGATCCTGCAGAACTGCCCGTGCGAGCGCGCGGTGGCGCTGGCCGAGGGCTTCCGCGAGGCGATTGCCGAGTTCCGTTTCGCGTGGGAATCCAAGGTGTTCTCGATCGGCGTGTCGATCGGCGTGGTCGAACTCGACCAGCGCATGCACGATCTGGGAACCGTGCTGTCGTCGGCCGACGCCGCCTGCTACGCGGCCAAGGAGAACGGACGCAACCGCGTGCACCTGTACCAGCCCGACGACGATCGTCTGCTCGAACAGCATGGTCAGATGCAGTGGGTCGCGCGCTTGCAGGCTGCGCTCGACCAGGACCGGCTGCGCCTCTACATGCAACCCATCGTTCCGCTCAACGCGCCGGATCGCAACCGCGTGCACTACGAGATCCTCGTTCGGCTGGTCGAGAACGGCAAGGTCATCCAGCCCGGCGCCTTCCTGCCGGCGGCCGAACGCTACAACCTGATGCCGCGCATCGACCAGTGGGTGGTCAACAACACGCTGGCCTGGCTGGGGGACCTGTTCCGTCGTCACGGCAAGCTCGACGGCGTGTATTGCATCAACCTGTCCGGCGCCTCGCTCTCCGACGAGCGCTTCCGTCAGACGCTGCGCACGACGCTTGAGCACTGCGGCCTGCCGGCCGGCGCGATCTGCTTCGAGATCACCGAGACCGCGGCGGTGGCCAACCTGTCCAAGGTGGTGCACTTCATCGGCGAGGTGAAGCAGCTCGGTTGCGCGTTCGCGCTCGACGACTTTGGCTGCGGCCTCTCGTCTTTCGCCTATCTGAAGACCTTGCCGGTGGATTTCCTGAAGATCGACGGCAGCTTCATCAAGGATATCGAACACGACCCGATCGACATGGCGATGGTGCAGGCGATCAACACCATCGGCCACACCATGGGGTTGCAGACCATCGCCGAGTTCGTCGAGAGCGAGAGCGTGATGCTGCGCCTGACCGAGCTGGGGTTGGATTATGCGCAGGGCTATTTCCTCGGCGAGCCGCGTCCGCTGGGCGAAGGAGAGGGTGATCAGGTGCGCATGATGCCGCGCTAAGCGACGCGGCCTGCGTACAATCCCGGCATCGTTCACAGGAGATGCCGCACCGATGCCGTGGATGGAATGGATGCGCGCTCACGCGCCCGAGCTGACGCTGGCTGCGCTGGCGCTGGTGTTCGTCGTGCTCGCGTGGCTCGCGCTGCGTGGTGCTCGTGCTGAACGCCGGCTGACGCAGCGTCTCGTCGACACGCTGGACGCGCGTTTCGACGAGCTGTCGGATCACTGGCAGGCCGGACAGGAGCGTCAGACCGATCGCCTCGCCGAGCGCACCGAGCATGCCAGCGAGCGTGTACGCGCGACGTTGGACCGTGAGGTTCATGCGCTGCGCGAGGCCTTTCATACCTTCGATGCGGCGATGCAGGCGCGCCTGGCCGAACAGCGCGAGCAATCCGCGCAGCGTTTCGCCGAGGCCGCTGGTGCGTCGGCCGCTGCGCACGAGCGATTGCGCGCCGAATTGCTCGATCAGGTGCTCACGCGCCTGGCCGAGCAGGCCCGTGCCGACCGCGAGCTGCTGCAGGGCGGGCTCTCCGGCGTGTCGCGCACGCTCGACGAGCGCCTCGAATCGATCGCCGGGCATGTGAACCAGCGTCTGGACGAGGGCTTTCGCAAGACCAACGAGACCTTCACCAACGTGATGGCGCGGCTGGCCACCATCGACGAGGCGCAAAAGAAGATCGACGGCCTCACGACGAGCGTGGTCGGCCTGCAGGATCTGCTCGGCGACAAGCGCGCGCGTGGCGCCTTCGGCGAGGTGCAGCTCGAAGGTCTGGTGCGCAACCTGTTGCCGCCGGATTCCTACGCATTCCAGTACACCCTGCCCAACGGCACGCGCGTCGACTGCGTGCTGCATCTGCCCGAGCCGACCGGCATGGTGTGCGTGGACGCCAAGTTCCCGCTCGAGAACTACCGTCGCATGCTCGAACCGGAAGCTTCCGACATCGATCGCAAGCTCGCGCAGACGGCCTTCCGCGGCGACGTCAAACGCCACATCGAGGCCATCGCATCCAAGTACATCGAGGAGGGCGTGACCTCGGACGGTGCGGTGATGTTCGTGCCGGCCGAAGCCGTGTTCGCCGAGATCCACGCCTGGCATCCCGGGCTGGTCGAATATGCACTCGAGCGGCGCGTGTGGGTCGTTTCGCCGACCACGCTGATGGCCGTGCTCAACACCGCGCGCGCGGTGCTCAAGGACGTGGAGACGCGCAAGCACATCCACGTAATCAAGGACGCGCTGGGCAAGCTGGCCAAGGATTTCCACCGCTTCGACGAACGCATGAACGCGCTCGCCCGCCACATCGATCAGGCCAGTCGCGACGTGCAGGACGTACAGGTGAGCTCACGCAAGATCAGCGCGCACTTCGAGAAGATCGAATCGACGCAGCTCGACGAGTTGCCGGGGCTCGAGGACGGGACGTAGGAACAGCGTCATTGCTTCGGCGCTGAGCGTTCGCACCACGGTGAGTCGAGGCGTCAGCCCCCGATGTACGACATCTCGATCTTGCGTTCCTTCGCGGTATTCGCGGTGCGGATCTCGGAATAGCGGTCGGTACGCGTCATCCACACGCGGGCGATCGCGTTGTCCAGATCGGCGTCGGACGCGCCGCCGCGCAGCAGCGCGCGCAGGTCGTGGCCGGACTGCGCGAACAGGCAGGTGAAGAGCTTGCCCTCGGTCGACAGGCGGATGCGCGTACAGGTGGAGCAGAAGGCCTGGGTGACCGAGGAGATCACCCCGATCTCGCCGGCGCCGTCGACATAGCGCCAGCGCTCGGCGACTTCACCGGCGTAATTGGGGTCGGCCGACTCCAGCGGGAATTCGGCCGAGATGCGTTCGACGATCTCGCGCGAGGGCATCACCGCGTCCATCTCCCAGCCGTTGGAGCTACCCACGTCCATGAACTCGATGAAGCGCACGATGTGGCCGCTCCCGCGAAAATGACGCGCCATGTCGACCACGCCGGCGTCGTTCTCGCCGCGCTTGACCACCATGTTGATCTTGATCGGCCCGAGGCCGGCGTCGGCTGCCGCAGCGATGCCTTCGAGCACCGATTCGACCGGAAAGTCCGCGTCGTTCATGCGACGGAAGGTCGGGTCGTCGAGCGAATCAAGGCTCACCGTGACACGGTCGAGCCCTGCGTCCTTGAGGCGCTGCGCCATCCTCGGCAGCAGCACGCCGTTGGTGGTCAGCGTGATCTCGACGTCGGGGATGCGAGCGAGCTTCGCGATGAGCTGATCCACATTCTTGCGCAGCAGCGGCTCGCCGCCGGTGATGCGCAGCTTGCGCACACCGCGTTCGGCGAACACGCGCGCGACGCGCTCGATCTCCTCAAAGCTGAGCAGCTCGTCGCGCGGCAGGAACTGGTAATCCTTGTCGAACACCGAGCGCGGCATGCAGTAGGTGCAGCGGAAATTGCAGCGGTCGGTCACCGAGATGCGCAGATCGCGCACTTCGCGCCCGCGCGGGTCGGCCAGCGGACCGCTCGCGGGGATCTCGCCCGGAGCTTCGGGCAGGGGGGGGAGGTCGGCGGCGCGGATGGGGATGATTTTCATCGGTTTCGCTTCGCGTGGAAAAGTGCGCATCAAGCATGGTGGACCGCGCGGATTCGCCGTCGTTTCAGCGATCTGCGCGCGGCCGCTGCCCGCGTGCAACAATGTGCATTGTACCGCCTGCGTGCGCCGAACGCGGCCGGCCCGCGGGCGGAATCACCGCAACCGAGGAACGACCCGAGATGACCGCTTCCACCGGCCTGCCGGCCGACCGACTGCGCACCCGCTGCGACCCCGAATCCCTGCCCTTCGAGACCACCGCGACGCTCGAGGATCTGCCCGACGATCTCGAGCAGGCGCGCGCCGACGAAGCACTGCGCTTCGGTCTGGCGATGGCCCATTCCGGCTACAACGTCTACGTGCTCGGCGAATCCGGCACTGGCCGCCACGCAATCGTCAGCCGGCTGCTCGCCGAGCTTGCAGCCAAGGGCACCGTGCCGTCCGACCAGTGCTACGTCTACAACTTCGATGATCCGCAGCGCCCGCATCTGCTCGCGTTGCCGGCCGGCTGGGGCAACCAGTTGCGTCTCGACATGCAGACCTTCGTGCGTGACCTGGCACCGGCCATCGATGCGGCGCTGTCGAGCGACGCGCACGAGAGCCGCATCGAGGCCCTGCAGGACGCGCACAAGGAGCGCGAGGAGGGTGGACTGCAGGAACTCGGAGAGCAGTGCGCGGCGGATGGACTGGCCTTGTTGCGTACGCCCGAGGGCTTCGTCTTCGCCCCCACGCGGGACGGCGAGACGATGTCGCCGGAGGACTTCGACGCGCTGCCCAAGGACGAGCGCGACCGGATCGAGGCCGCGGTAGGGACCTGGAGCGAGCGCCTGGCCGACCTGCTCGAGGAGTTCCCTGGCTGGCGCAAGGCGCTGCGCGAATCGATCTGCCGTGCCGAACGCGATGCGCTGGCGCCCACCGTCGCCCACCTGTCGCGCGATTTGCGCGATCGCTACCGCGACATCGAGGCGGTGCAGGCCTTTCTCGACGCCGTGCACAAGGATCTGCTCGACAGCGGCATCGACTGGGGCAGCGGCGGTGATGAGGACGAGGGCGGTGACGAGGACAACTCCGGGCGTTTCCAGCGCTACCTGGTCAAGCTGCTCGTCGATCACGCGGACACGCAGGGCGCGCCGGTGGTCTATGAGGACAACCCCGGCTTCGGCAACCTGATCGGGCGCATCGAACATGTCGTGCACATGGGCAACCAGGTCACGAATTTCCAGATGATCCGCTCCGGTTCGCTGCACCGGGCCAATGGCGGCTACCTGATCCTCGACGCCGAGCGCCTGTTCGCCCAGCCCTGGGCCTGGGACGGGCTCAAGCGCTCGCTGCGCAGCGGCGAGATCCGCATCGAGCCCCCGGCCGAGGCCCAGGGCTGGAATGCGCCGGTCACGCTGGAGCCGCAGCCGGTGCCGTGCCGACTCAAGGTGGTGCTCATCGGCAGTCGCGAACTGTTCTACCTGCTCACCGACCATGACCCGGACTTTGCCGAGTTGTTCAAGGTCGCGGCCGATTTCGACGACGAGATGCCGCGTACCCCGCAGAACGTCAATTACTACGCCCATCTGCTGGCGATGCTCGCGCGCAATGTCGGCCTGCTGCCGCTCGACCGCGAGGCCGTCGCGCGGCTGGTCGAACAGGGTGCGCGCCTGGCCGAGGACGCCGGCCGGCTCTCGCTATACACGCGCAAACTCGCCGATCTGATGCGCGAGGCCGACCACTACGCGCGTGAAGCGGGCCTGGATTGCGTCGGCCGCCTGCACATCGACCGCGCGATCGCCGCACGGGCGCGCCGCTTTGGCCGCTATTCGCAGAACGTGCTCGAGTCCATCGTCGAGGGCTCGACGCTGATCTCGACCGACGGTCGGCGCTCGGGTCAGGTCAACGGTCTGGTGGTGGTCGAACTGGCGGGAGAGCACTTCGGCCACCCGGTGCGCATCACCGCGACCGCGCGCCTGGGCGATGGCGAGGTGGTCGATATCGAGCGCGAAACCGAACTGGGCGGCGCCATCCACACCAAGGGCGTGATGATCCTCACCGCCTTTCTGGCGGCGCGCTATGCGCGCAACCGTCCGTTGTCGCTCAACGCCAGTCTGGTGTTCGAGCAGAGCTATGGATATGTCGAGGGCGATTCGGCCTCGCTGGCCGAACTGTGCGCGCTGCTCTCGGCGCTTGCCGACGTGCCGCTGCGCCAGGGGCTGGCAATCACCGGTTCGGTGAACCAGTTCGGCGAGGCGCAGGTGATCGGCGGCGTCAACGAGAAGATCGAAGGCTTCTTCGACCTGTGTGCGGTGCGCGGTCTGACCGGCGACCAGGGCGTGCTGATTCCGTCAGCCAGCGTGCGCCACCTGATGCTGCGCGAGGATGTGGTCGAAGCCGTGCGGCGTGGCACTTTCCACGTCTACACCATCGACACCGTGGATGATGCGATGACCTTGCTCACCGGTATGCCGGCGGGTATGCCCGATGCCAAGGGCGCGATTCCCAAGGACACGATCAATCACCGCGTGGCGGTGGCGCTGGAGACGATGGCCAATGCACAGAGCGCGTGGAGCAGTGGGCGGGGCGCCGGAGGCGTACGCCGATCACGCCAGTTGGGGCACTGGCGTCAGGACGGCGAGTGAGCCGGGAGGGGAATCAACGGCGACGCTTGCCGCCGCCCGGGCGCGGGCCGGAGGTGCCGGGCGGGCGGCCGGGCAGGTGACGGAAGGTGATGCGACCCTTGCTCAGGTCGTAGGGCGACATCTCGAGCGAGACGTTGTCGCCGGCGATGATGCGGATGTGGAACTTGCGCATCTTGCCGCCGGAATAGGCGATCAGGTCGTGACCGTTGTCCAGCGTCACGCGATAGCGGCCGTCAGGCAGCACTTCGGTAACCGAGCCGTGCATTTCAATGAGTTCTTCCTTCGCCATTCATTGGCCTCCATAAAGGTTTCGGCGCTAACCCGCCATCGTGGGCGGATCGCTTGCCGGGCCGACCGTCGAGACGGACGACATCAATACTTGCTGCCGCGTGCGTGCGCGGCTTGCAAACCTGCCATGCGGCTGCGAATGGGACGATAAGGCGCGCAGTCGTGCGGCGTGTCGCCCCGAAGGGCAGGCGCCGAACGCTTCACGACCAGGGTCGGATGTCCGGCGGGCATGTGGCAGCGCGATTCCTGCAGTGGATGCGCCAGCCGTCTTCGGCGGGACCCGCGATGTCTTGCGGGGCTACGACGGGCTTGCCGAGGCAAGCGATAGAGTGCGCAATGATATCAGATTCGCGCAAATGGCGCCACGAGTGCCGCATGGCGGGGCGCTGTTCGTGCCGCCCGGACGCGAACGCCGCCTTGTGGGCGGCGTTCGGTGATGCTGGCTCCGCGAGCGGGTTTCGAACCAGCGACAAGAAATCAAAGACGAAAGATGGGGCAGAAGAGCGCGCAGGGGCTTGCCGGCGTGACTCTCGTGCCGACGGTGCATTGCTCGATACTTGCCCCCGACGGTTCAAAACCGTTGTCGGAAGTCGGCAGTATAAAGTTCGACTGGACGCGGGTCAGGGTTACGCCGCCCGGAATGGTTGTTCCAACGGTCGTGGGAGAAAGTTCCACTTGCTGCTGGATTTCGCTGCTTTCAACGGACTGGCCTTCAAAGGTCGGGCACGCGACAAAAGTGGAGCCAGTCTGACTGTTGATGGTCAGGAGATGCGGATCCGGGATGGCGATCGAATCCGAGTTGTAGCCCATCGTTCCGAGTGCCACGGCAGCTACGGCCGCCATGAAACCCGTTCCGCGTCGCTTGCGCATGAAAGCCCAGGTTGCGAGGCCCATCATCAGCGCGATCAGGGCGCTCAGTGTGGGACTCAGCGGAACTGCCTGAACTCCCCAGGCGATGTCGTAGCCGGGTCCTTGGTCCTGCTGTGCGAACGAAACCGGCGCGAATATGGCCCCCGTGAGTAGCGCTGCGAACTTGAAACGGTTTTTCATTATGCTCCTCGACATTTTCTCTGAACGACTGACGAACGACTTTAACGCAGCGGCGCAGGTCATGTAAGAAAATGTAGCGATTTCGATCGCAGGCACCTTGCCCCGGCCCCTTTTTGGGGAGTTCGCGCGTCCGCACAATGACTGGGTCTCAGACCCCATTGCAGGCTCGGCTCTCGGAGATGCCGGGTTCGGCAGCTGAGCATCAGGATTGGACGGGCATCGTGGGCGGCTCGGGGTGGCTATTTTCGGGAGCCTGAACGCAAAAATGCCGCCTCGTGGGCGGCATTCGTGCTTGCTGAGTGGCTCCCCGAGCTGGGCTCGAACCAGCGACAAACGGATTAACAGTCCAAGACGGAGCCCGGGCAAGTCGAAGAAGGGTAACCAGTTTTCCGGTCCTGATGCCTGGCACCGACCCTATGCCGAACCGTAATCTCGGTCTGGCTGCATGAGTATGCGTAAAGGTTGAGCAGCCTCAACGGGATAGCTCGGAATCTGCCGATGCGAAACCGACAATCGCGGAGTTCGGCGGGTGAGTGGGGTCGGGCGAGGCGCGCACGGCTGGGCCGGAGCAGGGGGCTGGGGTCGGTGAAGTGGATCGAGTTCGCGCATAGTGGCCCGAGGTGCCGCAGTTGGGGGCGGAGGATGGGGGTGCCCATGGCGGGCGGTCCTGGGGGCAGAGGGGGCGAGCCTGGGGCGGGCGACCCATTGCTGTCATTGCCGCTTGGGGGAAGCTGTCGTTAACCAGCGGGGCGCTTTGAGGTCACAACGACCACCGCAAAATGCGAGAAATCTCGCATCGTCCTCTCCCACTTCAACCTATACGCAGTACTCTAGATCATCGGGGGTCAAACCTATTAACAAACCAATTGGCAATCCGTCGCGCGTTAGGGACTAGATCTAGCGCCTTTCGTTGGCCAACGCCTTGGTTTAGTCCGTGAGAAATCCTATTGCGTTTATCGACCAAGAATTCGAGCTCCCTTTTTAGCAATTCATCGTCTGCATTAAGCAGCATCTCCAGTTCTTCAGCCCAAGCTCTGTCAAACCTCTGCACAAGCTTTATGAGTGATTCAGGCCGCGGATTCGCGCCATGTCCGAACCAGCTCTCTCCAAAGGCTGCACTTTTCGGATCCGATTTACTCTTCAGATATGACCGACAACATTCCTCTACCGACTGCTCAAGATATCCACACACTCTCACAACCAAGAAGCGGGATAATTCTGCCGAAACTGTTTCGGAGGGATCTTGGCGCTGTACAAGCTGTTCCAAAGACTTTAGTGAGCGGCTAAAGTCCTCCAAAGAACGAGATGGCCATGGACCGTGCCACACGACTAAACTTCCTTAAATAGGCTTTTCGACACCCTGAGTCGAGCGATCATTTGACTCTCGTCCGCAGTGGATCTAGATATCGCGTCCCGCGCCTGCTCTTTAATTTTCTCGATTATTCTGGGGATGCTTGGTTTGGATGGTTTAGAATCCTCCATCAATCGACAAATCAGACCAACCATAACTGCCTCAGCCAAAGCAGTGTTTACCTGCGCACCGGTGCGAAAAGCGTTTCGCCCTGCAGTATCAAGAAGAATTTGCGTCGCAAGCTCGAACGCCTTTGCGAATGCAACATGTTCGACTCGAGATTCGTTGCGGTATAAAGCCACAATATCGTTCAAAAACTTTTTCAGCGGCCGTTTGTATTTCTCGGAATTGGAGGCTAGGCCAATAATTCGAAGCACTAATTCTTGGTCACGTAGCCTCGGCGACTTTCTTCCGTAGAGTTCTCTCCATGCTTCAATCGAATTAAGTTCCTCAAGAAAATCGATAAAGGGCCCAGCGTATAGTGCGACTCTTATTTCATGAGGCGTTAGCTGAGTGCCGCCTGAGTTTAGCCGTTCAAATATCCTATATATGGACTCAAGAGATTCAGTGGTTCCGTCACTTGTAACGATTATGGCCTGAATGAAAGTGTTATCAAATTGCCTACGAAGATCATCCGGCAGCGATTTATATGTAAATCCTTTAAAATCATCCGCGACAGTCTTCAAGGAAAACTCTTTGCTCTCGTATATGCCGTCATGGAAAAATTTAAGCGTTAAAAGCCTTTGTTGGCCGTCAAGCACTAGATAGCGATTGTCGGATTGTTTAACGAGAAATATTCCGGGAATTGGATAACCCAAGAGAATAGATTCGATAAACTTGTCCATCTGAGGTCGACGCCACACGAAAGCGCGTTGAAACCCCGCGGCTACAATGTCGACATCATCATGACCAAATGTAGGAATAACGATATCTTTCTTGCCGAGCCGCTTAATTAAGCCGTCGACATCGAAGTCCTGACCAGTATATGAAATCGGCTTGGCGTCGGACGAAACCGAGGAGAGATCCTCGAGTTCTTCACTAGTTAACTCGATTTCTTCAGAATTTCCGACTTCTTCTCCAATCACTTAGATTACTCCAGTCGAAATAGAGTTAGAGGGTCTCACCGACTGTGGGCAAGGCGTATAGGGGGCAACGCAAGGTGCGCCGATATGGCAACATAAAAACGCGTGCAGCATACCTCATGCTGATGTTGAATGGCCGCTTAAAGGCGGAAAGTCGCGATCCAAAAGAGCCATTAACGGTTGAGGGAGCTGTTGTTTAGCTTTTTTTATCACGGGAATCAAAAATCAAAGCGTCAATGAGAGGAGGCATTTCGACGTCAGTGTCGATGGGATTATTCGACATGTCTTCACTTCAGCGCAATAAATATCAAAAATTCAATGACACTGATCCACGGCCAAACAGGTGCACGTGTATAACTACAAGGCGTCGGTTTTGTTGCCGCTCTAGTTTCCCGGGCCTCATCTTGTAGCCTAAAGAATACGTACCGGAGTTCGTTGTGCTTATCATTTCAGTATCGTCAATGTGGTCTATCAGGCGCTCTAATCTTTCTACATTTGCTGCAATATCCTCTCATTTACGAAATGGACGGGGCGGTAAAGTCTGTTTCTGTTTCGCGACCTAAGCAGGCGTGTGACGAAGGGTTATGTTCCTGCGATTTCCGATAACGACATCTTTTAAGAGAATCCTTATGAGCGACTATGTACGATTTACGTTGTGCGGCTTCTTGCTTCATCGCGTGCGACTCAGCAATTCTATAGTTAGAGCATCAGTTGCGTTGTAAAGAGTATGGAGAGGATTTGCTTTGCAGTAGTTATATATCCATAGATCCCTACCTGCAGGATCAGTGCCTTTTGCGATGTCCCCACCCTGATCTATTACTGCGTTAATGGCCGTAAGAAAGCCCCCAACCCAACCGCTGTTCAAGAGTTTTTGCCACTCGTTTTTTTCGAAATCACTTACGACGACTCCGCACGACTTGGCGCCAAACGACAGAACTGTGAACTTTGCCTCGGCATCTGCCGCAGATGCGCTAAAGGGAAGTGAGACAGCGAGGTAGAGGGTTAAACCACGAGCAAAATCTCGAATTGCGTACATTTTCAGATCCTAAGAGCGTGTGAGTGATGCCCAAGGAAGCGATTAATTCATCCCTCCCCTAGGGTAGAGTGGCGAGAGTAAATCTCCGTTTGCTGCCTAATCTTATAGGTTAAGCTGGGGTATTTTCTGGCGGTTTCACCACGACCGATCCGCTGCTTGCGGCCTCCTGCAGTGCCTTCGATGACAGGTGGGCGTATCGCATAGTGACCTTCGGATCGGAGTGCCCCAAAATCTGCTGTACTTCATAAAGCGTTCTTCCTCTCGAGATCAGCAAGGAGGCGAATCCATGGCGAAGATCATGCAGCCGAAGGTGCGGCAATCCTGCTTTGGCGCGAATCCGAACCCAGACCTTCTGGATGTTTGCATAGGGTTTTCCTGTCTTGAGGTTTATGAAAAGGTAGTCGAACGTTCCTTCGGTGTCGAGTTGATCCAGTACGTGCAAGGCGGAATCGTTGAGGGGAACTGACCTCATGCGCTTGGATTTCGAGTTGGTGGCGGGGATACGCCAGACCCGATTTTTCCGGTCGATCTGGGACCATGTGCCTTGCAGCGCTTCGTTTAGGCGGCATCCCGTCGAGAGCAGGAACATCGCGATCCGACAGATGTTCCGGTTGTCGTCTTCACGCAACACAGTCAGTAAGCGATCGAGTTGATCGTCGGATAGGTAGTTCTCGACCTTGTTGTCCACGTTGAACAGGGTGATGCCCTTGAGCGGGTTGCGATCGAGCAGGTCCCACTCGATGGCGAGATTGAGCATTCTCCGGATCAGCTTGATGTGGTGATCGGCCGACGCTGCAGAGAGGCCTTCATCGAGCAGACCCGTATGGAAGGACTGTACCTGCTGTCGCGAGAGCTGATTCAGGCGAAGGTGCCCGAACTTTCCGGCGATACGCAGGCGAAAGAGCTGCTCGTCGCGCTTCCAGGACCGCTTACGAGGCATGGCATGAGGCAGATAGGTCTCGGTGAAGAATTCGTTCATGGTCGGCACCTCCTTCTGCTTCTTTGCCTCGCCGCGTGGATCTGCACCCAGCGCAATCTCGGCTTTCAGTGTCTTGGCGCGTTTCCGGGCATCTGCAAGGCTGATGTCGTCCGTGCGACCGATCTTTTGATGACAGGTCTTGCCGGTGGCGTCCTTGTAGCGCAGGTAGTAGGTTCCGTGACCCGGCTTGCTGGCGCGGACCTCGATGTAAAGACCGGGGGTATCGGCGCAGCACCACTCGACACGGGTCTTGCCGTCGGGGCAGTGCAGTTCGCTGGTGACGAAGGCGGGGGTGAGTTTGACGATCGGCATGGTTGAAATCTCCTGTAAGTGCGAATTCGGGCAAAAGCAGCCCCTGACCATGCCGGGGAGGGCATGGCCGAGGGTGGATCGATCAGGACGGGCGTGTTACTTGCGACGGTATCGAGTCGGGTATACGTTGGGCGGCGTTACACGCACCAATGGGACTCGGCCCGTTTTCGCGAGATGACTTGCGCAGTGGCCTGCACGGATTCGTTGGCCGCGCGAGAACTCGGCCCATAGATCAGGGCCGCATAGCTGCTCCAGCGTGTACCCGTACCCGGAATACATGCCGGGTACGATTTCACATAGAACGGCCCGAATTCGCTCGTAGAGTTCTTGGCGTACAGGCCTACCGTGCGGAAGGACGATGATGATCGATGTGTTCGAAGGATGCTGGGTGCTCATTGCGTTGCCCCCCGTTTCGTGATCGTGATTGTTCGATTTTTGCCGCGCGAGAACTGCACGTCGATGCCTTGAGACAAAAGTGGGGCCTGGAGCGTACGAAGCCGTTTCGAAAGTGCGATGGGCGTGTGAGGCCATTCACGGGCGCGCTGCATCGCAAGGCTTGCAGACTCATTGAGCTTGTCGAGCAGATTGGCCGGCGTCCCCTCCCAGTCGTCACATTGCTCGACGAACGCGAGGATTTCCGCTGCCAGCGGGTTATCAAGCAGGCTCTCCAACTGACCCTCGTCGATGCTCTCCAGATAGGCGTGCTGGAGCGTGTCGGCGGGCATGTTGGTCGCGCGTTCGAGGGCCGCAAGCCAACGACTGAACTCGATCATGCGTGATGGGTTCGTCGGACTGACATCTGGTAAGTGCGCGAACACGGTAGCAATGAGGTCGATCAGACCTCGCATGATCTTTGGAAGATCTTTAACTAGCTGCTGCCGCAGTTCAGCTTCGGGGCGACGATCTGCTTCCTTGAAGGGCTCGAGTCGGATGAAGAGCGTGCGCTGCGCAAGATCGGGCTGGTCGATGAACGAGTAGATGCCGTTGATGATCGTCGCCACGTGCAGATTCAGGACCTGCTCGGCGTTGTCGGTGTAGAGCTTGCGTTGTGCTATGGAGCCCCCGGTCGAAGCAAGGCAGAAGGTGTCCGACATTGCGGGCGAGATATGTCGGACGTTGTCGAATACGAGAAGATGGCTGCCCGCTGCTGCGATGCCTAAGTCGCGTGGGTTATTGGGCAGTGCTCGACCACTTATCTTGCAAGGGTCGACGAGCTTCGACAGGACTGTGCACACAAAAGACTTTCCAGTGCCCTGACCGCCCTGCAGTGCGAGTACCACGTATTTGCTGCCATCGATCTTCGGGTGAGCGAGCGTGTAGGTGACCCAGCCGACGGCTAGGTAAAATGATTCCCAGTCAAACGCGAGATATCTCTTCAGGAGCTTTACATCGCCGTCGGATGTAGGCCGCACCATTTCGTCAGCGAGTGGCCCGCTCACGAACAGGGCTTCAGAACCGCTGTTGATGGTCTCGACTTTGCCCGGAGTGATACGAACACGAGTCCGTTCCGCGTCTCCCAGGTCAATCTCAACACCGAGTGGAAGGCAGGGAGCGACGCGGACGAACGTCCGAACGTACTTTGGTTCCGCATGTGCCTTAGCCTTCAGATCGTCGTTGACTGCCTCGATGGCAAACTTGGAAGGCGTATTTCTCCGTTTTCCGATCTCGGTCGCGATAAGGGCATTAAGCTCGGGTGAGCCGACCCTGAGCAATCGCGGATTTCCCTTGCTGTCATCAATCAAATACACAAGACCGTGCTGGTCGATACAAAGATTTGGGTGCTGCTTCGAGTCCGGCAGTAGCAGTTCGACGGGACTTTCCGCCTTCGGCTGTGGTGCCGCATGAACCGGTGTCGGGTGGGGCGGCGACGAGTCGTCGAGTGCGTCGGGTGCGCCG
>CAXBIS010000024.1:0-45313 GCA_963975885.1 uncultured Azoarcus sp.
CGCGAACGATAGGCTTTGGCGATGTCCGCCTGCCGCGCGGCCGGGATGCCGAACTGACGGTAGGCGAGCACGCGGGTGAGCTCTTCCAGCGTGTCCTCGCGTGCCGCGAGCGCGAAGTCGCCGGTCTCGATCGCTCGCGCCAGCGGCGCGAGCTTCGGATCCTGCCACCACCACAGCGCCATCACCGTGTTGGTGTCGAGCACCGCCCGCGTGGGCGCATTCATGCCGGCGTGTCGGCTTCCGTTTTGCGGTCGAGGCGGAACTTGACGTAGCTGCCGGGCGCCTCCTCGATGGCTTCGAGCGGACCGGCGGCCGGGTCGCGTGCAGCTACGCGCGCGCTGCCGTCCTGCGCCTCCAGCCAGGCGTTCCAGTCATCCCACCACGAGCCGGCCTGCTGCTGCGCGTTGGCCAGCCAGTCGTCCGGGCTCTCCGGCAATTCGTCGCTGCCCGGCGTCCAGTAGCAGTACTTGTTGGCGACCGGCGGATTGACGATGCCGGCGATATGGCCCGAGCCGCCAAGCACGAAGCGCACCGGCCCGCCCAGATGGCGGGCGCCGATGTAGGTGCTCTTCCATGGCGCGATGTGGTCTTCGACGGCGGAGATGAAGTAGGCCGGTGTCTTGACCTTGCCCAGATCGATCTTGACGCCGTCGATCTCGATGCCGCCGGGCTCGACCAGACGGTTTTCAAGGTACATGTTGCGCAGGTAGAAGCTGTGCATCTTGGCCGGCAGGCGCGTCGAGTCCGAGTTCCAGTAGAGCAGGTCGAACGGGAACGGATCCTTGCCGAGCAGGTAGTTGTTCACGACGAAGGACCAGATCAGGTCGTTCGAGCGCAGCATGTTGAAGGTCGTGGCCATCTCCGAGCCTTCCAGATAGCCGCGCTCGCTCATCTTCCGCTCGAGGCTGGCGACCTGCTGCTCGTCGATGAACACGCCCAGCTCTCCCGGTTCGGAGAAATCGGTCAGCGTGGTCAGAAAGGTGGTCGAGGCAATACGCTTCTGGCGTTTGGCCGTAAGCCAGGCCTGGGCCGTGGCCAGCAGCGTGCCGCCCAGGCAATAGCCGACGGCGTTGACCTGGCGCTCGCCGGTCTGTTGCTCGACGGCGTCGAGCGCGGCCAGCACGCCGTCCCGCAGATAGGCGTCGAAGCCCAGCTGCGCCAGACGCTCGTCCGGATTCACCCAGGAAATCACGAAGACCGTATTGCCCTGGTCCACGCTCCACTTGATCAGCGAATTCTTCTCGCGCAGGTCGAGCACATAGAACTTGTTGATCCACGGCGGTACGATCAGCAGCGGGCGCTTGCGCACCTTGTCGGTGGACGGCGAGTACTGCACGAGCTGCATCAGCTCGTTCTGAAAGACGACCTTGCCGGGGCTGGTGGCGACGTTCTTGCCCAGTTCAAAGGCCTCGAGGTCGGTCATGCGGATGCGCAGTTCGCCGTCGCCGTGCTCGATGTCACGCAGCAGGTTGTTGAGCCCGCGCACCAGGTTGTCACCGTTGCTGGCGACGGTCTCTCGCAGCACCTCGGGGTTGGTCATCGCGAAATTCGACGGGCTCAGCGCGTCGACGTACTGGCGCGTGAAGAAATCGACCTTCTTCTGCGTCTGGTCGTCCAGCCCCTCGACACCGGAGACCGTGTCGTGGATGTGACGCGCGGTGATCAGGTAGGACTGCTTGATGAAATCGAACAGGAAGTGATCTTCCCACTGCTCGTCGCGGAAGCGCCGGTCGCCCTTCGCGGGCGCGGCCACCGGCTCGACGGACAGGCCCATCATGCGCTGCATGGCGTTTTGCCACAGGCTCATGTAGTCCATCGAGAGCTTGAAGTGTGCCTGCGCCAGCCGCATCGGGTCGGCGAACAGCTTGGCCGACATGTCCATGAAGGCCTGGGCGACACCCAATTCATCGGTCGGCGTCTTCATGCCCTCGCGCATCTGCTTGTGCATGTGTTCCTGCAACATCTTCGAGGCGCGCTGCGCGACTTCGGCGTACGTCGCGGCGACTTCCTGCGGATCGGGCGGGGTGGACTTGTCCTGCGTCGTGGCGGCCATCGGCAAAGCTCCTTCAGTTGCGGTGTCTTCGTGCGAAACGGATCGTGCCGTCTTCACCACTCACGCGCTCGACGAGACTGCGTTGCGCGAGATGGTTGAGGTGGGCAACGGCTTCGCCCATCGCGAACATCACCTGATGGTTGTCGAGTTCGCGTGGGAACAGCACGGGCAGCAGATCGCCCGCACTCATCGGCCGATCCAGGGCCTGCAATACTGCGGTGCAGCGTTCCGCGTGATGGGCCTCGAGTTGCTCGACGCGAGCCCGGATGCCGCGAAACGGCTTGCCATGTGATGGTAGCACGAGCGTATCTTTGGGCAAGTCGATGATGCGCTGCAGCGAAAGCAGGAAGCAGCCCAGCGCGTCGTCGAGCGGGGCCGAGGCCTGAACGCTGACATTGGTGGAAATGCGCGGCAGCAGCATGTCTCCCGAGATCAGCACGCCGTCCTCGGCACAATACAGGCTGGCGTGCTCGGGCGCGTGGCCATGCCCTACGATGACCCGCCATTGTCGGCCGCCGATGGTCAGGCGGTCGCCGTGGAAGATGCGTCGGTGGGTGCGCGGCAGTTCCGGCACGCCGCGCCGGTAGGTGTTGCCCCGCGCCTGGAGGGCCGCCAGGCGCGCCTCCGGCAGACCATGGGTGCGGAAGAAAGCGACCATGTCGGCCACGCAATGTCCGGGCAACTGGTGCCACAGAGCCAATGCTTCGAGGTATTCGGCCTCGGTCATGAAAACCGTCGCTTCGTCGCGCGCGGCAATCCATGCGGCCAGGCCGAGATGGTCGGGGTGAAAGTGCGTGACCACCACCCCCGAGATACGCCGGCCGTCGTCCTCGAGAATGCGCGTCCAGTGCGCGCGCGTCTCGTCGGTGCCGAAGCCGGTATCGACCAGCACCACGTCGTCGCCGTCGTCGAGCATCCACAGGTTGATGTGATCGAGGGCGAAGGGCAGGGGCATGCGCACCCAGGACACGCCGGGGGCCACGCGCATGGGCTCGGCGGGCGCGGGAATCTCGTCGTAGGGGTAGTCGATCGGTTCGGAACGGCTCACGTCGTGCGTCCTCCAGGCAGTCAGTCCGAATGGTAGCCGCGATGGCCGCAGCCGGCACGAGATGGCAAACTGTCGGAATCGCCAATCGCTTTGCCGAAGGAGTTCCGCGCCATGGCCGACCCCATTGATTTCTGGTTCGATTTTTCGTCCCCGTACGGCTACATGATGGCCGAGCGCATCGACACGCTCGCGGCCAAGCACGGCCGCGAGGTCAAGTGGCGTCCCTTCCTGCTGGGTGCCGTATTCAAGCACACCGGTGGTCAGCCGCTGCCGGCGCAGCCGATGAAAGGGCCCTACAGCAAGCACGACCTGGCGCGCAGCGCGCGCTTTCTCGGTTTGCCGTTCACCATGCCCGAGGCCTTTCCGGTGTCCACGCACCAGGCCTGCCGCGTGTTCTACTGGCTCGAGTCGCGCAACGCGCGCCTTGCCCACGAATTCGCGATCGCCGTATTCCATGCCTATTTCGTCGATGGGCGCGACGTCTCGCAGATGGATGTGCTCGAGGACGTCGCCGGCAAGCTCGACATCGCTCCCGAGGCAGTGGCCGGTGCGACTGCCGACGATGTGGTCAAGGCCCATCTGCGTGAGGTGTGCGAGGTGGCGATTGCCAGCGGTGTGTTCGGCTCGCCCTTCGTCGTCATCGACGGCGAGCCCTTCTGGGGTGTGGACCGCCTGCCGCAGATCGAGCGCTGGCTCGAACAGGGCGGCTTCTGAGAGCCGGCGCGATGACTCTGCCCTCACGTGTGCGCATCGTCGAAGTCGGCCCGCGCGACGGCCTTCAGAACGAGCCGGTGCCGGTGTCGGCCGAAATCAAGGCCGCGCTGGTCGCGCGGCTGGCGGATGCCGGGCTGAGGACGATCGAAACCACCGCCTTCGTCTCGCCCCGGTGGGTGCCGCAGATGGCCGATGCAGCCGAGGTGATGGCGCGCGTCAATGCCTCGCGTCGCCCCGGCGTACGCCACACCGCTCTGACGCCGAACATGAAGGGCTTCGAGGCGGCGCGCGAGGCCGGCGTGGACGAGGTCGCGGTGTTCGCCGCGGCGTCCGAATCGTTCAGCCAGCGCAACATCAATTGCAGCATCGACGAGTCTCTGGCGCGTTTCGAGCCGGTGATGGCAGCTGCACGCGAGGCGCAACTGCCGGTGCGTGGCTACATTTCCTGCGTGGCCGGCTGCCCGTACGAAGGCGCGGTCGCCCCAAGTGCGGTGGCCGATATCGCGGCGCGGCTCATCGCCATGGGTTGCTTCGAAGTCTCGCTGGGCGACACCATCGGCAGCGGCAATCCGGCCACCATCCGCGCGATGCTCGACGCCGTGCTCGCACGCGTTCCCGCCGCGCAGCTGGCCGGGCATTACCACGACACCTGGGGCATGGCGATCGCCAACATCCTGGTCTCGCTCGAGGCCGGCATCTCGGTGTTCGATGCCTCGGTCGGCGGGCTGGGCGGCTGTCCGTACGCACCGGGTGCCTCGGGCAACGTCGCCACCGAAGACGTGCAGTGGCTGATGCAGGGGCTGGGTATAGACACCGGTGTCGATCTGGACGCGCTCGTCGATACCGCCGCGTGGATCAGCAATGAACTGGGCCGCAGGCCGGCCTCGCGCGTTGCGCCCGCGCGCGTGGCGCAGCGTGGCAAGGCCTCGTGCGAGAACCGATGAGCGCCGGCGCGGACAAAGCAGGATCATCGACACTGGAGCCTGGAATGGAAGCTGCCTCGCCGTGCATCGGCACCTGCCGCATCGACACCGACGGCCTGTGCGCCGGTTGCGCGCGCACGCTCGACGAGATCGCGCGCTGGGGCGGAATGGACGCTGACGCCCGGCAGCGCGTGCTGGCGCAGGTGCGCACGCGCCGCGCGGCGATGGATTGCGGGGGTGCGACGCGATGAGCGACGAGTGCCTTGGCTTGTGCGACATCGACTGGGAGGCCGGCGTGTGCCAGGGCTGTGGCCGCGCCACCGACGAGATCTTCGCTGCGCAAGCCGAGGCGCAGCCGGCTCCGGTTGCGGCGGACGAAGAATGACGCGGGGGACGCCATGCAGATCGTGCTGATCAGCGGACTGTCCGGTTCCGGCAAGAGCGTGGTGCTCAAGGCGCTGGAGGACTACGGTTATTTTGCCGTCGACAATCTGCCGGCGATGCTCTTGCCGCAACTGGTGGAATACCTGCGCGACGCCGGTCACCGGCGTGTCGCAGTGGCCGTGGACGTGCGCTCCGGCGCGAGCATCGCGGCGCTGCCCGAGCGCATCGTGGATACCCGCAAGCTGGTCGACGACCTGCGCCTGATCTTCCTCAACGCGCGCGACGACACGCTGATCGCGCGCTTTTCGGAAACGCGTCGCCGCCACCCGCTGGCGAGTGACGAGGTATCGCTGGCAGAGGCCATCCACCACGAGCGCGCGGCGCTCGAGGCGATCGCCGAGATGGGCCACAACTTCGATACCAGCGACATGGCCCCCAACACGCTGCGCGCGTGGGTCAAGGACTTCGTCGATGTTGACCCGACCGCCGGGCTGACGCTGATGTTCCAGTCTTTCGGTTTCAAACTTGGCATTCCGCTCGACGCCGATCTGGTCTTCGACGTGCGCTGCCTGCCCAACCCGCACTACGACCCCACGCTGCGACCGCTCACGGGCTGCGACGCGCCCGTGGCCGAGTTCCTGTCGCAGATCCCGGATGTCGGGCGCATGGCCGAGGATATCCGCCGCTTCGTCGCCGACTGGCTGCCCAGTTTCGTGCGCGACAACCGCAGCTACCTGACGGTGGCCATCGGCTGTACCGGTGGCCAGCACCGATCGGTGTATCTGGCCGAGCGCCTGGCACGCGAATTCCGTGGCCAGGTGCGCGTGCTGGTACGTCATCGCTCCATCGAGCAGCGCAAGGGCGGCGCATGAAGGGCTTCGCGCTGGGGCCGGAGTGGCGCACGCTGCTGCGTCCGGGGGATTTCGTCACGCTGGCGCTGGCGGTGACGGTGTGCATCGGCTCGGTGCTGATGCTGTGGCGTGGCGGCGCGCCCGACAAGGTCGTGGTGCGTGCCGGCGGTCAGGTCTTCGCCGAAGCCAGCCTCGCGCGCGAACAGTTCATCGAGGTGCCCGGCCCGCTCGGCACCACGCGCATCGAGATCCAGCCTGGCCGCGCCCGTGTCGCCGAAGATCCGGGGCCGCGCCAGTACTGCGTGCGCCAGGGCTGGCTCACGCGCGCCGGCTCCACCGCGATCTGCGCGCCCAATCAAGTCAGCCTGTCTCTGGCCGGTGGTGCGGCCGACTTCGATTCCTTGAATTACTGACGCCGCAGTGCCGATGGACGCGGCGATCCCTGGGCGTCAGAAGCGCGAATCCCCGGGCAGTGCGGTGTGCTCGACGACGCGGTTGCGACCGCCGCGCTTGGCGCCATAGCAGGCAAGATCGGCGGCGACCAGCGCGTCGCCGGGGGAATCCAGGCGGCCGTCGAGCGGGACCAGACCGATCGACAGGCCGACCTTGAAGCGCTTGCCTTCCCAGGGGAACTCGAATTCGCTGACCGCCTGGCGCAGGTTCTCGGCGATCTGGTGCGCCTCGGCCACACCGCAGCCGTGCAGGATCAGCGCGAACTCATCACCGCCGATGCGCGCGATCAGGTCACCGGCGCGCACGCGCTCGCGAATCAGCGCGGCGATGCGCACCAGCAGCGCGTCGCCGGCGGCGTGTCCCGCCGTGTCATTGACGATCTTGAAGCGGTCCAGATCGATGAAGCACAGTACCGAAGCGTCGCTGGCGCGGCGTGAGGCGCCGACGGCCGCCTCCAGCGCCTGTTCGAAGGCGCGGCGGTTGGGCAACCCGGTGAGCGGGTCGTGCGTGGCCTGATGCGCGAGTTGGGCCGTGGCCTCGTCGATGCGGATCTGCATGGTGTTCTGTGCCTCGGCGATGGCGTGTGCCATGTGGTTGAAGCCGCGCTGCAGCGCGCGCAGCTCGCCGATGCCCGAGTTCTCGCCGACCTTGCTGTTCAGGCGGCCTTCGGAGATGCGGCGTACCGCGCGCACCAGTTCGGCCACCGGGCGGGAGACCGCGCGCGACATGCCCCAGGCCAGCGTCAGCGTGAGCAGCAGGACGAGCGCCGCGATGGCCAGCGTGCTGACGATCATCTCGCGCTTGTGGGCGGCCAGCGAGGCGGTATCGAGTTCGACGTGGACCCAGCCGATGATGCCGGGGTCATCGGCGACCGGTGGGGAGTGATCATCAATGCCCAAGGGCGAGATCGTCACGGGGGCGATTGCGGCGAGCCGTCTGTCGGCGGTCGCGATGATGCGCTTCGGCCCGTTGCTGGCGTAGTCGAGCACTGTCGCGGCGGGCAGCGAGCGGCGACCGCTGCTGGCGAGCACGCTGCCGTCGGCGTCGATGATCGAGGCGGCAGCCACGTCGCGTTGTTCGACGACGGCGGTGAGCAGGGCGGCGAGCGCGCGGCGGTTGCCGGCGAATACGCCGTATTCGGCTGCCGGAGCGAGGAAGCTGACGATGGCCTGCGCGCGGTCGCGCAAGGCGGCATCGGCCGTCGCGGCGCTGCGCTGGAGCAGGAAGCCGGAGAGCGCGCCGGCCAGCAACACGACGGGCAGCAACACGATCAGGATCAGTCGCTGGCTGAGGGTGAGTCGGCGCATCAGGGTTGCCTCCCGGCGGTCACGGCCGCGCGCAAGGTGTCTTCGTCCGGGACCTGCAGGCCGAGCGCGCGGGCCACGCGCGTATTCACCGCGAGCTCGAAGTGATACGCGTACGCAGGCTCGGGCAGTTGTTCGGTGGGTTCGAAGGCGTCGATCCAGTCGAGCACGTCGCGCGTGGCGGTGGCAGGCGTCGAAAACAGCGCGGCGAGCGCGCCGGCTTCCACCCAGGCGCGCGAATACCCGAACAGCGGACGCTGCATGCGGTAGCTGGTGAGCAGTGCGGCGCGCGCGACATGCGGATGGGAAACCACCGAGTCGGGCAGGGTCAGCGCCGCTGCGCAGCGCGCCAGATGTCGCTCGAGCGCAGGCACGACATCGCCGGCCGAGGCAGCGAAACTGTGTTCGATGGCGAGCCCGGCGGCATCGGCCGCAGGGCCGAACTCGGATTCGAAACTTCGGCTCTGCGGTCCGAGCACGAGGCCGGTGCATTCGGCTTCGGGCATCACGGCGCGGATCAGCCGCAGATGGCGCTCGACGGGGTGGTCGATGAACAGGCCGGTCATCGGGCGCGTCGGTTCGTGGCCGCGCAAGCGTTCGAAGTCGGCCCGTGAGACCAGCGCGACAAGCATCGGGGGGGCGTCGTCGTCTGCCGCCACCGCCAGCGCCGCGGCCTCGCCGAGCGCGATGACCAGACCGGCGCGCCGGATGTGCTCGGTCTCGAGTGCACCATCGGCGTTGCCACCGTGCACCAGCATGTGCTTGCTCGAGGCCTGGAGCACGGCGTCGGCGACGACGCGAGAGCTGCCCTTTGATTGCGAGGCGACGATCGCGATGTCGAGAGCCGCCAGCGGACTCGCCGCGACGGTCAGCGCGAGCGCACAGACCAGATGCCGCAGGCGGGGCGCAAGACCTACCATGTGGCGCGCACGCTCAGAAAGATGCGCGGCTCGTGGCGGAACTTCTCGGCGTCGAAGTCCGGGTATCGCCCGCCCAGACTCTGCGCCGTCAACGCCACTTCGTTGTCGGAGCCGCGGGGGCCGAAGGCGCGCGCGATCTTCAGGTCGACGCGGTCCTGATTGCCCATTTCGCCGCCGTCGTTGAGCCAATGCACCGGCTGCGTGTGATAGTAGCCCAGGCTGGCACGCCAGCGATGCGGCAGATCCTTGATCAGCAGCAGCGAGGTGGCCGAGCGTGGCGCGCTGCGATCGACGTTTTCTTCCTCGAGCTGCGAGCCGGCATGCACCCGCGTGAAGGATTGGGTGAGGATCGCGCGGCCCCAGCCGGGGCGCTTCCAGTCCAGCGTGAATTCGGCCCCGCGCACCGTCGCGCGGCCCAGGTTGAGGAAGTAGTAGGTCGAGGTCGACAGCGGATCGGTGCTGAAGCCGGGCGGCGTGGCGAAGCCCAGGTCCGAGCAGTTCGAACGCGGCGGCGGGCGGTAGCGGCACACTTCGTCGTCCAGATAGCCGTCGTAACGATCCTGGAACACGCGCGCGTCCAGCGACAGACCGTATTGCGGGATGCGCGCCACGTAGCCGAGTTCGAGGTGCACGACCTCCTCGGGGTCGACCTTCTGCAGGCTGTTGTAGAGCCGTCGCACGATGGTGTCTTCATAACGGATGGTCTCGCGTGCATGGGATTCCATCAGCGACGGGGCACGATACGACTTCCCTGCCGACATGCGCAGCGCCGACAGCGGCGAGAGCGCCCAGTTGATCGCCATGCGCGGCGAGAACAGCTTGCCGCTGTACGCGTGGTCTTCGAAGGTGCCGCCGAGATTGACCGAGAGCGCGTCGCTGGCCTGCCAGGTGAGGCTGCCGAAGCCCTGCCAGTAGGTTGCGCGCAGCGCGCGTCCGCGATCGAAATAGCGGCGCGAGCGCACTGAATCCTGTCGCACGCCGCCGCCGACCAGAAAGTGCCAGCGCGGGGCCATGCGCCCCGAGTACTGCACCTCGAACTCGTTGCGCGCGGTGTCGGTGTCCAGGTCGGTGGGGATCGAGCGGCCGCCATCCTCGATCACCCATGCGACGCGACGGCGATGGGCCTGATGGTAAAACTGCACGGTCAGCTCGCTGTCGGCAGCGAAGCTGCGTGTCCAGGCACCGTGCAGGTAATGGGTGCGCACGTCCTCGTCGCGGATCGGCCACTCGGCGGCCTCGTCGGATGTCATCGGATAGCCCCGATCGTCCACGCCGTCGACGATGCCCAGCTGCAGGCGCAACTCGTCGCGTGCGGTCAGCTGCGTCGACGCCTGCAGGTTGACCACCGTGCGGCGGATCGACTCCTGCGAGAACACGTCGCCCTCGTCGTTGGTGATCGACTCGAAGTTGCGCGCACCGCGGCGCGAGGCGGTCAGTCGCCAGTCGATGGCCGAGCCGGCGCCGCCGTTGATGCGCACGCCATGGTCGTGAAAGCCGTCGCGGCCCAGGCGCGAGATCACCGTGGTGCCGCTCTCGGTCGCCGGGTGGCGGGTGATGATGTTGATCACGCCCTGGAACGCATTCGCGCCGTAGGCCGCGCCATGCGGGCCACGCACCACCTCGATGCGGTCGATGTCGTCGACGCGCACCGGAAGATCCTGCCACAAGGTGTTGCCCCACAGCGGATCGTTGACCGCGCGCCCATCCACGAGCACCTTGATGCGCCGATCGAAGGCGTCGCCCAGGCCATGGTTGGCCACGGTGGGCGAACCGTTGGGCCAGTCGGCGACGAGAAAGCCCGGCACCAGGCGCATCAGGTCATGGATCTCGGTGAAGCCGGAGGCCGAGATCATCTCGCGGTCGATGATGGTCACCGGCGCGGGTGCGTCCAGCGGCGACTGCGCCAGGCGCGAGCCGGTCAGCACCACGGGCAGGTCTTGCGCGAAGGGGTCGGCGTGCAGTTCGTCCGACAGGGCGGGCACGGCGCTGATCATCGCCAGGGTGCAGGCCAGCGGCCGGAGAAGCGGGAAATGCATCGGGATCTGCCTGAAACAGAATGTTTCGCGGATTATGCCCGAGCCGTCGCGCCGCATCGGCGCCATGCGCGGGAATCGGCGGCACTGTTGCACACCTGTTGCGCCGAATCCACGTTGGCGGGGCGGCGTGCCGAGCGGGTACACTGCGCCGGTTCTTCCTGACGGTTTCAGTCATGCAGCCCTCCTCGATCACGATCCAGCCCACTGCCGACGACGGCCGCATCGCGCGGCTGGCGGCGGCCGCAATCGTGCTGTCGGTGGCCGAGGCGGCGATCCCGCTGCCGCTGCCCGGCGTCAAGCCGGGGCTGGCAAACATCGTGATTCTGATCGTGCTGCTGCAGTGGGGCTGGCGCGACGCGGTGTGGGTGGCGCTGCTGCGCGTGTTCGCCGGCAGTCTGCTGCTCGGGCAGTTTCTCGCACCGGGTTTCTTCCTGAGTCTGGCGGGCTCACTCACCAGCCTGGTGATGCTGGGGCTGGCCGTGCATTTGCCGCGGCGCTGGTTCGGGGCGGTCACGCTGTCGTTGCTGGCGGCCTTCGCCCATATCGGCGGCCAGCTCGTGCTGGCGCGGGTGTGGCTGGTGCCGCACGACGGTATCTTCTATCTGATGCCGGTGTTCGCCCTGGCGGCGACGGTCTTTGGTCTGGTCAACGGGCTGGTGGCTGGGCGGTTGCTGCGCGAGCTCGGACCCTCCGGGCGCTGAACGTGAGGGAACGCTTCGTGTGACCGGTGCGTCTATCGGGCACTGCGCGCCAATCGGCGAGCGATTCATGCGGAGACGCTCAATGACTGCTCGTGCGCTGCTGCTTGCCCTGTCCATCTTCCTGTTGGCGCCGTCCGGGGGCGCGCTGGCCGAGGGCGCGTCCGATGACGCGGTGCTCGAGGCGATGCGTGCCGGTGGGGTGATCCTCCTGATCCGCCACGAAGTGACCGAATCGGGGATCGGGGATCCTCCCGAGTTCACCCTGGAAAAGTGCGAAACCCAGCGCAATCTGTCCGCGAGCGGGCGCGAGCGTTCACGCCGGCTGGGTGAGCGCCTGGCCGAGCTCGGCGTGCGCGTCGACCAGGTGCGCTCGAGCCAGTGGTGTCGTTGTGTCGATACCGCCGAACTGGCCTTCGGGCAGACCCACGAGGTGAGCGCCTGGCCGGTGCTCAACTCGCTGTTCGCCGATCGTGGCGGGCGCGAGCGGCAGACGCGCGAAGCGCATGCGCGCGCGGCCGAACTGCCGCCGGGCGAGAACTGGGTATGGGTGACGCATCAGTTCAACATCAATGCCTTCACCGGGGAGTACACCGCGATGGGCGATACGGTCGTCGCAAGGCCGCGCGACGGCGGCCTCGAAGTCGTCGGCAAGTGGCGGCCGTAAACCACGACGGGGCGACTTCGGTCGCCCCGTCTCAGCCTGCCGGACTGCCGCGCTACACCCCGTGGCGCTTGAACCAGGCCTGCATTCGGCGCCAACCGTCCTCGGCCGGCTCCTTGCGGTAGGTCGGGCGGTAGTCGGCGTGGAAGGCATGCGGTGCGTCTGCATAGACGTGGATCTCGGCACTTGCCTCGTTGCGCTTGAGTTCGTCCTGCATGAACTCGACGTCGTGCATCGGGATGCCCTGGTCGGCGCCGCCGTACAGGCCCAGCACCGGCGCCTTGAGCTCGCCGGCCACGTCGATCGGGTAGCGCGGCTGCAGTTCGGTCGGTGCGCCGTCGAGCCGTCCGTACCAGGCCACGCCGGCCGAGAGCTTGGGATTGTGCGCGGCGTACAGCCACACGATGCGTCCGCCCCAGCAAAAGCCCGTGATCGCCAGCCGCTCGGGGTCGCCGCCGTGATTTGCGGCCCAGGCTGCGCATGCGTCCAGGTCGGACATCACCGTGGCGTCGGGCACCTTCGACACGATGCCCTGGATCAGTGCGGCGACGTTGTCGATGCTGCGCGGATCGCCGTGCCGGAAGTAAAGCTCCGGCGCAATGGCCAGGTAGCCGAGCTTGGCCAGGCGGCGGCACACGTCCTTGATGTGCTCGTGCACGCCGAAGATTTCCTGCACCACGAGCACGGTCGGCAGGTCCTTGCCGTCGGCCGGTCGCGCGAAATACACCGGCAGTTCGCCGCCATCGACGGGAATCTTGACGTCGCCGGTATCCAGCCCCTCGGCGTCGGTCTTGATCACCGTCTGCGCGTGGATGGGTTGCACGGCCAGCGCGAAGCCTGCGGCAGCGATGGTCGTGACGAAGCCGCGACGGTCCATGCGCGTGGCCGGCACCAGGCTGTCGAACTCGGGATTGGGTCTGTTCATGTTTTGATCCTCCTGCATTTATCGTTGTTGTCGTCGGGGCACGCGCCTCGGCGCCTGCGTCGCTTGGTGCAGACAGTTCAATAGGCGACCGTGTTCCCGCCCCCGTTGGTGTCGGCAGTCGCATTGCCGTCACCGAGTGGCTGATCGTGCTCGGCAGCCTGTTCGGCTGAAGCTGCGACGAAGATCACGCGGGCCATCGCAAGCAGGTTGGCAACGATGTGTGCAGAATAGCCCGCGTCGTTCATCAGCGAGGTTGCCTGTTCGGGGCCGATGCGACGCTCGCGCATCAGCGCGTCGATGGTACCGCTGGCGACCAGATCGGCGGAGCCCACGCGTTCGCGCAAGTCGTCGAAGTCCTCCGCGGTGGTGTCCGGCGCTTCGGCCAGGCGCTGTATGTCCGACAGCAGGCGCGCCAGTTCCCTGCGCAACACGACGTATTCTGCCTTCGGATGGAGCGCGTTGGCGTCCAGGTAGCGCACCAGATTTTTCTGCATGTGCTTGAGATCCTTGAGTGCCTCGATCATCTGTTGGGCTGAGGCTCGCAACGCGTAGGCGCGCGTGACTTGTGCCCCCGCCGTCTGCAGGCCGGCCAGGAAGTCGAGAATGTCGCCGTACAGCGGTTTTACGCGGCGCGTGTAATAGTCGTCGATGTCGATTGCGCGCACGCGCTCGGGTGCCCGGTCGAGCAGTTCGAGCTGTTCGCCGCGGCGCAGCCGCGCGGGGTCCGCATGCAAGGCCAGGGCCATGATGTCGAAGACGTTGGCGAACAGGTGCTGCAACTCCTTGCGCACGGCTTCAAGGCCTGCATCTGGCATTTCAAGCATGGGGCGCGCCAGAAAGCGCGGCGTCACGACGCTGGCGCGCCGTTCGGGCAGCAGCGCTTCCAGCCAGGTCACCAGGCGGCCGGTCAGCGGCAGCATCAGGGCCAGCCCGACGAGGTTGAACAGGGTGTGGAACAGCGCGAGCTTGAGCGTCCAGTCATCGGCGGCGATGCCCAGCCAGCTGGCGCTGATCTCGACCGCCTGTGCAAAGCCATTGATGAACACCAGTGCGATCAGCCCCGTGGTGACATTGAACACCAGGTGGGCTGCGGCCAGCCGGCGACCCTGCACATTGGCGCCGAGTGCACCGAGCAGGGCCGTGATGGTGGTGCCGACGTTGGCGCCGATGGACAGCGCCAGCGCGTTCTCGTAGGTCACCTGTCCGGCAGCCAGCGCGGTGATCACCAGCACCAGCGACGCGTGGCTGGATTGCATCACGACGGTGGCGACGATGCCGAGCAGGGTGAACACCAGCAGGCCACGCAGTCCGGGCATCGCGTAGTCGGCGAGGCTCACCGCCGCGCCGAAGACCTCGAAGCCCTCCTTCATGAAGGCGATGCCGAGGAAGAGGAAGCCCAGGCCGGCGAGCACATGGCCGATGCCCTTCATCAACGGCGAGCGCAGGAAGGCGAAGATCACGCCGAAGGTCAGCATCGGCATGGCCCAGGCGGCGATGTCGACCTTCAGGCCGAAGCCGGCGACCAGCCAGGCGCCAGTGGTCGAACCCAGATTGGCGCCGAAGACGATGCCGATGCCCTGCGCCAGCCCGAGCAGACCGGCCGACAGGAAGGAGATCGAGATCACCGACACCAGCGAGCTCGACTGCATCAGCGTGGTGACCACCATGCCGAACAGAACGCTCTTGTAAAGCCGGTCGGTGGTGCGCGCCAGCAGCCGCTCCAGCGTGCCGCCGGTGAAGGCCTTGAAGCCCTGCTCGAGGGCGAGCATGCCGAACAGGAAGATCGCCACACCGGCTGCGATCTGCTTGAATTCGGGGCTTGCCAACAGGCCGTAGCCGAGCAGCACGCACAACAGGACGAAGGCGATGCGGCGTGCCATCAGCGCCCGCCGCGCAGCGGCATCACGCGCCCGCCACGGCGTCCCCCGCCCAGCGCACCCAGCACGCCCGCCGAGCCGTTGGCGTGGCAGATCGCGCAGGCCAGCGCGTCGGCCGCATCCGCTCCGGGATCGCCGTCGAGCGAGAGCAGGCGTTGCACCATGTGCTGCACCTGGGTCTTGTCCGCCTTGCCGTAGCCGACCACCGCCTGCTTGACCTGCAGCGCGGTGTATTCGGCCACCGGCAGATCGCACGAGACCGCGCCGCAGATCACCGCGCCGCGCGCCTGGCCGAGCAGCAGCGTGGATTGCGGATTGACGTTGACGAAGACCTTCTCGACGGCGACCTGGTCGGGCGAGTAGGTCGCGATGATCTCGCGTACGCCATCGAGCAGCGTCTTGAGCCGTGCGGGCAATTCCCCGTCGGCGGTGCGGATGCAGCCGCTGGCGACGTAGCGCAACTGGCTGCCGAGCTTGTCGACGACGCCAAAGCCGGTGATGCGCAGCCCCGGGTCGAGGCCCAGGATGCGCGTCGGGGTGATTTGCGTGGCCGATGTCATGTGGCCGATTGTGCGGCGTTCAGCGCGCGCGCGCCAGCCACACGCCGGTCACGGCAACCGCCATGCCGGCCAGCGCCAATGGTGCCAGGCGCTCGTCGAAGAGCAGCCAGGCCATCACCGCCGTGGTCGGCGGAGTGAGGTAGAACAGACTCGCCACATTGACCGCACCGCCCGAGCGAATCAGCAGGTTGAGCAGCGTGATCGCGCCCAGCGAGAGCACCACCACCAGCCAGCCCAGCGCGAAGATGAATTCGCCGCTCCAGTCGACTTCCATCGTTTCGGTCGCGTACGCCGCGGCCGCGGTGACGAGCAGGGTCGGGATGAACTGGATCACTGCGCCGGTGCGCAGGTCGAAACTCGGGCAGAAGCGCTTCTGGTAGAGCGTGCCGGCAGTGATGCCGGCGAGCGCGAACAGCGCCGGAATCAGCATCGCGCCCAGCGGTGCGTCGAAGCCGGCCGCGCTGCCCTGGCCGATCACCACCAGCGCCACGCCGCCGAAACCCAGCGCGAGGCCGGCCCACTGCCGCCCGACGACACGCTCGCCCAGCAGCCAGCCTGCGCCCAGCGCCGTGAGCAGCGGTTGCATGCCGACCACCAGCGCGGTCACGCCTGCCGGTAGCCCGGCGCCGATGGCCGTGAACACGCCGCCCAGATACAGGCCGTGCACCAGCAGGCCGGATACGCCGATATGCACGAACTGACGCGCGTCGCCAGGCCACGGCGCGCGCATCAGCCACACCAGCGGCAGCATCAACGCCAGCACCGCTGCGTAGCGCAGCGTCAGGAAGGTCAGCGGCTCGGCATAGGGCAGGCCCAGCTTGCCGCCGATGAAGCCCGTGCTCCACAGCACCACGAAGAGCAGGGGCATCGCGGCAGTCAGCATGGGGCCGGGCATGTGCGAGGAGTCCTTGGGCTTGGGTCGCGTTGAGCGTGGCGAGTGCGACACCTCGGGTCGCAGGGCGGATCAGCGCAGCGCAATTCGCTGCATGTTCTTACTCGTCGAACACCGCCGAGGTGTAGACCTCCTGCACGTCGTCGAGCGACTCGAGCGCGTCGAGAAGCTTCTGCATCTTCTCGGCGTCCTCTCCGGCCAGTTCGGTCTCGTTCTGTGGCTTCATCGTGACCTCGCCGAACTCGGCGGTGAAGCCGGCCTTTTCCAGCGCTTCCTTGACTTCCGAGTAGTCGTTGGGCGAGGTGAAGACCTCGATCGAGCCGTCGTCGTTGGTCACCACGTCCTCGGCACCGGCCTCCAGCGCGGCTTCCATCAGCGCCTCCTCGTCCGTGCCGGGGGCGAACATGAGCGCGCCACAATGCGTGAACTGGAAAGCCACGCAGCCGTCCGTGCCCATGTTGCCGCCGAATTTGGAGAACGCATGGCGCACGTCGGCCACGGTGCGCGTCTTGTTGTCCGTCAGGCAATCGACCATCACCGCTGCGCCGTTGATGCCGTAGCCCTCGTAGCGCGCTTCCTCGTAGTTCACGCCTTCGAGTTCACCGGTACCGCGCTTGATGGCGCGATCGATGTTGTCGCCCGGCATGTTCTCGGCCTTGGCCTTGTCCACGGCCAGACGCAGGCGTGGGTTGAAGTTCGGGTCGCCGCCGCCCATGCGTGCGGCAACCGTGACTTCCTTGATCAGCTTGCTGAACACCTTGCCCCGCTTGGCGTCCTGACGACCCTTGCGGTGCTGGATGTTGGCCCATTTGGAATGACCCGCCATGAAAACCTCTTGAATGATTCGGCTGGACGAAATCCGGCAATTATACGGCGAGGCCATGGGCTCGCGCGACCGGGGGCGAGTACTCGCGCGAGCAGCGGCGAGGTCTGCTAGATTATGCCCGTCGGGCCGGCTGGCCCCCGGAGGGTGAATGATCGGACGTCTCGTCCTGCTGTGGTTCTGGCTGCTGGCCTGCGTTGCCGGTGCGGCCTCGGCGCAGGTGCGAACGGTGTTCGACGGCTGTGTCGATGCGCGCGGTGCGCCGGTCCGTTCGGTCGAGGACGCGTCCCTCGACACCGCATTCTCGACCCGCATCGAGGACGGTCGACCCGTGATCCGTTACAACGCCAGTCAGCCGCCCGGTACATCGGATGCCGTGCGGCTGTTCTTCTACGCACATGAATGCTCGCGCCTCGGGCTGGGTCTCGCGCCGGATGCACTGCGCACGGTCGGCGATGCCTGGCGTGCCGACTGCCGCGCGCTCGATACCTTGCTTCAGTCCAGCCTGATCCGGCGCGCCGACGTGCCGCGTCTGCAGGCGGATCTCGAGGCGCTTTCTGACGCCGCACGAGAGCGCTTTCCCGGCCCGCCGCGCGACATCGATCTTCCCGCCTGCGCGCGCGCCGGTGTCGCGCGCCCGCTCGCGCTGCCGGCCTCGCGAGCACCCGGCCAGGATCGCTGGAATACGTGCGTGCACGCCTGCGCGGACCGCCTGCTCGCTTGCCAGCGTGCAAGCTGCGGCGGCGTCGAATGCCCGCAGTGTCTGCCTGCGAACGATAGCTGTGTCGCCGCCTGCGACGCAGCCGCCCGTTGACCCGAGGAGGAGGCCACCCATGCCTGACATGATCATCGCCCGTGCCGCCGGCGAGGATGTTGCTCTGCTGCCGCGGCTGGCCAACCGCCACGGCCTGATCACCGGCGCGACCGGAACCGGCAAGACGGTGACGCTGCAGAAGATGGCCGAGTCCTTCGCCGCCATCGGCGTGCCGGTGTTCGTCGCCGACGTCAAGGGCGACCTGTCGGGCATCGGCGCGGCCGGCAAGTCCTCGCCCAAACTGCTCGAGCGACTCGCCGCGATCGGCATCACCGACTATCGCCCGCGCGCCAACACCGCGGTGTTCTGGGACGTCTTCGGGGAACTCGGTCATCCGGTGCGTGCCACCGTGTCCGACATGGGCCCGCTGTTGCTCGGGCGGCTGCTCAACCTCAATGAAACCCAGGCCGGCGTGCTGCAGATCGTCTTTCGCGTGGCCGACGACAATGGCCTGCTGCTGCTCGACCTCAAGGACCTGCGCTCGATGCTGCAGTACGTCGGCGAGAATGCGCGCCAGTTCACCACCGAATACGGCAACATCTCGGCCGCCTCGGTGGGCGCGATCCAGCGTGGCCTGCTCAATCTGGATGCGCAGGGCGGCGAACTTTTCTTCGGCGAGCCCATGCTCGACCTTGCCGACCTGATCCAGACCGACGCGGAAGGGCGAGGCGTGGTCAACGTGCTCGCCGCCGAGAAGCTCTATCATTCGCCACAGCTGTACTCGACCTTTCTGCTGTGGGTGCTGGCCGAGCTGTTCGAGAACCTGCCCGAAGTCGGCGACCTCGAAAAGCCGAAACTGGTGTTCTTCTTCGACGAGGCCCACCTGCTGTTCCGCGATGCGCCCAAGGCGCTGGTCGACAAGGTCGAGCACGTGGTGCGCCTGATCCGCTCCAAGGGCGTCGGGGTGTACTTCGTGACGCAAAGTCCGCTCGACGTGCCCGACGCCGTGCTCGGCCAGCTCGGCAACCGCGTGCAGCACGCGCTGCGCGCCTTCACCCCGCGCGACCAGAAGGCGGTCCGGAGTGCGGCCGAAACCATGCGTCCCAACCCTGATTTCGACGCGGTTCAGGCGATCACCGAGATGGGCGTGGGCGAGGCGCTGATTTCCTTCCTCGACGAAAAGGGGCGACCGGGGGTCACGCAGCGCGCCTCGGTGATCGCGCCCGATTCGCGCATGGGCCCGTTGCTGCCCGACGAGCGTACCGCCGCGATCCGTGCCTCGCTGATTTACGGTCATTACGAGAAGGCGGTTGATCGCGAATCGGCCCACGAGATGCTGCGCGCCCAGTCCGAGGCCGCTGCCGCGCGCGCTGACGAGTCCAGCGCGGAGCGCGCGCGAGAGACCGCATCCGGCGGCGGTATTTCCGACATGATCTTCGGTTCCAGGGGGCCGCGCGGTGGTCAGCGCGACGGTCTCATGCAGATCGCGGCGAAGACCGTTACGCGCACCATTGGCAGCGCCATCGGGCGACAACTCGCGCGCGGCGTGCTCGGTTCGCTGCTGGGCAAGCGCCGTTAAACGCGCGTCACTGACACTTCGTACGCTTTGCGCAGTCGAACCATCGTCACGCAACGAGGAGGACAGCCATGAATCCGCAAACGCTTGCCGAACTGATTGCCGACATCGACGCCGAGGATCCGGTGGAACTGGGCGAATTCTCCATCGACGAGAGCGACGCGCGCACGCTCATGGCCAGCCATTTCTGCGAACTCGACCGTCGCCTGGCAGCACACGGGCTGCAGACCGAGGAGCGGCTCGAGATGATGGCCGCGATCGCCGCCCACACCATGGTCGAGAACCTCGTCCTGCACATGCGCCGCCTGCGCGCCGGCGAGAACGGCATCGACGCCTTCCGTGAGTGGATGGGGCGACACGGCATGCACTGAGCAGCAGGCGTAGGGCGGATTAGCGCAGCGTAATCCGCCGGATGTTTGGCCCGTCCGGCGCAATGCCTTTCAGTTATTGCGCCCTGCGGCAGGCGATGCAGGTCCTGGGCGGCGTGTTTATCCCTTCGTCAGTCCCAGCCGGCGGCAGATCTCGATGGTGGCGTCGGCCTGGTTCATCGAATAGAAGTGCAGGCCCGGCACGCCGGCGGCGAGCAGGCGCTCGCACAGTTCGGCGACTACATCCAGGCCGAAGGCGCGAATCGATTCGGCGTCGTCGCCATAGGCCTCGAACTTGCGACGCATCCAGCGCGGGATTTCGGCGCCGCAGGCGTCCGAGAAGCGCGCGAGCTTGGAGAAGCTGGTGATCGGCATGATGCCCGGCACGATCGGGATGGTCACACCCAGCGCACGCACCTCGTCGACGAAGTGGGTGTATGCATCGAGGTTGTAGAAATACTGCGTGATTGCCGAAGTGGCGCCGGCATCGACCTTGCGCTTGAAATTCGTCAGGTCGTCGCGCGGGCTGCGTGCCTGCGGATGCCACTCCGGGTAGGCGGCAACCTCGATCAGGAAGCGGTCGCCGGTCTCCGTGCGGATGAATTCCACCAGTTCGTTGGCGTAGCGTAACTCGCCGCCCGCGCCGGCGCCCGAGGGCAGGTCGCCGCGCAATGCAACGATGCGGCCGATGCCGGCCTCCATGTATTCGTCGAGGATGGCGCGCAACTCGGCGCGACTCGATCCCACGCACGACAAATGCGGCGCGGCTTCGGCGCCGGTGGCGGCGATCTCGCGCACGGTGTTGAAGGTGCGCTCGCGCGTCGAGCCGCCGGCACCGTAGGTCACCGAAAAGAATGCGGGATCCAGCGCCTCGGCCAGACGGGTCTGCACGACGCGCAGCTTTTCGGCGCCGACCGGGGTCTGCGGCGGGAAGAATTCAATCGAAAGTTCAGTGGTTTGCATGTTGCATCCAGAGGAAGAATTCGCGGTTGCCGTCGCCGCCGTAGATCGGGGAGTCGAACCAGTCGCATACGGTCAGGCCGCAATCGGTGGCGACGGCACGCAGCCGCGCCTCGACGTCGGCGTAGAGCGCCGTCTCGCGCACGATGCCGCCCTTGCCGACGCCTTTCGGCCCCACTTCGAACTGCGGTTTGACCAGCGCCAGAATCTGCCCGTGGCGCGCCAGTAGCGCCGGCCAGCATGACATTAGCAGCGTCAGCGAGATGAAACTGGCGTCACAAACGATCAGATGAAACCCGTCCTTGGGCATGTGCCGGCCCAGTCGTGCGGCGTCGAGCTCGCGCGCGTTGACACCTTCCAGCGTCACGCAGCGTGCATCGGCGGCAAGGCGCGGGTGGATCTGACCGTGCCCGACTTCGACGCCGACTACCCGCGCCGCGCCGGCCTGCAGCAAGCAGTCGGTGAAACCACCGGTGGACTGGCCGACGTCCAGACAGCTCAGACCGGTCGCCTCGAGGCCGGTGTGCGCCAGCGCACCGGCCAGCTTCAGCCCGCCACGCGAGACGAAGCGCTCGCTGTCGTCTGCGGCGATGGACAGTTGCGCGTCGGGTGAAAACAACTGCGAAGCCTTGGTCACCATCGCGCCGTCGGCTGAGACGCGCCCGCTGGCGATCGCCGCCTGCGCGCGCGAGCGCGAGGCGGCCAGCCCGCGCTCGACCAGCAGCGCGTCGGCACGCAGCAGGCCGCCGTGATCGGTGTTGTGACGCGTCGCGCGTGTCGCAGGGGGCGGCCGGCTCTTGCGGGCGTGGAAGGAATTCATCGACACGGCGGCGGTCCTCGCAGGCGTTCAGCGGATCTCGATGACCTGCACCGGATTCTCGTACACGTCGTGGCGCTTGTCGTAGAGCGGGATGGTCGTGCCGTTGACGCGGTTGTGGGCGAGGTTGTCGACGTTGACGTCGGCGATCACGATCTGCTCGACGTTGGCCGTGCCCTCGGCGGCGATGCCGTCACGCGCGAACGGGAAGTCCGACGGCGTGATGATGCTCGCCTGGCCGTAATGCACGCCCAGCCCCTGCACCGGAAGGTTGCCCACGGTGCTGGTCATGGCCACATACACCTGGTTCTCGATCGCGCGGGCGTGACAGCAGTAACGCACGCGCAAAAAACCCTGGCGGTCGTCGGTGCACGAGGGCACGAAGAGGATGTCCGCGCCGGCCTCGCTGACCATGCGCGCCAGTTCCGGGAACTCGATGTCATAGCAGATCAGGATCGCGATCTTGCCGAAGGGCGTGTGGAACAGGTGGAGCTGGTCGCCCGCGGCCGTGTCCCACATCTCGCGTTCCCAGCGCGTGCGGTGGATCTTGTCCTGCTCGTAGATCTCGCCTTCGGGCGTGAACAGGTAGGCCGTGTTGTAGAGCTGGCCGTCGCGCAGCGTGGGGTGGCTGCCGCCGATCAGGAACACGCGCCACTCGGCTGCCAGTTCGCGCATCAGGTCGAGATAGCGCGGCGTGTAGTCGTGCATGTTGCGCACGGCTTCGGGCATGTCGCGCGTGTCCATGAAGGACAGCAGCTGTGTTGTGAAGATTTCCGGCAGCAGCACGAAATGCGGGCGATAGTCGCCCGCAGCCTGCATGACGAAGCGGACCTGGTTCTCGAAGCCGGACCAGTCATGGATCTGGCGCAGCAGGTACTGCACTGCGGCGATGCGTACGATCATCGGTCGTCCTCCTCGGGGATGCGGGTTGGTGCGCCCGGGTCATAGTCGGGGTTGAGCCACACGATCAGCGAGGCGTGACCCAGCGATTCGGCGTCTTCGGGCAGATAGCCATGGACGATGCCGCAGTAGCTGAAGCCCTCGTGCAACTGGAAACCCAGCACCGGGTCGCTGATGTCGCCCCAGATCACGCGTTTGGCGTATTCCTCGGCGGTCATGCGGTCGGCGAAGCGGTGATATCCCGGCATGCGCCCGCAGGCGATGATGCGCTTGAGGTTCATGCGAGCGCAGATGTCACGTCGCGCCTCGTAGAGCATGTGTCCGACGCCGCTGCCGCGCAGTTCGGGGTTCACGAACACTTCGGCGCCATAGAGCGTGCGGCCCATCGGGTTGTGGCTCTCGAAGCTGCCGCTGGCGGTGATCTCGTCCCAGGTGTGGTGCTCGCCCCAGTCGTCCCAGGTGACGACGAGCGAACTGGCGCAGCCGGCCAACTCGCCGTCGACCTCGGCGACCAGTTGCCCTTCGGGAAAGACCTGGAGCTGCTGGCGCATCTGTTCGGCGGACCACGACGGAATGTCGGGGTACACGCGTTGCTGCAGCGCGATCAGCGGCTCGATGTCCTCGGGGCGGGTATTGCGTACCGTGGCCTGGGCCATGAAATATCCTCGGGTGCGCCCCGGCCGGAAAAGGCCGGAGCGCAAACCATCAATAGCGGTAGTGGTCGGGTTTGTACGGGCCTTCCTGCGGCACGCCGATGTAGGCCGCCTGCTCGTCGGAAAGCCGGGTGAGCTGCGCGTTGAGCGTGCGCAACTGCAGCCGCGCAACCTTCTCGTCCAGATGCTTGGGCAGCGTGTACACGCCCGCCGGATAGCGTTCGAGATGGTTGAACAGCTCGATCTGCGCGATGGTCTGGTTGGCGAAGGACGAGCTCATCACGTAGCTCGGGTGGCCGGTGCCGCAGCCCAGATTCACGAGGCGACCCTGGGCCAGCAGGATGATGCGCTTTCCGTCCGGGAAGATCACATGATCGACTTGCGGCTTGATCTCGTCCCATTCGTACTGCTCGAGCGAGGCGACGTCGATCTCATTGTCGAAGTGGCCGATGTTGCACACGATGGCCTGATCCTTCATGCGCGCCATGTGGTCATGCGTGATGACGTGGTAGTTGCCGGTGGCGGTGACGAAGATGTCGGCGTGCTCGCACGCGTAATCCATCGTGACCACGCGATAGCCTTCCATCGCCGCCTGCAGGGCGCAGATCGGGTCGATTTCGGTGACCCACACCTGGGCCGAGAGGGCACGCAGCGCCTGCGCCGAGCCCTTGCCCACGTCGCCGTAGCCGGCGACCACGGCGATCTTGCCGGCCACCATCACGTCGGTCGCGCGCTTGATGCCATCGACCAGCGATTCGCGGCAACCGTAGAGGTTGTCGAACTTGCTCTTGGTGACCGAATCGTTGACGTTGATCGCCGGGAAGCGCAGCTCGCCCTTGGCGTGCATCTGGTACAGGCGGTTGACGCCGGTGGTGGTCTCCTCCGTGACGCCGCGGATCTTGTCGAGCCGCGTCGAGTACCACGCGCCGTCGCGTTCGAGCTGGGCCTTGATCGCGGCGAACAGCGCGCGCTCTTCCTCGGAGCCGGGGTTGGCGAGCACCGACGCATCCTGCTCGGCGCGCGCGCCCAGATGCAGCAGCAGCGTGGCGTCGCCGCCGTCGTCCAGGATCATGTTCGAGTAGCCGCCGTCGGGCCAGTCGAAGATGCGGTGGGTGTAGTCCCAGTACTCGGCCAGCGTCTCGCCCTTGACGGCGAACACCGGCACGCCGGTGGCGGCGATTGCCGCGGCCGCGTGGTCCTGCGTCGAGAAGATGTTGCACGAGGCCCAGCGCACCTCGGCGCCGAGCGCGGTGAGCGTCTCGATCAGCACCGCGGTCTGGATGGTCATGTGCAGCGAACCGGTGATGCGCGCGCCCTTGAGGGGCTTGTCGGCCGCGAATTCCTCGCGGATGGCCATCAGGCCCGGCATTTCGGTTTCGGCGATGCGGATTTCCTTGCGACCCCAGTCGGCCAGCGACGGGTCGGCGATTACACAATCCTTGAAATCGGCCACAGCGTTCATGCGTTGCTCCATGCATTGGGCCGGGCGGGGAACACGGTGGCGCGATGCGGCTCACCCGTTTGACCCCAACCCGGCGGGTTGGACAGGCGAGCGCGGTTGTGGCGATGCCGCCGGACGGCGGCTTCCGAGCCTGGGGCCGGGCAAAAAACCCGACGCCTTGCAGCGCTCCTCGGAAACAGGGGCGGATTATACAGCAGTCGATGTCCGTCGGATGCGCTACGCCGCCCGTCCGTTGTGGCGCATCATGCTGACGATCAGCGTGACCACGGTCAGCGGCAGCACGTAGCCAAGCATCACGCCGGAGTAGGCTGGCAGGATGGCGTGGTCCTGCGCGGCGAGGATCAGGTAGGCCGTGTAGGCGCCGTAGTAGCCGATGAAGATTCCGCCTTCCCAGCGCGAGATCTCGCGCCCGGTGAGCATGATCGGCAGTGCCGCGAAGGCCACCGCCAGCATGACCCACAGGTCGAAGTTGCGCGCCGCCTCGGGCACCGGGATGCCGCCGGACGAGACCAGTCCGGTGACGCCGATTACCGCGAACACGTTGAACACGTTGCTGCCGACCACGTTGCCCACGGCGATGTCGCGTTCGCCTCGGAGCGCGGCGACGATGGAGGTGGCGATCTCGGGCATCGAGGTGCCGATCGCAACCACCGTCAGGCCGATCACCAGATCGCTCACGCCAAATGCACGTGCAAAGGCCACAGCCGAGTCGACCAGCCAGTCGGCGCCCAGGATGAGTCCTCCCAGGCCGACGACGACGAGCCCGAGCTGTACGCTCCAATGGCGGTCCCAGTTGGAGTCGGCCGGCATCTCGGCCGCGTATTCGTCGGTCAGTTCGCGCGATGCGCTGCGCGACTGGCGGATCAGGAACACGGTATAGCCGATCACCAATGCGAACAGCACACCGGCCTCGGTGCGCGAGACGTCGCCGTCGAGCGCCATCGCGACGAAGATCACACAGGCGCCGATCATGATCGGCACTTCCTGGCGGATGATCTGTTCATGCACTATCAGAGGCGCGACAAGCGCCGAGATGCCGAGGATCAGCAGGATGTTGGCGATGTTGCTGCCCACTACGTTGCCGATCGCCAGATCCGGGTTGCCTCCCAGCGATGCGCCCACCGATACCGCCATCTCCGGCGCGCTGGTCCCGAAGGCGACCACGGTGAGGCCCACGACCAGCGGCGAGATGCCGGTCGATAGCGCAAGCTTGGAGGCGCCGCGCACGAGCAATTCGGCGCCGACGATCAGCGTGACGAGTCCGAGGGCGAAGAATATGGCGTGGGTGAGCATGATGAAGCCGGGTGTCTGAAACGTTTGCGGGCCGCGTCGGGTAGAAACCCGTCGCGGCCCGGTTCAATGTCATCGATTATAGCGACCCGGGGCCGCAGGAGGCAGCCCGCAGGGCCCCAACAAGCGAAGCGCATTGCGCCGAATGCGCGGCCAGTATGGCGCAATGCCTTTCAGTTATTGTGCTCTGCGTGATTACAGCCCTGCGTCGGCGCGCAACGCGGCAGCCTTGGTCGTGGCCTCCCAGGTGAACTCCGGCTCGTCGCGGCCGAAGTGGCCGTGCGCGGCGGTTTTCGAGAAGATCGGCCGCAACAGGTCGAGTTCCTGGATGATGGCCTTGGGACGCAGGTCGAAGTGGCGGCGGATCAGTTCTTCGATGCGCTCCTCGTCGATGACCGCGGTACCGAAGGTGTTGACCATCAGGCTCACCGGGCGGGCCACGCCGATGGCGTAGGCCACCTGCACCTCGCAGCGCGAGGCCAGTCCGGCCGCCACCACGTTCTTGGCGACCCAGCGCGCCGCATAGGCGGCCGAGCGGTCGACCTTGGACGGGTCCTTGCCGGAGAACGCGCCGCCGCCGTGGTGGGCCGAGCCACCGTAGGTGTCGACGATGATCTTGCGCCCGGTCAGGCCGGCGTCGCCGTGCGGGCCGCCGATGACGAAGCGCCCGGTCGGGTTGATCAGATATTTCACGTTGTCGCCGAGCAGTTCGTTCGGCAGCACCGGCTTGATGATCTCCTCGATGACCGCTTCCGACACCTGCGCGTGCGACACATCCGGGTGATGCTGGGTGGAGACCACCACGGTGTCGATCGCCACCGGGCGACCGTCGACGTACTTCACCGTGAGCTGGCTCTTGGCGTCCGGGCGCAGCCACGGCAGGCGGCCGTCCTTGCGCACCTCGGACTGCCTTTGCATGATGCGGTGGGCGTAATGGATAGGCAGCGGCATCAGCGCCGTCGTCTCGTCGCAGGCGTAGCCGAACATCAGCCCCTGGTCGCCGGCGCCCTGGTCGAGGTCGAGGCCTTCGCCCTCGTTCACGCCCTGCGCGATGTCGGCCGACTGGCGGTTGATCGCGGTGAGGATTGCGCACGACTTGTAGTCGAAGCCGATGCTCGAATCGTCATAGCCGATGCGCCGGATGACGTCCTGCACGACTTCGCGGTAATTGACGTTGGCACTGGTCGTGATCTCGCCCGAGACCACCGCGAGGCCGGTAGACACCAGCGTCTCGCAGGCCACGCGTGCGTACGCATCCTCGGCGAGAATGGCGTCGAGAATGCCGTCCGAGACCTGGTCGGCAACCTTGTCGGGGTGGCCTTCGGAAACCGATTCGGACGTGAAGAGGAATTCCCTGCTCATCGAGCGACTCCTGATAAACAAAATCCCCGGTTGATCCGGCGTGGCCGGCTCCGGGGATGTGTGAGCGGCGACGCTTTAGCAGAATTTTTGCGCCGACACGCTGCGCGTCGGCCGGCCCGCCCTGCAAGTTGTCGTGTTAACTCGGCGGCTGCGCAATAATAGTACGCTTTGAGTCGCGGTCAAAGCCGGCCGCCCGACCGCCGCGAGCCTTCGTGACCACGATCTTCCGCCTGCTCTCCCGTCTTCCGCTGCCATGGCTGCATGCGCTCGGCACCCTCGCTGGCTGGGCGGTGTGGTGGTCTTCTCCCACGTATCGTCGGCGCCTGCGTGAAAACCTCTTCCAGGCCATCGGCCATGTCTCCGATGAGGTGCTGCGCGCGGCCATCGTCGGCGCCGGGCGTCAGATGTTCGAATTGCCCTATGTCTGGCTGCGCCCGCTCGATCAGGTATTGGGGCGCGTCGTGCGTGTCGAGGGTCGTGAGCTGCTCGAGGCGGCCTGTGCCGAGCGCGTGCCTGTGCTGTTGCTCACGCCGCACCTGGGTTGCTTCGAGATCTGTGCGCAGTATTGCGCCACCCATGGCCCGATCACCGTGCTCTACCGTCCGCCGCGCAAGGCTGCGCTGCGCCCGGTGATGGAGGCCGGACGCACGCGCGGGCTGGTGCGCGTGGCGCCGGCGGATGTCTCCGGCGTGCGGCGCCTGGTCAAGGCGCTGCGCTCGGGCGAGATGGTCGGCATGCTGCCCGACCAGGCGCCGCAGCAGGGCGAGGGCGTGTGGGCGCCGTTCTTCGGCCGGCCGGCATGGACCATGACGCTGGCCGCGCGCCTGTCCGAGGTGCGCGGCGTGCGCGTACTGATGATCTGGACCGAACGCCTGCCGCGCGGCGCAGGCTGGATCGTACATCTGTCCGAGCCGGTCGAGGCCATCGACGGGACGCTGGAAGCGCGTTGCGCGGCGATCAACCGCGAGGTCGAGCGTCTCATCCTGCGCTGCCCAGGGCAGTACCTGTGGGGCTACAACCGCTACAAGATACCGAAGGGTGTCGAGCCGCCGCAGGAGGTCGCCCGGTGAGTCGCATCGTCATCGCCATCATGTGGTTGCTGCACTGGCTGCCGTTGCCGGTTCTGGCTGCGGTCGGGCGTGGCTTCGGGTGGCTGCTGTACGTCTTCGTGCGGCGTCGCCGCCATATCGTCGGGGTGAATCTGCGGCTGTGTTTTCCGGAACTTGATGCGGCCGCGCGGCGCCGTCTGGCGCGCGCTCACTTCGCCGCGCTGGGTCGCAGTCTGCTCGAGCGTAGTCTGGTGTGGTGGGCGAGCGAGGCGCGACTGCGTCGCCTGATCCGTGTCGAAAACGAAGACGTGATCCGCCGCCTCAAGGACGAGGGGCGACCCGTCATCCTGCTGGCTCCGCACTTCGTTGGCCTGGATGCCGGCGGCGCCGGCATCGCGATGCGCTTCGATTCGCTGTCGATGTACGCGCGTCAGAGCGACGCGGTAATCGACCACTGGCTGCTGCACGGACGCGAGCGCTTCGGCGACCAGATGCTGCTCGCGCGCGATGACGGTCCGCGCAAGACGGTGCGCGCGATGAAGAGTGGGCGGCCGTTCTACTACCTGCCCGACATGAACTTCCGCACCAAGGACGTCGTCTTCGTGCCCTTCTTCGGCGTACCCACCGCCACCATCACCGGCCTGGCACGGCTCGCGCGCCTGGCCGGTGCGGCCGTCGTGCTGTGCCCCACGCGCATGCTTCCGGGTGGCGCAGGTTACGTCGTCGAGATCGGCGAGCCGTGGCAAGACTTCCCCAGCGACGACGTCGAAGCCGACATCGCGCGCATGAACCGCGAGATCGAGGCGGTGGTGCGTACCATGCCCGAGCAATACTACTGGGTGCACCGGCGCTTCAAGACGCGCCCGCCGGGCGAGAAGAAGCCGTATTGATCTAATAGTAGGGCGGATTAGCGCAGCGCAATCCGCCGGATGTTCGGATCCGGCGCAATGCCTTTCAGTTATTGCACCCTGCGAGGCTGCGGCTGACCGTAGCCGGCAAAGCGCACCATCACCTCGTCCATCTCCGCCTGCGACAGCAACACCGGCTCGCCCAGTTGAAGCGCCCGCCAGTACTGCTCGCACAGCGTCTCGAACTCGATCGCCATGTCCAGCGCGTGGGCCGCGTCGCGCCCGGACACCAGCATGCCGTGGTTGGCCAGCAGACAGGCCGAGCGATCGTGCATCGCCTCGCGCACCGCTGCCGACAGCGCCGCCGTGCCGAAGGTGGCGTAGCGCGCGCAGCGCACCGTGCTGCCGCCAAAGCGCGCGATCATGTAATGGAAGGGCGGGATCTCCAACCGGTGACAGGCCAGCGCGGTGGCGAAGGGCGGGTGTGCGTGCAGGATTGCGCCCGCATCGGCGCGGTCGGCATACACGCCCAGATGCATGGGCCATTCGGACGAGGGCGCCCGCTCTCCATGCGCCCGGCCGCTGGCGTCGACGAACACCAGGTCGTCGGGCCCGCAGTCCTCGATCCTCAGCCCGGTGGGCGTGATCAGCATGCCATCCTGCAAGCGCACGCTGGCGTTGCCCGAGGTGCCGACATTGAGCCCGACTTCGCTCATGCTGCGCGCAGCGGCGAGCAGGGCTTCGCGCAGCACGCGTTCGTCAGCCATGGGCAGGCTCCGGCCGGCCCGCCAGTTGCCCGGGCGCGCAGACCCCGGCCTCGGTGATGATGGCGTCGATGAGTCGTGCCGGCGTGACGTCGAAGGCCGGGTTGGCGGCCGGCGCGGATGCGGGCGCGAGCGCGATCGTGGCGATGCGCCCGTCCTCGCCCGGGCCGGCGATGCGGCGCACCTCGTCCGGGTCGCGGTCCTCGATCGGCAGGGTCGTGCCGTCGGCCGCGGCGAAATCCAAGGTCGAACCCGGCGCTGCCACCCAGAACGGCACGCCGTTGTCGCGCGCGGCCAGCGCCTTCAGATAGGTGCCCACCTTGTTCGCGGTGTCGCCGTTGGCGGCAATGCGGTCAGCGCCGGTGATCACCACGTCCACCTCGCCGCGTGCGATCAGGATGCCGGCCGCGTTGTCGACCACCAGCGTGTGCGGCACACCCGCCTCGCGCAGTTCCCATTCGGTGAGCAGGCCCTGGTTGCGTGGGCGCGTCTCGCTCACCCACACATGCACGGGGAGGCCTTGCGCATGCGCCTCGAACACCGGCGCGAGCGCCGTGCCGGCGCCGCAGGTCGCCAACCAGCCGGCGTTGCAGTGCGTCATCACGCGTACCGGGCCGGCGCGTCGCGCCGCGATGTCGGCCAGCCGCGCCGCGCCGTGGCGGCCGATCGCCGCACAGGTTTCGCGATCCTCGCGGCGAATCGCCTCGGCCTCGGCCCAGGCCGCTTCAAGCCGCGCGGCCGGCACCAGCGGTGCGAGACGCTTACGCATGCGTGCCAGCGCCCCGTGCAGGTTGACCGCGGTGGGTCGGGTGTCGGCAAGTTGCGCGCATGCGTGCTCGAGGCGCGCGTCGTCGGCGTGCTCGCGCAGGGCCAGGGCGACACCGAAGGCAGCGGTCGCGCCGATCAGCGGTGCGCCGCGCACCTGCATGTGAGCAATCGCGTGCGCTGCCTGCGTCAGCGTCTCGATGCGGACGAAGACCAGTTCATGCGGAAGGCGCGTCTGGTCGACGACGACGACGGTGTTGCCGTCGCGAGCGAGGGTGGGTACGGGTTGTTCGAAGGGCATGAGGCCTATTGTACGGCTCCGCGCGAAGGCGGCCGCGCGCGCGCCGCATGCTAGACTCGATCCGCTTCCAGACCGGGCGATTCGGCCGTGCGTACCATCCTCATCCTGATCCTGGTGTTCATCCTGTACCTGTGGGCGCGGCGCGCGCTCGCGGATCGGCGCCGCCGCACGCCGGGCACGCGCAAGAATGCGAAGCTCGACCCGGAGCGCATGCTGGCCTGCGACCATTGCGGCGTGCACATCCCGGAGGGCGAAGGCGTGCGTGACGCGAACGGCTTCTACTGCTCGGACGAGCACCGCCGGCTCGGCGTGCGCGATCGATGAAGCTCGCGGCGCTCGCCCAGGCGGACGCCGAGCGCACGGTTCCGCGCCGCATCTTCAACATCTTCCGGCTGGTTGTCGCCGGCCTGTTCGTCGTCGCCGGCGAGGATCTTGGCCTGGGCGAACAATGGCCGGAGGCCTATCTCGCCCTGACGCTGGGTTATGCGGCCTTCGCACTCGTCAGCGGCTTTCCGTTTGCGCTGGCGCTGGGCGACCGGCGTCTGGTGGCGCTGCAGTTCTCGGTCGATTTCGTCGTCCTGGTTGGCGTGATGGCGATCAGTGGCGGGCACGGCAGCGGCATTGCCGGACTGATGATGGTCTATGTCGCCGGTGCCGGCGTGCTGGTCGAGGGACGGTTGCCGCTGTTCTTCGCGGCGATCGCAACACTGCTGGTGCTCGCCGAGAACACCTGGCGCGCGCTGACGCTCGGCGGTGCAAGCGACACGGTGCGGGTAGGCATCGTGTGCATCGCGTTCTTCGCGATCGCGCTGACCACGCGCTTGCTTGCCAAGCGCGCACGCACCCACGAAACCATCGCCGAGGCGCGCGGCGAGGCGCTGGGGCGCCAGCAGGCGATCAACGAGCGCATCATCGAAGACATGCACGACGGCGTGCTGGTGTTCGGCCAGGACGGCCGTCTGTTGCAGATCAACCCGCGCGCGCGCGAACTGCTCGGCCCGGCGCTGGAGGCGGGCGCACACATGCCCGCGCTGGACGCGGCCGTGGCCGCCTGCCGCTCCGCGGGCAGCTTCGACAACATGCACTTGCCGCTCGGCCCGGATGAGCGTCCCATGCGTTGTCGCGCGCTGCTCGCGCACACTGCCGACGAAGGTGAGGGCGACGTGCTGGTCTATCTCACCGACTACGCCGACGTGCAAAAGCAGATTCAGCAGCAAAAGCTCGCCGCGCTGGGGCGGCTGACCGCGAGCATGGCGCACGAGATCCGCAACCCGCTCTCGGCCGTGACGCAGGCGGCCGAACTGCTGGGCGAGGAAAAGCGCGTCGAGGTGCAGGAGCGGCTGGTGCGCATCATCGGCGACAATGCGCGACGCATCGAGCGCATGGTGCGCGACGTGCTCGCGCTGGGCCGGCGCGACGAGGTCGTTCGCGAGGCGCTGGCGCTGGCCCCTGCGCTCTCGGCCATCGTCGATGAGATGACGCTGGCCGGCGAGGCCGAGCGCGCGCTCTATGCGCTCGACGTGCCCGATGAGGCCGTGCTGTGGATAGACCGCGCGCACCTGCACCAGATCGTCGTCAATCTCCTCGCCAATGCGCGTCGCTACTGCTCGGGTGCTGCCGGCGCGATCCGCATGTTTACGACGGAGCTGCCCGGCGATCGCACCGCGCTGCACATCGTCGACGACGGGCCCGGGGTCGTTGCCGAGCAGCGCGAACAGGTCTTCGAGCCCTTCGCCACGACTGACCCGAAGGGTACCGGGCTGGGCCTGTACATCGCGCGCGAACTGGCAGACGCCAACGGTGCGCAGCTCGAGCTGGTGGCCGATGCCGGCGGCGCGCACTTCGTGCTCAGTGGGAGGAGGACGCCATGAATGCAGGGTCGGGCGCACGCGCCGACGTGCTGGTCATCGACGACGAGGCCGACATCCGCGAACTGCTGGAGCTGGCGCTGCTGCGCATGGGCCTGAGTTGCGACACTGCCGGCAGCGTGGCCGAGGCGCGCGAGCGGCTGGCGTCGGGCAGCTATCGGTTGTGCCTGACCGACATGCGCCTGCCCGACGGTGACGGGCTCGACCTGGTGGCCTACATCCAGCAAGCACGCGCCGGCCTGCCGGTGGCGGTGATCTCGGCCCACGGCAGCATCGACACGGCGATTCGCGCGCTCAAGCTGGGCGCCTTCGATTTCGTCACCAAGCCGGTCGAGGTCAAGGCCGTGCGCGCGCTCGTCGAGCACGCGCTGCGCGTGCCCGAACACGCCCAGGATGAACCCGAGGCGGACGGTGTGCGGCGGCTGATCGGCCGTTCCGCCTCCATCGAGCACCTGCGCGCCCAGGTCGCACGGCTCGCGCGCAGCCAGGCGCCGGTGTTCATCCATGGCGAATCCGGCACCGGCAAGGAAGTCATCGCGCGCTCCATCCACGCGCTCGGCCCGCGTACGGACGGCGCCTTCGTGCCGGTCAACTGCGGCGCGATCCCGCATGAACTGATGGAGAGCGAATTTTTCGGCCACGTGCGCGGCAGCTTTTCCGGCGCCACCGCCGACAAGCCCGGCCTGTTCCGCGCCGCGCAGGGCGGCACACTGTTCCTCGACGAGGTTGCCGAGTTGCCGTTGGCCATGCAGGTCAAGCTGCTGCGCGCCATCCAGGAGCGCGCCGTGCGCCCGGTCGGCGCCCATGCCGAGGAAGCCGTGGACGTGCGCGTGCTGTCCGCCTCGCACCGCGATCTGGCCGCGCTGGTGGCCGAAGGGCGCTTCCGCCAGGATCTGTTCTACCGCATCAACGTCATCGCGCTGCATGTGCCGCCGCTGCGCGAGCGCCCCGAGGACATCGAGGCGCTGGCTGCGCACATCCTCGCGCGGCTTGCGGTACGCGACGGCGGCTCGGCGCAACGCTTGTCGGGCGAGTCGCTCGCCGCGCTGCGCGCCTACCCCTTCCCGGGCAACGTGCGCGAGCTGGAAAACCTGCTCGAGCGCGCCTGCGCGCTGTGCGATTCTGATGTGATCACGCCCGCCGACCTCGCGCTGGAGGCCAGGTCGGTGCCTACCGCCTCGCCCGTCGCGCCGCCGCTCGACCCGCTTGCCGACGACGAACGCAGCCACATCCTGCGCGCGCTGGAAGAAACCCGCTGGAACCGCAGCGAGGCCGCGCGCCGCCTGGGCATGACGCTGCGCCAGTTGCGCTACCGGCTGCAGAAGTGGGGTATGGAATAGGGCGGGCCATTCCCAGCCATGTGGCGGAATTCGCCGATTCGGACTACCATTCGAAGAGCTTGACCAAGCTATTGGTCTACCGAGGTCGCGATGAGCATCATTGTCAATGTCCATGAAGCCAAGACGCATCTTTCCCGCTTGATCGACCAGGCCCATGCGGGCCAGGAGATCATTCTTGCCAAGGCGGGCAAGCCATATGCCCGCATCGTGGCGCTTGTGCCGGAAGCGCGTCAGCGTACGCCCGGGCGTCTGAAGGGGCGCGTCGGTGACGAGTTCTTCGACCCCTTGCCTGAAGAAGAACTCGCTGCCTGGAACGTCTGATGCCGTTCCTGCTCGACACGCATGCGCTACTGTGGTGGCTAACGGACGACCCGCGCCTCTCTCCGCGTGCGCGCGAAATTATTGCGGACGTCGAAAATCGCGTTCTGGTCAGCGCCGCGTCGGCCTGGGAATTGGCCATCAAGCATCGTCTCGGAAAGCTCGATCAGGCCGCCGACGCGCTGCACTATTTCGATGAACTGGTCTCGGCCGACGCCTTCGAACACCTGCCGATTACCCATCGGCATGCCATAGCGGCCGGTCGGCTACCGGTCGAGCACCGAGATCCGTTTGATCGCATGCTGGCCGCCCAAAGCGTCATCGAGGACGCGCCACTGATCACCACTGACCGTGCCTTCGAACAGTTCCAGGTACGCGTAGTCTGGTAGGTCGTATCGAGCGAAGCGAGTGCGACACCCCGGCTTGAGGTCGTAGAGTACGTGCCCCGGCTTGCCCGGTGCGCGGATGCGCGCCGCCCAGCTTGAGGAATCCGTCATGGCCGACGGGCAGCACGATGCCATCGTAGAAGCCTGGCACCTTTACTGCGTCAGTGGCGAGATGACGCGCATGAAAGCCGGATGTATGCTTGAAACTGCCGCGTCGGTTGACGCGCGTGTCCATGGCAAGGACTTCGGAGAGGCTCATGCATCCATTGATCGAAACGCATCGTGACGAGTTGAAAGCCCTCGCACTCCGCTTTCGCGTCCGTTCGATCAAGGTTTTCGGATCGATGGCACGCAATGATGGCGACGAATCCAGCGACGTGGACCTCCTGGTCGAGGCCGAGCCGGGCACCTCCGGATTCGTTCTGGGGGAGATGCAGATGGAAGCGCAGGACCTGCTCGGACGCCCGGTCGACCTGGTCACGCCCGCCGCGCTGCATCCGCTGGTGCGAGCGCGTGTTCTCGATGAAGCCCGCTCACTCTGACCTTCGCAAATGAAGCCCGGACACGAGGCCGACAGACTCTATCTTGTCCACATGCTCGAATGCATTGATCGGGTATCCGATTACGTGGGCGACGACGAGGCGTTGTTCCGGTCCTCGCGCCTGGTCCAGGATGCGGTGTTGCGCAACCTGCAGGTGCTGGCGGAATCCAGTCAGCGGCTGAGCGACGAGCTCAAGGCAAGCGAGCCGGAAATTTCGTGGCGAGCGATATCCGGCTTCAGGAATATTCTCGTCCACGACTAACTTGGCGTCGACGTCGACGCGATATGGAACGTGGTGGAGCGAGAGCTCTCACCGTTGCATGAAGCGCTCGGCAGGATGCTCGAAAAGTCCGGCAGCCGCGATCGCCCGTAGGTCGCATCGAGCGAAGCGAGTGCGACACCCCGGCCCGTTAGAGCCGCGCCCCCTAAAGCCGCAAATCCGCCTCATCCCGCGCCAGCACGTACTTGAGGTCGTAGAGCACGTGTCCCGGCTTGCCCAGTGCGCGGATGCGCGCGGCACCGAGGTTGCGGAATTCCTCGTGGCTGACGGCCAGCACGATGCCGTCGTAGCTGCCCGGCGCAGGCTTGGCGACCAGCTCGATGTCGTGTTCGCGCATGGCGTCGGCCGGGTTGGCCTGCGGGTCGGTCACGTCCACGCGGATGCCGTAATCGGCCAGCTCTCGCACCACGTCGACCACGCGGGTGTTGCGCAGATCCGGGCAGTTTTCCTTGAAAGTCAGACCCATCACCAGCACGCGTGCGCCGTCCACCTCGATGCGGCGGCGGATCATGGCCTTGACCAGCTGCGAGGCCACCCATGCGCCCATGGCGTCGTTCAGGCGCCGGCCGGCGAGGATGATTTCCGGGTGATAGCCGATGGCCTGCGCCTTGTGCGTGAGGTAGTACGGATCCACCCCGATGCAGTGCCCGCCCACCAGCCCTGGGCGGAAGGGCAGGAAGTTCCACTTGGTGCCGGCGGCCTCCAGCACGTCCAGGGTGTCGATGCCCAGCTTGTTGAAGATCAGTGCCAGCTCATTCATCAGGGCGATATTGAGGTCGCGCTGGGTGTTCTCGATGACCTTGGCGGCTTCGGCCACCTTGACGCTGGGCGCGCAGTGCGTGCCGGCGGTGACGATGCTCGCGTAGAGCCGGTCGACTCGCTCGGCGGCTTCGGGCGAAGAGCCCGATGTCACCTTCAGGATGTTCTCGATGCGGTGCTCATGGTCGCCCGGATTGATGCGCTCCGGGCTGTAGCCGACCGCGAAATCCTCGTTCAGCCGCAGTCCCGAGTGCGCCTCGAGCACCGGTACGCATTCCTCTTCGGTGGCGCCCGGATACACCGTGGATTCGAACACCACCAGATCGCCGCGCTTGAGCACGCCGGCCACGGTCTTGCACGCGGCCAGCAGCGGGCCCAGATCCGGGCGCTTGTGTGCGTCGATCGGCGTGGGAACGGTCACGATGTAGGTATCGCACGCGGCGATGTCCGCCGCATCCAGCGTGAAGCGCAGCCGTGCGGCGTCGCGCAGCACCGCATCGGCCACCTCGCGCGTGTCGTCATGCCCGGCGCGCAGGCGTTCGATGCGCACGCGCGAGATATCGAAGCCCGTCACGTCGAAGCGTTGCGCAAACGCGACCGCCAGCGGCAGCCCGACATAGCCCAGGCCGATTACCGCGATGTGGGGCGCAGCAGGTGCATCCATGTTCGAACTCCGCAAACAACAAGAGGCAGGAACGGCCGATCATAGACCGCCTGCATGGCAAGCGGTAGGGCGCATGCCGGCCTCGACGCCGGACGATTGTCAGGGTGTGACGCGCATGCGGCGAGAATTGTCAAAGGTGGACAATTCGTGTCACGCTCGCGACTGTTGCATGCTTCAGACATTTTCTGACGAACCGCGCGGAAATCCTTGTTACAAAGCGATTTATGCGCGATGATCCGCCCGTCGATGTCGGCCGGACGAATGTGGCACACGTCTTGCGTGGCTCGAAGCAGCCGGGATATCCGCGATCACGATCCGCAAGGAGTTGAACATGAAGAAGATGCAACAGGGCTTTACCCTTATCGAACTGATGATCGTCGTCGCGATCATCGGCATCCTGGCAGCCGTCGCGCTGCCGGCCTATCAGGACTACACGCAGCGCGCCAAGGCGTCGGAAGTTGTGTTGGCCGCAAGTGCAGCACGGACCTGCATCTCGGAAGTCGTGCAGTCGGTAGGTGCGAGTGCTGACATGGAAACCTGCGAAAGTGGATTCAACTCGACCCGCTACGCCCAATCCCTTGATGTGGTTGTTGCGGACCTGCTGCGCCCACAGATCGTCGTCACGGGGCAGGACTTCCCGCAGGCGCTGAGCGTCACCCTGACGGCCAGCCTCAGCGGTTCGTACCACGTTGAGCGCTGGATCTGCACCGGTTCGCCGATCAAGTGGATGCCGGGCTCCTGCCGCGGCTGATCCCTGACGTAGTCGCACCAAGCCCCAGCCTCGGCTGGGGCTTTCTTTTTTAGCGGGAAGCCATGCAGTATTTCTTCCGCCCTGCGGTCGTTCTCGGCCTGGCCATCGTCGTGTATTTCATCTACCTGCCCGGAACGGGTGGTGGATTCTTCTACGATGACTACGCCAATCTCAACGATCTGGCCCGCATCGGGCAGGAAATGTCAGCCTCCGAATTCGTTTTCGGTGGCGACGCAGGCCCGCTCGGTCGGCCGCTTTCGCTGCTGAGCTTCGTCCCGCACGCGACGGGCTGGCCGAACAATGGTGCAGCCATCCTGCACGTGAATGTGTTGATTCACGTCGCGAACATGCTGTTGCTGTTCGCGATTACAACGCTTTTGCTGTCGCGCTTTGCCCCGCGTGACGAAACCCGCAGTTTCCGTGTGGCCCTGAGCGCCGCCCTGTTGTGGGGCGTGATGCCGCTGCTGGTTTCCACATCGCTGATCGCGATCCAGCGCATGACCGGGCTGGCTGCCTTGTTCGGCCTGCTCGGCCTGCTCGGTTTCGTGTGGGGCTATCGGTTCGCTCAGCGCTCGCCGGCCACAGCCGTAATGATCCAGCTCGGCTGCCTCGGCACCGGTACCCTGCTGGCGGCTTTCGCGAAGGAGAACGGGGTGCTCATCCCGATCTTCGCGCTGCTCATCGATCTGCTGCTGGTGCGCTCGATCGACTATGACCGGCGTCATCGTCTCGTGCTGCGCGGGGTGCTGATCGCCTGCGCTGCGGTACCCCTCTATTTCATCTCGCCGTTGAACCGCAACTGGTTCGTCTTCAACGAATATCGCGGATTTTCGGCATGGGAGCGTTTCCAGACGCAGTGGGTGATCCTGTGGGAGTACCTCGCCAAGGGTTTCCTGCCCCAGCGCCCCACAGCATTCGGGCCGTTCCAGGATCACTACGGACTGGTGCAGGAAGCCTGGAAGCGCTGGCTGGCGCTGTCGGCCTGGGTGATTGCGATCGGCGGCGCTTTCGCGCTGCGGCGCTACAGCGTCCTGCCGCTGTTCGCGTTGCTCTGGTATCTCGCTGGCCATCTGCTCGAATCCACCACGATCACGCTGGAAATGGTTTTCGAACACCGCAATTATCTGGCGGTGTACGGATTGTGTCTGATGCTCGTCTGGTTCGCCTGGAATGCCACCGGCAATCTCAGACGCCTGGGGCCTGTGCTGCTCGGCGCCTATATCGCTCTGCTTGGCGTGATCACCTTTTCGATCACTTCCCTTTGGGGGCAGCCGGAGCGTGCCGCGGAGGTCTGGGCCGACAAGAACCCCGGTTCCGCCCGCGCCGCGCTGAATGTGGCGCATATCGAAGGGCGCAGGCTGGAGCAGCAGCCGGACGCGCTGGCAGATGGCCAATTGCGATACAGAAAGGCGCTGATCGTGTTGGACCGGACCAGTCGCGTGTGCCCGGGGTGTCTCGACGTCAAGATTCAGGCGTTGTTGTATTCCTGCCGGTTGACGCCCGCTGACGACACGCGAACGCGTTTTGCGGACCTGCATGAGCGTGCCCCGCGGCAGAAGCTCAACATCACCATCGTCGATGCGTTCTTCCCGCTACACCGGCTCGTGGAGGCAGACGCGTGTCCTCCATTGGGTTTCGACGACATCGCCGCACTTGCTACACGATTCCTCGAAAATGACCGTGCAGAATCCCGGATGTACGGACCCAGGCTTCATTTCGTGGCGGCAATGAGTGCGGACAGCGCGGGCGAACGCAAGCGACTCGCCGGGCATCTCGCCGCTGCAGAACGCATCGACCCTCGGGCCGTGCCGGTGCTGCAGTATCAGGTCTATTCGGCCATCGAGGATGGTCGCTTTGACGATGCGCGAGCGGCCATCGAGCGTCGTCGGCCACTCGCCGCTGCAGGCAGGACGCTGAACGCCGAACTGCTCGATGAATTGTCCCGCGAGGTTGAACGTGCACAGGAGGAGGCTACTTGAGCACCCAGAACGCTTGCGCCGTCACGGTCGTGATTCCCGCCCGCAATGAGGCCGCGGCGATTGGCGACGTCGTGTCCGGGGTGCTCCAACTGCTTCCAGGGGCGGACGTGCTGGTCGTCGACGACGGCTCCAGCGACGCCACGGCGGAGGTTGCCCGGAAAGCAGGGGCCACTGTGTTCAGTCATCAGCATGGCATGGGCAACGGTGCGGCCATCAAGGCCGGTGCACGCAGGGCCAAGGGTGACGTCATCGTCTTCATGGACGGCGACGGCCAGCACGACCCGGCCGATATCCCGCGCCTGATGGCCCGCCTGGACGCTGGGCACGACATGGTCGTCGGTGCGCGCGATGGCGCCTCGCAGGCCAGCGTGGGACGCGGTATCGCCAACCGCTTCTACAACCGGCTGGCCAGCTACATGACCAACCAGCGCATCGAAGACCTCACCTCCGGATTCCGCGCCGTGCGTGCGGACAAGTTCCGTGAGTTCCTCTATCTGCTGCCCAACGGCTTTTCCTACCCGACGACCATTACCATGGCCTTCTTCCGTGCAGGGTACTCCGTCGCCTACGAACCCATCCAGGCCGCCAGACGCATCGGCAAGAGCCATCTGCGCATCGTCAAGGACGGCATCCGATTCCTGCTCATCATCTTCAAGATCGGCACGCTCTATTCCCCGCTCAAGCTGTTCGCGCCAATGTCCTTCCTGTTCTTCCTGCTGGGTATGGGTTGGTACGCATTTACCCTCCTGACCGAAGGTCGTTTCACCAACATGAGCGCGCTGATGCTCACGACCAGCATCATCGTGTTCATGATGGGCTTGGTGTCGGAACAAATCACCGCGCTGATGTACAAGGACAGTGGCAAGCACTGACGCCCGGCGCCCCCGGCTGCTGGTACTCACTTCGACCTACCCGCGCTGGCCGGGTGACCCGGAGCCGGGTTTCGTACATGAATTGTGCCGGCGTCTGATCGATCGGTTCGACGTGCATGTGCTGTGCCCCTCAGCCCCTGGCGCCTCTCGTCGGGAATGTCTCGACGGCGTTGCCGTTCATCGTTACCGGTATGCACCGGCTCGGCTGGAAACCCTGGTCCAGGACGGCGGCATCATGGGAAATGTCCGGCGCCGTCCATGGAAACTGCTGCTCGTTCCGCTATTTCTTTGTGCACAACTCGTGGCCACTGCCCACCTGGTTAGGTGCTTGCGGCCCGGCGTCGTGCATGCACACTGGATCATCGCCCAGGGGCTGGTCTTCGCTCTCCTCGGACTGCTCACGGGCGGTCGCACTCCATTCGTCCTGACCTCTCATGGCGGAGACCTTTTCTCGCTGCGTGGCCGCGTGTTCCGGACCCTCAAGCGTTTCGTCCTCAAACGAGCCACGGTGACCACGGTCGTGAGTCGCGCAGGGGCCGTCACTGCTGAGGGGCTCGGCGTCGATAGGGGGCGGATCGTCGTCGAGCCAATGGGCGTCGACCTGGCCCGTCGTTTTGTTCCCGACGAGGACGGCACGCGAAGTTCGCAGGAATTGCTGTTCGTCGGCAGGCTGGTTGAAAAGAAGGGTGTGCCCCGGCTTCTGCAAGCCATGCCGAGTGTCGCTGCCCGCCATCCCGACGTGATGCTGACCGTGGTCGGCTATGGTCCCGACAGGCAGATGCTGGAAGCTCTGGCGGCCAAGCTGGGGATTGAGGCCCGCGTGCGCTTCGAGGGCGCGGTGGAGCAGTCGAGACTCCCCGAGTATTATCGGCGCGCGGCGTTGTTTGTCGCGCCGTTCGTCGAGGCCAGAGACGGCGATCAGGAGGGGTTGGGGCTGGTCACCGTCGAGGCGCTTGGTTGCGGTTGCCCGGTGGTCGTCACCGCGTTGCCTGCCGTTCTCGATGTGCTGGACCCGGATCAGGACGACGCCTTCATTGCGGCCACGGCGGAGCCTGCGGTTCTCGCCGACAAGATCTGCGCGATACTGGACGAGCCTGCGCGTTCGTCGGCTCATGCGCTGGAGTGCAGGAAACGACTGTTGACGCGATTCGATTGGTCGGTCGTGGCAGGGCGTTATGCGGCACTTCTTCAGGAGGCACGCGCCGACGATACGCAAAGACCGAGTTCCGATGAGCGAGACTGAATCCGTTCCGACCCGCGACGATGCCATCGACGCCGTTGTCACATGGGTCGACGGCAACGACCCTCGCCATGTCGAGCGCAAGCGTGCGGCTCTGCATGAACTCGGTAGGCGCACATCCGACGTGATCCCGGCCGGGATCGACATGACAAGATTCTCGGACAACAACGAGATCGAATACTGCATTCGCTCGATTCGGAAGTTCGCGCCGTGGATCCGCACCATCCATCTCATCACCGATGCACAGTGCCCCGCCTTCCTGACTCCAGACGAAATGCGTCGTCTTGGAGTCACGCTCGTCGATCATCGGGACATTTTTTCGGGGTTCGACGATGCCCTCCCGACGTTCAACTCACTTTCGATCGAGACGGTCCTGCACCGTACCCCCGGTCTGGCCGAGCGATTCCTGTACTTCAACGACGATTTCATTCTCGCTCAGCCGGTGCGACCGAACGATTTCTTCCGCGGCGAGTCAGTCGTCCTGCGCGGCGCGTGGCATCGGTTGCCCGCCTTCGGCCCCATTCGATTGGCGTTGAGTGCTTTCTTCAACAAGATTGCGAAGAAGCTTCTTGGTATCAATCGCGCGATGAGCGTGCTACAGCAGATCCGTGCCGCTCAGCTCGTCGGAATGCAGCACCGTTACTTCAAGGTCGCGCACACACCGTATCCGCTGCGCAGAAGGACCGTCGAGCAGTTCTGGGCCCGCAATCCCGATGCGTTCGCCGACAACGTACGACACCGGTTCCGCAGTCTTTCCCAGGTCGCAACAACCGGTGTGGCCAATCATCTGGAGATTCTCGCCGAGACCGCGGACCTGATTGAATGCGATGATGCCGAAATGATCTGCTTCAACCGTGACCGCGCATCGGCCATTCACAGAAAGCTCGGCGAGCTTGCGGCTGGGCGGTTCAGATTCTTCTGTGTTCAGTCGCTGGAGCAGGCGCGTCCGCAGCACCGTGAGCGCCTCCAGGGAATTCTCGACTGGATCGTCAAAAGTTGAGGGTCCGTACCGTCACAACTTTTCCGTGTTGGAACAGAGAGGCAAGCCCGGACAAAGCGAGAAAATGAGAAACGATGACGTCCTCGTCAGCGTCGTGATCCCGGCGCACAACGCAGCAGAGACGATCGCCGAGACGCTGATATCCCTGTTCTCGCAGACCCACGACCGGCTCGAAGTCATCGTGTGTGACGATGCATCGAGCGATGGAACGCGTAAGGTGCTCGAAGGCTGGGAGGACCCGCGGCTGGTTGTCATCCACAACGAGGAGAATCTTGGCCCCGGCAGAAGCCGGGATCGCGCAATCGAGCGGGCATCAGGCGACTGGATTGCGTTTGTCGATGCTGACGACGTTTGCCATCAGGAAAGGATCAGGCGACTTCTTGAAGCAACCGAGAACGCTACGGACGTCGTCGTCTTCGATAACGCCATCGAATGCCATCACACGAAAACCGGTCTGGTTCCGTGGAGACGGATGCGCAAAGACACGGGGTTCGGTGTTCCCCCTGGGCAGTGGCGGGATATTGCGATTCAGTCATGGTTGCTTAGCGAACGCCAACTGCTGCATGCAATGATGCCTGCCCACGTGATCAAGGGCGAACGGGTGCGCCACAGTGCCCGTCGATTCGCGGAAGACACTGAGTTTCTGCTCGCTGTGCTCTCCAAGGGCCTGCGCCTGCGCTATCTCGCCGAACCGCTCTACTACTACAGGATTACCCCTGGGTCGCTGTCGAGTCGGCGGAACCGCTGGGAAGGCGTTGCCGAGATTTTCAGAGCTGCAGTTGGAAGCTTTTGCGAAAAACCGGACGTTAAGAATGCGTTGCTGCAATGTGCGGAACGAGCGGAGAGAAACTTTCACTATGAAAAGTTCGCGATGGTGTTAAGGGCCGGCCAGGGCGTCGATGCGCTTATGCTGGCGATGACGCATCCGTTCCTAGTCCGAATGTTCGCCAAAAAGCTGCTGCAAGACCTCATATATGAAGCGAGTAGACGGCCGAAGCGTGGAGCCTCAAGGAGAAGCGGTTGCAGCTGAGTATGACCGGATAGACTCAATTTTTTGTGCTGGTTTCCATTTTGTGCAGAAAGGTCAGCCCTTTCGACTGGGGAAGACCCTCCGCGCGTATCGTGAGACAAGTATAAGGCCTGCAGAAACTAAGGGATATGGACGGCTTCCCTGCCCAAGAGTCGTTTGTGTCAAATAAGCTTCCTTGTCGCGCGGCGAAGGATTCGATATGGCAGGAGCACCCATTCTCCGGCAATCGGGGGAAGCCAAGATAGTGGGATTTCGTTATACGCTGGGTCGGGCGGACCGCTTTGATGGCAATGGGAGGTCGCAATTCTCGCAATATTCGTCCAGAACATCGGACTTGAAGGAAATCCTCTGTGAGCGCACTCCCAGAGACCCGCAGCGGCAGCAGATTTTCGTTCGGTTGAGAAAGCCCCTCGTTCAGAAAGGCCCTCGGTAGTGTCCAGAAGAAGTTTAGCCCACTGTCTGAGGTGTCTGTCGCGTGATGGAGTCGTCGAGATACGCTGCGCGTTATGTTGTCTCCAAGCGCCGACGGTTTGATCGTATGTTCGGGTAAATGCTTCTGCATCGCGCACCAAACTCAATGCAAATGCAATGTCTTGTGCGAAAGGCATGTCCGTAGCCCATCGTCGATTCTCGAGAAAGGACCTCTTGAATACAAACGAGGTTGGAAGAGCTAGTCTTCCAGGGCGGAGCATTCTGACAGCAAAATCAGTGTGATCGATTGGTTTTAGCGTCCGAATTGTTCTTGCGAAGTCGTCCACAACATCAACGTTGGCCTGCGATAGGTCATCGTTTGAGTCATTGAGGTCGACGAGTTGGTGTGCTGCCGCTTCATAGAAGAAGTCGTCGTCATCCAAAAATCGAACGAACTTCCCGACAGCAAGATGCATCCCGAAATTCCTCGCTATGTTTGCGTTGGCTGTTTTCAGAGGATGCCAGCTGATTCGTGAGTCTCCTTGAAGCTCGAGCGCAACTGCTCGCCACGACTCGTCGTTTCCATTCGGAACGACTATGACTTGCGTGTCATGTTCAGGCGATGAGGTAAGCGAACTTGAAACGGCCTCACGCAGGAATTGCGGCCGATTGTGCGTTGGAATAACGACGGATAGCAGAGTTTTCGCTTTACGCATCACAGTGGGTGGCCTGTCGACACAGTAGATCCACATCAGTCGTAAGGGCGTGGCGAAGAGTAGATAGGCAGGTCGTGGCTGCCACAGAGTTAGAATTTCCGAAAGTCATAGGGCGTGTCCGAATTTTTGTGTAAACGGGATGTTGTTTACGCCTGAGGGATCCG
>CAXBIS010000025.1:0-37269 GCA_963975885.1 uncultured Azoarcus sp.
TTACCAACCTCCGACCCGTCAACCACTACTTCCCCCAAATCACGCGAAGAACCTTTTCTTTTTGTCGCCGCGCCATCGCGGTGGTCCTCAGCTTCATGCCTGAAGCGAACTGACGCAGGGCGCGCACCGAATTCAGCGCCGAGCCACGTGCTTTCGGTAAAATCACAGGTTTCGCGGCCCGCGGGCCGTTCCCGACAACTTCCGTTCAGGACAACGCCATGACCACCGACAAACGCCGCCAGTTCTCCAGCCAGGTCGTCGACGGCATCAGCAAGGCGCCCGGGCGCGCCATGCTGCGTGCCGTGGGCTTCACCGACGAGGATTTCAAGAAGCCGCAGATCGGCATCGCCTCGACCTGGAGCAACCTCACGCCGTGCAATATGCACATCGACGGGCTGGCCCAGGAGGCCTCGCGCGGCGCGGACGAGGCCGGCGGCAAGGGCGTGATCTTCAACACCATCACGGTCTCGGACGGCATCGCCAACGGCACCGAGGGCATGAAGTATTCGCTGGTCTCGCGCGAGGTCATCGCCGACTCCATCGAGACCGCGGCCGGCTGCGAAGGCTTCGACGGCCTGGTCGCGATCGGCGGCTGCGACAAGAACATGCCCGGCTGCATCATCGGTCTGGCGCGCCTGAACCGTCCGTCGGTGTTCGTCTACGGCGGCACCATCCTGCCCGGCAAGAACCACACCGACATCATCTCGGTGTTCGAGGCGGTCGGCGCGCACGCGCGTGGCACGATGACGCTCAAGGAAGTGAAGGACGTCGAGGACACCGCGATTCCCGGCCCCGGCTCCTGTGGCGGCATGTACACCGCCAACACGATGGCCAGCGCGATCGAGGCACTGGGTATGAGCCTGCCCGGCAGCTCGGCGCAGAACGCGGTATCGGAGAGCAAGATGGCCGACTGCCGGGCCGCGTCGGCCGCCGTGCTGAATCTGCTCGAACGCGACATCAAGCCGCGCGACATCATGACCCGCGAGGCCTTCGAGAACGCCATCACGGTGGTGATCTCGCTGGGCGGCTCGACCAACGCCGTGCTGCACCTGCTGGCGATGGCCCACGCCTGTGGCGTGGAGCTCGCGCTTGAGGACTTCACCGAGATCGGCAAGCGCGTGCCGCTGCTCGCTGACCTGCGCCCGTCGGGCCGCTTCATGATGTCCGAGCTGGTCGAAATCGGCGGCATCCAGCCGCTGATGAAGATGCTGCTCGACGCCGGCCTGCTGCACGGCGGCTGCATGACGGTGACCGGCAAGACCCTGGCCGAGAACCTCGCCAAGGTCGCGCCGTATCCGGACGGGCAGGAGATCATCCGACCGCTCGACCAGCCCATCAAGAAGGACAGCCACCTGCGCATCCTCTACGGCAACCTCGCGCCGACCGGTTCGGTGGCCAAGATCACCGGCAAGGAAGGCACGAAGTTCACCGGCACCGCGCGCGTGTTCCATTCCGAGGAAGAGGCGCTGGACCGCATCCTCGACGGTGCGGTCGTCGCCGGTGACGTGCTGGTGATCCGCTACGAGGGTCCGAAAGGCGGCCCCGGCATGCGCGAGATGCTCAGCCCGACCTCTGCGATCATGGGCAAGGGTCTGGGCAAGGATGTGGCGCTGATCACCGACGGACGCTTCTCCGGCGGCAGCCACGGCTTCGTGGTCGGCCACATCACGCCGGAGGCGGCCGAGGGTGGCCCGATTGCACTGGTCGAGACCGGCGACAGGATCACCATCGACGCCGAGGAGAACGTGATCACCCTGCACGTCGACGAGGAGGAGATGGATCGCCGCCGCGCCGCCTGGGTACCGATGCCGCCGCGCTACAGTCGCGGCGTGCTCGCGAAGTACGCCTTCACGGTCAGCTCGGCCTCGCTCGGCGCGGTCACCGACAAGTTCTGAGCAGGCCCGCTCACGACAAGAAAACGCCACGGCCGTACCGTGGCGTTTTTTTTCGTCCACGAATGAACGTGTCGAGCACGCCAGTCAGCCCGCGCAGGGCCCAATAACCGAAGGGCATTGCGCCGTATTGGCCAAACATCCGGCGGATTACCCTGCGCTCATCCGCCCTGCGAGATGCTCGAGCTCAGCCGAGCACGCCGAGCGTGAGGCCGGCGACCACGAGGTAGCGCCCGAGCTTGGCGACGAGCACGATCAGCGTGAAGCTCCACAGCGGCTCGCGCAGCACGCCTGCAATCACCGTCAGCGGGTCGCCGATGAACGGCGCCCAGCTCAGCAGCAGCGACCAGCGGCCCCAGCGGTGGTACATGCGCTGGAAACGGTCGAGCTGCGATTCGCGCACCGGAAACCAGCGACGGTGGCGGAAGTGTTCGATGTAGCGGCCGAGCACCCAGTTGATGACCGAGCCGAGCACGTTGCCGGCGGTGGCCGCCGCGATCAGCGCCCACACCGGTTGCTCGCCCAGCGCCAGCAGGCCGGCGAGCACCACTTCCGACTGCAGCGGCAGCATCGTCGCGGCAACCAGTGCCGACAGGAACAGCCCGAAGTAGGCGGTCATCGGGCTTCAGTGCTCATGACGGTGGTGGATGTCCGGGTAGTGTGGGTGCTTGTGCACCATCGGCTCGTGGCGATGCCGGTGAGTGTGCGGCGCCTCGCCGTGCCAGTCGAAATCGTGCGCATGCCGATGGTGCTCGTCGTGCACGTGGCGGTGGGTATGCTCCATGGCCGCATGGACGTGTTCGTGCTCGTGGTGCTCGGTCAGGTGCAGCCAAACGCCCCACGCCATCAGTACGGCCGCGAGCCAGAACGCGAGCGAGGTCGATTCGCCGAGCAGCACCAGCGCCACCCCGGCGCCGAGAAAGGGCGCGGTCGAGAAGTAGGCGCCGGTGCGGGCGGTGCCGAGTCCGCGCAAGGCGAGCACGAACAGCACCAGACTCACGCCGTAGCCGAAGAATCCCACCGCCAGCGTCGAGGCGAGCACGCCTGCCGCCGGCATGGCCGCACCCAGCGACAGCGCGAGCAGCGTATTGACCGCGCCGGCCACGAAGCCCTTGATCCCGGCGACGAACACCGCGTCGGCGGCCGACACGCGACGCGTGAGGTTGTTGTCGACGGCCCAACACAGACAGGCGCCGGCAATCGCCAGCGGCCCGAACCACGCAGTGGTGGCCGCATCCCCGCGGGGCCACGACAGCACCACGCCTCCGGCGACGATCAGCAGCATGCCGGCGACGATGCGCCGGTCGGCGTTCTCGCGGAACACCACCCAGGCGATTACCGCCGTCAGTACGGCTTCGAGATTGAGCAACAGCGAGGCGGCCGAGCCGCTGGTGTGCACCAGACCCGCCATCAGCAGCGCCGGGCCGAGCACGCCGCCGAACAGCACCGCGGCGGCGAGCCACGGCCACTCGCCACTCACCAGCCCCGGCGCGGACCAGCCGCGGTCGCGCAGCACGCGCACCACGGCCAGCCCGACGCCGCTGCCCAGATACAGCAGACCCGCCAGCAGGAGCGGCGACACCTCGCCCACCAGCAGCTTGGCGAAGGGCGTGCTGGCACCGAACAATGCGGCGGCGGCGAGGGCGTGGAGGACGCTGGCGTTCATGTCGTTTGCGTCACCTCCGGTTGAGCCCTCGATCGCACAGGCACGTTACGGTGCGAGAGGCGGTAGAGCGCCGGAATCACGAACAGGGTGAGCAGCGTCGACGAAATCACGCCGCCGATCACCACCGTTGCGAGCGGTCGCTGGACCTCTGAGCCGATGCCCGTGTTGAGCGCCATCGGCACGAAGCCGAGCGAGGCCACGAGCGCGGTGGTCAGCACCGGGCGCAGTCGCGTCAGCGCGCCGGAGCAGATCGCCTCGTGCAGTCCGACCCCGTCCTTGATCAATTCGCGGATGAAGGAGACCATGACCAGCCCGTTGAGGATCGCGATGCCGGACAGCGCGATGAAGCCGACTGCAGCGGACATGGAGAACGGAATGTCGCGCAGCGTCAGAGCAAGGATGCCTCCGGTCAGCGCCAGCGGCACGCCGGTGAAGATGATCAGCGCGTCGCGGAATGAACCGAGCGCGAGGATCAGCAGGCCGACGATCATCAGCAAGGTGACCGGCACGACCACCGCCAGGCGCTTTGAGGCCGATTGGAGCTTCTCGTAGGTGCCGCCGTATTCCACCCAGTAGCCGGCTGGCAGCTCCACCTCGCGCTCGACCGCTTCGCGCACGTCGGCGACGAAGCTGCCCAGATCGCGGCCGCGCACGTTGGCGGCGACCACCACGCGGCGCTTGCCGTTCTCGCGGACGATCTGGTTGAGACCGTCGACCTGCACCAGCTCGGCCAACTCCTGCAGCGGCACGACGCCGCCGCCGGGCAGCGAGATCGGCAGATGGCCATAGCCGTCCAGATCAGTGCGGCGCGCACTCTCCAGACGGACCACGATGTCGGACCGCCGATCTCCTTCGTAGAACAGGCCCGCGTGGGCGCCCGCGAGCGCAGTTGCCAGCTCCTCTTGCAGGTGAGCCTTGCTCACGCCGTAGCGGGCAAGCTGCTCGGGAAGCGCTTCGATCTGCAGCATCGGCAGACCGGTGGTCTGTTCGGTCTGCTCGTCCGCGATGCCCTCGACGCCCTCGATCGCGCCGACGATCTGCTCGCCGATGGCGGTGAGCGTTTCCAGATCGTCACCGAAGACCTTGATGGCGAGCTCCGAACGCACGCCGGCCAGCAGCTCGTTGAAGCGCATCTGGATCGGCTGCAGAAACTCGTAGCGGTTGCCCGGGATGGTCTCCACCAGCGCGGAGAGTTCGGCCACGACCTGCGCCTTGGGCTTGTCCGGATCGGGCCACTGCTCGCGCGGCTTGAGGATGATGAAGGTGTCGGCCACGCTGGGCGGCATCGGGTCGGTCGCGACGTCGGGAGTGCCAATCTTCGAGAACACGCGTTCGACCTCGGGCTGACGCGCGATCAGCGGCTCCAGGCTGTTCTGCAGCTCGATCGCCTGTGTGAGCGACGTGCCCGGAATGCGCAGCGCGTGCATCGCGATGTCTCCCTCGTCGAGGTTGGGCGCGAACTCACTGCCCAGCCGCGTGGCCTGCAGCGCGCTGAGCAACACCAGCACCACGGCCGTCACCACCACCGCAATGCGATGTTTCAGCACCCACGTCAGGGCCGGCCGATACAGCCGGGTCGCACCGTCCACGAGCGGATTGTGGCGCTCACGAACGGTCCCCTTCATCAGCACCGCCACGGCCGCCGGCACGAAGGTGACCGATAGCAGCATCGCGCACAGCAACGCGATGACCACGGTGATCGCCATGGGGTGGAACATCTTCCCCTCGACCCCTTCGAGCGCGAAGATCGGCAGATACACCGCGGTGATGATGAACACGCCGAACAGCGCCGGACGGATCACCTCGCGGGTTGCCTCGAACACCACGGCCAGCCGTTCGCGCAGGTTGAGCGGCTCGCCGTCGGGCGAGGCGAGTCCGAGGCGTCGCAGGCAGTTCTCGACGATGATGATCGCACCGTCCACCAGCAAGCCGAAGTCGAGCGCGCCGAGACTCATCAGGTTGGCGCTGACGCGGGTCTGCACCATGCCGGTGAAGGTCATCAGCATCGCGAAAGGAATCACCAGTGCGGTGAGAAAAGCCGCACGCAGGTTGCCCAGCAGCAGAAACAGCACAACGATGACCAGCAGCGCGCCCTCGGTGAGGTTGAGCCGCACGGTGTCGAGCGTCTTGTCCACGAGCGTCGTGCGGTCGTACACCGGCGTCGCGCTGATGCCCTCGGGCAGGTTGCGGGCGATCTCGTCCAGCCGCGTGCCGACCGCTTTCGCGACGGTCCGGCTGTTCTCGCCGACCAGCATGAACACCGTGCTCATGACCACCTCACGGCCGTTCTGCGTAGCCGCGCCAGTGCGCAGGCCGTGCCCTTCGCGGACCGTCGCGACGTCGCCGACGACGATCGCCGAACCGTCGGTGGTGCGCAGCGGGATGCGCGCGATATCGTCGATCGACTCGGCCTGACCCGGCACACGCAGTAGCCACTGCGCGCCGTTTCGCTCGATGAAGCCGGCGCCCCGGTCGGCGTTGTTGAGCTCGATCGCGCCCACGAGATCGGCCTGCGTCAGCCCGTAGGCCAGCAGCCGCTCCGGCTCGAAGGCCACCTCGATCTGCTTCTCGAAGCCACCGATCGGGTTCACCTCCACCACGCCCGGCACGCGCATGAGTTGCGGCCGGATGATCCAGTCGTGCACCGAGCGCAACTGCGTCGCGGTGATCGGGCTGCCGTCGGCGTTGAGCGCGCCGGGCTCGGCATCGACCGTGAACATGAAGATCTCGCCCAGCCCGGTGGCGATCGGCCCCATCTGCGGATCCACGCCCGAGGGCAGCTCGGAGCGTGCCGCGGCGAGCCGTTCGGACACGAGCTGACGGGCAAAGTAGATGTCGGTGTCGTCTGCGAACACCGCGATGACCTGCGACAGCCCGTAGCGCGACACCGAACGCGTGTATTGCAGGCCGGGCAGCCCGGCCAGCGCGGTTTCGAGCGGGTAGGTCACGCGCTGTTCGACTTCGAGCGGCGTGTATCCGCCCGCCTCGGTATTGATCATCACCTGAACGTTGGTGATGTCCGGCACCGCGTCGATGGGCAGCTTGGTGAAACTCCACGCGCCCCAGCCCGCGAGCGCGAGCACGAGCACCATCACCAGCGCGCTGCGATGGATCGAAAACCTCAGGATTCTGTCCAGCATGAGCGGGTCCTAGTGGTCGTGCGCGGCACCGGACTTCTCGATGTCGGCCTTGATGATGTAGCTGTTCGTGGTGACGTACTCGGTGCCGGGCTCGATGCCGCCGAGCACCTCGACCCAGTCGCGTCCCTCGCGACCGAGTTCGAGCATGCGCACCTCGTAGGTGTCGCCGAACTTCGCATAGACCACCGTGAAGTCGCGGAAGGCCTGCAGCGCGTCGCGTCGCACGGCGAGCGGCACGTCGAAGCGCGCCACCTCGATCTCGGCGGCGACGAACAGGCCCTCGGCGAGGGCGCCCGCCGTGTTGTCCACCGGCACGCGCACGGTGCGCGCCTGGTTGCTGCCGGCAAACGCGTCGGCGCCGGCTACCCGGCCTGCAACGGCCTGGGCAACGCCGTTCATTCGCAGTGACACCGGCGCATCGCGGCGTACGCGTTCCCAGTCCTTCGGGTAGATCGCCAGTTCGGCCTGCAATGCAGCCGGATCGAGCAGCACGAGCAGGCTGCGTCCGGCGGTGTGCTCGCCCTCGGCCACATCCAGTCGCGCCACCACGCCGTCCATAGGCGCGTCGATGGCGTAGCGCTGCAGGCTCTGGTCGCTCTCCACGGTCACGAGGCGCTGCCCCTTCTGCACGCGATCGCCGAGCGCGACATGCAGCGCGCGCACCTGGCCGTCGAAACGCGCACGGATGTCACGCCGCGCGCCGGGTGCTGCGACGAGTCGGCCGTAGGCCGGAATGCTCCGGCGCAGCGTCGCGCCGCCGACGGGCGCCGTGAGGATGCCCATCGCATTCGCCACCTCGTCTTTGATCTGCGTGCGCCCTTCGAAGTTGTCGTACTCCCACTCGTAGGTCTCCCCACGGTAGCGCGCTTCGATATGCACGACGAAGGAATGCGGCTCGTAGATCATCGTATCGCCGCGCAGATAATCACCTTCGGGCGCAAAGCCGATGTCGTCGACACCACCCAGACGGGTCAGACGCACCCGCAGATCCACTTCTGATGGCGCGACCGCCTTGCCCCCGTCGGTCACCCAGACGCGGTACTCGGGCGGTACGCCGCGCTCGTACAGCGCCAGTTCCAGCGCGAAATCGCCCTTGCGCAGCAGCTTGCCGTTGTTGGGCCCCTTCTCCGGTTCGGTCTGCTCAGCCGGCGCTCCGCCGACGGCTGACGCGGCCATCGGCGCGACGCCTGCCAAAACCAGCAGGCCCGCGACGGAGCATCGCGCCAGCAGCTTTCTGATAATCGAGATGTTCATTCACATGCCTCACGGATTCAGGGATGCGCCGGTCAGGCGCTGCAGCTCGATATGCTGCAGATGGGTTTCTTCGAGGACATCGATCAGGCCCATGCGCGCGGTCAGCCAGTCCTGACGGATGGCCTGCCATTGCTGGTAGCCGAGCTGCCCCTGGTCGTAGGCGCGTGTGGCCTCGACCTGCGCCTTATCGAGCGCCGGCAGGATGCGCCCGGTCAGTGCGTCGACGACGTGACGTCCATGCTCTATTTCCAGCAGCAGCACGTACAGTTGGCTGTCGAGACGGTGTTCGAGGGCTTTTGCCTCGGCCTCGTACTCGGCCTGCTGAGCGCGCAGTGTCTGCGCTCGTCCGCTGCCACGACCGGCCTGCCCGAACGGGATCGACACGCCAGCGACGAGCGCATAGTCGTCGAGCGTCTCCGACCGCCGGATACCGGCCGAGACCTGCCAGCGTGGCTTGGCTTCGATGCGCGCCAGTTCGATCTCGGATTCGGCGATGCGCTGCCGCGTCGCGAACGCGCGCAGGGCCGGAGTGTTGCGCAGTGCCTCCAGTTGCTGCGCGAAGTCGGCGACCACCGGCACGGCATTCAGATCGCCACTCGGCTGCCGTGCAGCGCCACCGCCCCACTGCGCTGCGAGCTGATAGCGCCCGGCTTTGAGGCGGTGCGCGAGGTCTTCGCGTTCGAGCTCGCGCTGGCTCAGCTGCGCCTCGGCCTGCAGGCGCTCCACTCGCGAAGCCTTGCCCGCCTGCACACGTTGCTGCGCCGACTCCAGACTCCTGCGGGATAGTTGCAGTGCTACATCTGCGAGCTCCAGGCGCGCCTGTTCGGCCAGATCGCTGACAAACAGGCTCGCCGTGCGCGCCGCGATGTCGAGCGCCTGGCTTTCGCGCTCGACATCGACCAGGGATGCCGTCGACCGGGCCGCGCGCACGCGCGATTCGACTACTTCGCCGTCGAGCAGCCAGGTAATGCCGAAAGTCGTCTGAGCACTGCGAAAGCCGCGCAGATCGCCGGTACCGAGGGCGTCCTCGACTTCGATGCGCATCTCCGGCCGCGCACCGAATCCGGCCTCGGTGACCAGTCCCTCCACCGCCTCGCGCCGGTGCGCGAACGCCGCCAACCCGGGGTGCTGCTGCAGGCTCATGCGGATCGCCTCGTCGAGCAGCAGCGGTGCGCCGGCTTGCGGTGGTTCGGCATGGGCACCTGCTACAAATGGCAGGAGCAGCGCGAGGATCATCCTCCTTGCGCTGACTAAGCCGCGGGACTCCGGGCTTGCGGCCCGGCGGATGGATGCAATGCGTTCGTTGCTTTCATACATGGGGTAGTCCTCCCTGTTTCTGGTTGCAGCGCGGGTGGGCCCGCGCCGTCCCATACACTCAGATCACCCGTTCGACCTTGTCGTAGTCACCGCGCACCTTCAGCGTGACGGTGACTTCCTTGCCCGAGCGGTTGCGCCAGAACCAGCCGTGCTTGCCGTCGAAGGCGGCCTGCAGCGTGCCGGCGTCGGAGGGCTGGTTCCGGCCCTTGCCGTAGCCGTGGTAGAAGTCGCGCGGCGCACCGAAGGGGTCGCCGTGGGTGTCATAGTTGACGGCGCCACCGGCGGACGACCATTCGTATTCGACCTTTGCGCCCTCGTTCATCACCAGCTTGATCTCGGCGGCGGCGTTGGGCGCGAGCTTGAAGCTGACGGTGTCGCTGCGCGCCTCGGGCGCCGGTTCGGTTTGCGCAGCGGGTTCAGGCGCCACTTCGGCCTGTGGCGGCGTGACGGCGGCGATCGGCGCTTCGGCTGGTGCTGCGACGGGCGGCGGGGCCTCCTCGGCGGCGGCTTCGGCCGCGAGCTGGGTCTTGATCTCGCCCATCTGCGTCAGGCCCAGCGTGCGGCCGATGCCGGTGGGGTCGATGCCGTACTCGGCGGGCAGCACGGTGGTGACGAGCAGGGCCGCCGCGACCAGCGCGGCGATGACGGTGGAACGCAGCAGCTTGCCGGCGCCGGGCAGTTCGGCGCGGCTGGGCAGGTCGGTGTTGTACATGTGGGACTCCAATTCAGGCAATGAAGTAGCCGGTCATCTGATAGCCGACCAGCATGAAGCCGGCGCACATCATGGCGACGTTGGCGGTATAGGCGTGGCGGAAGAAGGACGGGCTGCGGCGCCAGAAGCCCATGGCGATCAGGATCAGCGCGAGTGCCATGAGCTGGCCGAGCTCGACGCCGACGTTGAAGGCCAGCAGGTTGGGTAGCAGGCCGTCGCGCGCGATCTCGTATTCCTGGATCTTGGCAGCCAGGCCGAAACCGTGGAACAGGCCGAAGATCAGCGTCGCGGCTTTGGTATTGGGCTGCACGCCGAACCAGCGCTGGAAGGCGCCGAGGTTGTCGAGCGCCTTGTACACCACCGACAGGCCGATGATCGCGTCGATCAGGTAGGCATTGACGTTCACGCCGGCATACACGCCGTACACCATGGTCACCGAATGCCCGATGGCGAACAGGCTCACGTACAGCGCGATGTCCTTGAGCTTGTAAAGGAAGAAGATCACCCCGGCGAGGAACAGCAGATGGTCGTAGCCGGTGACCATGTGCTTGGCGCCGAGATAGGTGAAGGGCAGCAGGTGCGTGCCGGTGATCTCCTGGATGTAGCCCTTGTCGCCCTCGGCCACGCCATGGGCGTGCGCGAGGCCGAAGAGCAGCAGGTAGGCCAGTACGCCGAGCAGGGCGCGTGGCAGTAGCCCCGGCCACGCGCGTGCGCGAACGGATTGCGGGTTCATGCGGTTCATGAAGTTCCTTCCGAAAAAGAGTGCTTGCACGACGGACCGCCTGCGGCCATCCGCCCGTTACATCAACTCGTCGGAAGGGATCTGGGTGGCCGTTCGGGGAGCGAACAGGGGGCGGGATAGGTGTGCCGTTTCTCGCCGGCATTGAGCGGCGTGGCACATGCCGGCCCGCGACTCAGGTGCCGCGGCGGGACGTTGGGCTTGTCGTGGCTGTGGTCCGTCGCATCGTGCGCGGGATGAGTGCCGGTGCTGTCCGGTTCGTCCGCGTCGTGTGCATGACCGTGCGTGTGGCCGTCGGAAACGTGGGCGTGCGTGAGCTCATCCAGCGGGACGTGCGACATCGACGTAGCGCTTACCGTGCCGACGAACAGGTGCGCGAGCACCAGCAGCCACAGCAGGCAGCGCGCGAAAGTCGAACGGCAGGAAGGACAGGAACCGGCGGCGCGCATGTGCGAGGCGTTGTTGAGGACCGACAGAAAGACCGGGCAAGCCTATAGAAGTTTCGACACGGCGGCAATCTGCGTCGGTTCAGCCACCGGAGATCTGCGGAAACAGCACCTCGGTGAAGCCGAACTTCGTCATGTCGCGGATGCGCATGGGGTAGAGCATGCCGATCAGGTGGTCGCATTCGTGCTGTACGACGCGCGCGTGGAAGCCGTCAACGCTGCGGTCGATGGGCTCGCCCTGCGGGGTGAAGCCGGTGTAGCGGACATGCGTGTAACGCGGCACCAGGCCGCGCATGCCGGGGACCGACAGGCAGCCTTCCCAGCCCTCGTCGATTGCGTCGGTCAGCGGCGTGATGACCGGATTGAGCAGAATGGTCTGCGGCACCGGCTCGGCGTCGGGGTAACGCTCGCTGCGCTCGAAACCCATGATCACCAGCTGCAGGCCGACGCCGATCTGCGGCGCGGCCAGGCCGACACCGCCGGCATCGGCCATGGTGTCGAACATGTCGGCGATCAGCGCGTGCAATTCCGGCGTGTCGAATTCGGCAACCGGTTCGGCTGGCGTCAGCAGGCGCGGATCGCCCATCTTCAGGATCGGTCGCACGGCCATCGGATCACTTCCCAGGGAGGCAGCGCGGGACGAGCCCGCGCCCGAAACGCTCAGGACTTCAAGCCGATCGACATCTCGACCACGCCCAGGCCGGGGAAGTCGGCGCGCAGTTCCTCGCCGCCGTCGACGAAGAGCATGCCGGTGCAGCTGCCGGTGGTGACGAACTGGCCGGCCTTGAGGCCACCGGCGCGCACCGCGACGTGGTTGGCCAGCCAGGTGACCAGACGGAACACGTCGCCGGCCGGGTTGCCGCCGGTCTTCTCGACCCAGCGTTCGCCGTCGACATCGAGCATCGCGGGTTGCTGCGTCTGGTCCATGCCGACCAGATCCGGGCGACCGTCGCCGTAGACGAAGGCGCCGTTGCCGAAGGCGTCGGTGGCCAGCGTCACGCGGCTGGTGTGGGGATGGGCGGCGATGCGGTAGGTGACGATTTCGAAGGCCGGATGCACGGATTCGATCGCGGCCATCACCTCGTCGTGCTCGTAAGGGCGATTGCGCGGGGGCAGGTCGTGCTTCATGCGCACAGCGATCTCGCATTCGATGCCGCACTGCCCTGCGGTGTAGGCGGGCATGTTGAAGCCCGATTCGTGAATCGCCGCGGCTGGCATCGGCGCGCAGGTGGGCTCGGCACCGGGTTCCTTGGCGCCGACCTTCCAACCGCCCACTGCGCCAAGCGCCTCGGATACGGCGTCCTGGATCGCATAGGCTTCGGCGAAGTCGCTCGGTTCGCAGCCGCGCGGGAGCTGGTTGAGCATCTTGCCCTGCGCGCGTGCGTCGAGCAGCGCCTGGGCGGCCTGTTGGATCGATTGCTTGTCCATGGTCGTTCTCCCCGCCGGTTAATCCGGCTCAGTTCATCTGTCGTGCAAAGGTATCGCGCAATACGTTCTTCTGCACCTTGCCCATGGTATTGCGTGGAAGCTCCGGGAGGAAGAACACGCGCTTCGGTACCTTGAAATTGGCCAGATCCGCCTTGAGTCGCGCGATGACCGTTGCCTCGTCGAGCCCGGAGCCGGCTTCCTGCACGATCACGGCGGCCACGGCCTCGCCGAAGTCCGGGTGGGGCAGGCCGATCACGGCCGATTCCTTGACGCCTTCGAGGTCGTCGATCCAGCCCTCGATCTCCTTGGGGTACACGTTGTAGCCGCCGGTGATGATGAGATCCTTGGAGCGACCGACCAGATGCACGTAGCCGCGTTCGTCGATGGTCCCCAGGTCACCGGTGCGGAAGAAACCGTCGTCGGTGAATTCCTCGGCGGTCTTCTCCGGCATGCGCCAGTAGCCGGGGAACACGTTGGGGCCGCGTACCTGTACGTGGCCGACCTCGTCCTCGGCCAGCGGCGTGCCGTCGTTGTCGACGATGCGCAGTTCCACACCCGGCAGCGGAAAGCCCACCGTGCCGGCGCGGCGTTCGCCCTCGTAGGGGTTGGAGGTGAGCATCACCGTCTCGGTCATGCCGTAGCGCTCGAGGATGGCCTGGCCGGTGCGTCGTTCGAATTCGCGATGGGTTTCCGACAGCAGCGGCGCCGAGCCGGAGACGAAGAGGCGCATGTGGCCGCACAGCGCGCGGTCGAAGCCTTCCTGCTCGAGCAGCCGCGTGTACAGCGTGGGCACGCCCATGAAGACGCTCGCGCGCGGCAGCAGCTCGATCACGCGGTCGACGTCGAAGCGCGGCTGCCACAGCATCAGGCTGCCGTTGAGCAGCGCGCAGTGACAGGCCACGAACAGGCCGTGGGCGTGGAAGATGGGCAGCACGTGCAGGAGCACGTCGCCGGGAACGAAACCCCAGTATTCGTGCAGGGTCTGTGCGTTGGATGCGAGGTTGCGATGGGTCAGCATCGCGCCCTTGGAGCGACCTGTGGTGCCCGAGGTGTACAGAATGCAGGCCAGATCGTCACCGCGTCGTTCGACCGTGTCGAAGTGATCCGGCATGGTCGAGGCGCGCTCGGAGGCCGAGCCGTCGCCGTGGTCGCCCAGGGTCAGCACGGCCGGGTTGCCGGCCTCGGCGGCGAGATCGAGGAACTGGTCCTCGTGCGCCGGGCTGCACACCACCAGCCGCGGTTCGGCGTCGGCGAGGAAATAGGCCATTTCCTTGCGGCGATAGGCCGAATTGAGCGGCACGAAGATCACGCCCGCGCGCAGACAGGCCAGATACAGGAACAGCGCCTCGGGCGACTTTTCGATCTGCACCACGACGCGGTCGCCCGGCACCAGGCCGAGCGAGGCGATCATGTTGGCGTAGCGCGCGCTCGCGCGCTCGAGATCACCGTAGCTGTGGACGGCGCCGGATTCGGTTTCCAGCGCCGGTGCGTCGGGGGAGGCGGGGAAGCCGCTCTTGAGGGTCAGGTACAGGTTCTGGTCGGACATCTCGGGCAGGGGCTCTCGTTTCCGGGGATCGGAGTATCGATCGGCCGGGCGCGCGTGGTCAATCCGCGCGCGCCCGGCGCGACCTCATTGCAGGTGGTCGGCGAGCACGCGCGCGACATGGCGTGCCTCGCGCGCCGCGCCGTCGGCGATCTGATGGCGGCAACTGGTGCCGTCGGCGACGATGATCGCGTCCGGTGCCGAGCGCACCGCCGGCAGCAGGGACAACTCGGCCATCTTCATCGACACGTCGTAGTGCGACGCCTCGTAGCCGAAAGCGCCGGCCATGCCACAGCAGGAGGATTCGATCAGCTCGGGTTGCGCGTCCGGGATCAGGCGCAGCACCTCCATGATCGGCGTGACCGCGGCGAAGGCCTTCTGGTGACAGTGGCCGTGCACCTTGATCGGCCTGGCGGCGGGACGCAGCTTCACGGCGAAGCGGCCCTCGCGCGCCTCCCGCGCGATGAATTCCTCGAGCAGCACGGCGCGGCTCGCGACGATCTTCGCCGGTTCGCCAAAACCCATCACCAGCAGTTCGTCGCGCAGGGCCAGCAGGCAGGAGGGCTCCAGGCCGACGATGGCCATGCCGCGCTGGGCGAAGGGCAGCATCGCGTCGATCAGCTCGCGCCCCTTGGCGCGCGCTTCGTCGGCCATGCCCGCGGCCAGATAGGTACGCCCGCAGCACAGGTTGGCGCCGCTGCCGGCGCGCGCCGCATGGACCGTGTAGCCGGCCGCCTGCAGCACGCGCACGGCGGCCACGGCGTTCTCCGAATCAAGGAAGCCGTTGAAGGTGTCGACGAACAGCACCACGCCCTTGTCCGCAGCGAGCACCTCGTCACGGCTGGCAAGCCGCAGCTTGCGCGCTTCGCGCCAGAAGGTGTCGCGCCGCCACTTGGGCAGACTGCGTTTAGCCGACAGCCCGAGCCAGCGCTCGGTGAGTTTCGCCAGACCGGGGATGCGGTCGCGCAGGTTGAACAGCCACGGCACTCGACTGGCGAGATTCGCGTAGTCGGGGATCTGCGCGATCAGCCGGTCCTTGAACGAGACGCCATAGCGCACGCGGCGCTGCGCCTGCACCTCGTATTTCATTTTCGCCATGTCGACGCCGGTTGGGCAGTCGCGCTTGCAGCCCTTGCAGCCCACGCACAGGTCGAGCGCCTCTTTCACCGCTTCGCCGGTCAGCGCGTCCTCGCCCAGGCGTCCCGACAGGGCCATGCGCAGGGTATTGGCGCGACCGCGCGTCAGATGGGTCTCGTCGCGCGTGACACGGTAGCTGGGGCACATCGTGCCGACGTCGAACTTGCGGCAGTGGCCGTTGTTGTTGCACATCTCGACGGCCTTGGCAAAGCCGCCGGTGAGGTCGCCGCCGGTGCCCGGCGCGGTGGTGGTCTCGGTCTTGGGGTCGTTCTGCACGTTCCAGGCCGACCAGTCGAACACCGGCGTGAGCGGGATCGTGCTGTACCCGGGCGGATAGCGGAAGTAGCGCTCGTCGTCCATCTTCGGCGGGTCGATGATGCGCCCCGGGTTCATCAGGCCGTCCGGGTCGAGGCGGCGCTTGATGGCGCGGAAGGCCTCATTGATACGCGGTCCGAACTGCCATTCGATCCACTCGCCGCGGCACAGACCGTCGCCGTGTTCGCCGCTGTAGGCACCGCGGTAGCGCCGAACCAGCTCGGCTGCCTCCTCGGCGATGGCGCGCATCCGGATGGCGCCGTCGCGACGCATGTCGAGGATGGGGCGTACGTGCAGTGTGCCGACCGAGGCATGGGCATACCAGGTGCCACGCGTGCCGTGGCGGGCGAAGACTTCGGTGAGCGCGTCGGTGTATTCGGCCAGATGCTCCAGCGGCACCGCACAGTCCTCGATGAAGGACACCGGCTTGCCGTCGCCCTTGAGGCTCATCATGATGTTGAGCCCGGCCTTGCGCACTTCCCACAGGGCCTTCTGCGAGGCTTCTTCGGGCATCTCGACGACGCTGCCGGGCAGACCCAGTTCACCCATCAAGTCCACCAGCCCGTCGAGCTGGCGCAGCAGGGCGGCGCGGTCGTCGCCGGCGAACTCGACCAGCAGGATTGCCTCGGGGCGACCGATCAGCGCGCTCTCGATGACCGGGCGGAAAGCCGCGTTGGCGATCGACAGCTCGATCATCGTGCGATCGACCAGCTCCACCGCGGTGGGCCCGAGCTTGACGATGTGCTGGGCCGAGTCCATCGCCTTGTGGAAGGTCGGGAAGTTCACCACCCCCAGCACCTTGGCGCCGGCCAGCGGCGAGAGCTTGAGCCGCAGGCTGCGCGTGGTGGCCAGCGTGCCCTCGGAGCCGACCAGCAGGTGCGCCAGATTGACGCTGCCGTCACTCGTGTACGGCTTCTCGCTCATCGGATGGAAGATGTCGAGGTTGTAGCCGGCCACGCGACGCATCACGCGCGGCCACATCTGATCGATCTCGGGGCGCAGTTCGTCGGCCAGACCGCGCACGAAACCAGCGAGTTCGCGTTCGCGCTCGCCCAGGGCGTCCACCGGGCCGAGGGCGAGCTCGCTTCCGTCGGCCAGCCACGCGTTGATGCCCAGTACGTTGTGCACCATGTTGCCGTAGGCGATCGAGCGGCTGCCGCAGGAGTTGTTGCCGGCCATGCCCCCGAGCGTGGCCTGCGCGCCGGTGGACACATCCACCGGGTACCACAGGCCGTGCGGCTTCAGCCGCCCGTTCAGGTGGTCGAGCACCATGCCCGGCTCGACCTCCACGACGCCCGCCTCCTCGTCGAAGTCGAGCACCTTGCGCAGATACTTGGAGTTGTCGATGACCAGCCCCGCACCGACCGTCTGGCCGCATTGCGAGGTGCCGCCGCCGCGCGGGGTGAGCGGGACCTTGAGATCGCGCGCGATGTCGATCGCCAGCGCGACGTCCTGTTGCGTCTTCGGTACGAATACGCCCGTGGGGATGACTTCGTAGATCGATGCGTCGGTGGCGTAGCGCCCGCGCGAGGCCGCGTCGAAGAGCACCTCGCCGGTAGTCTCGCGCGCCAGGCGACGCGCCAGATCGGCCGCCTCCGGGGTGGCGCGTCGCGCGATCTCCTCGCTGGCCGTGTGCGCGTTCTCGCGCGTGACGTTGAGCGGCAGCGGCTTGTTCATGCGTTTTCCTTCTGCTTTTGGTACAGCTTGCCGGCGCGCATCAGCTCGATGACGGTATCGCGCTTGACCATCAGGTGGTCGATCAGCAGCTTGCGCAGGCCCGCCGCATCTCGCCCGGCGAGCATCTCGACCATGCGTTCGTGTTCGTCCAGCGCCTGGTCCCACTTGGCACCGTCGAGGTTGGAACGAAAGCGCATGACCTGCAGGCGGGCGTTGACGTTGCGCCAGGTCTGGGTGAGCACCGGGTTGCGTGCGGCGGCGTTGATCAGCTCGTGGATGCGCGCGTTCAGGCCGTAGTAGGTGGGCAGGTCGCGCCGCGCATGGGCCGCGCGCATCTCGTACTGCAGCGCGCGGATCTCGGTCAGCTCTTCCGCAGTGATACGTGCCGCGGCCAGTTCGCCGGACAGGCCTTCGAGCCCGGCGATGACCTCGAAGGTGTCGAGCACGTCCTGCTCGGTGAGCCGCGCGACGACCGCGCCGCGATTGGGCAGCAGTTCCACCAGGCCCTCGGCGGCGAGCATCTTGACCGCCTCGCGCAGCGGGGTGCGCGACACGTTCATGACTTCGCACAGCTCGCGTTCGTTGAGCTTGGTGCCGGGGTCAAGCTCGCCTTCGATAATGCGCTGGCGCAGGCGATTGGCGACTTCCTGGTGCAGCGACTGGCGCGGGATGGAGATGATGTTGTTCATAGGCTCGCTGGTTTTGTATTCAAAATGCAGCGTTTCAATGGGGCCATTATAGCGCCGTAAAAGCCGTTAATGGTTGACAAACGTATTTTGTATGCAAAACTAGCCCTACCGTTTGGAGGAACCCTCGCAATGTTGACACTCGACGCACATCCCAGCGGCCGGCACTTTCTGCAGATCCCCGGCCCCAGCCCCGTCCCCGATCGCATCCTGCGCGCCATGAGCCTGCCGACGATCGACCATCGCGGCCCCGAATTCGGCGTGCTCGGCCAGAAGTTGCTGGCCGGCATCGGCCAGATCTTCAAGACCAGGCATCCGGTCATCATTTATCCGGCCTCCGGCACCGGCGCGTGGGAAGCCGCGCTGGCCAACGTCGCCAGCCCGGGCGATCTGGTGCTGATGTACGAGACCGGCCACTTCTCCTCGCTGTGGCACAAGATGGCCACGCGCCTCGGTGTGAGGACCGAGTTCCTGTCCCTGCCCGGCACGGACGACACCGGTCTGCCGGTGACCTGGCGCAACGGCGTGCAGGCCGACCTCATCGAAAAGCGTCTGCGCGAAGACAGCGGTCACGAAATCAAGGCGGTGTGCGTGGTGCACAACGAGACCTCGACCGGCGCGACCTCGGACATCGCCGCGGTGCGCCGCGCCATCGACGCCGCCGGTCACCCTGCGCTGCTGATGGTCGACACCATCTCGGGCCTGGCCTGCGCCGACTTCCGTCACGACGAGTGGGGTGTGGACGTCACCATCTCCGGCTCGCAGAAGGGTCTGATGCTGCCGCCCGGAATCAGCTTCAACGCGATCTCGCCCAAGGCCATCGAGGCCAGCAAGCAATCGAAGATGCCCAAGTCCTACTGGGCGTGGGACGAAATTCTCGAGTCGAACAAGACCGGCTACTGGCCCTACACGCCCAACACCAACCTGCTCTACGGCCTGCACGAAGCCATCGAGATGATTCTCGAGGAAGGGCTGGACAACGTCTTTGCACGCCATCAGCGTTGGGGCGCGGGCGTGCGTGCGGCAGTCAATGCCTGGGGGCTGCCCATCCAGTGTGCCGATCCGGCCGTGTATTCGCCGGTGCTCACCGGCGTGATCACGCCGGCCGGCGTGGACGCCGATGCCATCCGTCGCCTCATCTATCAGCGCTTCGACATGTCGCTGGGCACGGGTCTGGGCAGGGTCAAGGGGCGCATGTTCCGCATCGGCCACCTTGGCGATTGCAACGACCTGACGCTGATGGCCACGCTCTCCGGCGTCGAGATGGGGCTCAAGCTCTCCGGCGTCAAGGTGGCCGGCAGTGGCGTACAAGCCGCAATGGACTATTTCATGGCGCACCCGCAACAATCCGGACTCAAGGCCGCGGCGTAAGACGGTGGCCGGTCGGGGCGGGCGTTTGCTCGCCCCGTGCAGGAACCTCGCCGGGGTTCGCTCTGGCGCGGCAGTCGGAAACGACTAAAAAAACGACTTCACAAAGAGAGGAGACAGCACCATGTTCAAGATGAAGAGGATCGTCACCGCAGGGGCCTTTGCGCTGGTGGCCGCCGGCCTGACGGCGACCGCCCATGCGCAGGTCGAAATCCGCCTCGGTCACGTCGGTGGCCCGGGCTCGCTGTTCGAGGTCTCGGCCAACGAGTTCGCCCGCGTCGCCAACGAGCGTCTGGGCAATCGCGGCAAGGTCGTCGTGTTCGGTTCCAGCCAGCAGGGCTCGGACTCCGAGATGATGCAGAAGCTGCGACTGGGTACGCTGGAACTGTCGCTGCCCTCGTCGGTGATGTCGTCCACGGTCGACGCCTTCGGCATGTTCGAGATGCCGTATCTGGTCAAGAACCGCGACCACATGAAGAAGATCGAAAGCGAGGTCGTGTGGCCGAGTCTTGCGCCGCTGGCCGAGGAAAAAGGCTACAAGATCCTCGGCGTGTGGGAGAACGGCTTCCGCAACATCACCAACAACGTACGCCCGATCAACAAGCCCGAAGATCTGCAGGGCTTGAAGCTGCGCACCCCGAAGGGCGTGTGGCGCGTGAAGATGTTCCAGGCCTATGGCGCCAACCCGTCGCCGATGGCGCTGTCCGAGGTATTCGTCGCGCTGCAGACCGGCGTGATGGACGGTCAGGAGAACCCGCTCACGCAGATCTACTCTTCCAAGTTCCAGGAAGTGCAGAAGTACCTGTCGATGACCGGCCACGTATACACCCCGGCCTATCTGACCGCGGGCAAGCGCAAGTTCGAGTCGCTGCCCAAGGAAGTGCAGGACATCCTGTCGCAGACGGCCAAGGATGTGCAGCCCTTCGTGTATGAGTCCGCCGAGCGTCTGGACGGCGAGCTGCTCGAGAAGATCAAGGCGGCCGGCGTGCAGGTCAACGAGGCCGACAAGGACGCCTTCATCGCCGCCAGCAAGGGCGTCTACGCGGAGTTCGGCAAGGAAGTCCCCGAAGGTGGAAAGCTGGTCGACAAGGCCATCGAACTGGGCGCGGGCATGTAATTGCCGCGACACCGGCCCTGCGTGCGGCGACCCCGCCCGCAGGGCCGGTCCGGTTCACCCCTCGCTTTCGCGTCTCCCGAACGAACTGAACAGGATTCACCAACGTGTTCTCCACGCTAAGAACCGTATTCGATCGCGTGTTGACGGGCATCGTCATCACGCTGCTCGGCACGCTCGCCGTCGTCGTACTGACCGGCGTCTTCTACCGCAAGATGGGCTGGTCGCTGGTCTGGTATGACGAGGGGGCATCCATTCTGCTCGCCTGGCTCACCTACTACGGCGCTGCGCTCGCCGCATTGAAACGCGCACACATCGGCTTCCCGGGTCTCGTCAATTCGCTGCAGCCGGCCATGCGGGTGCCGGTCGTGCTGTTGGCCGAGGCCATCATCATCACCTTTTTCGCGTTGCTGGCCTGGTATGGCTACCAGGTGCTCGTGATCCTCGAGGGCGACACCATGGTCACGATGCGCAACATACCGACCAGCCTGACCCAGTCGGTCATTCCGATCGGCGCCGTGCTGTTCATCATCGCGCAACTGTTGAGTCTGCCCGAAGTGCTGGAGCAGGCGCGTGGCAAGGGCATCATCGATGCCGAAGAGCGCGAACTGATGGAGGCACTGAAAAAATGACCGGTCTCCTGATGCTCCTGGGCCTGGTGGCCCTGATCCTGATCAACGTGCCGATCGGGGTGGCGCTGGGCGTCGTCGCGATGGTCGTGATGATCTCGACGCACGGCATGGAGTCGCTGCTCTCCGCGGCGATCACGATGTTCTCGGGTGCGACCAACTTCCCGCTGCTGGCCATCCCGCTGTTCATCCTCGCCGGCGCGATCATGAACTCGTCGAGCCTGTCGCGCCGCCTCATCGCCTTCGCCTCGGCCATCTTCGGCTGCATCAAGGGCGGCCTGGCGATGGTCAACATCGGCACCTCACTGTTCTTCGCCGAAATCTCCGGCTCGGCCGTGGCCGACGTGGCCGCGATGGGCTCGATCCTGATCCCGGCGATGAAGAAGAAAGGCTATCCGAAGGAGTTCGCCGCGGCAGTGACGTCGTCCTCGGCGACGCTGGCGGTGATCATCCCGCCGTCGATCCCGATGATCCTGTATGCGGTCATGGCCGACGCCTCGGTGGTGCAGATCTTCGTTGCCGGCATCGTGCCCGGCGTGCTCGGCGGCGTGATGATGATGAGCCTGGCCTACTGGTACGCCACGCGCTACAACTATCCGGTCGAGGAAGTCTTCAGCTGGAAGAAGCTCAAGGACACCGGCAAGGAAGCCGGCTGGGCCTTCACGCTGCCGCTGATCATCCTCGGCGGCATCTTCGGCGGCTGGGTCACGGCCACCGAGGGCGCGGCACTGGCCGTACTTGCGGCGCTGTTCATCGGCGGTGTGATCTACCGCGAGCTCAACCTCAAGCACCTGTACGAGTCGATGCTCGACGGCGGCATCCAGACCGCGGTGGTGATGCTGCTGGTCGCGGCCTCGGCGTTGCTCGGCCACCTGCTCACCGAACTGCAGATGCCGCAGCAGATCGCAGCCGCGATGACGTCCTTCACCGACAACAAGTACGCGGTGCTGGCGATGCTCAACGTGTTCTTCCTGATCTGCGGCTTGTTCCTGCACTCGGCGGCGGCCATCATCCTGGTCGTGCCCATCGTGCTGCCGCTGGTCAACGCGGTGGGCATCGACCCGGTGCATTTCGGACTGGTGGTCACGCTCAACCTCGGCATCGGTCAGCAGACGCCGCCGGTCGCCTCGGTGCTGGCGACCTCGTGCTCGATTGCACGCGCCGACATGTGGAAGGTCACCAAGGTGAACCTGCCCTTCATCGGCGTGCTGTTCTTCCTGCTGATGATGGTCACCTACGTGCCCGCCATCCCGATGTTCCTGGTGGAGTACTTCTACCGCTGATGCAAACCCGGCCCGGGGGCTTCGTCTCCGGGCCGTCTTCCGAGAGATTCCCATGAGTGAAGGCAGCGTTCATCTGACCATCGATGCCGGTGTGGCGTCGGTGGTTTTCGACCGTCCGCAGGCACGCAATGCGATGACCTGGGCGATGTACGCGCAACTGGGCGAGATCTGCGAGCGCCTGCGCGACGACAAGTCCATCCGCGTCGTGACCTTTCGCGGCGCCGGTGGCGAGGCCTTTGTCGCCGGCACCGATATCGAGCAGTTCCGCGGCTTCGACGGCGACGCCGGGGTGGACTACGAACACAAGATCGACACCTGCCTGGCGCTGGTCGAGCAGTTGCCGATGCCCACCGTGGCCATCGTCGAGGGCTGGTGCGTGGGTGGCGGCCTGGCGATCGCCACCGCCTGCGACTTTCGCATCGCCACGCCGGGCGCGCGCTTCGCCGTGCCGATCGCGCGCACGCTGGGCAACACGCTGTCGGTGGCCAACCTCGCACGTCTGGTCGCGGCCTTCGGCCACCAGCGCGTCAAGCGCATGCTGATGCTCGCCGAAATGCCCGACGCGGACGAAGCACTCGAATGCGGCTTCCTGCAGCAGGTCTGCGCGCCCGAGGATGTGGATGCCGCGGCCGCCAGGCTGGTGTCGCGTCTGACCGCGCTCGCCCCCGTCACCCAGCGCACCGTCAAGGAAGGCCTGCGGCGTCTGGTGATGCACAGCCTGCCCGGCGGCGAGGATCTGATTCACACCTGCTACGGCAGCGACGACTTCCGCGAGGGCGTGGAAGCCTTCATCGCCCGGCGCAGTCCCGAATGGAAAGGCAAGTGATGAGCAGCACGCAAAAGTCCGGCCCGCTGGCCGGCGTCAAGGTTCTCGAACTCGCGCAGATCATGGCCGGCCCCACCTGTGGCACCTTGCTGGCCGACATGGGCGCGGACGTCATCAAGGTCGAGAAGATTCCCGGCGGCGACGACTCGCGCCGCTACGCCGAGCCGCAGGTCAATGGCGAGTCGGCCGCCTTCATGATGCTCAACCGCAACAAGCGCTCGATCGCCCTCAACCTCAAGACCGAGGGCGGGCGCGAAGTGCTGCGTCGGCTTGTTGCGGGCGCCGACGTGCTGTTCGAGAACTACCGCAAGGGCACGATGGAAAAGCTCGGCGTGGGCTTCGAGGAAATGCGCAGGATCAACCCGGCGCTGATCTGGTGCTCGATCTCCGGCTACGGCCAGACCGGCCCGTATGCCGAGCGCGGCGGCTTCGACCTGATCGCGCAGGGCGTGTCCGGCATCATGAGCATCACCGGCGAACCGGACGGCCCGCCGGTCAAGTCCGGCCCGCCGGTGACCGACATCAACGCCGGTCTGCTGGCCACCATCGGCATCGTCTCGGCCTATGTGCATCGGCTCAAGACCGGCGAGGGCCAGTTCGTCGACACCTCGCTGATGGAGGCAGGCATACAGCAGACCTTCTGGCAGTCGGCGATCTATTTCGCCACCGGGGTGTCGCCCAGGCCCACCGGCTCGGCCCACGTGCTGGCCGCGCCGTATCAGGCTTTCCCTACCAGTGATGGCTGGATCAACATCGGCGGGGCGAATCAGGCCAACTGGGAGCGCATCGCCACCCTGGTCGGTGCGCCCGAGCTGATCGAGGACGCACGCTTTGCGACCAACAGCGACCGCATGGCCAACCGCGAGGAGCTCGCCCGCCTGCTTGGCGACCACCTGAAGCAGCGCAGTACCGCCGATTGGCTCAAGGACCTCGACGCCGCCGGCATCCCGGCCGGCCCGATCAACGACATCGCCGCGATGGCCGCCGATCCGCAGACGCTCGCGCGCGAAATGGTGGTCGAACTCGATCACCCCAGGGCCGGCAGGACGCACGCGCTGGGATTGCCGATCAAGTTCAGCGAGACGCCGGGCAAGGTCGTCACGCCCGCGCCGATGCTGGGCCAGCACACGCGCGAGGTGCTGCGCGACGCCGGCTATGCGGACGCCGAGATCGACGCGCTCGCCGCCAGTGGTGCAATCGAACTCGGTTGACCGCGGTCAAGCATCGGGCATTTTCGGTCTCGACGCGGGAGCGCGTTGGGCTACACTGATATTGCACCGCAGCATTCAAGTGATCCGCCGATGACCAAGATCATGGATTTCCGTAGCGACACCGTCACCCAGCCTTCGCCCGAGATGAAGCGTGCGATGATCGACGCGCCCCTGGGCGACGACGTGCTGGGCGACGACCCCACCGTCAATCGCCTGCAGGAGATGGCCGCCGACATGCTCGGCTTCGAGGCCGCACTGTTCGCGCCCAGCGGCACGCAGACCAACACCATCGCGATGATGTGTCACTGCGCGCGGGGTGACGAGGCCATCGTCGGCCAGCAGTGGCATACCTACCGCATGGAAACCGGCGGCATGGCGGTGCTCGGATCGATCCAGCCGCAACCGCTGGAGAACCGCGCCGACGGCACCATCGACCTGGCCGACATCGAGGGCGCGATCAAGATCGACGACCCGCACTTCGCGCGCACGCGGCTGGTGGTGCTCGAGAACACCACCGGCGGCAAGGTGCTGCCCCCGGCCTACATGCGGGAGGTGCTGGCCCTGGCCGAGCGCCATCACCTGAAGACCCACATCGACGGCGCGCGCCTGTTCAACGCGGCGATGGATCGCGTCGAACGCGATGGTGGGCAGCCGTTCGACCGCGCCAACGAGATCTGCCAGGGCTGGGATTCGGTGTCGCTGTGCCTGTCCAAGGGGCTGGGTGCGCCAGTCGGCTCGCTGGTGCTCGGCAACCACGAGTTCATCCGTCAGGCCAAGCGCGTGCGCAAGATGCTCGGCGGCGCGATGCGCCAGGCCGGCATGCTGGCCGCGGCCGGCATCTACGCGCTCGAGAACAACGTCGTGCGCATGGGCGAGGACCACGACAACGCCCGCCACCTCGCGCGCGGCCTGCGCGAAGCCGTGGCCGCCAACGACCGCCTCGCCGGACGCATCGACGTGCCGGACGCGAGCACCAACATCCTCTTCGTCGACGTCGATCCCGAGCTCGCACCGAAATTCCTCGCCCACCTGTCCCGCCACAAGGTCAGGGTTTCCGGCGGCCCCTACCAGTCGTCGTCGAAGAAGGTCCAGCGCCTGCGCTGGATCACCCATCTCGACGTCGACCGCGAAGATGTCGAGCGCGCCGTGGAGATCGTCGAGGCGTTCTGAGCCATCCCGGGGTGTGATGCTTGTGTCGGAGTGTGGCCTGCAGCATGCTGGGCGTTGGTTGATACGAGACGACACGGATGCACGCCCTGATGTTTCTGGCCGGTCTGGCCGCCCTGGTTCTGGGGGCTGAACTGCTGGTGCGGGGCGCCGCCCGCCTTGCCGCCGGTTTCGGCATCTCCCCGCTGGTGATCGGGCTGACCATCGTCGCGATGGGCACCAGTTCCCCCGAGATGGCGGTGTCGGTCGGCGCTGCGCTTGAAGGGGAGAGCGCGATTGCTGTCGGCAACGTCGTCGGCAGCAATATCTTCAACGTGCTGGTGATTCTCGGCCTGTCGGCCCTGATCATTCCACTGGCTGTCAGCGCGCAGATCGTTCGGCAGGAAATTCCGATCATGATCGGCGCTTCGATACTGCTGATCGGGCTCGGGCTCGACCGCGTCATCGGTCACGGCGAGGCGGCTCTGCTGCTCGGTCTGCTGGCGGCCTACACCGTTTTCCTCGTTCGCCAGTCGCGCGCGGTGACCCCGGCGGACGGCAATGACGCGGCCGTGCCACTGTCGGGAACAGGGCATCGAACTTGGGTGCAGCTGCTGCTGATCGTCGCAGGGCTGATGCTGCTGGTGTTCGGCGCGGACTGGCTGGTCACGGCCGCCACGGTATTCGCGCGCCAGATGGGCGTCACGGATCTGGTCATCGGACTGACCATCGTTGCCGCGGGCACCTCGATGCCGGAACTCGCCACCTCGATCGTCGCGGCCCTGCGCGGCCAGCGCGACATCGCCATCGGCAACGTGGTGGGCAGCAACACCTTCAACATCCTCGGCTGCGTGGGCGTGACCGCGCTCGTGGCGCCGGGCGGGCTGGCCGTTGCGGACGCGGTGATGCACTTCGACGTGTGGGTGATGCTGGCGGTGGCCGTCGCATGTGTACCGGTGTTTCTTACCGGACGCAGAATCGCCCGCTGGGAGGGCGCCATGTTTGTCGCGTATTACGTCGCCTACGCCGGCTATCTGGCGCTGATGGCCCAGCAGCATGCCCTGCTCGAGCGCTATAGTCTGATCATGCTGGTGTTCGTGGTGCCGCTCACGGTGGTCACACTCGCGGTGTCGCTGGTCCGGGGTGGACTGCGCGAACGCGGCGGGTGACCGAGTTTGCGTGTCTGGCCTATGCACGGCGTTTCATATTGTCCGCGTTTGCGGCGCACCGTAGAGTGCGGCGTTCCCTGCGCGTAACGCGCACCGCCGCATCCGATGTCCTTCGCCGCCACCTTTTCCGACGCCTTCTCCCTGCTCGCCACCTTTGACGCCCGTGTGGCCGAGATCGTGTGGCTGTCGATCCGTGTCAGCGGCACAGCGGTGGTGCTGGGCACGATCATCGGCCTGCCGCTGGGGGCGATTCTCGCCATCGGCCGCTGGCCCGGTCAGCAGGTCGGCACGGTGCTGGTCAACGCGCTGATGGGTGCGCCGGCCGTCGTCATCGGTGTGGTCGTGTATCTGTTGTTGTCGCGCTCCGGGCCGTTCGGCCAGTTCGGCCTGCTGTTCAGCCCCACGGCCATGGTCATCGCGCAGACCATCCTCGTCATTCCGCTGATGGCGGCCATTTCGCGCCAGGTCGTCGAGGACGCCTGGCAGCGCTACGCCGAGGAACTGTTCGTGATGCGCTTTTCCTGGTGGCACAGCCTCACGACGCTGCTCTATGACTGTCGTCATTCCCTGCTGGTCGCCGTGCTGGCCGGGCTGGGCCGGGCGATGAGTGAAGTCGGCGCGGTGATGATCGTCGGCGGCAACATCGATGGCGTCACCCGCGTGATGACCACCGCCATCGCACTTGAGACCAGCAAGGGCGACCTGCCGCTGGCGATTGCGCTGGGCATCGTGCTGCTCGGCGTCATCCTGATCCTCAATGCCGTGGCGCACCTGATGCGTGGCTGGGCGATGCGTCGCTATGGCTGAGACCACGATGTTTCCGGTGCGCATGCGCGGTGTTCGCTTCGAGCCCAACGGGCGCAGCGTGCTCGACGGCGTCGACCTCGAGCTCGGCGCCGACGGCATCACGTTGGTGCTGGGCCCCAACGGCGCCGGCAAGAGCGTGCTGCTGCGCACGCTGTGCGGCCTGATCGAGCCGAGCGCCGGATTCCTCGAATGGGCCGGCGGGCCGCGCCCCGAGCGCGGCGTGATGATGGTCTTCCAGCACCCGATGATGATCCGTGCCTCGGTGCTGGAGAACGTTGCGTTGGGCCTCAAGCCGCTGGGCGTGCCGCGCACTGAGCGTCGCCGCCGCGCGGCCGAGGTGCTGGAGCGCGTCGCGCTGGCCGACCGCGCGGAAGACAGCGCCCGCCATCTTTCCGGCGGCGAGCAGCAGCGTCTGGCACTCGCCCGCGCCTGGCTCACCCGCCCGCGCCTGCTGCTGCTCGACGAACCCACCGCCAGCCTGGACCCTTCGGCCACAGCAGAGGTCGAGCGCATCGTGCGCGAGATCCGTACCGACGGCACGCGCATCGTCATGACCACGCACAACCTCGGTCAGGCCACGCGGCTGGGCGACGACGTGATCTTCATGAGCGCGGGCGCCGTGCGCGAACACACGCCGATGCGTCGATTCTTCTCGCGCCCCGCGTCGGAGGAGGCGCGTCTGTTCATCCAGGGTGAGTTGCCGTGGCGCATGGCGCTGTGAAAAACGCTCTGCGAGAAGCCAACGGCGCCTGCGGCGACCTCGGCACCTTTCTGCCCTACGCGGTCGGCGCGGTCACGGTCGGCGGGCTGAGCGCGGTCGGCGTCTTCTTCGGTTTCGGCATCGCGCTGATCGCAGCCGGGCTGTTCTATGGCATCCCCATGGCGGTGCAGCCGATGAAGGCGGTGTCGGCCGTGCTGCTGACCTCGGGGCTCACACCCGGCGAGGTGGCGATGGCCGGCCTGCTGATCGGTGCCACGGTGCTCGCGCTGGGCGTCTCCGGCGGCATTTCGTGGATCGCGCGCCACATTCCGCCGTCCGTGAACCTGGGGCTCACGCTGGGGCTCGGGCTGGCGATGATCTGGCTGGGCGCCACGCTGATGACCGACGCACCGCTGCTTGGGCTCTCAGCGCTGGCCTTCGCGGTGATCGCGATGTTCGTCACCCGCGTGCCGCTGCTCGCGCTCGGCGTGGTCGCGGTGCTGGCCTCGCCGTGGCTGGGTCTGGCCGACCAGACCCCGACGCTGGCCGGGCTGACCGTGACGCTGCCGCAGCTCGCATGGCCCTCCTGGTCGGACCTGCCGCGCGCGCTGGAACGCGTCGTGCTGCCGCAGATCCCGCTCACGCTGTCGAACGCCATCATCGTCACCGCGGCGGTTTCCGCCAGTCTGTTCCACGAGCGCGCAGCGCGCGCGAATGAGCGCACCCTGGCATTGACCACCGGGCTGGGCAACCTCGTGCTGGCGCCCTTCGGCGCGATGCCGATGTGCCACGGTGCCGGCGGCGTCGTCGCCCAGCACCGCTTCGGCGCGCGCAGCGCCGCAGCCCCCGTGATGCTCGGCCTCGTGCTGCTCGCCAGTGCGTTGTTCGCCGGTGAGTCGGCCGCAGCCCTGCTCGCCGCCTTCCCGCTGCCAATCGCCGGTGCGCTGCTGGTCGTCGCCGGCGCTGATCTGGCCTTTTCTAAGCGGCTCTTCGCCACGCGCCCGGACTGCTGGCCGGTGATCGGCATCACCGCCACCGTCGCCTTCGTCTTCAACCCGGCCTGGGCGCTGGCGGCCGGGATCGCGCTGGAGATCGTGCGCGCCGGCTTGGCGCGGATGCGTACGAAACCGCCTTGAGAGGGCTTCAGGGCGTGGCTTCGAAGGGCCGAATGCCGGCCAGTACGTCGGCCAGCGCATCCTTGGCCCGCGCCATGTCGTAGTCTGTCTGCAGGCCGGACCAGAATCCGTCGCTGGTACCGAAGAAGCGCGACAGACGCAACGCTGTATCCACGGTGATGGCGCGCTTGCCAGCGATGATGTCGCCGATGCGCTGTTGTGGCACGCCGATTTCCTTGGCCAGACGGTAGGGCGTGATGCCCATTGGCTTGAGGAACTCTTCCCGCAGGATCTCGCCGGGGGATGGGTAGGCTACCTGGCGCATGGTTGCGGTCCTCAGTGGTAATCAACGATTTCTACGTTCAGTGCATCACCGCGCTCGAAGCGGAAGCAGATGCGCCACTGGTTGTTGATCCGGATGCTGAACATTCCGGCGCGGTCGCCTTTCAACGCTTCCAGCCGATTTCCGGGAGGAATGCGCAGGTCGTCCAGCGAGGCGGCGCGGTTGAGCATCGCCAGTTTCCGCATGGCCACTGCTTCGATCGCTATAAATCGGCGTACTCGGCGACCATCGAACAAGGCCTGTGTGTCGCGACATCTGAAATTTGAGATCATGGTAACGCGACGCGTTAGTAACGTCAATCGTGAGTATGCTCGCGCATACGACAGTTTCAGTCTAACTGAATGGCATTATTCGGATGTCGGGAACAAGTCATGACGGAGCGCCTCTGAACAAGCTCGGATCAAGTCTGGGACTTAATGAACAAGATGACTGTCAGCCTGCGCCTGTTCGCAGTGAGTCTGCTGCTCCTTTCGCTCGCGGCCTGTTCCCCGTTGAGCCTCATCAACGCGCTCGGTACCGGTGAGGATGTGCGCGAGGTGCGCGGCATCGCCTATGGCGAGGGTGAGCGGCGCAGGCTCGATGTGTGTGCGCCTATGGATGCGCGCGGGGCGCCGGTGGTGGTGTTCTTCTACGGCGGCAGCTGGCGCGGCGGCGCACGCGCGGACTATGCCTTCGTCGGCCATGCGCTGGCTGCGCGCGGCATTGTCACGGTGATTCCGGACTACCGCGTATATCCCGAAGTGACCTATCCGGATTTCCTCGTCGACAGCGCGCAGGCGGTGGCCTGGGCGCTGCGCGAGGTGGGTGCGCATGGGGGCGACGCGCAGCGCGTATTCGTCATGGGCCATAGTGCCGGTGGCTACAACGCGGCCATGGTGGCGCTTGATGCGCGCTGGCTCGAAGAGCAGGGCAGCCGCCCGGCGGCGCTGGCGGGTTGGATCGGCCTGGCCGGCCCCTACGAGTTCCTGCCCATCATCAACCCCAGCGTGAAGCCGGTGTTCCACCACCCGGACACGCCACCCGATTCGCAGCCCATCGTGCATGCGTCGGCCGCCTCCCCGCCGGCGCTGCTGATCGCCGCCACGCCGGACCTGCTCGTCGAGCCCGAGCGCAACACCGGTGCCTTGGCTGCCAAGCTGCGCGCGGCTGGCGTCCCGGTGACCGAACGCTACTACGACCGTGTCGGCCACTCTACGCTGATCGGCTCGCTGTCGCCGCCGCTGCGCGGCTTTGCGCCTACGCTGGAGGATGTGGCGGGATTCGTGAATGGGCACTCAGGTCGCTCAGGTACGGCGCAATAACCGAAGGGCATTGCGCCGTATGTTCAGGCTTACGCGTGTTTGCGCGTCATTGCCCGCATCCACAACGCCAGCCCCAGCGCCGCCAGCAGGCAGCCGCCCACCGCGAACGTCAGCCCCGTCCAGCCGCCGCCGTCCCATGCCAGGCCGGTGAAGGTGCCGACCAGGCTGCTGCCCAGGTAGTAGGCGGACAGGTACAGCGCGGACGCCAGCGCGCGGCGTTCGCCGGCGCGCCGGCCGACCCAGCCGCTGCAGGTGCTGTGGGCGCCGAAGTAGCCGAAGGTGTAGAGCGCGATGCCGAGGATGACTACCAGCAGGTGCTCGAACTGCGTCGTCGTCAGCCCGACCAGTGCCACCACCATCATCGCCCACAGCACGTTGTGGCGGCCGTAGCGGTCGGACAGCCGCCCGGCCCAGGCGGACGACAGGCTGCCCATCAGGTAGAGCAGGAAGATCGCACCGATCGCACTTTGCGCCAGGTTGTAGGGCGGCGCCTCCAGGCGGAAGCCGGCGTAGTTGTACAGCCCGAAGAAGGCGCCCATCAGCAGGAAGCCGCAGGCGAACAGCCAGCGCAGATGGCTGTCGGCGAAGATTACGCGGGCGTCGTCGAATACCGCGCGCGGCGATACCGAACGCGCGCGGAAATGGCTGGAGGCGGGCAGTGCGCGCCAGAACGCGATCGCCGCGAGAATGCCCAGCACGCCGAGCACCGCCAGCGCCACGCGCCACGACCCGAAATCCGCCAGCAGGCCGCCGAGCACGCGCCCGCTCATGCCGCCCAGCGCGTTGCCGCCGATGTACAGACCCATCGCCCGGCCCTGCGCGTTGGGCGAAATCTCTTCGCCCAGATACGCCATCGCCGCCGCCGGCAGGCCAGCCAGCGCCGCGCCGAGCAAGGCGCGCAGCACGATCATCTGCGTGAAGTCCGTGACGAAGGCGCCTGCCAGCGCGATCACCGCCGCCAGTGCCAGCGACCACTTCATCAGCCGCACGCGGCCGTAACGGTCGGACAGGATGCTCGCCGGGATCAGCATGAAGGCCATCGCTCCGGTGCCGGCCGACACGGCGAGGCTCGCCCACGCTGCGCCGACGCCGAACTCGCGCGACAGTTCGGGCAGCAGCGGTTGCGTGGCGTAGAGCAGCGCGAAGGTGGCGAAGCCGCCGATGAACAGCGCCACGTTGGCGCGGCGAAAGGCCGGCGTGTCGGCTTCGATCAGGGCCGGTTGGTCGGCGTCGGGAGATGGTGTCGTCATGCGCGGGCAAGTTGCAGCGTCGCCTGGAATGGTCGGTGCTTGGCACCTCGGTCGCAAGTGTGGGTTTCACGGTGCGTTGCGGCAGCGGTAGCATGGTCGCTTGTCACAGGAGATCCGCCATGTCACGCATCCGCGCCTGGGCCGCCCAAGCCGCCGGCCAGCCTCTCGCCCCCTTCGATTACGACCCCGGTCCGTTGGCGGCCGACGACGTCGAAGTCGCGGTCGAGAACTGCGGCCTGTGTCACTCCGACCTGTCGGTGTTGAACAACGAGTGGATGAACTCGGTGTATCCGGTGGTGCCGGGGCACGAGATCGTCGGGCGCATCGTCGCCGTTGGCTCGCAAGTGCGCCACCTGCGCGTCGGCCAGCGCGTCGGTGTGGGCTGGGCGTCGGACAGCTGCATGCACTGCCATTCATGCATGAGCGGGGACCACAACCTGTGCAACCAGACCCAGGCGGTGATCATCGGCCACCATGGTGGATTCGCCGAGCGCGTGCGTTCGCACGCCGCCTGGGCCATTCCGCTGCCCGACGGGCTGGACGCCGCCAGCGCCGGCCCGCTGCTGTGCGGTGGCGTGACGGTGTTCACCCCCTTCGTGGAATTCGACGTAAAGCCCACCGACCGCGTCGGCGTGGTCGGCATCGGCGGCCTCGGCCACATGGCGGTCAAGTTCGCCCGCGCCTGGGGCTGCGAAGTCACCGCCTTCACCTCCAGCCCGTCGAAGTTTGAAGAGGCGCGCGGCTTTGGCGCGCACCACGTGGTGTCGAGCCGCGACAGCGCCGATCTGGCACGGCTGGCCGGCACCCTCGATTTCCTGCTCGTCACCGTGAATGTGCCAATGGACTGGAACGCGCTGGTCGCCACGCTGGCGCCCAAGGGGCGGCTGCACGTGGTCGGCGCCGTGCTGGAGCCGATTCCCGTGAATGCCTTCGACCTCATCGGCGCGCAGCGCAGCATCTCCGGCTCGCCCATCGGCTCACCGGCCACGATTGCCACCATGCTCGATTTCGCCGCCCGCCACGACATCCTGCCGCAGGTCGAACGCTTCCCGATGAGCCGCGTGAACGACGCACTGGCCCACCTCGAATCCGGCAAGGCGCGCTACCGCATCGTGCTGGATGCGGATTTCGCCTGAGGCGGGGCGAACCGATCGGCGCTTTGTGCGTCTGTGTCGAGTAGGCGCGTAGCGCCCCATCCGGAGATCACCCATGCACGCACCCCGCCTGACCCGCCGCCACTTCCTCGCCGCCTCCGGCGCCACGCTCGCATGGGCGGCGCTGCCGCCCATGAAGGCGTGGGCGCAGGCTGATGATGTGCTGCGGCTGTCGGCCGGCAAGGCGACGTTCTCGCTGGCGCCCTACGGCCCGGCCGAGGTGGGTGGCTGCTGGGGTTTCAACGGTACGGTGCCGGGGCCGGTGATTCGGGTGAAGCAGGGCGCGCGGCTGCGTGCGATGCTCGAGAACGCGCTGGCCGAGGACACCACCATCCACTGGCACGGCATCCGCCTGCCCAACGCGATGGATGGCGTACCGCATCTGACGCAGGCGCCGGTCGCGCCGGGCGGGCGCTTCGAGTACGACTTCACGCTGCCGGATGCCGGCACCTACTGGTACCACCCCCACGCCAACGCGCCGGAACAGCTCGGGCGCGGGCTCTCCGGCGCGCTCATCGTCGAGGAGGCCGAGCCGTATCCGGCCGACCGCGAGATCCTGTGGCTGCTCGATGACTGGATGCTCGACCGCGACGCCAATCTCGTCGGCGGTTTCGACGACCTGCATGCGCGCAGCCACGACGGGCGCATCGGCAACACCGTGACGATCAACGGCCGCCTGCAGGATGACGAAGCGGTGCGCCCCGGTGAGCGCGTTCGCCTGCGCATCATCAACGCCGCCAACGGCCGCATCTTCCGCCTGAAGTTCGGCGATCTGCCGGCTCACGTCATCGCGCTCGACGGCCAGCCGGTGGCGCCGCATGAGGCCGGCCGCGTCACGCTCGGCCCCGGCATGCGTGCCGACGTGGTGCTCGATATCGCCGCATCGGCCGGATCGGGCATCGACGTCATCGACGATTTCTACGCCCCCGCGGCCTTCCGCCTGATCACATTGCAGGTGGCCGGCGAGCCCGCCCGCGCTGCCGCGCTCGACAGCGTGCCGCCCGCGCTGCCCGCCAACCCGGTGCCGGAACCCGATCTGGCCGACGCCGTGAATCACGAAATCGAATTCAAGGGCGGCATGATGGGCAGCCTCCCGCGCGACGAGATGATCGGCCTGATGCGCCAGGGCATGGCCTGGACCGTCAACGGCCAGCCCCACGCGCCCGACGCCCACCGCCACGAGGCGCCGCTGTTCACCGTCGAGCGCGACGCCACCTGCCGTCTCACGCTCATCAACGACACGCGCTGGTTCCACCCCATCCACCTGCACGGTCACCACTTCCGCGTGCTCACCCGCGACGGCCAGCCCGAGCCGCATCTGCCGCTGCGCGACACGGTACTGATGGGGCCGCAGGAGCGCGTCGAGATCGCCTTCAAGGCCGACAACCCCGGCGACTGGATGATCCACTGCCACGTCCTCGAACATCACGCCGGCGGCATGGGAGGCGTGTTCCGCGTCACCGCCTGACCGCGCATCCGCAACCCGCTCTCCGGTAGGGCTGCGTAGGGCAGGCAAGCTTTGCGCGCCTGCCGCTCCTGCCACATACAACGCACCTCGCTCGACCCTTGCGCCGAAGCCGATGCGCGTCCAGCATTCACGTTTTTCAATCTTTAACAAATGCCAGCCAAGGAATCCCAGATGTTGCGCACCGTGTCCGTCGCCGTGATCCTCGCCGCCCTGCTGTCGGCCTGCGCAATGCCGCCAACTTCCGCCCCTGCTCCCGACACCCCCCAGGCTGCCCCCACGCTGCCGCGCTTCGAAGGCGCCCGTCCGCCCGCGCCGGGGCAGGCTCGCATCTACGTCTTCCGGCCCAAGTTCGAGGACCAGGCCCTGCGGCACGAGGCGCCCGTGCTGCGCGTCGGCCACGCCGGCATCACGGCGCTGCCCGAGGCAACCTACGCCGAAATTCAGGTCCCCCCCGGCCGTCACACGCTCTCGATGATCCCGTCCGAAGGCGGCTCCGACCTGTGGCGCACCAGCATGACGGTGCAACTCGGGCGTGACAGCATCACCTATCTCGCGGTGTGGATGGACGACGGCTTCGAACAGGGCGGCTCCGCCGCCCAGGCCGCCGAAACCGTGCTGCTCGTCCTCCCCGTCGGCGACCCGGCCGAAACTGCCGCCCGCCTTCGCGTCGAACGCCTCGCCCCCGCCCAGGCCGAAAACATCCTCGCCCGCTGCTGCGGCCGTGTTTATCCGCCGCCGTTGCCGGAGACGGCTGGGCGCTGAAACGCCGCATCGGCACTGCAGCCGATGCACCCGACCGCCGTCCGACGTAGGGCAGGTAAGCGAAGCGCACCTGCCATCTCACGCTCAATCGGTCGCGCGCCAGGTGCGCGCAGCTTCACGGCCCTTACCTGATCTACGAAAACCACACCTCGACGTCCTCGGCCGCCATTCGCGGCAAATTCCTTGCCGCATCAGGGTGGTGGCGGCACACTTGTGCTCATAGCATTCACCCACGCGTTCGGCATTTCCGCGCTGCGCGTCGATCGAATCGAAGAGTTGGAATTGCGCACAGGGACGACCGAATGGGTTTGTCACGACAATCGCTCTACCGCCAACTGTCGCCAGAAGGCTGGGACAAGGTAGGGCTGTCGCCGACCAACAAGCTGGTCTGCCTACTGATTGTGCTGGCCTCGCTCATCGCAATCGTCGAGACCGAAGCAACGATCCGAGATGGCAACGCGGCGGTATTCGACCACCTTGAGACCTTCTTCGTCGCGATCTTCAGTCTGGAATACTTTGCCCGGGTCTATGCGGCTGGCGAGAATCCGAAATACGGTGGGCTTGTCGGCCGCTTCAAATATGCAATCAGCTTCTGGTCGTTGGTCGACCTGATCGCGATCCTGCCGTATTTCATCGGCTTCATTGCCGCAAACAACGTCTTTCTGCTGCGCCTATTCAGGGTCATTCGGCTCCTCCGGCTATCGAGACTGGGTCGTTTCAGTCGCGCATTGACAGCCTTGGGTGACGCTCTCAAGGCGCGCGTCTACGAGCTGTTGCTGAGCGTCGGATTGGCGCTGCTATTGCTGGTCTTCTCGTCCGCGTGTCTGTATGCCGTGGAAGCGTCGAATCAGCCCGAGGCGTTTGGCAGTATTCCTCGCGCGTTGTGGTGGAGCGTGGCGACACTCACTACCGTGGGCTATGGTGACGTGACGCCGATAACCGCGCTGGGCAAGTTTTTTGCCGGGATCACAGCGGTATCGGGCGTCGCGATCATTGCGATTCCAACCGGAATCCTGGCAGCGGCGTTCAGCAACGCATTTCAGAAGACGACCGACGAGCAGGGGTAATCGATATGAGTTATCCGGAGTTTGTGGTGCGGGGGGATGAAGCGCGTCTGATTCCCGTCGTGGCCGACACGAACCGAGAACAACGCGCGGTCTCGGTCCTGCTGGCGGCGCTTTGCAGCGTGTTCGAATTCCGCCAAGCCATGCTCGCCTCCCTCGGCATACGGGTAGGTAGCCGAGCAAGTCTGGAGGCCTGGACCGAAGTCGTACTCGCACACGACGACGACCCGGGCAAGAACGACCGCCCGGATGGCCTGATCGTGCTGGGTACAGGCCGCAAGCAATGGGTGGCGCTGGTCGAGGCCAAGATCGGCAATGCCGAACTCGGTGAGGAACAGCTCAAGCACTACCTGCAGCAGGCCAAACGCAACAAGCTCGATGCGGTGATCACCGTTACCAACCAGTTCGTCGCATTGCCCCAGCACCACCCGGTCAAAGTCCCCAAGACTCTCCTCAAGGGCGTCGCGCTGTTTCACTGGTCGTGGATGTATGCCGTGACGCAGGCCACATTGCTGCTTGAATCCGGCGAGGTCGAATCGTCCGATCAGCGCTACTGAATCAAGCCGACTTTCCCGGAGGCTCGTTGGTTTGAGTCACGCCGTCACGA
>CAXBIS010000026.1:0-37267 GCA_963975885.1 uncultured Azoarcus sp.
ACCGGCCTGTCACGCCGGGGGTCGCGGGTTCGAGTCCCGTCCACTCCGCCAACATCTTGTCGCGATTGCGCGGTCGGATCCTGGAGCCAATGGCTCCTTTTTTCGTTAACCGCCATGCGCGTCGTTGGCGAAGTTCGTCCCGGCGGCTAGAATGTCGGGTTCTCCCTGTAGTTCAATGGATAGAACGAGCGCCTCCTAAGCGCTAGATCTGGGTTCGACTCCCGGCGGGGAGGCCACGCGTTCGCGCTCCTTGCCATGCCTCTGCTCTCACTAGAAAACGCCTGCCTCGCCTTTGGCCACGTCGATCTGCTCGATCACGCGGCCTTCCAGCTCGACTCGGGAGAACGCGTCGCGCTCATCGGTCGCAACGGTTCGGGCAAGTCCAGCCTGTTGCGCGCCATTGCCGGGCAGGGTGCGCTCGACGACGGCGAATTGCGCCGCGAACCGGGCAGCGTCGTGGCCTACGTGCCGCAGGAACCCGATTTCGACCTCGATCAGGATGTGTTCTCGGCCGTTGCCGAAGGCCTTGGTGACATCGCACGCGTGCTGGTCGAATACCACGCCTTGATGCACACCCTGGGCAGCGCACCCGACGATGCGGCCATGGCCCGACTCGAGTACCTGCAGCATGAGATCGAGACGTCTGACGGATGGCGCCTGAACCAGCGCGTGGAAGAGACGCTGCTCCGACTCGAACTCGATGGCTCGGCCCACGTTGCCGAACTTTCCGGCGGCGGTATCAAGCGCGTCGCCCTGTTGCGCGCGCTGGTCGCCGAGCCGGATCTGCTGCTGCTCGATGAACCGACCAACCATCTCGATCTGGACGGTATCGAGTGGCTGGAAGAGTTGATCCGCGATTTTCGCGGTGCAGTGGTGGTGATTACCCACGATCGCGTCTTTCTCGACAACGTCGCCACACGCATCGTGGAACTCGACCGAGGGCGGCTGGCGAGCTATCCGGGTCGATTCTCCGACTATACGGTGCGCAAGGCGCAGGAACTCGAGATCGAGGCCCGTGCCGATGCCCGCTTCGACAAGATGCTCGCGCAGGAAGAGGTCTGGATCCGCAAGGGGGTGCAGGCGCGTCGCACGCGCAACGAGGGTCGTGTGCGCCGCCTCGAGACCTTGCGTCGCGAGCGTGCGGCGCGTCGCGAACGTCTGGGCAACGTCCGGTTGGCAGTCGATCAAGGCGAGCGCAGTGGCCAGATGGTGGCCGAGCTGCATGGCGTCACCAAGGCCTTTGGAGACAAGGTCGTGGTGCGAGACTTCTCCACGCGCATCCTGCGCGGCGACCGTATCGGCTTCATCGGGCCCAATGGCACGGGCAAGACCACACTGCTCAAGCTCATCCTCGGCGAACTCGAGCCCGACGGTGGCGAGGTGCGGCGGGGTACGCGCCAATCCGTGGCCTACTTCGACCAGATGCGCGAACAGCTTGATCCGGAACTGCCGCTGACCGAGGTCATCAGCCCGGGTTCGGACTTCATCGAGATCGGTGGCGAGCGCAAGCACGTCATCGGCTATCTCGGGGATTTCCTGTTCGCGCCGGCGCGCGCCCGCTCGCCGGTCAAGACGCTCTCCGGGGGGGAGCGCAATCGATTGTTGCTGGCGCGATTGTTCGCCCGTCCGGCCAACCTGCTGGTGCTCGACGAACCCACCAACGATCTGGATATCGAAACGCTCGATCTGCTCGAAGACCTGCTCTCAAGCTATGACGGCACGCTCTTCCTGGTCAGCCACGACCGGGCCTTCCTCGACAACGTCGTGACCCAGGTCATTGCCTCCGAGGGCGACGGCCGCTGGGGCGAGTACGTGGGCGGCTATTCGGACTGGGCGCGTGCGCGCAAGGTCGCGCGCCAGGTGCCCGAGCCCGGCCGGCCGGCCGAGACGCCACGGCAGCCGACGAAGGCGGAAAAGGCCGCCGCCTCGCAGACGACAGGCAAACTTTCGTTCAATGAGAAACGGGAACTCGAAACCTTGCCCGGCCAGATCTCCGCGCTCGAGTCCGAGCAGGCGCGCTTGCAGGCCCGGCTGTCCGATCCGGCGCTCTACCGCGACGCGCCTGAAGAGGTGGGCGAGGCCACCTCACGACTCGACGCGGTAGAGGTGGAGCTCGAAGAGGCCATGTCACGCTGGATCGAGCTCGAATCACGCACGGGCTGACACGTCTCAATTGTCTGCCGATTCCCAGCGTTCGCGCACGTCGGCCGGCACGCCCAGGCGGTCGAGCAGTTGCCCGCGGTGGATTGGCAGCAGCCGGGCCAGATCGTCCACGATCCCGGGCAGGGCCGGACTGTCCCAGCCGGAGTGACCGATGGCGCGCGCGAAGGCCAGGGCGAGTGCTACGTTGCGTACCCGCGGGTTGTTTTCGTGGGTCTCGTCCATCAGGGTCACGAGCAATTGCGGAAGATGCCAGTGCTGCGCGAGCCCGATCTGGATCTGGTGTTCGCTGCATCCGAGCACGGCACGATACGCCACCGTGACTGCCCGGCCGGATGCGCCCTCGATGCGTGTCTGCATCTGTTCGAGCAGCGGCGTTGCGTGCATCCACAGCAGAATCTCTGAGACCGGGCGCAGCAGGGTCGCGAGAGCGACCTCGTCGACATCGATGTCGTGGCGCAGGATTGCCCAGTCGCGGGCCAGATGGGCGGCCTTGCGCGCCCATGCGGTCATGTGAAGGGTTTCGATCAGTGCGCGTGGCCGGTCGGCCAGTGTGTCCTCGACGGTCGGTAAGCCGGTGAATGTCTCGAAGAACGGATCGACGCCGATCATCATGATCGCTCGCTCCACGGTCGTGATGTCGTGGTTCTGCGAGCGATGCCGGTGGTCCTCCATCCACACGATCAGGCGTACCGCGAAGAGCGGGTCGCCGAGCGCGATCGCGGCGATCTGACGCGCGTTTACGCTGTCGCGCGCCTCGGACATGATCTCTATCTGCCGCGCGGTCTGGCGCAGCACGGGGAGCTCGTGGGTGGCTAGAAAGGCCACATAGGCTTCGGCCGACGCCAGCGGTTTTTCGAGTATGCTCATTCGTGACCGCGCGCATTGTTGCCTCAATATCGCGATTATGGAGATTCGGGTCGCGAAAATGAAGGCCTGGCGAGGCGCACGGGGCTTGTAGCTATAATCGTCCCGTGTCCTGTGGGCAGGGACCGGACAGGGAGGGGGAGCGGATGAGTGCAGCCTTCAGGGCATACCTGATCGATCAGGACGCGGAACGCAAGGTGCACGGCAGTTTGGGCACGATGACGCGCGAGCAGCTCGACCCGGGTGAAGTCACGATTCGAGTGCGTTATTCGAGTATCAACTACAAGGATGCACTTGCGGCCACCGGCGCAGGCAAGATCATCCGGCGTTTCCCCTGTGTCGGCGGCATCGACATGGCGGGCGTCGTCGAGGACAGTTCCGACGCGCGCTTCAAGGCCGGCGACGAGGTCATTGCCACCAGCTTCGACATCGGCGTGTCGCGTCACGGCGGCTTTGCGGAAATCGCGCGCGTACCGGCCGACTGGGTCGTGCCGTTGCCCCAGGGGCTGAGCTGCTTCGAGGCGATGGCGCTGGGCACCGCCGGGTTCACCGCGGCGTTGGGTATCGTGCGCATGGAATCCTGTGGTCTGGCACCCGAGAACGGCCCGGTGATTGTCACCGGAGCGACCGGCGGGGTCGGCGGATTGGCCATCGACATGCTCGCCGGACGAGGCTACGAGGCCGTCGCGCTCACCGGCAAGGCCGAGGAGGCCGACTATCTGACCGGGCTGGGCGCGAGCGCCGTACGCCTGCGTGACGACATCGACTTCGACAAGGTGCGCCCGCTCGAGGGCGCGGAATGGGCTGGCGCGATCGATAACGTCGGCGGCTCCATCCTGGCCTGGGTGCTGGCGACGATGAAGCTCGGTGCCAGCGTGGCGAGCATCGGCAATGCTGCGGACTTCCACCTGAACACGACCGTGTTCCCGTTCATTCTGCGCGGGGTCAATCTGCTGGGCATCGATTCTGCGAACACCGGCTTTCCGCTGCGCGCGGATGTATGGCAGCGGCTGGCCAGTGATCTGAAGCCGCGACACCTGGAGCGCGTGAGCCGCGAGATCGGGCTCGGCGATTTGCCTGAAGCGTTCGAGGACTTCATCGCCGGTCGGGTCAAGGGGCGCACCGTCGTGCGCATTGCCGACTGACGCGGAAGGCTTGCATGAGCGAAGACACGAACACCTTGCCGCGGCTACTCATCGTCGACGACTCGCGCATGGTGCGCGCGAGCATCATCAAACAGATTCGCGCACGTTTCGACTGTCGCGAGGAAGGTGACGGTGAAGCGGCCTGGGAAGCGCTGGTGGTCGACTCCACGGTGCAGGTGCTGATTACCGATATCGGCATGCCCCGGCTCGATGGCTACGGGCTGATCGCGCGGGTGCGCGCCTCGCGCATTGCGCGTTTGCAGAAGCTGCCGATCATTGTCATTTCTGGCGACGAGGACGATGGTGCGCGCGAGCGCGCGCGAGAGCTTGGCGCAAACGACTTCATCACCAAGGGCATCGGTACGGCCGAACTGGTCGCGCGACTCGACACGCTGACGCGCTACGGCCAGACCAGCCGCGAGCTTGATGAAAGTCGCGAGGCGCTCGCCAACCAAAGCCCTATCGACCCCGGCTCCGGGCTGACCACACGTGCCTACATGAACTGGCGTGCCAGCCAGGATCTGGCGCTGGCGCGGCGCCAGCAGGGTGGGGTCAGTGTCATGGTCTTCGAGATCGACCGCATCGACGAGGTGGTGGCGCAATACGGTCATCAGGTCGCCGAACTGATTGCGAAGAAGCTGCGTGCGATTCTGGCGCTGAAGGTGCGCCACGAGGACACGGTGTCCGAACTGGGCACCGGCAAGTTCATGTTGCTCTCGCCGCTCGCCGACATGGTCGCGGCCAGCGCATTCGCGATGCGACTGCAGTCGGCCATCGGCAAGCTCGTGATGACCTATCGCGGCGAGCAGATCCGGGTCGGCGTGTCGGTCGGGGTCGCCAGCACCTATGTCGACGGTCTGGATACGCTCAGTCGGCTGACCGAGCTTGCGCTCGAACGCCTGGCCGCCGGGCAGTCGGCAGGCGGTAGCCGAGTGGTCGGCAAGGACGGCGAGATCACGCGCGAGGTCATCGAGCGCATGCTGCGCCGCGCGGTCAGCGTCGACCAGGCGCTCAATCGCCTGCGCCTGGGTCAGGAGGACGAGATCGCATCGATGTTGCCGGATCTGCTGCTCGCGCTCCAGCCCCTGCTGCAGTTCGCAGAACGTCGTCTGGATCTGGGATTGCCGATGGCGCGACTCGAGCGTCTCGCAAGGGAAACCGCAACAGGAGAGGAATCGATGGAATGATGCGGTGAAACTCCGGCCCCGATGGCGGGCGACCGGCCGGCGACAGACCGGAACACCGCAGGTGTGGTTGAACCGAGGAGGACATATGGTGGGCTACATCGACTTTCACCGGCGCTCGATCGAGGATCGCGAGGGCTTCTGGCAAGATCAGTCGCGGCTCGTCGACTGGCAGCAGACGCCGCAGACGATCTGCGACTATTCGCGCCCGCCCTTCGTCAAGTGGTTTGTCGGCGGCACGACCAACCTGTGCCACAACGCGGTCGACCGTCATGCCGCGGCGCGACCGCGTGACGCGGCGCTGATCTACGTCTCGACAGAGACCGATACCGAACACACGTATTCCTACGCCGACCTGCTGTGCGAAGTCGAGCGAATGGCTGCGATCTTCATCGAACTTGGGGTCAGGCGCGGTGATCGTGTGCTGATCTACATGCCGATGATTCCCGAGGCCTGCTTCGCGATGCTTGCCTGCGCACGCATCGGCGCGATCCATTCCGTGGTCTTCGGTGGTTTCGCGCCAGCATCACTGGCCACGCGCATCGATGACGCCCAGCCGGTGCTGATGGTCAGCGCGGACGCGGGGATGCGCGGCGGAAAAGCCATTCCCTACAAGCATCTGGTCGACGACGCCTGTCGTCTGGCGGAGCATCCTCCGGCGCACGTGCTGATCGTCGATCGCGGCATCGACAAGGGCTTCTCGCGCACTCAGGGGCGTGACGTCGATTATGCCGAGATGCGGCGCAAGCACGTCGACGCGGCCGTACCGGTCGAATGGCTGGAATCGAACGAGCCCAGCTACATCCTCTACACGTCGGGCACGACAGGCAAACCCAAAGGTGTACAGCGCGACACCGGCGGCTACTGTGTGGCGCTCGCCGCTTCGATGCAGCACATCTTTACCGGTGGCGTCGGCGAGACCATGTTCGTGACCTCGGACATCGGCTGGGTGGTCGGGCACAGCTACATCATCTACGCGCCGCTGATCGCCGGCATGACGACCCTCATGTACGAGGGGACACCGGTCCGGCCGGACGCGGGCGTGTGGTGGCGCATCGTCGAGAAGTACCGCGTCAACGTCATGTTCTCCGCACCGACCGCGATCCGCGTGCTCAAGAAGCAGGATCCGGCCTGGCTGCACAAGTACGACCTGTCTTCGCTCAAGCATCTTTTCCTGGCGGGCGAGCCGCTCGACGAGACGACCCACCGCTGGATCGCCGACGAAATGGCCATTCCGGTGATCGACAACTACTGGCAGACGGAGACCGGCTGGCCGATCCTCTCGGCGATGCCCGGAATCGAGAAGACGCCCATCAAATACGGTTCGCCGAGCTTCCCCGTCTATGGCTACGACCTGCGCCTGTTCCGCGAAGATGGCAGCGAGTGCGGTGCGAACGAGAAGGGGGTGGTCGGCATCGTGCCGCCGTTGCCGCCGGGCTGCATGTCCACGGTCTGGGGGCAGGATGATCGCTTCGTGTCGACCTACTTCACCCTGTTCAAGGATCCGCTGGTCTATTCCTCGTCCGACTGGGGCATTCGCGACGACGACGGCTACTACACCATCCTGGGGCGCATGGACGATGTGATCAACGTCGCCGGGCACCGGCTGGGCACACGCGAGATCGAGGAGGCGGTCCAGACCCATCCGGGCGTGGCCGAGGTCGCCGTGGTCGGCGTCGCAGACGAGGTCAAGGGACAGGTGCCGATGGCCTTCGCCGTGCTCAAGGACGCTAACGCGGCGGCTACACCGGAGGAGGCGAAACGGCTCGAGGCCGAGATCTCGCGCAAGGTCGACGACTGGCTCGGCGCGATCGGGCGTCCGGCGCGCGTGTTCTTCGTCTCGGGGCTGCCCAAGACGCGTTCGGGCAAGATGCTGCGCCGCGCCATCCAGGCCTTGGCCGAAGGGCGTGACCCCGGAGATCTGGCGACGATCGAGGATCCCTCCACGCTGCAGCAGATCCGCGATCGCATCGCGGAGGCGCGCGACGCCTGACGTACAGCGCAAATGAAAGAAGCGGCCCCGCGGGGCCGCTTCCTATTGTTCACCCCGTGAAGGGGTTCAGCTGGTCGTGGCCGACTCGGCCTCTTCCTCGTCGAACTCGAGCTTGACCTTGCCATCGGCACCCAGGTCGATGGTCACGTGCCCGCCGGTGGCCAGGCGACCGAACAGCAGTTCGTCGGCCAGCGCGGAGCGGATCGTGTCCTGGATCAGGCGTGCCATCGGACGTGCACCCATCAGCGGGTCGAAACCCTCGGCGGCGAGCCAGGCCTTGAGTTCGTCGGTGAAGTGGGCCTCGACCTTCTTCTCGTGCAGTTGCGCTTCGAGCTGCATCAGGAACTTGTCGACCACCTTCAGGATGACCTCGTTATCCAGCGCCGCGAACGAAATGGTCGAGTCGAGGCGGTTGCGGAACTCGGGCGAGAACAGACGCTTGATCTCGGCCATCTCGTCACCCGACTCGCGCTTGGCCGAGAAGCCCATGACGGTCTTCTGCATCGCTTCGGCGCCGGCGTTGGTCGTCATGATGATGATGACGTTGCGGAAATCCGCCTGTCGGCCGTTGTTGTCCGTCAGCGCGCCGTGGTCCATGACCTGCAGCAGGATGTTGTAGATGTCCGGATGCGCCTTTTCGATCTCGTCGAGCAGCAGCACGCAATGCGGCTTCTTGGTGACCGCCTCCGTGAGCAGGCCGCCGTTGTCGTAACCGACGTAGCCCGGCGGCGCCCCGATCAGGCGCGACACGGCATGGCGCTCCATGTACTCGGACATGTCGAAACGCACCAGTTCGATGCCCAGGGTGTAGGCGAGCTGGCGCGCGACCTCGGTCTTGCCCACGCCGGTGGGGCCGCTGAACAGGAAGTTGCCGATGGGCTTTTGCGGGTTGCCGAGCCCGGAGCGCGACATCTTGATCGCCTTGGCGAGCGCGTCGATGGCCTCGTCCTGACCGAAGACCATGTTCTTCAGGTCACGTTCGAGCGTGCGCAGCGACTGGCGGTCGTCGTTGGAGACGGTGCGCGGCGGAATGCGTGCGATCTTGGCGACGATCTCTTCGATCTCGACTCGGCCGATGGTCTTGCGCTGACGCGACTTGGGCAGGATGCGCTGCGCAGCGCCAGCCTCGTCGATGACGTCGATGGCCTTGTCCGGCAAGTGGCGGTCGTTGATGTAGCGTGCGGCCAGTTCCGCTGCCGAAGCCAGCGCTGCGGACGAATACTTGACGTTGTGGTGCTCCTCGAAACGGCTCTTCAGCCCCTTGAGGATCTCCACGGTTTCGGCCACGCTGGGCTCGAGCACGTCGATTTTCTGGAAGCGGCGCGACAGCGCATGATCCTTCTCGAAGATCTGGCGGAATTCGGTGTAGGTCGTTGCGCCGATGCACTTGAGCTGGCCTGATGAGAGCGCTGGCTTGAGCAGGTTGGACGCGTCCAGCGTGCCGCCCGAAGCCGCGCCCGCACCGATCAGCGTGTGGATCTCGTCGATGAACAGGATGGTGTTGTCGGCCTCGCGCAACTGCTTGAGCACGGCCTTGAGGCGTTGCTCGAAGTCGCCCCGATACTTGGTGCCGGCGAGCAGCGCACCCATGTCCAGCGCATGTACCTGCGCACCCTTGAGGATGTCAGGCACACGGTCTTCAACGATGCGCCGTGCCAGTCCTTCGGCAATGGCGGTCTTGCCGACGCCGGCCTCGCCAACCAGTAGCGGGTTGTTCTTGCGGCGGCGGCAGAGCGTCTGGATGACGCGCTCGACTTCCTTCTCGCGGCCGATCAGCGGGTCGATCTTGCCGATCAGCGCCTGCTGGTTCAGGTTCTGCGTGAAGTTCTCGAGTGCTCCTCCGGACTGGGCCGCTTCCTGCTCGCCTTCTGGCTCGGCCTCGGCGCGGCCACCCTGCGCGGGGCTGCCCTGCTGCGGTGTCTTGGCGATGCCGTGCGAGATAAAGTTCACGACGTCCAGGCGCGAGATCTTCTGCCGTTGCAGGAAATACACGGCATGCGAATCCTTCTCGCCGAAGATCGCAACGAGTACGTTGGCGCCAGTCACTTCCTTCTTGCCCGAGGACTGCACATGCAGGATGGCGCGCTGGATCACGCGCTGGAAGCCCAGCGTCGGCTGGGTGTCCACTTCCTCGACGTTCTCGACGCGGGGCGTGTGCTCGTTGATGAAGTTCGTGAGTTCGCGGCGCAACTCCTCGATGTTCGCGGCGCAGGCCTTGAGCACCTCGGCAGCCGACGGATTGTCGAGCAGCGCCAGCAGCAGGTGTTCGACGGTGATGAACTCGTGCCGCTTTTGCCGGGCTTCGACAAACGCCATATGAAGACTGACTTCTAGCTCTTGCGCGATCATTCTCAGTTTTCCTCCATCACGCACGCCAGCGGGTGCTGGTGCTGCCGGGCAAAAGACACGACCTGCTCGACCTTGGTCGCCGCGACATCCCTCGGGAAGATGCCGCACACTCCTGAACCTTCCGTGTGCACTTGGAGCATGACTCGCGTTGCCCGTTCGCGATCCATGCCAAAAAATTGCTGCAGGACAATCACGACGAATTCCATCGGGGTGAAATCGTCGTTGAGCACCAGCACCTTGTAGAGCGGAGGCGGCTTTGTCTGCGTTCGCTCCGTCTCCAGTACGGAATCACTCTGTTTGTCGGTGGCCATGTGGCTCATTCTAATCCAGTCGGACGAGAGTGCAACAAGAGCCGGAGAGACTTTAAAGTCGTGTGTTCTGGCACTTTTACAACAACTCGATTGGTGCGTCGCAGCAGTCATTGTGTGAGTCCAAGCTGCGGAAAATAAACAAGAAATGTGTGTCTGTCGGGAATGCATACCGGGTTCAACAGGTGTGGATTCATGCCGAATGGGCGAAAACGACAATATTTTCTTGACGCTCTCATAGCAAGTGCGTAAAAGCAGAAATCGTGTTTGATGCAACGTGCTGAACGGGCACAGTTTCCGTCGCCTGCGCCGCAGGCTGGAGCCGGGCTCGATCCGATGCCGCATTGACGCAACTGCGGGCCGTGCTCGCGCTACTCAGTTCATTTGAAGGATCTAGGCAATATGGCAACTGGTACCGTTAAGTGGTTCAACGACTCCAAGGGTTTTGGATTCATCACCCCGGACGACGGAAGCGAAGATCTGTTCGCACATTTTTCCGCGATCAACATGAGCGGGTTCAAGTCCCTGAAGGAAGGCGAGAAGGTCTCGTTCGAAGTGACTCAGGGTCCCAAGGGCAAGCAGGCCTCGAATATCCAGAAGGCTTGATTACCGCTGCGACAGGCGCCGCGATTCTGGGAGCCTGAAAGCAAAAAGCCGCTGAATCAGCGGCTTTTTTTCGTTCCCGGGTGGGCGAGGTGCTTACTTGAGCTTCACTTCCTTGTACAGGACGTGCTTGCGAACCACAGGGTCGTACTTCATGAACTCGAGCTTGTCCGGCGTCGTGCGCTTGTTCTTTGCGCAGGTGTAGAAGTGACCGGTGCCGGCCGTCGATTCAAGCTTGATTTTTTCGCGTGCGCCTTTGGCCATGCTGTTCTCCGTTCGGTTGCGTGGGCGATCCCAGCGTCAGAGCTTCTCGCCGCGGGCGCGAAGGTCGGCGACGATCGTGTCGATGCCTTTCTTGTCGATCGTGCGCAGCGCGGCGTTCGATACGCGCAGGCGAATCCAGCGGTTCTCGGCCTCGCTCCAGAACTTGCGGTTCTGCAGGTTCGGCAGGAAGCGACGCTTGGTCTTGTTGTTTGCGTGGGAGACGTTGTTTCCCACCATCGGTGCTTTACCGGTCACTTGACAGACGCGGGCCATGGCTTGCTCCAGGAGTTCGGATTTCTTGAAAACGCGTAAATATACAGGAGCACCGCCAGGCTACGCAAGTGCGCCGTGCCATCAGCGCGCTACGCCAATGCTTGTGCTCGATTCCGGGGGCATGGCGCAGGTGCGAAGTCCGGGCAGAGTCGTGACTGCGATTCGCGCAAGTCTTATAAAAGACATATAATCTCGGCCGACCTCATTCGGGGCTCCGACAAACCAGGAAAAAGGAATCGACGTGCTGGAAGCCTATCGCGCCCATGTCGCCGAGCGTCAAGCCCTCGGCATTCCCCCGTTGCCGCTCGATCGTGCGCAGACGATCGAACTCGTTCGCATGCTGCAGGAACCGCCGCCCGGAGAGGCCGAATTCCTGCTCGATCTGCTGGTGCATCGCGTACCCGCGGGTGTCGATGATGCGGCCAGGGTCAAGGCTGACTTTCTTGCCGCGATCGCCCGCGCAGACAGTTCATGCGCGCTGCTCGACCGTGTCCGTGCGGTGGAATTGCTCGGCACCATGCTGGGTGGTTTCAACATCCGGCCCCTGATCGACCTGCTCGACGACCCCGAGGTTGGCGCGAGCGCGGCCGACGGGCTCAAGCACACCCTGTTGATGTTCGACTACTTCCATGACGTGCGTGAGCGCGCGGACAAGGGTAGCGTGAATGCGCGCGCGGTGCTGCAATCCTGGGCCGATGGCGAGTGGTTCACGCGTCGTCCCGAAGTGCCCGAATCGTTGAAGATCACGGTCTTCAAGGTCACCGGCGAGACCAACACGGATGACCTGTCACCGGCGCCGGACGCCTGGTCGCGCCCCGACATTCCGCTGCATGCACTGGCCATGCTGAAGAATCCGCGCGCCGGGATCGAGCCGGAGGAGGCGGGTGTGCGGGGCCCGGTCAAGTTCCTGCAGGACCTGCGTGCGCGCGGCAACGTCGTGGCCTATGTCGGTGATGTGGTCGGCACCGGCTCGTCGCGCAAGTCGGCGACCAACTCGGTGCTGTGGTTCACCGGCGAGGACATCCCCTACGTTCCGAACAAGCGCTTCGGTGGCGTGTGTCTGGGCAGCAAGATCGCTCCGATCTTCTTCAACACCATGGAAGACGCCGGTGCGCTGCCGATCGAGATCGATGTCGGCCAGATGGACATGGGCGACGAGATCGAACTGCGCATCGATCATGCCAAGGCTCAGGTGACAGCCTTCAAGAACGGTGAGCAGATCGCACAGAGCGAACTCAAGACGCCGGTGATTCTCGACGAGGTTCGCGCCGGTGGCCGCATTCCGCTGATCATCGGGCGTGGTCTCACGACCCGTGCGCGCGAGGCGCTCGGGCTGCCGCCGTCCACGCTGTTCCGGCTGCCGCAGGCGCCGGTTGATTCCGGCAAGGGCTTTACGCTGGCCCAGAAGATGGTTGGCCGTGCCTGTGGTTTGCCTGAAGGTCAGGGCGTGCGTCCGGGGACGTACTGCGAACCGCGCATGACGACGGTTGGCTCGCAGGACACAACCGGCCCGATGACGCGCGACGAGCTCAAGGATCTGGCGTGTCTGGGCTTCTCGGCCGATCTGGTGATGCAGTCCTTCTGCCACACCGCGGCTTATCCCAAGCTCGTCGACGTGCGCATGCACCGCGAACTGCCGAGCTTCATCACCAACCGCGGCGGCGTGTCGCTCAAGCCGGGTGACGGCGTCATCCACTCCTGGCTCAACCGTTTGCTGATGCCGGATACCGTCGGTACTGGCGGTGATTCGCACACGCGCTTCCCGATCGGAATTTCCTTTCCGGCCGGTTCCGGGCTGGTGGCCTTCGCGGCCGCGACCGGCGTGATGCCGCTCGATATGCCCGAGTCGGTGCTGGTGCGCTTCAAGGGCAAGATGCAGCCCGGCGTGACCTTGCGTGACCTGGTCAACGCGATTCCGTACTACGCCATCGGGCAGGGGCTGCTGACGGTCGAGAAGAAGGGCAAGAAGAACATCTTCTCCGGCCGCATCCTGGAGATCGAAGGCTTGCCGGACTTGAAGGTCGAGCAGGCTTTCGAGCTGTCCGACGCCTCGGCCGAGCGTTCTGCCGCCGGCTGCACGGTGCATCTGGACAAGGCGCCGATCATCGAATACATGCGCTCGAACATCACGCTGATGAAGTGGATGATCGCCAGTGGCTACGAGGATCGTCGCACGCTCACGCGCCGAATTCAGGCGATGGAGGCGTGGATTTCCGACCCGCAGTTGCTGTCGGGTGACGCGGATGCCGAGTACGCGGCGGTCATCGAGATCGATCTGGCCGACATCAGGGAGCCGCTGGTGGCCTGCCCGAACGACCCGGACGACGTCAAGACGCTGTCGGACGTGGCTGGCGACAAGATCGACGAGGTGTTCATCGGCTCGTGCATGACCAACATCGGCCACTTTCGGGCGGCCGGCAAGGTGCTTGACGGCAAGAGCGACATCCCGACCCGTCTGTGGATCGCGCCGCCGACCAAGATGGACGCGATGATCCTCAACGAGGAGGGCTACTACTCCATCCTCGGCAAGTCCGGCGCGCGCATGGAGATGCCGGGCTGCTCGCTGTGCATGGGCAACCAGGCGCAGATCCGCAAGGGGAGCACGGCGATGTCGACCTCGACACGCAACTTCCCGAACCGCCTTGGCATCGACACCCGCGTGTATCTGGGCTCGGCCGAACTGGCTGCGGTGTGTGCGCTGATGGGGCGGATCCCGACTGCAGGCGAGTATCTGGAGCAGGTCAATGTCGTCAACGAGAAGGCTGCCGACATCTATCGCTACATGAACTTCGATCAGATTGCGGAATTCCGCGAAGTGGCCGATACGGTCGAAGTCTGACGCGACTCGATTTGACGCAAACGGGGCCTGCGCGGGCCCCGTTTTTCATGCGCAAAGGTATTCGATGGCCAGGGGGTTGCGTTCGCGGCTGCGCCCCAGCGACACCCAGCCGCTGCCATGCAGCACGACTTCCTCGCGGCTGAGAATGAATTCCGGCGTGTCTCCGATCGTCACATAGGTGCCGTTGCTGCTGTGATCGCGGAGCACGAACTTGTCGCCACGTAATTCGATCTCGGCATGGTTGCGCGAGGCGCGCTGATCTTCGACGTGGATTTCCGATTCCGGATCACGGCCGAGGCGGGAGGTCGGGCACCACCCGTTGACCTGGATCCAGCGGCCCTGGAAATTCAGTCGCAGTTCGAGCTCGTCAGGCATCGTGGTTGGCAGGCCGAACAGGCTGGTCGTCTCGCCGCTGGAGTCGCAGCGCAGTTCGAACAGGTCGACGGGCCGTGTCGCACCGCGCAGTACGCGCGGAGGCATTGGGGCAAGCAGCTCGCGCCAGCCCGGATTCATCAGCGATGCGCTCGCGCCGGTGGTCAGGGCGCGCCCGGGGGTCGCGATCGAGGCCAGACGCGACGCCAGGTTGACCGTCTCGCCGAACACGTCCGTGCCGCTGCGGATGATCGCGCCGGTGTGGAATCCGATGCGCACCGACAGTCCCTGATTGGCGACCGACGGGCATTCGAGCATCGTTGCATGGATGCCGAGCGCGCTGTCGGCTGCGGCGTCGGGCGTGGGCAGCAGGGCCATGAGCCCGTCGCCGGTGTACTTGATGACGCGCCCGCCGCGGTTGAGCACGATCTCGCTGGCGTGACCCAGGCAACGCGTGACGACGGAGAATGCCGTGCGGTCGCCGATCTGCTCGTACAGGCGCGTGCTGCCGACCACGTCGAGGAACAGCACGGTGTTTTCGCCGGGATCGCGGGGGGCGGAATGCATCGACGCATTGTAATTCAATGTGAATTAATGCGCATTTTCGCTCCGTGCTCAGGCGAAGAAACGTCGGCGTGCTTCGGTGTCGATGTCCATCCCGGTTGCGTGTGCGCGGGCAAGCAACTCCCAGTAGTAGCGGTAGGAGGCGCGATCATGCAGGCGACCGGCGTGCTGTATGGGTCCCCAGTCCGATTCCTGCGCCGCGAGAAGGATGTCGGCGGCGGCGACCACCTCGGAGTAGTCCGGGCGCATCGCGTCGACGATGGGCCGAATCTGGTTCGGATGAATGCTCCACATGCGCAGGAAGCCGAAGTCCCGGCGCGCGCGACGAGCATCGTCGGCGATGCGTTCGACGTCGCGCAGCTCGGTGGTGACGTTGTGCGCTGGCACCACGCCGTTGGCGAGCGCTGCGGCAACGATCTCGGTCTTGGCACGCACGATCAGCGGATGCGTGAATTGCCCCGGGCTGATCATTTCGGCGCCCGAGAGTGCGCCGTGATGTGCCGAGACGAAATCCATGATGCCGAAGTCGACCGATTCCACGCCCTCGAGCGCGGCAATCTGCCAGATCTCGCGCAGCGCGCCGTGGGTCTCGATCAGTACATGCACCGGGATCGGCTGCGTCACGCCGTGTTCGGCCTCAATCGCGCGCAGCGCCTGTACCTGATCGCGCACGTCGGCCGCCGAGCGTGCCTTGGGTAGCGTGACGAAGGCCAGCCGTTGGCCGGCGCCGCGCACCAGGAGGTCCAGATCCTGGCGCCACAGGCGGTGAGTGATGTCGTGGATGCGCGCCCCAACACGGCCGAACCGGTTGTCGCTGCCGACTGCAAGTTCAGCCGCCATGGTGGCGTGTTCTGCCTCGGCGCCAGCATGCGCGCCATCCTCGCAGTCGAAGGTGATGTCGAACAATGGGCCGAGCTCGGCCTGCAGTGCGAGCGCCTTGCGCATCAGCTTCTCGGCGCCGGCGTAGTGGTCGACCGCGGGCAGCACGGGGAAGGGCTTCTCGGCGTCAAACAGCACATCGGCGGGATGGGCTCGATCGGTCATGGGCAAGTCTCCGTCGGAGCGGGTTTCATTCTCGCCCGATTGTCGGGCAAAAAAAACGCACGGCGCACCGTGCGTTCTTGCGGGATGGAGCGGGACTCAGAGAAGGTCCTTGACGCCCTCGCGCTCTTCGAGCAGCTCGTCGAGCGTGCGTTTGATGCGCTCTTGCGAGAACTCGTCGAACTCCAGTCCCTTGATCACTTCGTACTCGCCCGCCTTGGTGATGCACGGCACGCCGAAGATGACGCCCTCGGGCACGCCGTAGCTGCCATCCGAGGGAACACCCATCGTGACCCATTCGCCGTTCGAGCCCAGCCACCAGTCGCGCATGTGGTCGATCGCGGCGTTGGCGGCGGAGGCGGCCGAAGACAGGCCGCGCGCTTCGATGATGGCCGCGCCGCGCTTGCCCACCTTGGGCAGAAAGGTCTCGCGATTCCAGGTCTCGTCGTCGATCAGGTCCTTGACCTTGTCGTTGCCCGAAGTGACGAGACGGTAGTCGGCGTACATGGTCGGCGAATGGTTGCCCCACACGACCAGGTTCTTCAGCGTGGATACATCGCGCCCGCTCCTGGCCGCGAGTTGCGACAGCGCGCGATTGTGGTCCAGGCGCAGCATCGCGGTGAAGTTCTTCGCAGGCACGCGGCCGTGCTTCTCGGCCGTCTTCATCGCGATATAGGCATTGGTGTTGCACGGGTTGCCGACCACCAGGATCTTGCAGTCCGGGTCGGCATGCTCGCCGAGTGCGGCGCCCTGGACCGTGAAGATCTTGGCGTTTTCAGCCAGCAGGTCCTTGCGCTCCATGCCGGGGCCGCGCGGACGAGCGCCGACGAGCAGGGCGACCTGAGCGTCCTTGAACGCGACGTTGGGGTCGTCGCTTGCGCTCACGCCGGCGAGCAGCGGGAAGGCGCAATCCTCGAGTTCCATCATCACCCCGGTGAGCGCCTTCTGCGCTTGCGGCAGGTCGAGCAGTTGCAGGATGACGGGCTGATCCTTGCCGAGCATCTCGCCGCTGGCGATGCGGAAAAGCAGGCTGTAGCCGATCTGGCCGGCGGCGCCGGTGACGGCCACGCGAACGGGGGATTTGCTCATTTCGATGCTCCCTGAATATGGTCGGAAGAGGCTTCGTCGGCTCCGCGGCAGCGGGGATCTGGCCATTGCGGGCGAGTCGAATCTCGGGCGCGCTGATGGTAGTGGCTGGGAGCCGAGAAGTCAAAATGCGAAGTCGTTAGTCTTGTGTCTTATATAAGACAGGAGATGACAGATAGACGCGTCCGGATTTTTGTGCTGAAATGCCGCGATGTCTAGCGAGTCACCTACCTTCAGCCCGCTCTACCGGCAGATCAAGGGCCTGATGATCCAGGCCCTTGAAGCCGGTGAATGGCAGCCCGGACAGCTCATTCCGAGCGAGCAGGAGTTCGCGCTTCGCTTCGGTGTCTCGCAGGGCACGGTGCGCAAGGCAATCGACGAACTCGCCGCAGAGAACCTGCTGGTGCGCCGTCAGGGCAAGGGCACTTTCGTGGCGACGCATCAGGATCCGCGCGCGCTGTTCCGTTTCCTGCGGCTGGTACCTGTCGAAGGCCAGCTTAGCACCCCGGAGAGCATCCCGCTGGAGTGCTGGCGGGCCAAGGCCGGCGTCGAGGCAGCGCGCATGCTGGGACTGCGTCAGGGGGATCCGATCATGATCGTGCGGCGCCTGTTGCGTTTTGAAGGCAAGCCGGTCGTGATCGACGAGATCTATCTGTCCGGTGAGCAGTTCAAGGGGCTGACGCTGGAATTGCTGCAATCCTGGACGAGTTCGCTCTACAGCCTGTTCGAGAACCGCTTCGGCGTGCGCATGATTCGCGCCAGCGAGAGCATCCGGGCAGTCGCAGCAGACCGCTCGGCCGCCGAAGCACTCAAGGTGCCCGAAGGCAAGCCATTACTGTCGGTCGAGCGCGTAACCTATACCTATGGCGACAAGCCGGTGGAGTGGCGACGCGGCCTGTACATGACCGACGAACATTTCTACCTGAACGAACTGAACTGAACTCCGGTCGGTCCGGAGGCGAGTGAATCGCGGCCGCTGCGGCCGCAGATCGGGAGGTCGTAAGACATGTCGCAAGCAACGGCGCGCAAACGCCCGAAGCATCTGGCCTTGCACCAGATACGCCTGCCCCTGCCGGGCATCGTCTCCATCCTGCATCGCGTCAGCGGTGCCGGGCTGTTCCTGTTCCTGCCCGTGCTCTTGTGGCTGTTCGATCGCAGTCTGGGCTCGGCGACGGCTTTCGACGACTACCGTGAGGTGGTGTCGAACCCGTTCATGAAGCTGGTGCTGTTCGGCCTGCTGTGGGCCTATCTGCACCACTTCTGTGCCGGCATCCGCTTCCTGCTGCTCGATCTGCACATCTGGGGCGATCTGGAGCCAGCGCGCCGCAGCTCGGTCGGCGTGCTCGTCGTCAGCCTGGTGCTGACCGTGGTGATCGGGGTGGCGCTATGGTGAAACGCATCGTCGTCGGCGCGCACTATGGCCTCAAGGACTGGATCGCCCAGCGCGCGACCGCCGTCTACATGGCGATCTACACGGTGATCTTCGCCATCGCCGTGCTGTGCATGCCGGAATTCTCGCACGCGGCGTGGCGTGAGCTGTTCGCGGGCGGCTTCATGGCCTTTGCGACCTTTCTGTTTTTCCTGGCGCTTTTCTATCACGCGTGGATCGGCGTTCGGGACATCTTCATGGACTACATCAAGCCCACCGGACTGCGCCTTGCGCTGCACCTGATCGTGGCCTTCCTGCTCGTCGGCTACGCCGGCTGGGCAGCACAGATTCTCTGGAGACTGTCGGCGTGAACATCCCCAAGCACACTTTCGACGCGGTCATCGTCGGCGCCGGTGGTGCCGGCCTGCGCGCCGCGCTGCAACTGGCCGAATCCGGCCTCAAGACGGCAGTGCTGACCAAGGTCTTCCCGACGCGCTCCCACACGGTCGCGGCACAGGGCGGGGTGGCCGCCTCGCTGGGCAACTCGACCGAGGACAACTGGCACTGGCACATGTACGACACCGTCAAGGGGTCGGACTGGCTGGGTGACCAGGACGCCATCGAGTTCATGTGCCGGCGCGCCAACGAAGTGGTGGTCGAGCTGGAGCACTACGGCATGCCTTTCGACCGTCTCGACAACGGCAAGATCTATCAGCGGCCGTTCGGTGGCCACTCGCAGAATTACGGCCAGACGCCGGTGTCGCGTTCCTGTGCCGCGGCCGACCGTACCGGCCACGCCATGCTGCACGCGCTGTATCAGCGCAACGTGCGCGCCAACACGCACTTCTACGTCGAATGGATGGCGCTGGATCTGATCCGTGACGCCTTCGGCAACGTGCTCGGCGTGACCGCGCTGGAAATGGAAACCGGCGAGGTCTCCATCTTCCACAGCCGCGCGACAATCTTCGCCACCGGTGGCGCCGGGCGCATCTACCACAGCTCGACCAACGCCTTCATCAACACCGGCGACGGCTGCGGCATGGCTGCGCGCGCGGGCATCCCGCTCGAGGACATGGAGTTCTGGCAGTTCCACCCGACCGGCGTGGCCGGCGCGGGCGTGCTCATCACCGAAGGCGTGCGTGGCGAGGGCGGCATCCTGCGCAACGGAAGCGGCGAGCGCTTCATGGAGCGCTACGCACCCAACCTCAAGGACCTGGCCTCGCGCGACATCGTCTCACGCGCGATGACCACCGAGATCAACGAAGGCCGTGGCTGCGGTCCGGACAAGGACTTCGTGCTGCTCGACATCACCCATCTGGCGCCGGAGACCATCATGAAGCGCCTGCCCGGCATCCGCGAGATTGCGATCCGCTTCGCCGGGGTCGATCCGATCCGCGAGCCCATCCCGGTCGTGCCGACCTGCCACTATCAGATGGGCGGTATCCCGACCAACTACAAGGGCCAGGTCGTGGTGCCGGCCAACGACGACCCGGCCGCGCGGGTGACCGGCTTCTATGCCGCCGGCGAATGCTCCTGTGCCTCGGTACATGGTGCCAACCGCCTTGGCACGAACTCGCTGCTCGACCTGCTGGTGTTCGGCAAGTCGGCCGGCGAGAGCGTGGTCGAGGATATCGAGGCGGGCGACCTGCCGTTGCGCCCGCTGCCGGTCGATGCGGCCGAGCGCTCGCTTGCACGCATCGATCGTCTGGACAATCAGAAGAACGGTGAGAGCGTCTACGAGGTCGGACAGGACATGCGCCGCTCAATGCAGAAGCACGCCGGTGTGTTCCGTTTCGCCGAGTTGTTGCGCGAAGGCGTGTCGCAGATCAGTGACATTGCCGAGCGCGCGCGCCATACCGAGATCGGCGACAAGTCCAAGGTCTGGAACACCGCGCGCGTCGAGGCGCTGGAGCTGGACAACCTGATCGAGGTGGCGCGCTCGACCATCGTCTCGGCCGAGGCGCGCAAGGAGTCGCGCGGTGCCCACGTTCGCGACGATGCACCGGACACGCCCGAGTTTCCCAACGGGCGCGACGACCACGAGTGGCTCAAGCACACGCTGTGGTACAGCGATGGCGACCGCCTCGAATACAAGCCGGTGAATCTCAAGCCGCTCAAAGAGGACACCCGCCCGATTGCGCTCGCCAAGCGCATCTACTGAGTGCCGGAGAACGACATGAGCACGACCGAACTCGCCTTCAAGATCTACCGCTACGACCCGGACCGCGACGACAAGCCGTGGATGCAGGACATCACGGTCACGCTCGAGCCGTCCGACAAGAAACTGCTCGACGCGCTGGTGCGGCTCAAGGCCAAGGATGATTCCCTGTCCTACCGCCGCTCCTGCCGCGAGGGCGTGTGCGGCTCGGACGCGATGAACATCAACGGCAAGAACGGCCTGGCGTGCATGACCGACATCGCCGACCTGAAGCAGCCCGTGGTGCTGCGTCCGCTGCCCGGCCTGCCGGTGATTCGCGACCTGATCGTCGACATGACACAGTTCTTCAAGCAGTACCACTCTATCCGTCCCTACCTCGTCAACGACGAACCGGCGCCCGAGCGCGAGCGCCTGCAGTCGCCGGCCGATCGCGAGGAACTCAACGGCCTGTACGAGTGCATCCTGTGCGCGTGCTGCTCGACCGCCTGTCCGTCGTTCTGGTGGAATCCGGACAAGTTCGTCGGCCCGGCGGGGCTGCTCGCCGCCTATCGTTTCATCGCCGACACGCGCGACCAGGCCACCAGCGAGCGTCTGGATAACCTGGAAGACCCGTACCGATTGTTCCGCTGCCATTCGATCATGAACTGCGTGGATGTCTGCCCCAAGGGGCTGAACCCGACGCGGGCGATCGGCAAGATCAAGGACATGATGGTGCAGCGCGCTGTATGAAGGTCGAAAACAGCCGTCCGGCAGTCGATCGGGGCCGCATCCGCTGGCAATGCCGTCGCGCCCTGCTTGAGCTCGACCTTGTTCTGGAGCGCTTTATTGAGCGACACTTCGAGGTTCTCGAAGACCAACAGTTGGCGGACCTCCAGGATTTGCTGCAGTGCGAAGACCATGATCTGTGGGCCATGGTCAATGGCAGCGCGCAATGTCCGGAAGATCGCTGGAGAAAAATCATCGCGCTGATGCAGCGGGCGTGAGCCCGGTCGTGCGGCGTCGAGACGACAATTCAGGCAAGCATAAGGGAAGGACCCATGAGCAATGAACGCATCGCAACGCTGACCGTAGACGGCAACAGCCACGAGTTTCCGGTCCTCAGCGGTACGCACGGCAATGACGTGATCGACATCCGCACCCTGGGCGGCAAGACCGGAATGTTCACGTACGACTCCGGCTTCCTGTCGACGGGTAGCTGCAAGTCGGCCATCACCTTCATCGACGGCGACAAGGGCGAACTGCTCTATCGCGGCTATCCGATCGAACAGCTTGCCGACCAGTGCAGCTTCCTCGAAGTTGCCTATCTGCTGCGCAAGGGTGAATTGCCCAACGCCAGCGAACGGGACGAGTTCGAGCGCGCGATCAAGAACCACACGATGCTGCACGACCAGCTCATGCGTTTCTACAACGGCTTTCGTCGCGACGCGCACCCGATGGCCATCATGGTCGGCATCGTCGGCGCGCTGTCGGCCTTCTACCACGACGCGATGGACTTCTCGGACGAGGAGCACCGCACGATCTCGGTGCATCGTCTGATCGCCAAGCTGCCCACCATCGTTGCGATGGCCTACAAGTACAACATGGGCCAGCAGTTCATGTTCCCGCGCAACGATCTGAGCTACTCCGAGAACTTCATGCACATGATGTTCGGCACGCCGTGTGAGGAGTACAAGCCCAATCCGGTGCTGGCGAATGCACTCGACGTGATCTTCACGCTGCATGCCGATCACGAGCAGAACGCCTCGACCTCGACCGTGCGTCTGGCCGGCTCGTCCGGCGCCAACCCGTTCGCGTGCATCTCGGCCGGCATCGCCTGCCTGTGGGGACCGGCCCACGGTGGTGCCAACGAGGCCTGCCTCAACATGCTCGAGGAAATCGGCGACGTGTCGCGCGTCGGCGAGTACATCAAGCGCGCCAAGGACAAGGACGATTCCTTCCGCCTGATGGGCTTCGGCCACCGCGTCTACAAGAACTACGACCCGCGTGCCAAGCTGATGCGCAAGGTCTGTTACGACGTGCTGGGCGAACTCAACCTCGAGAACGACCGTCTGTTCAAGCTCGCGATGGAGCTCGAGCGCATTGCGCTCGAAGACGACTTCTTCGTCGAGCGCAAGCTCTACCCGAACGTGGATTTCTATTCCGGCATCGTGCAGAAGGCCATCGGCATTCCCACCTCGATGTTCACCTGCGTGTTCGCGCTCGCGCGCACCGTGGGCTGGATCACGCAGTGGGAAGAGATGATCACCGATCCGGAGTACAAGATCGGCCGCCCGCGCCAGCTCTACGTTGGTCCGGCCCGGCGCGATATCCCGGACATGGCTCAACGGTGATGTCCATGGCGCCGGAGGCCGATGCCCTGACTCCAGCCTGATCCGGGAACGGGATGGTCGCGTCGTGCGGCTGTCCCGTTTTTGGTTGGGCCGAAGCAGGCACCCGCGAATGTTGAAGCAGCAGACCCCAGCGAGCAGGTGACACCCATGATGAAAGAGCGCAGATCGACGTCCTACCTATTCGGCAGCAATGCCCCGTTCGTCGAGGAACTATACGAGTCCTATCTGGCCGATCCGGCCTCGGTCTCGGACGGTTGGCGCGAGTACTTCGACAATCTCCAGGCTCAGGCCGGTGCGGCCGTGCGCGATGTCGCCCATGGCCCGGTGGTCGAGTCCTTTGCGCAGATGGCGAAGAAGCCGCGCATGCGCACGGTGTCGACCGGTGACGACGACAAGCTGCAGGTCAAGACGCTGCAGCTCATCAATGCCTACCGCTTTCTGGGCAACCGCTGGGCCAACATCGATCCGCTCAAGCGCACCGAGCGTCCCGACATACCCGAGCTCGAGCCGTCCTACTACGGCTTCACCGAGGCCGATCTGAACCGCAGCTTCAACGTCGGTTCCTTCCACGGATTCGAACGCGATCACGCGACCTTGCGCGAAATCCTCGAGGCCATCCGTCAGACCTACTGTGGCTCGATCGGCTGCGAGTACATGTATATCGCCGATATTCAGCAAAAACGCTGGATCCAGAGCCGGCTCGAGAGCATCCGCGCCACGCCCGGTTATGACGTCGAGACCAAGCGCCGCATCCTCGGCCGTGTCACCGCGGCCGAGACGCTGGAGCGCTATCTTCATACCAAGTACGTCGGCCAGAAGCGTTTCTCGCTCGAGGGCGCCGAGTCGATGATCGTCGCGATGGACGAGATCGTGCGCGTGTGCGGCAACAACGGCGCCAAGGAAATCGTCATCGGCATGGCCCACCGCGGGCGTCTCAACCTGCTCGTCAATATTCTCGGAAAATCGCCGTCGATGCTGTTCTCCGAGTTCGAGGGCAAGGCTGCCACCGACCTTTCCTCGGGCGATGTGAAGTACCACCTCGGCTTTTCCAGCGACGTCATGAGCCCGGGCGGCCCGGTGCACCTGACCTTGGCCTTCAACCCGTCGCACCTGGAGATCATCAATCCGGTGGTTGCCGGTTCGGTCTATGCGCGCCAGTTCCGTCGCGAGGACGAGAACAAGAACCAGGTCGTCGGCATACTCATCCACGGCGACGCGGCGGTGGCCGGGCAGGGCGTCAACCAGGAGATGCTCAACTTCTCGCAGACGCGCGGCTACGGCACCGGCGGCACCGTGCACATCGTCGCCAACAACCAGATCGGCTTCACCACGTCGGACCCGCGCGACACGCGCTCCTCGCTGTACTGCACCGACATCTTCAAGATGGTCGAGGCCCCGATCTTCCATGTGAACGGTGATGACCCGGAAGCGGTGGCGCTGGTCACGCAGCTTGCGGTGGATTTTCGCAACGAGTTCAAGAAGGACGTCGTCGTCGACATCGTGTGCTTCCGCAAGCTCGGCCACAACGAGCAGGACGAGCCGATGGTCACGCAGCCGCTGATGTACCGCAAGATCGCCTCGCATCCGGGCGCGCGCAAGATCTACGCCGATCGCCTGGTCGCCGAGGGTTCCATCGAGGCCGACGAGCCGGACGCGATCATCCGCGACTACCGCGACCATCTCGATCGCGGCGAACTGCTCTACAACCCCGTGCTGTCGGGCTTCTCCAGCAAGTATGCAGTCGACTGGACGCCGTTCCTGAATCAGCCCTATACCGACGAGGCCGACACCGCCATTCCGTTGGCCGAGGCGCAGCGCCTGGCCGAGCGCCTGACCGCGATCCCGGAGGGCTTCGAGGTGCATTCGCGCGTCGACAAGATCCTCAAGGACCGTGCCGCGATGGGGCGTGGCGAGCTGCCGCTGGACTGGGGTATGGGCGAGAACCTCGCCTACGCTTCGCTGCTTGCGCAGGGCTTCGGCGTGCGCCTGTCGGGCGAGGACGTGGGGCGCGGCACCTTCTTCCACCGCCATGCGGTGGTCCACGATCAGCGGCGCGAACGCTGGAACGACGGTAGCTGGATTCCCCTCGAGGGTGTGCGCGAGGGGCAGGGCATCTTCCAGTGCTATGACTCGGTGCTGTCCGAAGAAGGCGTGCTGGCCTTTGAATACGGCTACGCCACCGCCGAGCCCAACCAGCTCGTGGTGTGGGAGGCGCAGTTCGGTGACTTCGTCAACGGTGCGCAGGTCGTGCTCGACCAGTTCATCAGTTCCGGCGAATCCAAGTGGGGACGGCTGTGCGGCCTGACCCTGCTGCTACCCCACGGCTACGAAGGCCAGGGACCGGAGCACTCGTCGGCGCGCCTCGAGCGGCTGATGAACAACGCTGCGGAGGATAACTGGCAGATCTGCGTGCCGACCACGCCGGCGCAGGTGTTCCACGTGCTGCGCCGGCAAATGCTGCGCAAGGTGCGCAAGCCGCTGGTGATCATTTCGCCCAAGTCGCTGTTGCGCCACAAGGAGGCCGTGTCCTCGCTCGAGGATCTCGTCGAGGGCGGTTTCCAGACGGTGATCGGCGAGACCGAGGCGCTCGACGAGAGCAAGGTCAAGCGCGTCGTGCTGTGCCAGGGAAAAATCTACTACGAACTGCTCTCCCATCGTCGCGAGCAGGGCATCACCGACACCGCGCTCGTGCGCCTGGAGCAACTCTATCCGTTCCCGGCGGAGGCGGCAGGGGCGGCACTCGACCGCTTCCCGAATGCCAAGGAGTTCGTCTGGTGCCAGGAAGAACCGCGCAACCAGGGCGCCTGGTACTGGCTGGCCTCGCGCCAGCACCTGGCCAATGTCATCGGCCCCAAGCGCAAGTTGCTGCTGGTGTCGCGCCCGGGTTCGGCCTCGCCCGCGGTGGGCTATTTCGCCAAGCACAGCATGCAGCAGAAGACCGTCATCGAAAACGCTTTCGGTCCGATCAAGGACTGACCCATCCCGCACGGGGAACAGAACAGGCAACAGGGAGAACACTCCATGCTGATTGAAGTGAAGGTGCCGCAACTTTCCGAATCGGTGTCCGAAGCGACGCTGGTGACGTGGCACAAGAAGGAAGGTGACACGGTCTCGCGTGACGAGAACCTCATCGATATCGAGACAGACAAGGTCGTGCTCGAAACGCCCGCGCCAGGTGATGGCGTGATCGTGAAGATCGTCAAGGGCGACGGCGAGACGGTCGCCTCGGGCGAGTTGATCGCGCAGATCGACACCGAGGCCAAGGGCGCGAGCGGCAAGAAGGAAGAAGCGCCGGCGGACGACGGCAAGAAGGAAAAGGCCGCCCCCGCGCCTGCCGCTTCGTCTTCCGCCTCATCAGGCAGCGCCAGCCCGGCCGCGCGCAAGATCCTCGAGGAGAAGGGCATGTCGGCCGACGAGGTGTCGGGCTCCGGGCGCGGTGGTCGCGTGACCAAACAGGACGCCGTGTCCGCCGAAAAGCGCGAGGCACAGGCCGAGCCGGCCGCGTCCAACGCCGCAACGAGCGCCACCTCGCGCAGCATCGAGCGCGATGCGGCCGACCGCCCCGAAGAGCGCGTGCCGATGACGCGATTGCGTGCGCGCATCGCCGAGCGTCTGATCCAGTCCAAGAACGAGAACGCCATCCTGACGACCTTCAACGAGGTCAACATGGCGCCGGTCATGGACATGCGAAAGAAGTACGGCGAGCGTTTCGAGAAGGCCCATGGCGTGCGCCTGGGCTTCATGGGCTTCTTCGTCAAGGCGGTGGTCGCCGCGCTCAAGAAGTACCCCATCGTCAACGCCTCGGTCGACGGCAGCGATATCGTCTATCACGGCTACATCGATGTGGGCATCGCCGTGGGCAGCCCGCGCGGCCTCGTCGTGCCCATCATCCGCGACGCCGACCTGCTGTCGATCGCCGATATCGAGAAGAAGATCGGCGAGTTCGGCGCCAAGGCCAAGGACGGCAAGCTCACGATGGAAGAACTCACCGGCGGCACCATCTCGATCTCCAACGGTGGCGTGTTCGGCTCGATGCTGTCGACGCCCATCATTAATCCGCCACAGTCGGCCATCCTCGGCATTCACGCCACCAAGGATCGCCCGGTGGTCGAGAACGGCGAGATCGTGATCCGCCCGATCAACTACCTCGCGCTGTCCTACGATCACCGCATCATCGACGGCCGCGAGGCCGTGCTGAGCCTGGTCGCGATCAAGGAAGCGCTGGAGGATCCGGCGCGCCTGATCCTCGACCTGTAACCGACGCGCGCGGCAGCGGGCAATCCCCGCCAGCCGCGCGCCGCTCCCATCCGAACGGAGACGAACACCGATGTCCACCCGAGAATTCGACGTACTTGTGATCGGCGGCGGGCCGGGCGGCTATGTCGCGGCCATCCGCGCGGCACAGCTCGGCTACAAGACCGCCTGCTGCGAGTCCGAAGCCTATGCCGACCCCAAGGGTGAGCCGCGCCTGGGCGGCACCTGCCTGAACGTCGGCTGCATCCCGTCCAAGGCATTGCTGCACACCTCGCACCTGTTCGAGGAGGCCGGCCACGGTTTCGCCGACCAGGGCATCGTCGTTGGCAAGCCCAAGATCGACGTGGCCAAGATGCTCGAGCGCAAGAACAGCATCGTCGACCAGCTCACCGGCGGCATCAAAGGCCTCTTCAAGAAGAACAAGGTGACTTTCATTGCCGGCCACGGGCGCTTCGTCAAGCGTGACGGCGAGCGCTGGCTGATCAAGGTCGGCGAGGAGGAAGTGCTCGCGGGCCAGGTCGTCGTCGCCACCGGCTCCAAGCCGCGCCATCTGCCCGCCATCGAGGTGGACAACAAGACCGTCTGCGACAACGTTGGCGCGCTCGATCTGGAGAGTGTGCCCAAGAAGCTCGCCGTGATCGGCGCCGGCGTCATTGGCCTGGAGATGGGCTCGGTATGGCGTCGCCTGGGTGCCGAAGTCACCGTGCTCGAAGCCCTGCCGGATTTCCTCGGCGCGGCCGACGTGGATGTGGGCAAGGAAGCGCTAAAGATCTTCACCAAGCAGGGTCTCGACATCCGCATGGGCTGCAAGATCAGCGAGGTCAAGAAGACCCGCAGCGGCGTGTCCATCGAATACACGGACAAGGACGGGAAGGCGCAAAAACTCGCGGCCGACCGCCTGATCGTGTCGGTCGGCCGCGTGCCCAACACCGACGGCCTGGACGCCGACCGCGTCGGCCTCAAGCTCGATGATCGCGGCTTCGTCGAGGTCGACGAACACTGCGCCAGCTCGTTGCCCGGCGTGTGGGCGGTGGGCGACGTGGTGCGCGGCCCGATGCTCGCCCACAAGGCCATGGAAGAGGGCGTCATGGTCGCCGAGCGCATCGACGGCCAGGCCGGCCACTGCAATCTCGATACCGTGCCGTGGGTGATCTACACCGCGCCCGAGATCGCCTGGGTCGGCAAGACCGAGCAGCAGTTGAAGAAGGACGGCGTCAAGTACCGCGCCGGCAAGATCCCCTTCGCCTTCAACGGCCGCGCCATGGGCATGGCTGCTCCCGAAGGCTTCGCCAAGATCCTCGCGGATGCCGACACCGACCGCATCCTCGGCGTACACATCGTCGGCGCCAACGCCTCCGAGCTGATCAGTGAGGCCGTCGTCGCGATGGAGTTCGACGCCGCCGCGGAAGACCTCGCGCGCATCTGTCACGCCCATCCGACCATGTCGGAAGTGGTGCACGAAGCCGCGCTGGCCGTCGACAAGCGCCCGCTGCACTTCTAGGTTCCCACGGCCCGCCGCGCGCGGGCCGTGTCTTGCCCATGCCCGAATCCCGATCCGGCGTCATCACCGCCGCCTACCAGGCCGCGCTCGCCGAGCGCGGATTCACTGCCGACCCCTCTCAGCAGGCCGCAATCACGCGGCTGCAGCACCTGGCCGACGAACTCGCCGCGCCCGTCGGGGGGCCCTTCAGCCGACTGTTCAGCAAGCCCGAGCCGCCGCGCAGCGTCTATCTGTGGGGCGGAGTCGGCCGGGGCAAGAGCTTCGTCATGGACCGCTTCTTCGAAGCCGTACCGGAGCCGAGAAAGCGCCGCGTGCATTTCCACGCCTTCATGCAGGAAGTGCAGAACGACCTGCGCCGCCTGAACAACGCGCCGGACCCGCTGGCCAAAGTCGTCGAGCGCATTGCGGGTGATACGCGATTGTTCTGCTTCGACGAGTTCCACGTGTCCGACATCGCCGATGCGATGATCCTGGGCCGCCTGCTCGAATCGCTGCTGGATGCCGGCGTGGTCTTCGTCATGACCTCCAACTACCCGCCCAACGGCCTCTACCCGCACGGCCTGCAACGCCAGCGCTTCATCCCCACCATCGAACTGATGAAGCGCCGCTTCGACATGCTCGAAGTCGACGCCGGCACCGACTACCGCCTGCGCGCGCTGGTGGACATGCAGACCTGGGTCGTCCCCGCCGACGCCGCCGCCGAAGCGCGCCTCGCCGATGACTTCGCACGCCTCGCCCAGCAACCCCCGCAGGTGGGCGAAATCGAAGTGCTTGAACGCATCTTTCCAGTGCGCGCGCGCGCCTGCGGCGTCATCTGGTTCGACTTCGTCACCCTGTGCGACGGCCCGCGCTCACAGAACGACTACCTCGAAATCGCACGCGAACACCACACCCTGCTGCTCTCCAATGTCCCGCGCATGACCCCTGCCGAGGCTTCCGCCGCACGCCGCTTCACCTGGCTCATCGACGTGCTCTACGACTGCCGCGTGAATCTGGTCGTCAGTGCCGAGGTCGAGGCGCATGAGGTGTATGTCGAGGGGCAGAACGCCCACGAGTTCGCGCGAACCGTGAGCCGGTTGATCGAGATGCGGGGCAGGGAGTATCTGGCGGAGGCACATAGGGCGTAGAGCAGACGATAGGGATGCAAGGAAAGCACTCTGCTCATGTCCAACAACTCCTAGTTCACTTCTCCTATCTCGTTGCAGAAGCGATGTCAGGTGTCCGAGCCAGACCGGCTGATCGGTTGAGATTTCGGGTGGCGTTCGGCATCAACTTGTCGTCAGGTCTCGCGGCACAATCCCACACGAGACACCTCGGCAGATTTTCCCCAACGCAACGAATGTGGGAGTATGAAAATACTGACACGGCACACCAATTCAAGCCGGAGGATCCGATGTTTCTTGGGAAATGCACGATATGGTTATCCACCGCACTAGCAAGCGGGCTGGTCTTTTCACAGTCGAACCTCGAGAACCCGGCGAACGGAACCACTGAATCTGGGATTGGCATCATTTCCGGATGGCACTGCAGCGCGTCCACGATTCACGTCGTGATCAACGGCGTATCGCGTGGCAATACCTATACCGGCAGCCCACGCGCCGATACTGCCGGAGTCTGCGGAAAAGCCGAGAACGGCTTTTCGATGCTGATAAATTTCAACAACCTCAACCCCGGACAGCACAACATAAAGGTTTACGGCGACGGCGCACTTTTTGCAGATTACAATTTCAGCACCGTCCGATCTGGAGGCGCGAAGTTCCTGCAGGGGGCTTCACGACAGGTCGAGGTTCCCGACTTCCCAGCCGCTGGGACAACAACCACGCTGCGATGGTCAGAGGCTAAGCAGGCCTTCGTTGTGACGGGCTCCAGCGGCCAACAGCCAGAGAGTGACATAAGCGTACTTCGGGGGGCTTACGGCGGAATGATCAGTGGATCCGTCTTTGGTTCTTCATGCTACTTCTACAATCTGTTTACAGGCATCACTCCTGCATCCTATTCGGTAACCACGTCGGGTAACAGCGCAACGATCATAGGCTACGTGCAAGCGGACGCATGCACCTTCAGCCTTTCGAAAACGGGTGGAGATGCCACGAGCGGATTTAACTTTACCGGCACTAATAGCTGTGCTTCCGGTATCGCAGGTAGCAGTGTTTCGGTCAGTGATTTAAGGAAGTCTGGCAATAAACTGTTAGGGACGGTTGATACATTGTTTCCGGGCTGCACTCAGCGTTTGACGCTCTACTGATCGATATTCAAACGGACGTCGGAGAGATGAGAATCAACTCGACTCGCTAGGACGGATTGGCGGAGCGTAATCCGCCGGATGTTCGGTTCATCCGGCGCAATGCCCTTCGGTTCGCGCCCTACGATACTGCCGCTTGCTACCATTACGCCTTTCCCGCCCGACCTCACCACCCTCCCCATGACCGACCTTGCCCATGCCTTCTCGCCCGACGGGCCGCTTGCCCGCGCGATCAACGGGTTTCGGGCGCGGCCGCAGCAGGTGGAGATGGCGGAGCGGATCGAGGCGGCGCTGAAGGACTATGGCGTGCTGGTGGCCGAAGCCGGTACCGGCACGGGCAAGACCTTCGCGTATCTGGTGCCGGCGCTGCTGGCGGGGGGCAAGGTGATTGTCTCCACGGGCACCAAGACGCTTCAGGATCAGCTCTTCAAGCGTGACCTGCCGACGGTGCGCGATGCGTTGAAGGTTCCGGTGCGCATGGCGCTGCTCAAGGGGCGGGCGAACTACGTGTGTCCATATCATCTGGAGCGCAACGCGAAGGATGGGCGCTTTCAGAGCGCGCAGGATGCGGCGGATCTGCGCAAGATCGTGCGTTTCGCGAAGATCACGAACAGCGGTGACCGGGCCGAGTGCACCGACGTGCGCGAGGATTCGCCGGCGTGGATCGCGGCGACCTCGACGCGCGACAACTGCCTGGGGCAGGAATGCCCCAACGTGAAGGACTGCTTCGTGATGGCCGCGAGGCGCGAGGCCATGGATGCGGACGTGGTGGTGGTGAACCACCACCTGTTCTTCGCCGACGTGATGCTGCGTGACGTCGGAATGGGCGAGCTGCTGCCGGCGTGCAATGCGGTGATCTTCGACGAGGCGCATCAACTTCCCGAGACGGCCAGCCTGTTCTTTGGCGAGAGCGTGTCTACGGCGCAGTTGCTGGAACTGGCGCGCGATACGCGCTCGGAGACGGTGGCCGCGGCGCCGGACTGCCGCGAACTGATCGATGCGGCGCGCACGCTCGAGAAGGCCGCGCGCGATTTGCGCCTGGCCTTCGGCGCCGAGAGTGCGCGCATGGCCTACAGCCAGGCGGTGGCGCGCCACGGTTTCGCCGACGCGATCGAGGGCGTCGAGAGTGCGTTGGCGACCTTCGAGGGCATGCTGGAGGCCCAGGCCGAGCGCTCCGAGGGGCTGGGCAACTGTCTGCGCCGCACCGAGGAGATGCGAGCGCGGCTGGCGCGCTGGCAGGCGCCGGAAGACGCCGAGATGATCCGCTGGGTCGAGGTGTTCACCCAGGCGGTTTCGCTCAACGCAACGCCGCTGCATGTGGCCGGCGTGTTCAAGCGCCAGCTCGAAGGGCAGTTGCGGGCATGGATCTTCACCTCGGCCACGCTCGCGGTGGGCAACGATTTCTCCCACTACTGCAACGAGATGGGCCTGTCGTGGCTGGAGAAGCCGCCGGTCACGGCCGTATGGGGCAGCCCCTTCGATTACGCCGAGCAGGCCATGCTCTACGCGCCCTCGGGCATGCCCGACCCCAATCACCCGGACTACGCCGACGCCGTCGCGGCGACTGCGCTGCCGCTGATCCGTGCCGCGCGCGGACGCGCCTTCGTGCTGTGCACCTCGCTGCGCGCGATGCGTCGCGTGCACGCGCTGATTGGCGAAGGTCTCGCGGCCGGGGATGAGGCGCTGCCGCTGCTGCTGCAGGGCGAGGGCTCGCGCACGGAATTGCTGGCGCGTTTCCGCATGCTCGGCAATGCGGTGTTGGTGGCCAGCCAGAGCTTCTGGGAAGGGGTGGACGTGCCGGGGGACGCGCTCAGTCTGGTGGTCATCGACCGCTTGCCGTTTGCGCCGCCGGATGATCCGGTGCTGGCCGCGCGCATCGAGTCGCTGCGCAAGGCCGGTCACAACCCCTTCATGCGCTACCAGTTGCCGCGCGCGGTGATCAGCATGAAGCAGGGCGCAGGGCGGCTGATTCGCAGCGAGACCGACCGCGGTCTGCTGTGCGTGTGCGACCCGCGCATGGTCGGCAAGCCCTACGGCAAGATGGTGTGGCGCAGTCTGCCGCCGATGGGGCGCACGCGCGACGAGGCCGAGGCCGTGGCCTGGCTGGAATCGCTGTCGCCGCCGGTGGTGCGCGACGCGTCCGCCGCATAGGGGTTTTTCCGCCTTACGACTGCAGCCTCTTCGGGTTCATGCTTTCTTTCGTGTCGCCGGATGTCCGCCGCAGAAGCGGGCCGATGCGGCATCGTCGTCAGGGAGGAGAGAGCGCATGGATACAGGAAACCTGCGGCGGCTCGCGTGCGCAACCGCGTTGTGTGCGGCGCTCGCCGTGTTGGCGACAGCGCCGGTCGCTGCTGCCGGACAGCCGTCGTCCGGCACCGATTTGTCCGAGCGCATCGATCAGGACATCGGCGCGGTGCTGGGCCGCCACGGTCTGGGGCTTGAGGAGTCGGGCGTCAATTCGTGGTTTACGCTGCGCACCGGGGTCGATCTGGTCGGCATCGGCGAAGTCTTCTATCTGCTGGAGCTGCACCGCGTCGACGAGGTGCCGATGGCTGCGCGCATGGAGATCATCGAGTACTGCATGCGCCTGCACGCCGAACATGGCGTGCCCTTTCTGCGTCTGCAGATGCGCTCCGGCCCTCGGCAGGCGACCTTGCTGCCACCGCGGCCGGCATTCGAAATGGCGATCGGCAGCCTGTACTGACCGGGCCCGGGCTGTTCAGCCGGCCGACGCTGCCTCGGCGGCGACCACGCAGTTGCGTCCCTGTCCCTTGGCGCGGTAGAGCGCCTCGTCGGCATTGCGCAGCAGTTGGTCGAGGTCGTTCGCATCGTCGCCCAGTGTGCTCAGGCCGAGGCTTGCCGTGATCGCGACCGGCTGCTGCTGCGGGTTCTGCATGCACATCCCGGCGACGGCCTCGCGCACGCGCTCGGCTACGCGCAACGCGTCTTCGGCGTCGGTGTCGGGCAACAGCAGCACGAACTCCTCGCCGCCAAAGCGCGCCAGCGTGTCGGATGGACGCAGCACGCGCGAGACGACTTCGCACATCCCGATCAGCACGGTGTCGCCGAAGGCGTGGCCGAAGCGGTCGTTGATGTGCTTGAAGCGATCCAGATCGAGCATCGCCAGCGACAGCGCCCGACCTCCGCGCTTCGAACGCGAGATTTCCTGCTTGGCGCGTTCGAGCAGGTAGCGCCGATTGTGGATGCCGGTGAGCGAATCGGTGGTCGCGAGGCGTTCGAGATCAGCCGTGCGCTCGGCGACACGGCGTTCCAGTTCTGCGTTCTGAGCGGCCAACGCCTCGCGTGCTTCGAACAGTTCACGCTGGGCGGCGATCAGGTCGGTGATGTCGTGCTCGATCACGACATAGTGCGTGGCCTTGGAGCCACCGTCATGGATGGGCGTGAGCAACATGCGCGCCCAGCCATCGCGGCCGCCGTCGTCGCGCACATGCACGATCTCGCGCGCAGTGCGTCCGTCGGCGATTGCGCCGCGCATGCGCGCGACGGCTTCCGCATCACGTGTATCGCCATCGAGGAAATCGTTGGCGTCGCGGCTGTAGCGGCGGTTGGCGAACACGCGCTGTGGCCTGCCTGTGCGCACGTCGGCGATGGCGATGCCTTCGTCCGAGGCGTCGATGGCACGGGCGAACAGGCGCAAGCGGTCGCCACGACGCCGCGCCTCGTGCAGCAGGGCGGCCATCACGAAGCCGGAAAGGGCGGTGAGCATGACGAATTCCTGCACCAGCAGAATCGCGCGGGCGCCGCCAAGGCTGGCGTAGGGACCGAGTCCGTTGACGCTCGCCGATACCGCGACCAGCGCGACCGTGAAACCGGCCCAGGTCGCGCCGGCAACGCCGAAACGCGCGGCGATGCCGAGCATCAGCGGCACGATCAGGATGGGGCTGACGACGATCTGCTCGGGCGAGCCGATGCGTTGCAGGAAGATCGTTGCGGTCACCACGGCCATGCCGCCGACCACCGCCACGCCCTGCCAGGAACGCAGGCTGGCCGCGTCGTCCGTCCGTGGCCTGGAGGACCACAAGGCGTGCAGCGCCGGGGTCAGGACCAGCAGACCGGTCGCGTCGCCCAGCCACCAGGCCAGCCAGCCGGACCAGAACTTGTGCAGATCGGGATCGGGCGCGGCATGGATGGCCGAACCCACCAGTGCCGCCAGTCCCGGCGCGATCAGCAGCGCGACAATGCCGAAGCTCGCCACGTGCCGACCGCGCTCGAGCGAGAACGCACGCCCGTGCAAGCGTCGCAGCACGGCGGCGGCGAGCAGTACCTCGCACAGATTGACGACGCCAAAGCCCAGCGCCGCCTGGACGCTGATCAGCCCCCAGTCGGCAGCCAGTTCTCCGGGAATCACCGCGGCGAGCATCCATGGCCAGCGACGCACGTCCGAGACCAGCAGCGCCGACAGGATCACCGCGTTGGGCAGCCACAGCAGGGATACGCCGCCCGGGGTGATCGTCAGGTGGACAGAGATCCTCGCCGCGACGAAATAGAGAATGCACAGGAGGAGCGCCTGCAGCGCCGGGGAACGAACGCCCCAGATCGAATGGTCCGGGGCGGTCTTCGCGTCACCGGATGCGTTGTCGTCGTCGGCGGCGGGATGGCTGGCGGTCATCGTGTCGGGCGACCCGGGCAATCGGGCCGAAATGGGCGGATGGAGACATTATGTCGAGCCGTGCATACGCGGGGCAAGCGCGCCGTGCAGGTACGAACGATCGCCCGCCGTGGCGGAAATTCCTGTATAGTCGCGCACTTGCCTCACACCTGCCAATCAGTGTGGGCGCATCTCCTTCACTCAGGCCGGCAGCGAAGCGCCGCCAGCCCATTCCCCCGCCAGCCTTCGATTGGTGTCGCCGCAAGCGCGACAGGCCGTCGCTGGAGCTTTCACTGCATGACGAATCAAACCGAATTTACCGGTCTCGGACTGGCCGCGCCCCTATTGCGTGCGATTTCCGAGGCGGGCTATACCACGCCGACGCCGATCCAGGCGCAGGCCATTCCGCTGGTGCTGGCCGGGGGCGACCTGCTTGCCGCCGCGCAGACCGGCACCGGCAAGACCGCCGGCTTCGTGCTGCCGGTGCTGCACCGCCTGCTCGAGAAGCCCGCTGCCAACCCCAAGGCCGGCCGCCCGCGCTGCCTCATCCTGACCCCGACGCGTGAGCTGGCCGCACAGGTCGAGGAATCGGTGCAGACCTACGGCAAGCACGTGGACCTGACCTCGATGGTGATGTTCGGCGGTGTCGGCATCAACCCGCAGATCCAGGCCCTGCGCCGCCGCGTCGACCTGCTTGTTGCCACGCCCGGCCGTCTGCTCGATCACATCGGCCAGAAGACGCTGGACTTGTCCGGCGTCGAGATCCTGGTGCTCGATGAAGCCGACCGCATGCTCGACATGGGCTTCATCCGCGACATCCGCAAGGTGCTCGCGCTGCTGCCCAAGCAGCGCCAGAACCTGTTGTTTTCGGCGACCTTCTCGGACGAGATCCGTCAGCTCGCCAACGGCCTGCTGAACAATCCCGGTTGTGTCGAGGTCGCGCGCCGCAACACCGCTTCCGAGCTGGTCGATCAGTCGGTCTACATGGTCGGACAGAAGCAGAAACGCGAACTGCTGGCCTGGCTGATCCGCGAGAACCGCTGGGAACAAGTGCTGGTGTTTACGCGCACCAAACATGGCGCCAACAAGCTCGCCGAATATCTGGGCAAGAACGGGATTCCGTCGGCCGCGATCCACGGCAACAAGAGCCAGTCGGCGCGCACGCGCGCGCTCGGTGATTTCAAGGACGGCAGCCTGCCGGTGCTGGTCGCGACCGATATCGCCGCGCGCGGTCTGGACATCGACCAGTTGCCGCAGGTGGTCAACTTTGAGCTGCCCAACGTCGCCGAAGACTATGTGCACCGCATCGGCCGCACCGGCCGTGCCGGCTCCACGGGTGCCGCGGTGTCGCTGGTCGATGGTGAGGAAACCCGCCTGCTGGCTGGCATCGAGCGCCTGATCAAGCGCCGCATCGAGCGCGCCGAGGCCACCGGCTTCGTGCCGGCCGCACCGGGCACGCACGTCGAAGTGTCCGACGCGCGCCCGCCGCGACCCGGCCCGCGCACCCACGGCCGTCCCGGCCAGAGCCAGCCGCGGGGCGGTCAGAACGCCGGTCGTCGTGGCGGTGGCAACGGGCAGCCGCGAGGCAATGGCGGTAACGCCGGTCGTGGCGACGGTGTCCGCCGTTCGCGCAATGCATCGGGTCCGCGCGGCTGAGCGTGATCTTGCCGCGCAAATGAAACAGGGCGCCCCGCGGGGCGCTTTTTTTTGGTTCTTCGCGTGATTTGGGGGAAGTAGTGGTTGACGGGTCGGAGGT
>CAXBIS010000027.1:0-34588 GCA_963975885.1 uncultured Azoarcus sp.
ACGGGGCTATGACCACCGGGTCGGCGGTGCGTTCACTGAGTTTTGCATCACCCTGCTAGCCTTCGCATCATCTGTGCCTCTGACTTCATTCAACGAAACCATGTATGGACTTTGATGGCAAAATCGACCAAAACTGGCGACAAACTGTGGACATCTTCAAGATTGGGCCAAAAGCGCGCTAGTACAGTGAATTCAGGCTGTGTCCATAGATGTACAACACGCCCGTACGGCATCAGCCTCGGATTCGCGTGACATTCCGCTAGAATCCATCCCGATGATCGGCACCTTCCTGATTACCCACGGCACGCTCGGCGAATCGCTGATCCAGTGCGTCAGCCACGTGCTCAACAAGCGCCCGGCGCAGATCGTGCAACTGGGCGTGTGTCCGCAGGACGATCCACTGGACCTGCTGCCGGTCGCGCGGCGCATGCTCGACTGGGTCGACGAGGGCTCGGGCGTACTGGTGCTGACCGACATCTTCGGCGCGACACCGGCCAACATCGCCGTCAAGCTGCTCGACACGGGTCGCGTCGAGGGCATTGCCGGCGTGAACCTGCCAATGCTGCTGCGCGTGCTGACCTACCGCGAGCGCGACATGGACACGCTGTTGCACCGCGCCATTGGCGGCGGCTGCGACGGCGTGCTGCACATGAAGTAAGCCACCGCCCTTCATCCGAACGAGACCCCTCCGATGCCACGCAAGGAAGTCGAAATCATCAACAAGCTCGGCCTGCATGCGCGCGCCTCGGCCAAGCTCACGCAGACCGCCAGCCGCTTCGGCTCGGAGGTGTGGATGGAGCGCGACGGGCGCCGCGTCAACGCCAAGAGCATCATGGGGGTGATGATGCTGGCCGCGGCCAAGGGCACGACGGTCGTCATCGATACCGAAGGTGCCGATGCCGACGAGGCGATGCAGGCGCTGGAAGAACTGATCGCCGATCGCTTCGGCGAGGAGGAGTGAGCTCGTGAGCTTCACGATCCACGGCCTGCCGGTCTCCCAGGGCATTGCCATCGGCCACGCGCACCTGGTCTCGCGCGCGCTGCTCGAGGTCAATCATTACCATGTGGCCGAACGCCACGTCGCCGACGAGGTGCGCCGCCTCGACGACGCGGTGGCCGCCGTGCGCGACGAACTGGGCGCGCTCAAGCTCACCGCCGCAAGCTCGCACGCGCACGGCGAGGTCGGCGCCTTCGTCGACCTGCAACTGATCATGCTCGCCGATCCGCTGCTGGTGGATGCGGCACGCACGCTGATCCAGGAGCGCCGCTGCAACGCCGAATGGGCGATGGTGCAGCAGATGGAGCATCTGGTCGCACAGTTCGAGCAGATCGAGGATTCCTATCTGCGCGAGCGCAAGGCCGACGTCGTGCAGGTCGTCGAGCGCGTGGTCAAGAGCCTCATCGGCCATCCCGGCCACCTGCCGCCGAAACGCCGCGACGGCCTGGGCACCATCATCGTCGCCCACGACCTGTCGCCGGCCGACACCATCGGTTTTCGCGACCACAACATCGCCGGCTTCCTCACCGACATCGGCGGCCCCACCAGCCATACCGCAATCGTCGCGCGCACGCTGGCGATCCCGGCGGTGGTCGGCCTGCACCGCATCCGCGAGCTGGTCGAGGAAAACGAGCTGATCATCATCGACGGCACGCTGGGCATCGTCATCGTCGATCCCGACGAAGCCATCGTCGAGGAATACCGGCTGCGCCGCAGCGAGCTGGAACTGAAGCGCTCGCGCCTCAAACTCCTGCGCGACACGCCGGCGAACACGCTCGACGGCCGCGCCATCTCGCTGCTCGCGAACATCGAGGGTCCGGGCGACATCACCCACATCCGCTCGGCAAACGCCGACGGTGTCGGCCTGTACCGCACCGAATTCCTGTTCATGGGGCGCGAGGACCTGCCCGGCGAGGACGAACAGTTCGAGGCCTACCGCACGGTGCTCAAGGCGCTCGCCGGCCGCCCGGTGACGATCCGCACCTTCGACGTCGGCGCCGACAAGATGCTCTCGATGCCCAACCCGCGCGAGGAGCCCAACCCCGCGCTGGGCCTGCGCGCGATCCGCTTCTCGCTGTCCGAGCCGCAGATGTTCCGCACCCAGCTGCGCGCACTGCTGCGCGCCTCGGTCTACGGTCAGCTACGCATCATGATTCCGATGATCTCGCACGTGCAGGAGCTCGACCAGGCGCTGGCGATGATTGCCCTCGCGCGTGACGAGTTGCTTGCCGAGAACCGCAAGATCGCCGACCGGGTCGAGATCGGGGCGATGATCGAGGTGCCCGCCGCGGCGCTGGCGATCGGCATGTTCAAGAAGCGCGTGTCCTTCCTTTCGCTGGGCACCAACGACCTGATCCAGTACACGCTGGCCATCGATCGCACCGACGACGCCGTGGTGCATCTTTACGACCCGCTGCATCCGGCGGTGCTCAAGCTCATTGCCGGCACCATCCAGGCGGGCACGCGGCTGGGCATGTCGGTGTCGGTATGCGGCGAGATGGCGGGTGATCCGAACTACACGCGATTGCTGCTCGGCATGGGCTTGCGCGAGTTCTCCATGCACCCGACCAACGTGCTCGAGATCAAGCAGCAACTGCTGCACGCCGACTACTCGGAACTGGCGCCGCGCGTGCAGCGCATCCTGCGGATGGAAGAGCCGGCGCGGCTGCGCGAAGCGGTGATGCGCCTGGCCAATTGACTTTTGCCTACGGCGACGTTACCTTCCGATCCATAGCGCCGATTTGAACCACAGCTTGCGGGCGCTCAATAAATCCGGCTAAAGCGAGGGCGACCCTGTCCGCGTCTGAAGCCGGCAGGGTTTTTTCGTATACAGCGCAGAACATGATCCAGTCCCAATCGGTCGGTGTCGTCACCCCGCAGCGGGTAGTCTTCGATGAGCCACTCGCTCTCAAGAGCGGTGCGGTGCTGCCGTCCTACGAACTCACCTTCGAGACCTACGGCGAACTCAACGCGGATCGCAGCAACGCGGTGCTCGTGTGTCACGCGCTGTCGGGTTCGCACCACGTTGCCGGCCACTACGCCGACGATCCCGGCAACATCGGCTGGTGGGACAACCTGGTCGGCCCTGGCAAGCCGCTCGACACCCGCGAATTCTTCGTCATCGGCGTCAACAACCTCGGCGGCTGTTTCGGCTCGACCGGCCCGGCCTCGATCAACCCCGCCACCGGCCGGCACTGGGGCGCGGACTTCCCGTTCATCACGGTCGAGGACTGGGTCGCGACCCAGGCGCGACTGGCCGACCATCTGGGTATCGAGCGTTTCGCCGCGGTGGTCGGCGGCAGCCTGGGCGGCATGCAGGCGATCTCGTGGGCGCTGCAGTATCCGGATCGCGTCGCCAACGTCGCGGCGATCGCCTCGGCCCCGAAGCTCACCGCGCAGAACATCGCCTTCAACGAGGTCGCGCGTCAGGCCATCCTGACCGACCCGGACTTTCACGGCGGCAACTACTACCAGCACGACATGGTGCCGGTGCGCGGCCTGCGCCTGGCGCGCATGATCGGCCACATCACCTATCTGTCGGACGATTCGCTGGCCGAGAAATTCGGCCGCGCGCTGCGTCACGGCAAGCACATCTACAGCTACGACATCGAATTCGAGATCGAGTCCTACCTGCGCTACCAGGGCGACAAGTTCTCGCGCCAGTTCGACGCCAACACCTATCTGCTGACCACCAAGGCGCTCGATTACTTCGATCCGGCCTTCGAGCACGGTGGCAATCTGCCGGCGGCCTTCGCGCGCTGCAAGGCCGACTTCCTGGTGGTGTCGTTCTCGACCGACTGGCGCTTCGCACCCGAGCGATCGCGCGAGATCGTCTACGCGCTGCTGCACAACCGCCGCAACGTCAGTTACGCCGAGATCCCCAGCGGCGCCGGCCACGACGCCTTCCTGCTCGACGATGCGCACTACCACGCGGTGCTGCGCAGCTACTTCGGACGGATGAAACGATGAGCCCGACGACCTATCGCTTCGATTTCGACGTGATCGCCGCGTGGATCTCACCCGGCGAGACGGTGCTCGACCTGGGCTGCGGCGACGGCAGCCTGCTGGCCCATCTGGTGGAGACGCGCGGCGTGCGCGGCTGGGGCGTGGAGAACGACCCGGACAACCTCGTCGCCTGTGTCGCCAACGGCGTCAACGTCATCCAGGTGGACCTCGAGAAAGGGTTGGCCGGCTTCGAGGACGGCTTCTTCGACCACGTCATCATGAGCCTGTCGTTGCAGACCATCCACAACACGCGGGCGATCCTCGACGAGATGCTGCGCGTCGGCCACGAGGCCGTCGTGAGCTTCCCCAACTTCGGCTACTGGCGCCACCGCCAGAGCATCATGAACGGGCGCATGCCGGTCTCCGAGAGCCTGCCGCACCAGTGGTTCGACACCCCCAACGTGCGCTTCTTCACGATCGCCGACTTCGAGGCGCTGTGTGCCGATGCCGGCATCGCGGTGCGCGAGCGCCTCGCCTTCGACGATGACCGTCCGGTCGTCGAGGAAGCCAACTTCATGGCCAATTTCGCCGTCTTCCGGTTGGGACGAAGCTGATCAGCCATCGTGCGCCACGGTGAATGCCTCGACATCGACGATGACCGTCTCGCCCTCGCGCAGGGCCGCGACCGCGTTCGCGTAGCGCTGCGCCCAGGGCGCATCCGCATCGAAACCGGCTGCATCCGCCGCGCGCGCCACCCCCAGGATCAGATCCACCGCCAGCACCTTGCCCATCGGATTGGTCGGCTCGCAGTCGAGCGCATCGAAGGCTTCGAGCAGCCAGGCGCGCGCCTCCTCGGCGTCGGGGATGGCGACCCCCTGGCCGCCGACCTCGAAACTGCGTTGCGTGCTGCCGTCGAACGACACGATCACGCGTCGCATGCCTGGACCTCCGAAAGTCTGCTCACGCTGGCATTGTCGGCCCCGGCCGGATCGCGATCAAGTGCGCACTGTGCCCTGATCCGCAACAGGTTTCGCTTGTAATCACACGGCATGGCAGGGAAAATTCCGGGTCACGCACCCCAACCGGACGCCCGTCACAGGGCCGACGGCAACGATTCCCGACGGGTCGCAGGCTGGAGTAGCGAATGCATCGAGCACTAGAGGGTCCGGACGGCAAGGCCGGGCGCGTCGCTGACGCGTCCGTAGCCCCTGTGCCTACGCACCTGGCAGCGATCTCCGAACATCTCGCGGCCATGCGCATCGCCGAATCCAGCCACCTCGTCGGTGCCTGGGCGCACGACCTGACGGCCGACCGTGTCATCTGGTCCGAAACCTTCCGCGCGATGCTCGACATCCCGCGTACCGAGATGCCCTCGCTCGAAGGCTTCGTCGCGCGCGTGCACCCGGCCGACCGCGACAGCGTACTCGATCACCTGCGTCGCGTGCTCGACGGTGAGGACGGCACCGGCTTCTGCTTCCGCATCGAACGCAACGGCTGCTGCGCCCATTTCGAGGCGCGCATCGTCATCGACCGCGACCGCGAGGGCCGTCCCACGCGCGCCCACGGCACCATACAGGACATCACCGAACGCCGCGCGGCCGAAGAGGAACTGCGCCGCAAGAGCGCCTACCTGAACGCCATCCTCGATCATCTGCCGCAGGCCGTCAGCGTGTTCGACGAGCACCTGCGGCTGCAGTGCTGGAACGGCCGCTTCGCCCAGGTGATCGGCGTGCCGCCACACATGCTGGACTACAACGCGCGCTTCGAGGACATCTATCGCGTGCCGGCCGAGCGCGGCGAGTTCGGCCCCGGAAATCCCGACGACCTGGTCGAACAGCGCCGACGTCTGGCGGCGAGCTTCGAGCCGTTGCTGTTCGAGCGCACGCGCACCGACGGACGAACGCTGCTGATCGCGCGCGAACCGCTGTACATCGACGGTCGCGTGGCCGGCCTGGTGACGACTTACACCGACATTTCCGAGCGCAAGCGCATCGAGGCCGAGGTCCGTCATCTGGCCCATCACGACGCGCTTACCGGGCTGGCCAACCGCGGCCTGCTCGACGCCCGCCTTCAGCAGGCCATCGCCGACGCTCGGCGCGGCAGCCAGCAGCTGGCCGTGCTCTTCCTCGATCTGGACCGCTTCAAGAACATCAACGACTCTCTCGGGCACCACGTCGGCGACGCGCTGCTGATGCAGGTGGCCGACCGGCTGCGCGCCGAGATGCGCGAGACCGATACCGTGGCGCGACTGGGCGGCGACGAGTTCGTCATCGCGCTGCAGGGCATCGGCGGTGCAAGCGACGTCGCGCGCATGACCGAGTCCCTGCTCGAACGCCTGTCCGCACCCTACATGGTCGACGGCACGGAACTGCACGCGACACCCTCGATCGGCATCAGCCTCTTCCCGGCCGACGGCATGGATGCCAACACCCTGCTGCGCAATGCCGATGCCGCGATGTACCACGCCAAGGCACTCGGGCGGGCAAACTACCAGTTCTTCACCGACGCACTCAACCAGAGCACAACCGCCCGGCTGGAGCTCGAGAACCGCCTGCGCCGCGCGATCGGCAGCAACGAATTCGAACTGTGGTACCAGCCGCTGCTCGACGCATCGGGCACCACCCTCAACGGTTTCGAGGCGCTTTTGCGCTGGCGTTCCGACAGCGAGACCCTGCACCTGCCATCGACCTTCATCCCGATCGCCGAAGACACCGGGATGATCGTCGAGCTGGGTCGCTGGGTGTTGCGTGAGGCCTGCGTGCAGGCACAGCGATGGTCCGAGTTCGGTCCGGGCCGACCGCGCATCTCGGTGAACCTGTCGGCGCGCCAGCTACGCGACGTGCGCTTCGCCGATACCGTTGCCGACATCCTCGCCGAGACCGGGCTGGAGCCGTCGATGCTGGAGCTCGAGATCACCGAGTCCTCGGTCATGGACCGCCCCGACGAGGCCGTGGCCCTGCTGCACCGGCTCAAGCAGCTCGGCGTGGGCATCGCCATCGACGACTTCGGTACCGGTTACTCGTCGCTGTCGTATCTGAAGATGTTCCCGCTCGACCGGCTCAAGATCGACGGCTCCTTCGTCTGCGACATCGACAACGACCCCAACGACTCGGCCATCGTCTCGGCCGCCGTGTCGCTGGCCCACAACCTGGGCCTGCCGGTGGTCGCCGAGGGCGTCGAGACCGCCGCACAGGCACTGCATCTGGCGCGACTCGGCTGCGACGAACTGCAGGGTTTTCACTTCTCGCGCCCGATGCCGGCGCTCGAAGCCGACGCGATGCTGCGCATGCAGTCGTGGTGACCGACGCCCGCGCGGGACATCTGCAATAATCGGGGCCTCGCTTCGACCCCGACGGACCCATCCTGCGTGCCCGACACCGAACAACGCCCGAGCTGGCAACAAGCCCTGCTCAATCGCCGCATGCTGGTGTGCATCTTCACCGGCTTCAGTTCCGGCCTGCCGCTGTTCCTGCTGTTTTCCCTGCTGCCCGCATGGCTCAAGACCGAGGGCCTGAGCCTGAAGGTGATCGGCGCCTTCGCGCTGATCCAGTTTCCCTACACCTGGAAGTTCCTGTGGGCGCCGCTGCTCGACCGCTACGGCATCCTTCCCTGGCTGGGCCGGCGCCGAAGCTGGATGCTGGTGTCGCAGGTCGGCCTGGTCGGCGCCATCGCCTGGCTTGGCCACCTGTCGCCTACCGAGCATCTCGGCATGGTCGTGGCGCTCACCACCACGCTGGCCTTTCTGTCGGCCACGCAGGACATCGCGCTCGATGCCTTCCGCCGCGAGATCCTGCCCGACGTCGAACTCGGGCTGGGCAATGCCATTCACGTCAATGCCTACCGCATCGCCGGCCTGGTGCCGGGCTCGCTGTCTCTGATCCTGGCCGATCACCTGCCGTGGGCGCAGGTCTTCCTGATCACCTCGCTGTTCATGCTGCCCGGCCTGATGATGACGCTGATGGTCAAGGAGCCGGCCGCCGCCGCGCTGGCGCCGCGCACGCTGCGTGCCGCCGTGGTCGAGCCTTTCCACGAGTTCTTCAGCCGCCACGGCATCCGGTCCGCATTGCTGGTGCTCTCCTTCCTGTTCTTCTACAAGGTGGGCGATTCGTTGGCTGCCGCGCTGGCCACGCCGTTCTATCTCGACATGGGCTTCACGATGACCGAGATCGGCGTGGTCGCCAAGAACGCCAGCCTGTGGCCGATGGTCGTCGGCGGCATCCTCGGCGGGCTGTGGATGCTCAAGCTCGGCATCAACCGCGCGCTGTGGATTTTCGGCGTCGCGCAGGTGGTGTCCACCGCCGGCTTCGTGTGGCTGGCCTGGATGGGCCCGGCCGAGGCCGACGCCGCCCGGCTGGCCGCGCTGGCAGTCGTGATCACCTTCGAGTCGCTCGGCGCGGGCCTGGGCACCGCAGCCTTCGTGGCCTTCATCGCGCGCACCACACACCCGGCCTACACCGCCACCCAGTTCGCGTTGTTCACCAGCCTGATGGCGGTGCCGCGCACCTTCGTCAACGCCACCTCCGGATGGCTGGTGGAGAACATCGGCTGGGTGGATTTCTTCAGCCTGTGCGTACTGATCGCCATTCCGGGCATGCTGCTGTTGCTCAAGGTCGCGCCCTGGCACGGCGAGCAGAGCGCCATCGACGCCATGCCGGTACGCTCCGGCGGCAAATGAACAAACCGACATGACGCACACCGATACCGCCCGCGCCGCCATTGCTGCCGCACGCACGCTCTCCGACGCCCTCGCACCGATGCGTTTCGCACCGCCGGTGAGTCACGTATATGACCCGCTGACCTATGCCTGGGCAGTGCATGAAGCGTATCTGGCGCGCTTTGCCGCGGCACCCAAACGCGTGGTCTTCCTCGGAATGAACCCCGGCCCCTTCGGCATGGCGCAAACCGGCGTACCGTTTGGCGAGATCGAGGCCGTTCGCGACTGGATGGGCTTGTCCGGCGAAGTCACGAAGCCGCCGCTCGAAAATCCCAAGCGCCCGGTCGAAGGTTTTTCCTGCCCCCGTTCCGAGGTTTCGGGCCGCCGCCTGTGGGGTCTGTTCCGCGAACGCTTCGGCACGCCCGACGCTTTCGCGCGCGAGCACTTCGTCGCCAACTATTGCCCGCTGGCCTTCTTCGACGACGGGCGCAACCTCACCCCGGACAAGCTGCCGGCAGCCGAGGGCGGGCCGCTGATGGCCGCCTGCGACGCGCATCTCGTGGAACTCGTCGAGACGCTGCAGCCCGAGTGGGTCGTCGGCGTCGGCGCCTGGGCCGAGCGACGCGCCGCCGCGGCGCTGGCCGGGCGCGAGCTGCGCATCGGCCGCGTGCTGCATCCAAGCCCGGCCAGCCCGGCCGCCAACCGCGGCTGGAGCGAGGCTGCCAGCCGGCAACTGATCGCGCTGGGCATCTGGTCGCAATGAGCCGACCGCAGCGCAGCCAAGCGAAGCGCACCTGCCATCCGCGCACATCGAACACCCACCGCCAAGGGTCAGATGCGCGCCTGCGGCGCTTATATGACCTACGAACGCCGTCCGGCGCGGTAAAATCGGGGCCTCGCGAATAGCAGGCAGACAGCATGAGCGACATCGAACAACTCTTCGACAACAACCGCAAATGGGCCGCGCGCCGCATCGAGGAAGACCCCGACTTCTTCCTGCGTCTGGCGCGCCAGCAGTCGCCCGAGTACCTTTGGATCGGCTGCTCGGACAGCCGGGTGCCAGCCAACCAGATCATCGATCTCGATCCCGGCGAAGTCTTCGTGCATCGCAACATCGCCAACGTCGTGGTGCACACCGACCTGAACGCGCTCTCGGTGATCCAGTTCGCCGTCGACGTGCTGCGCGTCAAGCACGTGCTGGTGGTCGGTCACTACGGCTGCGGCGGCGTGGCCGCAGCGATGGACGACGCGAAAGTCGGCCTGGTCGAGAACTGGCTGCGCCACGTGCAGGATGTACGCGACCACAACATCGCGCTGCTCGACGCGCTCGACGCGCCGGCCCAGCGCCGCGACCGGCTGTGCGAGCTCAACGTGATGCAGCAGGTGGTCAACATCAGCCACAACTCGGTGATGCGCGAGGCCTGGGCGCGCGGCCAGAAGGTCACGCTGCACGGCTGGTGCTATTCGCTGCAGGATGGCCTGATCCGTGACCTGGGCATGAGTTCGCGCAGTCGCGAGGAAGCCGACGCGCGCTTCCTGCAGGCCTGCGAGCGCATGCGATCGCAACTCTGAAGTCTGCGATGCGCATCGGCATCGATCTGGGCGGCAGCAAGATCGAACTGGTCGCGCTCGACGAGATGGGCGCGACGCTGCACCGCGAACGCATCGCAACCCCGGCCGGGGATTACGCCGCCACCATCGATGCCATCGCCGCGCTGGTGGCGCGCTGCGAGCGCGCCATCGGCCACCGGGCGAGCGTCGGCATCGGCACGCCGGGCTCACTCTCGCCGGCGACCGGCCTGGTGCGCAATGCCAATTCCACCTGTCTGAACGGTCGCGCGCTCGACCGTGATCTGACCGCCCGGCTGGGACGCGAGGTACGCATCGCCAACGACGCGAACTGCCTTGCCATGTCGGAAGCCACTGACGGCGCAGGTGCCGGCGCGCGCTGCGTGTTCGGGGTAATCCTGGGTACCGGCGTGGGTGGCGGCATCGTTGTCGACGGACGTCTGCTCACGGGCGTCAACGCAATCGCCGGGGAATGGGGACACATCCCCCTGCCGGCGCCGGACGCGTCCGATACGCCTGCGCGGCGCTGCTATTGCGGGCGCACGAACTGCATCGAGACCTGGCTGTCGGGGCCCGGTGTAGCCGCCGACCACGCACGCCACACCGGACTCCAACTCGACGTGCGCGAGATCGTGCGCGCCGCCGAGGCCGGCGAACAGTGCGCCGAGGCCACGCTGGAGCGTTTCGAACGACGCCTGGCGCGCGCGCTGGCGAGTGTGATCAACGTGCTCGACCCGGACGTGATCGTGCTCGGCGGTGGCCTGTCATCGATTGCGCGGCTGTATCGCAACGTCCCGCGATTGTGGCGCGAACACATTTTCTCGGATGTGGTCGAAACCCCTCTTGTAGCCGCCGCCCACGGCGACGCCTCCGGCGTGCGCGGGGCGGCCTGGCTGTGGCCATTGGAGAATCGTGCGTGAGTCGCCCGCCAAGCCCTGAAAACGAATTCGAGCGCCTCGCCGCACTGTACCGCTTCGGCATCCTCGACACGCCGCGCGAGGCGGCCTTCGATGCGCTCACACGCATCGCCGCCCACATCTGCGAGGTACCGATCGCGGTCATCAACTTCATCGACCGCGACCGCCAGTGGTTCAAGTCCGAGATCGGGCTGGGCACGCGCGAGACACCGCTGGACGTGTCCATCTGCGCGCACGCCATTTTGCAGCCGGGGCTGTTCGTCGTGCCCGATACGCTTGAGGACCCGCGCTTTGCGCACAACCCGCTGGTGGCAGGCGAGTCGGGACTGCGCTTCTATGCCGGGGCGCTGCTCGAGACCGACGATGGCTATCCGCTGGGCACGCTGTGCGTGCTCGATCACCAGCCGCGCACGCTCACACCAGAACAGGGCGAGATCCTCGAGGCGCTGGCCGCGCAGGTCATGCTTTTGCTCAGACTCTACGAACACAACGCGAAGCAGGCCGAGATGCTCGCCGAACTGGATATGGCACGCCACGAGATGGCGCTGCTGGCCGCAACCGATTCGCTCACCGGGCTCGCCAACCGGCGCGCCTTCACCGGGCGGCTCGACCAGGAGATCGCACGGCTGGCGCGCAGTGGCGGTGCCAGTTGTCTGCTGATGGCCGATCTCGACGACTTCAAGCCGATCAACGACCGCCATGGTCACCAGGCCGGCGACCATGCCCTGACGGTGTTCGCCACCTTGTGCACCGACGTCTTCCGTGAATCGGATTTCATCGCGCGCTGGGGCGGCGACGAGTTCATGGTGCTGTTGCCGGACACCGACAAGCAGGCCGCGCTGACCGGCGCGGAGCGCCTGCACGCCGCGCTCGCAAACACGCCCATCACCGGCGAGGATCCGGTCTCGTTCACGCTCGGGGCGAGCATCGGCATCGTCGAGTTCGACGGCTCGCCCGATGCCGACACCGTGCTGCAGGCCGTGGACGAGACCCTGTATGCGGCCAAGAACGGCGGACCCGGGCAAAGCGTGGTCGGCTGAGCCAACCGACAATCCCCACGCCGCGCGGCTGCTCCGTCGCCCGACGCCTCGCAATGACGATCAGACTTCCAGCGGATCCACGTCGAGCTGCCAGCGCAGCGTGCGCGGCACGCGCTGCGCGCGCAGCACCTCGAGCCACTCGCCGATGAAGCGCTGCAGAAGGACCCGCTGGTCGGCCTCGACCAGCAGTTGCGCGCGCTCGCGCCGTGCCAGCCGCGTCATGCGCATCGGCACCACATCGAACACCCGCAGGCCCTCGGGCGCGAGGTCGTTGGCGAGATCGCGGGCGTGCTCGAGAAAACGCTGCGCCTCGTCCAGTTGCGGCGCATCCGCGCGCAGCATGGCCTGATGGCTGTACGGCGGAAAGCCCGCCACGCGGCGCTCGTCGAGCTCACGTGCGGCGAATCCGTCGAAGTCGTGACGCGCCAGATGGCGGTACAGCGGATGCTCCGGAAACTCCGTCTGGATCAGCACTTCGCCCGCGAGCTTCGCGCGCCCGGCACGACCGCCGACCTGCATCAGCTGCTGGAACAGGCGCTCGGGCGCGCGGAAGTCGGCCGCATGCAACGAGGCATCGGCGCCAATCACACCGACGAACGTGAGCTGGGGGAAGTCGTGCCCCTTGGCCATCATCTGTGTGCCCACCAGGATGTCCGCCTCACCCCCAGCAATGCGGGCAAGCAGCGCCTCCCACTGCGGCCGGGTGCGCGCCGCGTCGCGATCGACCCGCAGCACGCGTGCCGCGGGGAAGAGTTCGGCCAGACGTTGCTCGACGCGCTGCGTGCCGCGACCGAAGGGGCGGATGTCCTGGTCGCCACAGCTCGGGCAGGCGGCCGGAATGGGCGCATCGGTGCCGCAATGGTGGCAGCGCATGCGCCGTTCGGCCAGATGCACGACAAGATTGGCCGAGCAATGCGGGCAGCCGCTGATCCAGCCGCAGGAGGTGCAGGAGAGCACCGGTGCATAGCCGCGCCGGTTCAGAAACACCAGGCTCTGTTCGCCACGTGCAAGGCGCTGTCCCAGTGCGTCGAGCAGCATCGGGCTGAGCCCCTCGTCCAGCCGCAGCCTGCGGGTGTCTACGGTGCGCACGGCCGGCAGTGCGGCGGAGGCCGCACGGGCGTCCAGACGCAGGGAGCGGTAACGACCGCGACGCGCATGCTCCCAGCTCTCCAGCGACGGCGTCGCCGAGCCCAGCACCACGGGTACGCCACGATCGCGCGCACGCCATACGGCGAGGTCGCGCGCCGAGTAACGCACCCCTTCCTGCTGCTTGTAGGAGGCGTCGTGCTCCTCGTCGAGCAGGATCAAGCCCAGCCGCGGCAGCGGCGTGAACACCGCCAGGCGCGTGCCCAGCACGATGTCGGCGCGCCCGGCCAGCGCCTCGACGAAGCCGGCCGCACGCGCGCCCTCGGCCTGGGCCGAATGCAGGCTGACCACGGCGGCATTGGGAAAGCGCGCCGCCACGCGTGCCTCGAGCTGTGGCGTCAGCGCAATTTCGGGCACCAGCATCAACACCTGGCGACCGGCTTCGAGCGCGCGCTCGGCCAGACGCAGATAGACCTCGGTCTTGCCGCTGCCGGTCACCCCCTGCAGCAGCCAGCAGTCGAAGGCCTGCAGACGTGCCGCGACCGCATCGATGGCCGCGGCCTGATCGACCGTCGCCTCAGGTGCGGCTCCGCCGACGTGTACCGCGCCGGGTGCGGCCACGTGCTCGACCCAGCCGCGACGCATGGCCTCGGCGAACTTGTCGCCATCAGGCAGCTCGCGCGCACGCGCACGCCGCAAGGTGCCCGACCCGGCGAGCGCCGCCACGAAGCTGCGGGTGCGCCCCGTTCGGCCTCCGGTGAGGACGGTACGACCGGCCTCCGAGACCGCGACGAAGGGATCCGCCTCGGCGGGCGAGAACGCCGTTGCGCGACGCACTCCCGGCGGCAGCGCAAGCGCGACGACCTCACCCATGGGCGCGTGATAGTAGGCCGACGCAAAGCCGACCAGCGCCAGCCAGTCGGCCGGCAGGGACGGCAGATCGCGGCGCAGCGCGACGACCGGTCGAAGGCGCTCGGTCGCGAGATCGGAATCGACCCCGACCGCGACAATCACGCCGAGCTTCTCCTCGCGACCGAAGGGCACACGCACGCAACGCCCGATGTCGTCCTGGGTCGCTTCGGCAAGGTAATCGAACAGGCGCGGCAACGGCACAGGCAGGGCGACACGCACCACGGTGGCGACATCCTTGCTCATGCGAAGATGAAAATTGAAGTGAATACAGAGGCTTGTTCAATGAAGTTGATTCGATTCATCGAAACCGCCTCCAAGTCATTGCCTGCACGCGCTTACTGAGGTTCTCCACATATTCTGTGGATATCCCTGTGGGCAAGCAGGGGGAAAGGGCGTTCAACCGGCTTGAAACAAGGGAAAGTGTCACACTGCCTTAACAATGGGCATTGTTAATAGTCTTTTAAAACAGTCACTTGAACAATTCCGCCGCGGCCGCCTGACGCGCATCAAAAGCGCCACGGGCGTTCTACGACCTTGTGCATAAGTCAAGCCCGATATGCCCTGCAGACCTGCGGTGCACCATCCTGCAGTGCGCCGCAGAAGGCCTCACGACGCGCCATGCAGGCTGCGGCTGTGGCGGTGCACGGTCTCGACCAGTGCATCCACCGATTCGGGCGGTGTGAATTGCGAGATGCCGTGACCGAGATTGAACACGTGGCCCGGATGCGGCCCGAACGCATCGAGCACGCGACGCGCCTCGCGTGCAACGACCTCGGGCGGTGCGAACAGCACATTGGGGTCGAGGTTGCCTTGCAGCGCGACGCGATCACCGACGAGCGCGCGCGCACGACCGATGTCCATCGTCCAGTCCAGCCCGACACCGTCGCTACCGATCGCCGCGATGGATTCGAGCCACAGACCCCCGCCCTTGGTGAACACGATACTGGGTACGCGACGACCTTCGCGCTCGCGCGTGAGGCCGGCGACGACGCGCTCCAGGTACGCAAGCGAGAATTCCCGGTAGGCGGCCTCGGAAAGCACGCCACCCCACGAATCGAAGATCATCACAGCCTGCGCGCCGGCCTCGATCTGCGCGTTCAGATAGGCCACGACCGCGTCCGCGGTGACCGACAGGATGTGGTGCATCAGGTCCGGCCGGGCATAGGCCATGGTCTTGATCTGGCGGTAGTCGGACGATGAGCGCCCTTCGACCATGTAGCAGGCCAGCGTCCACGGGCTGCCGGAAAAACCGATCAGCGGCACCGAACCACCCAGCGCGCGGCGAATCTCGGACACGGCGTCCATGACGTAGCGCAGCTCGACGTTGGGATCCGGCGCGGTGAGATTGCGGATCTCCCACTCCTCGCGTAGCGGCCGTTCGAAGCGCGGGCCCTCGCCCTCGGCGAAATACAGGCCCAGGCCCATTGCGTCGGGCACCGTGAGGATGTCCGAGAACAGGATCGCGGCGTCGAGCGGATAGCGCGCGAGCGGCTGCAGCGTGACTTCGCAGGCCAGATCCGTGTTCTTGCACAGATCGAGAAAGCTGCCGGCGCGGGCACGCGTCTCCCGGTACTCGGGCAGATAGCGACCGGCCTGGCGCATCATCCATACGGGAGTGTAGTCGACGGGTTCGCGTGCCAGTGCGCGCAGGAAGGTGTCGTTCTCGAGACGGCTCACGGAATGGGTCCTGTGGGGCCGCGTGCGGCGCGGCCGGATAGGTCGAAAACGCCGATTATCCGGGTTTTGTCGGCTCTTGCCGACCCCGTCCGGCCTATCGACGCCAGAACACCGGCGTGAGCACCACCAGCAGGGTGAAGATCTCGAGCCGACCGAGCACCATCGCAAAGGACAGCACCCACATCTGGATCTCGCTCATGCCGGCGTAGTTGGTCGCCGGACCAACCAGCGCCAGGCCCGGGCCGGTGTTGTTGATGCACGCAACCACGGCGGAGAACCCGGTTACGAGATCGGAGCCGAGCGCCGTCATGAGCAGGGTCAGCGACACGATCGAGACCATGTACATGAAGCTGAAGCCGAGTACCGCATGCAGGATGTTCTCGGACACGCGCTGGTGACCCAGGCGCACCGGGTACACGGCGTTGGGATGCAGCGAGCGCACGATCTCGCGATAGGCCTGCTTGTACAGGATGATCGCGCGCATCATCTTGATGCCGCCGCCGGTCGACCCCGAACACGCCACGAAGCTGCCCAGGAACAACAGCCACAGTTGCAGGAAGCCGGGCCACATCGTGTAGTCGTGCGTGACCAGACCCAGCGAGGTCGAGATCGACACGACGTGGAAGGACACATGGCGCAGCGTCGTTGCGAGATCCGCCGTGCTGTCGAAATACATCAGGTAGCCGGTCATCATCACGACGCTGGCCGACAGCACGAGGAAATAGAACGGAATCTCCGGGTCGTTGAAGTAGGGCCGTGGCGAGCGGCGCAGCAGGGCGAGATAGTGGGTCGCGTAGTTGAGGCCGGCGAGCAGCGCGAAGCCGATCACGACGAGCTCGATCGGCAGGCTCTGGAAATGGCCGATGGATTCGTCCTTGCTCGAGAAACCGCCCAGGCCGGCCACCGTGAAAGCATGGATCAGCGCGTCCCACGGCGGCATGCCCACAGCCCACAGGCTGACGCCGCAGGCCACGGTGAGCAGCACGTACGACATCCACAGGCCCTTGGCAGTCTGCGCGATGCGCGGCGTCAGACTCGATTCCTTCATCGGGGTCGGCACTTCGGCCTTGAACAACTGCCGACCGCCGATGCCCAGCAGCGGCAGGATCGCGACCACCAGCACGATCACGCCCATGCCGCCGATCCAGTGCATGAAGGTGCGCCACAGGTTGATCGACACCGGCAGGTCGTCGATGCTGTAGAGCACCGTCGCCCCGGTCGCGGTCAGGCCCGACACCGCCTCGAAGAAGGCCATCGTCGCGCTCAGTTCGGGCAGGTAGTTGTACAGCGGGATCGCGCCGAAGATCGGCAGCACGATCCAGGTCAGCGCCACCAGCAGAAAGCCGTCGGAGGGGCGCAGGTCGCGCCGCCGGCCGCGCGTCAGGTACCACACGGCAGCGCCGGCGACGACGGTGATCAGCATGGCACGGTCGAAGGCGCCGGAAGCATCCTCGCCCAGACCGTGCGAGACGGCCAGCGGAAAGCCCATCAGCACCCCGAAGATGATGATGATCAGGCCCAGGGCATTGAATGCGGGGTAGAAGCTCTTCATCGCTCAGCAAGATTCCGGGCAGGGCGAATCGACATCCTGGCGCGCACCGTCACAGGAACGTGAAACCGACCTGGAACAGCTTCTCGACCTGGCGCACGAGCTTCTTGTGCGTGCAGAACACGATGACGTGGTCATCCTGCTCGATCAGCGTGTCGTGGTGCGGCATGATGACCTCGCGGCGCACGACGCGCTCGTCGCGCACCTCGTTGCGTACGATCGCACCGATGGTCGCGCCGCGCGGAAGCGGGATTTCCTCGATGGGTTTGCCCACCACCTTGGACTCGCTCGACGAACCGTGGGCGACGATCTCCAGCGCCTCGGCCGCGCCGCGGCGCAGGCTGTGCACAGCCACCACATCACCGCGTCGCACGTGCGCGAGCAAGGTTCCGATGGAAATCTGCGCCGGCGAGATGGCAATGTCGATGGGCCCGCCCTGCACCAGGTCGACATAACTCTTGCGGTTGATCAGCGCCAGCGTGCGGCGTGCGCCCATGCGCTTGGCCAGCGAGGCGGACATGATGTTGTCTTCCTCATCGTTGGTCAGCGCGACGAACAGGTCGATCTCGTCGATGCCCTCGTTCTCGAGCAGCTTCTCGTCGGTGGAATCGCCGCGCAGCACCAGGGTGCGGTCGAGACTCGTCGCCAGCATCTGCGTGCGACGCTTGTTCACGTCGAGGAGCTTGACGTTGTAGTCCTGCTCGATTGAACGCGCGAGCCGGAAGCCGATGTTGCCACCGCCGGCGATCATGATGCGTCGCATCGGGTGGTCGCCGCGACGCATCTCGCGCATGACCTGGCGGATGTGCACGCTGGCGGCCAGACAGAACACCTCGTCACCGGGCACGATGATGGTGTCGCCCTCGGGGATCAGCGCTTCGCCGTTGCGGTAGATCGCCGCGATGCGCACCTCGATGTTGGGCAGGTGATAGCGAAGCGCCTTGAGCGGATGACCGACCAGCGGGCCGCCCTCGAAGGCGCGCACACCGATCAGGCTGAGCGTACCCTCGGCGAACTCGAGGACCTGCAGCGCCTCGGGGAAGGAGATCAGGCGCTTGATGTAGTCGGTGACGATCTGCTCCGGGCAGATCGAGAAATCCACCGCGAAGTTCTCGGGCGCGAGCAGTTCGGGGTAGTCGACGAACTCGCCCGAGCGCAGACGTGCGATGCGCGTGGGCAGGTTGAACAGCGTGCGCGCGACCTTGCATGCACACAGATTGGTCTCGTCGGACTGGGTCACCGCGATGAGCAGATCGGCGTCGTCGGCGCCGGCTTCGCGCAACACCGTGGGCGAGGCGCCGTTGCCGCATACGGTGCGCGCCTCGAAGCGCTCGCGCAATTGCTCGAGCAGCTCGGCGTTGGAATCGACCAGCGTGATGTCGTTGGCTTCGGAGACCAGGTTCTCGGCCACCGAAGTGCCGACCTGACCCGCGCCGAGGATGATGATCTTCACCTGCGGTCCGTCTCGTTCGGATGAGCGCGCATTGTACGCCCGCGTTTCACGGATTGGTGCGGTGCCGCAAGACGCATCGCGTCAGCCTTCGCTGCCCTTGCGCCCGGTCTGCAGGCCGAGCTGCTTGAGCTTGCGGTAAAGGTGGGTGCGCTCCAGCCCGCATTTTTCGGCGATGCGCGTCATGTTGTTGCCCTCGGTGCGCAGGTAGTGCTCGAAGTACAGGCGCTCGAAGGCTTCGCGCGCCTCGCGCAGCGGCTGGTCGAACGAGATCGAGTGCACACTGTCAGCCGGCGCCGGCAGCACGCGGCGCACGTCGGCAAGGCTGATCTCCTCGTCAAGCGTACCCAGCGCAAGCGACTTGACCGCCGCACGCAGTTCCTGGAAACCGCCCGGCCATTGCTGGGTGCGCAACGCGTTGAGCGCCGCGGTCGAAAACACGCGGCGCGGCACTTCGCCGGATTCGATCAGGTGCACGAGCAGTTGCGAGGAAAGTTCCGGTACGTCGTCCTGGATGTCGGCGATGGTCGGCGGCACCAGGCTGACCTCGAACAGGCGTTGAACGAGCTTTTCGTCCCAGCCGTCGCCGAGCAGGACCTCGCCGCCGACTTCCGCCGCCGCGACCACATGCAGGTTGAAGCGATCCAGACGATCGAGCGCGAAGGCGAGGTTCTTCTGCTGGGTACGGTTCAATCGGCCAATGTCGGCGATGTACATCACGCCACCGTTGCAGTTCTGCAACTGGTTGATGTCGATCGGCTGATTGACCGTCGCGAAATCGAGCCACGGCGCGCCGTTCGGCTTGACACTGCGTGCGGCCAGCTCGGCCAGGCTACCGTTGCCCACACGCAACGCGAGTACGCGCGTCTTCTCGGCGATCTGCTGCAATCGCTTTCTGAGCTCGCGCAGCGGCGCCGAACGCGGGAACGCGGCCAGCGACAAGGGCGCGGGCTGGGTGCCCGAGGACGGACGCTGCAGGCTGCGCTTGACCGCGGTCAGCAGCTTCTGCAGGGCGATGGGCTTTTCCAGATAGTCGACCGCGCCGATGCGCGTGGCCTCGACCGCAGTGTCGATGGTGCCGTGGCCGGACATCATGATGACCGGCATGGTCAGTTGCCCGCTGGCCGACCATTCCTTGAGCAGCGTGATGCCGTCGGTGTCAGGCATCCAGATATCGAGCAGCACGAGCTCGGGGCGTTTCGCATTGCGCACCGCCCGCGCCGCGCCGGCATTCTCGGCGACGACGACATCGTGGCCTTCGTCACGCAGGATTTCGGAGAGCAGTTCGCGAATGCCGACTTCGTCGTCGACGATCAGAATGTTGGCCATCTCGTATGTTTACCACGCTTCGTCGTTCGATTTTGCTTGCGGCGCTTCGACGGCAGGCAATCGCACGCGTACCTCAGCCCCTCCGCCGCTGCGATTGGACAGGTGCACGTCACCGTGATGCTCGTCGACGATCTTCTTCATGATCGCCAGGCCCAGGCCGGTGCCACGCGCCTTGGTCGTGAAATACGGCTCGAAGGGACGCGCGAACACTTCTGCCGGGAAGCCCGGGCCGGTGTCCGACCACGTCAGTATCGCGTTGCCGTTCTCGCGTCGGGTTGCAACAACCACCTCGGCGGCGTCCGTTCCGGCCAGCGCGTCCTCGGAGTTCTGGAACAGATTATGAATGATCTGGCGGATCTGCGCCGGATCGCCGTTTACGACGACGGGCGCATCGGCAAACTGGGTGCGCACATGGAGCGGCGAACTCTCGTACAGACCGAGGACTTCGCTGATCAGCGAATGCAGGTCCACCGCTGCCAGTTCCGGGCTTTGCGGCCGCGCGTAGTCGCGGAAAGCATTGACCAGATTCTTCATCGCTTCGACCTGATTGACGATGGTACGCGTGGAACGCTCGAGGATCTCCTGCCCGTCCGGATCCAGACGCCCCTCGAGCTTGTAGGCGAGTCGCTCGGCCGAGAGCTGGATCGGGGTGAGCGGATTCTTGATCTCGTGCGCCAGACGCCGCGCGACCTCCGCCCAGGCCGCAGTACGTTGCGCCTGGACCAGGGCCGTGATGTCGTCGAACACGACGACGTAGCCACCTCCGATCGATTCGGGCAGTCGCGCACCGTGAATCAGCAGCGTCTGCGGTTCGGCATCGGCACGGTGGATCTCGACCTGTTCGTGCCAGTCGCTGGCATGGCGTTCGAAACCTTCGAGCAGTGCGTCGCGGAAGATCTGCAGGCGGGGCCAGTCGGACAGGGGTGTCTCCTCGAAGCCCTCGAGCGCATCACCGAGAATGTCCATTGCGCCATGGTTGGCCGCACGCAGGCAGCCGTCGGCGCCAAAGGCCAGCACCCCGGCCGACAGGTTGGCCAGAACGCTCTCCAAATAGACGCGCGCGGTCTCCACCGCTGCGCGGCTCTTGTCGGCCTGCGCGCGCGCCTCCTGGAGCTGGCGCGTCATCTGGTTGAAAGACTGGGTCAGCACGCCGAGTTCGTCGCGTGCGGGCAGCGCACGGCGCGGGCTGAAATCGCCCTGGGCGACGGCCTGCGTGCCTTCGGCGAGGATGATCAAGGGCGCGACCAGACGCCGGGTCAGCACGAAGGCAACCGCGGCCGCTCCGAGCATCGCAAGCAACAGCGTCAGCGTCAGCGTCAGCGAATACACGCGGCTGAGGCCATCGCGACCGATGACGATCTGCTGGTACTCGCGGTGCGCTTCCTGCACCGCATCGATGTTGCGTACCAGTTCGGGCGGCAGCGGCTCGGTGAGCTGGAGGTAGTTCGGCTCGGAGAGCAGTCCGCGACCGGGAACCGGGACGATCACGCGAATCATCATGCTGCCGTCCGGGCGGGGCTCGACCTTGCTGTAACGGCGCAACTGACGTGCCTGGCGCAACTGGGCCGTAGCCGGCAGGTCGGGCACGAAACTGCCGACCCCTTCGCTGACGGTAGTGACGATCTGGGCGTTCGAGGTCAACACCGTGAGGCTCGCAACACCGGCCTGTTCGCGCAGGGCGTTGAGACGGATGGACGACACCTGATGTCCGCCGTCCAGTTCCAGGGCGATCTCGCGCCCGCGGTCGCTGACCTGCGAAACGAGGTGATCGAGCGCCGTCTGTCCCAGTGCGATACCGCCATCGAGCGCGCGTTCTACACGTACGTCGAACCATGAATCGATGGTGCGGACCACGAACAGCAGCGACACGCCGTAGAGAACGATGCCGGGGAGGATCGCCATCAGTGCGAACATCAGCATCAGTCGGTACTTGAGTCGCGAGCCGAAGGCGCGTTCGCGATACTCGCGCCACAGGCGTCGCAACTGGACCGCGACGATCGCCGCAAGCGCAACGGCCACGGTGCCGTTGAGGCCAAGCAGGTACGGATAGATGCCGGCAAACACGTCCGTGTCCGCACCCACGGTCGTGAGCAGGAACAGGGACAGGCCCGCCATCCCGGCGACGAGAACGAGGACCAGCTTTCTCACGGCGCGGCCTCCGCACTGAAATTCCAGCGTACCCATTCGGTGGTAATGGCCCATTCGCGATCGGCGCTTGCCGAGATCACGAGCGGCTTGGGAAGCATTCCAACGTCATGAACAAAGCGCAGTGACGCGCGGTACTCATCGCCCGGTTCGAGCTCTTCATGGGCCATGATCCGCCAGTTGCGAACGCGGGTCATCGTCCGCATGGCCGATTCGAGCGTGTCATACGAACGATGCAGGGCGCCGATCGATAGGCGGTAGCTGCGGGTAATTGGGTGATAGGACAGACGGAACTGCAAACTGCGCCTGGCGACGGTACGGTCGAACCACCAACGTCGCGGCTGCTCGATGACGAGCTCGACATTGAAGTACAGCGATACGCCGCGCATCACGGTATCGACCAGACGCGGGGCAAGCGGTACACGGAAATCTGCATTGACGACGTAGCCTTCCTCGGTCGACACGATCGCGGCCGAACGCACGGCAGCTTCGCCCGCGCAGGCGACTCCGGCCAGAAGAAACGACGGAAGGCACAGCAGGAGTACCAGCAGGCGACGCCTAGCCTTGCTTGCGCAAGGCAGCGTAGTAGAAGCCGTCATGCTCGGCATCCGGTAACAGTTGAACTTCCTTCCGGCCATGCAGTGACAGCCTCCGGGCATCGTCGTGGCGCGCGCAGAAGGCGCTTAGCTGTGCCCCGTTTTCCTCGTCGAAGATCGAGCAAGTTGCGTACAGCATTGTGCCACCCGGCGCGAGGGTCTGCCAAAGCGCATCCAGCAGGCGCGACTGTGTCACGGCGAAACCCTTGATGTCAGCGTCGCGTCGATGCCACTTGATGTCGGGGTGGCGTCGGGCCACGCCGGAGGCGCTGCACGGCACATCGGCAAGGATGCGGTCGAAATGTCGGCCGTCCCACCATTCGTCGGGGCGCGCAGCGTCGGCGACCTTGGTCTGTGCCTCCAGCCCGAGTCGCTCGAGATTGCTACGTACCCGCGCCAGGCGGATGGGATCGAGATCGAGCGCGAGCATCTCGACATCGGCAAGCTCGAGAATATGGGCTGTTTTTCCGCCTGGAGCGGAGCACGCATCGAGCACACGCTCACCATTGCGTGCACCGAGCAGGGTTGCAGCGTACTGTGCGCCTGCGTCCTGAACCGAAGTCCAACCCTGCTCGAAGCCGGGCAGTTGGCTCACCGGCATCGGGTGATCCAGCAGCAAGGCACCCGGTTCGATTTCACGCGCTCGCACGCCCGTCGCCTCGAATCGAGGCTTCATTTGTCCAACATCGCTTCGTCGGCGATTGATGCGTACGGACATCGGCGGATGAGCGTTGCCTGCGTGCAGGAGCGCCTGCCACCGTTGCGGGTGATCGTGGCGTACACGATCGATCCACCACTGGGGGTGGCACCACTGCGCGGTTTCATCCTCGTCAATTCGTTCGAGCAGATCCTCGGCACGGCGCATTCGGTTGCGCAGGACGCCGTTGGCTACGCCCTTGAGGCCCGGGGCAAAGCTACCAACAGCTTCGACGGCCTGATCGACGATTACGTAGGATTGTTCCGGGCGGCTCTCAAGCCTTGCCAGCGCAACCAGCAGAACTGCGCGTACGCTGTCTGGCAACGGCTTGGTTAGCAGCAGTCGAAGCGTGGCATCATCTCGCCCGAATCTTCGGAGTGCACTCCACGCAAGATCGCGAATTGCGCCTCGTTCGGCGTCGGACCACTCGGCATGGGCAATCGCCTCTTCCCATGCCAAGCTCAAGTTGCGGCCTTCGATGACCTTTTCGATCAGCTGCCCTGCTTCCCGCATGGCGAGGGCAAGGCTTCCGCGATCTAGGCTTGCGTGTTCGGCACGTCTTCCGGGATTCTGGCGGGTGCGTCGGCCGGACGTCTGTTTCACGTGAAACTTGCTCATCCGCCAACAGCCAGATCGTAGGACATCTTCAGAATCAAAACCGTCACCACTCCAAGAAACATATAGCGAACAAACCCGGACCCGTGCTTCAGCGCCACCCTCGACCCGATGATCGCACCGCACAGATTGCACACTGCCATCGTCACACCGAGCAACCACAGGATCTCGACGGAAGCAGCGAAGTAGGCAATCGCACCCAGATTCGTTGAGACATTGACGACCTTCGCCGTAGCTGAAGCATGGAGAAAGTCCAGAGAAACAAAACGAACGAACAGAAAGATCAGAAAACTGCCCGTACCGGGGCCAAACAAACCGTCATAGAACCCGATCACGGCGCCGATTCCCACGGCCATGATCACATCGCGGGCATCGTGGCGCGAACGATTCTCACCCGTGCCGAAATCCTTCCGCACGAATGTATAGATTGCGACCATCACCAATAGCGCCAGAACGAACGGTCGCATCAATTCCGGTGGGAGAAATACCACTGCCTTGGCACCCAGCCATGACCCGAGGAAGGCTGCTGCCGCGCCGGGTAGAGCAATGCCCCATGGAACGCGTACGCGGCGTGCGTACTGAACCGCGGCGGACGCCGTTCCGACGATACTCGAGATCTTGTTGGTCGCCAGAAGGGTCGCGGGTGCCTGACCGGGGAATGCGGAGAAGAGAGCAGGAATCTGTACCAGGCCGCTACCTCCTACGACGGCGTCTACGAAACCGGCGAAAAGCGCAGCAAACCCGAGGCTGATGATCAGGACTTCAGCTTCCACCCAACGCTCCGTCCCAAACAGGTTTCACGTGAAACACTACTTGCCGATGCAAAATCGCGAAAAAATCACACCCAGCAGGTCATCCGGCGTAAACACGCCCGTGATCGTTCCGAGTTCATCGTGTGCCAATCGCAGCTCTTCAGCAAGAATATCGAGCGACTGGGCACTGGATCGCGCCGCCTTCAAATGATCCAACGCGGAACGTAGGGCAAGCAGATGTCTTTCGCGTGCGATGAAAACGTCCTCATGACCTGGTGCCCATCCGACAATTTCCAGCAATGCAGCACGCAGCTCGTCAACTCCATCACCTCGCTTGGCGCTCATGCGAAGCCACCTGACGTCGGAATCGTCATCACCCACACCAGAGGGAAGATCGCTCGTCAGGTCGATTTTGTTAAAAACCCGAACACGCGGAATCCCGGCCGGCAAGCGTGAGTCGATGTCACTGTCGGCCCTTCCCCAACCTGCGCAAGCATCCACCAGATGAACAATTACATCTGCACCTGCGATCTCACCCCAGGTCCGCTCAACTCCAATGCGCTCCACCGGATCGTCCGTGTCGCGCAAACCCGCGGTGTCCACGATGTGAACCGGTATTCCCTCGATCTGGATGGACTCACGCAATACGTCGCGGGTCGTCCCCGCGACGTCCGTGACAATCGCGCGATCCTCGCCCGCAAGCCGATTCAACAGACTGGATTTTCCGACATTAGGCAGCCCCGCCAGCACCACCCGCATCCCCTCGCGCAACAAGGCGCCCTGACTCGCCGCGCGAATCACCCCTGCCAGATGCGCTTCGATCGAATCAAGGCGCGCGAACACCCTGGCCTGCTCGAGGAAATCGATTTCTTCTTCGGGAAAATCCAGCGTCGCCTCGACCAGCATGCGCAGATCGATCAGTTCATCCCGCAACGCTTCGATACGCTCTGAAAAGACGCCGCCAAGCGAACGCACAGCCGAACGGGCAGCCTGCGCCGAAGATGCGTCGATCAGATCTGCCACGGCCTCGGCTTGAGCCAGATCCATGCGCTCGTTCAGAAAGGCTCGTTGAGAAAATTCGCCAGGGGCTGCGGGGCGGGCACCCAACTCGAAGCAACGCTCGAGTAAAAGTCGCAGTACGACCGGGCCACCGTGTCCCTGCAACTCGATCACATCCTCCCCGGTAAACGAAGCCGGACCGGGGAAGTGGATCAGCAGCCCCTCGTCGATGGTCTCGCCCGTGCCATCGAGAAAACGCGTAAAACCGGCATGGCGCGGCGAAGGCTGCCGACCGGTGAGCGCATGCGCGAACGGCAAAAGCGACGGACCCGATACCCGAACAATCCCGATGCCGCCTCGGCCGGGAGCAGTCGCGATTGCCGCGATCGTATCGACGCCGGCAGGAGGCTCAATCATGCCTTCGTCATGCGACATGAGGCCTCCGCAGTGTGCGCTGGAGCCCGCCGGTCAGACCGGCTTGCCAGCCTTCTTCGACGCCTCGATGCTGCGTGTGATCTGCCACTGCTGCGCAATCGACAGGATGTTGTTCACCACCCAGTACAGCACCAGGCCCGAGGGGAACCACAGGAACATGATCGTGAACACGAACGGCAGAGCCATCATCACCTTGGCCTGGATCGGATCCGGCGGGGCGGGGTTGAGACGCATCTGCACGAACATGCTCAGACCCATCAGTACCGGAAGCACGAAGTACGGATCCTTAGCCGAAAGGTCGGTAATCCAGCCCAGCCAGGGCGCATGGCGCATCTCGACACTGCCAAGCAGCACCCAGTAGAGCGCGATGAAGACTGGAATCTGCACCAGGATCGGCAGGCAGCCCCCCAGCGGATTGATCTTCTCGGTGCGGTACATCTGCATGACTTCCTGCTGCATCCGCGGCTTGTCATGTCCGTACAGTTCCTTGATCCGCTGCATGCGCGGCCCGAGCACACGCATCTTGGCCATCGACTTGTAGCTCGTGGCCGACAGCGGGAAGAACACCGCCTTGATCAGGATCGTCACCAGGATGATCGCCCAACCCCAGTTTCCGGTCAGATCGTGGAACCAGGAAAGCACCCAGAAAAGCGGTGCCGCGATCATGGTCAGCCAGCCGTAGTCGACAACCAGCCCAAGCCCGTCGGCAATCGCGTCGAGATGGTCCTGCTCCTGCGGACCCGCATACAGGCGCGTCGAAACCGTCGCCGTCTCGCCCGCCGGGACCGCCGCCACCGGGACGATCACGCCAGCCGTGTACATGTTGCCGCCGATCTTGCGCGCAAAGTTCTCGCGCTGAACACCGGTCTCCGGCAGCCACGCAGCCACGAAATAGTGCTGAACCATTGCCAGCCAACCGTCGTCCGCACGGCGAACGAACTTGGCGTCGCCCTCGGCGAGGTCAGCGAAGTCGATCTTCTGGAATTTCTCTTCATCGGTATAGACCGCCGGCCCCGTGAAGGTCGAAACGCCGAACACCTCGACCGCCTCGGCTTCGTCGCCGTCACGCGAGAACTGGAAGTACGCGTGCGGCGAAACCTCGGCCTGGCTGCGATTCTCGATTTCGTATCCGACCTCGACGACATAGCTACCCCGACGGAAGGTCATCACCTTGGTGATCGCCAGATCGCCCTCAACCTGGGCCGGCAGGCGAACCACGAGTTCGTCCTGCCCGACCTCTAGCGCCATCTCCTCGGCGGGAAGACGGTGCATTGCGTGGTGGCTCGGCATGCCTTCGCCGATCAAGCCGCTCTGCGCGAAGTACCGATGCCGCATCCCGTCATCGAAGAGCACGAACGGACGGTCACGATCCTGCGAAGAAGCGTGGTCGAGCAATCGCAGCTTGACGATCTGACCGCCTTGCGCCGAGATTTCGGCCTCGACCAGATCGGTGCGCACCGTCATGCGGTCTGCGGCCGTCTGCTCCGATCCTGCCTGGGTTACCTCAGGCAGTTCGTCCGCATCGGAACCCGACAACGAAGCACTTGGCGTAGGTACTGAACCGTCGTCAGACACGCCTGGAACGCCGGACTGGACGGACGCGGACGGCGCGCTCGCAGGCTCCTGGACCTGCTGGTCGGACACCCAGGCGTCCCACAGCATGACGATGGAAAAGGAAAGGATCAGCAGAGCAATCAGGCGGCGATGGTCCATCGGTCTATTGTCGGTTGTGCGTAGGTTTGGAGACGGGATCATACCCGCCCGCATGGAAGGGGTGGCACCGGCCGACTCGACGGATCGACAGCCACGTACCGCGCAGCGGGCCGTGCAGCTCGATCGCCTCGCGTGCGTACTCGGAACACGTCGGGTAAAAACGGCATGATCGACCCAGCAGCGGGCTGATCGCGTACTTGTACGCCGTGAGCAGACCGAGCAGGATTCGCTTCATCATCGGGGCAGTCGTTCCAGCAAACGAACCACGTCTTCGTTGATCATGCGCCGGGTCGCTTCCTTGACCGGCGCGTTCAAGCGCATCACGATGTCCACCGAGGGCAGCGAAGCGCGGCGACGTCGGAACTGTTCGCGAACGATACGCTTGACCAGATTGCGAACGTTCGCGCGCTTGGCCAGACGCTTCGCCACAACCACGCCGAGTCGGGCACCATCGACTCCGTTGGGCCGGTAGTGCAGCATCAGGTACTGACCGCGCAACGCGCGCCTAAAAGCAAAAACGGATGAGTACTCATCCGTTTTTCGCAATCTGAAGGCGCCGGGAAAACCTTCTCCGGCACCTGTCTCTTCGCTCACCTCAAACGGCGAGACGGTGACGGCCCTTGGCACGGCGGGCGCGGATCACCGCGCGGCCTCCGCGGGTCTTCATGCGGACCAGAAAGCCATGAGTGCGCTTGCGACGGACGACGGAGGGCTGGTAAGTGCGTTTCATTTGGGTTCTGCCGTGTTTGGGTCAAACGCGGTATTTGAGTTCATAGAGCCATGTTTGTCAAGCGTATTTTTTAGCCGAAGCTGTGGATAAGTCCCGCCTCGGAGAGTAGAATCCGATAGTCGGTTACGCACCATACGTGCGACCCTTGCATGCCGTAGGCATCGAAACGAAATCCGTTCCGAATACCGCGGCACCGACCCCGCCTGCACCGAGCATGGTGCACAAGGGAATCCGCATTACCGCCCCAGCAACGAAGCCTGCAGCCATTGCCCGTGACGCACGAATTCTGGTCCTTCTGCCTGTCCCGCCTCGAGAGCGAACTGCCACCGCAGCAGTTCAGCACGTGGATCAAGGCGCTGCGTGCCGACCAGGATCAGCCGTCCGAAGGGCCCTCGTTGCGCTTGTGCGCCCCCAACCGCTTCGTGCTGCAATGGGTACGCGACCGCTACCTTGGCCGCATCGGCGAGCTGGGCGAGGAATTCCACGGCGAACCGATCGACCTCCAACTGGTGCTGCCCGCCAATGGCGCCGCCGCACCGCCACCGGCACAGCCCCGCGCAGCCCAGACCGAGCGCCCAGCCGACGAGACTCCGCCCGAGTCCGCGCCGCCGACCCCCAAGCCGGCACCGCGACGCGACCATGGTGAGCCCGGTTACGACAAGACGCGTCTGAACGGCGACTTCAGCTTCGACAACCTGGTCACCGGCCGCGCCAACGATCTCGCGCGCGCCGCGGCGATGCAGGTCGCGGAGAATCCGGGCACCTCGTACAACCCGCTGTTCATCTACGGTGGCGTGGGTCTGGGCAAGACCCACCTGGTACACGCGATCGGCAACGCGGTGTTCGAGGCCAACCCGTCCGCCGTGATCCGCTACGTACATGCCGAGGACTACTACGCCGACGTGGTGCGCGCCTACCAGCAGCAGAGCTTCGACCAGTTCAAGCTCTACTACCGATCACTCGATCTGCTGATCATCGACGACATCCAGTTCTTCAACAAGAAGACGCGCACCCAGGAAGAATTCTTCCACGCCTTCAACGCGCTCACCGAAGCCAAGAAGCAGATCATCATCACCTGCGACACCTACCCCAAGGACATCCAGGGCCTCGAAGACCGCCTGATCTCGCGCTTCGACTGGGGTCTGACCGTGCAGATCGAGCCGCCCGAGCTCGAGATGCGCGTGGCCATCCTGAAGAAGAAGGCCGAAGTGGTGCGCATCGAGCTGTCCGACGACGTCGCCTTCCTGATCGCCAAGAACCTGCGCTCGAACGTGCGCGAGCTCGAGGGCGCGCTCAACAAGGTCGTCGCCTTCGCGCGCTTCCACAACCGCCCGATCTCGCTCGAGCTGTCCAAGGAAGCGCTCAAGGATCTGCTCAACGCGCACAACCGCCAGCTCACCATCGAGCACATCCAGAAGACCGTAGCCGACTTCTACAAGATCAAGATCGCCGACATGCATTCGCGCAAGCGCACGCGCGTGATCGCCCGCCCGCGCCAGGTCGCGATGTGGCTGGCCAAGGAACTCACGCCGATGTCGCTGCCGGCCATCGGCGAGGCCTTTGGCGGTCGCGACCACACCACGGTGATCCACGCCTGCCGCACGATCACCGCCCTGCGACTGTCGGACACCCAGCTCAACCACGACGTACACGTGCTCACCCAGGTCCTGCGGGGATGAGCACGTTCAAACAACCCGAACCCGTGACCACCAACAACAACGACGGACGATTCTGACGCCATGCACTTGCTCACCACCACGCGCGACGCGCTGCTCGCTCCGCTGCAGTCGGTTGCCAACATCGTCGAGAAGCGCCACACCCTTCCCATCCTGTCCAACGTGCTGATCGAAAAGCGCGGCGAACAACTCACGATGCTCGCCACCGACATCGAGATCCAGATCCGCACCACCACCGCCGGCGATCTGGGTGGCGAGGATGCGAGCCTCACCGTGTCGGCGCGCAAGCTGCAGGACATCCTGCGCGCGCTTCCCGACGGTGCCGACGTCAATCTCACGCTCGACGACAAACGCCTGACCGTGAAGACCGGCAAGAGCCGCTTCGCGCTGCAGACACTGCCTGCAGCCGACTACCCGCGCATGAATCCGCCCGAGGAGGGCAGCGTGCGCTTCTCGGTGTCGCAACGCGCCTTCAAGCGCCAGCTTGCGCAGGTCGGTTACGCGATGGCGCAGCAGGACATCCGCTACTACCTCAACGGCCTGCTGGTGATCGTCGACGGCAACGATCTGCGCATGGTCGCCACCGACGGTCACCGCCTGGCCTTCGCGTCCACCTCGCTCGAATCCACGCACGAGCGCGCCGACGTGATCCTGCCGCGCAAGACCGTCACCGAACTCACGCGCCAGCTCGCAGACAGCGACGACCTGCTCGAAGTCGTGCTGGCCGGCAACCAGGCGGTGTTCCGCTTCGGGCCGACCGAACTCGTCTCCAAGCTCATCGACGGAAAATTCCCCGACTACGAACGCGTGATCCCGCAGAACCATCCCAAGCAGGTCAATTTCGACCGCTCCGAACTGCTCGCCGCGCTGCAGCGTGTCGCCATCCTGACCAACGAGAAATTCCGCGGTGTCCGCCTGGTGATCGACGACGGCGTGCTGCGCATCAGCAGCTCCAACTCCGAGCAGGAAGAGGCCGTCGAGGAACTCGAAATCGATTTCTCGGGCGAGGGCGCCGACATCGGCTTCAACGTCAGCTACCTGCTCGACGTGCTCGGCAACGTATCTACCGACACCATCGAATGGCACTTCAACGACGGCAACTCGTCGGCTCTGCTGACCCTGCCGGGCAACGACAGCTTTAAATACGTCGTGATGCCCATGCGCATCTAGTGAGATACGAATAAACCTGCTGCGCGGGCCGGCGTCGCCCCTGCGATGCTCGCCATACACGTGTATGGCTGCGCTTCTCGCGCCGACGTCGGCCCGCTCGCTACGGTTTCTTCGCACCTCACTGACGCATTCGTGCTTTTTCTGCAACGAACGTTCTTTACGAATTACCTGAGAAGCCCATGTCCGAATTCCAGAACCGTCCGATCAACGAAGATTACGATGAATCGAGCATCCAGCAGCTCGAAGGCCTCGAGGCCGTGCGCAAGCGGCCCGGCATGTACATCGGCGACACCTCCGACGGCACGGGCCTGCATCACATGGTGTTCGAAGTCGTCGACAACGCGATCGACGAAGCGCTGGCCGGACACTGTGACGACATCGTCGTGACCATCCACCCGGACAACTCCATCTCGGTCACCGACAACGGTCGCGGCATCCCGGTCGGCATCAAGATGGACGACAAGCACGAGCCCAAGCGCTCGGCTGCCGAGATGGTGATGTGCGAACTGCACGCCGGCGGCAAGTTCAACCAGAACAGCTACAAGGTCTCCGGCGGGCTGCACGGCGTCGGCGTGTCCTGCGTGAACGCCTTGTCGAAATGGCTGCGCCTGACCATCAAGCGCGATGGTCACAAGCACTACATGGAGTTCGTCCGCGGCGTGCCGCAGGATCGTGTCATCGAAATCATCGACGGCTTCGAGGTGAGCCCGATGCGCGTGGTCGGCGAAACCGCCAAGCGCGGCACCGAGCTGCACTTCCTCGCCGACGAGGAAATCTTCGGCGACATCGAGTTCCACTACGAGATTCTCGCCAAGCGCCTGCGCGAACTGTCCTTCCTCAACAACGGCGTCAAGATCCGTCTCGTCGACCAGCGCAACAACAAGGACGAGAACTTCGCCTTCGTCGGCGGCGTGAAGGGCTTCGTCGAATACATCAACCGCAGCAAGAGCGTGCTGCATCCGGTCGTATTCCAGGCCGGCGGCTCCACCCGCATCCCCACACCCACGGGCGACGCAGAACTGTCGGTCGAGGTCGCGATGCAGTGGAACGACTCCTACGCCGAACAGGTGCTGTGCTTCACCAACAACATCCCGCAGGCCGACGGCGGCACTCACCTCACCGGCCTGCGCGCCGCGATGACGCGTGTGATCAACCGCTACATCGAAGAAACCGAGATCGCCAAGAAGGCCAAGGTCGACATCGCCGGCGACGACATGCGCGAAGGGCTGGCCTGCGTGCTCTCGGTCAAGATGCCCGACCCCAAGTTCGCCAGCCAGACCAAGATGAAACTGGTTTCCAGCGAGGCCCGCCCGGCGGTGGAGGAAGTGGTGGCCAGCAAGCTCGCCGACTTCCTGCTCGAGAACCCCATCGACGCGCGCACCATCTGCGGCAAGATCGTCGAGGCCGCGCGCGCGCGCGACGCCGCCCGCAAGGCGCGCGAAATGACGCGCCGCAAGGGCCTGCTCGACGGCGTGGGCCTGCCCGGAAAACTCGCCGACTGCCAGGAGAAGGACCCGGCCCTGTCCGAGATCTACCTGGTCGAGGGCGACTCCGCCGGCGGCTCCGCCAAGCAGGGCCGCGACCGCAAGTTCCAGGCCATCCTGCCGCTCAAGGGCAAGATCCTCAACGTCGAGAAGGCGCGCTTCGACAAGCTGCTGCAAAGCCAGGAGATCGCCACGATGATCACCGCGCTGGGCACCGGCATCGGCAAGGACGACTACAAGCCCGAGAAGCTGCGCTATCACCGCATCATCATCATGACCGACGCCGACGTCGACGGCGCCCACATCCGGACCCTGCTGCTGACCTTCTTCTATCGCCAGATGCCGGAGCTGGTCGAGCGTGGCCACATCTATATCGCCCAGCCGCCGCTGTACAAGATCAAGTACGGCAAGGCCGAGCACTACATCAAGGACGACAACGAGCTCAACCAGCATCTACTGCGCATCGCGCTGGACAACGCCTCGCTGGTACCGCGCGTGGGCGCCGACCCCATCGTCGACGAGGCACTCGCCGGGCTGGCGCGCGCCTACCTGCTGGCCGAGGCCGTCATCAACCGGCTCGCCAGCTACATCGATCCGGCCGTGTTGCACGTCGTACTCGCACGCAACATCGAAATCAGCCTCGAATCCGAGGAGACCACGCGCGCCTCGGCCGAAGCCATCTTCCCGTTTCTCCCCGACGACATCCGCGTGTTCGCCGACTACGACGAAGAATCCGAGAGGTGGCGCCTGGCCATCGAGCGCATGTACCACGGCAACCGCCGATTCAGTGCCATCGAGGAAGACTTCATCGTTTCCGGCGACTACCGCAGCATCCGCACCGCCGCCGAATCCATCGCCGACCTGATCGGCCCCGGCGCCGAAGTGCACCGCGGCGACAAATCGACGCCCGTCGCGACCTTCTCCGACGCCATCCGCTGGCTGCTCGCCGAGGTCGAACGCAACCTGGGCAAGCAGCGCTACAAGGGTCTGGGAGAGATGAACCCGGAACAGCTCTGGGAAACCACCATGGACCCGGAAGTACGCCGCCTGCTGCGCGTGCAGATCGAAGACGCCATCGCCGCCGACGAGATCTTCACCACCCTGATGGGCGACGACGTCGAACCCCGCCGCGCCTTCATCGAGAGCAACGCGGTGTACGCGCGCAACATCGACATCTGAGTCTGTAGGATCCGACCCAGTTTTAGATTTTTCCCATCTTGCTTAGATTACTTAGATATGGCCGCCTGAGGGCGGCCATATTTTTGCCCCCTGGTCAGCACCGAAAATGACCGAGAACTCCGATGGCGGAACTGACGTTCAGATCGCTACTACCGAGTGACTACTTCCGACCCGCTGCAGTCGTTCGCGTTGCGCGCCAACCTGCCGCGCATCTGCAGTGAGGAAGCGCTGCGGATCGCGGGGCTAGCACGACGACATCAGCTTGGATCGG
>CAXBIS010000028.1:0-28701 GCA_963975885.1 uncultured Azoarcus sp.
CTCGACGTCTACCTGCACGGCGGCCAGATGTTATGGGACCATGCCGCCGGGCAACTGATCCTGGCCGAAGCCGGCGGCGTCGGCGCGGCGCTCGACGGCGGTCCGCTGATGGCCGGCCCGAGCCACAAGCGCGCGGTCATCGCCGCGGCCAACCGCAGCCTGTTCGACGAATGGCACGCCTGGATCGAGGCGCGATCGCCTTAGCAGGACGATGCAGAACGTAGCGAGGAGGGTCAGATGCAAGGCGCGCGGCGCACAGCGACCGAGACAACCCTGAAGGTAGGCGAGAGCGCGAGCACCGCGCAACGCCGCAGATGACCACCGCAGTCGTTTTGCATCACCCTGTTAGGGCGTGTTCACTTACCAGCTAGAGGCAGCCGGCCGTTTGCGGCCCCGACGGAGCATCCCGTGTCAGCCAAACATCCCATCATCGCGGTGACCGGCTCGTCCGGCGCCGGCACGACGACGGTCAAGGACACCTTCGAGCGCATCTTCGATCGCGAGAACGTCAACGCGGCCATCGTCGAGGGCGACAGCTTCCACCGCTTCACGCGCGACGAGATGAAGCGCAAGATCGACGAGGCCGAGGCCGGCGGCACCCGCGGAATCAGCCATTTCGGCCCCGACGCCAACCTGCTTGACGAGCTCGAGGCGCTGTTCCGCGGCTACGGCGAATCGGGCATCGGCCGCAAGCGCGTCTACATCCACAACGAGGAACAATCCGTACGCTGGAACCTGCCGATGGGCACCTTCACCGAATGGGAAGACCTGCCGGTGGGCACCGACTGCCTGTTCTACGAGGGGCTGCACGGCGGCTTCGTCTCCGGACACATCGACATCGCCCGCCATGCCGACCTGCTCATCGGCGTGGCCCCGACGATCAACCTCGAATGGCTGCAGAAGCTGCACCGCGACACCCACGTACGCGGCTACTCGCCCGAGGCCGTGCAGGACACCATCCTGCGTCGCATGCACGACTACGTGCACTACATCGTCCCGCAGTTCGCCCGCACTCACATCAACTTCCAGCGCGTGCCGGTGGTCGATACTTCCAACCCCTTCATCGCGCGCGACGTGCCCTCACTGTCCGAGTCGATGGTGGTGATCCGCTTCTCCAACCCGCGCGGCATCGACTTCCCCTACCTGCTCAACATGATCGCCGGATCCTTCATGTCGCGCGCCAACACCATCGTGATCGAGGGTGGCAAGCTCGACCTGGCCATGCAACTCATCCTCACGCCGCTGATCTGGAAGCTGATGGAGGCCAAGCGCAAGGCCATGTGAGCCTCGCGCAGGCCGCGTCAAGCGGTCATCTCGCGCACGCAGCGAGGTCGTCTCCGGGCGCCTGCGACACGGTCTCGTCGCTGCGAGAGCGTCCATGACAACTCCCGCGCAGCGTGCCTGCCCTACCGCAAAGCAGCATTTTCAGCCATAATTTCGGCCTTTTCCATCAAACGCATACGGCCCGCCCCATGTCTTCTGAGCGCAACGTCAAGCCGCCCGTGTTCAACCCGGTGACCGGAGCGATCCGCGCCCTCGCGATGGATGCGGTGCAGAAAGCCAAGTCCGGTCACCCGGGCGCGCCCATGGGCATGGCCGAGATCGCCGAAGTCGTGTGGCGTCGCCATCTGCGGCACAACCCGGCCAACCCGCAGTGGGCCGACCGCGACCGTTTCGTGCTCTCCAACGGCCACGGCTCGATGCTGCTCTACGCGCTGCTGCACCTGACCGGCTACGATCTTCCCATCGAGGAGTTGAAGAACTTCCGCCAGCTCCACAGCAAGACCCCCGGCCACCCCGAGTACGGCTACGCACCGGGCGTGGAGACCACCACCGGCCCGCTCGGCCAGGGCCTGGCCAACGCAGTCGGCATGGCCATCGCCGAGAAGCTGCTGGCCGAGGAGTTCAACCGCCCCGGCCACGGCATCGTCGACCACCGCAGCTTCGTCTTTCTCGGCGACGGCTGCCTGATGGAAGGCATCTCGCACGAGGCCTGCTCGCTGGCCGGAACGCTGGGTTTGGGCAAGCTCGTGGCCTTCTACGACGACAACGCCATTTCCATCGACGGTGACGTCGAAGGCTGGTTCACCGACGACACGCCGCGCCGCTTCGAAGCCTACGGCTGGCAGGTCATCCGCGACGTGCAGGGTCACGACTCCGACGCCGTCGACGCGGCCGTGCATGAGGCGCTGGCCGATACCACGCGCCCCACGCTGATCTGCTGCAAGACGGTGATCGGCGCCGGCGCCCCCAACAAGCAGGGCGGCCACGACGTGCACGGCGCGCCGCTGGGCGACGCCGAGATCGCCGCCGTTCGCGAGCACATCGGCTGGGATCACCCGCCGTTCGAGATTCCGACCGACATCTATGCCGCGTGGGACGCGACCGCCGCCGGTGCGGCGCGCGAGGCTCAGTGGAACGCGCAGTTCGAGGCCTATCGCGCCGAACATCCGGCGCTGGCCGCCGAGTTCGAGCGCCGCATCGCCGGCCGTCTGCCCGAGGACTGGAACGCGCACGTCACGAGCACGCTGCAGGCGGTCGTCGCCAAGGCCGAGACCATCGCCACGCGCAAGGCCAGCCAGAACGCGATCGAGGCCTTCGCGCCCAAGCTGCCCGAACTGCTCGGCGGCTCGGCCGACCTGGCCGGCTCCAACCTCACGCTGTGGTCGGGCGCCAAAGGCGTCACCAAGGACACGGGCGGCAACTACATCTACTACGGCGTGCGCGAGTTCGGCATGTCTGCGATCGCCAACGGCATCAGCCTGCACGGCGGCCTGATCCCCTACACCGCCACCTTCCTGATGTTCAGCGAATACGCGCGCAACGCGCTGCGCATGGCTGCGCTGATGAAGCTGCGTCAGGTCTTCGTGTACACGCATGACTCCATCGGGCTGGGCGAGGACGGCCCCACCCACCAACCGGTCGAGCAGGCCGCCACGCTGCGCCTGATCCCCAACATGGACGTGTGGCGCCCGTGCGACACGGTCGAGTCGGCCGTGGCCTGGGCGCATGCCATCGAGCGTGCCGACGGTCCGTCCGCGCTGCTGTTCTCGCGCCAGAACCTGCCCTTCCAGACGCGCAGCGAGGCGCAGATCGCCGATATTCGCCATGGTGGCTACGTGCTGTCCGAGGCCGCAGGTGGTGCGCCGCGTGCGGTGATCATCGCCACCGGCTCGGAAGTCGCGCTGGCGATGGCCGCGCAGAAGCAACTGGCGGACGCCGGCGTGCCGGTGCGCGTGGTGTCCATGCCCTCGACCAATGTGTTCGACCGTCAGGACGCATCATGGCGAACCGCCGTGCTGCCGGCCGGCGTGCCGCGCGTCGCGGTCGAGGCCGGCGTCACCGGCGGCTGGTACAAGTACGTCGGGCTGGACGGCGCGGTGGTCGGGCTGGATCGCTTCGGCGAATCGGCGCCGGCCGGCGATCTGTTCAAGTACTTCGGCTTCACCGCCGAGGCGGTCGTCGAGGCCGTCAGGGCCGTCGCCGCCTGAACCCGCAGATGCGCGCCCGGCCGCTGGCCGGGCACCCCGTTCCAGCAAGGAGAAGTTCCGGATGAGCATCAAAGTCGCGATCAATGGCTATGGCCGCATCGGCCGCTGCACCCTGCGTGCGCTGTACGAACTGGGCCTGCGCGATCGCTTCGAGATCGTCGCGATCAACGCCTCGGGCGACATCGCCACCAACGCCCACCTGACCAAGTACGACACCACCCACGGCCGCTTCGGCTTCCCGGTGGAGACCGATGGCGAGTCCGCCATCATCGTCGACGGTGACCGCATCCCGTTCTTCTCCACCAAGGACCCGCGCGGCGTCGACTGGGGCGCGCTGGGCGTGGATGTGCTGCTCGAATGCACCGGCGCCTACACCAGCAAGGCCAAGGCGCAGGTGCTGCTCGAACAGGGCGCGAAGAAGGTGTTGATCTCGGCGCCGGGCGGCGATGACGTCGACGCCACCATCTGCTATGGCGTCAATCACGACATCGTCACGGCCGACATGACGGTGGTGTCGAATGCCTCGTGCACCACGAACTGCCTGGCACCGGTGGCCAAGGTGCTGCAGGACGCCATCGGCATCGACAAGGGCCTGATGACCACCATTCACTCCTTCACCAACGACCAGGTACTGGTCGACGTGCGCCACAAGGACCTGCGCCGCGCGCGCGCAGCCGCGCACAACATCATCCCCACCAAGACGGGCGCGGCCAAGGCCGTCGGTCTGGTGTTGCCCGCGCTCAAGGGCAAGTTCGACGGCTTCGCCCTGCGCGTGCCGACGATGAACGTCTCGCTCGTGGATCTGACCTTCACCGCCAGCCGCGACACCTCGGCCGAAGAAATCAACGCGCTGATGAAGGAAGCCTCGCGCGGCGCCTTGCGCGGCATCCTCGCCTACAACGAGGATGCGCTGGTGTCGTCGGACTTCAATCACGATACGCATTCGTCGGTCTTCGACGCCACTCAGACGCGCGTGATGGGCGGCAATCTGGTCAAGGTACTGGCCTGGTACGACAACGAGTGGGGCTATTCCTGCCGCATGCTCGACGCCGCAGGCGTACTCGCCGAGGCTGGCGCATGAGGGTCAACCAGCTCAGCGATTGCGATCTGTCCGGCAAGCGTGTCTTCATCCGCGCGGACCTGAACGTGCCGCAGGACGAGGCCGGCAACATCGTCGAGGACACGCGCATCCGCGCCTCGATCCCCTCCATCCAGCACTGTCTGGATCAGGGTGCGGCGGTGATGGTCACCTCCCACCTGGGCCGCCCCACCGAGGGCGAGGTGCGCGCCGACGACACCCTCACCCCGATCGCGGTGCGCATGGGCCAGTTGCTGGGCCACCCGGTGCGCCTGATCACCGACTGGGTCGACGGCGGTTTCGAGGTCGCGCCGGGCGAAATCGTGCTGCTCGAGAACTGCCGTTGCAACGTCGGCGAACGTCACGACGACGAGCAACTCGCGCGCAAGATGGCGAAGCTGTGCGACGTGTACGTAAACGACGCCTTCGGCACCGCCCACCGAGCCGAGGCGACCACGCATGCCATGGCGCGCTTCGCGCCGATCGCTTGTGCCGGCCTGCTCATGGGTGCCGAGATCGAAGCGCTCACGCGCGCCACGGAAAACCCCAAGCGCCCGCTGGTGGCGATTGTCGGCGGTGCCAAGGTGTCCACCAAGCTGACCATCCTCAAGACCCTGGCAGACAAGGTCGACCAGCTCATCGTCGGTGGCGGCATCGCCAACACCTTCCTGCTCGCCTCGGGCAAGCGCATCGGCGAATCGCTCGCCGAACCGGAGCTTGTCAAGGAAGCGCAGGCCATCATGGACATGATGCGCGAGCGTGGCGCCGAGGTGCCGCTGCCGGTGGACGTGGTCGTCGCCGACGAGGTGTCGATGCTTGCGCGCGCCAACCGCATTCCGGTGTGCGACGTCGGCACACACGACCGCATCCTCGACGTCGGTCCGAAGAGCGCGGCGCGGCTTGCCGACATCATCGCGCATGCCGGCACCATCGTCTGGAACGGTCCGGTCGGCGTGTTCGAATACGACCAGTTCGCCGGCGGCACCAAGATGATGGCCTCGGCCATCGCGCACTCGGAAGCCTTCACGATCGCCGGCGGCGGCGACACGCTGGCCGCCATTGCCAAGTTCGGCATTGCCGACAACATCGACTACATCTCGACCGGTGGAGGCGCCTTCCTGGAATTCCTCGAAGGCAAGACGCTGCCGGCCATCGCCGCGCTCGAAGAGCGCTGCGGGACGCACTGAGCGTCCGCCGCGCGGTGTGGCAAGAGCCATCACCGCGCGGGTAGAATTTCCCGATCAGAACAAGCGACACGCACCCACCGTGCGCGTCCCAACGGAGAAGCACCATGGCACTTGTCTCGATGCGACAGCTCCTCGACCATGCCGCCGAGCACGGCTACGGTCTGCCCGCGTTCAACGTCAACAACCTGGAACAGGTCCAGGCCATCATGGAAGCCGCGGCCGAAAGTGACAGCCCGGTCATCATGCAGGCCTCGGCCGGTGCGCGCCGCTACGCCGGTGAACCCTTTCTGCGCCATCTCATCGATGCCGCGGTCGAGTCCTACCCGGACATCCCGCTGGTCATGCACCAGGACCACGGCCAGAGTCCGGCCGTGTGCATGGCGGCGATCCGCTCGGGCTTCACCAGCGTGATGATGGACGGATCGCTGTTCGAGGACGGCAAGACGCCTTCGGACTATGACTACAACGTCGCCGTGTCGCGTGAAGTCGTGAAGTTCGCCCACGCCATCGGCGTCACCGTAGAGGCTGAGCTGGGCTGCCTGGGCTCGCTCGAGACCGGCATGGCAGGCGAGGAAGACGGCATCGGCGCCGAGGGCAAACTCGACCACAGCGCCCTGCTGACCGACCCCGAGCAAGCCGCGGACTTCGTCAAGCAGACCGATTGCGACGCACTGGCGATCGCCATTGGCACCAGCCACGGTGCCTACAAGTTCACGCGCAAGCCCACCGGCGACATCCTGTCGATCGAGCGCATCAAGCAGATCCATGCGCGCATCCCCAACACCCATCTGGTGATGCACGGGTCATCGAGCGTGCCGCAGGAACTGCTGGCAATCATCCGCGAGTACGGCGGCGACATGAAGGAGACCTATGGCGTGCCGGTCGAGGAAATCCAGACCGCGATCCGTCACGGCGTGCGCAAGATCAACATCGACACCGACATCCGCCTGGCGATGACCGGCGCGGTGCGCAAGTTCCTGTTCGAGAACCCGTCCAAGTTCGATCCGCGCGAATTCAACAAGCCCGCCCGCGAGGCGGCCAAGTTCGTCTGCAAGGCGCGCTTCGAGGCCTTCGGCAGCGCCGGCATGGCCAGCCGCATCAAGGCCGTTCCGCTCGACCGGATGGCCCAGCGTTACAAGGCCGGCGAGCTGACGCAGGTCGTCAAGTAAGTCGTGGTCCAGGGCGTGCCCTGCTGATGGCGATGCATGTCTTCGCCTACGGCACGCTGATGTGTCACGACATCCTGTCGGTCGCGGCGGGCGCCATCCCGCCGCCGTCCGAGCCGGCCGTACTGTCCGGCTTTTCTCGCCACCCGGTCGTCGGCGAGGACTACCCCGGCATCCGACGCTGCGTCGATGCCCGGGTATCCGGTCTGCTCTACCGTGAGCTCGACGTCGCAGCGATCGCGCGGCTCGACATCTTCGAAGGTCCTCAATACCAGCGCGAGAGCGTCACCGTGACGCTCGCGGACGGCCGCCGTGAGCTGGCCCAGGTCTGGGTGTTTCGCGAGGCCTTCGCGCATCTGCTCGAAGACGGCGACTGGGATTTCGACACCTTCGTGCGCGAGCGCCAGGAACGCTTCCGGCGCTGCTACACGGGCTTCCAGCGCCGCTGAGCGCCGGGAGCACCTGGACCGCCGTGTTAAAATCCGCCCTCGCCGGCTCCGCCGCGGGCCGCCATTGCCGGAACTTCCCCAAGGAGTGCCCGTTGAACACCCCCTCCGCCATCGCACGCATGATGCGCGCGCTCTGCCTGCTCTTCTTCCTGATCGTCCCCGCCGTCGCCGCTGCGCAGTCCGACGAACAGCCGTCCGCCACGCCCAATGAACAACTGGCCGAACTGCTCGAGAACGAGAGCACGCGCCAGGCGCTGATCGAACAGTTGCGCCGCACGGCCGACGCGTCTCCCGCCGTGGCCGAGGCCGCGCAGGCGGACGGCCCGAGCCTGCCGCAACGCATCGCCGGGCTCACGCAGTCGATCGCCGAGCGCACCATGGCCGACACCAACGCCGCGTTGCTCGCGCTGAACGACGCGCGCACACGCCTGGCCGGCGACGGCGCCACGCGCTTCATGACCCAACTGGCGATCTTCGCGGCATTCGCGGCCAGCGTGCTGGTGGTGTTCTGGCTGCTCGGCCGCATCGCACAGGGGCTGTACGCGCGGCTGGACCGCCGGGCGCGCGCCGATGATCCGGCCTTCGCACTGGTGCGTCGCGGCGGCGCGATCGTCGCGGCCATCGGCGTGCATCTCGCCACCGTCGTGCTGGCCTGGCTGGCAGGCTACGCGATCGCGCTGTTCGTGCTTGGCGACGACGGGGGCATGCGCCGTCAGGAATCGCTCTTCCTGAACGCCTTCCTGATCGTCGAGGGCGTGCGCGTGTTGATCGGCACGCTGCTGTCCAATCGCCACGCGAACCTGCGCCTGGTGCCCGCCGACAGCGAGGAAGCCGCCTACTGGAGCGCCTGGGCCTCGCGAATGACCTATTTCCTGGGCTATGGCCTGATGCTCTTGGTGCCGGCGGCCGCCGCCTTCATCGCACCCGAGGTCGGCCGCATCCTCGCCATCCTCGTCATGGTGCTGGCCTGGCTCAAGGCCACGGTCATCGTCATGCAGAACCGCGCACGCGTACGCGCCGCACTCGACCGCCTCGCGAGCCGCATGCACAGCGGCTTCGCCCGCGTCGCCCTGAGCATGGGCGGGCGCGTCTGGCATGTGTTCGCCGTCACCTACTTGGCCGCACTGATCATCATCGCCGTGTTCTATCGCGAAGAAGCGCTGGGCTTCATGCTCTCGGCGACGATGCGCACCGTCATCGCGATTCTCGCCGGCATCGTGATCTCGGCCCTGCTCACCGCGATCATCCTGCGCCGCATCCGCCTGCCCGAAGACACGCGCGCGCGCTTCCCGCTGCTCGAAGACCGGCTCAACGCCTACGTGCCCGGCGCGCTCAAGCTCACGCGTTTCGCCATCCTCGCCATCGTGCTGGCCTTCATCCTCGACGCCTGGACGAGCTTCGACCTGGGCGTCTGGGCGGCATCGGACGCCGGCATGACGACCCTCGGCAAGATCGTGACGGTCGCCATCATCGTCACGCTGGCGCTGGCCGCGTGGCTGCTCGCGGCAAGCTGGATCGAGTACCGGCTCAACCCGGACGCGAACGGCGGAGAGGCCACCCCGCGCGTGCGAACCCTGCTGACGATCTTCCGCAACGCGGTGGCAATCACGCTGATCGTGCTCACGACCATGGTGGTGCTGGCCGAGATCGGCGTGAACATCGCGCCGCTCATCGCCGGCGCCGGCGTGCTCGGCCTGGCCATCGGCTTCGGCGCGCAGAAGCTGGTGCAGGACGTCATCACCGGCGTGTTCATCCAGCTCGAGGGCGCGATCAACGTGGGCGATCTGGTCACCGCCGGCGGGACGACCGGTACGGTCGAGAAGCTCACCATCCGCTCGCTGGGCATGCGCGACCTCTCCGGCGTCTATCACCTGCTGCCGTTCTCGTCGGTGGATACGGTGTCCAACTTCATGCGCGGCTTCGGCTATCACGTCGGTGAATACGGCGTGGCCTACCGCGAGGACACGGATGTGGTGATCGAACACCTCAAGGCGGCCTTCGAGGAACTTCGCCAGGACCCGGAGCACAGCCCCAACATCCTCGGCGACCTCGAGGTGCATGGCGTGACCGCCCTGGCCGACAGTTCGGTCAACGTACGCGTGCGCATCAAGGCCGTCGCCGGCACGCAGTTCGGCGTGGGGCGCGCCTACAATCGCCTGGTCAAGCGCCACTTCGACGCGGCCGGCATCGAGATCCCGTTCCCGCACATGACGCTCTACTTCGGCGAGGACAAGCAGGGAAAGGCGCCGCCGGCCAATCTGCGCCTGCTCGACGGCCGCGAGGATGCGCCCGGCGACCCGGCGTGAGGCCTTGGCCTCCCGTCCTGCGCCCGGTCGCACTACACTGCTGCCATGGATACCCGAACCGAACGCGATTCGATGGGCGAGGTCGCCGTGCCGGCCGAGTGCTACTGGGGCGCGCAGACCCAGCGCTCGCTGACCAACTTCGAGATCGGCCGTGAGAACCATCGCATGCCGCACGCCCTGGTGCGCGCCTTCGGCCTGCTCAAGCTCGCCGCCGCACGTGCCAATGCCGAGCTCGGCGAGCTCGATGGCGAACTGGCGCGCCTGATCGAGGCGGCCGCCGACGAAGTGGCCGGCGGCGCGCTCGACGAGCACTTCCCGCTGGTGGTATTCCAGACGGGCAGCGGCACGCAGAGCAACATGAACGCCAACGAGGTGATCGCCAACCGCGCCAACGAACTGGCCGGCGAGCCGCGCGGCACCAAGTCGCCCGTGCATCCGAACGACCACGTCAATCGCGGCCAGTCCTCCAACGACACCTTCCCCACCGCGATGCACGTGGCCATCGTGCTCGAACTGCACGCACGCCTGTATCCGCCGGTCACCGCACTGCGCGAGACGCTGGCGGCCAAGGCCCGCGAGTTCGAGGATGTGGTCAAGAGCGGGCGCACCCATCTGATGGATGCCACGCCGGTCACGCTGGGACAGGAGATCGGCGCCTGGGTGGCACAGATCGACGCGGCTCTGGCCAACCTGCGTCACGCCGAGCAGGCACTGCTCGATCTGGCCATCGGCGGCACGGCCGTAGGCACCGGCCTGAACGCCCATCCGCGCTTCGGCGCAGCCTGCGCGCGCGAACTTGCCGCGCTCACCGGTCATGATTTCCGCTCGGCGCAAAACCGCTTCGCGCAACTGGCCGCGCACGACGCGCTGGTGGGGGTGAGCACCGCACTGCGCACGCTCGCCGGCGCACTGTTCAAGATGGCCAACGACGTTCGCTGGCTCGCATCGGGGCCGCGTACCGGCATCGCCGAACTCGCCATCCCGGAGAACGAACCGGGCAGTTCCATCATGCCCGGGAAGGTCAACCCCACCCAGGCCGAGGCGCTGACCATGGTGTGTGCCCGCGTGTTCGGCAACGACGCCACCGTGGCCTTCGCCGGCACGCAGGGCAACTTCCAGCTCAACGTCTACAAGCCGGTGATGGCCCATGGCGTACTCGAAAGCCTGCAGTTGCTCGGTGACGCCGCTGCGAGCTTCGACGCACACTGCGCGCGCGGGCTGGAGCCGGACCGTACGCGCATCGCCGAACTGCTGGCACGCAATCTGATGCTGGTCACCGCACTCAATCGCCACATCGGCTACGACCGCGCCGCCGAGATCGCCAAGAAGGCCCACAAGGACGGCACGACACTCAGGGACGCCGCGCTCGCGCTCGGGTACGTATCGACTGAGGATTTCGACCGCTGGGTCGACGCACTGGCAATGACGCGCCCCGACGCCGAATGAGCGCGGCCATCGACTGGGACAGCCCCGATCTGGTCGCGCTGCGTGCGGCCATGCTGCGTTTCGCGCGCATCAGCCTGCGTGACGCAGCCGCCGCCGAGGACATGGTGCAGGAGGCCCTGCTCGCCGCGATGCAGGCTGCTGCGGGCTTCGATGGACGCTCCACCCTCAAGACGTGGATGTTCTCCATCCTGCGCCACAAGATCGTCGATCACATCCGCAAGAGCAGTCGTGAAGTCTCGCGCTGCGACCTCGTCGCCGACGCCGACGCCGACGAGGACGATGCCCACCTGGACGCGATCTTCGGCAAGAAAACGCCATGGAGCAACGCGCACTGGACCGACGAGGACCGCCCCGCCGAATGGCCGGAGCCAGAGTCCGCGCTCGAACAGAAGCAGTTCTGGGACGTCTTCGACGCTTGCGTGCATCGTCTGCCGGAGAACCTCTCGCGCGTGTTCCTGATGCGCGAACTGCTCGATCTGGATACGCCCGAGATCTGCACGGAACTGGGCATTTCCACCAACAACTGCTGGGTCATCCTGCACCGCGCCCGCACCCGGCTTCGCGGCTGTCTGGAGCACAACTGGTTCGACGAGGACGCCCCGCAATGCTGACCTGCCGAGACATCACCCGCTTGCAGTCCGAACGCAATGAGCGCGAACTGACTGCCCGCGAGCGCATGGAACTGCGCATGCACACTCTGGTCTGCCGCGGCTGCCGCCGCTACGGCAAGCAGATCGCTTTCATCCGCCGCGCGGCCCGCGCCGTGCGTGAAGGCGATACCGAGTAGGGCCTATTTCGCGAACAGCTGCGTCTCGCGGTTGCGAAAGGCCTTGAATTCGAGCGCGTTGCCGCTCGGGTCCTTGAAGAACATGGTCTTTTGCTCACCGGGTTTGCCGGCGAAGCGCAGATAGGGCTCGATCTCGAACTTCACACCGGCCTGGCGCACGCGCTCGGACAGCGCGTCGAAATCCGCCCAGTCGAGGACGATACCGAAATGCGGTACCGGTACGTGGTGGCCGTCGACCGGGTTGTGGTGGGCTTCTTCGCGCTCCGGCGAGAGGTGGGCGACGATCTGGTGACCGTAGAAATCGAAGTCGATCCACTCGTCGCTGCTGCGCCCCTCCGGACAGCCCAGCACGTCGCCGTAGAAGGTGCGCGCAGCGGCCAGATCGGTGACCGGAAAGGCGAGGTGAAACGGGGCGAGGCTCATCGGAAATCTCCTGGAGTGTCAATGTCCCGCAGTATAGAAAAGGTCGCGACAACCGACAGTCCGTAGCTTCACGCACCCGCGACACGCGACCAGTACGAGACGTGCGCATCCGAGTGCCCCGGCCAGTTGGCCAGAAAGACACGCTGCCAGGCTGCCGCGTCGAAGGCCAGCGGCAAGGCATCGATGTGCACGCCCTCGCGCACCACGCCGGTCAGCGTCGCATGCGGGCTCGCGCGCGTCGAAATGCGCGTGACGCGCCCGCGCACATCGCCCGGCGCGTTGCCCATGCCGGCCGCGCCGTTGTTGACGACGATGCCATCGCCGAACACGCGCAGCCCGGCCGTACAGGTGTGGCTGCTGGCGAACACCTCGACGCGGGCGCGGGCGAAGCAGGCCTCGATCCAGTCGCGGCTGGCCGGGTCGTCCAGTTCAACCGGGTCGAAACGCCAGCCGGCGAGCGAGTCGGCATCGCCATGCACGACGCCCACCGTCAGCGCCCCGATGCGCCAGCGCATGAACATCGGCAGCCGGTCCAACGCGGCGAGGAGGTCCGGATGGCGAGCGGCAGTGGCCTTGAGGCGCGCGTGGATGCGGTTGGAGCGTTCGACCGTATCCGTGGCGACCGAATCCGGATAGGCGCAGCCGCAGCCGGCCTCATTGCCCGCCGCGCCCAGTTCGGCCTCGACGTTGCCGAGGATGGCCGTATGCGAGAGCACGCGCCGGTTGATCGCGGCAAAGCCCGCATCATCCACATTGAACCAGTTGAAGTCACCGTTGAATACGATGCGCACCGGCCCCGGCTCCATCGCCGCCAGCGCCTCGACGGCGTCGAGCGCGAAGGGATTGCCGTACAGGCCACCGACCACGTACAGCGTCTCGGCCGCCAACTCAGGCGCGGCGGCAAGCGCCTCGGCACCATAACGGTAGCGCAACGGGCAGACCCGACCGGCTTCGCTCATGCCGGCTCCCGCCTGCGGCTTGCCAGTGCAAAGGCGACGAAGCCGACGACAAGGATGGCCACGGTGATCACCAGCAGCTTGCCGTAGCTGTGCTCCAAGCCACTCAGGTCGCCGACCAGCGTGATGCGCCCGGAGTTCTCGAGGAAATAGACAATGGCGCCGCCGATCGCCGCGACGAAGGTCAGCTGAAAGGCCCAGGGCCGCACCTCGCGGTCGAGCAGAATGGAATACACGATGACCGGAGTGAGGAACAGCGAGGCCGTCCCGCTCACTGCGACCGCCGCGAACAGGTCGTCGCTGCCGAGGAAAACCAGCGCCAGACCGCCGAGCGCGAACAGCAGCATGGCGATGCGCCCGGCACCGGTGCGCCCGCCGCCCCAACCCATGTCCACCACCGCCAGCTTGGCCGCGCTGGAGAAAGTCGAATCCATCGTCGAGGCGGCCGAAATGACCAGTGCGGCGGCCAGCACCAGCATCGCGGTGTCGCCCAGCAGGCGCGAGAGCGTGACCAGCAGCACCTCGTCGCCGACGCGCTCGAGCCCGGCGAACACGCCCAGCGCACCGAAGGCCAGGATGCACAGCACGGAAATCCAGAAGGCGTGCAAAAAACTGCGTCGCGTGGTGTCGCGGTCGGCGATGAAGCCGCGATCCATCATCACCGGGTCGTGCATCGGGTAACTGAGCACCTGCAGCAGGGCCACCACCAGCAACACCCAGCCGGGCGAGGTGAGGTCGGGACTGCTGGCCAATGCGGCCGTCCCGTCGAAGGCCGGGTGCGCCAGCATCATGACGAACAGCACCACCAGCAGCACGGCGAGGATGAGCATCTGCAGCACGTCGGTTCGCAGCGAGGCACGCAGGCCGCCGTTCATCGAATAGGCCAGGGTCACGCCGGCCACCGCGAGAATGGACCAGGTGTAGGCCGAAGTGCCGGCCACACCGAACACGATGCCGACCACCAGCAGGTTGGCAAAGACTTCGGTAATGAGGCGCATCGCGAGCAGAAAATTGAAGCAGGCGTTGCCCAGCCGCCCGTAGCGCGCCTGCAGGAAGGATTGCATGTTGCCCACGCCATGACGGAATCGCAGGCGATCGACGATCAGCCAGCCGGTCAGGAAGGAGCCGTAGTAGGCGGCGTAGGCCAGCACCCCGGCGATGCCGTAGAAGTAGCCGAGAATCGCCGCATTCATCAGCGAGCGCGCGAAGATCCAGGTCGTGACCTGGGAGAGCGTCAGCGTCCACACATCCGGCGCCGCACCCGTCGGTCCGGCGCCACGGAAGAAGCCGTCGGCGGCCGTCGCCCGCGGCGCGATGAGCACGCTGACCAGGGCCAGGGCCAGCAGACCCGCGCTCAGCACCGCAATATCCACTCCTGCCATGTACGTCTCTCCTCGTCTTCAGGCTGCAGTCACGGCACGAGCCGCAGGTCGCCGAACCAGGTCGTGACCCGTTCGCCGGTGTTGTCGGTATCGGCGCCGACCGCGATGCCGGCCACCGGCGGCGCGGGTTCGCCGAACAGACGTTCGAAATCCGCCGCCAGATCGCGTTCCACGCTGTGCCATTGCCCGGTGCCCGCTGCGCCACTGTTTACGACGAGCATGCGCACGCGGTCGGTATAGGGGTTGGGGCCAGTCTCCCCCACGTCCTGCGCGGTACCCCACACGTAGGCGATCGCCGCCGCCGGAAGTTCGACGTCGTGGAAGGTACGCGCCAGTGTAATTTTCAGTCGATCTCCGAAGCCGAGCTGGTCCACGGGGTAATCGAACAGCACGTACACGCGCGCGGCGTAGTCGTCGCCGTCCTTGCGCGTGAAGTCCGACCCGACCACCGGGTTCGACACCTTCCAGCGCCAGCTCAGCCGGCCCGCCTCGACCCGCGTCTCGAGGCCATGCAGCCAGGTCGAGGCTGCCGCGTCGGACTCGATGCGCAGCACCGTGGCACCATCGTCCTCGATCAGCGCGAAGTCGTTGGCCCGCTCCACCTTGGGCAGGGTCTGGTGCGCCCAGGGCGCGGGCGGCCCGCTGCCCGGTGCGGCCGAGGAGAAGGGCGTGATGTCGGCACCCCACGCGCGGGGTACAGCCAGCACGAGCGCAAGCACGACGGCGGGGGCGAGGCGGGAGGTCAATGCGGTCATCACGGGGGACTCCGTTTCGGGACAGGGCTTGGTCGCACGAAGAGGCCGAGCCTTACATCGATCGGTCCATCGAAGAACGCGACGCGCCACAATGTGTAAGGATTGCATGACGGCGCGCGACCAAGCCGCAACAGATCCGACGGAGACCTTCGCATGCACGCCACCCTTCCCCTGCTCCAGGCCACCGAATTCCCGGCCATCCGGCGCCGCGCGCTCACCACGCTGCAGGTCAATCTCGGCTACAAGTGCAGCCAGACCTGTGTGCACTGCCACGTCAACGCCGGCCCCAAGCGTACCGAGATGATGGACGACGAGACGCTGGCGCTGATCCCGCGGGTACTCGCCGCGCGCGGACTGACGACGCTGGATTTGACCGGCGGCGCGCCGGAACTGAACGAGGGCTTTCGCGATCTCGTCGTCGCCGCACGGCGTCTGGGCGTGCGTGTGATCGACCGCTGCAACCTCACGATCCTGTCCGAGCCCGGCCATGAAGACCTCGCGGATTTCCTGGCCGAACACCAGGTCGAGGTCACCGCCTCGCTGCCCTGCTACTCCGCAGAAAATGTCGACAAGCAGCGCGGCGACGGCGTGTTCGAGCGCAGCATCGCCGGCCTGCAGCGGCTCAACGCGCTCGGCTACGGGCGCGACGGCGAGCGCGTGCTCAACCTCGTCTACAACCCCCAGGGGGCGAACCTGCCGCCGGACCAGGTGAAGTTGCAGGCCGACTACAAGCGCGAACTGTTCGAACACTTCGGCATCGAGTTCGACGCGCTCTACGCGATCGCCAACATGCCCATCCAGCGCTTCGGCAGCATGCTGATCTCCAAGGGGCAGTTCAACGACTACATGCGCCTGCTCAAGGACAGCTATTCGGCCGCCAATCTCGACGGCGTGATGTGCCGCGATCAGGTCAGCGTGGACTGGCAGGGCTTCCTCTACGACTGCGACTTCAACCAGCAACTGGGACTCGCCCTGCCCGGAACGGGCAGACCGCATCTTCGCGACCTGCTGCACGCTGACCTGCAAGGCCAGCCCATCCGGGTGGCCGACCATTGCTACGGCTGCACGGCGGGCCAGGGTTCGAGTTGCGGCGGCGCCCTGTGAGGGCACTACGATGAAAAAACTCCTCCTCGTCGGCGTCATCCTCGCGGTCGTCGTCGCCTTCTTCGCGCTCGATCTCGACCGGCACTTCACGCTGGACGCGCTCAAGCAGGGTCAGGCCGAGTTCGTCGCGCTCTACGAGGCGCATCCGATGTCGGTACTCGGTGCCTATTTCGCGGCCTACGTCGTGATGGCGGCCCTGTCCCTGCCCGGGGCGGCCATCATGACGATTGCCGCCGGCACGCTGTTCGGGCTGGTCACCGGCACGATACTGGTGTCGTTCGCGTCGAGCATCGGCGCCACGCTGGCCTTCCTCGCCTCGCGCTTTTTGCTGCGCGACTGGGTGCAGAACCGCTTCGGCGACCGGCTCGGGGCGATCAATCGCGGGGTCGAGCGCGAAGGCGCGTTCTATCTGTTCACGCTGCGTCTGGTGCCGGTCTTCCCGTTCTTCCTGATCAACCTGCTGATGGGGCTCACCCCGCTGAAGACGCGCACCTTCTACTGGGTCAGCCAGATCGGCATGCTCGTCGGCACGGCAGTCTATGTGAATGCCGGCACACAGATCGGGCGTATCGAATCGCTGGGAGACATCGTATCGCCCACGCTGCTCGCCTCGTTCGCACTGCTCGGTGTGTTTCCCCTCATCGCGCGGCGCATCGTCGACTTCGTCAAACGGCGCCGCGTCTATGCGCAGTGGCAACGCCCGGCGCGCTTCGACCGCAACCTGATCGTGATCGGTGCAGGCGCCGGCGGACTGGTGTCGGCCTACATCGCTGCCGCAGTCAAGGCCAAGGTCACGCTGATCGAGGCCCACCACATGGGGGGAGATTGCCTGAACACCGGCTGCGTGCCGAGCAAGGCACTGATCCGCAGCGCCAAGGCCGCCCACCAGATGCGCCACGCCGAAGACTATGGCCTGCAGGCGGCCGAGCCGAAGTTCGACTTCCGCGCCGTGATGGCGCGCGTACATGAAAAGATCCGCGCGATCGAACCGCACGACAGCGTCGAGCGCTACACCGATCTGGGCGTCGAGGTCCTGCGGGGGTATGCGAAGCTGATCGATCCCTGGACCGTCGAGATCGCGCTCAATGACGGTGGGCGTCAGCGGCTCACGGCGCGCGCCATCGTGCTCGCCACCGGCGCCTCGCCCATCGTGCCGGACATCCCCGGCATCGAGGACTCGGGCTATGTGACCAGCGACACGGTATGGGAGCGTTTCGCCGAACTCGACGAAGTGCCGCAGCGACTGGTGGTGCTCGGTGGCGGGCCAATCGGCTGCGAACTGGCGCACGCCTTCGTCCGGCTCGGCTCCCAGGTCGTGCAGGTGCAGCAAGGGCCACGCCTGATGCCGCGTGAAGACGAAGAGGTCTCGGCCTGCGTGCAAGCCGCGCTCGAAGCCGACGGCGTCGAAGTGCTGACCGGCCGCGAGGCCGTGAGCGTCGAGCGCGAAGGCGGACGTCACATGCTCGTGGTGCAGGGTGACGCCGGTGTGCGGCGCATCGCCTTCGACGCCCTGCTGGTCGCCGTCGGCCGCAAGGCACGGCTCACCGGCTACGGTCTGGAGGCGCTGGGCATTCCGGCCGAGCGCACCATCCACACCAACGAGTATCTGGAAACGCTGTATCCCAACATCTACGCGGTCGGCGACGTCGCCGGACCCTACCAGTTCACGCACACTGCCGCGCACATGGCCTGGTACGCGGCGGTCAACGGCCTGTTCGGGCAGTTCAAGCGCTTCCGCATCGACTGGTCGGTGGTGCCGCACGTCACCTTCGTCGATCCGGAGGTCGCGCGCGTAGGCATCAACGAGGCCGAGGCGCGCGAACGCGGCATCCAGTTCGAGGTGACGCGCTACGGCCTCGACGACCTGGACCGCGCCATCACCGACAGCGCCGACCACGGCTTCGTCAAGGTGCTGACCGCGCCCGGCAAGGACCGCATTCTCGGCGTGACCATCGTCGGCGAACACGCCGGGGAACTGCTCGCCGAGTACGTGCTGGCGATGAAGCATGGCCTGGGCCTGAACAAGATCCTCGGCACCATCCACACCTATCCGACCATGGCCGAGGCCAACAAGTACGCGGCCGGCGAATGGAAGCGCGCACACGCACCGCAGACCCTGCTCGGCTGGCTCGCGCGCTACCACCGCTGGCGCCTCGGTCCGGCCGAAGCGGCGCCGCAGGGGCAACGGCGCATCGAACCTCGCAGCTGATCCATGCGCCTGTCCGTCGTCATTCCCGTGCTCGATGAGGCCGCCCGCCTGCCCGAACTGCTCGCGTCGCTGACAGCCATGAACGCACAGGTCATCGTCATCGACGGCGGCAGCGCCGATGGCTCGGTCGGCATCGCGCGTGCGGCCGGCGTCGCGGTCTTCGACTCGCCCGCCGGCCGGGCCCGCCAGATGAACGCGGGCGCGGCCTGGGCAACGGGCGAGGCCCTGCTGTTCCTGCATGCCGACACCACCCTGCCCGCCGACGCCGAACACATGATCCGCGACGCGCTGGCGGACGGCCGCCATGTCTGGGGCCGCTTCGACGTCATCATCGAGGGCCGGCAGGCGATGCTGCGCGTGGTCGCGATGATGATGAATCTGCGTTCGCGCGCCAGCGGTATCGCCACCGGTGACCAGGCGATGTTCATGAGCCGCGCGGCCTTCGACGCGGCCGGCGGCTTCCCCGAGCAACCGCTGATGGAGGACATCGAAATGTCGCGCCGTCTGCTCGCGCAATCGCGCCCGGCCTGCCTGCGCCCGCCGGCGCGCACCTCGGGGCGACGCTGGGAGAACCGCGGTGTGTGGCACACCATCGCGCTGATGTGGCGCCTGCGCTGGGACTACTGGCGCGGCGTGCCGGCCACGCAACTCGCACAGCGCTACAAGTGAACAACTGCCGCATCATCGTGTTCGCCAAGGCGCCGCTGGCCGGAAAGGCCAAGACGCGCCTGATCCCGGCGCTGGGCGCCGACGGGGCGGCCGCGCTCGCGCGCGAGATGCTCGATCGCACGCTGGGCGCGGCGCTCGACGCCGGGCTCGGCCCGGTCGAGCTGTGCAGCGACCCGCCCCCCGGCGATGCAGCCTGGGCCGATGTCGCGCTGCCGTCCGGCATCGAATACTCGGCTCAGGGCGCGGGCGATCTGGGCGCGCGCATGAGTCGCGCGGCACAGCGCGGGCTCGATCGCAGCGAGCATGTGCTCATCGTCGGCACCGACTGCGCCCAGATGAGCGCCGCCCTGCTCCGACAGGCCGCCGGCATGCTCGATGCGGCCGAGATCGTGATCGGCCCGGTAACCGACGGCGGCTACGCGCTGATCGGGCTGAGCCGCCACGACGAGCGCCTGTTTCGCGAGATTGCATGGAGCACGCCCACGGTCGCGGCGACGACCCGCAAGCGCGTCACCGCGCTCGGCTGGCGGCTCGCGCAGACACGCGAGTTGCACGACATCGACACCCCCGAGGATCTGGGCCACTGGAAGGCACGCCCGTGAAAGAGCCGCTTACAAAGCAGACGTACGCCGGGCGAGGGTGGGCGCACAATCGCTGCGTGTATCAATCAAGGGAGAACAACAACATGAAGAACGCCGCAATCGTCATCGCCCTGCTCGCCGCCGTCGCAGCCGGCTGCCAGAACAACCCCTATCGCGGCGACAATGCCCGCACGGCGACCGGTGCGACCGTTGGCGCAGGCGCCGGTGCCGTGCTCGGCGCGGGTGTCTCGGGCAGCAGCGACCGCGGAAAGGGCGCGCTGATCGGCGCCGCCGTGGGCGCCACCGTGGGCGGACTGATCGGCCGTCAGATGGACAGGCAGGAAGCAGAATTGCGCCGCGACATGCAGGGCACGGGCGTGGATGTGGTGCGCGACGGCGATACCATTCGCCTGAACGCACCCGACAGCATCACCTTCGACACCGACCGCGCCGACGTGAAGCCGCAGTTCGTTCCGGTACTCGACCGTATCGCTTCAAGCATCGGCAACTATCCGAACACCGTCGTGCGCGTCGAGGGCCATACCGATTCGACCGGCGCGGCCGCCTACAACCAGCGGCTTTCGGAGAACCGCGCACAGAGCGTCGCGAGCCATCTGATCCAGCGCGGCATTTCGCCGTCGCGCATCTCGCAGGTCGGCTACGGCTTCAACCGCCCCGTCGCCGACAACGCTACGCCGCACGGGCGCGCGCTCAACCGCCGCGTCGAGGTGCTGATCATTCCGCAGGCGCAGTAAGGTCCGCAGGACTCACGCGAAACACCCTCAGCAGCGCCCCCTCCCCGGCCTCTTCAGGCCATTCGAACACCGCCTCGACGACCCGCCCGGGTCCATCGAGGCGGGGTTCGTCACGCGACTTGTAACCGAAGGCGACCAGCACGGGACGCCGCGGATTTTCAAGGATTGCCGCGAGGCTCTCCGGCGAATGCCAGCGTCGCAGGGTACCCAGCGCCATCTGGAAGGTCACCGGCGTGCCGTAATGCTCCAACGCCTCGGCATCGAGTCCGCTACGCTCGAAGGCATGGGCTGCATCGCGCACCGACTCCGAGATATCGGTGTTTTCGGCGCGACTGCCCCACGCGACGTGATACTGCGCGAACAAGCCCGCCAGCACGACGGCGACCACCGCCCACACCGCCACCGCGAAACGCCTCACGCCGATGCGCTCGCCCAGACGCGCCATTTCGCGCCCGGCGAGCAGTGCGCAGGCCGGCCAAAGCGGCAGCAACAAGTCGGGACGATGGTAGGCGGCCAGCGAGAAGATCAGCAACCCGACCAGCACCCAGCACGTCAGGAAACGTTCGATTCGGCGCTCGGCCACGTGCATGGCCGGATGCCGAAAGACCCGCCACAGCGCATAGAAGAAAAACAGCGAAAACGGGAAGAATCGCGCCAACAGGAAAAGCGTGGGCTTGGGCAGATTCTCGCCTGGCGTAGTGTCGCGATGAACGCCGGTGGCATGGCCGAGCAGCTCCTGCTTGAGCATCTTGTCGATCAGATCCTGCCCCTGTTCGATCCACGCCGCGAGGAACCAACCCAGCGTGATCGCCAGGAAGGCGAGCACGCCGGGCAGGTGCGAGCCGCGCGGCAGCGGCGAGTCCGGGTCGCTGCGACGCTCCCACCACACCGCGAGCAGGCCCGACGCGGCCAACACCAGCGCCAGTGGCCCCTTGGTCAGCGTGGCCAGCGCGCCGGCAATCCAGAACAGCGTCCACCCCCGCCAGTCGCCGTCCGGCTTCTCCCAGGCGCGCAGTGCGGCGCAGGCGCCGACCAGGATCAGCAGCGCAAACAGCGCGTCCGAGCGCACCAGCGCGACGTGCTTGGACATCAGCGGTGCCATCACCACCGCGAGACCGGCCAGCCCACCGGCGAGCCGACCGAAGCGCCGCCGCCCCAGTTCGAAGACCAGCAAGGCCATGGCGAGCACGGCAAACAGCGACGGCAGGCTCATCGCCAGACGGTCGACGCCGAAGAGCGCGGCGAACGGCGCGATGGTCCATGAATGCAGCGGCGGCTTGGACAGGATGCGACCCTGGATGTCGTGCTGGGCGAGCCAGTTGCCGCCCCACATCATGTCCATCACGTAACCGATGTTGCGGTGCTGGGCGTAGCCCTCGAGATCGCTCGGCCCGGTGATGCGAATCAGGAACACCAGCAGGCACAGCAGGACGATCAGGGCACCCCAGCCGCGCGATGTTGCTGGCCAGACCCTCATCGCGCGCCCTCGCTGCGCCGGCGAAGCACGGCGAAGACGAACAGCAAGAGCACGATGAGCGCGGCCGCCGCGAGCTGGACCGCGCCTTCCCACGCCACCTCGTCGGCGATACCGGCCCCCAGTAGAACTGCGACCACGCCCTGCGGCAGGAAGCCAAGCAGCGTGCCGAGCACGAAGGCACGAGAGCGCACGCGGCTCATCGCCAGCGCCAGATTGATGATCAGGTTGCTCAGCGGCAGGCAGCGCACCAGTGCAACCGACAACGCGGTCGGTCGGGTGCCGACGATGCGCGCGAACAAACGGTGTCCGCCAAAACGCCGACGCAGCCAGTCACGGCCGCCCCAGCGGGCGATGCGGAAGACCAACCACGAGGCGATCAGGCTCGCCACCAGCGCCAGCGCCAGCCCGACCCAGAATCCGAAGGCGAAACCGCCCAGCGCGTAGAACAGCAGCCGCGGCGTGCCCGCCATCATCAGCGCGATCGTCACGCCGACGAACCACAGCGCGGCCTCGCCGTCTCCGCCGGCCATCAACTCATAGAGCGCCGGCCAGTCGCGCACGCGCTCGCCGGCGGGCGTGAACTCGAGCAGCACGAACAACATCACCGCGATGCCGATCAGGATCAGCAGCTTGCGCGTGCCTGCTCGCGCAGCACGCTGCAATTCGGCCTGAAACGCCGGATCCAGCGACGACGATGGAGAGCGCTCCTGCGCGGTGTCGGATGACGATTCGGAGAACTTCTCGCCCTTCATCGATCCTCCCGCTCGACCCGATCGGCAGGCACGGCGCGGCGCAGATACCAGCGCACACCAAAACAGTCGCGTATGCCGCGCCACAAACGGTTGCCCACACCATATTTCGACACACCGGTGCGGCGTTCGCGATGATTCGCAGCAGCGTGGGCAGGAAGCGGTGCATGCCGTTGAACACCGGCACCTCGGCCAGCGCGGTGCGGCGCACCACGCGCACCCCACAGCCGCTGTCGGTGACGCGATCACCCGTGATCCAGTCGCGGAAGCGATTGGCCACGCGAGACGAGAGCCTGCGCACGAGGTTGTCGCGCCGCCGCCGGCGCACACCAGTGACGCAGTCTGCACCTTCCGCGATCACGCGCTCGAGCATCGCCGGCAGGTCGGCCGGGTCGTTCTGTCCGTCCCCGTCGAGCGTCGCCACCCACTGGCCGCGTGCGGCATGAAAGCCGCTCGCCACGGCCGCGCTCTGGCCGCAATTGATGCAGTGGAAGACCGGGTACAGACACGGATGATCGAGCGCGCGCAGCGCCTGGGCGGTGCCGTCGGTGCTGGCGTCATCGACGACGACGATCTCGAAGCCCCCCTCCACGGCGGCGAGCGCCGCGGCGATCTCGGCCACCAGCGGGGCGACGTTGTCGACTTCGTTGTAGGCGGGAATCACGACGCTCAAAAACGGAGCGGCCGCCCCGCGGGGGGCGGCCGCTTGGCCGGGCATGGAATCGTATGCGTGGGCGGTTTCGGTGGTCACATGCGGCTCACGGAGTTGGCGGCGATCCCGATCGGCAAGCTTCCGACCAGACGACGTGCGAGTATGCTCGCGTCGCAATCAATCAAACATCAAGCCCGGACGGTATTATAAGCGCAACCGCATACCGGCCAGAACCCGAACCCATGCCACTGCCGTTCGACGAACACCCGCTGCGCCATACCCTCAGCAACGAAGTGCACGCGCGCCCGCCGGTGCCGATGCACTCTCCCGAGGCCGTGACCTACCTGGCCTTCGTGCACCACGATGGCAGCGCCGGACGCGAGCCGCGTCACATCGCCGAGCTGGCCGCACAACTGGGCCTCCCCGCGCCGGACTGCGAGTCCGGCCACGTCTTCCTTGACGCTGGCGAGTTGCGCTTCAAGTGGGAACGCCACAACGAATTTTCGAGCTATACCTTCTTCCGCCGCGGCGAGGCCGGCGAGTTGCGCGACGACCATGCGCTGCTGGCCATTCCCGCGGCATGGCGAAACGCGATTCCCGGCCAGTTGCTGGTCGCGACCCATGTCGTCGTGCGCCCTGCCGACGAACTCGACCCAGAGCAGCTCGTGGCGCAGCATCTGGCCGGCACCGCACAGATGGTGGTGTCCAAGCTCTCGCACGGCGCGGGCTGGGTGTTCACCGATTTTCACATCGGCGAGGACGGTTTTTCACGCTTTCTGCTTGTCAGCCAGTCGCTGACGCCGCGCCAGACCGGGCGCAGCGTTCAGCGACTGCTCGAGATCGAAACCTATCGGGTGATCGGCCTGCTCGCCTTCCCGGTCGCCAAGCAGGTCGCGCGCCTGCTTTCGCGCGCCGAGGACGAACTGGCCGATCTGGTGCGGCGCATGGGCCGCGCCGAAACCCACGAGGGCGAACAGCGCGTGCTCGGCCGGCTCACGCGGCTCGCCGCCGACGTCGAGCAGTCGGTGGCGACCACCACCTATCGCTTCGGCGCGGGCGCCGCCTACTGGGCGATGGTGCGGCTGCGCATCGAGGAATTGCGCGAGATCCGCGTCACCGGCTTTCCGACGCTGCGTGAATTCATGGAACGGCGACTGCAGCCCGCCATGGACACCTGCGAGACCATCGCCCGCCGCCAGGAGGATCTGTCCGACCGCATCGCGCGCAACGCGCTGCTGCTACGCACGCGCGTCGAGGTCGAACTCGAGCGTCAGAACCAGCAACTGCTCGAACAGATGAACCGGCGCGCCCGACTGCAACTGCGCCTGCAGGAGACCGTCGAAGGGCTGTCGGTGGCGGCCATCACCTACTACGGCTCGCAGCTCGTGCATTACCTCGCCAAGGGCCTGGGCGAGCGCATCGCACCGCTCACGGCCGAGACGGTCACGGCGGTGGCGATCCCGGTCATCGCCGTGCTGGTCTACACCGGCATGCGGCGCATGCGCCGCCGCCTGGCCGCCGAGGAGAAGCACGGCGGCTGATCGCCCGCGCTGCGGGCGGCGCGTATAATCGCCGGTTTTCCCCGACCGGAGTTTTCCCGCCGTGGCCAAGCCGATGTACGAATCCACGATCGAAAGCCTGCCGCTCGTCGCACGCGGCAAGGTGCGCGACATCTACGCTGTCGACTCCGACCGCCTGCTCATCGTCACCACCGATCGGCTCTCGGCCTTCGACGTGGTCCTGCCCGACCCGATTCCCGACAAGGGCCGCGTGCTCACCGCCACCTCGGCCTTCTGGTTCGAGCGCCTCGCGCGCATCGTGCCCAACCAGCTCACCGGCATCGACCCCGAATCCGTCGTCGCCGAGAACGAACGCGAGCAGGTGCGCGATCGCGCGCTGGTGGTCAAGCGGCTCACGCCGCTGCCCATCGAGGCGGTAGTGCGCGGCTACCTGGCCGGCTCGGGCTGGAAGGACTATCAGGCCACGGGTGAGGTGTGCGGCATCGAACTGCCGTCGGGCCTGCAGCAGGCCACCCAGTTCCCGATCCCGCTGTTCACGCCGGCCACCAAGGCCGAGGTGGGCGACCACGACGAGAACATCTCCATCGAACAGGCTTGCGCGGCCTGCGACAAGGCGCTCGCCGGCGTGCTCGAAGGCACCGGCAGGACCGGCACGCAACTGGCGGAGCAGGCCCGCGTGGCGGCCATCGCGCTGTACATGGAAGCAGCCTTCCACGCGCGCAAGCAGGGCATCATCATCGCCGACACCAAGTTCGAATTCGGCATCGACGCCGCGGGCACGCTGCATCTCATCGACGAGGCGCTCACGCCGGATTCGTCGCGCTTCTGGCCAGCCGACAGCTACCAGGTCGGCATCAATCCGCCGTCCTTCGACAAGCAGTTCGTGCGCGACTACCTCGAGACCCTGGACTGGGACAAGACGCCGCCGGCGCCGCATCTGCCGCCCGAGGTCATCGAAAAGACCGCCGCCAAGTACCGCGAGGCCTACGAGCGCCTGACCGGCAAGACGCTAGACTGAGTCGCGCGCGATGACGGGCGCGACCGGCCGCAATCTCGCCCTGGCGGTGGTCGTCGGCGCCTACATGCTGTCGTTCTTCCACCGCTTCGCCCCGGCCGGCGTCGCGGAGGATCTGGCCGCCGCGTTCAGCACCACCGCCGCCTCGCTTGGCGTGCTGGCAGCGACCTATTTCTACGTCTATGCGCTGGTGCAGATTCCCACCGGCATCCTCGTCGACACGGTCGGGCCGCGCCGCACGCTGCTCGGCGGCGGCCTGCTCGCCGCGGCCGGCAGCGCGCTGTTCGCGCTCGCACCCGATCTGACCGTGGCGATGATCGGGCGTACCGTCACCGGGCTGGGCGTGGCGGTGGTGTTCGTCGCGATGCTCAAGCTCATCGCGCTGTGGTATCCGGAGAACCGCTTCGCGAGCACGGTCGGGCTGGCGATGCTGCTCGGCAACGCCGGCTCGATGCTCGCCGGCACGCCGCTGGCGGCGCTGTCGGCGGCGACTTCTTGGCGCGCGGCCTTTCTCGCCACCGCCGCGATCTCGCTCGTACTGGTCGTGGCGACCTGGTTGCTGGTGCGCGAGGCACCGCGCGAGGGTCGCACGCGCTTCGACCGCACGGCGATTCTCGAAGGCCTGCTGACGGTACTCGGGAATCGGCTGACCTGGCCGGCGGTCTTCGTCAATTTCGGCCTGTGCGGCAGCTTTTTCGCCTTCGGCGGGCTGTGGGCCACGCCGTATCTGATGTCGGTGCATGAACTGTCGCGCATCGCCGCTGCGAATCACATCTCGCTGCTGTTCGCCGGCTTCGCCTGTGGCTGCCTGGCCATCGGCACGCTCTCCGACCGCATCGGCCGACGAAAGCCGGTGCTGGTCGCCACCGGTGCGGCCTGCGTGGCGATCTGGCTGGTGTGGCTGTCGGGCGCACGCATGCCGCTCGCCGCCAGTCTTGTGCTGTTCGCACTGATGGGTGTGACCACGGCGGCCTTCACGCTGTCCTGGGCCTGCGTCAAGGAGGTCAATCCGCCCCATCTGTCGGGCATGAGTACCAGCGTCGTCAACATGGGCGGCTTCGTCTCGGCCTCGATCCTCCAGCCTGTGGTCGGACTGATCATGGACCACGGATGGGACGGCACGACCGTGGCCGGCGTGCGCCAGTACACGCCCGACACCTTCACCCCGGCGCTGGCGCTGCTTGTCGCCGTCGCCGTCAGTGGCGTGATCGCGGGCTCGCTCCTGCACGAGACGCGTTGCCGCAACGTGTGGCGCCCGGCCTGATCTGCGCGTTTTCCGACCCCTGCAATTGCCATCGCACGTTCTATGCTGAAAGCGAGGGCCACCGCCCTCGCTCCGACCTTCACGTACGCAGGAGGATCGCATGGACAAGCCGCTGCACTCACTGGACCACCATTTCCATCTGCCCGACATCCGACGCGTCGAACCGGCACACGTACTGCTCTGGCTGCGACAGGGCTGGCAGGACATGCGCGACAATCTCGTCGCCAGCCTCGCCTACGGCGTGGTGTTCGCGCTGGTCGGCGCCCTCATCCTGGCTTCGACGATGGACCGGCCGTATCTGTTCACGGCGGCCATTTCCGGCTTCTTCCTGATCGGTCCGCTGGCGGCGGCCGGCCTGTACGAGATCTCGCGCCGTCACGACACGGGCGAGGCGACCGGCTTCTTCGCGTCGCTCGGCGGCTTGCGCGGACACGCCGACCAGCTCGCCTTCTTCGGCGCCTTCCTCGCTTTCGCACTGATCGCCTGGGAACGCCTGTCGGCGATCCTCTTCGCACTGTTCCATGACGGCAGCGTGTCCGGCGTCGGCGGCTTCGCCAGCGAGGTGCTGCTGTCGACCGCGTATCTGGACTTCGTCGCGATCTATGTCCTGATCGGCGGCGCCGTCGCCGCGCTGGTGTTCTCGCTTTCGGTAGTGGCCATCCCGATGCTGATGGATCGCGACAGCGACATCGTCACCGCGACGATGACGAGCATGCGCGCCGTGGCCGCCAACCAGAAAGCGATGGCGCTGTGGGCGGCGATCATCGTCGGCCTCGTGGCGATCGGCTTCGCGACGCTGATGATCGGCATGGTCGTGGTCCTGCCACTGCTCGGCCACGCCAGCTGGCACGCCTACCGCGACCTGGTCGAATAGCTCGCCCCGAGCGGGGCGTCGAATCGATCAGGCGAGGGGGCGCACGGGAGAGACCCGGCGCCCCTCGCCACTCGATGGCTTGGTGATCGAAACGGATCACGCGACCGCGATCCGCCATGATCCGCGCAGGCTCAGAAAGAACGCCAGCGCCGATTGCGCAAACCGATCAGAGCCATCAGGGCCGCCAGGGCCACCAGCGCGAGATGAGAAAGGGTCGGAATGGGCGTCGGTCCACCGATGAAATCGCCGAAGCTCAGATCCCAGCTTGAGTGGCTGTCTTGGGTGACGATCGCCCCTCCCGAGCCCACCGGCAGCAGCAAGGTCGGCTGCAAGGTCCAGTTCCGGTTCTGGAGGGCGTGTGCTGAATTTTGTGTAATCGGACTTTTGGCAGGAGACTGCCGTCTTG
>CAXBIS010000029.1:0-27347 GCA_963975885.1 uncultured Azoarcus sp.
CCCCATGCGGGGGACCAGGAGTGCCCCCGCATCCCGCCGGCCGGGGGTTACTCGCTCGAAGGTGCGTTCAGGTCCATGTGGTAGACGGCCCAGGCGTCACGAACCTCGAGGCCGGCGCGCAGCTCTCCCAGGATCGCGACCAAGTTGCGGGTGAAGTAATCCTTATGGCTGTTGGAGAGCATCACCGATGCCTGCTCACGGTCGAGCACGGTCACGTGCCCCCGGTCGATCGTGAGCGCCTCGCCTTCCGGCATCGCGGGGGTACGGACGACGGCCACGTTCCACAGCGACGGCGGGACGGGCATCGTCGGCGAACCGAACAGGTATTCATTATCGGTGTCGCCCTTGCGGGTCAGTTGCAGGCGGAACCAATCGAGCGGGTTCATCACGACGATGGACGGGGAATAGCCCTTGTCGGCCTGCCGCACCAGCGCCTCGCCGATGATGTCGGCCGGCGTTGCGCCGATCGTGGGCAGGAAGGTCGTGCCGACCTCGATCAAGCCCTCGATCTTGCCCTGTCCGCCTTGACCGTTGATCAGGCGATGCTCGAGGCGGGCCATCAGCTTGTTGTTCATCACTTCGTTGATGTTCGCCTGCAGCGCCGCATGATCCGACAGCACCTGACGCGATGCCGTGGTGTGGCCGGCGATCGTCACGATATTCGCGCGGACCAACTCGCCCTCGATATCGATCTCTTTCTTCTCGTCGCCTTCTTCCAACTGCTCGGACGGCTCGCCGTCGTAGTGCAGGCGGACATGTTCGACCGAATCAGCGGTCGTCGGACGGCTCTCGAGGGCTTCGAGCAGCCTCTGAGAGCGCAGGGCGGGGCCAAAGACGCCCGAGCGTTCCGGGTTGCTCGGCATGTAATGCCCATCGCTCGAAGTGCCCTCGCTCGGGGTGTTGATGATCGCGCGAATGCCAGCACGAACCGGCGCGCGGGCGGTGCCCTGGTTCCACTCGGACAGCGCAGCGAATGCCGACGACTCGCGAAGCGAATCAAGCGCTTCTGCGCCGACGGAATTGATCAGCGCGGCAGTGCCTTCGCCATAGCCGTGTTTCGCGACGGTTTGCTCGATTGCCTGCAAGCGCGCGGAGATTTCGCCGCTATGCCCGAAGTGCTTTTCAAGGTTGCTCTGCACGTCCTTGAGATTGGCCTGCACTTCCTTGTACTGCTCCGCGACATCCTCGAGGCTGCCGACCTTGCCGAACTGGCGGCGGAAGGTGCCCGTGTAAGACGATGCGCCGCGCTCCGTGAACAGTGCCGCCAGTGCGACGATGAACAGCGAGGCGAGCATCGCCAGGGGTGTGACCCCGAACACAGCCGGGATCGCGGCGGCCAGGGCGGTGAAACCCAGGAATACCGCAGGGGTGAGCTTCAGTTTTTTCATGGTCAGATCTCCAAACGGGTTGTGTTTGCGCTTGCGCGCAGCTCCAGGGCGTTACCTTTCGGCGTTCGGCGGACATCCATCGCGCCGGCCTGCTGGCATCTCGCGCAACAGGGCGTCCGGGTTCGGGCCTGGTGGCGACGGGATCGCCCTCGTCGCTCGTTGCCACATCTCGTAGGCAATTACTTGGAGCGTAGTAGTGCGCCCCAACGGTATCCATTCCGAATAATGCCTTTTAATGTCGTCGAGCTTCGATCCATGCCGCAAGGTCATCAACGCGGTATGAAATACGGCTCCCGGCGACCGGAATACGGTAGGCCGGCGGGGCGGTGCCCTGGTGGCGCAGGTTCTTCAGCGTTCCGGGGTGCAGCCCGAGCAGTTGGGCGGCGTCGGCCTCGCTCACGCGCTCGTCGCAACTGACGGCGACTCGATTCGCACGGATCGCGTCACGCATGGCCTGTGCGATCTCGTGCGTGCGTTGTTCACTCGCCATCGTCGAGGCCTTCGATGATCTGACGCGCGATCCGCCTGCAATCATCCCGGCGCATCCCTTCGCGGCTTAACGTGCGTTCGACGAAGCGCACGCGCAGGGCACGCGCCTTGCGCGGCGACGGCCCACGCAGGCGCTCGAGCAGGTTCATCAATGCGCGCATGGGCGAACCTCCCGGATCGGCACGGTCGCCAACAGGTGCCGCGCGTGCCCCTCGCGCTCTACAAGCCACAGGCGCACGCTCGGATGCTCGGGATGGGGTACGACTTCGACCGCTGGCTGCGCGCCGCCATTGAGGGCCGTTTCGACGGCTTGCAGGGTGTTGGTATCGGCGCGGTCAATCGTCGCGGCCACCAGCCGCGCAGCGGCCTGGATGAGCTGCGCGGCATCGCGTGAAATGTCGTGTTCATTCATGGTTGCGGTTCTCCAGTGGTTCGGCGGCAATCGCCGCGTGGTGTTCGGCAAGGACACGCGAGAGCGGCACGGCATCCTGGTATCGCTTCGTCGTCGGCTCGATCTCGGGCCAGTGAATCCGCCACACTCGAGCCAGGCGAAGGGCTTCGTCACAAGTACTTCGTTCCTGGTCCATCACTTCACCCCCCCCCATCCTGAAAATCGGATTCGTACAAAAAAAGGCTGGGCGGCCGGTTGCCGCTTGGCGCTTTTTGAACTTTTCGACCGCCCCCCGCGCCGTATCCGCCCGATTCACGATCCCGGCCCGCAGGTGTTGCGCTGTTGCGCTTTCTTAAAAGCGCAACACGCAACAGCGCCGAGAGGCCGAATCGTTGCGCGTTCGTTGCGATGAAAACCCTTTGAAATAAAGGCGTTTTGGCTCCTTGTTGCGATGCTGTTGCGGCGCGTGTTGCGCAATGCGACGGCGCTTGTTGCGGTGCCTGTTGCGCCTTCATCACAGCAGTTCCCGGTCGCGCGGATCGCGGCTGGACGTTCGGGGCTGCTTCGGTTGATCGACAATCCGACCTTCAGCCTTGAGGCGCTGAATCCGGCGCGAGACGTTGCTTTTGTCGATACCGATCTCGCGGGCAATGTCGGTCATGCTCACGCCTGGTAGGCCGAACATCTCGATGATCCGGTCGTCGAGGTTGCCCTCAAGCCCAGATGTCACCCATCTTTGGTAGCCATCAGGGTCTGTGACGAGCGCGGCCTCGAAGGGCTCAACGTCCTCGCCGTACAGGTGCCGCGCCTTCTCGAAGTGCACCTCAAACCGTGCGCCCTCGTCGGGCGAATAGTCAGGCGGCTTCTTCAGGCAGATAACCACGTCGAGAAGATCCTCGCGCCGGCTGGTGCCGCGCTGAGTGCCACCCTTGCCGGCGTGGTGAATGAACAGCACGCTGCGGCCCTTGGCCCGGTGGTGTAGTGCCCAGCTCGAAATGCTCACCCAGGATTCCGCGTCATTCTCGGCAGCGCCTGATCGAACCAATGCCGACAGGTTGTCCAGGATGATCAGATCGATGTCGCGTTCCTCGATGATCTGGTCGATCGCAAACTGATCATCAGGCGATCCCAGGTCGGGCGATGCGCGCGGCAACAGATCGGGCGTGATGATCGTGAGCCGGCCATTCTCGGGGCGAACGCCGGACGATCTCTCAATGGCTCGGAAGCGTTCCTGCAGGGTGGTGGCGGGCAGCTCGCCGTCGATGAATAGGACGTTCGCCGGCGAGGATGCTTCCCATCGAAGGAAGCGCCCCCCGATCGCCGTTGCGAATGCGATACCCATTGAGGCGAACGACTTGCCGATCCCCCGCCATCCATAAATCATTGCGAGGGTCTGTCGTAGTATCAGCGTGCCGAGGATTGGCTCTCGATCAGGAAACTCAATTTCCTGCAGATCGTTGTAGTCGAGCGCTTTCAGATCGCCGGTGCTTGTGCGCGTCCGTTGAGGCGGCCGATCCGGCAAGCCGGAAGTCCGTGGCGGCATATCCGGTAGCAGCGGGCTAGTCATCGCTAAGGCCTGCAACGATGACGTACTCGGCAAAAGGTGGCCGCTGGATCAGCAGCACCAGCCGGCGCGGGCCTGCGGCAACGATGGCTTGCACGGTCGAGCGCAGGCGGTCGCGCCGCGGCTTGTCCGCGTCGACCACCAGAACGTCACGGCCGGTTACTTGCGACCAGTCGAGGGCGGTAGGGTCGGCGTCGCTGAACACAGCCAACACCGGGCGAACGGGTTTCTCTGGCGGTGCCTGGTCGATGAAGATGAGGATGTCGCGCGGCTCTTGCCCATCGGACAGGCTCGCGTCGAGTTGGCGGGCGTAGGCTGGGCGCCGGACGATGTTCATGTCCCGCCCCTTCACGCTACGTTGCGACTACGTTCGATCAGGCGCGCCAGGTATGCGTCTACCTCCGACTCAATCCACCCGACGGGCGGGTTCGGACCAGTGCCCAGCTTTACCGGGCGCGGAAAGTCGGGGTCGTAGTGCTCGGACTTGGGGTCGAGCCGCGCGTAAATGGTGCTGCGGCTGAATCCGGTTTTGTCCTCGAGGGCGGGCCGGCGGATGATGCGGATGGACTGCTGAACCATGTCGTTTTCCTCTCGGATAACTCCGGCTTGCGTAGTGCGTCGCCGGCATGGTTAAGCAATCTATGGATTGATTCTGCCGCTGTAATTCGGGGGGATTTTCTTTTTTTGCCCTAGTAGTTACCTGCGCTTGTAATAGAGGTCAAAGACATGTTGCGGCGATAGATTGACCAATTCCGCCACATGGTGAAAGGCTGTGTTCTCGTAGTAGGAAGGATTTGTCTTGGGAAATCCCTTCTGCGCCGCGCCGTCCACGTGGAATCGGATACTCGACAGATACGGCACTCGCTCCCGCCGATTCTTTTCGCGCTTGTTCATCGCGACGCCGAAGGGCTCGGCAAGGTCGGAGAATTTGCCCTCTTGGTATTCCATTTCGGCTTTAGAAAAAGCTTCAAACAGGTGCGCTGAAACGGGCACTCCCAGATGCATGTGATACCAAAGCGCGTCGAACAAGCTGCATTTGCCCTCACAGTATCGAAGCTCCCATTGCTGGGCTTCGGCGGTGGCTTCGTCTGAAATCGTGACTGACATGATTGACCTCGGGAATAGGTCAGCCGAGCCCGGAGCAATCCGGGCCTGGCTGTTACATCTTGGTCAGTACTGAGTAGTCGTCAGCCCGACTTCTGGGCAGCTGCCCAAATGACTTCGATGTCGGACTTGATCTTGTAGGTCATGTTTATCGCGTGGTACATGACTTCAGGGATCGTGTCGTCATTGAGGTTATAGCCCCCGGATAGCTCATTACCCTTGGCGACTCGGACAGCATCCAGCATTGCGCCGAGTGCATCGATTGACCATTGAACATCCTCGTAGGCATTCGAAGCAGTGCGCGGGCTGGTATCTTGTTGGTTAGCCATGATGCGGACCTCCTGTGTAGGTCGGTTGTGGTCAGGGCCGGCTGGTGTGACTGCACCAGTCGGCCCGCTTGCCTGATGCCGTCAGGCGGCGGTGGTGCTCCGGTTGATCGGGACGACTTCGCCGCTCTTCCGCGGCGTGTCGCAGTGCTTCGCCCAGTCAGCCATCATTCGGCGGCGCTTCTCGAACAAATCGCCGCGCCGATAGGCTTTTTCGGCCTTGTCGCCGATGGTGTGTGCGAGCGCCATCTCGGCCATCTCGTGCGGGTATGCGGTCGCCTCCGATGCCCAGTCGCGAAAACTGCTGCGAAATCCGTGTGCGGTTACGACGCGTCCCAGTTTTGGGTCGGTGAAGCCCGCGCCACCGGCCTTCGTGTCGGCTTCATGCATGCGCTTTATGACCGCCGTCATGGTCATATCGGACAGTGGCGTAGAGCGTTTCGAGCCGGGGAAGACAATCTCGTCGGGATCGAGGAAGGAATCGCCGCGCATGCCGAGCAGAATCTCGAGCGCGCGCTCGGTCAGTGGTACGCGATGTTCCTTGCCGGCCTTCATGCGGGCGGCCGGGACGGTCCAGACTCCCGCGTCGAGGTCGAACTCGGACCACGTCGCCCCGCGTACCTCGCCGGATCGGCCGGCGGTCAGTATGGCGAATTCCAAAGCCCGCGCGCCACTGCCTTCGACCTTGCGCAGCGCTGCCATGAATTCGGCCATACGCTCCCAGGGCAGGGCAGCGTGATGGCGTTCCTTCGCGACCTTGGACGGCGCCGGCAGCAGCGTGTCGAGGTGTCCTTTCCAACGGGCGGGGTTCTCGCCGGCGCGGAATTTGCGAGTCGTTGCCCAGGCGAGCACGGACTCGATGCGCCCGCGTAGCCTGCTGGCGGTCTCGGTCTTCTTGGTCCACAGATCGTCGGCGGTCAGGACCGTGACGATGTGCGCCGTGTCGATGCGCGCAACGTCCAGCTTGCCAATCTTGGGGCTCGCGTACTGCGCGAGCGTGTTCTCCCACTGCTGCGCGTGCTTCGGATTGCTCCAGCCGGCACGATGCGACTTGATGTACTCGTGAGCGCACCAGTCGAAGGTGACAGCCTTTGCGCTCTCCGCGCGGGCCTCGGCGGCGAGCTGGCGCTTTTCCTCTAGCGGATCGATGCCGGACCGTATCTTTTTGCGAAGTTCGCTCGCGGACTCGCGAGCCTCCTCGAGCGATACGTCGGGATACGGGCCAAGCCCGGCCCAGCGTTCGCGGCCGGCGGATGTGTAGCGAAGAATCCATGACTTCGATCCGCCCGGCGTCACCTTCAGCCAGAGCCCAGCGCCGTCGCCGTACAGTCCGGCGATCTTCTGGCGCTCGACACCCATCGCGGTCAGCTTGTGAGCCCTTCCCATGACAATCGCCTCCTTCCGTTCTACGTTGCGTTCTACGGAATATAGGCCGATTTTGTAGGAATGATTCGGAAAGCGCAAGAACAAAGATTCTTGCAAGGCATTGAAGGGTATATGTAAAAAGTGTTCCTAAGCGGTCCCGCGCGGTCTGCTTGGAACGGACTCCGTCTCCGCCAGACAAACGAAACGCGCCACTTGGCGCGTTTTTTGTTTTTAGTCCCCTTCGATGCTGCGGCTGGTGCCGGTCATTTCCAGCCGGGCAGTGAGTTCGTTGACCGACAGGCGGTAGCGCACGAGCACGCGGATCGTCGAGCCGTCGGCGCAGGGCTGGTCGAGGGTGCAGCGGCCTTCGGTGTCGCCGGCGCGCAGGCGTGCAGGGGCCTCATCCAGGCAGCGCTCCACCTGTTCGAGCTGTTCGGGCACGATGGCCGCCTCCAGCGTGGATGCGACGATCTGTTCGGGGTCGATGCCGCGCTGGCGGGCGACCGAGGGGCTGACCCAGGTGAAACGGCGATCGGCCACGTCCAGCGTCCATACGACGTCTTCCACATGTTCGGCGAGCAGATCGAACTGGCGACGGGATTCGGCGAGTTCGATTTCGCCGGCTTCGAGCTGGACGCGCAGCTGGGAAAGGCGGCGACGGGTGAGCGCGGCGGCGAGCAGGGCGAGCAACGCCAGCACGAGTGCGCCCGCTGCGATCCAGGTCATGTGCGAGACGGCAGGCGGCGCGATGCTGCGGACCGGCGTCGGATCGTAGAGAAACCCCGGCTCGACTTCGAAGCCGGTCGGGAGCATGCCGAGCTCGGCGTAGACCTCGGCGATGTGGCGCCAGCGCTCGGCGCTCATCTGACCGAGCGGCACTTCGCCCGGATCCATCAGTCGTGCCTGTTCGGCGGCCTCGAACCGCAAATGTTCGGAGCTCATCGTGGTTGGATAGCGCTCGACGATCAGCTCGATGATCTCCTCCGGATGGGCCAGGGCGTATTGCCAGCCGCGCAGGCTCGCCTCGCGGAACGCGGCCACGCGTTCGGGGTGCTCGCGCAGTTCGCGCTCGGACGTGAACAGCGTGTCGCCATAAAAATCGATGCCGGCGCTTTGCGGAGAATAGGTCAGCGTATTGAAGCCGCGCTCACGGAAATAGAACAGTTCGTTGGTCGAGTACGCGGAGTAGGCGTCGACCTGGCCGTCGACGAGATCTTGCGGGTCGAAGCTGTGCGGGACAAATTCAAGGTCGTCGTGGACGCCTTCACGGCGCAGCAGCGCGCGCAGTTCCTCCGCACCGGACTCGAGCATCACGCGCAGCCCGGCCAGGCCAGTGATGGTTTGTGCCGGGCTGTCGAGCGGCACCACCAGCACATAGGGCGAATGCTGATGCGTCGTGGCCAGTGCGACGACCGGCAGACCGCGCGCGCGCTCGAGCAGCAGACTGCTGGAACTGACGCCGTAGTTTGCGTCGCCGCGCGTGACGATCTCGGCAACGCTGACGTCCTGCTCGGCCTCGCGGATCGTCACCTCCAGGCCGGCTTCGGCATAGAAACCCTTTTCGCGTGCGGCATAGTAGCCGGCGAACTGGAAGGCATGCGTCCATTGCAGTTGCAGCGTCACTGCCTGTTGTGCAACGGCCTGCGCGGGGAGCAGGCACAGCGTGACGAGCACGCAGAAGAGCAGTCGCATCATGGCGGTATCCGCGAGGCCGGTAATGCAAACATGATAATGCGGTTCTGGTCGCTGGGGAGAGGTCGGCGTGGCGCGATGGCTCGCTGGCGATCAGCGGTGTGTCGGCGTGCTCCGTCGCGCGCGTCAATGCGCACTTGCCGACCGACTCAGCTGGAGGTTACTGGGATGGTCAGGGTGCGCGTACTGCGCAGCAATTCGGCAAAGGCATGCGGGGGCAGGGCCGGACTGAAGTAGAAGCCCTGGATCTCGTCGCAGTTCTGACGGTGCAGGAACTGCAACTGGGCGAGGTTCTCGACGCCCTCGGCGACCACGCGCAGCCCCATGCGGTGGGCCAGGGCGATGACCGAACTGGCGATGGTCGCTGCGCTGGGGTCCGATTCGAGGCTGCTGATGAAGCTGCGGTCGATCTTGAGCAGGTCTACGGGGAAGCGGTTCAGGTAGGCGAGGCTGGAATAGCCCGTGCCGAAGTCGTCGATGGCCAGACGCACGCCCAGCGATTTGAGCAGATGCAGCGCCACGGCGGCCTCCTCCGGGCTTTCCATGACGGTGGTTTCAGTCAGCTCGATCTCCAGATCCTCGGGCTCCAGACCGGTGCGCGCGAGCACCTCGGAGATCTGGTCGGGCAGTCCACGCTGTTGCAGTTGCAGCGGAGAGACGTTGACCGCGACCGGAATGCGCGGCAGCCCTGCTTTCTGCCAGCGGCGATTCTGCTCGCAGGCCTCGTTCAGCACCCACTGGCCAAGGGGGTGGATCAGGCCGCTTTCCTCGGAGATTCGGATGAAGCGGTCGGGAGGGATATATTCAAGCGTTTCCGGATGGCGCCAGCGTGCGAGGGCCTCGGCGCCAATGATGCGCCCCGTTCTCAGGTCGATGCGCGGCTGATAGTGCAGTTCCAGCCGGTTCGTTTCAAGGGCCATGCGCAGCGCGGACTCAAGCGCAAGGCGCGCCTGCGCGTCGGCATTGAGCGCCGGGGTGTAGAACATCAGCGGCGTGCTGCCTTCATGTTCGGCCTGATGCAAGGCCATGCTCGCCGAAGTCAGCAACTGGTCTAGGGTCTCGCCGTCGTCGGGCAGAATCGAGATGCCCGCGTGCAGCGTCGGTTGCAGCACGTGTTCGTCTACGCAAAGGGGTTTGCGCAGATCCTGCAGGATGGCGGTGGTGCGCTCCGAGACCTCGGCCGCGTCGCCGATGTTGTCGAGGATGAGCGCGAACTCACTCCCGGACAGGCGCGAGACGGTGTCCGTCTCACGCGTGGCGTGCGTCAGTCGGGTCGCCATCTCGCACAGCAGGCGGTCGCCGATCTCATGCCCGAGACTGTCGTTCAGCCGCTTGAAATGACGCACGCCGAGCGCGATCAGGGCGAGCCGCGAGCCGCGTTTGCGCGCCGTCGCGCGCGCCTCGCTGAAGCGCTGGTTGAGCAGCGCGCGGTTGGGCAGGCGCGTGAGCGGGTCATAGGATGAGATGAAGTCCAGCCGTGCCTCGATGCGCTTGCGATCCGAGATGTCGTGCTGGATGCTGATGAAGTGGATGATCTTTCCGGCCTTGTCACGGATCGGGCTGATCGATACCGCCTCCCAGTACAGTTCCCCGTCCTTGCGGCGATTGAGCAGCTCGCCCTTCCAGGCCTTGCCCGATTGCAGCGTCTCCCAAAGGCCCTGATAGTGCGTCGGCGGGGTATAGCCGGACTTGAGAAGGCCAACATGGCGGCCGCGCACCTCGTCGGCCTGGTAGCCGCTGGTCAGCGTGAACTGCGGGTTGGTGTATTCAATGATGCCGCGCTCGTCAGTGATGATGACCGAGCTGACACTGTGTTCGATCGCCGTGCCCAGTTTGCGCATCTCGGCCAGGGTCGTTTCGCGCTCGCGCTCGGCGCTGGCGAGCGATTCGCGCATGTGTTCGAAGCCGCGCGCGAGCCGCCCGAACTCATCGTCGCCGCCCGCGACGATGTGTGGCGACAGATCGCCCGCGGAAATCGCCGCGACGGCGCGCTCGAGTTCGCCCAGCGGACGCAGCACGCGACGGCGGATAAGCGCCACGGCTACACCGAAAGCGGTGATCAGGGCGGCAAGTGCGAGCAGCGACAGCGTCAGCGCGCGGCTGGCCTGGGCACGCAGGCGTTCGGCGCGCCGATCGATCTCATCGCCGAGCGTGTCCGACAAGGCCAGCACGGCGTCAATGCCGCGCGTGGCTTGCGCAAACCACTCGCCGTCGCTCACCGGGTAGGGCTGGCCGCGTTCGCCGGCGGTGACCACGCTGTCGCGCAGATCCTCGTAATGGACGAACAGGCCGGTCCAGAAGCGGTCGATCGCGGCCTCGATCTGCGGGGTGCGTTCGAAATCGTCGAGCAGGCCGTCAGCGCGTTTCCACGTGTGCAGGATGTTGGCGCGGTAGTGTTCGAGTTCGCGTAGTTCGGTCGGGCCGAGTTGCGCTTCGCGCGAGAGCGCCGCGGCGATGATGGCGCGTTCCTGTCCGAGGTGCTCGGCAAGCGTGAATAGCGCGTCGCGGATCAGCGGTTGCACACTCGCGCTGCCGCCACCGGGCGCCGGTGAAGCGGTGATGCTGATGGTCTGATGCAGCACATCGATGAAGTTGCTGACCAGTGCGACCCAGCGTTGCGGCGCAATGTCCAGATCCACGACGATGCCGGCCAGACTCGCGTCGACGGCGTCGCGATAGGTCTGCAGTTCGGAATGCAGTGCGCGAATGCCCGCCAGTTGCGACACCAGCGGATGATCTGGCGCGAGGCGGGCGGTGTTTGGAGTCTCGGCCACGAGCGCGGCGATGTGCGCATCGGCCTCGCTGCGGAGCGCATCGTTGGTCTGGGTCGTGCGCGCGGCATCATCTGCTCGCCAATCCGGGCGCGAGAGCGCAATGGTCGTGATGCCGCGCTCGCGCGCCAGTGCGCCGCTGGCGCGCTGGACCAGGCCGGATACATGGTTGCTGTGCTCGAGCCAGTCGATCGCCGCAAGGCGCTCACGCGTGTTGAGGACTTCGCGCGCGCCGATGCCCAGCGCGAGCAGCGTGAGCACGGCGATCATCGACAGGAGCAGGTGGCGGATCGACATCGGGTGGAGACCCCTCCGGTCGCATACGTAGTTCTACGAATCCATTAGAAGCCAATAGCGCTCGCGCAGGGACGACAAGTGATTGATTCTTGACCCCGGTCAACCCATGGGAAATATCAGGATGTGGCTCAGTTCATGAGCCTGATGGCACGCAGAATCCTCCTGTCCGATGAGTCAGGAGAGCGAAATGAAGCGTGCGCAAGGTTCGGCGGGAATGGCGGTGCTCGCCACCGGCATCCTCTGCATTCCGGTGGCATTGCAGTTGTCGGCGGCCATTCCGCCGGGGCCGGCCGAGGCGGTTTGGCCGCTGTTCGTGCTCAGCGTGTGGGCCGGGCTGTTCGCCGCCGCAATGCTTGCGGCGGCAATCACTGTTGGCTGCCTCCGCCTGCTGCGGCGTCAGCGGCGCAGCGCCTCGGCGTGGTGCCGCAGGTGTTCGTCGATGAAACTCGCGATGAAGTAGTAGCTGTGATCGTAACCTGGCTGCAAGCGCAGCGTCAGCGGGTGACGCACATGCTCGCAGACCTGCGCCAGGCGTTGTGGTCGCAACTGGTCGTCCAGGAAAGGGTCGGTCTCGCCCTGATCGACGAGCAGGGGCAGGCGCTCGGGCGCCTCGGCGATCAGCGCGCAGGCATCCCATTCGCGCCACGCGGCTTCGTCCTCGCCCAGGTAGCCGGTGAAGGCCTTGCGACCCCAGGGGCAGTCGGTCGGGTTGACGATGGGCGCGAACGCCGACACCGAGCGGTAGCGACCCGGATTCTTCAGCGCGATTACGAGCGCGCCGTGCCCGCCCATCGAATGCCCACAGATCGCGCGTGCGTCGCTGACCGGAAAGTTGGCTTCGACCAGCGTCGGCAGTTCGGACACCACGTAGTCGTACATGCGGTAGTGCGTATCGTAGGGCGGGCGCGTGGCGTTGACGTAGAAGCCCGCACCATGACCGAAATCGAAGCTGCCCTCCGGGTCGTCCGGCACGTCCGTGCCGCGCGGACTGGTGTCGGGCGCGACGATGGCCATGCCCAGTTCGGCTGCTGTGCGCAGTGCGCCGGCCTTCTGCATGAAGTTCTCGTCGGTGCAGGTCAGCCCCGACAGCCAGTACAGCACCGGCACCGGGCCGGCCTCGGCCTGCGGCGGCAGATAGATCGCGAACACCATGTCGCAGCCGAGCGTCGTCGAATGGTGGCGAACGCGCTTGTGCCAGCCGCCGAAGCTCTTGTTGGCGGCGACGGTTTCGAGAGAGAGGCTCATTTGGGCAATTCCGTGTGCGTGGTCGTGTAAAGGCCGGCCGTCGGAGCGGCCGGCCGGTTGGAGCATTACGCGCTCAGAAATGGATGACCGAGCGGATGCTCTTGCCCTCGTGCATCAGGTCGAAGGCGTGGTTGATGTCCTCCAGCCCCATGGTGTGGGTGATGAAGGTGTCGAGCGGGATTTCGCCCTTTTGTGCCTGCTCGACATAGCGCGGCAGCTCGGTGCGACCGCGCACGCCGCCGAAAGCCGAACCGCGCCATACGCGTCCGGTGACGAGCTGGAACGGGCGCGTGGAGATCTCCTCGCCGGCGCCGGCCACGCCGATGATCACCGACTCGCCCCAGCCCTTGTGGCAGCACTCGAGCGCCGCGCGCATCACCTGGGTGTTGCCAATGCACTCGAACGAATAGTCCACGCCGCCGTCAGTCATGTCGACGATGACCTGCTGGATGGGAGCATCGAAGTCGTTCGGATTGACGCAGTCGGTCGCGCCGAGCTGTCGTGCGATCTCGAACTTGTCCGCGTTGATGTCGATGGCGATGACGCGTGAAGCCTTGGCCATCACCGCGCCTATGATCGCCGCCAGACCGATGCCGCCCAGTCCAAAGATGGCCACCGTTGAGCCCGGCTCGACCTTGGCCGTGTTCAGCACTGCGCCGATGCCGGTCGTTACGCCGCAGCCGAGCAGGCACACTTTTTCGAGTGGTGCCTCCTTGTTGATCTTGGCCAGCGCGATCTCCGGCAGCACCGTGTATTCCGAGAAGGTCGAGGTGCCCATGTAGTGATGGATGGGCTTGCCGTCGAGCGAGAAGCGGCTGGTGCCGTCGGGCATCAGCCCCTTGCCCTGGGTGGCGCGAATCGCCTGGCACAGATTGGTCTTGCCCGAGGTGCAGAACTTGCACGTGCGGCATTCCGGCGTGTAGAGCGGGATGACGTGGTCACCCACGGCGACCGAACTGACGCCCGGGCCGACTGCCTCGACAATGCCGCCGCCCTCGTGGCCGAGCACGGAGGGGAAGATCCCCTCCGGATCGGCGCCCGAGAGCGTGAACGCGTCGGTGTGGCACACGCCGCTGGCGACGATGCGCACGAGTACCTCGCCTTGCTTGGGCGCGGCGACATCGATCTCGGTGATTTCCAGTGGTTTTCCGGCTTCCCAGGCGACTGCGGCACGGGATTTGATCATCGGTGTTTCTCCTGAAAGCGAAACGGGCGGCGCGTGCGCCGCCCGACATTGGCAACCCTAGCAGCTTCAGCCGTTGCTCGGAAAGGCGAACTGCGCCTTCTCGACGCCACGCACGGCCCAGCGCTGGGTCATGGTCTTGCGGCGCGTATAGAAGCGCACCGCGTCGGGGCCGTAGGCATACAGATCGCCGAACAGCGAGCGCTTCCAGCCACCGAAGCTCTGGCAGGCCACCGGTACCGGCAGCGGCACGTTGATGCCGACCATGCCGACCTGCACCGCATCGCTGAAGCGGCGCGCCACCGCGCCGTCGCGCGTGAACACGCAGGTGCCGTTGCCGAACTCGTGGGCGTCGATCAGCGCGATCGCTTCGGCCAGATCCTGCACGCGCACGATGGCCAGCACCGGGCCGAAGATTTCGTCGCGATACACGCGCATGTCCGGCTTGACGTGATCGAGCAGGGTGCCGCCGAGGAAAAAGCCCTCTTCATGCCCGGCGAGCTTGAAGTTTCGCCCGTCCACGACCAGCTCCGCGCCTTCCTCGGCACCCAGGTCGATGTAGCTGCGTACCTTGTCGCGGTGGGGACCGGTGACCAGCGGGCCCATGTCCAGACCGCGTTCGGTGCCGTTGCCGATATGAAGATTTTCGATCTTGGGCTTGAGTCGGCGCACGAGTTCGTCGCCGACCGCCTCTCCCACGGCAACCACCACCGAGATCGCCATGCAGCGTTCTCCGCAGGAGCCGTAGGCCGCGCCCATGATGGCGTTGACGGCGTTGTCCAGATCGGCGTCGGGCATCACCACGGCGTGGTTCTTGGCGCCACCGAGCGCCTGCACGCGCTTTCCGTGGGCAGTGCCGGTGGTGTAGATGTACTCGGCCACCGGCGTCGAGCCGACAAAGCTCACGGCCTTGACGCGCGGGTCGGTGAGCAGCTTGTCGACCGCTTCCTTGTCGCCGTTGACGACGTTGAACACACCTGCCGGCAGGCCGGCTTCGGTGAGCAGTTCGGCCAGGATCAGCGAGGCCGACGGTACCTTCTCGGACGGCTTGAGGATGAAGGTGTTGCCGCAGGCCAGCGCCATCGGGAACATCCACATCGGCACCATCGCCGGGAAGTTGAACGGCGTGATGCCGGCGACTACACCCAGCGGCGGAAACTCGGACCACGAGTCGATGTCCGGGCCGACGTCGCGACTGTATTCGCCCTTGAGAAACTCCGGTGCGCCACAGGCGTACTCGACCACTTCGATACCGCGCGCCAGTTCGCCGTGGGCGTCCTCCCAAACCTTGCCGTGCTCGGCCACGATCGCGGCCACGACCCGGTCGGCGTGGCGTTCGAGCAACTCCTTGTACTTGAACAGGATTCGCGCGCGCTTGAGTGGCTGCGTCGCACGCCATGCCGGAAAGGCCGAATGTGCAGCCGAGATTGCGGCTTCGACGGTCGCGGTCGAAGCCAGACTCACCTGGCGGGCTTCGGTGCCGGTCGCCGGGTTGAATACGGGCTGCGTGCGGGCTTCATCCGCGACGTGCTGACCATTGATGTAGTGTCCGAGCGTTTCCATCCTGGTTTGCCTCGATTGATTGATCTTTGCCGGGGGGCTGTCCCGCGGCGGCCTGGTTCAGGGACCCTGCTCCTGCGGAGAGGGCCAGGACCGCAGCACGGCCGCGATCAGCGTCGCCAGCGGGATCGCGAAGAACACACCCCACAATCCCCAGATGCCGCCAAAAATCAGCACCGCGGCGATAATCGCGACCGGGTGCAGGTTGACCACTTCCGAGAACAGCAACGGCACAAGCACGTTGCCGTCAAGGAACTGCACCACGGCATAGGCGCCGATCACGTACCAGAAGTGCGGCGCCATGCCAAACTCGAAGTAGGCCACGGCTGCAACCGGGATCGTGACGACCGCCGCGCCGACGTAGGGCACGATGACCGACAGGCCGACGAGCAGCGACAGTAGCATTGCGTAGGGCAGGCCGAGAATCGCGAATACCACGTACGTGACCACCCACACGATCAGGATCTCGATGAACTTGCCGCGCACGTAATTGCCGATGCCGGCCTCGACGTCGGCCCACACGTGATTGACCAGACTGCGCTCATGCGGCAGGAACTGCAGGAACCAGGCGACGATGTGGCGCTTGTCCTTGAGCATGAAGAACACCAGCAGGGGCACGAGGATCAGGTACACGAGGAAGGTGATCAGTTGCACCGCCGAGGTCAGCGAGAGCACGACGACGCGCTGTCCGAAGGCGGCGACGTTGTTGCGGATCGACGCGAGCAGTTCCAGTACCTGCTGGTCAGAGAAGATCTGCGGATAACGTTCGGGCAGATGCAGCGCGAGATCCTGCAGCCCGGCTGCGATCGCGGGCAGCTCGCGCGCGAGTTGGCCGACCTGGCCGGCGAGCAGCGGGATCAGCAACAGCATGGTGACAATGAACAGCGACAGGAACAGGCTGAACACCAGAATCACGGCCGGCGAGCGTCGCGAGCCGTGACGTTCCAGAAAGGACACGGCGCCTTCGAGCAGGTAGGCGATGATCACGCTGGCGATCAGCGGCGCGAGCAGGCGTGCGGCGAAGATCGCGATGAGCACGCCGATCACCAGGACCAGCGCGAGGATCACGACCTGCGGATCGGAAAAATGTCGGTTGAACCAGCGGTGCAGGTAGTCGAACATCGGCGGCTCGCTCGCTTCTGGCGCGACGGGGGCGGAGCCCTCGCGTTGCGTCGGGGTTCAGGCTACGCGGCTCACCACAGCTGCCACCACGGCGTGTCGGCGTTGGGCCCGCCCCGGTAGTAGATGCTTTCGGGGAAGTTCTGGTCGAGTACGCGGGTCGCGTCTTGCGCCAGGTCCTCCATGCCCATTGCCTCGTAGCTGCGCGCCATGATGTAGAGCGCCTCTTCGATTGCCGGCGTGTCCGGGTAGTTCTTGATGGCTTCCTTGGACCGGTTCACCGCCGCGACGTAGGCGCCACGTCGGTGGTAGTAGCGCGCGACGTGCACCTCGTGCTCGGCCAGCGAGTTGACCAGATAGCGCATGCGCTGGATCGCGTCCGGCGTGTAGCGGCTGTCCGGAAAGCGCGTGATCAGCTCGCGGAAGGTGTCGTAGGACTGTTGTGCGCCCTTGGGGTCGCGCTCGGACAGATCCTGATTGGAGATCCATCCCAACAGGCCCAGGTTCTCGTTGAAGTTGACCAGCCCCTTCAGATAGAACGCGTAGTCGACGTAGGGGTGGTTGGGGTGTAGCCGGATGAAGCGGTCGGCGGCGGCGAGCGCCAGTTCGGGCTCGTTGGACTTGTAATAGGCGTAGGCGATCTCGAGTTGGGCCTGTTGGGCGAAACGCCCGTACGGATACCGCGACTCGAGTTTTTCGAGCAGCGTGATCGCGCGCTCGTAACCTCCACCGTCCATCGCAGCGCGCGCCTCCGAGTGAATGCGCTGGGCACTCCAGTCGATGGTCTCGTCGACCTCCTCGGGCAGCAGCCCGCAGCCCGCGGCCAGCATGACGGTGATAAGGGCTAAACTGCGCAGCAATGGAATCAGTGTCGACATCGAACGAACTCGCGTGAACATATCCGCCGATTATAGCCCAGAGCCCCATGCCGTCTTGCGCCGGGACTCAGAGATTCCGGCCGAAATGGGTGGTCAGCGGCTCGATCGGGTGCTTGCGCAACTGTTCCCTGACCACTCGCGCACGCGATTGCAGGGTTGGTTGCGCGACGGCTACGTACTCGTCGATGGCGCGAGACGCGAAGCCAAGCACAAGCTGCGCGGCGGCGAGCGCCTGAGCGTGGTCGAGCCCGAGCCCGAGTCGCTCACGGCCGAACTGCCTGAAGACATCCCGCTTGACGTGATCTTCGAGGACGCGCACATCCTCGTCCTCAACAAGCCTCCCGGACTGGTCGTGCATCCGGGTAGCGGCAACCGCAGTGGCACGCTGCTCAACGCGCTCTTGCATCACGCACCCCGACTCGAGCGCGTGCCACGCGCCGGTATCGTCCATCGACTGGACAAGGAGACCGGAGGGTTGATGGTGGTTGCCAAGACCCCGGCTGCGCAGACCGCGCTAGTGCGCCGGCTGCAGGCACGCGACGTGGGCCGGCACTATCTGGCGCTGGTGCATGGCGTGCTCAACGCGCCGGGCAGTGTCGATGCGCCGATCGCGCGTCATCCGACCCATCGGACGAAGATGGCCGTGGTCGAGGGCGGGCGCGAGGCACGCACGCATTACGCCGTGCGCGAGCGCTTGCGCGGCACGACGTTGGTCGAATGTCGTCTGGAGACCGGGCGCACGCATCAGATCCGAGTGCACATGGCGAGCATTGGTCATCCGCTTGTCGGTGATCCGGTCTACGGTCGGCGGCGCAGCGGCGATGCACTGCTCGACGCATTCTCCCGCCAGGCGCTGCATGCCTTCCGGCTGGCGCTCGTACATCCGGCCAGCGGCGAATCCATGCAGTGGGAGGTCGATCTGCCTCAGGATTTCGCGCTTTTGCTCGATGCCTTGCGCCGGGAGTCGGGTGCGTGAGGCCGGCCGACTGGATCGCGCCCGACTGGCCGGCGCCCGCGACGGTGCGTGCGCTGGTGACCACGCGCAGCGGCGGCGTCAGTGCCGGACCCTATGCAGGACTCAATCTTGGCACCCATGTCGGCGATGATCCGGCACTCGTGGAGTGCAACCGTCTGCTGCTCAACGCGCACCTGCCGTCCGAGCCGACGTGGCTGGAGCAGGTACATGGCACGGCAGTCGCCGATGCCGACACGGCAATGCCCTGCGCACAGGCGGATGCCTCCGTGGCGCGTCGCCCGCGTACCGTGTGTGCGGTTCTCACCGCCGATTGCCTGCCCGTGCTGTTGTGCGACGCCGCCGGCAGCGTCGTGGCTGCGGCGCATGCAGGCTGGCGCGGTCTCGCCGCCGGTGTGCTGGAAAATACGGTGGCGGCGATGGGCGGCGAGCCGGGCGCGCTGATGGCCTGGCTCGGCCCGGCGATCGGGCCTCAGGCCTTCGAGGTGGGCAGCGAGGTGCGCGAGATCTTCGTCGCCGCCGATGGCTCATCGGCCGAAGCCTTCGCGCCGGGCGCGACTGAGGGCAAGTGGTTGGCAGACCTGTACCTGCTGGCGCGGCATCGATTGCTCGCGGCCGGCGTGTCTGAAGTTTACGGCGGCGGCTGGTGCACACAGGCCGATGCGACCCGCTTCTATTCCTTTCGGCGCGACGGTGTGACCGGTCGATTCGCCTCGCTGATCTGGCTGTCCGACGTCGTCGGCGCTTGATCGACTGCCGCGCTGCCACTATCGTCGGGGTCTGGGGTGGCCTCGTGCAGCGCCTTGGCGCGCCTGCGTGCCGGCGTACCGAATATCCACAGGAACAGTGCGAGCGGGCCGAGGCCGGCGAATACGAAGGTCATCACGCCGCCCACCGGGTTGGGGTTGACGATCGATGCCATCGTGACGACGTACATCCAGCCAATTGCGATCAGGTACATGGTCCGTGATTCTACCCGGACCGCGGGGGAGGAGATGCGTGGGCAGTGACGGAGGCGGAAACGAGGCATTCGCAGCTTTCGCAGCAGCGATGCAGCGCGCGATGGCGGTCGGGGGCGCCGATGCGGTGCGGATGGCCGAGCTGCAGCGTGAATGCGCGACGCGCCACGCCGATCTGTGGCGCTCGATGCTCGCCAGCGCGCCGGGGCAGGCGGTCGAGCCGGTCGCGCCCGTGCAGCGCGGTGATCGGCGGTTTTCCGCGCCGGAGTGGCGGGAGAGCCCGATCCACGACTATCTGCGCCAGGCCTATCTGATCAACGCCGAGTTCGTGTCCGGCTGCGCCGAGGCGCTGCCCTGCGAGGATGCGCGTGAGAAGGCCCGCATGCGGTATCTGGCTCGCCAGTTCGTCGACGCGCTCGCGCCGTCGAACTTTGCCGCAACCAACCCGGAGTTCGTGCGTATCGCGCTCGAGACCGAGGGCGAGAGCATTTCGCGGGGCATCGCCAACCTGCTGGGCGATCTCGGCCGTGGCCGCATCTCCATGACCGACGAGAGCGCCTTCGAAGTCGGCCGGGATCTTGCCGTGACGCCCGGCGAGGTGATCTTCGAGAACCGGCTGATGCAACTCATCCAGTACGCGCCGGCGACCGCGAAGGTCGCCTCGAAGCCGCTGCTGATCGTGCCACCGTGCATCAACAAGTACTACATCCTCGACCTGTCGCCGGAGAATTCCTTCGTGCGCTTCGTCGTCGAGTCCGGCATCACGGTGTTCCTGATCTCATGGAAGAACGCCGGAGCGGATGAGGCCGGACTGGGCTGGGACGACTACGTCGAGACCGGCGTTTTCGAGGCGCTGCGAGTGGTGCGCGCGATCACCCGCGTGCGCGAACCCAATGTGCTGGGCTTTTGCATCGGCGGCACCTTGCTCGCCAGCGCGCTCGCCGTGGCCGGCCCGCTTGGACACGGGCGGGTCGCTTCGCTCACGCTGATGACGACGTTGCTCGACTTCGATGAAGCCGGTGAGCTTGGCTGCCTGGTGGACAAGGATGCGGTCGCCGCGCGCGAGCGGGCCGCCGACGAAGGCGAACTGATGCTGGGACGCGAACTGGCCGGAGTGTTTGCGTCGCTGCGCGCCAACGACCTGATCTGGCCCTACGTCGTGGGCAATTATCTCAAGGGCGAGCGCCCGCCAGCCTTCGATCTGCTGTACTGGAATTCCGACAGCACCAACCTGCCGGGCCGCTTTGCCGCGTGGTATCTGCGCAACATGTATCTGGACAACGCGCTGCGCGATCCTGGCAGGCTGGCTATCCTAGGAGCGGATGTGGATCTGGGGCGCATCGACGCGCCGGTCTATCTGTTCGCGGCAGCCGAAGATCACATCGTGCCGTGGCGCGGTGCCTATGCCTCGCGTGCGCTGCTCGGTGGCGACACCTGCTTCGTGCTCGGCGCCAGCGGTCACATTGCCGGTGCGATCAATCCGGCGTCGAAAAACCGTCGCAGTTATCGTTGTGACGGACCGCTCACCGATGATGCGGGCGCATGGCTGGCGGGCAGCACGGAGCAGCCGGGTAGCTGGTGGACGCACTGGATCGAATGGTTGCGTGTGCGCAGCGGGCGGCTTGTGGCTGCGCGAGAACCTGGCAACGCGCGTTTTGCGCCGATCGAAGCGGCGCCGGGGCGCTATGTGACGGAGCGGGCCTGACCGGGCCCGAACGAGACGGTCCGCCGGCACGATCGCGCGGACCATGGAACATAACAGGAGACAGCAAATGACACGTGTGGCACTCGTAACCGGCGGCATGGGCGGGCTTGGTGAGGCGATCTGCATCAAGCTCTCGGCGCTCGGCTATCGCGTCGTGACGACCTATTCGCCGTCCAACACCAAGGCCGAGGAATGGCTGCAGAGCATGCAGAACATGGGCTATGGCTTCAAGGGATTCCAGTGTGATGTGTCGGATTTCGACTCGTGCGCCGCCTGTATCGACGAAGTCGTCAGGGAGGTCGGCCCGGTCGACGTGCTGATCAACAACGCCGGCATCACGCGCGACATGACCTTCCGCAAGATGGGCAAGGCGGATTGGGACGCGGTGTTGCGCACCAACCTCGACAGCGTGTTCAACATGACCAAGCACGTCATCGAGGGCATGATCGAACGCCGTTGGGGGCGCGTGATCAACGTCGCCTCGGTCAACGGCCAGAAGGGCGCCTTCGGCCAGACCAACTATTCGGCCGCCAAGGCCGGCGTGCATGGTTTCACCAAGGCGCTGGCGCTGGAGACGGCGCGCGCCAGCGTGACGGTCAACACCATCTCGCCGGGCTACATCGGCACCAAGATGGTGACCTCGATCCCGCAGGAAATCCTCGATTCCAAGATCCTGCCGCAGATTCCGCTCGGGCGGCTGGGCAAGCCAGAGGAGATCGCCGGTCTGGTGGCCTATCTGGCCTCCGAGGAGGCAGCCTTCGTGACCGGTGCGAACATCTCGATCAACGGCGGTCAGCACATGTACTGAACGCGCGGTCAGGCACGGCGAAACACCCGCGGCGCAGGCGAGAAAATCGTCCGCGCCGTTTTTCATTGGATAGTGCAGTGCAAAATAGAATCTCCTTGTGTTTATAATCAACAGGCACTTATTCGTTGACGCGTTGCCGCAATCGAAGCTTGTGCGGTAGGCGTCGGCCTTGCATTACCACCCCAAGGAGATTCATATGACAGCGAAGATTGCACTCGTCACCGGCGGCATGGGCGGACTCGGCACGGCCATCTGCCAGGCGCTCGCCAAGGACGGATTTACCGTCGTCGCAAACTGTCTGCCGGGCTACGACGAGAAGGACGCATGGCTGGCCACGCAGCGTGACCTCGGTTACCGCTTCATGGCGGCCGAAGGTGATGTCGCCGACTATGATTCTTGCGCGGCGATGATCGCCAAGGTCGAGGCCGACGTCGGCCCGGTCGACGTGCTCGTCAACAACGCCGGCATCACGCGCGACAAGTTCTTCCCGAAGATGGAAAAGCAGATGTGGGATGCGGTGATCAACACCAATCTGAACAGCCTGTTCAACGTCACCCACCACGTTTCTGCGAAAATGGCCGAGCGCGGCTGGGGACGCATCATCAACATTTCATCGGTCAACGGCGTCAAGGGCCAGGCCGGCCAGACCAACTATTCCACGGCCAAGGCCGGTGTGCTCGGCTTCACCAAGGCGCTGGCCTCCGAACTGGCGACCAAGGGCGTCACGGTCAATGCGATTGCGCCGGGCTACATCGCCACTGAAATGGTCATGGCCATCCGCGAGGACATTCGTCAGGCGATCACCGATTCCGTTCCGATGAAGCGTCTGGGCAAGCCGGAAGAAGTCGGTGCGCTGTGTGCCTACCTGGCCTCGGACATGGCCGGCTACATGACCGGTGCCACGCTCAACATGAACGGTGGCCTGCACATGTGCTGAGCGTCTGTTCGCACTTGCCATGGCGATCGGCCAGCGCAAATGCGAACACGCCCGAGTCGCTGCTGCGTGCACTGCGGCACGGCCCAAACCCCGCGGATTCGCGGGGTTTTCTTCTTGGCGCGTTATAATCGGCCGCAGTGCAATGCAAATCCGCCAACGCCGAGGAGAACATCCAGCATGGCCGACAAATCGCGACTCATAAAGAAGTATCCCAACCGCCGTCTGTACGACACGCGCACCAGCTCGTACATCACGCTGGCGGACGTCAAGCAACTGGTGCTCGAGCGCGAGGAGTTCCAGGTCGTCGATGCCAAGTCCGGCGACGATCTCACGCGTGCCATCTTGCTACAGATCATTCTCGAGGAAGAGGCCGGCGGTTCGCCGATGTTCACGAGTGACCTGCTCGCCCAGATGATCCGTTTCTACGGCAATGCCACACAGGGCATGATGGGCAAGTATCTGGAGAACAACATCAAGGCCTTCACCGACATGCAGGCCAAGCTGCAGGATCAGGCTCGCTCGCTGTATGGCGTCGACAACAACGCGGTCAGCCACGACCTGTGGGCACAGTTCATGAACTTCCAGGGGCCGGCGCTCAACAGCGTGATGGGCGCCTACCTGGAGCAGAGCCGCAAGATGTTCGAGCAGATGCAGGAACAGATCGACAGCCAGACGCGCAGCATGTTTACCGGCTTTTCGTTCCCGAACTATGGCCAGCGCCCGCAGGACGACGAGTCCGGCGACAAGAAGAAGTGATTTCCGCCGGCCGCGGCCGGCAATAGACGAGTTTCCATGACCCGAATCATCGAACGGGACGCGCCGCGAGTCGGCTTCGTCTCCCTGGGCTGTCCCAAGGCGACAGTCGATTCCGAAAACATCCTCACGCGTTTGCGCGCCGAGGGCTACGAGATCTCCGCGAGCTATGACGATGCCGATCTGGTGGTCGTCAATACCTGCGGCTTCATCGACGCGGCGGTCGAGGAATCGCTCGACGCGATCGGCGAGGCGCTGGCCGAGAACGGCAAGGTCATCGTCACCGGTTGTCTGGGCGCCAAGGAAGGCGTGGTGCAGACGGCCCACCCGCAGGTGCTGGCCGTGACCGGGCCGCACGCGACCGAGGAGGTCATGCGTGCGGTGCACCAGCATGTGCCCAAGCCGCACGAGCCCTTTGTCGACCTGGTGCCGCCACAGGGCGTGCGCCTGACGCCGCAGCACTACGCCTATCTGAAGATCTCCGAGGGCTGCAATCACCGCTGCAGCTTCTGCATCATCCCGTCGATGCGTGGCGATCTGGTCAGCCGTCCCATCCATGAGGTCATGCGCGAGGCCGAGGCGCTGGCCGAGGCGGGCGTCAAGGAGATCCTCGTCGTCTCGCAGGACACCAGCGCCTACGGCGTCGACACGCGTTATCGCACCGGCTTCTGGAACGGGCGCCCGCTCAAGACACGGCTGCTGGAACTGGCCACTGCGCTTGGCGAACTGGGGGTGTGGGTCCGGCTGCACTACGTCTATCCCTACCCCAGCGTCGACGACCTGATCCCGCTGATGGCCGAGGGCAAGATCTTGCCGTATCTGGACATCCCGTTCCAGCACGCGAGCGCGCGCATCCTCAAGGCCATGCGCCGCCCTGCCAGCTCTGAGAACGTGCTCGCGCGCATCCGCAAGTGGCGCGAGATGTGTCCTGACCTGACGATCCGCTCGACCTTCATCACCGGTTTTCCCGGTGAGACCGAAGCCGATTTCCAGGAGTTGCTGCAGTTCCTTGCTGAAGCCGAACTCGATCGCGTCGGTGCCTTCGCGTACTCGCCGGTCGAAGGCGCCACGGCCAACGAATTGGCCGATCCGGTGCCCGAGGAAGTACGCGACGAACGGCGCATGCGCCTGATGGCCTTCCAGGAGGACATCTCCACGCAGCGCCTGGAACGCTGGATCGATCGCGAGATCGACGTGCTGGTCGACGACATCGACGAGGAGGGTGCGCTGGCCCGCTCCTGTGCCGACGCGCCCGAGATCGACGGCATGGTGATCATCCCCGACGGCGAACATCTCGAGATCGGCCAGTTCGCACGCGTGCACGTCACCGACTGCGACGTGCACGACCTGTACGCCCGACCGGTCTAGATCGACGGAGGCGCCGATGTACGAAGCCTCGCTGACCGCACGTGAAGACGGCAAGGCCGTCATCGGCCTGGCGCTGGGTAGCGGTGCGGCGCGCGGCTGGGCGCACATCGGCGTGCTCACGGAACTCGAGCGCCTGGGGGTGCGTCCTGATGTGGTGTGCGGCTGCTCGATCGGCGCATTGGTCGCCGCGGCCTATGTGTCGGGCAAGGTGCGCGAGCTGGGTGACTGGGTGACCGGGCTCGATTGGCACGACGTGGTCGGCATGCTCGATCTGAGCTTTCGCGGCGGCCTGATCCGCGGCGAAAAGGTCTTGCAGCACTGCGGGAAACACTTTTTCGCCGCGGATTTCGCCGCGCTGGATCGGCCATTCGCCTGCGTTGCCACCGAGCTTTCCAGCGGTCGCGAGTTGTGGCTGCGCGACGGATCGCTGACCGATGCGGTGCGTGCCTCGATTGCGCTGCCGGGTCTGTTTTCGCCGGTCGTGCGGCACGGGCGCGTGCTGGTCGACGGCGGGCTGGTCAATCCGGTGCCGGTGTCGCTGTGCCGCGCGCTTGGCGCGGACATCGTGATCGCAGTCGAACTTGGCTCGGGGGTGGTCGGCAAGCATCGCATGGCGCGCGTGGACAAATCCGTCGCGGACGACAGCCTAGCGAGCAGGCTGCTGGGCAAAGTCGGGATTGGCGGCGCGGATGAGGTCGCCGATGCGTTGCCCTCGCTGCCCGACGTGATCGCTTCGAGCATCAACATCATGCAGATGCGCATCGCGCGCAGTCGTCTGGCGGGTGAGCCGGCCGATGTGCTGATTTCACCGCGCGTGGCTCAGCTCGACATGATGGACTTTCACCGCGCGGCCGAAGCCGTGGAGGAGGGCAGGGCCGCGGTTTCGCGCGTGCATCCTGAGCTTTTGCACGCGCTCGATCGGGAGTGAGCGGGATGAATGACGCAAGCGTGCTGCGCGCCCTGACCGAGGCGCTCGGCGAGACCCAGGTCATCGTCGACGAGGCGGCCAAGGCGCAATGGCTGACCGACTGGCGTGGTCGTTTTCGCGGCGAGGCGCTGGCCGTGGTGTTTCCGCAGGACACCAACGAGGTGGCCGAAGCAGTGCGCGTGTGCGCGCAGGCCGGCGTCGCGGTGGTGCCCCAGGGGGGCAACACCGGCCTGTGCGGCGGGGCGACCCCGGTCGGCGAGAAGCGATCGGTGGTGATCAACCTCTCGCGCATGAAGCAGGTGCGGGCGGTCGATACGGCCAACGATACGCTCACTGTCGAGGCCGGCTGCACGCTGGCCATGGTTCAGCAGGTGGCGGCAGACAACGGACGACTGTTCCCGCTGTCGTTGGCCTCGGAGGGCAGTTGCGAGGTCGGCGGCAACCTGTCGACCAATGCCGGCGGGGTGCAGGTGTTGCGCTACGGCAACATGCGCGACCTGGTGCTCGGCGTCGAGGTGGTCCTGCCCGACGGTCGCGTCTGGGACGGGCTGCGCGCATTGCGCAAGGACAATACCGGCTACGACCTCAAGCAGTTGTTCATCGGAGCCGAAGGCACGCTGGGCATCGTTACGGCGATGGTGCTCAAGCTGTTTCCGGCGCCGCGCGCACGCGCCACGGCCTGGGTGGCGGTGCCCGAGCCGGCCGCGGCCGTGGCCTTGTTGCGCGCGGTGCAGACCGCCTGCGGCGATCGCGTCACGGCCTTCGAGATTGTCGGGCGCGAGGCGCTCGAACTCGTGCTGCGTCATATCCCCGGTACGCGCGCACCGTTCGGTCAGGTCGGCGACTGGGCGGTATTGATGGAGCTGTCAGACTCCGGCGAGGGAGAAGCGCTCGATGCGCTGCTCGAAGCCGCGCTGGCCGACGGCTTCGAGACCGGGCTGGTCGAGGATGCGGTGATCGCGAACAGCGTCGCCCAGGCGCGCGCGCTGTGGGCGCTGCGCGAGAACATCTCGGAGGCTCAGCGCATCGAGGGCGTGAGCATCAAGCACGACATCGCAGTGCCCGTCAGCCGCGTGGGCGAATTCCTTGATCGCGCCTGCCGCGTCCTGTGCGAGCGCTGGCCAGATACCCGCATCGTCGCCTTTGGCCATATCGGTGACGGCAATCTGCACTACAACCTGTCCAAGGCCGACGCACTGGCCAACCGCGATTTCATCGAACGCACACCCGACATCAACCGCGTCGTGCATGACCTGGTCGACGAACTGGGTGGTTCGATTTCGGCCGAGCACGGCCTGGGGCAACTCAAGCGTGAGGAGATCCTGCGCTACCGCAGCGCGGTCGAGATCGAACTGATGCGCGCCATCAAGCAGGCGCTCGACCCGCACGGATGCATGAATCCGGGGAAGGTGGTGTGAGTATGGAAAGGTGGTCGATTCGGGCTTTACACTCCGAGGGTCGCCCCCTATAATGCGCGCTCTTTCGCCGCCGGGGGTATAGCTCAGCTGGGAGAGCGCTTGCATGGCATGCAAGAGGTCGGCGGT
>CAXBIS010000030.1:0-25936 GCA_963975885.1 uncultured Azoarcus sp.
CGAAGCCGAAGGTGAGGGTCGGGCGAAGGGCCGAGGGCAGGCTCGCGTAGCGCGCGCCGGTGACGACGCGATCAAAGGGCAGGCCGGAGGGCAGTACAGGCGCTTCGTGCACGATGGCACGCCGCCCGCCGACGACGTCGCCTACGGTGGGGTCGGTCATCTGTTCGATGTGCGCTTCGAGGGCGGCCTGGGCGTATTCCTGCGCCGCGACGAGAATTGCGGGATCGAGCCCCTGTACCCAACCTTGCGACTCATTGACGGTGCCGCTGCCGACAAAGGCATCGGCTAGCGCTTGGCCGTCGAGACCGGCGATGGCCGCGACATCGAGTCCGGGCTGATAGTCGTGCTGCTTGAAGCTCGGGTCTAGCGCCGTCCAGGTATCGGCGCTGCGCATGACAGCGCCGCGTGACGGCACGTAGTCGATGGCGGCCTCGACCCAGACGTGTTCGAGGCGCACATGGGTGATCTGGCCACCCCGGGTGATGACCGTGGTGGGGATGCCGCCGGAGGAGGCGAAGTCGGCGGCGGCGCGGGCCGAGTCGAATCCGCCTGCCCAGTTGCGGAAGCGATCCTCGGGCACGTCGACGGCGCCGTGCGCGTAGCGCGCGGGAATGCCTGAGGCGCGCAGCAGTGAAATCAAAAGGCTGGATAGGTCGAGGCTGTTGCCGCTTCTGGCCGAGAGCGTGAGCTCCGCGTCCTGCATTGCGCCCCATGACGGAGTCCACTCGAACTCGTTGCGCACGAAATGGTAGATGCGCACCGGGTCATGGCCGAGTTCGGCCGCCTTGGCGTGGATGACAGGGGTGAGGCGAATCTCCACGGTTTCGGCGAACAGGGCGGGGTCGACGGCGCCGGGGAGCAGATCGAAACGATAGTCGTCGAGTGCAGCGAATTGCAGCGGGGCGGAGCCCCTCAGTCCGGATTGCTCGAACGCCTCGGTTGATTCACGGGGGTGGTTGTCGGGCTTGGGTTGCCGGGGTTGGAATGGCAGGGCGTCCGGGTCGAACGGAGCGGGTGTGCGTTCCTGCTGAAAGCTGCGCAGGAAGGTTTGCAGCGATGCGGCGGCATTGCGCATGGACGCGACGTTGGGCGCGTCGATCACTTCGCGCAGATGCGCGGCAAGGGTTTCGTAGTGCATCCGGTACAGCGCCTGCATCTCGGCATTGCGCGCGTGCAGGGCGTGTGGTGCGCCCTGATCGGCGAGTTGGCGGTCGATGCGGGCGAGGTTGCCGGTCACGACGCGATCCAGGCGTTCGAACTCGCGTTGGAGCGCCCGGATCTGGGCCTTTTCCGATGTTTCGTCGACGGCGTTGTCCAGGCGTTCGGTGAGGCGCTCGATGCGCTTGGTCAGGCGCTTGAGTGTGAAGGCAAAGCGTGATTCGTCGGAGTCGGCCGACATGGCGCTGCCGAACAGATCCGGGCTGTGCTCGCGCGCGACAGCGGCGGTCGGCGCGAGCGTCAGCATGCCGAAGGCGATCAACACGATGCCGGCGGTGCATCGCTGCCAGAGGTTGTGCAGCGGGCGATGGAGGTCGGGGGCCATTGCGGTCATGCAGGTCTCCAGGGGGCGCGTGACGGCTTCACGGGAGCGGGTCAGGGCAGACGGGACGCGATGTCGCGAATCAGCCGGGCGAGGTCGAAGCGCAGCAAGGCCGCTTCGGGATGTGTCATGCGGGTGAGGTCGTCCGCTTCGCCCAGCAGTTCGCGCAGCGCGTGCTGGGTCCTGCCCCGGTCCAGGTCGCGTTCGGCTTTTTCGAGCGCACTACGGACGGACTTGAACTTCTTGCCGAGCGACTTGAGGTCCGCAAGCAGCGCATCAAATGTCGGAGGGGGCGGCATTTCAAGATCAAGAACCACAGTGCCGGCGTCGGCATAGCCCGAAGCCGAGACCGTTTGCAGCGTCGCCGCGAAGTGCAGTGACCACTCGTCGGGCGGCAGTTGTACCCAGAGGACGAATGTGGCGGTGTCGGCTTCGCGCAGGTCGAATGCGCCAATGACCGTGCCTTCGGAATGGTCGGCGTCGATGGCATCGACAAACAGGACATCCTGAGGCAGTGGCAAGACGAATCGCCCCGTTGTTGGCGGACCGACGCGTTCGACCGTGAGCAGGAGCGGAACGACCGCGTTTGCCAGCGCCACAGGCGGTTCGGGTGAGACCTGAGCGAGCGCTGCGAGCAGGAGGTCGGCGTGCAGGCTGTCCGCGCTGGCGAAGGCGGCTTCGGCGAGCAGGTCGTAGCCGAAGTAGGCGCTTCGGCCCCAGCCGTAGTCGTGGAGGGTGATCGCCGCGTCACTGTGCTTCTTCGATGCGGGGCCGTGGAACAGGAATCGTCCGACGACCGTCGCGCCTGCCGGATCGCTGCGAAGATCCTTGCCGTCGAGCGCGAACAGCGCCTGTTCCGGCGGCGACAGGACGCTGTCTTCGAGCCAGATGCCGATCGACTTCGAGTAGCCACCGCGGTAGCGGATACCCAGTGCCGGGTCGAGGCGTCCATTGCGCTGATCGTGGCGACCGCCCACCACCAGCCCTTCGCCGCGCCAGACGGCTTCGCGCAGTGCTGTCTGAACGTCCTCGGCGAGTTTCTCGTGCTCGCTCAGCAGCAGATAGGTGGCGTACGCTCCGCTGTACAACTCGCTTGCGAAGTCGTCGGCATCGTCGACGATGACGTAGGACCAGCCCGCATTGAACAGCAGCTCTTCGAGGAACGCGCGCTGCTCGACCGTTGAAGGGCCGCGGCTGTCATGGTGCGAGTGCTTGCTTTTGTGACCTTTTCCTCCGTCGTCGTCCTCGTCCCGATCATCGTCGCGTTCGTCGTCGTCATCATCCTCATCCTCGTCATCACGGTCCTTCCTCTTTCCGCCTTTTCGGTCTCCGTCGAGCAGGACGAGCAGATGTCCGCGACCGCCAAGCTCAAGTCGACCCTCGACCGCAATTGCAGGCTCGTTGACGCGGAACAAATCGTAGTCGAGCGGGTTCCATTCATCGTCGATGCGGGTGTCGAGCACGCAGGCGTATTCACCCGCGTTCCACCCCGCGGTCGCGAAGCCCTGCACATGGAGGTGTTCGACATCGGGGGCGAGATCGATTGTTTCGGTGTCGCTCACGATCTCGGTCGGATCGTCCATGCGCACAGCCGAACGCCGCACCTGCAGTTGCGGATACGATCCCACGCCGCGGTTGAGCAGCGTGAAGGTGCAGGTCTGCGTCTGGCCGGCTTCGAGCCGGGGCAGGTGCGCCTGCACCGAGCCGACGAGCGAGATCGCGGCATGGTCGGTGACGAGGAAGGTGGTGGAGTCGCTCGCCCGCGTCATCGCGGTGTCCGACACCGAGGCGACGACGCGATACTCGCCCGGAACGGCGTTGGCGAAGGTGAAGTCAATGTCGCGTTGCTTTACGGCGCCCGGCAGCAGTTCCCCGAGGTCGGCCCCCGAGGCGAAGACCTCCTCGCCGTCCGGCGCGAGCACGCTGACCGCGAGCCGCGCTTCCGACAACCGTAGGTTGGTGGTGAGGTTGCGCACCAGATGCTCAAGCTGCGCTCGGTCAGTGGTGTGGTAGATCGGCCGGTCGGTGGTGACGCGCAAGGCGATGTCCGGCTGGCCGGAGCCACTTGCTCCGATCCGGAACGGCGTGATCGCCCAAGCCATCGATTTGCCGGAGCGATCGAACAGTTCGGCACGCACGCGATAATCACCGCTCAGCGTCTGTCCCGTGTGCCAGAAGTCGGCAACCTCCGCAGATTCGCCGCTGGCGAGCGGAACGGTGCGGGGCGGTAACGCCGCAACCGGTTCGCCGTCGTGCGTCTCGACGACCACGCTCACCCCGAACGGATGCGTAAGTGCGCCGACATTGGCGACGACTGTATCGATCGCCACGATGTCGTGCGGACCGTAGGCTGGGCGGTCGGTGGCGACGGCGATCTCGCCCAGTGGAACTGCTTCCAGTGGCGTTGCGGCGCGGTTGTTGTCCACGCGGCACTCGACGAGTTGCGAGTCCGGGTCGACCACTGCGTGAATCTCCGAATCCGTCGGTAACGCAACGCCGTTCAGGGCGATGTCGCGCCAGGCGCCCTCGGCGATCGGAGCAAGTTCGAGTTCACCCAGCGCGGCAGCGCCGTGGTCGGGATCGCCGTCGAAGAAGCGCACCACGGTCGTCGTGCTCGGTGCGGCCCCGGCGTTGCCGAGGCGCAGCGCAAGTGTCAGTGGCGCGCCCGTGCCATGGTCGATGACGCGCAGCAGCGATGCCGTCAGGTCGGTCAGGGCGAGCGGATCGCGCTCGATCAACGTATTGAGGCGGAAGGTGTTGTGCGCCAGCCAGGACGGCAAAGGTTGCGAAGGAATGCTGCCATCATCGTTGATGTTGGTGATGGAGTAGGCGTGTTGATTCCAGATCGAGCGAGTGGCGAGCCACGGGTCTCCGCCGGATTCGTAAACGCGGATGCCACTGCTCGACGGCACTACGAGGTCTGCCTGCCCGTCGTTGTCAACATCGACGACCAGCGGATACTCCAGCGTCGTGCCGGAGCCGTTCGGAATTCGGGCGCGGATCGTGCCGGTCGTACCATCGAGGACGAACAGGTAGACCTCGTCCATGTAAATTACTTCGGCCTTGCCGTCTCCGTCGAAGTCAAAGACCGAAGACCCCGTGCGGTGGGACGAATGGTCCTTCGTGCGTACTGACCACATGACCACGCCGTCCGTGTCGAAAACGGTGTAGTAATTGGCACCCGCGACACCGATTTCGGGCTCGCCGTCTCCGTCGAAATCCGCCACCGTGGGTGGCCCGCCGCGCCCGCCACCGGGGAGCGAGACCGGCCCCCAGACAATGTTGCCCGAGTGGCTCAGCAGATAGATGCGGCTGTTCGCAACAAGAACGATCTCCGCGAAGTCGTCGTCGTCGAAGTTGCCGGTCGCGTTGAACCCGTCGGAAGGAACGTTGGATTGATGCCAAAGCACCTGTCCGTCGGTGTCGTAGAGCGTCCGTCCGGCGATGACCTCCTGGCCCCCGTCCAGATCGACGTCGGCCGCGAAAGACAAGAAGGCGTAGGCAGTCTCGCCGCCCCAATCGCGATTGCCTTGCCACTTCAGCGCGCCGTCGTTTCCATATACGCGACGGCCATGCAGGATTTCGGGAGTGCCGTCGCCGTCCAGGTCAGCAATCGTTATGCCATCGCGCGACCCCCAGCGATCCGGATGCCGCGGACCGGTCGCGGCCGACCACTTGAGGGAACCGTCGCTGTTGAATGCGTGAATCCGAGTGCGCAGGTGGTTCGCGACGATGATTTCCACAAGACCGTCGTTGTCGATGTCTCCAATCGCCGGGCTACTTCCGCGCGCAAGTGCGAAATTCTGGTTTTGCCACAGTGTTGTGGAATCGTCCCCCCGGATGGCATGAAGGGTGCCGGATGTGGGTGTGTCCGATACGAACACCACGATCGGGACGTCTTCGTCGTTGATGACCCCGTCGTCGTTGGTGTCCGCGATACGACTGATCATCGGAGGACCGTGCACGGTTCTGGAGCCGGTAACCCCATCGTCGCCATCCCAGTGCCACTTCACGCGTAGTTCGAGTTCGCCGCCATCGCTCGGCAGCTTCATGCACAGGCCGGACGTGCTCAAAAAGTTGTTGTCCTCGTCACTTTCGACGACCGATTCGACGCTATCCGCCCAGACCGTGATCGGCGCGTCACGGAATGGCAGCTCGCCGGCCAGCGGGATGTCGATTGCGATCGTGTGCCCGATCCCGAGGGCAAGCTCGGACGACGCGTGGCCCACGACGATATCGGTGTCCTCGTGGTAGCGTCCGTTGCCGTCCGTGTCGTGGAACGCGAGCAGGGAAAGTGGGCCGTCAAAACGGGCCGTTCCGTGATTCGCGACACTGGTTTGCAGATGACCGCTCGATACGAGAGTGCGCGGGTCCGAGACGGCTTGCGAGTCGTCGACGGATGCCACAGTGAAATCCGGTCTGGGGTTGGGCGCGGTTTCCTGGCGTAGTCGAATCTGCGCCAGATCAAGTGTCTGCAGCGGCTCCAGTACCACCGCGATGGTCGAGGCGATGTAGCCCTCAGCTGTTACGCGCACTTCACCTTCAAGCTCCGCAAGTCCCGGAATGTCGAAGTAGCCGTGCGGGTCGGAGAAGGTTTGCGTCTCCGTTTCGCCGAAAACTGCCACGACGCTCGCGTCGGCGATGGATTCTCCGCTCCCCGCATCGAGCACCACGCCGAACACGCCGGCGGTGTTCGAATCGGGTGGTGCACTTCCTGCGGGGTGCAGGCGTGGCGAGAAGTTCAGTACCTGGCCCTCGTGAACTTGCGTGCCGACCGTGGCCGGCTCGTAGCCGTCGAGCGAAACCCGGATCGAAACTGGACCGGGTACGAGTTCGTCGATGCGATACGCGCCATTGGCGTCGGTTGTCGTCATGACGAACTGTTCGCCCGAGACTTCGACCGTTGCGCCTGGGAGTGCCGAGTCGTTCGCGGCATCGCGCACCATGCCGATCACCGCTGTCTCGGGATCGCTCCCGATCGCAGGAGTCAGTGCTGGCGAGAACACCGCGACGCCACCGGCCGGTAGTGTTCCGCTGCCGGCGACTGATCGATAGCCCTCCAGGGAGACGACGATGTCGATCGGACCGGCGGTTACGTCTGCGATCTGGTAAGCGCCATCCTCGTCGGTGGTTACGGTCAATTCGCCGTTGACGCGGATCAGTACCCCTCCCAGCGGCGTGCCGTCGACGGCGCCCGTGACCTTCCCGAGAACCGTGCCGGTGTTCGAATCGACGCTCCGGTACAGGTTTAGTGTGCCGAAATCGACCGATTGGCCGGGCCGGATCGTGATCGACGCGTGCACCGTGGCGTATTCGGGATGGTCGATGGCGAGCAGGTAATCGCCGGGCTCCAGTTGCCGGATGACGAATCGCCCATCGTCATCGGAGGCCGTAATGGACGGTGAGGGGCCGGACAACTCGAATGTCGTGTTTGCCAGCGGATGCAGGGTTTGTCCGTCAACGATGCGCCCAGCGATCGAGCCCAGTCCGGGATGCGTGGGTGCCGTGGCGGGCGCGACCAGCAAGGCCCGCAGGGCGAGTGCCGTCGAATAGACGTCCTGGCCCCAGCTCCCATCCGCATCACGGCGTTGTTCCAGCGCAACCTGCAGCGATTGAACCGCAGTCTGGTCGAACTCGATCGGCGCGAGTGCAAGCGCGACCAATGCGGTCTCGAAGGTTTCCATGCCGTCTCCGGCATGCAGGAACTGCCGCGCTGCGTCGATGAGCGGTTCAATTGCATAGGTGGTTCGCAACGGTTGCAGTGCAATCAGGGCGAGCGCCGTCGTGTAGCGTGCCGAAGTCGTGGGTGTGTCGGACCACGAGCCGTCCGCTCGCTGATGGGTGTCGAGCCATGACACCGCAAGATGGATCGGTGATGCAGCGGGCGTTTCGACAAGCGCGAGCGCTTCCAGCGCGAAGGCGGTATCGAGGGCCGTGCTGGCATGACCGGGCAATTCCCCGAACCCGCCATCGTTGTTCTGACGGTCGAGGAGTTCCTGTTTCAGCAGGATCGCCGATTGACCCGCCTCATGCGAAGCGATGATTTGTCGCGCAAGGTACTCGGTGCCGACATAGGGTTCCGCGTGCAGGGATTCCAGCGTCTTGGACGCTACAAATGCACCTGTCTGGCGCAGCGCGCGCGCGGCCTCGGCCGTTTGCTGAAAGGGCGTCGCGGTGGGCGCGTCGTTGCCGAAACTGCCGTCGGCGCGAAGTTGTCCGGTGAGCCAGGTGGTGGTGGCCTCGAGCGATGCGTTGGCTGCGGTGCTCGCCAAGAGCAAGGCCAGCACGGCATGCCGCAAGGTCGCTATGACGAACCGCGCGGCGCGCAGTTGAGGCGTCGAACTTCCCGTTCCGTGTCGCATGTTGCGTCCGAGTGATGCATTTGGAATGGCCGCAAGTATTCATTCGACATCATCAATGTGTCAATGACAATGTGATTTTTCGATCCGGGATTCGGGGATGAGCTTCTGGAATGAGCGCCGCAGCCGTCCGCCCCGCGATGGTCCGGCGGGGTCGCAGGTGCGCTGCGCTTACCTGCGCGACGGAGGCTGCGAAGGTGTTACGTGCTCGGCGCCGCGCGCGCCTCGCCGATGCCGAAGCGGCGGGCGAGGCCGAGGACGAGGACGAGCAGGGCGGGCAGGAAGGTCAGGGTGACGATGGCTGCGCCGAGCAGGCCGAACAGCACGATGGCGCCGACGCCGCGGTAGAGCTCGGTGCCTTCGCCGGGGATCAGCACCAGCGGAGCGATGCCGCACAGCGTGGTGAGGGTGGTCATGGCGATCGGGCGCAGGCGAGCGCGCACGGCCTCGGTGACGGCTTCGAGCAGGGGCATGTGCTCATGTTGGAGGTTGCGGCGGGTCTGGTCGACGATGAGGATGGGGTTGTTGACCACCGTGCCCATCAGGATCAGGAAGCCGAGCATCGTGATCATGTCGAATGGCTGGGACAGCGGTGGCAGGCCGAGCAGCGGCAGCGCGCCGCCGACCAGGTTCATCAGCGCCAGTCCGACGATGCCGCCGGCCACGCCCAGCGGGATGGTGGTCATGATGATCAGCGGATAGCCCCAGTGGGCGAAGATGGCGACCATCAGCAGATAGACGATGATCAGCGCGATCGCGAAGTTTCCGGCGAGCGCGTCGCGCGTGCGTTCGAGCGCGTCGCTCGCGCCCGAGATGTCGATGGCGATGTCGGCGCGCAGTTCGCCCGCGCGCTGCATCGCGCCGATCAGGTCCTGGCGCACGCGTTGCACGCCGGTTTCCAGCGCCACGTCCTCGGGTGGGATGACGTACAGCGTCACGGTGCGGCGGCCGTCGACGCGGCGCACCGAGATGGTGTCCGCCAGTTCCTCGATGCGGGCCACCGACGACAGCGGCAGCGTGGCGCCCTCGGGGGTGCGCAGCAGCAGGCCGGGCACGCGCTCCAGGCGCCGCTCGTCGGCGTTCTCGCCGTAGAGATAGATGTCGATCTTGTCGTCGTCGAGAAAGAAGTCGTCGACATAGGCACCTTCGGTCAGCGCAGCGACGCTGAAGCCGATGCCGTCCGGCGACAGCCCCAGTTCGGCAGCGCGATCCCAGTCGGGGCGGATCTGCACCAGCGGCTGCGCCAGCGTGAGGCTGGAAGGCTGGCTCTGGATGCGCGGGTTGTCGAACAGCTCGCGCGCGCGTCGGTCGACCATGCGTGCGGTCTCGAAGATGCTCACCAGATCCGGCCCGGAGATGTCCAGGCTGATGCTGCGCGTGCCGCCGTCGTTGCTGGAGATGATCGAGCCCTTGGCGGCGAAGGCGCGCATGCCGGGGTATTGCTCGTAGTGCGCGGTGAGCGCGTCCATCAGCGGTTCGATGTGACGCGGGTTCTCGGTCTCCGAGATGATGCGCAGCCGCGCCGGATCGAAGCCCAGGTTCACGTAGGCGATCGGCGGCACGTCGGTCTCGCCGCGCTCGAAGGGGCCGGGGTCGGCGCCGACGTGGGGCAGGAAATGCGCCTCGACCTGGTCGGCGATCTCGCTCATGGTCTCCAGGTTGTAGCCCGGTGGCGCGTTCATCGCGGCGAAGGTCTTGGGTTCCTCGCCCTCGGGCAGGTATTCGGCCGGCGGGGTGAGCAGCGCGATGATGAGTCCCGCGCCGAACAGCGTGCCGACGACCACCGCGCCGCGTCGGCGTGGCGTGGCCAGCAGGGAGCGCAGGGCGTTGTTCACGCGCGGGAACTGGCCGGCATCGCCTTCGCGCTTGCCGAACTCCAGCCGTGCGCACAGCGTCGGGATCAGCGTGGTCGCGGTCAGCATCGACGCGAGGATCGCGCCCGAGATCGCAATCGCCACGTCCGAATACAGCTGCCCGGCTTCCTCGACGATGAACAGTATGGGCAGGAACACCAGCACCGTGGTCATGGTGGACGCCAGCACCGCCGGCCACACCTCGCGCACGCCCTGCAGGGCCGATTCGATGCGGTCCAGACCGCGGCGCCGGTAGCGCTCGATGTTTTCGAGCACGACGATGCTGTTGTCGATGGTCATGCCGATGGCGAAGGCCACGCCGGCCAGCGAGATCACGTTGATCGTGCGCCCCGTGACCATCAGCGACAGAAAGGCCACCACCGCGCACAACGGAATGCCGATCACGCCCACCAGCGTGGCGCGTCCCGAGCGCAGGAAGGCGAACATCACCAGTGTGGCGAACACGCCACCGATGGCGAGGTTGGTCCACACGTTGGCGATGGAGGCCTCGACGTAGCGCGCGTCGTCCGAAGTCAGCGACAGATGCATGCCGGCCGGGTGGAGGATGTCGGCGTTGACCGCCTCGACCTCTTCGAGCATCGCGCGCTTGATCTCGATGACGTTCGAGCCGGGCTGGCGGCGCACCTGCAGGCCCAGGCGCGGGTCGCCGTTGTAGCGGCTCACGTAGCGCGCCCGCGCATTGCCCTGGCGCACCTCGGCCACGTCGCCCAGACGCACAACGCTGTCGCCCTCGCGCAGCAAAACCAGTCGCGCCAGATCCTCGGCGTCCTCGAAGCGTCCGACCGTGCGCAACAGGTAGCGCCGCTTGCCGGCCGTGACCTCGCCGCCGGAGATGTCCTGATTGCGCGCGCGGATCGCGTCGCGCACGTCGGTCAGCCCGAGGCCGCGCTGGGCCAGCGCCTCGGCGTCGACCAGCACCTGCAACTGGCGCTCCAGCCCGCCGTTGACGCGCACCTCGGACACGCCGGCGATGCTCTCCAGGCGCGGGCGCACGCGGTCCTCGACGAAATCCTGCATCAACCGCACGTCGATCTGGCGCGGATTGCCTTCCATCGGCCCGAGGGCGAAATACATGAAGGCGTTGGCCGAGAACGAGGTGGCGAGTACGCGCGGCTGGTCCACGTTGCGCGGGTACTCCGGCACCTGGCTGAGCGCGTTGTTGACCTCGATCAGCGCCTGCGTGACGTCGACGCCGAACGGGAATTCCAGCTCGATCTCGGCCGAGCCGCTCGACGCGGTCGAGGTCATGCGCTGCAGGTTGGGCACGTTGCGCAGGAAGCGTTCCTGCTCGATCACGATGTCCTTCTCGATGTCCTGTGGCGTCGCGCCCGGCCAGCGCGTCTCGACCGAGATGGTGCGCACCTCCAGGTCGGGAATCATCTGGATCGGGATGCGCACCGCCGCGGCGATGCCGAGAATCAGCACGATCAGCGCGATGACGGCGACCAGGATGCCGTGCTGGATGATCTTTGCGAACATTGTCTATTCGTCCGTGGCGACGACTTCGGCGCCGGGCTGCAGCGACTCGTTGCCGCGCGTGACGATGCGCTCGTCGCCATCCAGGCCGTCGGCGACGAACACGCGGCCCTCCGCGCTTCCGGCCTCGGTGATGCGTTGCTCGCGCACCACGAACACCGCGTCTTCATCGGTGGGCTCGGCGATCCACACCGTCACGCGCCCGTCGGGGTAGCGGTTGATCGCGTCGCGCGAGATCGAGAGCATGTCCTCGTCGCGCACCAGGCGCAGCGTGGCCGATACCGACATCCCCGGCACCATGCGCCCGGCTTCGGGCGGTCGCGCACGCAGCAGGAAGGTGCGTGCGCGTGCATCGGCCACGGGCAGCCAGGTCGCGATCTCGGCCGGCACCGGCTCGCCGTCCGGGCGATCGACGAGCAGCCGGGCCGAATCGCCCAGCAGGTGCAGCGCGTGTTGCGGCACCTGAAAGTCGAGCAGCAGATCATCGACGTCGACCAGCGTAAATACCGCATCGCCCGGCTGCACCCACTGACCGGCGTCGACCCTGCGTGCCGCCACGATGGCGTCGAACGGTGCGTGCAGTTCGTGGCGGCGCAGCCGTGCGGCCTGCAGCGCTTCTTCGGCACGGGCGCGGGCGAGTGCAGATCCCGAGATGTCGACCTCACTCGACCGGCGTTCCACCTCGGTGGAGGCAATCACGCGCCCTCCGCGCGCGGAGCGGCCTTCCTCGAGCAGCCGCTGCGCCTCGGCCAGACGGCTCTCGGCCTCGCGCGCCTGGGCCCGCACGCTGTCGTGCTCGAGTTTCGCCAGTTCGTCGTCGAGACGCAGCAGCAAGTCGCCCTGCGAGATGCGTTCTCCGGTGTCCGCCGTGCGTTCGGCAACCAGTCCGGCAATCGACACCGACACATCGGAGCGCCGCTGTGCGGTCGCCGTGCCGTTGAGGGCGATCTCCTCGATCAGCGGGCCTCGTTCGACGTCGCCGAGGACGACGCGCGGGCGTTCCGCATGCGCGAAGGGAGCGAGCAGGGACAGCGCGCCGAGGAGCAGGGTGCGGCGCGCCAGGGCGCGGGAGAACAGGGCCATGAAATCTCGTTTCCGGTCGTCGTCCGCCCGCGGTGCGCGAGCGAGAGTCGTTTTGCAGGTCGCATGGGCTGACAGCGACGAAACCGGAAAGTTACCGCGTGTGTGACGTGGGGTGCACGTCGCAAAGCCTCTTGCGACGCAGCAGCAGAGCGTTTCACAACAGCGAACGGCGTTGCGCGATGTGGGAATTAACATGCAAAGTATTGAAAATAAGAGAAAATAAAAATCTTATGTCTTATATAAGAGTTCTTGTTGCAACTGCACATTCTCTTTATACTTTTCCTCACGCGCCTAACGGAAATCCGCAGGCGACGAGAAGCCCTAACGGTCCGCAGCCGGCCGACGTGCTTTCACTGGTTCAACCCGGCATACAGGAGTTCGCCATGACCCCGACACGAGAACAGCAAATCGCCGCCCTGGAGAAGGACTGGGCCACCAATCCCCGCTGGAAGGGCATCAAGCGCCCGTACTCGGCCGCCGACGTGGTGCGTCTGCGCGGCTCGATCCAGCCCGAGAGCACGCTCGCCCGTGTCGGGGCGGAGAAGCTGTGGAAACTCGTCACCGAATCCCCGTACGTGAACTGTCTCGGTTCGCTCACCGGCGGCCAGGCCATGCAGCAGGTCAAGGCTGGCGTGAAGGCCATCTACCTGTCCGGCTGGCAGGTCGCCGCCGACAACAATACCTATGGCGCGATGTACCCGGACCAGTCGTTGTACCCGGTCAATTCCGTGCCGCAGGTGGTCGAGGCCATCAACAACACCTTCCAGCGCGCCGACCAGATCCAGTGGTCCAAGAACATCAACCCCGGCGATCCGGGCTACGTCGACTACTTCGCGCCCATTGTTGCCGATGCCGAGGCCGGCTTCGGCGGCGTGCTCAACGCCTTCGAACTGATGAAGGCCATGATCCGCGCCGGCGCCGGCGGCGTGCACTGGGAAGACCAGCTCTCGTCGGTGAAGAAGTGCGGTCACCTCGGCGGCAAGGTGTTGCTGCCCACCAACGAGGCCAACCAGAAGCTCATCGCCGCACGTCTGGCGGCCGACGTGATGGGCGTGCCCACGCTCGTCATCGCCCGCACCGACGCCGAGGCCGCCGACCTGCTGACCAGCGACCACGACCCCAACGACAAGCCCTTCGTCACCGGCGAGCGCACGCCGGAGGGTTTCTACCGCACCAAGAAGGGCTTCGAGCAGGCGGTCTCGCGCGCGGTGGCCTATGCCGAGTACGCCGACATGGTGTGGTGCGAGACCGGCACGCCGGATCTGCAGTTCGCGCGGCGTTTCGCCGAGGCCGTGCGTGCCGTGCATCCGGACAAGATGCTGGCCTATAACTGCTCGCCGTCGTTCAACTGGAAGAAGAACCTCGATGACGCTACCATCGCGAAATTCCAGCGCGAACTTGGCGCGATGGGCTACAAGTACCAGTTCATCACGCTCGCCGGCATCCACTCGATGTGGTTCAATGCCTTCGATCTGGCGCAGGACTACGCCGAGCGCGGCATGACCGCCTATGTCGAAAAAGTGCAGGAACCCGAGTTCGCGGCGCGCGAAAGAGGTTACACTTTTGTTTCACATCAGCAGGAAGTGGGCACGGGTTACTTCGATGACGTAACCACAGTGATCCAGGGGGGTGTTTCCAGCGTGACTGCGCTGAAGGGCTCCACCGAGGAAGACCAGTTCCACTGATCCCGGTTTGGCCTTTGGAGGAGGGCGGCGGCCGACCCCGAATGCGGGGTCGGCCGTTTTTTTTTCACTCACACCGCGCCGGTGTACTCGCCGCGTGCGGGGTAGTCCTTGTCGATGGCGAAGTCGATCGCCAGCAGCAGGTCCTGGAACGGCGGGCGCGAGAACGGCATGGTCTGCACCGCGCCGTAATACAGCGTGCCGTCCGGGCGCACCAGGAACACGCCCGGCTCGCTGAACAGTTCCGGCTCCTCGATGCCGATCGAACTGGTGCCGCGCCCGGCGCTCAGGTACAGACCCCAGCGGCGGGCGTCGGCCAGCGACAGATCATGCGCGAAGCGCACGTGGTGAGCCTTGACCTTGTCTGCCATCTTCCCGGCGCGCTCGGCACCGTCGTTGCTGATCGCGACGATGTTCACGCCGCGCTTGGCATATTCCTCGCCCAGGCGTTCCAGCTCCGTCAGGTACTTTGCGCACAACGGGCAGTGCAGTCCGCGGTAGAAGACCAGAAGGTCGAAATGCTCGCCCGGCGCCTGGCCGAGCGTGTAGCGGCCACCGCCGACCAACGGCAGGTCGAGGGCGGGAACGGGTTCGCGGGGAATCAGCGGGCTCATGTGAGTTCTCCTTTCAGCTTGGATCGAAGGCGGGCGCGTCGCGCGCCCGGAATGACGACCCCTGCATCTTCGCGTACGATTGGCGTCGTCATGAACGAATATGTTTGCAATTCGTACAAAACGGACCCCCGCCCAAGACTTGACCGCCTCACGGCGCTGCTGCACGGACTGGCTCCGGCATTCGACGTACTCCGCCCGGATGCGGACACCGGTTCCGGCGCGCTGCCTTCGGGCGAGGCCGATCATGCGCTGCATCTGCATTTGCTGACCTCCGGCGAGGCACGTCTTCGCATGGCCGGCGCGCCGGTGCGCCAAGTGAGTGCGCCGGCCGTCGTGGTCTGCCGGGCCGACCGTGCCGTGGTGCCCGAAATCGTCGAACCGGGCGCGCTGGTGAGTGTGCGTGCACGTTTCGGCGGGCCCGCCGCGCCACTGCTGATGGAGGAGTTCGGTGCGGTGCTGGTGGTGCCGCTCGACGATGCGGACGGCGCGCTCGCCCAGGTGGTGGTGCTGATCGCCACCGAGATCGCCGCGCCGCGTTGCGGTCAGCCGGCCCTGCTGGAGCGTGCCGGAGACATCCTGTTCATCGGATTGCTGCGCCACTTGATCGCGCATCCGCGTACCGACGGTGGCCTGTTCGGCGGGCTGGCCGACGCGCGCATCGCGCGTGCCCTGGTCGCCATGCACTCGGCGCCGGCGCACGGCTGGACGCTGGAACGCCTGGCCGACGAGGCGGGCATGTCGCGTACCGCGTTCGCCCAGCGTTTCCGCCAGATCATGCACTGTCCGCCCGGCGCCTATCTGGGCCGCCTGCGCCTGGCCATTGCGCGCCGCGCGCTCGATTCCGGCGCGAGTCTCAAACGCGCGGCGGGCCTTTGCGGCTATTCGGGGCCGGCGACGCTGTCGAGGGCGCTGGCGCAATCACGGCGTCGCGCGGCGTGAGTGCCAACGACGACTCGCGCGCGATCAGCGCACGCTTGCGCGCCACGCCCCAGCGGTAGCCGGACGGGTCGCCGTCCAGTCGCACCACGCGGTGGCACGGAATCGCCACCGCCAAGGCGTTCGCGGCGCAGGCGCCAGCCACGGCACGCACCGCCCCGGGCGTGCCGATGCGACGGGCCAGTTCGGTGTAGCTGATGGTGGTGCCGGCAGGCACGTCGCGCAGCGCCTGCCACACGCGCAACTGGAAGGCCGTGCCGCGCAAATCCAGCGGCAGGTCGAGCCCGCGTTGCGGCGCTTCGACGAAGCCGACGACTTGCGCCACCACCTGCTCGAAATCGGCGTCGCCGCCGCACAGCTCGGCACGCGGGAAGCGGTCCTGCAGCTCGCGCACCAGCGCCTCGGCCTCGTCGCCGAGCAGCACGGCGCACAGTCCGCGCGAGGTCGCCGCGACCAGAATCGCGCCCAGCCAGCATTGACCGATGGCGAAACGGATGGTCGTGCCGTGGCCGCCGCCGCGCCATTGTCGCGGCGTCATGCCGAGCACGCGATGCGCTTCTGCATAGAAGCGCCCGCTCGATTCGTAGCCGGCGTCGAACACGGCCGTGGTGATCCCAGGGCCCGCGTCCAGGGCCTCGCGCAGTCGTGCCGCACGCCGCGCCTGGCCCCACGCCTTGGGCGTCAGCCCGGTCGCGGCGCGAAACACGCGACGCAGTTGCGCCGGGCCGATGCCGGCCACGCGCGCCAGTTCGGCCAGCGGCGGAAGCGTCTCGGCCGCGTCGATGTGCCGGCACACGGCGGCAACCCGCGCCGCATCCTGCGAATCCGGCCGATCCGGCTTGCAGCGCCTGCATGCGCGAAAGCCGGCCGCCTCGGCCGCCGCGGGCGAATCGTGGAAAACGACATTCTCGCGGCGCGGCCGGCGTGCGCCGCACGACGGCCGGCAATACACGCCGGTGGTTCGTACCGCATAGACGAAACGGCCATCGGCCGTTGTGTCACGCGTGCAGACGGCGCTCCAGCAATCATCGTCGCGGTCCGGGTCCGCGGGCGGTTGGTTTCGCGCGTTCATCGTATCGGCCCTCATTTCGTGCCACTGTACTGCGCTCGTTCGCGTGCGACACTCCGTTTCGTGCCATCGAATTCGTCGGATCACCGGTTCCGGTGACGCCGCGGATCGCGCAAGGCTTCGGCGTAGACGCGCGCACATCGTCGATGTGCACGGGCCGGTGGTGTCGCGGTGCGGGCCTATACTCGAACGGTGATCCCGGCGGTTGGCGCCGGACGTGAGCAACGGGAGGATCGACATGCTTCTGAAGAAAGCCAGCGAGCGCGATTTCGCGCCAACGGATTATGCGGACGTCGAGCGGGCCCTGTTCCGCAACAAGGACACCGGCGGTCGTTCGTCGGTGGTGCGCATGCGCGAGGGCACGCGCGTGCCGCGCCACGTGCACCTCGGTTCGGAGGAGGTCGTGGTGCTTGCCGGACGGGTGCGCATCGGCGGCACCGAAATGGAAGCCGGTGACTATCTGTACACCGAGCCGGGCGAGGAGCACGATGTGCTCGCGCTCACCGACGCACTGGTGTTCGTCTCGTCGGAGAAGGCCACGCCGGTCGTGGAGTGATGGCGGCCGGTCCGCCCCTCGGGAGCAACGATGCAAAGTCTCAAGTTCGAGTTTCCCGGCCACGACGGCAGCCTGCTCGCCGCGCGGCTGGACCGGCCTGCGGGCACGCCGCGCGCGTGGGTGCTGTTCGCGCACTGCTTTACCTGCGGCAAGGACATCTTCGCCGCCTCGCGCATCAGTGCCGGTCTGGTCGACTGCGGCTTCGCCGTGCTGCGCTTCGACTTCACCGGCCTGGGCATGAGCGAGGGCGAGTTCGCCAATACCAGCTTCAGCTCCAACGTCGCCGATCTGGTCTGCGCGGCCGACCACTTGCGCTCGCACCATCGCGCGCCGTCCGTGCTGGTGGGGCACAGCCTGGGCGGCGCGGCGGTGCTGGCGGCAGCGAGGCGCATCGACGAGGCGCGCGCGGTGGTGACCATCGGCGCACCGGCCGAGCCGGTGCATGCCACGCACCAGTTCGGCGAACATGTCGAGACCATCCGTTCGCGCGGTGCGCTCGAGGTGGACCTGGGCGGGCGGCCGTTCACGATCACGCGCGAATTTCTCGAAGACCTGGAAGCCACGCGCATCCGCGACACCGTCTCGCATTTGGGGCGTGCGCTGCTGGTGATGCACGCGCCGCGCGACGAGATCGTGGACATCGACCAGGCGCGGCGCATCTACGAGACCGCGCGCCATCCCAAGAGCTTCGTGTCGCTCGATTCGGCCGACCACCTGCTGCGCCGGCGCGAGGACGCCACCTACGCCGCGCGCGTCATCGCCGTGTGGGCCGAGCGCTATCTTCCAGCCGCGCCGGAAGTGGCGCCGCTGGAAGGGGGCCTTGTCGAAGTCGCGCAATCGGATGTGGAGGGCTTCACCAGCACCGTGCGCGCCGGTCTCCATACGCAGATTGCGGACGAACCGAAGGCCATGGGCGGCGCGGACCTCGGCCCCTCGCCCTACGACTACCTGCTCGCCGGACTCGGCGCGTGCACGGCGATGACGCTGCGCATGTACGCGCGTCGCAAGAAGCTGCCGCTGGAGGAAGTCAGCGTGCAGCTGCGCCATCGCCGCATCCACGCCGAAGACTGCGCCGAATGCGAGGACAAGAGCGGCCAGCTCACCGAGATCACGCGCGAGATCCGCATCACCGGCGATCTCGACGCCGACCAGCGCGCGCGCCTGCTCGAGATCGCCGACAAGTGCCCGGTGCACCGCACGCTCAGCGAGCGCATCCGCATCGTGTCCGAACTGGTCGATTGACGCGGGCGACTGACGAAATCATCAGCCCCGCCTGACCTTTGCTTGATGATGCGCGCGGCAGCATGACGGCCCGCCCTCCGATGACCGGAGTGGCGCCGATCAGACGGAATCGCCGATGCATCGAAGAACGAGGAATCTCACCATCTCCGCCGTGGTGCTGGCCGTGCTGGCTGTCGCCGCATGGCAGTACAGGCTGGCAGGCTTCGCCTGGTACTGGACGGCCATGCAACTCGATGCCGCTTCGCGCGAATCCCGCGGCGTATGGCTTCCCGCCTACCGCGTGGCGGTCGAGGCGCGGCCTATCGGCGGCGTCGAGGACGACGCCTCGGGCCTGACCTTCAGCGAGCGCACCGGCACCTTGTTCGCGGTGATCAACTCGCCTCCGCAGATCGTCGAGCTCGACACCGAAGGGCAGGTGCTGCGCCGCATCGCGCTGCGCGGCGCGAAAGACGTGGAAGGCATCACCTACGTGCGTGACGATGTCTTCGTCGTCACCGACGAGCGAGAACACCAGCTCTACCGCATCCGCGTCGGCCCCGACACCGAGGCCGTGGACCTGAGCGATGCGCCGCGCCTCGGTCTGGCGCTCAAGGCGCGCTGGAATCGCGGGCTCGAGGGCGTGTCGTGGGACAGCGCCAACCACCGCCTCTACGTCACGCAGGAAAAGGCCCCGTTGCGCGTGCTCGCCGTCTCCGGCCTGAAGGAGATTCTCGACGGCACGGCCTTCGACCTGCAGATTGTCGAATGGCGGCCGTCGAGCTTCGCCGGCCTGTTCGTGCGCGACCTGTCGGCGCTGAGCTTTCACGAAGCCACCGGTCACCTGCTGCTGCTCAGCGACGAATCGGCCCTGATCGTCGAATACGACGCCGACGGCCGCCCCGTCAGCATGTTGCCGATGTGGCGTGGCTGGCACGGGCTGAGCGCGCGCGTGCCACAGGCCGAAGGGCTGGCCGTCGGGCCCGACGGCGCAATCTACGTGCTCTCCGAGCCCAATCTGTTCTACCGTTTCGAGCGCGAGACCAAGGCGGCGTGGGCGCAGTAGCGGATGTAGTTATATGCTGTTCGGGCGTCTGACGTTTGAGTTCCACGACGGCAACGTCTACGTGCTGGACTACGAGGACTATCACTGATGACCATGCACAATCCACCGCATCCGGGCGAATTCATCATCGATGTGTACCTCGCGCCGACCCGGATCAGCGGGCGCGAGCTCGCGCTACGCCTTGACGTGTCACCGTCGACCTTGAGTCGCATTCTCAAGGGAAGTAGCCGCGTCACGCCCGAGATGGCGCTGAGGCTCTCCAAGACCCTGGGCAGATCGCCGGAGCTGGTTGGCGATGCAGGACGCGCATGATCTGTGGATTGCGCGCCAGCATGTCGACCTCGCAAATGTCTCCAGGCTGGAAGGCCTCGCCGCCTGAAACGCACGAACCGTGTTGACGCAATCGCGCGAGCGATTGAGTAGGTCGCGATGAGCGCAGCGAATTGCGACGCAAAGGGTACGTCGGACGTACCCCGCATTGAAGCGTCGTGTCGGATTTCGCTTGCGGCTCAATCCGACCTAGGAAACTACCACCTGCCACCCCACGTCAGGTCTGCCCGCCTCAGGGTTGCTCGACCCCGACTGCCTTCTCTACCGCCATGCGCCGATCCGCATGGTCCAGCGCCAGATCGGCGATCGTCTTGAGCACCACGAAGCCCGCCAGCACCATCACGCCGCCGTCGAGTGACGCCCCGAACATGATGCCCAGGTGCATCGGCACGATGCGCACATAGGGCAGGAACATCAGCTTGCCCAGGTTCGGGCGCCCCTGCAGGTCCGCCGCATGCTGCGCTTCGAAGGTCTGGCGCTGCGAGAACAGGAAGGACAGCCCGCAGCCGACCAGCGCCAGCAGTTCGATGGGGGCGGTGACCGCGTGTTCGCTGACCAGAAACGCCAGATAGCCCGCATGGAACGCCCCGAAATGCAGCGCGAAGAAGCGCGCCGTCGACCGCTTGCCCGCTTCCGTTTCCGGCACCGGCTGCTTGTTCGACGTGAGCCCCTTGGTGGCGAAGTCGCGCAACGACATCATGCGCCGGTAGGCATACACGCCGATGATCACGCTCTGCATCCAGAACGGCCACATCAGCCACCCGATGTCCCACCCGAACGCCACCGCCAGACCGAGCGTGGCGGCGTTGGCGAGGATCAGGTTGCGTGCGGACGGGGTCATGTACGGGTATGGATGCCGGGGCAGGCCCTGAGCGCCGAGCCAATGTCTGCATTAGCCGATGATCTGCTGGATGACTTCACGCAAAACGCGCTGATCGGCGGCGGTGAGCTTGCCCAGAGAACGGATGACGAGGCTTTGCTCGATGGTCGTGAAGACGGGTCTGAGCACGGACGGCTTGATGAGCCCGGCGGATTGCCATTCAGCGATCTGCGCTTCGCCAAAACCGAGCGGCTGGCGAATCTTGCTGGTGATGGCCATGATGACGAGGTCGCGACGGCTCGCGTTGTAGCCGCTGCTGGAAACGATCACTGCGGGGCGCTTCTTCGTGTCCGCCTGATCGGTGAACGGAAACGGTACCAGCACCACCTCACCGAAGGAATGGGACATCGTCACATCCTGTCGTAAGCTGCGTCTTCGTCGTTGTTCCACACCGCTGTAAAACTCCCTTCGGCCATCCTGGCGGCAGCCTGAGTAAGGCGCTGCTCGTCGTCGCGAGTGCGCAGGAAGTCGACGAAGTCCTCGACTTCGGCCAGCCGCTGCGGCGGCAATTGCCTGATCTTCTCGATCAACCCCTTTTCACTTGCGCTCATCGTTCTGGGTCCTGTTTGGTTGCATTCAGCGGCTGCCGGCCGACTCCTGCAGGTCATCGGGCAGCAAGATGAGCAGGGGGAGCGAATGGGCAAGCTTCTTGAGCCCTGCTACGAGCATTGATTCTAGACTTGACGCTCACGCCTGAGTAGTCGGCATGCACGCCGAGGGTCGCACGGCACCCTGCTAGACTGAACCTCGTGCCCTTTCCGTGTGGAGCCCGTCATGGATATCGATCTCGCCATTTTCCGTCTCAATGCCCTCAGCACCCTCGTTGCCAGAGGTGGGGCAGGCGGGCAGGGCAATGCGGGCAGCACCGACTTCCTCACCACGCTGCTGAACTCGCAGAACGCGCTCGCGGGCGCGGCCAGCGGCGGTGCGGCGCAAGGCCTGTTGGGTGGCGAGTCGGCGCGTGCCACGTCCGTGCTGGCGCAACTGGAATCGAGCAACGCCGCATTCCTGCAGCGCTACAACGCCCGCGTGTCGGAGATCGGTGACGAGGCCCAGGTGCTGACGCAGTTGCGCGCCCGCGTGGCCGAGCTGGGCTCGGCGAGCCAGGGGCTGGCGAATTTGAGCCCATCGAGTGCCGACGCGGACATCAAGTCCGCGCTGCAATCCTTCATCGCTCGCTACAACGCCTGGGATGCCGAGTTCGACCCGTATTTCGAGCGCGGCGGCAAGCTCGAAGGCAACCCGGCCGGCGACATGGCCCGCTTCTCGCTGCGCCGCGAAGTCGGCTCCATCTTCCATGGCGCCGGCAACGGCGGCTTCGAGCAGGGCCTGACCGACATGGGCGTGCAGGTCACCCCGGACGGCCAGCTCAAGCTCGACGAAGCCGCCTTCGACGCTGCGCTCGGTGCCCACCGGAGCGCCGCCGTGCAGACGCTGAACAATGTCGCCACCGCCTTCAGCGATGTGGCCACGATGCTCGCTTCCGACGGCCATCTGCTCGACCGCCGCATCGACAACGCCACACGCGCCGTCACCTGGGCTGCCAGCTATCAGGACAGTGTGGAAGCCGAGTTCGGCCCCGGTGCGCTCGGCAATCGCCTGCGCGGGTAGGCTTCATGCGGAAGGAAGCCCGGTGCATCGCACGCTGACGAAGCGCAGTGTCTTTTTGTGCGGATTCCCCGTTTGAGCGCGACGTGGAGCGGAACGGGCCATCCGCGCCCGGACGTTCGTCCACAATCCTTGCCATGAACGACAAACACCTCGAACTCGATGGTGTCTCCATCGGTGCGCTGGAGAGCGTTTCGCTCTGCGTCCGGCCGGGGGAGGTCGTCTGCCTGTCGGGTGTGTCCGGCTCGGGCAAGACGCGGCTGCTGCGCGCCATTGCCGACCTCGATGCCCACGCAGGGCGCGTCGCGCTCGGCGGTCGAGGCCAGCACGAGATGAGCGGCCACGCCTGGCGTGCGCAGGTGATGATGGTGCCGGCCGAGAGCCAGTGGTGGTTCGAGACGGTGGGCGAGCACTTTGCCGCGACTCCGTCGGCCGGACTTGCAGCCCTGGGTTTCGAGGACGATACGACGGACTGGCAGATCAGCCGCCTGTCGTCCGGCGAGAAGCAACGTCTTGCGCTGCTGCGCGCGGTTGCCCGCAGGCCGCATGCGCTGCTGCTCGACGAGCCCACGGCCAACCTCGACGATGCCACCACGCAACGCGTGGAACGGTGGCTCGGGCAGCTCGCCGCGGAGCGCGGCTGGCCGCTGGTGTGGGTCGCCCACGATGCCGAGCAGATCCGACGCGTGGCGGATCGCCACTACCGCATCGCCGGCAGCGGGCTGGAGCGCGTCGAATGAACGTCATCGAGCTGTCGTGGTGGGAACTCGGCCTGGCCGCGCTGCTCGTGCTGGCGCTCGCCGCATGCGCGCACTGGGCGCGCCTGGGGATGAGCACAAGCCTGATCGTCGCGGCGGTGCGCACGGTGGTCCAGCTCGCGCTCGTCGGCCTCGTGCTCGAAGTGCTGTTCTCGGTGGCCGCGCTGCAATGGGTTGCGCTGATGGCGTGCGTGATGCTGCTCGTTGCCGGGCGCGAAGTCATGGCGCGGCAGAAGCGGCGACTCGTCGGTGGCTGGACATTCGGCATCGGTACGCTGTCGATGTTTCTGTCCTCGTTCACGGTGACCGTTCTCGCGCTGGTCGTCGTGATCGGCCCCGAGCCCTGGTACACGCCGCAGTACGCGATCCCCTTGCTCGGCATGATGCTCGGCAACACGATGACCGGCGTCGCGCTCGGCCTCGACCGCCTCACCGACACCGTGTGGCGCCAGCGTGCCGTCATCGAGGCCCGCCTGATGCTTGGCGAGTCCTGGAACGAAGCCATCGCGGATATCCGCCGCGACGCCATCCGCAGTGGCCTCATCCCGATCGTCAATGCGATGGCCGCAGCAGGGGTGGTCAGCCTGCCCGGCATGATGACCGGCCAGATCCTGGCCGGCAGCCCGCCCGCGCTCGCGGTGAAGTACCAGATCCTCGTGATGTTCGCGATCACCGTCGGCACCGGCTTCGGCACGCTGGCCGCCGTAGCGGCCGGCAGCCGGCGGCTGTTCGACGAGCGCGAGCGACTGCGGGTGGATCGCCTGACGGCCGCGGCGGACGCGAACAACGGAGCACGGTGAGTCCGGTGGGGGTCAGGGTGTCCGCGCTCCGGCCAGCATTGTCCTGCGCGGCCCGGACCCACGTGCCGGGACGTCAGTCGACCCGATAGCGCGCGACGGCCTCCTCGTTCCATTCGATCCCGGTGCCGGGCTCGTCACGCGGCACGGCCGCACCATCCACGAATTCCAGCGGGCGCTGCAGCACCGGCTCGGCCCAGTCCACGTATTCCAGCCAGTGACAGGTCGGTGACGCGGCCAGCAGATGTGCGCTGACTTCCGGGAAGAGATGGCTCGACACCGGCATGCCGGCCGATTCGGCCATCGCCGCGGCGCGCAGCCAGCCGGTGACTCCGCCGATCTTCATCGCATCCGGCATGCCCAGGTCCGACGCGCCGGCCGCGAGGCTGCGCGCCATCTCGTGCGGACCCCACCAGTTCTCGCCGATCTGCACCGGAATGCGGCTGCGTGCGCGGATGCGCTCGCAGCCCACGAAGTCATCGGCCGTAACCGGCTCCTCCACCCACTCCAGCCCCTCATCGGCCAGCGCATCGATGCGGCGCATCGCCTCCGCCACGCTCTGCGACTGGTTGTAGTCCGACATCAGGCGCACTTCGTCGCCAATGGCGCGGCGCACCGCGCGCACCACCTCCACGTCTTCGCGCAGGCTGGCGTAGCCCAGACGCACCTTGATCGCGCCAAACCCCTCGGCCAGTTTCACCGCCTCGTCCGCCGCCCGCGCCGCGCCGATCATGCCCAGCCCGTTGCTGTTGTAGGCGGGAATCGACCTTGGCGCCGCACCCAGCAGCCGCAGCAGCGGCAGCCCCTGCGCGCGCCAGCGCATCCCACGCCGCCATGTCGATGCCCGCCATCGCCATCGCCACCGGCCCCTTCCCCCCCAGCAGGCGAAAGCGCGCCTGCAGCTTGCGGTCGATGTCCAGCGGTGCGAGCGCATCGCCGATGATCAGCGGGGCGAGCTCTTCGATCAGCCGCAGCACCGGCATCAGCACCAGCGGCGTGTAGCAGAACAGATAGGTATGGCCGGTGACACCAGCGTCGGTTTCGAGGTCGATCAGCACCAGCGGCGCAACGCCGACCGTGCCGCCACCGGTCTGCAGGGGCAGGCGCATGGGCACCTTCACCGCACGCGCGCGCAGGCCGCGTACGGTCCAACGGGGGGCGTCATTCATGGAGGTCTCCTGGGCAACGGACGTACCGCACACGCGCCGGGCCGCAAGCTCCGGAAAGGCGCTCCACCATCGGCTTTAGCGCGGCGGCGCAGGCCACGCGGAACGATGCAGCTCGGGGAGCGGGAGACGGCACGATTCAGTGTAGATCGGGCATGTGCTACATCAAGCCTTCGCATGAGGGGGAGCGCCATTGTCAAGTGGCCCGCGAGTCCGCAGTCGTGTAGATTCGAATTCGCAAAACGCCATTGTCATGGTTGAGCCCGCCCCTGATCTTGCCGCCACGGAGATGAGCAACGATGCGGAAAACCGCGTGCCTACGCTGCGGGACATCACTCATGTGTTCAATACGCCGTTTGCAACTACAAATCAGTTGCAAGCGCTAGGGCAGCGCGGATAATCTCATGTCCAAACGGCAAAAGCGCCTTGAACGTTTCCTCGCAATACCGAAGGATTTTCGATGGGACGAACTCGTCACCGTCATGGAAGACCTCGGTTTCGATCTGGACCAGTCCGGAGGAGGGTCGCACGGGCATTTCGTACTCAGGACCGATCCCGACAAGGTGATCGCGACCTACCGACCGCACCCCATCGGCATCATGTACTCGGTTCAGATCAAAGAGACGGTCAAGAAGCTGAAAGAATTGGGGGTACTCAAGTGAGCAACGAACTCGAACACAGGGGTTACAAGGGCTCGGTCGAATACAACAGCGAAGACCGCATTCTGTTCGGCAAGGTGCTCTTCATCGACAGCCTGTTGATGTACCACGGTGCCACCGTGGATGAGATCGAGGCTGCGTTCCGTGAAACGGTCGATTCTTACCTGCAGCACTGCGAAGCCACGGGCAAGCAGCCCAACAAACCCTACATGTCAACGCCGACTGAAATCTGACCCCCTTTGCCAAGAAATCGCCGAAGTAAAAT
>CAXBIS010000031.1:0-25247 GCA_963975885.1 uncultured Azoarcus sp.
CTCATGGCTCCATCTTCTCAAGAGTTGGAGCCTCCGGGGTTCCCGGCTTGATTCATGGTGTTGTACGTGGGTCGGCTTGCGGCGGAGAAGAATCTGGGGCTCGCCGTGCGCGCATTCCGGGCGATCGTTGAGCGCACACCCGATGCGCGGATGGTGTTCGTCGGTGACGGTCCGCTGCGCGCCGAACTCTCCAGCCAGCTGCCGGAAGCGATCTTCGCCGGGATGCGAACCGGCGAGGGTCTTGCGGCGCATTACGCCTCGGCGGATGTGTTCCTGTTTCCGAGTCTGACGGAGACCTTCGGCAACGTCTCGCTTGAGGCCTTGGCCAGTGGATTGGCGCTCGTTGCCTATCGCTGTGCAGCCGCAGCCGAACTCGTCTGCGATGAGGAGAACGGACTTCTCGCGCACGCCGGCGACGAAGCCGCGTTCGTGGCGCAAGCGGTGCGTGTGGCGAGCGACCGGCCGCTGCGCGCACGCCTTGCCCGTGGTGCTCGCGCGCTAGCGTGCGAACAGGACTGGGGGGCGGTCAATGACCGCTTCTCGGCCGAACTCGTGTCGGTGTGGGCCGAAGCCGCTGATGTGGCCGATCCGATGAAAGGGGGCGTCATCGCTTCTGGAGGGCGTCAATGACCACCAAGGTTCGCGCTTTGTTCATTTCGGATGTGCACCTCGGTACCCGGGCCTGCCAGGCCGACCGTCTGCTCGATTTCCTGCGCGCGTACGACGCGGAGTACGTTTACCTCGTCGGCGATATCGTGGATTTCTGGGCGATGAACCGCAGCATTCAGTGGTCGGCCGCGCACAATACCGTGGTCCAGAAGATCCTGCGCCGTGCGCGCCATGGCGAGCAGGTGATCTTCATTCCGGGTAATCATGACGAAGCGCTGCGCGAATACCACGGTGTCGCTTTCGGCGACATTCGCATCGAGAATGAATGGGTTCATGAGACGGCCGATGGTAAGCGATATTGGCTGATCCATGGTGACGAGTACGATCAGGTGACACGCCATCATCGCTGGGTGGCCGTGCTAGGGGATGTTGCCTACGATGCGCTGGTGCGCATCAATCTTCTGCTGTCCAGGTTGCGCCGACTGCTGCGCATGCCGGGCTACTGGTCGCTGGCAGGCTACGCGAAACAGAAGGTCAAGAAGGCCGTGAGTTTCATCTTCGACTTCGAGCATGCCATCGCTCATGCGGCGCGTCAGCGCGGTATGGACGGGGTGATCTGCGGCCACATCCACTGGCCTTCCGACCGCATGCTCGAAGGCGTGCGCTATCTCAACTGTGGAGACTGGGTCGATAGCTGCTGCGGGCTGGTCGAAGATCTCGACGGCCGGATCGAGATCGTGCATTGGAAGGATCTGGCGAACACCTCCTCGCCGGAGGCCGAGGTGCTCGCGATGCCTCGGCCCGCGAGGCCGCCGCTCGGAAACGATGAGGGCGTGACCGCACGCCGCAGCGCGGGCGGGTGACTTTGCCGCGTCGCTGCGGCAGAATGGACCGGTTTTTCCTGTCGGTCCGGGTCCTATGGAATTCGATGTCCTCATCGTCGGAGGCGGTCTCGCCGGCGCGAGTCTGGCCGTCGCATTGCGCGGCACGCAGCGCCGGATAGCGCTGGTCGAGTCGCGTGCGCCACAACGTCCCGACGGTTGGGATCAGCGAATCTACGCGATCAGTCCGACGAGCCGTGACTTTCTGGAACATATCGGCATCTGGGACCACCTGGACACGAACCGGCTCGAACCTGTGCGTGAGATGGCCGTTTTTGGCGATGCCGACGGCTGCCTGAGCTTTTCGGCTTTTGATGCCGGCCTGTCCGAGCTCGCGTGTATCGTCGAATCGGCCCATCTGCAGGTCGAGATGTGGGAGACGCTGCGACGCCAGCACAACGTTTCGCTGTTCTGCCCGGCGAGCGCCCGCGCGATTACGCCTGGCGAGCGGTTCGTGACGCTTGAGCTTGACGATGGCCGGGTGCTGCGAACCCGCCTGCTGGTCGCCGCGGACGGCGCCAACTCGGCCGTACGCGAGACGCTCGGCATTGGCGCGCACAACTCGCCCTACGATGAGCTGGGCGTGGTCGCGAACTTCAGCTGCGAGCGGCCGCATGATGGCATTGCGCGCCAGTGGTTCCGCGATGACGGGGTGCTGGCGTGGCTGCCGTTGCCGGGCAATCGGGTGTCGATGGTGTGGTCAGCGCCGCAGGCACATGGGCGCTCGTTGCTCGAGCTCGATGCGGAGGCCCTGGCGAGCAAGGTGGGCAGCGCCGGCGAACATGTCCTCGGTCGTCTGACGGCCGAGACCGAAGCCGCAGCCTTTCCGTTGCGCCTGATGCGAGTGGACGAGGTCGTACGCGAGCGCGTGGCGTTGATCGGTGATGCCGCGCACACCATCCATCCGCTGTCCGGGCACGGCATCAATCTGGGTTTTGGCGATGCCGCCGCGCTGGCTGCACGCATCGAGGCCTTGCCGGTCTGGCGCGATCCGGGCGAGCGCTCCGTGCTGCGTGCCTATGCGCGCGAGCGCGCCGAGGAGCCGCGACTCCTGCAGGGCGTCACGGACGCCCTCAACCGATTGTTCAAGACGCGTCATCCGCTGTTACGCTTGGCGCGCAACAGCGGCATGAACCTCACCGACCGCTTGCCGGTCCTACGCAGTGCGCTGGTACGTTACGCGACCAGCGGAAAATTCTGACCACGGAGAATCGATTCGATGCGATTGAAGCAACTCAACCGGGTGGTGCTCGCTGCCGTCCTGATCGCCCCCGCCGCCCACGCCGACGAAGCCGCTGTCGAAAAGGCGCTGGAAGAATTCATTGGCCCCGAGACGGTCGATGCCGTGCGCAAGACGGAGTACGGCGGGCTCTACGAAGTGGTGCTGCGCAACGGTCACCTCGTCTATACGGACGAGAAGGGGAGTTTCATCGTCGACGGTCGCATCATCGATACGGTCACGAAGCAGGACGTCACGCAGGAGCGCCGCAACGAACTGGCCTCCATTGATTTCTCGACCTTGCCGCTGGAGCGCGCGGTCAAGCAGGTACGCGGAAACGGTGAGCGCATCATCGCCAGTTTCGAAGACCCGAACTGCGGCTACTGCAAGCGACTTGGGGCCGAACTGGCGACGGTCGACAACGTGACGCTGTACACCTTCCTGTATCCGGTGCTGGGCGAGGATTCCGAGACCAAGTCCCGCAACATCTGGTGCGCCGAGAATCGCGCCGAGACCTGGAATGCCTGGATCCTGGACGGAGAGGCGCCGCCTGTGGCCGAGTGCGATACGGCTGCGATCGACGCGAACATCGAACTGGGCCAACAATTGCGCATCGAGGGTACGCCGACCTTATTCTTCGCCGACGGTCGACGGGTTGGCGGTTTCATGCGTGCGCCGCAGATCGAGGAAGTGTTCGACGAGGTCAAGGCCGAGGCAGCGCCCAAGCCCTGAGCTTCAGTTGGCCGATGGCGTCATGCCGCGCGGCAACAGCGCCCACATGCGGCCGGACTGCTTCATGCGGCCGGCCCGTTCGCCAGCTTCACGACCCGTTCCCCAGTAAAAGTCCGCACGTACTACGCCGCGAATTGCGCTTCCCGTGTCCTGGGCAAGTACCAGCCGGCGGAGCGGTTTCTCGGATAACGGGTAAGTGGTCGACAGGAAAATCGGCACGCCTTGCGGGATGTGGCGCGGATCGACGGCGATGCTGCGTGCAGGCGTCAGCGGCACGCCCAGCGCGCCGATGGGGCCGTCGCCGTTCAGCGGCAGTTCTCGGAAGAACACGTAGCTGGGATTGGCTTCGAGCATCTCCCCGAGCCGCTCCGGATTGCGCCGCGCCCAGTCGCGGATGCCCTGCATCGATACCTGTTCGAGCGTGAGTTCGCCCTGGTCGATAAGCCAGCGTCCGATCGAGGCGTAGGGATGGCCATTCTGGTCAGCGTAGCCGACGCGTGCGCGGCTCCCGTCGGGCAGTTCGACCTGCCCGGAGCCCTGCACATGCAGGAAGAAGAGGTCCACGGCGTTCTCGGCCCAGAACAGCACGGGTGCGGAGAGATCCTCGCCCATCTGTGCGATCTCGCCCCGCGTCCAGTAAGGGACCACCCGGTTGCCTTCGAGTCGGCCACGCAGGCGCATGTGGCGCAGGTCCGGATGGGTTTCGGTCAGGTCGATCACGAGCATGTCGTCGGGCGGCGCATGTACCGGCCAGCGGTAGGTCGCGGAGGTCTCGCGACTCCCGGCGATGACCGGCTCGTAGTAACCGGTCACCATGCCCTCGCGGCCACCATCCGGATTGACGGCTCGCCAGGGAACGAACCAGGTCTCGAAGTAGATGCGTGCATCCTCGTCAGACGGGCTCGTTCCCAACGCCTCGGCAGCCCGGCACGCGCCGTTCCAGTGCGGGCGGGCTGCAAGTGTTGCGCAGCTTTGCAGCAACGCCGGCCATGCCTCGGCATGACGGTCGTGCAACCAGCCGTCCAGTTCCGACCAAGCGGCCGGCTGCAACGGTTCGGCCGGCGGCGGGGGAGGCGGTTCAGCTTCCGGGCAGACCGGACAGACCGGGCACACCGGAGGGGGTGGACACTCGCCGTCCCGGGCGGTGGCGGGCAGGGCGAGCAGCGCGAGCGCGAGCAGGCCGGTGTGCAGGGCGACAGGGTTCATGGCGGCTTCGGTTAAACTCGACATCCAGACGGAACACAGTATACGGGCCGACCTGCCCGCGGGAGCGAACATGTGGGTGATCTTTCTCGAGGTGGCCATCGCCTTGATGTTGCTGCTGCTCATCGTATGGGCGACGCTGCCCAAGCGCCGCAAGAAGAAGGAACAGGAAGAAGACCGGAATGAATGAACTCGCAAGCTTTCTCGCGCGTGCCGAGCGCGTGCTCGAGCGCGTGGAACGGCTGCTGCCGGCCGATGCGCAGGCGCCCGACTGGAAGGCGGCCACCGCGTTCCGCTGGCGACGGCGCAACGGGCGGGGCTGGCTGCAGCCGGTATCGCAGCCGCACACCATCCGCCTGAAGGATCTGTGCGATATCGACGACCAGAAGGAGTTGGTGGATCGCAACACACGCCAGTTCGTTGAGGGGCGATTTGCCAACAACGTGCTCCTGACCGGAGCGCGCGGCACCGGCAAGTCCTCGCTCGTGAAGGGCGTGCTCAACGCCTACGCGAAAAAGGGGCTGCGGCTGATCGAGGTCGACAAGGACGACCTGATCGATCTCCCCGACATCATCGAACTGGTGCACGGGCGCTCCGAGCGCTTCATTGTGTTCTGCGATGACATGTCGTTCGAAGAGGCCGAGCCTGGCTACAAGGCGCTCAAGAGCGTGCTCGACGGTTCGGTTGCCGCATTGCCTGACAATGTGCTGATTTACGCGACCTCGAACCGGCGCCACCTGATGCCGGAGTATCACGACGAGAATCTGCAGGCTCGTCATGTCGGCGGCGAGATTCATCCGGGCGAGGCCGTCGAGGAGAAAGTGTCGCTGTCCGAGCGCTTCGGACTGTGGATCTCGTTCTATCCGTTCAGCCAGGACGAGTTCCTGACCATCGTCGGGCATTGGCTCAAGGCCTTCGGCATGGATCGCAAGGACATCGAGGCGGCGCGGCCGGAGGCGCTGCAGTGGGCGCTTCAGCGCGGCTCGCGTTCCGGCCGGGTGGCGTGGCAGTTCGCGCGCGATCACGCCGGCCGTGCCGGCCTGGTGTAGCGTATGGTCAAGCGTGTCGAGGTTGCCGCCGGGGTGATCCTGCGCGGCGACGGGGCCTTCCTGCTCGGGCGGCGTGCGCCGGGCACCTTCTATCCCGGCTACTGGGAGTTTCCCGGCGGCAAGGTGGAGCCCGGCGAGGCGCCGGCCGAGGCTTTGCGGCGCGAACTCGAAGAGGAGCTGGGCATTCGGGCGATCGAACTGCGCCCGTGGATCGTGCGTCGTCATGACTATGAGCACGCCTGCGTGACCCTGCACTTCTTCGAGGTCGCCCGCTGGGAAGGCGAGGTACGAGATCACGTGCACGACGCGCTGGCCTGGCAGTTCGCCGGTCGCGACGAGGTCGCGCCCATGCTGCCGGCCAACGGCCCGGTGATGAAGGCCTTGCGTCTGCCGCGATTCATGGGCATCACCCACGCCGGCGAGATCGGTGTCTCGGCGCAACTGGAGCGCCTGGAGCGCGCATTGGCCGGGGGGCTGCGCCTGGTGCAGGTGCGCGAGGGAACGCTGACCGGGGATGACTTGCGTGAGTTCATCGCCGCAGTGGTCGCACGGGCCAGGCCGCAGGGCGCATTGGTGCTGGTCAATGGCGATGCGCAGATCGCGCGTGCGGCCGCTGCCGATGGGGTGCATCTGAAAAGTGCCGAACTGGCCACAATGACGGCCCGGCCGGACTTCGAATGGGTCGGCGCGTCCTGTCACTCGCGCGCGGAACTTGAGCACACCGGCAGGCTGGGCCTGGACTATGCGCTGCTCGGCCCGGTCAAGGCCACGTTCACCCACCCCGGCGTCCAGGGCATTGGCTGGGCGCGCTTCACCGAACTGGCGGCCGACCTGCCGATGCCGGTGCTCGGCCTGGGCGGCTTGTCCGCAAACGACTTGGACGAGGCGCGCAGCGCCGGAGCACACGGCATCGCAACGATCCGTTCGGCCTGGCCGCGCTGAGTTTCAGTCGCGCGGCGGATCGTCGCCATCGGGCGGGCTTTCGACCGGGACGCGATAGGATTCCGAGGCCCATGCGCCGAGATCGATCTGACGGCAGCGCTGCGAGCAGAACGGGCGCCAGCGGCTCTCCGGCACCCATTTGACCAGCGTCCCGCACTGCGGGCATTTCACGGTGAGCGGCGTTCGGTCGTTCATGTCACAGACTGCAGAAGGTCAGTTCGAAATGCAGGTCACGATCGGTCGCGCGTGCGCGGCCATGCGTATCCGGTGTCAGGAAGCGGATATTCAGCGCGTACTTGTTGGCGCTGATTTCGGGGACGGCCGCCACGCCCGGGGCGACCACGACGCGCACCATCTGGGCCGCGCGCCCGCTCATCGTGTGCTGGTAGCAGCCGCCTTTCGAGACCAGTGACTCGGCGTGACCGCTGCCGCGCAGCAGGCGCAGCACGATGGTCAGCCCGTCGCGGATCGGCAGCATCGGCGCCATCCAGGTGTCGAGATCGTGGCGTCGCGCGTTCGCGTCGCGCTTGAGCCAGTAGTGATACGAGGGCAGATCGAACTGGCAGACGCCGCCGGGAATGGACGCGCGGCTGCGGATCGCCATCAGCCAGTCGTTCTCGCGCAGATACTGACCGATCTTGCCTGCCATCGCCTGCAGCGAGGATGACGCCTGTTCGATCTCGTAGAGCGCGCCCGACAGGGCCTGTTCGGAAATCTCGGGGTTGTTGCGAAAGCCCATCAGGGTCTGACGCTGGCGTTCGAGTTCCTGCATCAGGTCGACCTTGAGTTCGGCCCGGCCAGCGACCTCAAGGATCTCGAAAAGCGTGAGCAGGGCGACGTGATGCTCCAGCGCGCCGTCGCTGCGGCTGAAGTGGATCATCTTTGCGTACAGGTCCTCGAGCCGCAGCAGGATGCGAATGCGCTCGTTCAGAGGATATTCGTAACTGATCACCGCGTAGAGCCCGGATCCGTTGGTGGTCTGCGTCGTTTCCACAAGCGGCTGATCATAGCACAGCGGTCCGGGCCGACCCGACGGTCCGTCAGGCGGCGGCCAGCGTCAGATAGCGGTCGTGCAGCGCGTCGACCTGACGGTGCAACGCGGCCAGATCGCCCGAATTGTCGAGCACATCGTCGGCCGCCTTGAGACGTTGTTCGCGCGAGGCCTGGGCGGCGATGATGGCACCGACCTCGTCTGCCGAAAGGCCGCTGCGCGCGCCTACACGCTCGATCTGCAGCGTCTCGGGGCAGTCCACGACGCAGACCCGATCGCAGCGCTCACGCCAGTGGTTGGATTCGATCAGCAGGGGAACGGCGAGTACGACGTAGGGCGCGCGCGAGTCCAGGCAGCGCCGTCGGGCCTGGTCGCGGATCAGCGGATGCAGGATGGTCTCGAGCTGTCGGCGCGCCTGCGCGTCGTCGAACACCCGCAAGCGCATCGCCGGGCGGTCCAGCGCGCCGTCGGGGCCGATAAGCTCATTCCCGAAGGCCGCACGGATGGCGTCGATCGCCGCGCCCCCCTGCGCGGTCAGCGCACGCGCGATCTCGTCGGTGTCCACGATGTCCGCGCCGAGTTCGGCGAAGCGTGCGGCGGCCGCGCTCTTGCCGCTGCCGATGCCTCCGGTGAGTCCGACGATGAAGGGAGCGGGCATACTCACGGCTGGCAGTCGCGCTTGCGGGCTTCGGGCAGCGCGCGCTCCACACGCTCGCCGATGATGGCGACGACATCAGCCGGCGCACGCAACTCGACTCGGAAGCGGCCGAGCGTGCCAGCGACGATCTCGGCATCATCGATACCGAGCTTCTCGAGCGAGGCCAGGCGCTGGCGCGCATGCGCCGCGCTCGAGAACAGGCCAAGCGAAATCGAGTTGCGCGCCGGCCCCTCGTCGCGCACGACGAAAAGATCCGAGATGCCCTCCGCGCGCAGATCGAGTGAGCGTGCATTGGCCGCCTCGGCGCTGTCTGCCGGCGGGATGCGCACGCGCCAGTTCTCGGGACGCTGCAGCGTGCGTCGTACGTGACGAACATCGTCGGCGATTGTCTGGGCCAGCTTCTCGGCCTCGGTCGCGGCGGCTTCGCCGGAAACGTCATACGCGACACAGGCCGGCGGCGGTGGTGCTGCAGTTGTCGGCTCGTCGTCCGGCTCGGGCGAAGCGGTCGCTTCGGCCTCGGACGCCGCCTCTTGCGGTCGGGTGGGAGACTCGGTCGGCGCCGAGTCCGACGTTTCGGCCGGTTGGACGATCGCCGCAGCGCGTGCCTGCTGGCTCATGTCGATGGTGGCGACTTCGCCGGCGGTTGGTGGCGTACCCGGGCGGATGTGTTCGGGATGAAGCTGGTTGGTCAGCCGCTCGGGCTCGCCGCGCGAGCTGGGCGTGCCAAGCCAGCCCATGTAGCCACCGGCGAACAGCAGCAGGTTGAGCAGCAACAGGATGAAAAGCAGGGCTCGCAGCGGCATGCGCGCACTTTAACCCAAGATGCGTTTGTCGTCGGCGCTGCCGGCAGGCTCGCCTGCAGCGATGCGCTCGAGCCCGCGCAGCACCAGGTCGTCGATACGGCGCAGCGGCAGCGCGAGCAGAGGCGCAATGCGCTCGGCTGCTCCGCCGGCGAGCATGCACAGTGCGCGGGGTTGTTCGGCGATGCGCCGGTACATGCGTTCGATGGCTCCTGCCTGGGCTTGCAGGCAGCCGGTCACGATCGCGTCATGCGTGTTGCGCGGGCAGTCTACGGGTTCTCCCTCGGCCAGCGGCAGGTCGGCGGTGTCGCGGGCGAGCGAGCGACGCATCAGGGCTTCACCGGGCAGGATCAGGCCGCCGAGAAATTCGCCGTCAGCGCTGAGCAGATCCACCGTCGTAGCCGTGCCCGCGCTCACCACCAGCAAGGGGCCGGGGGAGGCGGCGCGGGCGCCGATGAGCGCGGCCCAGCGGTCGGCGCCGAGCTGGGCCGGGTCATCGTAGCGGTTGATCACGCCGCAGCAGCGCTCGCAGGCCGCAAGCCAGCGTGGCGCGAGCGGTAACGCCGCGGCGATCGCGTCGGCCACGCGCGCGCCGGCCACATTGGTCCCCAGGACGCTGACGAGTGAGTGCCCTTCGATGGCCTGTGTGAGCGTGCCGATGCGGTCATGTTCCAGCGCGCCGTGATCAAGCCAGTAGCCATCGCGCACGAGCGCCCATTTGACGCGAGTGTTGCCGGCGTCGATCAGCAGATGGGTCATGCAGCGGACCTCAGGGAAAGCTCGCCGCTCAGGATGCGCTCGAGGCCGGACTCGGTCGCCAGGCGCAACGCGCCATCCGCGTCGACGCCCTCGCAGCGACCGATTCGGCTGGCGCCGTCGCCGTCGATGCGCACCATGTGCCCGGCAAAAGCGTCGCGCCGGCTCCAGTCCTGCTGCATCGCGGCGAAGCCGCCCTCGGCAAAGGCATCGAGGCGGCCGGCGAGGCGGGCCAGGATGGCAGCGAGTACGGTTTCGCGGGCCGGGGCTTCGGCCAGGTGTTCGATGATTGCGGTCGGTGCGCGTGAGCCGTCGGGCGGATACTCCGGAACGCTGCCGAGGTTTACACCGATGCCGATGATCGCCCGTCGCGCGCGCCGTTGTCCGGAGGCCAGCTCGACCAGGATGCCGGCAAGCTTGCGCTCGTCGACAAGGACGTCGTTGGGCCATTTGAGTGCGACCCCGTGCACGCCCAGGTCCTCAATCGCTTCGGCCACGGCGAGTCCGGCCGCGAGCGACAGCGCTGACGGTGGCGGTGCATCGGGTGCAATGGGCCAGGCGCAGGAGAAGGTCAGGCCGTTGCCAGCGTGCCATGCGCGCCCTCGGCGGCCCCGACCGGCGTTCTGGCGCAGCGCTACGAGTACGGCGATGCGACCGTCTGCGCGCGCCGTAGCCGCCGACAGTTCGTCATTGGTGGAGCCGCATTCGGCGACGAACTCGAGCGCGAAACGGGCCGCATGGCGATCGAGTTCGCGCATCGTGCGTTCGTAAAGTGAGGCGGGATCGGACGGCAAGGCAGGGACTCCGGAGGGTGCCGCTGCGCATTATCGGACAAGCTTGCGCCCGCGGCCAGTCACGGTGCCGCTCAGTCGTGGTGCTCGGCTTCGACGGCGTGTCCTCGACCGTCGTCGATATCGAGATCCTGGATCTTGCGCGTGATCGTGTTGCGGCCAATGCCGAGCAGTTGTGCGGCCTCGATCTTGCGTCCGCCCGTGGCGACCAGTGCGCGCCGGATCAGCGTGCGCTCGAACGCATGCGAGAGCTGGTTGAAGACCTCGCCCGGCGCGCTGGCGAGTAGCCGGTCGACGTCGTGGGCGAGGCTTTCGGTCCAGTCGTCCACCGCGCCCTGCGTGCTCTGGTTGCGCAGTTCCGGCGGCAGATCGGCGACGTCGACGACTTGTCCCGGCGCCATCACGGTGAGCCAGTGGCAGACGTTCTCGAGCTGGCGCACGTTCCCCGGGAAGGGCTGGGTCTGAAGGTGACGCAGGGCTGCATCGGTGATGCGCTTGGCGTCGACGCCCAGTTCCTGTGCACTGGTTTGAAGGAAGTGACGTGCCAGCAGAGGAACGTCTTCCTTGCGTTCGCGCAGCGGCGGCAGGCGCAGGCGGATGACGTTGAGACGGTGGAACAGGTCTTCGCGGAACAGGCCCTGGCGAACGCGCTCTTCCAGATCCTGGTGGGTGGCCGCGATCACGCGCACGTTGGCGCGGATCGGTTGCTGGCCACCGACGCGATAGAAGTGTCCGTCCGAGAGCACACGCAGCAGCCGCGTCTGCAGTTCGGCGGGCATGTCGCCGATCTCGTCGAGGAACAGCGTGCCGCCTTCGGACTGTTCGAAGCGACCGCGGCGCTGTGCGGCAGCGCCGGTGAATGCACCGCGCTCGTGGCCGAACAGTTCGGATTCGAGCAGATCGCGCGGGATGGCCGCGGTGTTGATGGCGACGAAGGGCGCGTCGCGCCGCGGGCTGTGGCGGTGTAGTGCGCGCGCGACGAGTTCCTTGCCGGCGCCCGACTCGCCGTTGATCAGCACGGTCGCGTGCGAATGCGACAAGCGGCCGATCGCACGAAAGACCTCCTGCATCGCCGGCGCCTGGCCGAGGATCTCGGGCACGACTGGCGGCTCGACATCGGTACCGCTGTGGTGCGTGCTCTGTTCAAGTGCGCGCTGCACCAGTGCGACGGCCTGGTCGACGTCGAAGGGCTTGGGCAGATACTCGAAGGCGCCGCCCTGGAAGGCCGACACCGCGCTGTCCAGATCCGAGTACGCGGTCATGATGATGACCGGTACGCTCGGGTGATCGGCCTTGATCTGCTGCAGCAGTTCGAGGCCGGATCGTCCCGGCATGCGGATGTCGGACAGCAGCACGCTGGGCGGGGCCTGCGTGTCGAGTGCGCTCATCGCTTCGGTGGCGGACGTGAAACTCTCATAGTCGATGCCCTCGCGGCTCAAGGCTTTTTCGAGCACCCAGCGGATGGAGCGGTCATCATCGACGATCCAGACGGTATTCATGGCGTATGCACTATTTTGGTGCGGTCGGGCCAGGCCTCAGCCGCGGTTGGAAATCGGCAGCAGGAGGGTGAAACAGGTGTGGCCGGGTCGGCTGTGTACATCGATCATCCCCTGGTGCTGCTCCACGAAGCTCTGTGCGATCGACAGCCCGAGCCCGCTGCCGCCGTCGCGCCCCGAGACCAGCGGATAGAAGATCTTGTCGAGGATCTCGTCCGGGATGCCGGGGCCGTTGTCGATCACTTGCAATTCCAGTGCCAGCCTGAAACGACGCTTGGCCAGCGTCACCTGCCGGGCGATGCGTGTGCGCAGCGTGATCTCGCCCGCACCTTCGATGGCCTGCGCGGCGTTTCGCGCAATGTTGAGAATCGCCTGGATGAGTTGTTCGCGATCGGCCGTGAGCTCGGGCAGGCTGGTGTCGTAGTCGCGTCGCACGGCGATCTGCGGAAATTCGGCGAGAATCAGCCGGCGCACGCGCTCGAGCACATCGTGGATGTTGATCTGCGCGGGGCGCATGATGCTGTGCGCCGAGAGCAGACGGTTCATCAGATCCTGCAGGCGATCGGCTTCGGCGATGATGACTTCGGTGTATTCGCGCAGCACCGGATCGGCCAGTTCGCGCTCGAGCAATTGCGCCGAGCCGCGGATTCCACCGAGCGGATTCTTGATCTCGTGCGCCAGATTGCGGATCAGTGCGCGGTTGGCCTGTTGCTGCTGCAGCAGTTGTTCTTCGCGCGCGACACGCAGTTGCGCGTCGATGGGGCGGAATTCCAGCAGCAGTGACACCCCCTCGGCCTCAGCGGGTGTGACGGTGCAGTCCAGCCGCAGCGGCTCGTCGTCGCCGCGCGACACTTTGATGTCTTGCCCGGTGTAGCTCCAGTTCTGGCGCAGGGCATTGTCGAGCGCTTCGTCGAGCACGCCGGCATCGCCGATCAGCGCAGACAGGGGCCGGCCCAGCATCCTGCGCTGGCTGACCGCGAAGAGGTTCTCGGCGCCAGCATTCATATAGCGCACGATGCGCCGGTCGTCGGTGAGGATGACGGCCGAAGAGAGCAGGTCCAGCCCCGCAAAGGGGCCGGTGCGTCGTACGTTGGGAGCGGTATCGGGCATGCAGTCTCGCCTGGTCGTTTGCTCAATCGAAGCAATTTCCAGGCCAGAGCCCTAGCGAAGTCGGGACAGTTCCCGTTGCAGCGCTTCGATATTGCGCTCGTGCAGTTCGACCGCATTGCGGAAGGGTTCGAGTCGCGCGTCGCGCTTGGCGACGTTGATCGTCGCGCGACCGTCGCGCATCGCGTTGCGGTCCTCGGGGGCGACACGCGACTCCTCGGCTTCGAGTTTTGCGCGCGCTTCTTCCAGTGCGGCCTGCTCGGACTCGAGTTCGCGCTCGAGAATCTCGCGTCGCGAGTCGTCGCGTGCGCGCTGGGCGTCGGGAGCGACGCGCGGGAAGGATTGCGGTGACGAGGACGATTGGCGCGGGGTCGCGGCGGGAGCGGGAGAGGCAGGCACGGACGAGACCGGCTGATCGCGATCGAGTGGCTTGCAGCCGCGCACGAGGTTGCGGTCGTTGGTGTAAGTCACGCTCCCGCGGTCGTCGACGCACTTGTAGACAGTGGATTGCGCCAGTGCGGCGAGCGGGCAGGCGAGGGCGAGTACGAAAACGGTCTTGCGCACGCTGGTCATCGGGATCCTGGTGGTTCGCGGTCGGGCGCGGCGCCTTGCGGCCTGTGCCGTGGCGTCGGACCGTGGCCGGACGGGGCGGAGTGCTCATGACGATTAGACCCCATAAAAAAGGGACGGGCAATGCCCGTCCCCTGTGATGTCTGCGTGAAACGTGAAACGCTTACACGCTGTAGTACATGTCGAACTCGACCGGGTGGGTCGTCACGCGCAGGCGATTGACTTCTTCGGACTTGAGCTCGATGTAGGCATCGATGAACTCGTCGGTAAACACGCCGCCGCGGGTCAGGAACTCGCGGTCCTTGTCGAGTTCGGCCAGTGCCTGGTCGAGGCTGAAGCACACGGTCGGGATCTTGGCATCCTCTTCCGGCGGCAGGTCGTACAGGTTCTTGTCGGCCGGATCGCCCGGGTGGATCTTGTTCTGGATGCCGTCCAGGCCAGCCATCATCAGCGCGGCGAAGCACAGATAGGGGTTGGCCGTCGGGTCCGGGAAGCGCGCTTCGATGCGGCGGCCCTTGGGATTGGCGACGTAGGGGATGCGGATCGAGGCCGAGCGGTTGCGCGCCGAGTAGGCAAGCTTGATCGGCGCCTCGTAGTGCGGCACCAGACGCTTGTACGAGTTGGTCGACGGGTTGGTGATCGCGTTGAGTGCCTTGGCGTGCTTGATGATGCCGCCGATGTAGTACAGCGCGGTCTCGGACAGGCCAGCGTAGCCGTTGCCCGCGAACAGGTTTTGGCCGTCCTTCCAGATCGACTGGTGCACGTGCATGCCCGAGCCGTTGTCACCGACGATGGGTTTGGGCATGAAGGTGGCCGTCTTGCCATACTGGTGAGCGACGTTATGCACGACGTACTTGAGCAGTTGGGTCCAGTCGGCGCGCTTGGTCAGCGTGTTGAACTTGGTGCCGATCTCGCACTGGCCGGCGTTGGCGACCTCATGGTGATGCACCTCGACCGGCACGCCGCAGGACTCGAGCGCCAGGCACATGGCGGCGCGGATGTCGTTGAGCGAATCGACCGGCGGGACCGGGAAGTAGCCACCCTTGATGCGCGGGCGGTGACCCATGTTGCCGCCTTCGAACTTGTCGGCGGTCGACCACGCAGCCTCTTCCGAGATGACCTTGCTGTAGACGCCGGACATGTCGACCGACCACTCGACCGAATCGAACACGAAGAATTCGGGTTCCGGGCCGAAGTAGGCGGTGTCGCCCACGCCGGTGCTCTTCAGATAGGCCTCGGCACGCTTGGCGATCGAGCGCGGATCGCGGTCGTAACCCTTGCCGTCGGACGGCTCGATCACGTCGCAACTCAGGACCAGCGTGGTCTCGTCGTAGAACGGGTCGATGTAGGCCGAGCCAGGGTCCGGCATGAGCAGCATGTCGGAAGCCTGGATGCCCTTCCAGCCGGCGATCGACGAGCCGTCGAACGGGTGACCGTGTTCGAAGTGATCTTCCTCGAATGCCGAAACCGGCAGGCCCACGTGCTGTTCCTTGCCGCGGGTATCGGTGAATCGGAGGTCGACGAAGCGGACTTCGTTTTCCTGGATCAGCTTCATGACTTCTTTAGAATTCATATCCACTCCTGGTGAAAAGGTGCGAAAACGGGGCACAGTAGGAATCTGCCGGTTTTTGTTGAAGCAGGTTGCGTGCCAGATCGAAGGTCCAGATCACGACGTGCATCCGGAAGGTGCTTGTATTGCCACGATCCCGCTGCGGCCGAACTGATGTGGCAGTTGGCGCATCACCGGGCGCGGCGGGACTCGGTTGACGCGTGGGCGCATCAAGTCGCTCGCGCACCAATATGATGCATCTGCCGCCGTAGTTTGCATCAGGATGGTGCGTGCTGCACGAAAAAGGTGATCGACCGGATCTCCGGCCGTTCGGTCAGCACCGTTTCGATGCGCGCGTCGAGTGGTTCGTTGGCCGCGGCCGACAGACTTGAGGGTGGCAGCAATACTTCGACATCGACGCGTCCGCCCAGGTAATGCAGTTGCAGCCGAAAGGCTTTGTGCTCGTGTCCGTCGAGCAGGGTCGAAACCAGCGCGGTCAATTCGTCGCGTGTGGGCAACACGTTTGCCCCGGGCGTTTGCAGTCCGCGGTCGTCCTCGGCATCCACGTGTACGAGCACGTCGCGCACGTCAGGGTGCGCGTTGCGGATGGCCTTGTAGACGCGGTCCGTGATGCGATGGCCCTCGGACACGGTGATGCGCGGGTCGACGAGTACGTGCGTGTCGCACAGCACGCGGTCGGCCATGCGGCGCGTGCGCAGGTCGTGGGTGTCGATTACGCCGGGCGTGGCGCGCACGGTCGCACGGATACGTTGGAGCTCGTCGTCGGGCAGCCCGGTGTCGACGAGCTCTCGCAACGCGCCCCAGGCCAGACGCAGGCCCATGCGCAGAATCAGGAAGCCCACCACGGCAGCGGCCAGAGGCTCCAGAAAAGGATAGCCGGCCAGGCTGCCGCCGATGCCGGCTGCAACGACCAGCGACGAGGCCGCATCCGAGCGCGCATGCCAGGCGTTTGCCTCGAGCAGGGGCGCGTTCAGTCGCCGGCTGGCCGCAAGCGTGAATCGGAACAGCCCCTCCTTGATAATCAGTGTTGCGATCGCCATGTAGAGAGCAGCCTGGTGCAGCGCGGGCGCTTCGTCCAGATTCTGCAGGCGATCGCCGGAAGCAAACAGGAATCCGACGCCGACGCCCGACAGCACGGTGCCGAGGATCAGCGTAGCGGCCGTCTCGAAGCGGCCATGGCCGTAGGGATGATCGGTGTCGGGCGGGACCGAGCCGCGGCGTCCGGCGAACAGAACCAGTACGTCGGTGAATAGATCCGACAGGGTGTGGGCCGCATCGGCCACCAGGCTGAAGGCGTTGGCCGCGAGGCCGACCACGATCTGACCCAGGGCGAGACCCGCATTGGTGGCAATGGCCACCAGCGTGGCGCGCTGTATGCCCCGGGCACGTGTTGCTTGTGTGGTGCGCCCGGCGTCGGCGACCGGTGGGGTGCGGGCCATGATTTTCGCCAGAGAGTATACTTTCGGATTGTGGATTCTAGCGGGATGGGCGACATGGGCAAATTGAACGACTTGCTGAAACTGGCCCGCGATCGTGCCGAGAAGCTCGATCTGCCGTATGCCGGCGCGCTGACGCCGGCCGAAGCCTACGAAATCTGGCAGATTGCGCCAGGCGCGAAGCTGGTCGATGTGCGCACGCGGGCTGAATGGGACTGGGTCGGGCGTGTGCCCGACGCGGTCGAGATCGAATGGTTGAGCTATCCGGGCAATACGCCGAACCCGGCCTTCGTCCAGCAGCTTCGGCGCGAGGTCGATCCGGAGTCGCTGGTAATGTTCATGTGCCGCTCCGGCGGGCGCTCGGACAAGGCCGCGCGTGCTGCGACGGAGGCCGGATACGCCGAGGCCTATAACGTGCTCGAAGGTTTCGAGGGCGACCGCGACGCGAATGGCCATCGCAATCGGACGGGAGGCTGGCGCCATGCCGGCCTGCCGTGGAAGCAGGGCTGATCGGCCCGCAAGGAAGAGAGATCAGATGAGCGTAGCAACCATCCAGTTCGACCGTTTCAACCAGCTTCAGGACGAGCAGGCGCAGGAGCGCATTCTCGCCGCACGTGATCGCCTGGGCGATCGTGCCGTGCTGCTGTGCCACCACTACCAGCGTGCCGACGTGTATCGACACGCCGACCTGACCGGCGACTCTCTCAAGCTCGCCAAGCTCGCCTCGCAGACTGACGCCGAGTACATCGTGTTCTGCGGCGTGCATTTCATGGCCGAAGTGGCCGACATCCTGTCCCGGCCCGAACAGGTCGCCATCCTGCCGGACCTGGCCGCCGGCTGCTCGATGGCCGACATGGCCAATCTGGCCAAGGTCGAGCGCTGCTGGCGCGAGCTGGGCGAAGTGCTCGAAGACCCGGACGCATCGATCACCCCGGTCACCTACATCAACTCGGCGGCGGACCTGAAGGCCTTCTGCGGCGAGCATGGCGGCATCGTGTGCACGTCGACGAACGCGCCCAAGATTCTCGACTGGGCCTTCGCGCAGCGCGAGAAGGTGTTGTTCTTCCCCGATCAGCATCTGGGCCGCTGGACCGGCTTCAAGAAGGACATCCCGCTCGAGCAGATGGTGGTGTGGGACCCGGACCAGGAATATGGGGGGCTGACGCCAGACGAGATCCGCAACGCCAGGATCCTGCTGTGGAAGGGCCACTGCTCGGTGCACCAGATGTTCCAGGAGAGCCACATCCGTCGTTGGCGCATGCAGCATCCGGAGGGTTTCGTGATCTCGCACCCGGAGAGCAATCTCGACGTATGCCTGAACTCCGATCATGTCGGATCGACCGAATTCATCATCAACACGATCAAGGACGCACCTGACAACACGCAGTGGCTGGTGGGCACCGAGCTGAACCTCGTCAGTCGCCTGGCCGAGGAGGTCAAGCCCCAAGGCAAGACCGTGCAGTTCATGGCGCCGACCGTGTGCATGTGTTCAACCATGCAGCGCATCGACCCGCAACACCTGGCCTGGGCGCTCGAGAACCTGGCCGACGGCAACGTGGTCAACCGCATCAGCGTGCCCCAGCACGAGGCCGAACTCGCGCGTCTGGCGCTCGAGCGCATGCTGGCGGTGTGAACCGCAGGCGCAGATACGACCGGGCCTGCCGGGTGGAATCATGAAGCTGCGCGTGTGCACCTACAACATCCACAAGGGCTTCTCGCACTTCAACCGGCGCATGGTCATCCACGAATTGCGTGATCGCCTGCGTGCGCTCGAGGCCGACGTGGTGTTCCTGCAGGAAGTGCAGGGCATGAACCTGCGCCACGAGGTCGCCCATGCCGACTGGCCGCCCGCGCCGCAGCACGAGTTCCTGGCCCACGAGGTGTGGCACCAGACCGCCTACGGACAGAACGCCGTGTATGACCACGGTCATCACGGCAATGCGATTCTGAGCCGTTTCGAAATCGTCGCGTCCTACAATCAGGACGTGTCCGATCATCGTTTCGAACGGCGTGGTCTGTTGCACTGCGAGGTCGACCTGCCCGGCATACCGGACACGGCCCATTGCGTGTGCGTGCATCTGGGCTTGAGCGGAGGCAGTCGCCGGCGCCAGATGCAGGCGCTGGCCGAGCGTGTCGAGCAGATCGTGCCCGCGGGTGCGCCGCTGATCATCGCCGGCGATTTCAATGACTGGCTCAACCGCGCCGAGCCGCAACTGGCGTCGCGGCTCGGCCTCACCGAGGTCTTTCGCGGGCGACCGGCGCGCAGTTTCCCGAGTCGGCTGCCCGTGCTGCGGCTCGATCGCATCTACGTGCGTGGCTTCGAGGTCGAGGAGGCCGCGGCCCACACCGGCGCGCTGTGGGGCAAGATTTCCGACCACGCGCCGCTCACCGCGGATCTGGAGTTCGATCGGTGACCGCCTTTCTCGGCGGCAACCGCGTGGTGCTGCTCGAGAACGGCGAGCGCTATTTTCCCGACGTGTTCGGCGCGCTCGATGCGGCCACGCGCGAGATCCACATCGAAACCTACCTGTTCGAGAACGACGCCACGGGGCGACGCATGGCCGACGCACTCAAGTGCGCGGCGCAGCGTGGGGTGCGCGTGCGCGTGATGGTCGACGGCTTCGGCGCGCGCCCCTTCGTCAATGAGCTGATGGCCGAGGTCGAATCCGCGGGTGTGGAGGTGCTGGTCTTTCGCCGCGAGTTGCGCGGTTTTCGTATCAAGCGTCACCGCCTGCGCCGCTTGCATCGCAAGATCATCACCGTAGACGGGCGTCTCGCCTGGGTGGGCGGCATCAACATCCTCGATGACTTCAGCGACGACGGGCCGCCCTACCCGCGCTACGACTACGCGGTGCGCGTCGAGGGGCCGCTGGTGGGCGTCATCGTGCATGCAGTGCATCATTTGTGGTGGCTGGTGTCCTGGGCCAGCCTGCGTCGCCGCGGCGCGATGCCGCGTGCGTTGAGCCGACCGTCGGCTCTTGCACAGGACATGCGCGCGGCCTTTCTGGTGCGTGACAACCTGCGCCATCGTCGCGCCATCGAGGAGGCCTACCGCGAGGCGATCGCGGCGGCCCGGCAGGAAATCGTCATCGCCTGCGCCTACTTCTTTCCCGGCCGGGTCTTCCGCCAGGCGCTGGTCGATGCGTCCGCACGCGGTGTGCGCGTGATCCTGCTGCTGCAAGGGCTGTCCGATCACCCCATGCTCGCCTATGCCACGCGCGCGCTCTACCCGTATTTCCTGGACAACGGTATCCGCCTGTTCGAATATCACCGCAGCTATCTGCACGCCAAGGTGGCGGTGGTGGACCGGCGCTGGGCCACCGTCGGGTCGAGCAACATCGATCCGTTTTCCCTGCTGCTCGCGCGCGAGGCCAACGTCGTGGTCGAGCACTCCGGCTTTGCCGGCGAGTTGCGCGACTCGCTCGACCGCGCGCTACAGGTCGGCGCGCAGGAACTGCGCCACGAGGACTGGCACCGCTTGCCCCGGTTGCAGCGTTTAGCGACCTGGTGTGCCTACCAGTTGGTGCGTCTGGTCATTGGCATTGCGGGTTACCGCGGCATGCACTGAGCACCCGGGAATGTGGCGCCGCCCGCACGGCCGCGGTGTTGCGCGTCAGTCGCGTGGCTCGAACAATCGTGCATGCTCGATCTTGATGCACAGATCCATGACGACCGCCAGGCCGCTCGCTGCGGCGATGCGTGAGGATTCCGCGCTGGCGATGCCAAGTTGCAGCCACAGGCTCTTCGCGCCGATCGCGACCGCCTCGCGTGCGATCGGTGGCGTGTCTTCCGCGCGGCGGAAGACATTGACCATGTCGATCGCCATCGGCACTTCGCGCAGGCTCGGATAACAGGTCAGGCCCGCGATCTCGCGGTGCCCGGGATTGACCGGCACGATGGTGTAGCCGTGCGCACGCATGTACTGCGCAACGTAGTGGCTGGGGCGTTCGGCGTTGGGCGACATGCCGACCACGGCGATCGTGCGGGTGGCGGTGAGCAGTGCGCGCAGTTCGGAATCGGAAGTGAGCATGAGGGCGCAAAAGGCTTCATTGTGACGCGAGTGGATCGGGCGCGCGAGCACCAAGGCGGCGCGGCACACCATCGAGTTGCCAGTGGGTGACAGCCCAGTCGAGCACCCGTTCGGGCGAAGCTGTCGCCAGATCCGCCGGCGGATGCTGGCCGAGAAAGGCCAGCGCGGCATGCAGGGCCTCGCCCGCGGCGCATTCGTCGATCGCACGTGCGAGCGTCTGCTTTGACAGTTTCTCCCCGGCCGCGTCGAGTGCCACCGGCACGTGGGCATAGCGCGGCGTCGGCGCGCCGAGCAGGTGTTGCAGGTGGATCTGGCGCACGCTGGATGCGAGCAGGTCGGCGCCGCGCACGATGTCGGTCACGCCTGCTTCAAGGTCATCGACGACCGCTGCGAGCTGGTAGGCGAATAGCCCGTCCGCACGCAGCACGACGAAGTCGCCGACCTCATCCTCCAGCTCGACGTGCTGCTGTCCCTGGATCGCGTCGTCGAACGCCACGCGGCCGGCCACGCGCACGCGCCAGGCGCGCGCCTGGCGCCCCGGCGGCAGTCCGTTGCGACAGATTCCGGGGTAGACGCGCGAGCCGTCCGGCGCGATGGCCGAATCGGCCAGTTCGCGTCGCGTGCATGCACAGCCGAACACGTGGCCGGCCTGCCGCAAGCCTTCGAACGCTGCACGATAGTCGGCCGTGCGCCGACTCTGCCACACGGGTTCGTCGTCCCACTCGAGGCCGAAGCGCGCCAACGTGGCGAGAATGTCCTCGGCCGCACCGGCGACACAGCGCGGCGTGTCGACGTCGTCGATGCGCAGCAGCCAGCGCCCGCCGACCGCGCGCGCATCGCAGAAGCTCGCCACGGCCGCGACCAGCGAGCCGAAGTGCAGCGGGCCGGTGGGCGAGGGCGCGAAGCGCCCGACGTAGCGAGTGATTGTGTCGTTCGTCATTGCGGCACAGGCCGCACGTCTCGCGCAGCGCTCAGACGTTGAAGAGGAAGTTCAGCACGTCGCCGTCGCGCACGACGTAATCCTTGCCCTCGGCGCGCATCTTGCCGGCTTCCTTGGCGCCGTTCTCGCCCTTGTACTGGATGAAGTCGTCGAAGGCGATGGTCTGGGCGCGGATGAAGCCGCGCTCGAAGTCGGTGTGGATCACGCCCGCGGCCTGCGGCGCGGTGTCGCCGACGTGGATGGTCCATGCGCGCACTTCCTTCACGCCGGCGGTGAAGTAGGTCTGCAGGCCGAGTAGCTGGTAGCCGGCACGGATCAGGCGGTCCAGGCCGGGCTCGTCGAGCCCCATGGTCTCCAGGAAGTCGTGCTTGTCGGCGTCTTCCAGGTCGGCGATCTCGGCTTCGATGGCTGCACACAGCGCGACGACCTGGGCGCCTTCAGCCGCGGCGTGCGCACGCACGGCATCCAGATGCGGGTTGTTGCCGAACCCGTCTTCGGCCACGTTGGCGGCGTACAGCACTGGTTTGGCGGTGATCAGACAGAACGGGCGGATCGCGATCCATTCATCCTTGGCCAGATCGAGTGCGCGTACCGGCTTGCCCTGGTCGAGCTGGGCAAGGCACTTCTCGAGCACCGGCAGCAGGTTCTTGGCTTCCTTGTCGCCAGCAGCGGCGGGGCGCTTGTAGCGGTTGATGGCCTTGTCGATGGTGGCCAGATCCGCCAGCGCGAGTTCGGTGTCGATGACTTCGATGTCGCGGATCGGATTGACGGAGCCGGAGACGTGCACGACGTTGTCGTCCGCGAAACAGCGCACGACGTGCACGATGGCGTCGGTTTCGCGGATGTTGGCGAGGAACTGATTGCCCAGGCCTTCACCCTTGGAGGCGCCTGCCACCAGACCGGCGATGTCGACGAACTCGACGATGGCCGGCTGGATCTTCTGCGGCTTGACGATCTCAGACAGCGCAGCCAGACGCGGGTCCGGCACCTCGACGATGCCGACGTTTGGCTCGATGGTGCAAAAGGGATAGTTGGCCGCGTCAATGCCGGCCTTGGTCAGCGCATTGAACAGGGTCGACTTGCCGACGTTGGGCAGGCCGACGATTCCGCATTTGAGGCTCATGAGCTGGGTTCTTCCTTGTTCTTCGCCGGCTTGGGGCGGGTGTTGAGTCGCGTGGTGGCGGTGGTCCAGTGGCCGGCCGCGAGTTGCGGCCAGATTGCCAGCGCGCGGTCGATGGCTGCGTCGATGTCCTCGCGCTCTTCGCGGCGCGGTGGCTTGAGCACGTAGTTCACGACCTCGCTGCGATCGCCCGGATGGCCGATGCCGATGCGCAGGCGCCAGTAGTCGTTCGTGCCCAGATGGGTGGAGGTGTCCTTGAGGCCGTTGTGGCCGCCCAGGCCGCCGCCGAACTTGAGCCGCAACTGGCCGGGCGGGATGTCGAGCTCGTCGTGCACAACCAGTATCTCGCTGGCGGGGATGCGGTAGAAGCGCGCGAATGCGCCGATCGACTGGCCGGAACGGTTCATGAAGGTCTGCGGCATCAGCAGCCATGCGCCGGCCTCGCGCGCGTTGGCGACCAGTCCGTGAAAGCGCGATTCGGGTGCGAAGCGCACCTTGAACTCGTCGGCCAGACGCTCACAAAACCAAAACCCGGCATTGTGCCGGGTTTCGGTGTATTCGGCCCCGGGGTTGCCGAGGCCGACGATCAGACGCGGAGGATTCGCGTTCATGCACAAGGCCTTTGGGGGGTCAGGCCTCGCCTTCGTCCTCGGCTTCGTCCTCTTCCGCATCCTCGGCGGTCGAGCCGCCACCGGTCTTGAGCGCGGTCGCGATGACCGGGTCGCCTTCGCCGTGGTGCGTGATCTCGACACCGGCCGGCAGCTTGATGTCGGATACGTGCACCGACTGGTCGTTCTGCAGGTCCTTGAGGTCGACCTCGATGAACTCCGGCAGGTCTTTCGGCAGGCAGGCGACGTCGATCTCGTTGAGCACGTGTGTGACCATCTGGCCGCCGAGCTTGACCGCCGGGCAGATGTCGTCGTTCGTGAAGTGCAGCGGTACCTTCAGGTGCAGCTTCTCGCTGGCGCTGACGCGCTGGAAGTCCAGGTGCAGCACGATCTGCTTGAACGGGTGCCATTGCGCATCACGCAGCACCACGGCTTCCTTGCTGCCCTCGATATCGATGGTCAGCACCGACGCGTGGAAGGCCTCGCGCTTGAGCAGGTGGATCAGTTCGTTGTGGTCGAGCGTGATCGGCGCGGCGTCCTGATGGGCGCCGTAGATGATGCCCGGCAGTTGGCCGGCGCGACGCAGGCGGCGGCTCGCACCCGTGCCCTGGTCCACGCGCTTGGTGGCCTTGAATTCGATTTTCATTGTCCTACTCCTGGTTGAGGATGACCCGCCCGCGACCAGACGGATCGAAAAGGCCTGCGACGAACTGCCGCGGGCCGCAAATCATTCCATGAACAGCGAGCTCACCGATTCCTCGTTGCTGATTCGCAGCATCGTGTCGGCCATCAGCGAAGCGACCGATACCTGGCGAATCTTCGGGCATTCGCGCGCGTCGTCGCGCAGCGGGATGGTGTCGGTGACCACCAGTTCGTCAAGATCCGAGTCCGAGATGCGCGCCGCGGCGGCCCCGGAGAGGACTGCGTGCGTGCAATAGGCCAGCACGCGCCGGGCACCGTTTTCCTTGAGCGCGGTGGCGGCCTTGCACAGCGTGCCGGCGGTGTCGACGATGTCATCCATGATCACGCAGGTGCGATCCTTGACCTCGCCGATGATGTTCATGACTTCGGCCACGTTGGCCTTGGGGCGACGCTTGTCGATGATCGCCAGGTCGCACTCGAGCCGCTTGGCAAACGCACGCGCACGCACCACGCCACCGACGTCGGGCGAGACCACCATCAGATCCTGGTAGTTCTGCTTGTCCAGGTCCGACAGCAGCACCGGCGTGGCGTAGACGTTGTCGACGGGTACGTCGAAGAACCCCTGGATCTGGTCGGCGTGCAGGTCCATCGTCAGCAGTCGCTGAACGCCGACGGCCTGCAACATGTTGGCGACGACCTTGGCCGTGATCGGCACGCGCGCCGAACGCGGACGACGGTCCTGGCGGGCGTAGCCGAAGTAGGGGATGGCGGCGGTGATGCGGCCGGCCGAGGCGCGCTTGAGCGCATCCACCAGCACCAGCATTTCCATCAGATTGTCGTTGGTCGGCTGACAGGTCGGCTGCAGCACGAAGACATCCTTGCCGCGGACATTCTCGAGTAGCTCGACGTTGACCTCGCCATCGGAAAAACGACCGACAGTGGCCGAACCCAGCGTGATGCCGAGACGACGGACCACGTCGGCGGCGAGCTTGGGGTTGGCATTGCCGGTGAAGACCATCAGGCTGCCACGGGGCATGACCGATTCTCCAGAGCCGAAATTGAACGTTCGCGGGAGCCGGAAAGCGAGGCGGGCAGGC
>CAXBIS010000032.1:0-24511 GCA_963975885.1 uncultured Azoarcus sp.
GCCTACTTCTTCCTCAAGATCAAGGATGCCTTCCCCGGAAAAGCGCGATGAACCATTTTTTTGCCGGGTCCGTTCCCGAAGGGAATGAAGACCGGCCGGAATTTCTCCTTGACGATGACTTCCTCGACAACTAATATATTAGTCATATATACACCACGGAGGTGACCCGACATGATGACCGAGAAGCAACGCAAGTTCCGGGAACAGTACAAGGCCGACATCAGCCCGATGTACAACGGCCTGGTGCACATCGTCGTGATGTACGGCGTGGGCATCGCGGCGATCTGGTACTGCGCGAGCCAGATCGAGAACCTCGGCTGGGAATGGCTGATCGCAGTGCCCGTGTTCATCGCCGGCAACTTCGTCGAGTGGTTCATGCACCGTTATGTGATGCACCGTCGCATCAACGTGTTCGGCCTGCGTCAGATCTACGAGCGCCATACGCGCCAGCATCACCAGTACTTCACCGACAACGAGGCGACGATCGACTCCTCGCGCGAATTCCGCATCGTCTTCTTTCCGTGGCGCGTGCTCGCCACGCTGGGTGCGGCCGGGTTGCCGCTGGCCTTCATTGCCGGTTGGCTGTTCGGGCCGAATGCGGGCTACGTGCTGTTCATGACCATGGTCGCGCAATACCTGACCTACGAGACTTTCCACTATTGCTGCCACTGTCACGACAACTGGTTCGTGCGCAACATGCCCTTCATCAACACCATTCGGCGCCACCATACGGCGCACCACAACCAGGGGATCATGATGAAGTACAACATGAACCTCACCTTCCCGATCGCCGACTGGTTCATGGGCACCAGCGACCTCGACCGCGGCCTGCTGGGCACGCTGTTCAACGGCTATGACGACACGCACGTGAAGAAGGATCTGCGCCCCATCATCGAGCGCTTCCGTGTCGACGACTCGCGCGTGACGCTGGACGGCCCCGAACTCACGCCCGAAGAGAAGCAGGTTATCGACAGGGCACTGGCGAGCTGAGCCGGGCACGGACTCCTGCTACCGCAAACGAAAACGGGCACCTCGCGGGGTGCCCGTTTCGCGTCGTGCCGGTCGGTGCATCAGAACGCGTGTCGCACACCCAGCACAAGCCCCTGGCTGCTGCGCCCGAAATTGTCGTCCACCCGCAGCCCCGGCAGGGCGCCGGTGCCGGCCGCGTCGCGATTGTCGACGTGACGGTAACCGGCATAGGCCGTGGTGCGCCGAGACATGGCATGGGTATAGGCCAGCGTCCACACCTTGACGTCCTCGTCTCCGTACTCGGCGTCCAGTTGGGCGTAGCCGGCGAGAATGGAGCCGGCCTGGTTGATCGGAACCAGTCCCGACACCTGCCAGATGCGGTCGCGCCAGTTGTCCGTGCCAACCCCTGAGAACGAAACGCCGCTGCGAATTTCCTGCCAGGAGACGGCCAGCTCGGCCGGGCCCAGATCGTAGCGTCCACCCAGATACCATTCTCGCTTGTCGAGCTGGCGGCCGTCGAAGCCCATGAAGCTGAAGCGCGTGCGTTGCGCGTGATGGTAGGCCACGCCGAGCGTCAGCGGGCCACGCCGCCAGGTGCCGCCAAGCCCATAGAAGTTGCCCGCGGCGCGGTTGCCCATGGTGTTGGACTGGTCGCTGTTCTCGCCAAAGGCGTACATCGCTTCCACACGCAGGCCGCCGAAGTTGCGCGAGCGGTAGAGCAATGAATTGTCGAAACGGCCGCCGCCGCCGCCCTGGATGGTCGCGGCGGTGGTTGCCGGATATACGTCGCCCTGGTAGTTCACGCCCTGCGCCAGCAACACCGGCGACAGCGCCGAGGAACTGGCGAACGGATCGATCGCGCCGGAGACGTTGTAACCGGGCGAATACTGGCGACCGATGCCGACGAAGCCGTAGCCGCCTTCCAGGCCGACCCACGACTGGCGTGCGCCGGTGATGCCGTTCCCGGTGTCGCTTTCGATGCCGTACTCAAGCGCAAACAGGACCTTCAGACCATTGCCCAGATCCTCGGTGCCGCGAAAGCCGATACGCGAAGCCGACAAGCCGCCCGACTGGACGCCGCGAAAGCGGTTGTCGCCGATCTTGGCGAAGCTGAGGTTGGCGTCGACGATGCCGTAGAGGGTGATGTTCGATTGTGCGCATGCGCTTCCGGCCCCCAGGGCGGCAAACGACAGCGCGACGATCTTCTTGAACATTGAATACTCCTGGAACGACCCGGGTCGGCGAGCCAGGCGCGAATCGCCGCCACATTTCGGTATGTTACGAATGGTCCGGCGGGTGCCGGCCGGGTGTCATGCAGGCGTCTGTAAGCAAGTGTTTTGCTTTGGACGAAGCCGCTCGTGGCGCGGTTCCCTGGCGTTGTAAAAGTGCGACGCGGCTGCCCGATTCACTCCGCGATGCAATGTGTTCCAGCGAACCGACGCGTACCGCGCGGCGATCCAGACTCATCGCCGCAGCATCGCCGCCCTGTCGGAGCCGGCGCTGCGTCGTTCGTGTGCATCTGCGAGGAGAACAGTCATGAACAGGAATCAGGTGAAGGGTCGCATCGACGAGACCGCGGGCGAGGTCACGGAGACCACGGGCAAGCTGATCGGCGACGAACAACTCGAGCGCAAGGGTGCCATGCGCAAGTGGGGCGGGAAGATCCGCGCCAGGCTTGGCGATCTGTGCAATCGCGTCGGCAAGAGGGGTGACTGACATGGCCGATGAGCGCAGGGGTACGCCGCAGCACAGCTTGCCTTGTCGTGTGCTGTCGTTTCCCGGCTCACCGCGCAAGACGCCGCCGACTCGCGCTGCAGCGCAAGTGAAGTGCGATCTTTCCTGGTTGTTGTCACCGCCCCGTACCTCCGCCAATGACTCGCCGGCTCGAACGGCGCCGAGCGGACGGGACGACGAAGTGCAGCAAGCTGTAGCCGCGCCCGCAACGGGGCCCGCCGTACGCTTTCGCCGGGTGAGCCTGCGCTGGCCGGTGGGACCCGACGCGCATGTGTGTGCGTCGGCGTACAGACCACGCTACGTGCGCCGCGCATGCTCAATTCCAGCGGGGTAATGCGGCGCCGCCGATGCCCGCTTCGGGATGGGGCGCAGATTGGCAAACTTCTGCCCCGCACCGTTTCCATCAAGGAGTTCCAGTCATGAAAAGCCCTTCCCGGTATCTGATGTTGATCCTGCTCGCTTCGGCCGTGGCCTTCACGGCGGCGTGTTCGACTTCCGCGGGTCCCAAGCAAACGGCCGGCGAATACTTCGACGACAGCGTGCTGACCACCAAGGTCAAGGCTGCGATCTTCGATGATCCGGTGTTGCGCGTGACCGACGTGACCGTCGAGACCTATGAGCGCGTGGTGCAACTGTCCGGCTTCGTCAATTCGCGCTCCGACATCAACCGCGCCGTCGAAATAGCGCGGGGTGTCAAGGGCGTCAAGGATGTGCGCAACGACATGCGCGTCAAATAAACGGCGCGGCCACGCCGCTGCACCGTGCCCGTCACCGGCCCGGCCAGGACGTGGGCACAGGGGCTGAACCCCTGTGCCTGTCCGCCAGTCCCTGTGGTCACCATCGAGGAGCGCTTCCCATGCTTCACTACACCGTCGTATTTCTGGTGGTCGCGCTGATTGCCGGCCTGTTCGGATTCACCGGCCTTGCGGCTGGCGCAGTGGATATCGCGCGCGTACTGTTCTTCATCTTCATCGTGCTGTTCGTCGCCTCGCTGATCCTGGGCTTGATGCGCGGTCGTTGAGCCGCGGGCCTGCGCCCGCATCACGATGAAGCCGCCACACAGGCGGCGGATTCGTTCTGCGTGATGTCCTGTTCATACGCATGGACGCGAAAGTGCGTCAGGGTCGCCATGCCGAAGGTGTTGCTGATCGGAACATCCGCGGCATCGCGACCGCGGGCGATCAGCACGCGACCGATGCGCGGCGTGTTGGTGCGTGCGTCGAAGGTGTACCAGCGATCCCCGAGGTAGGCCTCGAACCAGCCGGAGAAGTCCATCACCTCATACGGTGGCGGCGTGCCCATGTCACCCAGATAGCCTGTGCAGTAGCGCGCGGGAATGTTCATGCAGCGGCACAGGGCGATGGCCAGATGTGCGAAGTCGCGGCACACTCCGACGCGCTCCTGGTGAGTCTCCCAGGCCGTGCGGTGGGCGCGCGCGTGCGCGTAGCCGAACTCGACATGCTGGTGTACGTAGTCGCAGATCCCCTGTACCCGGCCCCAACCCTCGGGCGCGCTGCCGAACAGCGTCCACGCCAGCCCGGACAGGTGATCGGTCTCGCAGTAGCGGCTGGCGCGCAGAAAGGGCAGCACGTCGATGGGCAGCAGTTCCGGGGGGGGCTGGCGTGCGTCCGGGCGCACCGCGTCGGGGATGCCGCAGTCGCTGATCACGGCGTCCGTGGTCAGCCGCAGGCGACCCGCCGGAGCGGTGAGGCGCGCGCAACAGTTGCCGAAATCACCGGAGAAGCGCGACACGAGCAGCGGCGGCTCGGTGATGATGCGATCCGGTTTGACCAGATCCGACATCCTCGACGAATGAACGTTGAGGGTCAGGATCATCGGCGTCGGTTTCGGGCATTCGTATTCCAGCGCGTAGCCGATGCGGATCTTCATGCGTGCACTCCCGTATCGGCCACAGCCGGCGAAACCGCGGCACGTCGCGACGTCCACATCGCTTTGCCGGTGGATGCCGCGAGCGAATGGGCAAGCGTGGCATGCATGGCGGCCACATCCGTCTGCAGGCACTGCTGATTCAACTCGAGTTCGATGCCGACATAGGCGTCGGCGCCAAGACGGGTGCGCAACCATGCGGTGAGTCCGTCATTGCTGCCCAGATACGGATAGTTGCGGCGCACGCGCAGATCGGGCGCCGCTGCTGCAAGCGCCTCTTTCCAGTCGGCGCACAGTGCCTTTTCGCCGATGCGTGCCGGGTCGTAGAGCAGGCCGATGTCGGCGCTGCGAACGCGCCCGTGCAGCCTGGGTGTGAAGCTGTGGCAGGCGATGTGGATTACCCGGCCCGCGCGTGCGATGGCTTCACGCATCATCCGCTCGGCGCGTTCGCGGTAGGGGCGGTGGTGACGGTCGACGATACGCAGCCGTTGCGCTCTGGGCAGTTCGCGCACGAACGCGGCATGCACGGACGGATGCGTGGCCGAACGGTTGAGGTCGGCCAGCAGACGGCTGGTCGTCGTGGCGAGCAGCGGGGCGGCCAGCGCGGCGGCCAGGGCGCGTGCCATGCACAGCGCACCGGCATCGTAGCCGCGGTGGCTGTCGAGCAGTTCCCGCCGTGCCTCGAACAGGGCTCGATACGTCATCGGGATATGATTGCCGCCATGCTCGCAGGTGATCACGATGGCGGGGCTGTCGCGTTGAGGCAATTCGTATGTCATGACGGCATCCGCTCGGGCTGCGGCATGCAGTCGAAGATTGCCTGCGTGGCGGTGCGCCGTTGCGCGCCGAGCAGGGTGAGGCAGGCGTCGTTCTCGCTCATCGGTTTCTCCTGATGTGATGTCGCCGGCACTGGGCTGGCGACATCACGGGTTTGCCCGGTGGTCGTCAATCCTGCGGGGCCGCTTCTTCGCCCGTCTGACATGAAGTCAGGGCGACGATGGCGGCACCCTGCAGGAGGACCGAGCGGCTGATTTCCTGCAAACTCAGGGTGCGCAGGCGCAGTGGTCTCTCGTGGTCGGCGACCACGATGAACGCAGTCGCCGCTGCAGGATGGATGGCGGCGTTCAATCGGCAATCTCGTGGCCGATGATGCCGCCGACGGCGGCGCCACCGATCGTGCCGACCGCGCTGCCACCGGTCAGCACTGCACCGCCGAGCGCGCCCACGCCCGCACCGACCGCGGTGCTCTTGCCCTGCGACGACATGCCGCCGCAGGCGCTCAGGCCCGTCAGGGCCAGCGCGGCAAGCATGCCGATGGTGAATCGTTGAAGCCTTTTCATGATGTTGCCTCTTTCGCCTGGGGAATCGGCCCCGGATGCAGGCCGCACCGGCGCTCGGGGCGGATGCCCGCGATGCCGGCCGAACCCGGAACGTCCGACGCTACGTGCGCGCACCCCCACCCGACAGGTCTTTGGCCTGGCCGGGTTCGTGGAGGGCATGTCGTGTCTGTCTTTGGTCTCCGGTGTGCCGATACTGGCGCATGCGCGCGGGCGCGTCTGTCTGCTGGCGTACATTGATGCGGTCGCACCGCGCCGGGTACTGACCGCTTGGCGGAAAGTGCTTACACTGCGTCGGTCACCTGTCCGGCGAACGATCATGCCGCGAGTATCCGCTCCCGTTTTTCCGTCATCGGCCAACCGTGCGGGGAGGCTGTCATGCACAGCGTGCTCGACCTGCTGACCTCGGGCGTGCACGACGCCAAGAACCAGCTCTTCATCGCGGAGTCGGCGGTGGTGCGCGCCGAAGCCGAACATGGCATCGCGCTCGACGACGCGCGCTTTGCCATCGAGCACGCCGCACGTCGGCTACAGCGCGCGCTGACCGCCTACCGTTGCGAGCGCGAATTGCTGGCACTCGATGTCGGCATGGTGCATGTGCCCGACCTGATCGACGAGGCCGGCCTGGTCAGCGAGGCGCATCTGCGCCAGAGCGGGCTCACGCTGGACGTGGCATGTGAGCAGGATCTGCCACCCTGGGCCATGGATCGCGAGCTGGTGCTCGACGTGCTGTCGAATGCGCTGCACAACGCCTCGCGTTTCGCGCGCTCGCGCGTGCGCCTGTCGGCCGTGCGCGACGTCGACGCGCTGGTGCTGTCGGTCGAGGACGATGGCCCCGGTTTCGACACCGTCGATGCCGCTGCGATGGCGCGACGCGGTCTGGGCCTGTTCGTCGCGCGCGAGATCGCGCGCCGGCACGCGCGCAACGATACGTGCGGCCGGCTCGAGCTGGACAACGGCGGTGCCCTGGGTGGCGCGCTCTTCAGGCTGGTACTGCCATGAATGATCCGGGGCGTCAGCGCTACGGCAAGCTGCGCTTTCTGGTCATTGACGACCAGCCGGCCGCACGCGACGGCCTGCGTACTTGCGCACAGACCATGGGCGCGTTCTCGGTGGAGTTCTCGAGCGGCTACAAGGAAGCCATCGCGCGCGTGCGCCGTGCCGTGCCCGACGTGATCCTGTGCGACTACAACCTGGGCGAGAAGCGTAACGGACAGCACCTGCTCGAGGAAATGCGCCGCGACGACCTGCTGCCCGAGGAATCGGTGTTCATCATGGTGACCGCCGAGAAGGCCTACGAGAATGTGGTTGCCACGGTGGAGTTGGGTCCGGACGACTACATCATCAAGCCGTTTTCGCCGGATCGACTGAAGTTCCGCCTGGACCGCGCGCTCACTCGCAAGCACTTCTTCCGTCCGCTGTTTGCGGCCAAGCGCGAGCGCGACTTCGATGCCGCCAACGCCTTCATCGAGCGTCACGTGGACAGCGAAGAGGGCAAGCCCTACCGCTTCGACCTGATGCGCCAGCGTGCCGAATTGCGACTGGCGCAGGGCGACGCCGAGGGTGCGCAGCAGGCCTACCGCGATATCCTCGAACTGCATCCCTTTCCATGGGCGCGCGCGGGTCTGGCGCGCACGCTGCTGCGGCAGAACCGGCTCGCCGAGGCGCGCGAACTGGTCGACGGGGTGGTCGAGCAGGCGCCGCTGTACTTCGAGGCCTTCGACCTGAAGGCCAAGATCTGCATGGAAATGGGGGATCACGCCGAGGCGCAGCGCACGGTCGAGGATGCCTCACGGCGCAGTGTGCGCAACCATGCGCGCAAGCGCCTGCTGGCCGATGTGGCCCTGCGCAACGGTGACGCTGAGACCGCGCGCCAGGCGATTGCCGACGTGCTCGAGATCGACGTGCTGGGCGAGCCGCCCTCGCTTGCCGACCGCCTGATGCTGGTCCGCACCCATCTCGAAGCCGGTGACACGCTGGCCGCCGAACAGGCCATGCAGACCATCCTGCCGGTGGAGCTGGAGACGGCCGATCTCGACGACAAGACCAGCCACATCGCGCTCGGTGTGCGACTCGACGGGGAGGGCGGCGCGGCGCGCTTTGCCGCGCGCAGCGCCGGCATGGTCGCGGCCGAACTGGGACTGAGCGCGAGCGTCGACGTGGTGCTTGCCGCGATCGCGCTGGGCGACGCCGATACCGCGCGTTCGGTGTCGTGGAAGCTGTTCGAGAAGGGCACGATCCGCCCGGTCTTCGCGCAACTGCGCGAGGCCTTCGCGTCGGGCGGTCTGGAGAACGATTTCCGCGACATGCAAAAACGTGCCGCGCTCGAGCGCATTGCCTCGGCCAAGCCGGGGGCCGAGGCGCCTGCGGACGCGCCGGTGGCGCAGGACACGAGTGCACCGCAGGCCGCCCCAGAGGTGGACGAAGGCGCCGACGCGCCGCAAGGGGTCGAGACGCCCGCCGCTGGCGAGCGCCCGGCGGACTGACTCAGTCGGAGGCGAGGTCCACGCGGACGCGGCCGATGCCTTCGAACGAGGCTTCGATGCGCTCGCCTGGCTGCGCCACATGCAGGCCCGTCCAGGTGCCCGAGGCGATCAGGTCGCCGGCGCGCAGTTCCGCGCCGCGCGAGGCGACATGGCCGGCCAGCCACGGCAGGATCGCCACCGGGGTTCCCAGTGCGTGTCCTCCGTGGCGGCGCAGCGTTTCCTCGCCGTCGACGCTCAGTACGACTTGCGTCTTGGCGAAGGACTCCTGCCAGCCACCGTCGATGCCCGTGCCGAGGAGGAGGCGGCCGTGCATCTGCTGGTCGGCCAGCAGGAAGGTGCGCGGCAGGGTGTTCCAGTCCGCTGCGCGCACGTCGAAAACTTCGATGGCGGCGAAGATGCCGTCGATCGCGGCGGCCGCCTGCGCCTCATCCGCGCCGGCCGGCAGCGCGCGGCCCAGGCGCAGCACCAGTTCCACCTCGATGCCGATGAGGGTGTGAAAGTCCTCCGGGCGCAGTGTCTGTGGCGCGTCATCGATGAAGGCGTCGGGCACCGGCGCGGCCGTGGGCGGCGTCGAGGCAATCTTCCAGGCGCGTGCGCGGCCTGCCGGGAACCAGCCCAGCGCCGCGCCCACGGTGTCCTGGATGGCGTAGGCCGCGGCGTCATCCGGTGGTGCAAGACGCGTGGCCTCGAGCGCGGACAGCGCGCGCCCATCGCGCCAGGCGTCGGCCAGCTTCGCGGCCAGTTCCAGGCTGCGCGGCGGCAGCGCGCTCATCGGCTGTCCCCGCGTACCTTGGGGCGGGCCGGCTGGGGCAGGTCGCAGCGCAGGAATTCGCCGCGCCCGGCGCGGCCCAGGTATTCGCCGTCGCGCCACACCACGCTGCCGCGCGAGAACGTCACCGCCGGCCAGGCCGATACCGGGATGCCCTCGTAGGGCGTGTAATCGACCTCGTGATGGAGGTCGGCATTGCGGATCACGCGATCCAGACCGGTGTCCCAGATCGTCAGGTCGGCGTCGGCGCCGACCGCGATCGAGCCCTTCTTCGGATACAGGCCGTACATCTTGGCCACGTTGGTCGAGGTCAGTGCGACGAACTGGCAGATGTCGAGCCGGCCCGACAGCACGCCGTGCGTGAACAGCAGCGGAAGGCGCGTTTCCAGCCCCGGGATGCCGTTGGGGATCCTGTCGAAGCTCGCATCCGGGCCGGCCGCCTTTTTGCCGCTCGGGCCGTCGAACTTGAACGGCGCGTGATCCGACGAGAACACCTGGAACACGCCCGATTCGAGCCCGTTCCAAACCACCTGCTGGTTGCCCTTGTCGCGCGGCGGCGGGCTGCAGATGCACTTGGCGCCGTGGTGATGGTGGTCGTCCTCCAGCCCCAGGTCGTCGGCGGTCAGGAACAGGTATTGCGGGCAGGTCTCGCCGTAGATGCGCAGACCGTTGTTCTGTGCCCACTGGATCTGCTCGATGGCCTCGCGTCCCGACACATGCACGATGAGGATGGGCACGTCGACCAGCTCGGCGAACGAGATCGCGCGGTGCGTGGCCTCGCGCTCGACGAGCATCGGGCGCGCCTCGGCGTGGTAGCGCGGCGCGGTCTTGCCGGCCTTGAGCAGGCGCTCGGTGAGCCACGCGATGCAGTCGATGTTCTCGGCGTGCACCATGACCATCGCGCCCTCGTCGCGTGCGACCGCGAGCACGTCGATGATCTCGCGGTCGGCCAGCTTGAGGTCGTCGTAGGTCATGTAGATCTTGAACGACGTGTAGCCCTCGCGGATCAGCTCCGGCAGCTCGCGCTCGAGCACGTCCGGCGTGGGGTCGGACACGATCAGATGAAAGGCGTAGTCGATGGTCGCTTTGCCATCCGCGCGGCGGTGGTAGTCGTCGACCGCGTCGCGCAGGCTCTGGCCCTTGAACTGGCAGGCGAAGGGCAGCACCGTGGTGGTGCCGCCGCAGGCCGCCGAGCGCGTGCCGGAGAGGAAGTCGTCGGCCATCACCGAGTTGTCGCCCATGGGCTGGTCGAGGTGGCAGTGGCCGTCGATGCCGCCCGGCAGCACCCAGCGCCCGGCCGCGTCGATCTCCTCGCGCCCGGCAGGGAGCCCCTGTCCGAGTGCGGCAATCTTGCCGTCCTTGATGCCGATGTCGGCGTCGAATACGTCGGCGGCCGTCGCGCAGTGCGCGTTGCGGATCACCAGATCGAAATCGTTCATCACTTCACCTCCTGGAACATGCGGCCCCAGCCGGTGATGCGGGCCGGGTCGTGGCCGGTCATGCGCAGCATCGACCAGACCACCGTGGATACGGTATCGAAGACCGGGATGCCGAACTCGGCCTCCCATTGCGGCACGAGGTGCGCGGCGCGCAGGTTCGTGCAATAGGTGGCGATCGCCTCCGGCTTTGCCTCGGCCACTTCACGCACCTGACGGGTCAGCGTGTCGGCGTCGACCTCGGAGAAGGCGAAGTTCTCGGAGATGTCGAGCCGGCTGTCGGCGACGCACTCGAAGCCCTCGCGCGCGTAGTTGGCGACGATGCGCTGCTGCACGTCGGCGGTGTACGGCGACACCAGCCCGAAGCGGCGCCGGCCCGAACGTTCGAGGATCTCGTTGAGCGCGAGGATGGAGGTCGTCGCGCGAATCCCGGTGGCTTCCTCGATGCGCTCGCACAGCCGGCGGTCCTGCTCGAAGCCAATCCAGCCGGCGGCGGTGCCACTCCAGCCGATGACATCCACGCGCGCGTCGGCGAGCAGTTGCGCGGCGGCGAGAATCTTGGAGTCGTCGAACTGCCCGAGTGCGGCGTCGTCGAGCGTGATGCGGGTGACCGTGAAGCGCGAGAAATGCGCGCTGACGCCGGGGATGCCGGCGACCAGCGCCGAGGTCAGCGGCTCGAGCGCGGTGTTCGAGGACGGCGTGAGTACGCCGAGCAGGGTTCGCTTGTCGGGCATTGCACTGTCTCCTTCGGGCGACCGCGATGCGTCGGTCTGACGACTTCGCATCACGGTGCCGGATCAGGTTTGGTCCTGGAAGAACTGTATACAACAAAAATCACAAAATAAAGATTCTTTGTCCGCTCGGAACGCGCTCGTGACCCGCGAATGCCGCGATGTATTGCTTGGTTTGGCGCTGCTCTGTGGGCTCCGGAGACGATTCGAAAGCGCGCGGTCTGCAGTCTGAAATGCACGATTTATGTGCATAACAGGGGAAGATTTCGAATGTTCCAATGCACCAAAATGAATTGTTTACACGGGCAATCTGCACACCTATAGTGCGAAACGTGCGTTCAACATTGTGTGCAAAAGTTTGAGAAAGTGGGTCGCGTGACGTTTCGGCGTCGCACTGAATCCATGCGGAACGCGCGCTGTTGCTGCGAAAGCTCTGGTTTGCGCTGCCGGGAGGCACGTCGCTGGCACGGAGATTGCCCCGTTGGTCAGGCAGCGCCGGCAATGCCTGACCGCGCCGGCCTTCGCAGCATGTTGATCCAATCACCCAGGAGGAAACCATGAAGCAGACCACCCGCCGCATCACCCGACTCGCCGCCGCGCTCGCCTGTGGCGCCTTCATCGCGACCGCTGCCCACGCCACGCAGAACCTGCGTGTTGCGGGCAACTTCGCGCAGAACGTCAAGCACGTGGCGGTCGAGACCGAGTTCTTCGAACAACTCAAGGACAAGTCCGGCGTCGATGTCGCCGTCAACTACAACCCGATGGACGTGGTCGGCGTGCGTGCGCCGGACGCGCTGCGCATGCTGCGCTCGGGCGCCTTCGACATCATGTCGGTGCAGATCGGTATGGCCTCGCGCGACGACCCTTTCTTCGAAGGCATCGACGTCGTCGGGGTAGCGACCGACATGGATACCCTCAAGACGGCCGTCGAAGCCTATCGCGAAGTCTTTGACGAGCGCCTGCAGAAGCGATTCAACGCCAAGGTGCTGACGCTGTGGCCGTTCGGTCCGCAGGTCTTCCTGTGCAACGCGGAGGTCAATTCCCTGGACGACCTGCAGGGCCTGCGCGTGCGCAGTTTCACGCCGACCATGTCGGCGCTGCTCGAGCACTTCGGCGCGACCCCGGTGACGCTGCAGTTCAGCGAGGTATACACGGCGCTGCAGCGCGGCGTGGCCTCCTGTGGCGTGACTTCGCCGACTTCGTCGAACTCCGGAAGCTGGCCCGAGGTGACGACCCACTTCCTGCCGATCGCGGTGTCCGGTTCGGTGCAGGGCCATTTCATGAATCTCGACGCCTGGAACCGCTTCAGCCCCGAGGAGCAGGCCAAGCTCGAGGCGGGCTTCCGGGAACTCGAGGAGGCGATGTGGAACGTCGCGCTGACCGCCAACGGCGACGCAGCCAACTGCTCCACCGGCCAGGAGCCGTGCAATGACCACAAGAAGTTCTCGATGAAGATGGTCGAGGTCGCTGATTCGGATCGCGAGCGCGTGAAGGCCGCCGCTCAGGAAGTGACGCTTCCGATCTGGGCCAAGTCGTGCAACGCGGTCGATCCGACGTGTTCGCAGACGTGGAACGATACGGTCGGCAAGGCCCTGGGCATCACCATCGAGTGATCGCATGAAACCGGCGCGGCGGGCCGTTCTTCGGCCCGCCGCTGCAGGAGGCTCTGTCATGAATCGAAATCCTGTCGAACGCTGGTGTGCGCCGGTCGTTCGTGTCTTCTCGCTTGCAGCCGGCTACGCGGTACTGGCGATCACGCTTGTGATCGGGCTGGAAATCCTGCTGCGCCGTTTGTTCGGCTTTTCGTTGCAGGGTGCAGACGAATACGGCGGCTACATGCTCGCCACGGTCACCGCCGTCGGCGCGGCCTACGCGCTGCTCGAGCGCGGCCACACCCGCATCGAGATCCTGATGGAGCACCTGCCGCAGTCGCTGCGTGCCGTGCTCAATACCGTCTCGGCCGTGTTCATGGCCGTGATGGCTGTCTTCCTGGCCTGGCGGGCCACCGTCGCGATGCTCGAGAGTGTCGAGTACGGCAGCTTGTCGGGCACGCCGCTGATGACGCCGCTGTGGATGCCGCAGGCGGTGTGGGTGGTCGGCATGGTGCTGTTCGCCCTCGTCGCCAGCGTGACCGCCTTGCACTGTCTGCGTCTGGTCTTCGGCGAATGGCGCGCGATCAATCGCTGGTACGGCATCCGCACGCTCAGCGAGGAACTCGAGGAAGTGCGCGCCGACAAGCGTGTCGCCGCCACGGAGGGCGAACGATGATCACCGTCACCGAAGCCTTCGTGGGTTTCTTCATCATGCTCGGGCTCATGCTCATCGGCCTGCCGGTGGCCGGCGCGCTGTTCGCGGTCGCCATCCTCGGCGCCTTCCTGTATCTGGGCACGCCGACGCTGATGATGTTCGGCAACCAGATGTGGAGCATCCTGCACGACTTCGTGCTCACCGCCATCCCGATGTTCATCCTGCTCGGCGAGATCCTGGTGCGCAGTGGCATCACCGATCGCATGTACAACGCGCTGTCGGACTGGATGCGACGCTGGCCGGGCGGACTGCTGCACACCAACATCGGCGCCTGCGGCCTGTTCTCGGCGGTATCCGGTTCGTCGGTGGCGACCGCCGCGACGATTGGCACGGTGGCGCTGCCGTCGATGAAGCAGCACGGCTACTCCGAACGCCTCGCGCTGGGGACGATCGCCGCCGGCGCGACGCTGGGCATCCTGATTCCGCCGTCGATCAACATGATCATCTACGGCTCGATGTCGAACACCTCCATCGGCCGGCTGTTTCTCGCCGCGATCGTGCCGGGCGTGCTGCTGATCGCGCTGTTCATGATCTTCATCGCGGTGATCTGCGTGCTGCGCCCCAGGATGGGCGGCGACGAGATGCCGCCGGTGCCGCTGGCCGAGAAGCTCTCGCGCCTCAAGGACCTGCTGCCGCCGTTGCTGATCTTCGCGCTGGTCATGGGCACCATCTACACCGGCTGGGCCACGCCTACCGAATCGGCTGCGGTCGGCGTCATCGCCGCGCTGATCCTCGCCGCCGCGCGGCGGCGGCTCACCATCGCCATGCTCAACGAGTCGGTGCTGGCGGTGGTGCGCATCACCGCGATGATCATGCTCATCGTGCTCGCCGCGCAGTTGCTGTCCTTCGTCATGGGCGTGCTGCGCATTCCGCAGGCGATTACCGGCCTGGTCGCCGACACCGGCGCGACGCAGTTGCAGATCCTGCTGATGCTCATCGTGTTCTACCTCATCCTGGGCTGCTTCCTCGAGACCCTGTCGATGATGATCACGACCATTCCCATCGTGATGCCCATCGTGCTGTTCTTCGGCATCGACCCGGTGTGGTTCGGCGTCTTTCTGGTGCTGATGATGGAGATCGCGCTGATCACGCCTCCATTGGGCATGAACCTGTTCATCGTGCAGGGGGTGCGGCCCGACGGCGGCTCCGTGATGGACGTGGTGTGGGGCGCGATGCCGTTTACGCTGATCATGCTGCTGATGGTCGCGATCCTGATCGCCTTCCCGCAGGTGGCGCTGTTCGTGCCCGACGTGATGTACGGCAAATGAACCGGCCGCGCCTGATCCGCCCGGCGTGCGTGCTCGCCGACGCGACGGGCGAGGTGCGCGCGGGCTGGTCGGTGCTGGTCGACGGCGATCGCGTCGTCGACCTCGGCCCCGATGCGCAGCTTGCGCCGCGCGCCGTCGAGGCGGTGGAGCTGCCGGATACGCTGCTGATGCCAGGCCTGGTCAACGCCCATCAGCATGGGCGCGGCATCAGCCAGGTGCTGCTCGGCTACCCGGACGACCGGCTCGAGCCGTGGATCGCGCAGCGCCGCGCGCGCGGCGCACCGGACGCCGGTGCGCTCACTACGCTCGCGGCGCTGGACCTGCTCGCCAACGGCACGACGTGCACCGTGCACGCCAACTACAGCTATGGCAGCGGAGATTACGAGGCCGAGGCGCGCGCGTCCATCGAGGCCTATCTGGACGCGGGTCTGCGCGTAACCTTCTGTGTCGGCGCGATGGACCGCGGAGAACTGGTCTACCCCGGCTACGACGCGCAGGCCTTCATCGCCGGCCTGCCGCGCGAGGCGGCGCAGCACGTGCGCCGTGCCGCTCCGCCCGCTTATGCCGGTGACGCCGCGGCGACGATCGCGCTGATGCGTCGCCTGCAATCGGACTATGCGGGCGAATGGCAGCTCACGCTCGCCTACGGGCCGGCCGGGCCGCAGTGGGTCTCGGACGAGTTGCTCGAAGCGCTTGCGCGCGATGCGGCCGAGCACGGCCTGGGCCTGCATCTGCACGCGCTCGAGTCGCCCACGCAGGCGGCACTGGCGCGCCGCCTGTATCCGCAGGGCGCGATGCGTGCCCTGGCCGGGCTCGGCGCGCTGGGACCGCGCACGACGCTCGCCCACTGCGTGCATGCCGACGCCGACGACATCGCCGCCCTGGCCGAGTCCGGGGCGAGCGTGGTGCATAACCCCGGTTCCAACCTGCGACTGGCCAACGGCATTGCACCGCTGCCGGAACTGCTCGCGGCCGGCGTGCCGGTTGCGCTCGGCACCGACAACTGCGCGCTGAGCGACGACGAGGATCTGCTCTCCGAGCTGCATCTGGCCGATCTGCTGGCGCGGCGCGGGCCGTCCGAAGCCGCAGGCGCGCGCGCGCGGCGCCTGCTCGCCATGGTGACGAGCACCGGTGCGCGCGCGGCCTTCGTCGACGACCGTTGCGGACGGATCGCGCCCGGCATGCAGGCCGATCTGGTCGCGCTGCGTCTGGCGCGCATCGAGGGCGCCTATTGCGATGCCGATACCTCCGTGCTCGAGGCGGTCGCCCAACGCGCGCGTGGCGCGGATGTGGTGATGACCATGGTTGCCGGCCGCGTGCGCTGGCATGACGGCGAATGGCCCGGCATCGACGCCGCTGCGGTGCGTGATGCTGCGGCGCGCACCGCACGGGCCGCGCGAACCGCGGATGCCGCCGAAGCGCCCGCGGCCGCAAGTGCCGTGCGTGAGGGCTTGCGCACACTCTACGGCTTGCGCTGAGGCTCGCCATGTCGCCCGCATTGGCGCTGCTCGCGCTCAAGCTCACCCTGGTGCCGGCCATCATCTACGCGGTGACGCTGGCCGGGCGGCGCTGGGGTGCGCGGGTGGCGGGTCGGCTGTCGGCTTTCCCGGTCGTGGCCGGCCCGATCCTGCTGTTCGTCGCAATCGAACAGAGCGTGGAGTTCGCCGCCGCCGCCGGGGCGGGCACGGTCGCGGCGATCGCCGCCTTCGCGGCCTATGCGCTGGTCTATTCGTGGCTGGCGACGCGCTTCGTGTGGCCGCTTTGCCTGATCGGAGGTTACGCGGCCTATGGCGTCGTCGCGTGGCTGGCGACGCAATCGACGTGGTCGGTGTGGGCGCACGCGGCGATCGACATCGCGGTACTGGTGGCGTGCATCCGCGTGATGCCGGCCGACCTGCCGGTGCAGCCGCCACCGCGCGCGATGCGCTTCGACCTGCAATTGCGCATGGGGTGCGGGGTGGCGCTGGTGTTGCTGATCACGTGGCTGGCCGAATCGCTGGGGCCGCGCGCGGCCGGCGTGCTGGCGCTGTTCCCGGTGCTCGGCACGGTGCTCACCGTGTTCTCACATCGGGCATCCGGTGCGGCCTTCGTGGTCGTGCTGCTGCGCGGGATGCTGTGGGGAAACTTCGCGATGATGAGCTTCTGCGTGACGCTGGCCGTGCTGCTGCCGGTCACGCCGCTGGCGCTGGCCTTCGTCGGCGCGATCGCCGCGGCGCTGACCGCGAACGCACTGACGATTCGCATCCAGCGGTACGTGCACCGCAGGCCGGGGTGAGCGCAGCGAGGGCCGACGGGGGATCAACCGAACATCTGGTCCCAGTCGATGTCCTGCTTCTCCGCTTCGCCCAGACGCAGTTCGTTGCGGACGTGGTCGAGGTGGCGCAGCATCAGGCGCACGGCTTCGGCCTCGTCCTTGCGCTCGATCGCGTCGACGATCTGCACATGCTCGTTCTCCGGGCAGGCCGGGGTCTGTGGTGCGTCGTAGAGCGAGATGATGAGGCAGGTCAGCGGGCACAACTCGGCCATCAGTTTCTCGATGAAGCTGTTGCCGGCCGCTTCGGCGAGCAGCATGTGGAATGCGCCCGAGAGCTTGATGATGGTGCGCCGGTCGCCGCGCTTGCGGGCGTCTTCCTCTGCCGCGAGGTGAGCGCGCAGACGCTTGAGGTCGCCCTTGTCGGCGCGCGCGATCGCGGTACGTACGATCTCCGGTTCGATCAGGCGACGCGTCGCGAACAGGTCCAGCGCCTCCTGCACGGTCGGGCTGGTGACGAAGGCGCCGCGGTTCGGGTAGAGCTTCACCAGACCCTCGCGCGACAGCATGGTCAGCGCCTGGCGGATCTTGGTGCGCGATACGCCGAACGCCGAGGCGAGCCGCTCCTCGGCGAGCTTGATCCCCGGCGGCAGGCGATGTTCCATGACGGCGTTGGTGATGCGGTCGGCAATGTCTTCGACATCGGGCTTGGCGAGGGCGGCGTCCATGCGTTTGGGATTCGGGTTGTTTTTGTCCGTATGGAGTTTACGCATTTTGTTCGCACCTCTGTGCTGATTTTTGTGTATGCACTGCATGCGACAGCGCTATCGCTTCGTGCAACGGTGCGTTCGTCTGCCTTCACCCCCGGCCTTGCTGTCGCGGCTGCGTCGTTGCTCCCGCGGCGTTGTGCCCGGACCTTGCGAATCGCGTGTATGCACCAAACTAATCGTTTACACGGTTTTTTTGCACGTCTATAGTGCATTTACTGTGTGCGCGATTGAATACAAAATAGTTCAACGAAAGTCGCTTCGCAATAACAAAAATCGTCGGAAAGTCGCACAGGCCAGCGGATTCCAGAAGATTGAGGCGTAACAAGGCGGCGAACGACGAACCTCTGGCATCGCAGTTGCTAGAGAAAAGGTGAATGCAGTCGTCGGTGCTCATGTGTTGGCGCATGCGTTGTGTTCAAAATTGTACACAGTTAGATTCGATCTACAGCCTGATCTGGAGGAGAGCGATATGTTTGGCAAGACAAAACTCGTAGCAATCGCCGCGGCCCTGGCCGCCGGCATGGTGGTGAGCACGGCCGCGTCTGCGGCCGAGCGTCTGCGCGTCGCGGGCAACTTCCCGCTGGACCACAGCGTCTCGCGCGCGATGGAGGTGTTCAAGGAGAAGGTCGAGGAGCGTTCGAAGGGCGACATCCGTGTCGACCTGTTCCCGGCGATGCAACTCGGCGGTGCGACCGAGAACGTCGACCAGGTGCGCTCGGGCACGATCTTCGCGGTGTTCACGTCGATCGCCTACTTCACGCGCACCGTGCCCGAATACGAGGCGGTGAGCCTGCCCTTCCTGTTCGACAGCCGCGAGCAGGCCTTCAAGGTCATGGACGGCGAAGTCGGCGACATCTTCGACGCCAAGATGGCCGAACTGGGCTTCGTGAACCTGGGTTACGGCGAACTCGGTTTCCGCCACGTCACCAACAACCTGCGTCCCATCACCTCGGTGGAAGACTTCAAGGGCATGCGCATCCGCCTGCAGCCCAACGAAGTGCACCTGGCGACCTTCCGTGCGCTGGGCGCCAACCCGCAATCGATGGACGTCTCCGAGCTGTATTCGGCCCTGCAGCAGGGTGTGCTCGACGCGCAGGAGAACCCCTACAACATCATCGCCAGCCGCCGCTTCAACGAGGTGCAGAAGCACCTGTCGGACACCGGCCACTTCTACGACTTCATCAACGTCGCGGCCAACAAGCGCAAGTATGAGCGCCTGTCGGACGCGCATCGCAAGATCGTCGACGAGGCCATGGCCGAGGCCATGATGTGGCAGCGCAAGCAGGCCGCCGCCGAGGAAGCCGAATGGCGCGAGAAGCTGATCGCCGAGGGCATGGAGTTCACGCCGCTGTCGGACGAGGCGCGTGATGCCTTGCGTGGCGCCACCGCGAGCGTGGTCGAAGAGCTGAAGAAGCGCGTCGACCCGGCGGTGATCGATCTGGTCCTGAAAGAAGCGCAGGCCGCCAAGTGAGTTCGCAGGACCACGCGGCTGCGGCCCCGCCCCCGGGCGGGGCCGCAAGCGTCCCGCCGCCGCCCGACAGCGGGGCGTTTCGCGCGTTCAAGGGGCTGGTGCGCGCCATCGACGCGGTGACCTTCTGGGGCATCGTCGTGGCGATGGCGGCGATGGCGATCACCGTTTCGCTGCAGGTGCTGCTGCGCTACGGCTTCGAGTCTTCGCTGGACTCGGCCGACGAGTTGTCGCGCCTGTTCTTCGTATGGGCCATCTTCCTGGCGATCCCGCATGGGGTGAAGCATGGCGTGCATGTGGGCATCGACCTGTTCGTCAAGCTCATGCCCGATCGCCTCGAGGAAGTACTGTTCCGCCTCATGGCGGGTCTGGGCACGCTGCTGATGATCATGGTGATGTTCGGAGGCTGGGTCGCCACCGTCGACCGCTGGCCCGAACTGATGCCGACCCTTCCCGTCTCGTCCGGCATCTACTACGTCGCCGTATTGATCACCGGTGCGCATTCGCTCCTGCACCTGGCGCTGCTCGCGTGGGGCGGCTCGCGTACCTGGGAGGGCGAGCTATGACCTGGATTGCGATCGGAATCTTCCTGCTGCTGGCCGTGTTGGGCATGCCGCTCGCGTTCGCGCTGGGCTTCGGATCGCTGGCGGCGCTGTATCTGCTCGACTTCGAACTGGTGGTGATGCCGCAGCGCATGATGCATGCGGTCAACAGCTTTCCGCTGATGGCCATCCCGCTGTTCATGCTGGCCGGTGAACTGATGGTGCGCGCCGGCATCATGGATCGCCTGATTGCCTTCGCCAACAGCCTGATCGGCCGCGTGCACGGCGGTCTGGCGCACGTGACCATCGTCTCCGGCACCATCCTCGCGTCGGTCTCCGGCGCGGCCGTGGCCAGTGCCTCGGCGATGGGCAGCACGCTGGTGCCCTCGCTGCGCAAGTACTATCCGGACGCCTACGCCGGCGCGGTGATCGCCTCGGCGGCCAACCTCGGCCCGGTGATTCCGCCGTCCAATGCGATGATCGTCTACGCGCTGATGGCCGGCTCCACCGTCTCGGTTGGCGGCCTGTTCATGGCCGGCATCGTACCGGGCATCCTGCTCGCACTCGGTTTCATGGGCATCGCCTCGTGGATCTCCATGCGGCGCGGCTACGCGCTGACCGGCGACGGATTCTCGATCATGAACGTGCTGCGTCAGGCGCGTCGCGCGATCATCATCATCCTGATGCCGGTGATCGTCGTCGGCGGCGTGGTCGGCGGCATCTTCACGGCCACCGAGGGCGCGGCCATCGCCGTCGTGTATTCGGCACTGATCGGCTTCGTCATCACCCGTCGCCTCAAGCTCGCCGACCTGCCGGGCTGTCTCTACCGCGCGGCCGTCACCTCGGCGATGGTGGGCGCGCTGATCGCCTTCGCCGCGTCGGTGACCTTCGTGTTCACCATCGAGATGGTGCCCATGGCGCTGTCGGACTGGATCCAGTCGATGACCCAGGATCCGATGGTGTACGTGCTGCTGACGATGCTCTTGCTGATCTTCGTCGGCATGCTGATCGAGTCGAATGCGGCCTACATCATGCTGGTACCGCTGTTCGCGCCGGTGGCCGTGGCCTACGGCATCGACCCGCTGTGGTTCGGCTTCCTGTTCATGTTCAACCTGGTCATCGGCATGATGACGCCGCCGGTGGGCGTGCTGTACTTCGTCATGAGCGGCATCACCAAGGTGCCGCTGATGAAGCTGGTGCGCGAGTCGATTCCGTTCGTCGTCTGGCAGTTCGTGGTGCTGGCACTGTGCATCGTCTTCCCGCCGCTGGTGACCTGGTTGCCGAAGACGCTGGGATTCTGAGGAGGAGCTCATGAGCGAACCCGCTCCCGCCGATCTGGTGCTGCATGGTGCGCGCGTGGTCACCGTCGACCCCGCGCTGGGCGAGATCGCCGACGCGGTGATCGTCGTGCGCGACGGTCGATTCGCCGAGATCGGGCCGCGTGACGCGTCCCGCCCGCTGCCCGCGGCGCACCGCACCGTGGACCTTGCCGGCCACGTCGTCACGCCGGGATTCGTCAACGTGCACACCCACACCATCCTCACCATGGTGCGCGGCGTGGCCGAGGACATGGGCTTCGCCCCGGCCTACACGCCGGGCGTGCCGCATGGTCACGAGGTCACCGAGGACGAGGCCGTGGCGCTCGCCCGCCTGGGCGCGGCCGAGTGCCTGATGTTCGGCTCCACGCTGATCAACGACAGCTACGTGCATGCCGACCTGACCCTGCCGGCGATGGGGGGGCTGGGCATGCGCGTGATCACCTGCGGGCGCATCCACGACGTGGATTTCACGCGCGTGCACGAAGGCGTGTGGGAGCATCGCGACGAGATCGGCGAGCGCACGCTTGGCGAGGCCGTGGCCCTTTGCGAGCGCTGGCGCGGCAAGTACGATGGCCGTCTGGGCTTCGAGTTCGCCGCGCACGCGCCCGATACCTGCTCGCGCACGCTGCTCGCGAAGGTCGCCGCCGAGCGCGACCGGCTGGGCGTCAACGTCAACGGCCATCTGTCGCAGAGCCGCAAGGAAAACGCCCGCGTGCGCGAGCGCGACGGCATGAGCCCGACCGAGCTGATCGAGGATGTGGGCCTGCTCGATCACCGCTACACCGCCGCGCACTGCATGTACGTGTCGGAGTCGGACATCGAGCGTATCGGGCGTGCGCGCATCAACGTCGCGCACGTGCCGCGGGGCAACGCGCAGGGCGGACGCATCGCGCCGACCAGCGCGCTGCGCCGCGCCGGCGCCAACCTCGCGCTGGCCACAGACAACATGCACGGCGACATGGTCGAGGTGATGCGCTGGGCGCTGCTGGTCGGGCGTTTGCAGGAAGCGTGCATCGACGACTTCTGGCAGCCGCATCACGTCGTCGAGATGGCGACCCTGGGCGGCGCGCGCGCGCTTGGCCTGGATAACGAGATCGGCTCGATCACGGTCGGCAAGAAGGCCGACCTGGTGGTCTTCGATTTCCGCCGCCCGCACCTGGTGCCGCGCATCGACACGCTCGGCAACCTCGTACACACCGCGCAGGGGCGCGACGTGGCCATGGTAGTGTGCGACGGAGAGATCGTCGTCGAGGGCGGACGTCCCGTGAAGGCCGATCTCGACGCCATCCTGGCCGACGGCCAGGCCGCATCCGAGGCGCTGTGGGCACGTGCCCGCGCGCAGATCTGACAAGGAGCGCGAGCGCAATGAAGCTGCTGATCGTCAATCCCAATATCTCGCAAAGCGTCACCGATCTGATCGAGGCCGAAGCGCGCCGCGCGGCCTCTCCCGGCACCGCGCTGACGATGCGTACCGCGCCCTTCGGCGTGGCCTACATCGAGACCCGTGCCGAGGCCGCCGTCGGCGCCTTTGCCACCCTCAACGAGCTGGCCGAACATCACGAGGGGCATGACGCGGCCATCGTCGCTGCCTTTGGCGACCCGGGTCTGGCCGCCGCGCGCGAGATGCTGCCGATTCCGGTGGTCGGGCTCACCGAGGCGGCGCTGATGAGCGCGGCGATGCTCGGCGGACGTTTCTCCATCGTCGCGATCTCGCGGCGCATCCGCGCCTGGTATCAGGAAACCGTGGAGATGCACGGTCTTGCCGGCCGGCTGGCGAGCATCCGCTGCTTGGAAGAGAGCTTGCGCGACATCGGCACCGTGCAGACCGACAAGGGCGAGCAGTTGCAGGCTTTGTGCGAGGCGGCTGTGAACGAGGACGGCGCCGACGTGATCATCATCGCCGGTGCGCCGCTGGCGGGTCTTGCGCGCAGCATCGCCGACCGCATTCCGGTGCCGGTGGTCGATGGCGTTTCCAGCGCCGTGCGCCACGCCGAATCGCTCGCTGCGCTCGCCCCGCGTGGCGCTTCGGCCGGCAGCTACGCGCCGCCGCCGGTCAAGGAGTGGAGCGGCCTGTCGCCGGCGCTCGGCGCGCTGATCGGTCGCAAGCAATGAGCCGTGTACGCATCATCGTTGGCGAGCGTGTGCTCGTTGCAGAGACGGTGGACGCCGCGCCCAGGACCGTCGCAGCCTTCCTCGCGCGCTTGCCGTGGAAGACGCAACTCATCCATGTGCGCTGGAGCGGTGAGGGCTGCTGGGTTCCGCTGGGCGACGAGCCCGTCGATTTCGGTTTCGAGAACGCCACGGCGCACCCCGCGCCGGGCGACGTGCTGTTCTATCCGGGTGGCTACAGCGAGACCGAAATCATCCTCGCCTACGGCGCCTGCGCTTTCGCGAGCAAGCTCGGCCCGTTGGCCGGAAACCATTTCCTGAGCATCGTCGAGGGTCGCGAACACTTGCGCGAAATCGGCGAATCCTGCCTCTGGCGCGGCGCGCAGGATGTCGTGTTCGAACGTGTTTCTGCGTGATACGGCGTCGATCGACGTCGAAACGACATCAAACGCACGTGAAGTGAAGGGCGGCCGGGTCGTCAAGGTAGATGCCTTCCTGTATGGTGAACGGCTCAGTGCTTCACCAACTGCAACGCGCGACCGGTGGAGAGCCGCAAACGCAAACGTATGCAAGGAGGTGCGATATGGCACAGATCAAGCAGGGCGACACCGTCCGCGTTCACTACACGGGAAAGCTCAACGACGGCACCGTGTTCGATTCTTCCGCCGGCGGCGATCCGCTGGAATTCACCGTCGGTTCGGGCCAGATCATCCCCGGCTTCGAAAGCGCCGTTACCGGACTCGCGCCGGGCGAGAAGACCACCGCCCTGGTGCCGTCGGACGAAGCCTACGGCCCGCATCGTGAAGAGGGCATCATCGAGGTGCCGCGCGACCGTATCCCGGCCGAGATCACGCCGGAAGTCGGTCAGCAACTGCAGATGCAGAGCCAGGACGGCAAGCCGGTTCCGGTGCGAGTGGTGGAGGTCGAGGACGCTTCGATCAAGGTCGACGCCAACCATCCGCTGGCGGGCAAGGATCTGACCTTCGAAATCGAGGTCGTTGAGATCGCCTGATTCCGCCTGGCCGGGAATCCTCCCGGCTCGCAGAATCCGAAAGGCCGGGGCTTCCCGGCCTTTTCTTTGGTTCATCGCGCTTTTCCGGGGAAGGCATCCTTGATCTTGAGGAAGAA
>CAXBIS010000033.1:0-24241 GCA_963975885.1 uncultured Azoarcus sp.
AAATCAATTCGGTCAGATTCGGCAATCCGAACCAGATCATCGATTCCCTGGTTTCGGGGCAGGCTGATTTCGGTCCTCCGGGGGCCGCCGCAGGCATCGCCATGCTTGCCGAGGCGCGTTTCCCCGGAACGTTCAAGGTGTTCGGGCTGCAGGGCGGCGGGATCAAGGTTGGTCTGATCAATGACGGCCTGATCGTCAAGAACGGATCGCCGATCAAATCCTTCGCCGATCTTGGCGGCAAGACCATCGGGACCGTGCCGGGGGTGCAGTGGCAGACCATTGCCCGCTACATCGTGCGTCAGAACGGGCTCGACCCCGACAAGGATGTTCGCGTCACGGCGATTGCCGTGCCGCTGCAGGTGCCCTCGGTGGTCGCAGGCAGCGTGGACGCAACGCTGTCGCTGGAGCCGGTGGGTTCAATCGCCGAGGCGTCCGGTGAAGCAACGCGCGCGGTCGTCAATCCGGTAGCGCAACACATCGCCGATCCGTTCTATTCCGGCGCGGCCGTGCTGACGACGAAGTTCATCGAGGAACGCCCCGAAGTGGCGCGCAAGGTGGTCGAGGTACTCGACGAGGCGACCCGGATGGTCAATGAGGACTTCGACAAGTATCGCCACATCCTGCCCAAGTACACGGCGCTGCAGCCCGAGCATGTCGAGCTGGTGGCCAAGCCCTACTTGCGTGCCTGGACGGAGCTCAACGAGACCGACATGGATTCCTATCAGGCCTTTGTAGACGTTTTCCACAAGGAAGGCGTGCTTGCCGAGCGCATGGACGTGCGCACCAAGATTCTGACCGAAGCCGATTTCAAGTGAGGAGCCAGGCAATGAGCAGCAATCGAAAGTTTCGCGCGGCGGTCGTCCAGACCCTGGCAGACCTCGGCGACGTCCAGGCGAACATCGCACTGGTCGAGCGCTACACCGAAGAGGCCGTTCGTCAGGGGGCGAAGTTGATCGTGTTTCCCGAATGCATGAATTCGGGCTATCTCTTCGATTCCGAGGCGCACTGCCGCGAAATCGCCGAACCGGTGACGGGCAGCTATGTCGCGGCGATGGCCGCGCTGTGCCGGAAGTACAAGGTGCATATCGCCAGCGGCTTCACCGAGCTCGATCCGGATGACGGCAAGATCTACAACAGCGGGCTTTTGCTCGATGCAAGCGGCGAACTGGTGGTCCATTATCACAAGCAGTTCCTCGCGACACACGATCAGAACTGGTTCGCTACGGGAAAGAACGGCTGCCCGGTCGTGGATACCGAGTTGGGGCGCATCGGTCTGTTGATCTGCTTCGACGGCCGCATTCCGGAGATCGCCCGATCGCTGGCCCTGCAGGGCGCCGAAGTCATCGTGGACATGGCCAACTTCTTCGCCATGGATCAGGCGGACATGTGGGTGCCGGCTCGCGCCTACGAGAACGGCGTCTGGTTCGTGGCGGCGACCAAGGCCGGGGTCGAGCGCAGCATCTACTATCCCGGCGGCAGCATGATCGTCTCGCCGCAGGGGCGGGTGGAAGCCTACGTGCCCCAGGATACGCATGGGGTCGTGAGCTTCGAGGTCGACCCCGATGCGGCCTGCGACAAGGCCTGGCAGCACGGCGGAGACAAGTTCTCCGACCGCCGGCCGGAGGCCTACTCGTTGATCGGGGAGGATTTCGAGCGCACGCCGGTGGCGAAGTATCTTGGCGAACCGTTGCTGCCAGAGCAGACCACCAGCAAGGCTGCCGCGATTCAGGTACATGCGACGGCCGCAAGCGGCAGTCTGGACGATGCCCTGGCGATGGTTTCACACACCGCGAAGCTCGGCGCCAAGCTGCTCGTTTTGCCCCAGTATTTCGGGGTCGCGAGCTGGCTGCCCGACGAGGAGGGCCTCAAGGCCGCAGCGACGCAATCGCCGGGTCTGCTGGACAAGCTGTCGTCGATCGCGCTCGAATACGGCTGCGCAATCGTCGCGCCTGTGGTCGAGGCCGACGGCGACGAACTGGTTTCGGCGGCCGTGCTGATCGGCCCCCAGGGCGAGGTCATCGGCAGGCAGCGGCAGTTGCATCTGGAGCCCGAAGTCCGCGATACGCTGACTCCGGGAAGCGAGTTTGGCGTATTCGAGACACCGTTCGGTCGCGTCGGCATGCTGATCGGACACGACGGTCTGTACCCCGAATCGGCAAGAGTCCTGACGCTGCTCGGCGCGGACGTGATTGCGTGGAGCAGCGCATGGCGCGATCCGGCCGAACGCAAACTGCTCGTGGTGCCGAAGGCGGAGGACAATCGCGTTTTCGTGGTGTGCGCGAATCGCACCGACTGCCCGTATCCTGGGGGTTCGCTGCTGGTCGGGCCTACCGGGTTTCCGCAGTGGGATCTCGACGTCGCCAGCCCGCGCGTGTTGCGTCATGGTGCCGTGATGCCTGGCTTCATGAACTTGGCTTTGGCGCGTCAAAAATCCATGATTCCGAAAGTGGATATGGTTCGCAACCGGATCGTTTCCACTTACGGGCCGATTGTGGGTAGTTGATCGTCGGGGGGCGCGACCTGCGGGTCGCGCCCGGTTGTTTGCCCCGGAGGCAGAGCGTGCCGGGCAATCACGAAGCTTCGGAATCAGGCGAGAGTTGTGACAAAACAGGCGAACGCTCGTGCGGAACAGGTCTATCAGGCCGTCAAGCAAAGCATCTTCAATTTCGAACTCATCCCCGGTGATCGTTTTACCGAGCAGGAGATCGCCGAACGCCATGGCGTGTCGCGAACGCCGGTGCGCGATGCGCTCTATCGCCTCGAACGGGAAGGCTATCTGCAGGTCGCCTTCAGAAGCGGCTGGAATGTCCGGCCCCTGGACTTCAAGCGCTTCGGAGAGCTGTACGATCTGCGCATCGTGCTGGAGCTGGCGGCGGTGACAAGGCTGTGTGAGGCCGGAGATGTCGCGAAACTCGATGCATTGCGTGAAATCTGGTGTGTTCCGGTGACGGAGCGACTCGAGGAGGGCAGCGCGGTCCACGCGCTCGACGAGGCCTTCCATCAGGGCCTGATCATCGCGACCGGCAACATGGAGATGGCCCGCGTGCATCGTGAGGTGACCGAGAAGATCCGCATCATCCGGCGTCTGGATTTCACCGCCGAAAAGCGGATCCAGGCGACTTACGACGAACACGGGCACATTCTCGATCTGCTGCGGCGTCGCAAAGCCACCGAGGCATCGATCGCCTTGAAGGGGCATATCGAGGCGAGCAAGGCGGAAGTGCAGAAGATCACGTTGCACATGCTGCATGAGGCGCGCGAACGCGCGCTTGAGGAACTTGCCGAGTCCTGAGTGCATCGACGCGACATGCGAAGCCTACATGCGCTGGTTTTTTGGTGCTGTCTGTCGGGGGCGTCAGCCGCGCCGCCGATGCTCGACGCACATTCGCACTACACCGCTGGCAACGCCGAGGCGGTGTCGCCCCGGGAGGTGATCGCCGCGCTGGATGCGGCCAAGGTGTCGCATCTCGTTGTATCGGGCACGCCGTGGGATGCCGTGCTGGGCCTTCACGAACAGGCGCCCGATCGCGTAATTCCGCTGCTCGGTGTGTATGCCAATCATCTCGGCAAGGCGATGTGGATGCACGACACCGATCTGCCCGCGCGCGTCGAGGCGCGTCTGGCGGAGGGGGCCTGGGCCGGCATCGGCGAGCTGCACCTGTTCGCGCGGGACGCCGACAGCCCGGTGTTCGCCGCGCTGGTGCGCATGGCGGCAGACAACGACCTGATGTTGCTGATCCATGGCGATGCGGCGGTGATCGATCGCGCCTTCGAAATCGCGCCGGATGTGCGCGTGCTGTGGGCGCACCTGGGTACGGTGCCGACGCCGGGGCTGGTGGGGCGCACGCTCGAGCGCCACGCCGGGCGTGCGTTGTGGGTGGATACCTCGGTGCGCGACGAGCGCATCGCGCCGGACGGCCAATTGCTGCCCGAATGGCGCGCGCTGTTCGAGGCACATCCCGAGCGCTTCGTCGTCGCGGTCGATACGTTCAGCACCAACCGCTGGAAGAATTATGGCGAGGTCGTTGCGACCATTCGTGCCTGGGTCGATACGCTGTCGCCCGAGCTACGCGAGCGCATGCTGTGGCGCAATGCCGAGGCGCTGTTCGAGCCCTGGCTCAGGGGTCGACGGTGAAGGCCATCACGCCGGTGACTTCCGGCACCTTCAGGCGCAGTTGCCACGGTCCGTCGGCGGGGAGCGCGGCCGCACCGGAATAGACGCCGGGGCCGCTGCGGCGCAGGCGCGCGGGAATCTCCGCGGCGTCGCCGTCCGGCCGATTGAAGGCGGCGCTCAGATCCAGCCCGGCGCCGGGGGGCTGCCCGTTGGGGCCGCGCAGGTGCGCGGTCACGGTCGCGTTGCGCGCGGCGTCAATGGCGACGTGGCCGTTGATCTCCCACACATGGATCGCACCCGCGAAGCGCACGCCGCCGCGCTCGGCGCCGGCTGTCGGGCCGAACGGGCCGATGGCGTTGATTCGCACCTCGTCGCGTTGCACCAGCGCCATCGTCACGAAGGCACCGATCAGCAGCAGGAAGATCAGGCCGAGAAGGCCCGCGATGATGCGGGCGGTGTTGTTGTTGCCAGCCAAGAGAGGCTCCGTTGCATGCGGGAAGGAGCAAGCGTAGCGCGTCGCGGCGCATCTGTCCTGCCGGCTACAATCGGGCTTTGCCCGCAGGCCCGCCCCACATGTCAGATTCATCCTCCATCGCTGCGCGTCTGGTCGAGCACGGGCGCTTCCCGCATCCGGCCGGCAACGCCGAGTGCATCGAGACCCACGCGTCGTGGATCGTGCTCGCCGGCGAGCATGCCTACAAGATCAAGAAGCCGCTGGACCTGGGATTTCTCGATTACTCCACGCCCGAGCGCCGTCGCGCGATGTGCGAGGAGGAACTGCGCCTGAACCGGCGCAGTGCGCCCGAGATCTACGAGGCCGTGGTCGGCATCCGCGACGGCGATGCGCCCGAACTGCGCGCGCCCGATGGCGCCGACGAATTCGCCGTGCGCATGCGCCGTTTCGACCAGTCCGCGTTGTTTGCGCGCCTGCTCGACGCCGGTCGCCTGGGCGGCGAGCACATGGAGGCGGTGGCGCATCACGTCGCGCAGTTTCACGCCGGTGCCGATGTCGCCCGGCCCGACGGGGAATTCGGCACGGCCGAGGCGGTTGTCTTCCCGGTGCAGCAGAATTTCGACCAGATGCGCGACCTGGTCTCCGACCCCCCCTTGCTCGAACGCATCGAACGGCTCGAAGCCTGGAGCGCGGGCGAGTCGCGGCGTCTGGTGGCTACGTTCGACGCGCGGCTGGCCGGCGGTTTCGTGCGTGAATGCCATGGCGACCTGCATCTGGCCAACATCGTGTGGCTGGACGGGCGGGCGCGCCTGTTCGACGGCATCGAGTTCAACCCGCAGTTGCGCTGGAACGACGTCGCTGCCGACATCGCCTTTCTCGTCATGGACTGCGAGGCGCGCGGTCGTGACGATCTGGCCAACCGCTTCCTCGACGCATATCTGGAGGCCTCCGGCGATTACGCAGGCCTCGCCCTGCTGGGCTACTACGTGGTCTATCGCGCGATGGTGCGTGCCAAGGTCGCGGCGATCCGCATGGGTCAGGAGCGCGGCGAGGCCGCGCGCGCCTGCCGCGACGAGCTTGCGATGTACCTGGACTACGCGCTGGCGCGCATCGAACCGCGGGCCGGGCACGTGTGGATCGCCAGCGGCCCGTCCGGTGCCGGCAAGAGCACGCAGGGACGGGTGCTGGTCGAGCGCTGCGGTGCGATCCGCATCCGCTCGGACGTCGAGCGCAAGCGTCTGGCCGGTCTCGCGGCGAGCGAACGCGCCACGGCCGCGGTCGGTGAAGGCCTGTACAGCCCCGGGATGACGAAGCGCACCTATGCGCGACTCGAGGACATCGTGCGTGTGGTGGTGGCTGCCGGCCGTCCGGCGCTGGTCGACGCGACCTTCCTCAAGCGCGCGCAGCGCGACCAGTTCGACGTGCTGGCGACCGAGCTGGACGTTCCCTTCGTGATCCTCGCCTTCGATGCGCCGCCCGAGGTATTGCGCGAACGGGTCGCGAAACGGGCCGACGAAGGAACGGATGCGGCCGATGCAGACGTGACCGTGCTCGAACACCAGCTCGCCACGCGCGAGCCGATCGCCGACGATGAGCGCGCCGTCACCATCGAAATCGACACTTCGCGTGACGTGGATTGGGACTCGCTGCTGAAGGGGCTCGAAGCGGGCTGATCGTGCGCCGCGACTAGGCTCGCCACAGTGGTTCGATGTCGGCGTCGCGGATATCGCGCTCGGCGCCGGCGAACTGTTCGGCGTTGGCGTCGAGCAGCATCCACGCGAGAAAGCGTGCCACATCCTCGGGCGGCAGCAGCGCGCCCTCGCGCTTCATGCGGCGGAAAGCTTCCACATCCGGGAAGTCCTCGGAAGTCAGCCCGCGGATGGTCTCCTGCATCGGCGTGTCGACCACGCCCGGCCGTGCGCTGCCGACGAGCACGTTGCGCGGACCCAGTTCCGCGTTCCAGCATTGCGTGAGCATGTGCAGCGCGGCCTTGGACATGCAGTACGGCCCCCAGCCGGCGAGCGCGCGATGCGCCGCGCCGGAGGAAATGTGCAGCACGCGCGCCCCGGCCTCGAGCCGGGGCAGCAGTGCCTGGGTGACGAACAGCGGTGCGGCGAGGTTGGTTTCCAGATGCGCGGCGAAGGCGCCGCGGTCGAGGTTTTCCAGCGGCCCCGCCGGCTCCAGCGTCGCCGCGTTGTGCACGACGAAGCGCGGCGTGCGCTCGCCGAGCGCGGCCACGATGCGCGCCGGCGCCTCGCGCCCGGACACGTCCAGCGCCAGTGTCGTGACGCGTCCGGGATGTTCTGCTGCGAGCGATTCGAGCGGCGCTGCGCGACGCCCGAGTGCGAGCACGTCGCAGCCGCGAGCGATCAGGCGCAGGGCGAGCGCGCGGCCGATGCCGGTGCCGGCGCCGGTGACGAGGGCGAGAGGGTTCATGCGGCGGCTCCACGAGTGAAGGATGGGCTCATTCTATCGGCCTGCGGGCGGCGCTGCCCGGTAGCGGCATACGCTAAACTCCTGCGTTACAGATGCCTGAGGCTGGCCGCTTTCCGATGAATCTGCCGTTTCCCCCGCGTGTGTTCGACGTTGCCTCGCTCGGCCAGGTGTTCACGCCGCCGGCCGTGGTGCGCGCGATGCTGGAACTGCGCCGCAAGACCGGGCGCGTGCTCGAACCATCCTGCGGCGACGGCGCCTTTCTGCGCCATCTGCCCGATGCGGTGGGGATCGAGCTCGACGCCACGCACTGTCCGGCCGGTGCGCTCAATGCGGATTTCTTCGCGTATCCCGAGTCCGAGCGCTTCGACACCATCATCGGTAATCCACCCTATGTGCGCTACCGCGACATCCCGGAGGCGACGCGTATGCGGCTCGACCGCGAGGGGCTGGACGCGCGCGCCAACCTGTACCTGTACTTCATTTCCAAGTGTCTGCGCCATCTCGCGCCGGGCGGCGAGCTGATCCTGATCACGCCGCGCGACTTCCTCAAGTCGACGTCGGCGGTGGCGCTCAACCGGCGGCTGTTCCTCGAAGGCACGATCACCGATGCGATCGAGCTCGGCGACGCCCGTCTCTTCGACGACGCGCTGCCCAATTGTCTGATCTGGCGTTTCGAGCGCGGCGTTTTCGACCGCCGTGTGAATTTCGCCGATGTCGGCACGCGTGGCGATGCGCCGGATCTGGCGGCGCCGCGCTGGCAGACGCGCCATCTGGTCGAGTGTGCCGGCCACCTGATGTTCGCGCGCGAGGACTATCCGCTGCGCCTGTCGGATGTGGCTGCAGTCAAGGTCGGCGCGGTCTCGGGGCTGGACGCGGTGTATGCCGACGAGGTGCACGGCAATCGCGACTTCGTCTGTGCCGAGACGGTGCGCACCGGGCGCACGCGACGCATGATCTGGTGCGAGCCAAAGCAGCCGCCGCCGGCGGTGCTGCTGCCCGAGCGCGAGCGGCTGCTGGCGCGGCGCATCCGAAATTTCGACGAATCCAACTGGTGGCGCTGGGGGCGTGGCTATCACCACTCGGAGCGCACCCGCGTCTACGTCAACAGCCGCACGCGCACCCCCAACCCGTTCTTCGTACATCCGTGCACGGCCTACGACGGCGCGGTGCTGGCGCTCTTCCCGCACGACCCGGACGTGGACGTTGCCGCCTTCGCCGCGGCGCTCAACGGCGTGGACTGGGCGGGGCTGGGTTTCGTCTGCGACGGGCGTTATCTGTTCACCCAACGCAGCCTTGAGAATGCGCCGCTGCCGGCCTCGTTCGCGCCGTTCCTGCCTGCGGGGCGTGGTGTAGAATCGGCCACTCCGACCGGCTGCACGGTATGAGTGCGGCCGTGGTTCCCCTGCCCGAGAGTCCCTCATGGTTCCTCATCTGACGACTGCGCTGACCGGCCCGCTGCTGGAGCTGGAGTCGCGTTTCCTCGACCACGCCACCGAGATCGAGCAGTGGATGCGCGTGCAGTGGCGCGATCATGCGCCGCCGTTCTACGCCTCGACCGATCTGCGCAATTCCGGCTTCAAGCTCGCGCCGGTGGATCTGAACCTGTTTCCGGGCGGCTTCAACAACCTCAACGAAGTCTTCATGCCGCTGTGCGTGCAGGCCGCGCAGACCGCGGTCGAGCGCATCTGTGCCGACGCGCGCAACCTGCTGCTGATTCCCGAAAATCACACGCGCAACCAGTTCTACCTGCAGAACGTCGCGCAACTGGTGGCCATCCTGTCGCTGGCGGGGCTGAACGTGCGCCTGGGCAGTCTGCTGCCCGAGATCACCGAGCCCACCGTGATCGAACTCAACAACGGCGCGAAGCTCACGCTCGAGCCGCTCGAGCGGCGCGGCAGCCGGCTGGGCGTGGCCGGGTTCGACCCCTGCGCGATCCTGCTCAACAATGACTTGTCCGCGGGCGTGCCCGACGTGTTGCGCGGACTCGACGAACAGTGGCTGATCCCGCCGCTGCACGCCGGCTGGCACGTGCGGCGCAAGTCGCAGCATGCGGCCGCCTACGATCGTGTCGCGCGCGAGTTCGCCGACGTCATCGGCATCGACCCGTGGCGCATCAACCCGGAATTCCGTACCTGCGGCGAGATCAACTTCCAGGAACGCACGGGCGAGGAGTGCCTGGCCACCCAGGTCGACGCGCTGCTCACGCGCATCCGCGCCAAGTACAAGGAGTACGGCGTCGACGAGACGCCGTTCGTCGTCGTCAAGGCCGATGCCGGCACGTACGGCATGGGCGTGATGACGGTCAAGGACGCGTCCGAAGTGGTCGGGCTCAACCGGCGCCAGCGCAACAAGATGTCGGTGATCAAGGAAGGCATGCAGGTACAGGAGGTGATCATCCAGGAGGGGGTGCACACCTTCGAGACACTGGAGAACGCGGTGGCCGAACCGGTGGTCTACATGATGGACCACTACGTCGTGGGCGGTTTCTACCGCGTGCACACCGAGCGCGGCCGCGACGAGAATCTCAATGCGCCGGGCATGCATTTCGAGCCGCTGGCCTTCGATACCTTTTGCAGCCTGCCGGATCTGGGCCAGGCGCCGGATGCCCCGCCCAACCGCTTCTATGCCTACGGCGTGGTCGCGCGCCTGGCGTTGCTGGCCGCTTCGGTCGAGATCGAGGAAACCGAGCCGGTCGAGGCCGATCTCGCCGACTAGCGCATGCTCTGAGGACTACGTCATGTACAAGCGATTCGCCTTCATCCTCGACCCGCTCGACCGTCTCAAGCCCTACAAGGATTCGAGCATCGCGATGATGCGTGAGGCCGCCGCTCGCGGCCACGAGGTTTTCGCGATCGGCCGCGAGGGGTTGTGCTGGCGCGACGGCATGGTGTGCGCGCAGGCACTGGAACTGCGTCTGTCGATCGAGAACACCGCGTGGTACGCGCCGGGCAACCGCGCCGAGGCGCCGCTGACCGACTTCGACGCGGTGATCATGCGCCAGGATCCGCCCTTCGACTTCGAATACGTCACCGCCACCTGGCTGCTCGAGCGCGCCGCTGCCGCCGGTGCGCGCGTATTCAACGACCCTCGAGCGATCCGCGACCACTCCGAGAAACTGGCGATCGCCGAATTCCCGGAATTCTGCGCGACCACGCTGGTTGCGCGTGACCCGGCGGAGGTGCAGGGCTTTATCGACGAGATCGGCGACGTCGTGCTCAAGCCGCTCGACGGCATGGGCGGCGCCCAGATCTTCCGCGTGCGTGCCGATGACCCCAACCGCAACGTCATCCTCGAAACACTCACTCACGAGGGTACGCGCACGATCATGGCCCAGCGCTACCTGCCCGCAATCGCCGAGGGCGACAAGCGCGTGCTGATCATCGGCGGCGAGGTCGTGCCGTTCTCGCTCGCCCGCATCCCGGCCGCCGGTGAGACGCGCGGCAATCTGGCCGCCGGCGGACGCGGTGTGGCGATGCCGCTGACCGGGCGAGAGCGCGAGATCGCCGAGCATCTCGCACCCATCCTGTGGCAGCGTGGCCTGATGGTGGTGGGGCTCGACATGATCGGCGGGCATCTCACCGAGATCAACGTCACCAGTCCCACCTGTTTCGTCGAGATCGAGTCCCAGAGCGACTTCCAGGTCGCCGCCCTGTTCGTCGACAAGCTCGAACAGGCCTGCGTATGACCCCTGGCCTTGCTGTACGTCTGCGGGCCGTGGCCCGCGCGGCGGCGCTTTGTCTTTTCGTGGTGCTGCTCGCCGCCTGCGCCCGACCGCAACTTTTTCACCAGGAAGCCTATGTCTTCGGCACGCGCGTAGACCTCACGGTCTATGGCGATTCGCAGGCGCAGGCCGTGGCGGCGATGGCCGCCGTGCTGCAGGAATTCGACCGTCTGCATCATGCGTTGCATGCATGGCAGCCGTCCGAGGTGACGCGACTCAACGAAGCGCTCGCGCAGGGAGATCCGGCCGAGGTGTCCGAAGAGTTGGCGATGCTGCTGGCCGACGCGACCGAGATCGCCGAGCGCGGCGACGAGCTGTTCGACCCGGCGCTGGGCCGGCTGATCGCGCTGTGGGGCTTTCACGACGAGGAGTTCGAGCCGGAGCTGCCGGACGCCGACGCGCTGGAGACGGTGCTGGCCGCGCGTCCGCGCATGTCGGATCTGAGCATCGACGGCACCACGGTGACGAGCGACAACCCGGCCGTGCAGATTGATCTGGGCGGTTATGCCAAGGGCTATGCGCTGGACCGGGCAGCGGCCATCCTGCGCGAGATGGGCGTGGGCAACGCACTCATCAACATCGGGGGCAACGTCATGGCCCTGGGTGGCAAGGGGGATCTGCCGTGGCGCATCGGCATCCAGCATCCGCGCGAGCCGCGCCCGCTGGCCACCTTGCCGCTGTACGACGGCGAGGCCATCGGGACTTCGGGCGACTACCAGCGCTTCTTCGAGATCGACGGTGAGCGCTACTCCCACCTGCTCGACCCCCGTACGGGTTACCCGGCCGAGGGCACGCAGGCGCTGACCGTGTTGGTCACGCCGCGCGAGCGGGCCGGCACCTGGTCGGATGCGGCCAGCAAGTCGCCGTTCATTTCCGGCGACGACTGGCTGAGCTACCTGCGCGCCTACGACATCGAGCATGGCCTGCGCGTAGCCGACGACGGACGCATCGAAGTCACGCGCGAGATGCGCGCGCGGCTGCAGATTCCGTCCGGTGTCGGGCCGATGCGCGTGGTCGACTGAGCGCCGGCCCGCAAGGGGCCGGCGTCCTCGTTCAGTTGCCGGCCGGCAGCAGCGGCTTGAGTTCCTCTTCCTGTGGCACGACGTCGTCGTGCGGTGTCGGCACCGGCATCACGGTGGCCGGCTCGGTCTCGAACTCGGGCGGATTGAGCGGCATCCCGAAACTCGGGTTGCCTGCCGGCGGCTTCGCCAGACGAGCTTCTTCGCCCGGGGCAGGCATTGGCAACGGCAGGTTCTTGGGCTCGGCCGGGGCGGGAGGCAGCTGCGACGGGGTGATGTCGTCGAGTCCAGCCGGCTCTTTGGGTGCGGGCGCGGGCGCAGGCTTGGGCAGTGCCTTGGGCTCGGGGCGCGGCGCGGGGCGCGGCTCCGGTGTCGGCACGGCTTCGGGCATCGGCTCGGTGTCGGGCATCCGCGGGGATTCGGGTTTGGGCTCGGGCGTCGGAGCCGGTTCGGGCATCGGTTCCGAATCGGGCATGGGTGCGGGCTCCGGCGCCGGGACGGGTTCCGGTTCGGGAACGGACTCGGGCATCGGTGCCGGCTCCGGCGTCGGTTCCGGCGCGGGCACGGGCTCCGGAGCTGGCTTGGGTGCGGGTGCCGGTGTCGGGTCCGGACGCGGTGCGGTATCCGGCGCCTTCTTCTGGATCAGAGCCGGGTCCACTCTGAGCTGGTCGGGGTCCGACGCAGGCGCGGGCGGAGCGGCTTCGGGCTGTTCCGGTTCAGGCTCGGGCTCTTCGCCGAAGCGCCGTGCCCGCTCTTCGCGCGCCTGCGCCTCGGCCTCCTCGGCAGCGCGGCGGCGCTCCTCGCGCAGACGTTCGGCTTCTGCCTCGTCCATGCCGGGGGTTTCGATCGCGCGCTCGGCTTCCTCGGCGGCGCGTCGCCGCTCTTCGCGCAAGCGATCCGCTTCCTCGGGCGTCATCAGCGGGGCGAGCTCATCCGTCTCGGGCTGGGGCTCGATTTCCTGTTGGCGTTGCTCGCGGCGCTCGATCTCCTCGGCCAGTTCGGCCTCGCGGCGGGCGCGTTCCTCGGCGTCGCGCGCTTCGGCCTCCTCGGCAGCGCGGCGGCGCTCCTCGCGCAGCTTTTCTGCTTCCGGGTCGGGTTCGGCGGCGGGAATCTCGGTCGGTTGCGGGACCGGGCGATCCTCCAGCTCCGACGGCGCGCCGCGCAGTTCGGCCTGGCGACGCTTCTCCTCAAGCTCCAGCCGCTTGCCCGACATTTCGAGCTTGCGCGCCTCCTGAATCATCTCGAGCCGCTTTTCGCGCGCTGCGCTGAGGCAGGAATTGACGAGGAAGACCTTGTAGCAGATCACTTCGGCGCGACTGAAGCGCTCCTCGGCCTTCTCGCGCAAGGCCTGACCGCGCTCGATCAGATCTTGCGCGCGCGCGAGCACGGCTTCGGAATCTTCGTTGGCGACGGCGAACAAGGCATGGGAGAGCAGGACGGCGAGCAGTAAGCTTTTGGGCATCATGGGTCCGTGAGGTGTGGGTTCCGCACGCGGTCGGGACGGTCCGGTCGGGACCGCAGCGTCCAAGACCGATAGAATACCGTCTTTGCCTCCCCTTGCATGCGTTCCACGTGATCCAGTTTCGCAATTTGCGCCTCGCCCGTGGCGCCACAACCCTGTTTGAAGACGCCAGCCTGCAGATTCATCCCGGTTGGCGCGTCGGCCTGACCGGTGCCAATGGCAGCGGCAAGTCCAGCCTCTTCGCGCTGCTGCGCGATGAGCTGCATCAGGACCAGGGCGATCTGGACATGCCTCCCGGCTGGACCGTCGCTCACGTCGCCCAGGAGACGCCCGCGCTGGCGCAGACCGCGCTCGATTACACGATGGACGGCGATGCCGAACTGCGCGAGATCGAGGCCCGGCTGGCGACAGCCGAGACCGCGCACGAGGGCGCGCGCATTGGCGAGCTGCACGCACGCCTGGGCGAGATCGGTGGCTATGCGGCGCATGCGCGCGCGGCCGCGCTGCTCGACGGGCTGGGTTTCCTGCCGACCGACCTCGAGCGGCCGGTGTCGGATTTTTCCGGCGGCTGGCGCATGCGGCTCAATCTCGCGCAGGCATTGATGTGCCGCTCCGACCTGTTGCTGCTCGACGAGCCCACCAACCACCTCGATCTGGATACCGTGATCTGGCTCGAGCAGTGGCTCGCCAACTACCGCGGCACGCTGGTGCTGATCTCGCATGACCGCGATTTTCTCGACGCCTGCGTGAGCCATGTGCTGCACATCGAGAACCGACGCGTGATGCTGTACTCGGGTGGTTACTCCGACTTCGAACGCCAGCGCGCCGAGCGGCTGGCGCAGCAGCAGTCCATGTTCGAGCGTCAGCAGCGCGAGATCGCGCACATGGAAGACTACGTGCGTCGCTTTCGCGCCAAGGCCACCAAGGCGCGCCAGGCGCAAAGCCGCATCAAGGCGCTCGAACGCATGGAGCGCATCTCCGCAGCCCACGTCGACTCGCCGTTCACGTTCGCCTTTCGGGACGCGCCTCCGGCGCCCGACCCGTTGCTGCAGATCGAGGATGGCGCGACCGGCTACGGCGACGTGACCGTGCTCGCCGGGCTGCGCGTGCAACTGCGCCCGGGCGAGCGCATCGGCCTGCTCGGGCGCAACGGTGCAGGCAAGTCGACGCTGATCAAGCTGCTCGCTGCTCACCTGCCGCTGACGGCCGGCACGCGCAGCGAGGGCAAGGGTCTGGAGACGGGCTATTTCGCTCAGCATCAGCTCGAAACCCTGCGCACCGATGAATCGCCCCTGCAGCACATGATGCGTCTCGACCCGTCCGCGCGCGAACAGGATCTGCGCGACTACCTGGGCGGTTTCGATTTTCGCGGCGACGGCGAAGGCGGCACTGCGACGCCGGCCACCGTTCCCTGCGGTACTTTCTCCGGCGGCGAGAAGACGCGCCTGGCGCTGGCCATCCTGATCTGGAGCCGGCCCAACCTGCTGCTGCTCGATGAACCGACCAACCACCTCGACCTGGAAATGCGTCACGCGCTGACGCTCGCGCTGCAGGAGTTCGACGGCGCGATGGTGCTGGTCTCGCACGACCGCGCGCTGCTACGCGCGACCTGCGATCGTTTCGTGCTCGTCGACGGCGGGCGCGTGACCGACTTCGACGGCGACCTGGACGATTACCGCGACTGGCTTGCCGTGCGCCGGACCGAAGCGGCCGCCGCCGACAAATGCCCAGAGCAGGCGGCTGACAAGGCCGCACGCAAGGCGGACCGCGCCGAGGCCGCGGCCGAGCGCAAGGCGCGCCTGGCCGAGCGTCGTCCCCTGGTGAAGGAGCGTGACCAACTCGATCGCAAGCTCGAGGACTGGAACCGCGAGAAGGGGCAGATCGATGAGCGCCTGGCCGATCCGGCCATCTATAGTGGAACGCCTTCTGCCGACCTCGAGGCCTTGCTCAAACGCCAGGCGGAACTGGTCACGTGCATCGACGAGGCCGAAGCACGCTGGCTCGACATCGAGGAACGGCTGGAGGCGATGCCGACCGACTGACGGAGGTCCGATGCCCTGGCTGCTCGCCCTGCTGTTCGCCCTCGCATCGCCGGCCATGGCAGATCCCCTGCCGGACAATCAGCTGGCCGGTGACGCATCGCCTTATCTCGCGCAGCATGCCGACGATCCCGTTCGCTGGCAGCGCTGGACGCCCGACACCCTCGCGCTGGCGCGCCGCCTGGGGCGTCCGCTGTTCGTCTCCAGCGGATATTTCGCCTGTCACTGGTGTCATGTGATGCAGCGCGAGAGCTTTCGCGATGCCGACATTGCCGCACTGCTCAACACCCACTTCGTTCCGGTCAAGATCGACCGCGAGATCGACACCGCGCTCGACGATGCGCTGATCGCGTTCGTTCGCGACTCGGGCGGTGTCGCCGGCTGGCCGCTCAATGTCATCCTCACGCCCGCGGCCGAGCCCTGGCACGGCTTCGTGTACTTGCCGCCCGATACCTTGCGCGAGACCCTTGTCGAATACGCTGCCCTTGACCCGCCTGCGCGGGCTGCTGCGCAGACTGACGCCGCCCCGGTCGGTCCGCCGCTCGACGACGCAGCCGTTCGCCAGGCTGTGCGCGCCGCGTTGGCGAGCGAAGCGGACGACTTCGAGGGGGGCTTCGGCGACCAGGCGCGCTTCCCGCACGCGCCGCGTTTGTCCGCGCTGCTGGCGTTCTTTCCGGACGACGCGGACGTGCGCGATTTCGTCGCAACGACGATCGACGCCATCGTTTCGCGCGGCCTGCGCGACCACATCGGCGGTGGCTTCTTCCGCTACACCGTGGATCCGGGCTGGGAGGAGCCGCATTTCGAGAAGATGCTCGCCGACAACGCGCAACTGGCCGCGGTGCTCTTCGATGCGGCCGCAGCGCTGGAACGCCCCGAGTGGGTCGCCGTGGCGCGCGAGACGCTGGATTTCCTGTTGCGCGAGATGCGTCGCGTCGACGCGCTGTTCGCCTCGGCGCTGTCGGCCATCGACGGCCAGGGTGCAGAGGGCGGCTACTACCTGTGGACGCCGGTTCAGTTGGGACGTGCGCTCGCGCCGGACGAACTGAGTGCGGCCACGCGCGTATATGCCCTCGGCCGGCCGCCGCGTTTCAATGCCGGCCATCTGCCGCGTCCGGTCGCGGGCGTGGCGCACGATGCGGCGCTGGTCGAGCGCATCCGCGCGCGTCTTTTCGAAGCGCGCTCCACCCGTAACCTGCCGCGCGACGACAAGGCGGTGATCGCCTGGAATGGCCTCGCGCTGGGCGCGCTGGCGCGCGCCGCGTCGCTGGACGCACGCTACCGCGAGGCCGGTGCGCGGCTGGCCGATCGGCTGGCTACCGTCGTTGGGGCCGGCGCACTGCCGCGCGCGCTCGGGGCTGATGGCGTGCCGCTCGGCGCCGGGCTGCTGGAGGATTACGCGCTTCTCGCGGCCGGCTTCGCGCAGTGGGCCGACGCGAGCGGGCAGCCACGCTACCTGCGGCTCTCCCGCGCATTGGCCGATTCGGCCTGGCGCGACTTCCATGTGGACGGACAGTGGCGCGCCGGCACGTACACCCTGCTGCCCGACATTCGTTCGGTGCCGGTGTTCGAGGCCGCCCACCAGGCTTCGTCGACGGCCGCTCTGGCACGGCTGGCACGCCGTTTCGCGAACGAGGATGCGCGCTGGGGGCAGCGCGCGCAGACGCTCGAGCGGGCGGCCCGGGTACGCATCGACGCGGCACCGCTGGATCTGCTCGGCCATCTGCGGTGAGCGCGGCGATTGTGTTGCGCGCCCGGATGACGAAGAATCGCCGCTGGGACCGAAATCCGGAGTAATGCCATGACCTCGCGCTGGGAATGGGTGTGGATGCAGTTCACGCGCAGGTTGTGGGTGCGCGCTGCGCTGATCTCGCTGCTCGCCGTCGTCGCCGTCGGCCTGGCCGGCCTGTTTCGCGAACGCATCCCGGACGACTTCGCGGCGATGATCGGCGCCGGATCGGTCGACGACATCCTGTCGATTCTGGCCAGCAGCATGCTGGCCGTGACCACGTTCTCGCTGACCACGATGGTCTCCGCCTATGGTGCGGCGACCAGCCAGGTCACGCCGCGTGCAACCCGGTTGCTGCGCGAGGACACCACCACGCAGAACGTGCTGGCGACCTTCATCGGCAGCTTTTTGTTCGCGCTGCTGGGGATCGTCGCGCTGGCCACCGAGCTGTATGGCGAGCAGGGGCGAGTGACGCTGTTCGTGTTCACGATCGGGGTGATCGTGCTGATCGTCGTCACGCTGTTGCGCTGGATCCAGCACCTGTCGGCCTTCGGCCGCGTCGACGACACCACGCGGCGGGTCGAGGAGGCTGCGACCGAGGCGCTCGCCAACTGGGTCGAGGCGCCGTGCCTGGGGGCACGCTTGCTGGCCGGCCCGGACGACATCCCGGACGGTGCGACGGCCTTGTGCGACGAACGCATCGGCTACGTGCAACACATCGATGTGGGTGTGCTGCAGGACTGGGCCGAGGCTCACTCGGGCGAGATCTACGTCGTTGCCGTGCCGGGAAGTTATGTCGAGCCGAGCCGCCCGGTCGCCTGGATTACCGGAGGCGACACGGACGATGCCGCCGGGTTGGTGGTCGACGCCTTCGTCGTCAACAATGGCCGCTCCTTCTATCAGGACCCGCGTTTCGGCCTGTCGGTCCTCGCCGAGATCGCCTCGCGCGCGCTCTCGCCCGCCGTCAACGACCCGGCCACCGCGATCGACGTCATCGGCCGCGCGGTGCGCGTGCTCTCCGCGTGCGCCGATTATGACGGGCACCCCGGCGACGAGGTGCCATGCCCGCGGGTGCACGTGCCGACGCTCGACGTGGGCGACTTCTTCAACGACGTGTTCGCGCCGATCGCGCGCGACGGCGCGTCGCTGGTCGAAGTGCACATGCGATTGCTCAAGGCGCTGGCGATGCTCGCGCGCATGGGGGCGAACTTCCGCGAACCCGCCATGCGCCTGGCACGCCTGGCGCGCGCGCATGCCGAGGCCGCGCTCGCGCTCGACGAGGACAAGACCCTGCTGCGGCGCCTGGCCGCCGAGGTCGGCGAGGAAGACGCCGAGCGCGGCATGCGTGTCAGCGAGCGCCGATGATCGGCGCCGCCGGGTTCGCCTGCGTTCAGCCGATGCTGTGCGCGAGCCTCGAGGTGTCCGGATCCACCTGGCGCTCCAGTGTCCGATATTCGCGGCCCAGCCAACGCACCGCCAGGACCCACAGTGCGAGCAGGGCGAGCACCAGCACGCTCAACCAGCGGATGTTGTCGAATCCGGCGAAGATCATGCTCAGCACGAGCCCGCCGGCCACTGCGAAGGCCTTTGCAGTGCGTAGCAGGAAGATGTCGATGAAGGCCTTGGCCCGATACTTCTCATCGCGCGAGAGGGGAACGTAGAGGATTTCCTTGGCGGACTGGTTGAGCGAGTAGGCGAAGGCGTTGTCGGCGGTATTGAGCAGACTGCCCAGCAGCAGCACCGGTGCGATCCAGAATCCGGCCGCGCACAGTCCGAGTGTCACCGGCAGCAGCATCAGTCCGGTGCCGACACCGTAGCGGCGCAGGATCCACGGGGTCAGCATCAGTTGCACGGCGACGGCCGTTAGGTTCGTGAAGGCGTAGACGTTGGAGAAATGAGTCCCCAGATCGGATGGCGCGACGTAGTGCAGCACGGTCGCGGTGAACTGGTAGTCGACGAGAGTCGAGGCCATCTCGTAGATCACGACGATGGCCGCGATCATCAGCAGAAAGCGTGAGTGCAGTGTCAACGATGCGCCAGCGAAGGCGGCCTGTACGCCCGATGCGTCGTCGTGGCCGGTCGGGCGTGGCTCGGGCGGCGGGTGGCGCGCGACGATGCGTCCGGCGCCTGCGATCAGAAGGATGATCGCCATCGTCAAGGCGCAAACGAGCGCGGAGACGCTCGCCGCGTCGAGCAGGCGCACATGGGTCGAGATGAAGGTCGATCCGACCGCGCCGCCGAGTACGCCACCGAGCCCGATCAGGCCGTACAGGCGTCGCGCGGCCAGAGGGTCCTCGCTGTCGTTCAGAAAGGCGAAGAACGCGGCCACCATCGCCGTTACGAACAGGTCTCCGCTGAGGTAGAAGGTCCAGACGGTGAGTGTGCCGCCGTCGTCCGCGACGAAGGCGAACACCGCGTACATCGCAAGAAAGATTGCCGCGACCGTCGCTGCGAAGGTGGCGCGGCGAAGCCAGCGCGCGAGCAGGCTGAAGGCGATGGCGGCGAGCAATGCAATGGCCATGTTCAGTTCTTTCGCCACCAGTTCGATCTGGGCAGGGGAAAGCGTCCACCCCGCCCATGTCGCGCCGTCGCTGTAATGGCTTAGCAGCAGGGTCTTCTTGACCGGCTTGAGCATCCAGAAGGTGGCGATGATGAGGAAGAAGTACAGGCCCATCATCAGGGCGTGCAGACGGACGTCGCGGTCGAGCCGGCGCGCCTGGTTCCATACCAGAGCCACCGCGGCCGCCGCCAGTGGCCAACCCAGGGTCTGGACCCAGGACGTGAATGTCGCGAAGAAGGCTTCTGCGCTCATCGTTCCGCTCCCGATGTCGGGAACTGCGATCGGCGAGCCCGTCCGTGGCCGGTGACTGCGTTCAGTCGGCGCACGCGACGATTCTCTCGACCCGGCCGGAGCGCAGGATCATCCCTCGCGTGGTCAGCGTCTTCGAAGTGGCGTTGGACTGTGTCGGCAGCGCGGTCCACGCGCCGTCCGCGAACGACCATAGCGACAACCGGTTCTGATCGGTGACTCCCGGGCCGACCTCGTGATGGATGGAACTCTCCTCCAGATAGTCGACGATCAGATCGGTGCTCACCGTCGTGCCGGGGCTCTTCAGGTCCACGAACCAAGTTCGTTCGATGCACTGGTCGGGCGATTTGGCCGGCGGAACGACTCTGGGTTGGCGCTCGGTTTCGGCTTCGATGCGCACGCGCACCGGCTCTCCGTCGGTTCCCCGGCGGAAGATGCCGACGGGGCGGCTGAACTGCTTGTCCACGGCGACGACGCGCGTGTCGGGCGTGGCCAGTTCGACCGTCCCCGAGAGGTCGAGCGGTGTGTGCATGCGTGCGTCGGGTGCGGCCGGCGTGGCTTCCTCGAGCGGTGGATAGGAACGGTAGGGCAGCCACCGCGCGGTACCGAAGACCGTGGTGCCGAGCACCTGGTGGCGCAACACGCTGTAACGCAGCAGGTTGTAGTGGTCGAGCGCCTCGACGTGCCGGACGAAGTCCTCCGGCGATGTGGCGCGATGGACGTCGCGCTGCGCGTCGGGAAGTAGCGTGCGGGCCCAGTCGGCCAGGCGACCCCGGAAGATCTCGGGGGCGAACCAGCCGAACGCTTCGTCAGGCGCTCGGGCATCGCGAGCGACGCCGAGCACGTGTGCCAGACGGGCCTGGAAGCGCGCATATAGTGCCGGATTGGACAGCAGTTTCTGTTTGAGCGGATTGTCGTTGCCAAGCTCGGGTGTGTAGAAATACTGGAAATTGTCGTTCAGGATCGTCTGCGGAAAGGGCAGCGCCGGATCGGCATTGCGCCCGAACGACAGGTCGTAGTCCCACGGCACGACCAGCCACTTGCCGGTCTTGCGGCTCAGATACAGGAAGTAGTTCTTGTTGTAGGTGTCGGTATTGCTGGTGATCGTGTTGAGTAGCACCCAGTTGATGACCGAATCGACATCGAAGCGTCGTTCCAGAAAAGTGTCGAACTCCGCGGCCGGCGTTTCGGCCAGCTCGCTGGCCAGTTGGGCGAGTTCCGTATAACCGCCGCCCCGGGGTGCCAGTTCGAACCAGCAGCGGGCCAGTTCTTCCCGCGCCGGATTGGCGAATCCGCCACAGAATGTGGAGTCCTTCGGGTGGTACAGGGCGCCATCCGCGCCCAGGCCGCGGCGCGCCATCATCGCTGGATCGATCCAGTCGAACTGCATGAAGGGACCGACATAGGCGCCGTTGATGTGCAGTCGGACCATTCGCACTTCGGGCGCGGTCATGCCAAGCGCGTGCGCGAGATCCCAGGCGGCCCATTCGCGCAGGTAGCTCGGATCGGTGGCCATGGCGTCGAGCGAGACACGCCGGTTGTGATGCCAGCGCGCGTCACCGGCGAGATCGATACGGATGGATTTCTTCAGGAAACGGCGCGAAAAGCTGCCCGAAACCTCGGCGCGGCCTTCGGCGCTGGATCCATCCGGCTGTTGCAGTTGTACCGGGAACGAAGACGTGTCGAACGGCTCCTTGCGGAAAATCACTTCGCGATCGAGCGGTTTCATCACCAGATGCAGTTCGATCGGGTCGATCGGCCGGGCGTCGAAGTCCGCCGGGTCGAGCGCCTGTCGGATGTCCTCGGGCAACGCACGGTGCGTGGCACCGTCCGCCGCCGCTCGGTCGGCGGAGGCGTTCGCTGTGTCGCGCGGCAGTGGCGCGCACGACGCCAGTGCGCACGCCAGAATGGTGACGGCCAGGCCGTATGGCTGATTGAACACGTACTACCTCCACATCCGCGAAATGCCGACTCGAATCCCGACGTCCTGATCGGCGTTGCGACCCCACAGTGCCTTGGACACACTGACCGATACGCCGAGGTCGCGAGTGAGGCTCTTGCGCACGCCGACCGATGCGGTGAGCTTGTCGTAATCGTTGTCCTTCGAACCATCCGAATACGCCGTGCGACCGCCGAACGACACGGTAGCCGACAGCCGGGTCGAGATGCCCCAGCCGTCGTCGAGGCTGCGGCTCCAGCCACCGTAGGTCCAAGCCTGATGAGCGAGCCCTCCGGTCCATGCGCGTATCCCTGCCCCCCAACTCCAGATGCCGCCACGGTAGCTGATGAACTGATTCTCGTAAGGGTCGGGTGCGAGCCGGAAGTGCACCCCGGCATCGACACCCAGTTCCCCGTTGCCCGGGCGTTCGGCATCGGCCGTGGCGCCCGAGATCGGCAACTTCAGCGCGATTTCCCAGCTACGTCCGTTTCGATACGGATCGAGACGACCACGAATCCCGACGGTCAGGTCCGACAGGCCGCTTTCGCTCTCTTCGCCGCGACACCGCTTGTCGGCCACGCCGGCGGCGGCGAACAGCGTGTGATAGTAGGAGTATCCGTACTCGGTGTAGACATCGAGTGATTGGCGACGCGACGTGCACGGGTCGCTGAAGCGCTTGCGGTCGTCGTTCCAGCTCGAGTCGGCGCTGGACGTGGCAACGCTGGTACTGAGCAGCCACTCACCTTCCGAGCGCAGCCAGGCGCCGGCCATGGTCGGCGCAGCGTACACAAGTGTCAGGGCGGCGGCGAATGCGGACAGGGCGGCTTTCAGCATAGGTTCTTCCAGCGACAACGCATGACTTGTTCGGCGGGCTTGTTCTGCAACAGGTAGTCGCGGTCGTTCGGTCCGCCCGCCAACGGATCGTTCGACCATGCCCACAGCAAAACGCCGCGGTTCCAGTCGCCTGCCAGCGCTTCGAGCCACAGGTCGATGACGGTCGCCTGCAGCCCGGAATCGGGCGGTGCGTCGGCATCCATCCCACGCCATTCCCACGGACGCTCCTGCGCGCCGTGACGGCTCTGAATGCCGATCTCGGTGATCCACACGGGTTTTCCGATGCGATCCGCCGCGCCCCTGAGCTGTGCGGTCGTCTCCTCCACGTGGGCCTGCATGGCGCCGCGTTCCGGGTTGTTCCCGAGCGAGGGATACAGGGTCACCCCCGCCAGGTCGAGCAGGTGCCAGTGGGAAAACGCGTTCAGGCCTTCGACTCCGTGTGCGGCGTAGGTCAGGGTTCCCGAAAAGACGTTGCGCACCGCGGCGATGACGTCCGACCATTCCGCGCGTGAAGCGCTCCGTCCCAGTTCGGTCCCGACGACGAAACCGTCCGCGTCTTCGCTCTCGGCCAGCACGGCGAGTTCGACCAGGTGGGTCCGGTAGGCGTCGAACCAGTCTTCCCAGCCGGCATCGCTGCCCGGGTCGATCGCCCCGGCCCAGGCGTCGGGGATCAACAGCTGGGGTTTCACGAAGACCTTCACCCCGGCGCGCTTCGCGGCCCGGATTGCACCGACCAGTTGCGCATCGCTGACTGCCCGCGACTTGCGCAGTCGGGTCGATTCCGGGCTCGTCTGTTCGAGGAAGGTCACGACTGCGACGGTATTGGCGCCGAGCGCACGCGCGGCCCGCAGCGACTGGTAGGTCGGTGGCTGCGTGAACGACACCTCGCGCGACTGCAGAAGGTTCACGCCGTCCAGACGCTCTGTCGCGCAGCCGGCCAGCAATGCGAAGGCCATCACGGCAGGGGATGTGCGGCCCATCATGGGCGAACCTGTGCAATCGGCCAGTCGATGTCGGTACGGCGATACACGCGCCACGGCGGCTCGTCGAGGACCAGAGCGTAACCGGGCTGGCCGCTGTCGAACAGGGTCGGGTAGCGTGACGTGATGCGATCGCGTACGGCAAGCGCATGGCGCGGGTCGATCACAACGACTTGCTCGGCGCCGGCCAGGCGCATGCGCTCGGCCAGCTTGAACTCGTGCATGAAGGGCAGCCACAGGTCGTCGGAGTCGCCCCGGGCGGCGATCACGCGATAGCCAGAGCGGTTGTCGATCAGCGTCGTCATCCGATTCTGGTCCAGCCAGTGTCCGACGACCGCGTCGGCCTGTGTCGTGATCGGCTGCGCAATCCCGCTGGCTGCGTTGCGCCAGCTCGTCATGTCGCGCGTGGGCATCATGTCGAGCGCCATCCAGCCCCCGGCCCAGGACAGGAGAAGCCAGCAGATCGGCGCGAGGGGCCTGCGAGACCAGGCCTTGGGGATCAACAACAGCGCACTCATGAAGGTGGCCAGCGCGAGAAAGACAAAGTCGAGCGGGTGTTCGACGAAGTGGCTCTTGGTCGCCAGCGCGGCTGCAAGGACTGGGTGCAGTCCGAGGATTAGCATCCCGACCAGCATGCGTCGACGTGCTCGCAGTCGGTACAGCACCCAGCCGAGCGCCGGTACGGTGAGCAGTGCCATCAGGGTC
>CAXBIS010000034.1:0-22378 GCA_963975885.1 uncultured Azoarcus sp.
TCGGCACCGAGAAGCAGTGGTTGGCGTCGACCATCAGGCGCACGTCCGGACCGATCGCGTGGCGCACGGCGGCGACGCGTTCGACGTCCTTGCGGATCGAGCCCAGGCCGATCTTCATCTTGATTGCGCCGAAGCCTTCCTCGACGTAGCCCTCGGCCTCCTCGACGGCCTCGCCGACGAGGTTGTCCATGTCGACGAAGTACAACCCCGTCGCGTAGGCCTGCACCTCGGAGCGGAATGCCCCGCCGATGAGCTTGTGCACGGGCTTGTTGCAGGCCTTGCCGATGATGTCCCACAGCGCGATGTCGATGCCGCTGATCGCCGCGATCGCCATGCCCTTGTTGCCGTAGTCCTTGATGCGGTTGTAGAGCTCTTCCCAGATCACCTCGACGTCGAAGGGATCGCGCCCCTTGATGCGCGCGGCGAACTGGGTGTCGATGAAGGCCTTCGCCACCGCCGAAGGCCCGTAGCACTCGCCCCAGCCGACGATGCCGTCATCGGTCTCGATCTCCACCAGGCAGGTGCCCCGGGTCTTGTAGATCCACCCGCGCGAGGAGGTGAAGGGCTGCTGGATGGGCGTGCTCAGCACGTGGCAGGTGATCTTTTCAATTTTCATTCGGGGTGCTCCTCGCTGAGGGGTTCGGGGCGGATTGACGCTGACGCTTGATCCACGACAGCAGGTTGGGAAGGACCAGCGCCAGCAGGGCGATCGTGAGGATCGTCGCGGCACCGGGCCGGGTGAAGAAGGTGCTCCATTCGCCACCGCTGATGACCAGCGCGCGGCGCGTCTCGGATTCGAGCAGCGGGCCAAGGATCACGCCGATGACCGCCGGGTACACCGGGATGCCGGCCAGCGTCATCAGGAAGCCGCCAACGCCGAGCGCAAGCATGATGACGACGTCGAACCACTGGTTGGCGAGCGAGTAGGTGCCGACCACGGCGAGCACGAACAACGCCGGAACCAGCAGGTGACGGGGCACGTCGAGCACGCGCACGAAGAAACGGAAGCCGATCAGGCCGACCACGGCGATCATCAGCATCGCGATCAGCACCGAGCCGAGAATCTCCCACACGATCGGCCCGCTGGTCTCGAACAGGCGCGGGCCGGGCTGCAGGCCGTGGATGGTCAGGCCGCCGAGCAGCATCGCGGTGACCGTGTCGCCGGGAATGCCGAGTGTGAGCAGCGGAATCAGCGCACCACCGGTCACGCCGTTGTTGGCCGCTTCGGAGGCGACCACCCCGCCGGGGGCGCCCTTGCCGTACTCGGCGCGGTTCTTGTCCGAGCGTTTGGCCTGGTCATAGGCGATCAGCGAGCCGACGCTGCCTCCCAGCGCCGGCACGATGCCGACCACCACGCCGATGATCGCCGAGCGGACGGTGTTGACCGCCTGCCCGCACCATTCGCGGAAACTGGGCAGCATGTGCTTGAGCGTGTAGGGCAGCTTCTCGCCCTTGTTGCGCTCGAACATCGAGCCCATCAGCTCGGGGATCACCAGCAGGCCGATCAGCGCCGGCATGATGTCGATGCCGCGCATCAGCGCCAGCGTGTCGAAGGTCCAGCGCCCCTCGCCGGTGATCTGGTCCAGGCCGACCACCGACAGCGCCACGCCGATGACCACCGACAGCGCGCCCTTGAGCAGGCGTCCGGGCACGATGGACGCGATGATGGTCATGCCCAGCAGCGCGGTCGCGGCGTATTCGGCGGGGCCCAGCTTCAGCGCCAGGCGGGCGAGCATCGGCGCGAGGGTGACGAGAAACACCCAGGCCACCAGACCCCCGACGATGGATGACACCAAGGCCCAGCCGTACGCGCGGCCGGCCAGTCCCTTGCGCGCCATCGGATGGCCGTCGATGGTGGTGATCAGCGCCGAGGGCGTACCGGGGATGTTGATCAGGATCGCGGGAATCGCGCCGCCGGCCATCGAGCCGCAGTAGAGCGCGATCATCATGCCGATGGCCAGATCCGCCTCGAGCGGGAAGGTCAGCGGAATGAACAGCGCCACACCCATCGTCGCGGTCAGCCCCGGCGTCGCCCCGAAGGTGAAGCCCACCACCACGCCGACCAGAATCAGGCCCAGCGCCACGGGCGACGTGACGGTGCTCAGCAGCGCGGGGATCAGGTTGTCGAGAAGTTCCATCGCCATCCCCTCAGCGCAGCGGAACCTGCAGGACATAGACGAACAGGGCCCATACGCCGGTACCGAATGCGACCGAGCACACCGCGATGGCAACGTAAGCGCGTGTGCTGCGCAGTTCGCGCGGCAGCAACACCATGCTCATCACGGCGAGAAACAGAATGGAAGCGACCGGAAATCCGATCGCTGCCCAAAGCGCGACATAGGCCGACAGTGCGAGCAGCGTGACGAGGCTGATGCCGACCACCCGCCGCGGATCGGCACCTTCGCCGAATTCGCTCGCGCCGCTGATCTGCCCCGAGCGGCGCATCGACACGAAGTCGCGCACGAAGATCAGGACCGACAGGGCTGCGATGGCCACCACGCTGAACTGCGGCAGCGCACCCGGACCGATGCCGTTGACACGCCCGGCTGCCGGCAGGGCGAAGGCGGGCGACCACAGCAGCGCCACCAGCCCGAGCAGGATCAGCGTCACGGCCGCGCTGGCAGCGAGTCGAAGACTGTGCATGCGGATTTCTCCGGGTATGCGGGCCGTCCGTGAGCGGACGGCCCGTCTGCGGTTTACTTGAAGGTCTGTTCCGCGACCGCGGCGATGGCCTTGGCGACAGCGGCGACTTCCTTGTCCAGCGCCTCGCCGGCGAGCGGATCGATCAGGAAGCCGTTGTCGGCTGCGAACTTCTTGAACTCGGGGCTTTCCAGCGCCGCACGATACTTCGCCGTGAGCGTCTCGCGCACCTTCGGGTCCATGTTGGCCGGAGCGGCGATGTAGGCCATCTGGACCACCGGACCGAACGGATAGACGTCGATTCCGCGATCGGCGAAGGTCGGCACGTCGGGCAGCACCTCGAGACGCTCGTTGGCGAACACGCCGAGCGGACGCAGGTCGCCCGACTTGATCTGCTCCATGGTCTCGCTGGGCTTGAGCACGCCTGCGGCGATCTGGCCACCCATCAACTCGGCGATGACCCGCGAGCCGCCCGGATACGGCACATGACGATAGGCCACGCCGGCACCGCGCGCGGTCATCTCGGCGAAGATGTGGTTGATGTTGTAGGTGCCCGGCGTGCCGATGGTGACCTTGCCGTCGTTGGCCTTCAGGTGAGCCATGAACTCGTCGAGGGTCTTGTGCGGGCTGTTGCCCGGCACCAGCAGCATCAGCGGATCGACCGACACGCGGATGATGTGCGTGAACTGTTCGTTCTTGAGCGGCGCCTTGCCCTGCGCGATGATCGACAGCGTCGAGCTGGTGCCGTTGCCGATGGTGTAGCCGTCGGGCTTGGCGGTGGCCACCTGCCCCATGCCGATGGCGCCCGTGCCACCCGGCACGTTCTCGATGACGACCTTGAGTCCTTCCTTGGCCAGAATCGGCTGCAGGAAGCGCGCCATGATGTCGTTCGACCCGCCCGCGTTCCATGGAATCACCCAGCGGACTTCGCGCTCGGGGTATTCGGCTGCGCTGGTGGAAGCCAGGCCTGCGGTCAGGCCGAGGGCGGCAACGGTGGTGAGCAAGATCCTTCGTGCGAGCTTCATGGTGAGTCTCCTACACTGGTGGAAAATCGGTGTTTGTTGTTTGTTATAACAAACACCGTACAACACGAATTCGTGTAGAGTCAACCTTGATCGCGTCGCACCGGACGCGGAAGTTCAGCAAGCAAGGACGCACATCATGGAAAACGCCACACATCTGCAGCCGGCACTCCAGCCGGTCGAACGCGAGCCGCTCGGCGACCAAGTCTTTGCTCAGATCCGCGAGGCGCTTTTCGCAGGCCGCTTCGAACCCGGCCAGCGTCTGGTGCTGCGTGACCTGGCCGACTCGCTGGGGATCTCGATCACGCCGGTGCGCGACGCACTCAACCGCATGGTCGCCGGTGGCGTGCTCGAGCAGGGCCCGCGCAACTCGGCCGTGGTCCCGGATCTGGACGCGCAGTCGCTGCGCCATCTGCTGATCGTGCGCACGGAGCTGGAGGGACGCGCGACGCGCGAGGCCGCCGGCAATGCCGACGCAGCTCGCCTGCGCGTGCTGGAAGACACGATGGCCCGGATGCGTCGCCTGATCGCCGAACGCAAGCTCGAGGCCTATCTCGACCTGCATCGGCAGTTCCACTTCGGCATCTACCGCATGGCCGACATCCCGATCCTGTTCGAGATGATCGAGAGCCTATGGCTGCGCTGCGGCCCGGTGCTGACCTTCGTCATTCCGGATTACGTGCTTTCGCTCAAGGGCACGGACCACCATCTGAAGATCCTCGAAGCCCTGCACGCCGGCGACGCCGATGCAGCCGAGACGGAGATGATCGCGGACATCGAGGAGGCCGGCGCCTATCTGCTCAGTCTTGCCGACGACGAAGGTCGAATCCGCCGCGCCCGTCGTAGCTGAAACGTCTCACGCTGCGTCCGAAAACGTTGCGGGCGCAGCGTGACATTCGAACTTACCGACTCAACCCGAGCAGATCCGGCACCAGGGTGGTGATCGGCGCATAGAACGCGATCAGCATCAGCACGCCAAAGATCACCACGTAGAACGGCAGCAGCGCGCGGATGATTCGCCCGAGCGACAGTCCGCTGATCGCCGAACCGACGAACAGGCAGACTCCGACCGGCGGTGATACGTGGCCAAAGGCCAACGCCGTCACGGAGACGATGCCGAAGTGCAGCGGATCGATGCCCATCTGCATCGCCACCGGAAAGAGAATGGGCACGGCGATGATCAGCGCCTCGGTGGGCGCCAGGAAACACCCGAGGAAGATCATCATCGCCACATACACGGCAAGAAAGGCAAACGGCGTCAATCCCATGGCGCCGAGCAGCTCGGCGACCTGGAACGGCACGCGATCGAAGGCCATCAGCCAGCCGTACAGCGCCGCCATCGCAATGATCAGCAGGACCACACCGGTGAGCTTGACGGTTTCGAACAGGATGGTGGGCACGATCGACCACTTCAGGTCACGGTAGTAGTACATCGAGACCAGGAAGCCGTAGACCGATGCGAGCGCAGCGGTTTCGGTCGCCGTCGCCACACCGCCCACGATGCCGCCGATGATCATCACCGGCATGGCCAGCGCCGGCAGCGCCGTCGCGACGATATGGACCTTCTCCGACCACGACGTCTGCGGTGCGATGGGGTAACCCTTGCGGACCGAAATGATCCAGGCAAGCAGGATCATCGCCCCGCCGATGAGCAGCCCCGGCAGGTAGCCTGCGGCAAAGATGCTCGCGATCGAGGTCTCCGTGACCCAGCAATAGACGATCATGATGATGCTGGGCGGAATGATCGCGCCCAGCGGCGACGAGATCACCGTGATCGCGGTGGCAAAGGCCTTGTCGTAGCCCTGCTTTTCCATCGACGGAATCATCACGCTGCCCACCGCCGAGGTATCGGCAGCGGCCGAACCCGAGATGCCGCCGAACAGCATGCTGGCCAGCACGTTGGCCGAGCCCAGCCCGCCCCGGCTGCGGCCGACGAGGATGTTGGCCACGCTCACCAGACGGTCGCCCATGCCGCCGTAGCTGAGCACGTTGCCGGCGAGGATGAACAGCGGAATGCACACCAGTACCGATGCGTCGACGATGGCCGGCAGCACGCGCTGGGCAATCACGATGACCGACAGGTCGCTCGCCATGATGGCCGCAAGTGCGGCAACGCCGAGACTGAAGGTGATCGGAATGCCGATCACGATGCAGATGATAAATGTCGCGAACAACGCCAATGTCATGACCGATTCTCCCGCCATGCGGCCACGACATGGGCCAGTTCGTAATAGATCATGAGTACGGCACTGAAGGGCAGCGCCGCATAGAAGTAGCTCATCGGCATTTCCAGTGCAGCCGATAGCTGATCATGCACGAGGGCCGTCATCTTCCAGCCGGCATAGATGAGCACGGCGAGAAATCCGGCCACAACCAGGCCGATCGCGGCGATCCACACGCGCCGAAGCGCGGGCGGACACAACTCCACGAGGAAGGTCAGGCCGATGTGCCCGCGATGCTTCAGCGCTACCGCAGCACCCAGGAAGCACAGCCAGGTGAAGGCCAGCGAGATGATCTCGTCGCTCCACGTCAGGGGTTGGGCCAGCACGTAGCGCGTAAAGACCTGCACGGTCATCAGCAGGGCGATCACGACCAGCAGCGCCCCGCACACGGCCTCGACCGAGAGCAGCCGTTTCCACATCGTATGCACTCCTTGGGCCGGGGCTCCTGCGCGCTCGCAGGCGCCCCGGTGTGAGTCGAAGTCGCGTCTCAGTCCTTGCGGATCTGCTTGACGAGGCTGTAGGCCTCCTCACCGAATTCCTTGCGGAACTTGTCGTAGACCGGCGCGACGGCCTCACGCAACGGCTCGATGTCGGGACGCGTGACCTGCACGCCATGGCTGGCGAGGGTGTCGTTCATCTTGCGATCCTCGTCGAGGATGATCTGGCGCTCGAAGGTGGCGGACGCATCGGCCGCCTGCTTCACCCACTCGCGCTGCTGCTCGCTGAGCTTCTTCCAGCGCGACTCGGCAATATGCAGCGGCTGGATCGAATAGACGTAATTCACCATCGCCACGTGCGGCGCCGACTCGTAGAACTTCTTCGAGACATAGGTGTTGATTGCGCCTTCGGCACCATCCACGAGACCGGTCTGCAGGGCGGAATAGACCTCGCCGAAGGGCAGCGGCGTGGGAATCGCGCCGAGCGCCTTCCAGGTCGCGAGGTAGTACGGGTCTTCCATGGTGCGCACCTTCTTGCCCTGGAAGTCGGGCAGGTTCTCGACTTCGCTGCGGCCGTAGTAGCTGCGAGCGCCGCCAATCCAGTATGCGACCGGCCGGATGCCCTTGCCGATCAGCTTCTCGCCCAGCGAACCGCGGATCTCCGGGTCGTCCATGACGCGAAAGGCGTCTTCATAGCTGTCGAAGAGGAAGGGCAGCGAGAACACCTGGTAGTTGGTGCTGAACTTGCTGGTGAGCGCCGACGTGACGGTGACCAGATCGAGCGAGCCGATCTGCAGCGCCTCGAGCAGGTCGCGCTCGTTGCCCATCACGCCGTTCGGGAAGATCTGCACCTCCATCTTGCCGTCGGACACCTCCTTCAGGGTTTCGGCGAATTTCACCGAACCCTTGTGGAAGGCGTGCGTCTCGGGCTGCACGTGGGCGAGCTTGAGCGTGACCTCGGGGCTGGCGTGGGTCACGCCGGTGAAGGTCACCGCAGCGGTGACGAGGCAGGCCGCCAGGGTCGTGATGCGAGTGCGGATTTTCATTGTGTTGTCTCCTCTCAATTGAACATCTTCGTGACGATGTTTCTGGCACTGTCGAGATGCTCCCTGAGCATCGCGACAGCGCCGTCGGTATCGCCGGCCTTGAGCAGCTCGACCAGCCGGCGATGTTCCTGCGAACCGTGTTCCGCCCATTTCGGGTCTTCCAGCGAATACAGCCTGAAACGGGTGATCGAGTCGTAGACGGAATCGATGAACTGCCGCAGGCGGCGGTTGTTCAATACCGACACGAAGATCATGTGGAACTCGGTGTTGATCTCGCGCAGGGCGCGCGTGTCACGACGTTCGAGGGCCGCCTCCTGGCGTGCGATGCACGCCTCGAGACGTTCGATGAGATCAGTGCGATCCGGCGTGATGCGCCGGAGTGCCTCGGATTCGACGATGAAACGGATATCGTAGATCTCGTCGATGTCCTCGGCGCTGGGCACGGAGACGATGACCTTGCGACCGGGCAGCATGGTCACGAGGTTTTCCTGCTCCAGAACCCTCAGCGCTTCCCGCACCGGTGTGCGACTCACGGACAGCTGGGTCGCAATGCGGTTTTCGCTGAGCAGTTCGCCCGGCTTCAGCACGCCGTCGAGAATCGCCTGCTTGAGCCGCGTGAGCACGGCCACACGCAGCGGCACGTACGCGTCGAAATCCTGCAGCGGAGCAAGGTTCATCGGCGTATCGGCAGTCGTCTCGGCACTCATTCTGAATTTCCTCGTCGGTCGTGGGTGAAGACCCGGGCGGGTCCAAGCATAACCAAGAACCCGCCCGCGCCTTCAGGCGATTCAGGCGAACCGGTCGCCGAGGAACACACCCTGCCCGAGCAGCGTTTTCTGCAGCGCGCCCACGTCCAGATCCGGAATGCGCGACCCGGCTGCGGCGGCCTGTGCGGCAGCGACGCCGGCAGCCTGCCCCGACACCAGGCACGGCGCCATGTTGCGCGTCGCGCCGAAGGCCATGTGCGTGGCCGACAGGCAGCGTCCGGCCACGATCACGTTGTCCAGATCGCGCGGCACCAGCGAGCGGAACGGAATGTCGAAGGCACCGTCGTCGCCGATCGGGTAGAAGCTCGCCTGCCCGGTATCCGGATCATGGATATCGATCGGGAAACACACCTGGCCGATGGTGTCGTCGAACTTGCGCCCTTCCAGCGCATCGTCGTCGGTGATCTGGTAGAGCCCCTCGATCACGCGGGTCTGGCGCACCTGGGCAAAGCCTGCCGGCACCAGATAGGCATTCTCGAAGCCCGGCACATGCTGCTTGAGGAAGCCACCGATGCGCTCGGCCTGGCGGGTGAGTTCGACCGCGGCACGCGAGAGCTGGATCGGATCGGTGCCGTCGATGCCGAAAACGGCGGACGTGTTCACGTTCACCTGGTCGGGCCAGACGGTGTTGAAGAACACCATGTGGTCGTCGTTGGGGAAGATGCCCTGCTCGCGGATGACGTCGTTCCAGCGGCTGAAGGAGCCGCGGAAATACACCGGGATCGGCTCGGGGAAATCGGGGCGCGTCGCCATCGCCGGTTCGGACACGCCGATCGCATCGGCGATGCGGCGCGTATCGACGCTGTGAAAGTGCAGCAGCATCGACACCGGCTGCATCTTGCCGGTGGCCTTTTCCCCCTTCTGCACCGCGCCGCCGGCGTAGCTCACCAGGTCGGCGTCACCACTGGCATCGAGATAGGCGCGTGCGCGGATCTTGCGGATGCCGCCCTTGACGGCGGCATGCACCTCGGTGATCTCGCGCCCCTGCGTCTCCACGCCCACGACGTTGACGCCATAGAGGATCTGCACGCCCGCGTCGGCCAGCATCTCGGTCGACATGATGCGGAAGTACTCGCCATCGACCGGGGTGATCGAATGGCAGAACCCATCCGGGAAAGGGATATGCCCGACCGCGCCGCCGCGCTCGATCATGCGGTCGACCACTTCCTGCGCAATGCCGAACACGACCTGACGGCCGTTCTTGGTGATGTAGTTGTGCAGGCAAAGGCCGGTCGTCGCGTTGCCACCGACGAAGGGGCGCGCCTCGAGCAGGATGGTGCGGGCACCACTGCGCGCGGCCGCCGTCGCTGCCGCCACGCCCGTCACCCCGCCACCGACCACCAGCACATCGCATTCCAGATCGTTCATCGATCACTCCTGTTGAATCCGTCGAAGATCAGGGAACGTCGATACACACGCATCCCTGTGTGCCTGTATACAAGTGTATCGATAGCGAATTGTCAACTGCTGTCTTACAAAATGAGGGTTGCGGTCACCGCCGTCAGGGTCTGGACGACGCGTTCAGGGTCGCGCGGGAAGTGTGCTTGGGTTCAGTGGCGCGGAAGAGTGCTTCTCGGGCCCAGCCGCCCGCTGGCGAACGGGCCGCCCGACGTCCGGAGTCTGCGGCGACTGTCGCTCACAAACCACGGCGGGCACGTCGGTTCGAGGATGCGGGAATTGATCCACGCATGACCTGCGGCACCACCCGCCCCGCCTCTACCCCCGGTCATCCGGCGCGCCGACCGCCTCGCCGAGAGACGAATGCGCTACCGCCGATGCGCAGGGCAATCGGCGGGCCTGCCGCGCGACGAAAAGGGCCTTCGGGAAGGTGTGCTAGCACGGCTCGTCGTCACGAAGGCCTTGACGCTCAAACCAGAATGCCATCGAGCATCAGGAAGCCCGGAACCCAGCCCGTGAGAATGCCGGTCACGACAGTCACTTGCCCGGTGAAGCGCACGATCGGCTTCTGCACGCCAAGCAGCAGAAAGAACAGGAACCAGAGAAAGGTCCATGCCGCCCAGCAGAATGCGAGCCACATTCCGAGAACGGAACCGGCCTCCACGAAGGCGCCGATCGTCACCGGAATGAGGGTGATCGCGACGAAGAGACTGAACCAGCCCAACCCGCGCCCGTCCGCGCCGTTGAATCGGTTCATTGCGACCCACAGGTAGGTGAAGGTAAACAGCAACGTGAGGGCGGCTGCGCGGATGGACTCCGGATCGTTCTCGAAGAAGGCAAGGTACAGGGCGACCAGAAGGGTCAGTCCGCCAACGAAGATGTTGATGACCGCGATCTCGCGATCGCCGATACGACCGAGCAGCCAAAGACCGTTCAGGAAAAGAACGGCACCGACATAAAGTAGAGCAAGTCCGAGCAGCATGATGATCCCTCCGTCGCCTGTTTATGGCTGAAGATGGGCTCATCATATGCAGCGCCCCCCGACGACGAATCACCCTGTTCGAGGAAATTCCCCTCACCCGTTCGGATGAGACGCGCCTCGCCAGACAGGGTGAAGCGATCAAGGCAGGAGAATCAATCGATATCGACACAGATGCGCGAGTGCAGGTGCACAAGTTCCATCTGGCTATGCGTGTCGGTCTTCTGGAAAATCTGCTTGAGATGGCTGCGCACGGTATTTTCGGACACGTGCAGGATGCGCGCCGTGCTGGCGAGACTGTGGCCCGTGAATAGCAGGCTGCTCAGGCGCGCCTGGGCTGGCGTGAAATCGAACTGACGTGCGAAAGAACAGTGCTCGTGACGGCTGTGCTGATTACGCGCCGAGACGGCAACCAGGTCGCACGATTCGCCCCGCGCGGCTGTGAAGCTGCGACCGGCCGGATAGACCGAGACTACGGTCGGGTGAACACCGCTCGGCGTGCTGATGCTCAGCACCTGAGGCGAACGGGACTCGCCCGCGCGGACGCGGGAGGCAACGCCGCGAACAGCTTCATGCAAGGCAAGTCGGTCGGCGCCGGAGATCGCACTCAGGCAATTGCGTGGCGCAATCAGTCCGGAGTCTTGTTCGAGCAGCAGTTCGGCCGCCCGGTTGCGAAAAAGAATCTGGCTGTCGGCATCGGTCAGGAAGGTCGCGACCGCCGTCTGTTCGATGACTTCCGTAAGGGCGAGCCCGAAATCGCGCGCTTCACGCTGTTTCCAGCCGTTCTCGAGAGCCAATGACAGATGGGCGAGAACGTCGCTGAGCCGGGCGCGGTCATCGTTCGAGAAATCGGGCTGATCCTCGCCACGATGGGCGGCGATGTAATAGATGAGATCCCCGCGACGCGCGGCAACACCGCAAAGCCGATGAAGCAAACCATGGGGCTGCATCAATTTACGGTAGAAATCGGTGCGCTTGAGCTCCTGCATGCCGAGCAGGTCGGTGCCGCGGAGCACGGTACCAGTGGAGTATTCCTCGCTCGACAGGAACCAGGGATTACGTGCTGCGTGTTCGGCGTAGGTGTGATTCAGATCCGGATCATCCGGCGCGTGGTGAAGGATTTCGCCGTGTCCGCTGAGAAAGTGATGACGGGCGATCGTCGTCCAGCGGCTGTCCAACCAGTCACGCAACTGGCACAGGGTATCGCCCCATGCGCCATCGTCGTGAGTGGTCGCGTGGATGCTGTAGAGCAAGGCGCTGATGCGCGCCTGATCCCCCGAATGGGCGTGCACGAGGCTCCCTCCTCCTGTCTTCCCTGCTTCCCGATGCGGGGACGGACTTCTGCGGCCCGGGTCCCGCTTTCATAGCCTCCTCACTATAGAACGTTCTCGCGCGATGAAAAGGTCTGCGTAAAGTGCATGGGCGCGCGACTTGCACCGCCTGCGGCTTTGCGCGAATAATCAACGCGCCCGTCCTGGCTGTCGTTTTCAGGGGCGGCGCGCCGCGCGCGGAGCGAGTTGCCTGTGAGACGCATCAAGCGGGAATATCAGTCCTGGGTCGCGAACGAGACACTGGAGGACTACGCGCTGCGCTATGCCGCGCGCTCCTACCGGCGTTGGCATCCGTTCGTGCTCGCCAATACCGCGATTGGCGGCATCTCCTTTCTTGCCCTCGAAGCCATCGGCGGCGCGCTCACGCTCAGCTACGGCTTCCAGAACGCCTTCCCCGCGATCGTCATCGTCAGCCTGCTGATCTTTCTGATCAGCCTGCCGATTGCCTACTACTGCGCCGAAGCCAACGTCGACATCGACCTGCTCACCCGCGGCGCCGGCTTCGGCTACATCGGCTCGACCGTGACCTCGCTGATCTACGCCTCGTTCACGTTCATCTTCTTCGCGCTCGAGGCGGCGATCATGGCGCAGGCACTCGAGCTGGTGACCGGCCTCAACATCACCATCGGCTACCTGATCTGCTCGTTGGTGATCATTCCGATGGTGTTTTTTGGCGTGACCCTGATCAACCGCTTCCAGATGCTGACGCAGTTGCTGTGGATCGTGTTGCTGATCACCCCATTCGTCTTCGTGCTTTACAAGGATCCCGGCCTCATCGATGCGTGGACCTCCTACGTCGGGCCGCAGGCAGGCTTCAATCCGCTGTTCTTTGGCGCCGCGACGGGGGTGTTGCTGTCGCTGGTGGTCCAGATCGGCGAGCAGACCGACTATCTGCGCTTCCTGCCCGACCGGGAGCGTGGAAACCGGTTTGCCTGGTGGGCCGCGCTGATCGGGACCGGGCCCGGCTGGATCATTCTCGGGGGTCTCAAGATTCTCGCTGGCAGCCTGCTCGCGGTGCTGTGCCTGCGAGCCGGGTCGTCGCCGACTGAAGCGGTGTCACCGATCCACATGTATATCGTGGCCTACGAGCATGTCTTCGACGAACGCGTGCTGGTCCTCGGTTTCGCACTGCTGTTCGTGCTCGTCTCGCAGGTCAAGATCAACGTCACGAACGCGTACGCGGGCTCCCTCGCCTGGTCCAATGCCTTCGCGCGACTGGCGCAGTATCACCCCGGCCGGGTGGTGTGGCTGGTGTTCAACGTGCTCATCGCCCTGTTGCTCACGCTGATGGGTATCCTGGCCACGCTGGAGGCCGTCCTGACGGTCTACTCCAACGTCGCGACGGCGTGGATCGGCGCCCTCGTTGCCGATCTCGTGGTGCTCAAGCCGATGGGCATCAGCCCCCGCTACGTCGAATTCAAGCGTGCCTATCTATACAACTTCAATCCTGTCGGCTGTGGGGCGATGCTGGTCGCGTCGGTTCTCTCGATCGTCGCCTACACGGGCGCATTCGGGCCGATCCTGGAAGCGTATTCGGCGTTTCTCGCCCTCGGGCTGGCCTTCATCAGCGCAATCGTGATCGCGCTGATCACGCGCGGTCGCTATTACCTGGCGCGAACCGACACGGCCTACCGGAGCAAGACGCCAGCGCGCGCCGACGGCACGATTCCGACCGAGCGCTGCTCGGTATGCGAGCGGGACTACGAACCGCGCGACATGGCCTATTGCCCGTTCTATCGCGGCCCGATCTGCTCGCTGTGCTGCGGCCTCGAGGCGCATTGCCACGACTTCTGCAAGCAGCCAACGGTGCGTTCGGAACCGTCTCACGTCGCGCCAGGGTCGACACATTTTGCACCCCATTTCGGTCGTCGGATCGGACGCTTCTTCGCACTGTTCGGGATCGTCGCGGCGGCGATGGCAGCGTTGTTCCTGCTCGCCTACCGCCTCCTTGATGCACAGGACCTCGCCTACGGCCAGGAACTGGCAGAGATCCTCGTGCGCATCTACCTGGCCACGTTGATCCTGATCGCGGTCGGAACGTGGTGGATCGTGCTCTCCCACGAGAGTCGGGAACTGGCCGAGGGCGAGTTGCTGCAGTCGCTGCATCAGCTTGAGCTGGCACGATCCGAACTCGTCGAGTCCGAAAAGATGGCCTCACTCGGGGGGCTGGTTGCCGGTGTGGCGCACGAGATCAACACGCCGGTAGGGATTACGGTAAGTGCGGCATCCTACCTGCGCGAACGTTCCGAAGAATTGCGCGCCCGGTTCGATCAGGGAACGCTCGGCAAGGACGAATTGCGCGCATTCCTCGACGATGCGCTGGAATCTGCTCGCCTGCTTGCTTCCAATGCCGATCGCGCGGCGCGTCTGGTGAAGAGCTTCAAGCTGGTCGCGGTCGACCAGAGCAGCGACCAGCGGCGACGCTTCGATCTGGCCCACTACATGGAAGAGACGCTACGCAATCTGCGACCGGCACTCCAGGACCGCGCGCTCGGGACGTATCTGGACTGTCCGGTCGGAATCGAGATGGACACCTATCCGGGACCGCTGGCCCAGGTACTGACCAACCTCGTGATCAACGCAACACAAAGCGCCTTCGCCGAGGGCGAGGCGGGCACGATTACGCTGTCGGCCAGACGCGAGGGCGAGGACGAGGTGCTGATCTCCTGCGCCGACAACGGTCGAGGTGTCCCCGACGACATACGCGAGCGCATTTTCGAACCTTTCTTCACCACCCGCCGCGCCTCCGGAGGCAGCGGCCTGGGGCTTTATCTGGCCTACACCCTGGTCACGCAAAAACTCGAAGGTACGATCGGGGTGGAGAACGCCCCCGAAGGCGGCGCGGTATTCTGGCTGCGCCTGCCGCGCGCACATCCGGGTGGCTCCAGTCTCACCGACGCGATGCGTTTCAGAACGGACGGACAGTTCAATGAACCACGACAGGGATGAGCTCGATTCGCACGCGGCCGGCAACGCCGCGATGCCCGCGCATGCGTGGCGGGTTCTCGTCGTCGATGACGAACCCGAGGTGTTCGCGATTACCCGCCTCGTTCTGGGGCGCATGCAGTTTCGGGCGCGACCGGTGCATGTCGAGGGCGTTGCGAGTGCGGCAGACGCACGTGAATACCTCGCACGCCATCCCGATACGGCGGTCGTGCTGCTCGATCTGGTCATGGAAGAGGACGACGCCGGCCTGCATCTGGTCCGCCACATTCGTGAGCGAGCCGGCCTGAGGCACGTGCAGATACTCGTTCGAACAGGACATCCCGGGGTCGCACCCGAAGCAGAAGTCATCGCCGCCTACGACATCAACGGCTACTACCTGAAGACGGAACTGACCGCTCAGCGACTGCGTTCGGCGATCACCTTCGCGTTGCGCAATCTGGAGGCTGTGGGTGCCGCACCAAACCTTTCGTCGGGCGCCGCCAAGGACGTGATGCAACGCTCGATCGAGCGTGTAACCCGCGCAACCGAAGAACCGCCGTTGGTCGAACCCCGCATGCATCTCGCATCGGGAGAGATCTCTGCGTACGAAGTGATGGTCAGCCCGGTTCGCGGACTGGCGCCCGACGAGTTTTCAACAGCCCTGGAAAGATTGTCACCAGCGGTCGGTCTGGCCTGGGATCGACGACTGATCGGCATGTTGCCCGACCTCTACGCCGCGCTGGTCGGCAAACCGGGGGGAACGCGACTGGCTTTCCGCCTGCTGTCGCTCGGCTTCGGCGGCGAGGACGGGGTCAGGATGTTCGAGGATATGCTCGATCGAACGGGCCTGGCGGCGAGCGCCTTCGAGTTGTGCGTGCCCGAACATGGGCTTTCAGACTGGTCCGAACGATGTGCCTCACTGCGCAAACGCGGGGTGATCCTGACGCTCGACGGTGTCGGCCTGGGTGCGTTGTCACTGCCCGAGATCCAGCGATTCCGGCCCGATATCGTCGCCCTCCACCCGGCGATCGTCGGGCATGTCAGCGAGGATGCCGAAAGAGCGGCGATCGTGCGTAGCGTGGTCGCGCTCACCCACACTCTGGGCGCGCACTCGCTCGCACGCGGCGTCGTCTCGACCGATGACATCCAGTTCTGCAAGTGGGAGGGCTGCGAGTTCGTCCAGGGGCCCGCGGTGTCACCCGCCGTCGACATCGCCCCTGCGTTCCCACCGCATCTGCACTAACCCTGATCGCCCGATGCACTGCGTTTTTCGATTCACCCATTCGGGTGAGAGCGAATCCTCGATGGGGGTGATTCCCCGACCTTGAGCCTTGCCTAAGATGGTTTCGTGATCGACATGGCTGCACGAAGCGGTCGGCGATCTCACTTTCATGACATTGGCCAAGGAGGAGACAACCATGGCGGAGACTCTCGTAAAGGTAGATCTGAACCAGTCGCCCTACGACAACGACATGATTCATAACCGCTGGCACCCTGACATTCCGATGGCCTGCTGGGTGAAGCCGGGCGACGACTTCATCCTCGAGACCTACGACTGGACGGGGGGCGCCATCGCGAACAACGACGATGCCTCTGACGTGCGCGACGTCGATCTCACCACGGTCCACTTTCTGTCGGGACCGGTCGGCGTTGAAGGTGCGGAACCCGGAGATCTGCTGGTCGTCGATCTGCTCGACGTCGGGGCCAAGGAAGAGAGCATGTGGGGCTTCAACGGCTTCTTTTCCAAACAGAACGGCGGCGGCTTCCTGACCGAACACTTCCCCGAGGCGCAAAAGAGCATCTGGGACTTCCATGGCCTGTTTACATCCAGCCGTCACGTTCCCGGAGTGCGCTTTGCGGGCCTGATCCATCCCGGTCTGATCGGCTGCCTGCCGGACCGCAAGATGCTCGACATGTGGAATACGCGCGAGAAGGGACTGATCGATACCGACCCCGATCGCGTGCCTCCGCTGGCGGCGCCACCGAGTGCGCCCACCGCCCACATGGGCAAGATGAACGGCGACTCGCGTGACAAGGCGGCTGCCGAGGGCGCGCGCACCGTTCCGCCACGCGAGCATGGCGGCAACTGCGACATCAAGGATCTGTCGCGGGGTTCGCGCATTTTCTTTCCCGTGTATGTGAAGGGCGGCGGTCTGTCAGTAGGGGATCTGCACTTCTCCCAGGGCGACGGCGAGATCACGTTCTGCGGCGCCATCGAGATGGCCGGCTGGGTGCACATGCGTGTATCGCTGATCAAGGGCGGGATGGCCAAGTACGGCATCAAGAATCCGATCTTCAAACCCAGCCCGATTACCCCGGACTACAACGACTACCTGATCTTCGAAGGCATTTCGGTCGACGAAAGCGGCAAACAGCACTATCTCGACGTGCACATCGCTTACCGGCAAGCCTGCCTCAATGCAATCGAATATCTGAAGAAATTCGGCTACACCGGAGCCCAGGGCTACGCGATTCTCGGCACGGCACCGGTACAGGGGCACATCAGCGGCGTGGTCGACATTCCGAATGCCTGCGCGACACTGTGGTTGCCGACCGAGATCTTCGAATTCGACATCAACCCGAGCACACAAGGGCCGGTCAAGCACATCGCCGGCGGAGTGGACGTGCCGCTTGCTCCTGACCTTTGACTGTCTGAGCACCATCCGGAAGGCATCGCGACCCAAGTCGCGATGCCTTGTTCGAGCAGATTTACGGAGGTCATCCAGAAATGCCCGTCTACGAGTTCCTTTGCGATGCATGTGGCGATTTCACGCAAGTACGTCGCGTGAGTGATCGCGATGCCGCCTGCAACTGCCCCCAATGCGGCCGACTTGCGGCAAGGGTGCTGCTGACCGCACCCAAGCTGGGCGTCATGTCCTCGGCCCAACGGGCCGCGCACACGACCAACGAGCGCTCGGCACACCAGCCACTGACTTCAACCGAATACAAGGAACGTCACCGTCACGGCCCCGGATGCGGTTGCTGCAACGGTGCGAAGAATCGCAAGACGAACGTAACGGCCGATGGTGCGAAGAGCTTCCCGGGGACGCGCCCGTGGATGATCAGTCACTGAGCCACGCACCCCCTCCACCGCAAAACCCCTCACCTGACCTCGAGAGTCATTCGTTCGGCACTTCGCGACTCGATCTGGAACCTTGCCTTGTCGCGGCAGCAACGCGCGCACGGTACGGCTTTCGATGAATTCGAATGCATCCAAGAGTGCGAGGTAGCGGCGAGCCTGTTTGCGAACCAGACACGACGACGTCACGCAATCCTGTGCCGTCCGGCTTGTCGGGAGCGAAAAGCCCTTGCACGGCCATTCACGGGATAGACTTGTTGGCGCGCTCGAGGACTCGAATCTGGAGTGCGGCCTTCGGAGAATTGAACGACAGCCGGTTCGTCATGAGCGCAAACGGATGAATTTTGGACAGCGCCCGCAAGAAGGGCGCTGCAGGGCGTGCCGCGAAGACGATGCGCCCCATTCAGTCGGAGAGGTCATGAGCGCACGTGCCGAGAGCTTCTCCAGTGACGCCTATCCGAGCGTGTTGAGGGCACGCGCGTGGTCGGAGGTGCTCGCACGCCTGTATCTGAAGGCCTGCGCCGATTGTCCCGCGGCACGCCTGGTCGGCTTCGCCACGGTGCGCGATTCGCCTGCCGGTGCGCGCTTCGGCCATCTCAAGGGTGGGGCGCAGACACTCGTATCGCTGGGAGCGGAGTCACGACACGGTGCGATCATCGTATTCGTCTGTCACCACGGCGTGGGACGCGTCACGACCGGCGACCGGGATGAGGCGATCGCCGTCGGCGACGGCTTCGTGATGGATGCGCACAGTGACTGGCGCATCGACTTCGACGCCGACTTTGCTGCGACGGTGGCGGTGCTGGGCGAATCCGGCTTCGCCAGACGAGTGTTGAACACGCGCCGATCCAATTTCAACTGCATCAGCCGATCCTCGACGCTGGGCGCGGTCGCGGCAGATCTCCTGCGATCGGCAGGCGAGCGTCTCGATGCGCTGGAGCCGGGAGATCTCGGGCAGGTCGAGTCTGCGCTGACCGGCATGATGCTGCCCGCCCTGGCGCATGAGACGGAGGATGTCGCGGAAAGCGCCTCCACTTCGGTGCAGCTGGCCCATCTTCGTCGCGTCTGCCAATTGATCGACTCCCACCTGACGGAGGCCGATCTCGACCTTGCGCGCATTGCGCACGAGGCCCGGTTGTCGCCGCGTTATGTTCAGCGCCTTTTCTCGGGGGCGGGTACGACCTTCGGCGCGCATGTGCGCAAACGGCGGCTGTATCGATGCCGCAACGATCTGCGCGACCCGGCCCTGTCGCATTTTGCGATCGGTGAATTGTGTTTCCGGTGGGGTTTTGGCGATGCGGCCAATTTCACGCGGGCATTCGTGCGCGAATTCGGCTATACGCCCAGTGCCTGCCGGGTAGCCGCACAGGAGCCGAAGCCGGTGCGCCTGCGCGGGCGGCCGGACTCTGCCGGCGTGCCTTCGCTCAGTGCGCATCCGGGTGCCACGACCCTCAGGCGGGAGATCGATGCGCAGTATCGCGACGAAGACGGCGCATCGCATCACTACCTGCACGCCACTTCCGAGACCGTGCACTGGGGATATTTCAACCGTTTCCTCGAACCGGTCGCGCGCGTGCGTTCGGGCGACCGTATCACCATCGAGGCGCTCACCCAGCACGCCACCGATGATGTCGAACGCATGGTGCATGACGATCCGGGCGCCGAGAGCGTGTTTCGCTGGGACGCCGGCGGCAAGGCGGTCGAGCGGCGCGGTGCCGGTCCGCTCGACGCGTCGATCTTCGGGCGCGGCGCGGGCGAGGGCTTTGGCGTGCATGTGTGCACCGGGCCGGTATATGTCGAAGAGGCCGAGCCGGGCGACGTGCTCGAGGTACGCATCGTGGACATCCGTCAGCGCCCGAGCCGCAACCCGGAGTACGCCGGGCGCAGTTTCGGCAGCAACGCGGCGACCTGGTGGGGTTACCACTATCACGATCTGCTCACCGAGCCACGACCCCGCGAGGTGGTGACCATCTACGAACTGCATGCGACGGGGTACGACAACTTCGCGCGTGCCGTCTACAGCTTTCGCTGGACACCGCAGACCGATCCTTCGGGCGTGCGTCACGACACCATCGATTACCCCGGCGTGCCGGTGGATCATTCCACCATCCACGAATGCCATGGCGTGCTCGACGGCGTACGCATCCCGCTGCGCCCGCATTTCGGCGTGCTGGCTGTGGCGCCACGACAGGAGGTCGACGTCGACTCCATCCCGCCGGGCTGCTTTGGCGGCAATCTCGACAACTGGCGTGCCGCGCCCGGCGCTTCGCTGTTCCTGCCCGTTGGAGTGCCCGGTGCATTGTTTTCCGTGGGCGACCCGCACGCCTCGCAGGGCGACTCCGAACTGTGCGGTACGGCCATCGAATGCTCATTGACGGGCGACTTCGACCTGATCGTGCACAAGGCCTGCGCACTCGAAGGTCACTATCTCGCCGAGCTAGATCATCCGTTCCTGGAAACTCCCGACGAGTGGGTGATCCAGGGATTGAGTCATCCCAACCACCTGGTCGAACTGGGCCCGGCAGCGCAGACCGAGGTCTACAAACGCGCCTCGCTCGATCTGGCCATGCGCGACGCGTTTCGCAAGACCCGACGCTTCCTGATGACCGCGCACGGCTTGAGCGAGGACGAGGCCATCTCGCTGTTGTCGGTGGGGGTGGATTTCGGGGTGACGCAGGTGGTCAACGGCAATCTCGGCGTGCACGCGATCGTGCGCAAGTCGATGCTGCGCGAGCGCGAAGGCTAGCGCGCGAGTTGCCCCGACGACTTCATCAAGCCGTCGGGGTGCTTTGCGGCAAGACCTCAGGCGCGCGCCGGGAAGATGTGCTTGGGAACGATGGCGTGCACGCCCCAGTTGCCGTCCACGACCTGCGTGATGCCGAAGTCGACGGCAATCGACAGCAGCGACACGGCTTCGTCTTCGCCCAGGTTCTGCGTGCGCATCAGGAAGTGACGCATCTTGTGGAAGGCGTCACGCAGCGCCAGATCAACGGAAGATTTCGCGAAGATCTCGTTCTGCGCGTCGGCGCCCAGATCACGCAGGTAGTTGGGGTAGCTGAATCCGTGCAGCACCCACTGCTCGCGCGTCTCCAGCAACGGATAGGCAAGCTCGGCCAGGGGCGAGTTCTCAAGTGTCGCCTTCTTGTGCAGGATGAACTGGAATACGCCCGTCAGCGAACATTCGATGGCCGTGCCGCACAGTTCGGAGTCGCCCTGCGACGCATGAGGGTCGCCCACCGAGAACAGTCCGCCGGGGACGGACACCGGGTAATACATGGTCGCGCCCTTGCCCATGCGCCAGTTGTCGATGTTGCCGCCCGTGTAGCTGGGCGGGATCGAATTGACCATGTCGGCCTCGACCGGCGCCAGCCCCATGGTGCCGAAGTGCGGACGCACCGGGATGCGGATGTCCTTGAGGATGTCGTGTCTGGGCTGGATCGACTTCGGATCCACCGGAACACCGGGATAATCGATGATCGGGTGGACGATGCCCGACGGATCGGTCTGCGGCGTCCAGCGATAGTTGTAGGCCGCGCGCGCCCAGTTGCGCTCGCCGCGCGCATCGACCTCATAAATGGTGATGACCTCGCGCTTGACCGGCTCCTCGATCAGGTCTCCGTAGTGAAATCCCCAGTTGGCTGCAGCGTTGGAACCGAAGGTGCGTCCCTTGAATTGCGGATTGCCCGACTCACGTGGCCACACGTCGAGGATTCGCACTTCGAGGACGTCACCAGGCTCAGCCCCGCGTATCGCGATCGGGCCGGTGCAGATGTGCACCCCCTGGCCGCCACCGGCCCCAAGCGGATGATCCATGGGCCCGGCGCCACGCCGGTCGACCGCCTTGCCGTTGGCGTCCCAGCGAAACACGCTCTCGGCGCCTGGATCTCCCTTGATCATGCGCTCGACGTCGTCGCCGCAGTGATGGGTGAGCGTCTCGATAGTCGCGAAATCGCCGGATTCGAGTTCGACCGTCGGCTTGAGCGACTTGCTGAAGTAGCCCCAATGCACCGTGTCGGCGGTGGCCGGGATGTGGTAATGCGTGGCCAGCGCCTTCTCGGTGCGCACGGGGCCACCTCCGGCGAAGGACGAGGCAGCGTGCGCGGACGAGCCGAACGCCCCGAGCGACAGCGCCGTGCCACTGACCAACACATCCTTCATGAAACCGCGACGCGCCTCGGTGAATTGCTCGACCGCTTGCGCGTCCTGATGCCCATGCGAACAACCTGGCCCGCAACGATGTTCTGACGACATGATGCTTCCTCCCAGTTGGCTGAAACCTCACCGGCGCGAATGCGATGGCGCCGGTCCTGCCGCGAGTACCGGAGGCCGCCGCAATGGCGTCCGGTTCATGCAGCTGGAATCAGTGTGGATGGGGAGACGGCGGGCCGCTTGTCACCGAGCGAACAATCGCTGGTCGGAAGCGCTATCGATGTTCTAGCTGAATAAAGTTGAAAACAAACTGTTCTGCGCAATTAAAGGGGCGTGTGCTGAATTTTGTGTAATCGGACTTTTGGCAGGAGACTGCCGTCTTG
>CAXBIS010000035.1:0-17083 GCA_963975885.1 uncultured Azoarcus sp.
ATGGCTCCATCTTCTCAAGAGTTGGAGCCTCCGGGGTTCCCGGCTTGATTCACTACATCCTTGAAGAAGTGCTGAGGTACCTCGGCCACGATTCCAGTGGGATCACCCGTTTCGACAGCATGAATCGCGAGTGGAAAGATATCGTCGCGAAGGTCAAGAGCGGCGCCGTGCTCGCGAAGACCTCGGAGGAAGTCGAGAACACCGTTTCGAGTTGGCATCAGGAGCAGCGCGACCTTTGCCTGGTGATGAGTCGCAAACTCGGTCGCCAAACCAAGCTCAAGCTCGCCAAGGCCCACCGCAACGATCCGGTCCAGCGTCTCAAGGACGACTGCGATTTTCTGTCCAAGGAGAAGAAGCTGGTCTGCGTACTCGAAGTGCCCGACGCAGCTTCTGATCTGACGGTCACGGCCGACTTAACGAAACGCACCATCGAATGCTCCATGCGCCTCGTTGCGCCGCAGGATAAAAAGCGTTGTTCAGCGCGCGTCAGTTGGCTCACGCGACAGTTGTCCAAGGCCGAGCCGAACAACATGTACGTCAAGGCTATACGGCCCGGCCGCGCAGAAGAAACGCAGGCGACCCTCGCGCAGGTTCTGCAGGACAGTAACGCACTGGAAAGCGCCTGCAGCAGCGTAGTTCCAAGTGCATTCGAGGTGTTCTACATAGTCGACCTCGCCGCTCGCTTTTCCGGCAACAAGATCTTTATCGAAGAACTCGAAATGGCCGTTCCGCATTTTTATGAGCAGATCGGCCAACGATTGCGCGCATGGGTGGCAGCCCCGCCGAAACTGCAGGAGCGCGATCCGGTCGGGCCCGAGCAGGAAGAGGGCGACGGACGTACGGTCTCTGAGGGCGGAAGTGACGTTGATGGGTGAAGTGCTGGCGTAATCTCTATGAAAGGTTGCCGAATCGGAACGATTCGGGTGAATGGGATCAGCTAAAGTGCTGCGAGTTATTCGTCGAAAATACGAGTCAGTCGAAAAAACTTGGGGGGCTGCAAGTGGCGGAAGTAATTCAGTATATTAAAGACGAAGAGAACGATTTTTACTCAGATGATGACCTATTCAAGATCTCATCTTGGGGTGCCGACTTGTCGTTTCGAGAGCTGATAGATCGGTACGACGACAATGAGTTGTTAAAGCCTGAGCTTCAGAGAAAGTATGTTTGGGATAAGACTGAAGCATCCAGATTTATTGACTCCCTGTTGCTCGGCCTCCCAGTTCCTAGCATTTTTCTTGCAAAAACATCAGATGAGCGAATGCTCATCGTTGATGGATATCAACGGATCATGACAGTCTATGATTTCGTTCGCGGAATATACTCTGGCGATGGGAAGGTATTTAAGCTATCGCGATCTGGAAAAATAAATTCCCGTTGGAGAGGGAGGGCGTTCTCTGAACTTGGTGACATAGAGCAGCGCAAGATTCGTAATACTACGATTCACGCCATCATTTTCGTCCAGGATCATCCTTCAGATACCGATACAAGCCTGTATCAAGTGTTCGAGCGAATCAACACAAGTGGACGAACGTTAATGCCGCAAGAAATCCGAAATTGTGTTTACCAGGGGCCGTTCAACGACCTTTTGATCGAGCTCAACCGGTCAGATGATTGGCGAGGGCTGTTCGGTGGTGAGGAAGATTCTAGAATGCGGGATATGGAATTTATTCTTCGTTTTTTTGCGCTAGATCCCTCGGAAACCCGTGCTATTGACAAAGAGCGCATTTCTCTAAAAAAGCACCTAAACCAATTCATGAAGAGAAGCTCTGGTCTTGAATGTGGTCGGATTGATGCGCTACGTAATAAATTCTTGGGGGCGATGAGTCTCGTGTTGAACACATGGGGGATGTCTGCGTTTCACAATATCTCACCGTCCGATCCGAGCCGGCTGGTCAATAAATTTAGCCCCACCATATTCGATTCTATTTCGATAGCAACGGCCGTTGCTTTAGAAAATAGGTTCGATCTCACACGTGGAGATCCGGAACGAAACAGAAGACGGCTTTTGCAGGACCCAGCTTACCGTTCGGCTATCAGCAAAGAAACAATGACGAAGGATTCGATAACTCGCCGGGTGGAATTGGCGACCCAGTACCTGTTTGGCCGCGGTCATGAACAATGAGTCCGTCAGGGTGTTGCTCGATGACTGTGCGACTGAGCTTACGAACATAGAGACCCTTGTGCATGGCCTCGGTCTCGGGAGCAGCATAGTGCCGTACCTTAGCAAATATGGATTAATCAAGGCGTGCGGTACTATTGAGCAGGCGTTCAAATCACTTGTAGCAGATCGGTGCTCCTATCGATCCAGGTCTCAAATCAAGAACTACCTCACCGTTATGATAAGAAACAGCTCTTCCAATCCTTCGTTCGGAAATATCTGCAAGTTGCTGAAGTCGTTCGACGACAATTGGAATAGTGAGTTTAAGAATGTGGTTAGCAATCACGCTAGATCTAATTCATTGAAAACTTCGCTACAATCCCTCGTCGACGCAAGAAATGAATTCGCACATGGTGGTAATCCTAGAGTATCCATTGGGGATGTTCGGCAGTACTACCGAGATGCAATGGAATTAATAGAGGAGCTTGATCGAGTGGTGGGTTGACGAACGGCGCGCGCGGAGGGTGTTGTGCTTATACAAACTAGGGCGAATTAGATAATTTCGATTGTCTGGATGTAAGTGCGTATAATGCTGTGTCCTGCATTTAATGTTTCATGGGCAGAACTACAGAGTCTCTGTCGATAATGGTCGCAATAGATAAGAGGAAGAAATGAAAATGGTTCAAAAAAATGCCGCTGATTGTAAGCGCATAAACAAGTATAAGACATTCAAAGAGATGCCGTCTTGGATGCTGTGTGGGTTCGGTGGGCCTTCATTGATAGTTTCATATTTCTTCGCAAAACACGTCGTCGTTCCTGCTGCTGATGAAATTGTGGTGATTGCAAATCAGCACGGTTTTGATGTAATCGGTACTGCTCTCAGTGTGTTTGTATTGGCTATTGGTGTGTTCTCGTTGGCTTTCGGCGCGATTGCCACTCGTTGTGGTCAGTTGCTATTCCAGCGACACTTCGCGTAAATGTGCTATGGCTGTTGTAAGGAGACGGGAGGCGACCACTAGTCATCCCTTAAGCCGGTGCGAGAAATTTTCACGGTTTGAGTAAAACCGACTCCAATTCGTACTGTTTTTGGACATCTCATGCCAGTAGTTCGTGACAACAATCGGGTGCTTTTCGGAGGCTCATTTTCAATAAGCGATTTGCATCGACCATTGGCTAGTCTACATCAGGCTGTGCAAGATGCTGGTTATCAGGATCTCGTCCTTGATTTTTCGTCTTGCAAGGCCGCATACCCGGAGCCGATGCTGGCCCTATGCGCTCAGGTCATGAAGTTACGACATGCGCAGATTAATGTTGATCTCGTACTTCCATCCGATTCGAAGCTCGCGCGCCTTTTCTCTAATGCGAATTGGGCATTCTTTCTTGACCCGAAAGCCCACTCTCCGTCGACATTTCGTGGGCATACACAGATCCCTGCCACGCAGTTCACCACTTCAAAGGATCAAGGACACGCGGTTAACAGAATTGTTAACGCCATTCTCGGTGCTATTCCGGATATAGAGCGTCGTGACTTTGCTGCTTTGGAGTGGTCGATAAACGAAGTTACTGATAACGTTCTGGTTCATTCGCAGTCACCCATTGGAGGTTTGGTCCAAGTATCGACCTTTCAACGCAACCGCAAACGAGTTGAGTACATCGTCGCTGATGCGGGTCTTGGGATACCGGAAACCCTTCGTGAAGGTCACCCAGAACTTACGTCGGATGCGGACGCCCTTGATCGTGCTATTCGCGAGGGTGTTACAAGGGATCTGAGCATTGGTCAAGGGAATGGGCTCTTTGGCAGTTATCAAATCTGCAGTCACAGCCGCGGTTTTTTTCAGGTTGAATCTGGTTACGCGAAGCTCTCTTTCACCGACTCCGACGGACTGCATATCAGCACTGAGCGCATACCCTATGAGGGGACTCTCGTGGTTGCGCAAATCGACTTCTCGGTCCCTCACTTGTTGCAAGAAGCTTTGAAAATTGGGGGAAGGGTTCATTCTCCTGCGGATTTCGTAGAAATGCGTTACGAGCAAGAGGGTACTGACAAACTGATATTCATCTTGCGCGATGAGTCACAGTCCTTTGGTAGTCGGATAGCTGGTACCCCCGTCCGAAATCGTTTGGCGAACCTACTTAAAATGTGCTCTGGTCAGCGGGTGCAGGTCGACTTTTCCGATGTCGCACTTGTCTCAAGTAGCTTCGCAGACGAAGTGTTCGGAAAGCTTTTTGTTGAACTTGGACCGATGACATTCATGCAGCGAATCGAGTTTCGTAACGTCGCCCCGACTGTTCGTCAGCTAATTGACAAGGCTATTTCGCAAAGGGTTGCCACCGCAGGGGGGGCGTGATCCCCTGCCTCCCGGTAGAGCGGAGCTGCGCACGAGGCCATGTGGTGCGCTTACCTATACCGCAAAGCGCAATGCCGATGTGGGGTCAGGTTCAGAGTTTAAAGTGACCCTGCTCGCCCATTTATCCAAAAGCCTACCCCTTCGTCACCCGATTGAACGTAGGTTCAATATTTCTGCAGCGCTGCTCCACCTGATGAATGATTCGCTGCATCTTGTCTGTGGAGATCGTGTCGAAGCCGCCCTTGCTGACCAACGTTTCGAGCTCTCGCCCGCTATAGACATTCACTGCGCCGCGTCCAGTGCGTTTGACGTACCAACCGGGGATTGCAAGAACGGCGCGCACGGCTACGGGTTCTCCGGCTGCGCTGGTTAGCCAGTTGCGCAGCCACTTAGCTTGCCGCTCCGCTTGTGCGATTGGTTCGGTTTCGATCCAGGTTGGAAACTTCAGCGCTTTGCCGTCGTACTCCACCTGTGCGGCTTTACCCTTCTCAAGGATGGGTTTGGCGCGGCCCTTGGTCTCGACTGCGAATACTCCGACCGGGCTGATCACGACGTGGTCGATGTTGAATTTTTCGGCGGGGAAGTCATGGAAGACGGCTGCGCCCTGTCGCATGAGCTGGTCGAGTTCCTGGCCGACGGCGAGTTCGGCGTCGTAGCCGATGCGTAATTTGTCCTGTTTATCCTGCAGGCGGAGAAGTTTGGTCAGGCAATAGGCTATGCCGCCGAAGATCAACAGGCCCGAAAAGGTCCAGCGCGTCAACGTCTCCGGCGCTCCGCCGAAATAGGATTGCGACACGTGGACTGAGTAGATCAGTGCGGGAAGAAACATCAACATCGATACGTAGATGTCTACGTCGTCCCCTACCTCATCCAGTTGTTCTCGGAGGCGTTGCCCGGGAGGACGCAGAAGATCCGACGTGAGTGGCGAGCGTCGAGTCCGCTTCTGGACGTTGCGGCGCCACTTCAGTAAGGCTACGGCCAGGAATACGGAGAACAGGAAGAGCGAAGCGATCAGGGCAATCGGGATTAAGCCGTGCATGCGTGGAAGGCATCCATTGGGGACTGTTCCGCATGATAAACGCGTGGTTTCGCTCTGGGTGCGCGTTGTGCTGTGATCGGGGTCAATTCGGCGCAATGCCCTTCGGTTATTGCGCCCTACGGCAGCTGTTGCGCCGTACGCCTGCTCATGTGGCTATCGGGAATCATTCCCGGATCGAGTCGTACCCCGCCTCCCGTTGATGCCGGATCGCGAGGATCAGGATGCAATCTTCCCGTTCTTCATGGCTGTACAGCGCGACGTATCCGGTTCTGCCGCGTGAAATGACCAGCTCACGCAGTATCTGGTCGACTGGCCGACCGACTTCGGGATGGCGTTCGAGAATGTCGATGGCTTCGGTGATGAGTTCGACCGTCTCGAGTGCGGCTGGCGGGTCGGCTTCGAGCAGGAAGTCGGTCAGTCGTCCGAGATCGGCCAGCGCGTTGGCCGTGTAGATCAGCCGCGCCAATCTACGGCCCTGGGTTTGGCGGTCTTGTTGCCCGATGCGCGAGCCTTGATCCACTCGTGCACGGCTTTTGCATCGTGGCCCTGTCCGGTGGCGAGTGCGTCTTCACGCGCGGCATGCGCTGCGGCGGTGAAGTTTGCCCGACGTTCGGCGTTGGTGGCGGCCTGCTCGATGGCCTGCACCATGAAGGCGTGAGGCGACAGCCCGGCGCTCTCGGCAGCGCGCGCGGCGCGTTGCTTGAGTTCGTCGGAGAGTTTGAGGGAAGTGGTCGTCATGCTCGTGCCTCACGTCGGGTGTTACCAAGGTAGTACCGAGTGGGTCAGAGATCAAGGCTGCGCGGCTGCGGGGGTCTGTCAGCCCCCGATCAGCTGAAGATACGCTCGCCGCGTCTCGGGCGAGACAGCATCGATGACCTGTTGGTGGGTGGTCTTGTGGCGGGCCATGAGTCGGGCCGAGGCGACAGTCTTGGATTTGCAGAACCAGTGGCAGGTGTGCTGCATCAGCAGCATTTCGGCCGACAGGACGAAGGCGCGGTCCTTCGATTCGCGGTTGTCGGTGTTCTCGACCACCTTGGCGATGCCGCGGGCGTGGATGTCGAGTGCCTTGCGCAGATCGAAGGTTGCGCCCGGGAACAGGCGGTCGGCGAAGGGGATGAGTCCGGGCAGCCGGCTGACCCGCGCGGCCTCCGCGTCGACCTTTGCGACTTCGGCCGCGAAGCGGCTGAACTGGCTGCTCAGCGAGGCCTCGTTGGATTGCATCAGCTCCAGGATCTGTTCGCGCCGTTGTGGCGATTCCTCGCCGAGGGCGCGCATGTAGCCCTCGTTGAGGTCCGCCATCAGCTTTTCGATGCGGTAGTTTTGCAGATGGCCGCCCAGCAGCGCGATGCGCTGCTGTTGCGCTTTCCAGGCGAGGATGTAGGCGCCCAGGGCGAGCGCGATGAAGAGTGCGAAGGTTTCCATGGCCGCATTGTCCTTTGGTTCGGGCGGTGGCGGCAATGGGCTTCGATCGTCCGGGCAGGCGGCTGCGGCAGGGGTCAGCCGTTCGCGTGTGCCCGTTCCAGCGCTGCAATATCCAGCTTCTTCATCCCGAGCAGGGCCTGCATCGTGCGTTCGGCCTTCTGCCTGTCGCGGTCGATCAGCAGTTCGGGCAGCATCCTGGGCACGATCTGCCATGACACGCCGAACCTGTCCTTGAGCCAGCCGCATTGTTCGGCCTCGGGCACGGCGGACAGTGCGTTCCAGTAGTGGTCGATCTCGTCCTGGGTGTCGCAGTTGACGATCAAGGACGTCGCCTCGGAGAAGCCGAAGTCGTGCGGGTGGGCGCTGTCCATGAGCATGAAGGTCTCGCCGCCGAGGTAGCACTGGGCGTGCATGACGGTGCCGGCCGCGTCGGGGCCGCTGCCGTCGTGGCGCAGGATGCCTTCGACGCGCGAGTCGGGGAAGACCGCGGTGTAGTGTTCGAGCGCCTCTTCGGCGCGCCCGCATTGCTCGCCGACGAAAAGCAGTGCCGGGGCGATGGGCTGACCGATGTCGGCGCGTTTGCCGAGCGCGATCTGCCAGGAGACGCCGTAGCGGTCGTTGAGCCAGCCATAGCGCGAGCTCCACGGATAGGCGTCGAGCGGCATCAGCACCGAGCCGCCCTCGCTGAGCGCGGCCCAGGCGGCGTCGACCTCCTGCGCAGTCTCGAACATCGCGAAGAACGAGATCGCCGGCGTGAAGCGGAACAGCGGGCCGCCGTTGAGGCCGAGCAGCTGGTAGCCGTCGAGCGCGAACTCCACGGTCATCACCGATCCGGCAGGCTGTCCGTGGATGTCGTGGCCGGCTTCGCCGTAGCGCGCGACGCGGCCCCGCGACGCGTTGCGGAAGATCGAGGCGTAGAGATTCGCGGCGCCCTCGGCGACGCCGTCGAACCACAGGCAGGGGACGATGCGGTTCACGATGTGCTCTCCTTGTCGGCCATGACGGGTCGGACTTCGATGCAGCCCAGGCGACCCGGCGGGATGTGTTCGGCGATGCGGATCGCCTCGTCCAGGTCGGGTGCGTCGATCAGGTAGAAGCCGGCGAGCTGCTCGCGGGTTTCGGCGAATGGCCCGTCGGTGATGACCGGCTTGCCATTGGCGTGACGCACGGTCGTCGCGACGTCGACGGATTCGAGCCGCTCGCCGGCGATGTAGCGCCCGGCCGCGCTCAGCGCCTCGGTGTGCGCCGCGCATTCGCGCGCGACCGCGTCCATTTCGTCCGCACTCATTTGCGCGAGCTTCTTCTCGACGACATAGATCAGGCACAGATACTTCATCACACGCTCCTTCGCAGGAAAGTGGGCAGGGCGCAAAGCGCCGACTCGTACTTTAGTCGTTCGGGGTGACGTCGTTTCGACACTGGTCGTGACGACCGGGCGGCCGATGTTCGGGTGTCGCTGCAGGTGTTACCGGGCAGTAACGTGCAAGCCGGAGATCAAGCGTTTCGGTCGTAGGTGGCGATGAACGCCTCGATGCTCCCCTCGAAATCCCCCATCCGCTCGCGCAGTTCCTCGTGCGACCAGTCCCACCAGCGAATCCGCTCCATGGCCTCGGCCACCTCCGGCGTGAAGCGGCGGCGGATGACGCGGGCCGGGTTGCCGGCGACGATGGTCCAGGGGGCTACGTCCTTGGTGACGACCGCACCGGCGCCGATGACTGCGCCGTTGCCTATCGTCAGACCGGGCATGACGATGGCGCCGTGGCCGATCCAGGTGTCGTGGCCGATGCTCAGCGTGCGCGCGGCGCGGGCGGCGAAGAAGGCGGTGTCGTCGGTCTCGGCAAAGCCGTAGGCGACGCGGCGGTAGGTGAAGTGGTGCAGCGTCGGGCGGTCGAGCGGGTGGGCGGTGGGGCCGAGGCGCACCATGGCTGCGATGTTGCTGAACTTGCCAATGGCCACGTTCTGCATGATGCAGTGCGAGGCGCAGTAGGAGTAGGCGCCCAGGCTGACGTTCTGCAGCGTGCAGAAGTCGCCGATTTCGGTCCATGGGCCAAGCGTGGTGTTGCGCTGGCTGACTTCGCGGCCGACGGTGGGCTGTTCGGAGAGCGTGGCCATGGCGGGCTCAGTGCACTTCGGCGGCGAGTTCGACTAGCGAGAACCCGTGGCGCGCGATGCAGCGGAAGGGCGCAGTGCGGTCGGGCTGCTTGAGCAGGCTGAGGCCGTCGATGACTACGGGTGCGCGCAACACGTCGGCAAACAGCGCGGCGAGTTCGGGTTGCAGGCTGGCCAGGGTTTCGTCGGGCAGGGCGCCGGTAAGCGACATGTGGAAGCGGAAGGCGTCGAGCACGTGGGCGTAGCCCCAGCGTTTGAGCAGCGCGCGTTCATGGTCCGACAGATCTGGCGAGTCGCGGCGGGCCAGATCGGCGTCCGACAGTGGTGCGCGGAAACGGTCGAAGCCGCGTACGCAGGCGGCGGCCAGCGTATCCAGGCGCGGGTCGGCGTGGGCCGGTACCAGCGCAAGGAAATCGTAGATGCGGTCGACCTGAAGCGTCGCGCGGAAGGCCGGCCAGTGGCGGCAGAAGGTGGCTAGGGTTTCGGCCAGTTCGTCCTCCTCGAGTCCCGGTGCGAGCTCGAACGGAGCCACCAGTGTGGCGTGGAAGCCGTAGCGCGAGGGGTTGGCGGTGGCGGCGGTGAGGTCGTCCGGCGCCACACCCAGCGCTTCGGGGCGCGATACGGCCCGTCCGGTGTGCGCGTCATAACCGATCCAGGCGCTGGCGAGCTGCCACAGCGCGCTGGCTGGCGCGGGTGTGTAGTAGATGGCGTAGCGCGTCATGCGACCTGCCTCCCCTCTTTCCATACGCGGCGCACCACGGCGCCGTGCGGCGTGCGCTGCACGCGCACGACGTCGGCGCGCTTGCCCTGGGCGATGCTGCCGCGGTCGGTCAGGCCGAGCAGGCGTGCCGGGTTGCCGGACACCACGCGGAAGGCATCCGGCAGGCTGTAGCCGCTTTGCTCGTGCAGCAGCCACGCGGCCTGCATCAGGCTGACCGGCACGTAGTCGGACGAGAACACGTCGAGCAGGCCGAGTTGCGCCAGCTCGCGCGCAGCGATGTTGCCCGAGTGCGACTTGCCGCGAACCATGTTGGGTGCGCCCATGATGGTGGCGAGTCCGTGCCTGTGGGCGGCCTCGGCGGCCTCGACGGTGGTGGGGAATTCGCTGATGGTCACGCCCAGCTCCACCGCCTCCTCGATGTGATCCACCGTGGCGTCATCGTGGCTGGCCAGCGTGATGCCGCGCTCGCGGCTGCCGGCCACGACCTGGTCGCGGTGTTTGGGGCCGAAGCGTGCCTGGATCTCGCGGCGCTTCTCGATCATTTCGGCGAGTTGGGCGTCGTTCATGCCGTGCTTGCCCTTGTAGTACTCGGCGAACTTGTCGAGGTCGACGAACTGCCGCGCGCCGGGCGTGTGATCCATGATCGACACCAGCTTGACCATGTCGCTGTCGATGCAGCGCTCGAAGGTGCCGGCCATGTCTTCGGCGGCGATCTCGCAGCGCAGGTGCAGCAGGTGTTCGGCGCGCAGGTAGCCGGCGTCGCGCGCTTCGGTGATGCCGGCCACGGCGGCTTCGCAGATGTCGCGGCGGTATTCCTTGCCGTAGTCGCTGCCGCAGGCCACGGCGTCGAGCACCGTGGTGATGCCGGCGCTGATGATGTCCGAGTCGTGCGCGAGGATGCCGGGCATGGTCGGCCAGCGCACACCGGGGCGCGGCACGAGGTGGCGCTCGACGTTGTCGGTGTGCAGTTCGACCAGGCCGGGCACGAGCAGGTCGCCGTCCAGATCCTGTGCGGCGGCAGAGGTGCTGCGGCCGGCGCCGATGTCGGCGATGTGGCCGTCGCGCAGCACGACATGGCCGTGGATGACTTCGTCGTCGAGAACGATGTGGGCGTTGTCGAGGATGATTTCGCTGTGCATTGTCATGCTGCAATCCTTGCCTGTTGGACGTCGTAGGCGCTGCTGCCGACGGCGTCGCGTACTTCGGCGTCGTGGAAGATGCCGATGATCGCGGCGCCACGCGCGAGCGCATCGTGAATGAGTCGGATGACAACCTTGCGGTTGTCGGCGTCGAGCGACGCGGTGGGTTCGTCGAGCAGCATCACCGGGTACTCGGCGATGAAGCCGCGCGCGATGTTCACGCGCTGCTGCTCGCCGCCCGAGAAGGTGGCCGGGGCGAGCTGCCACAGCGTGCGCGGGATGTTGAGTTGCGCCAGCAGGGCTTCGGCGCGCTCGCGGGCTTCATCCGCAGCCACGCCGCGCAGCAGAAGCGGCTCCATCACCAGATCGACGGTGGTGACGCGCGGAATCACCCGCAGGAACTGGCTCACATAGCCCAGCGTGTCGCGCCGCACGTCCAGCACCACGCGCGGCTCGGCGCCGACCAGATCGACCAGTTCGCCGTGGTGGCGCACGCGGATGTGGCCGCCCTGCGCCAGATAGTTGCCGTACAGGCAGCGCAGCAGCGTGGATTTGCCGGCGCCCGAGGCGCCGGAGAGGATCAGGCATTCGCCCGCGCGTACTGCGAGGCTGGCGCGATCGAACACCGGAATCGAGACGCCGCCCTGCATGTGCAGCGTGAAGCGCTTTTCGAGGTTTTCGACTTCGAGCAGGATTTGTTTTTCGTTCATGACTTGCTCCATCACACGCGCAGGATCGACGACACGAGCAGCTGCGAGTACGGGTGTTGCGGGTCGTCCAGCACCTGGTCGGTGAGGCCGTGTTCCACCACGCGCCCCGCCTGCATCACCATCAGCCGGTGGGCCAGCAGGCGCACCACGCCCAGATCGTGCGTGACGACGATGGCCGACAGTCCCAGCTCGCCCACCAGCCTGCGCAGCAGGTCAAGCAGGCGCGCCTGCACGGATACGTCCAGCCCGCCGGTGGGCTCGTCCATGAACATCAGACGCGGGCGGGTGACGAGGTTGCGGGCGATCTGCACGCGTTGCTGCATGCCGCCGGAGAAGGTTTCGGGCATGTGGTCGATGCGGTCCAGGTCGATCTCGACCTGCTGCAGCCAGTGGCCGGCCTGTTCGCGGATCTGGCCGTAGTGGCGCTCACCCACCGCCATCAGGCACTCGCCGACGTTGCCGCCGGCCGACACGCCCATGCGCAGACCGTCGCGCGGGTTCTGGTGCACCAGGCCCCAGTCGGTACGCAGCAGCAGGCGCCGCTCGGCTTCACTGAGCGCAAAGATGTCCCGCATCACGCCGTCGCGGCCGCGGTATTCCACCGTGCCCGCGGTGGGCTCGATCTGCGTGGCGAGGCACTTGAGCAGCGTGCTCTTGCCCGCGCCCGATTCGCCGACGATGCCCAGCACTTCGCCCGGGTAGAGGTCGAAGCTCACATCGGTGCAGCCGACGTGCTTGCCGTAGCGGTGTTCGAGGCCGCTGACCTTGAGGAGGACTTCGCTGCTCATGACGCGACCCTCCGCATCGGCTCGGCATCCTCGGCTTCGGCGCGGCGCTGCGTGCAGTGGTCGGTGTCCGAACACACCATCATGCGTGTGCCGGCGTCGTCGGTGATGATCTCGTCGAGGAAGCTCGTCGTGCTGCCGCACAGCGCGCAGGGCTGATCCCAGGTCTCGACGTGGAAGGGATGGTCTTCGAAGTCCAGGCTCTTGACCCTGGTGTAAGGCGGCACGGCGTACAGGCGCCGCTCGCGACCGGCGCCGAAAAGCTGCAGCGCGGGGTTGCGGTCGAGCTTGGGGTTGTCGAACTTGGGGATCGGGCTCGGGCTCATGATGTAGCGCTCGTTTACCGTCACCGGGTAGTCGTAGGTCTTGGCAATGCGGCCGTGGCGCGCGACGTCCTCGTACAGCGACACACGCATCACGCCGTATTCCTGCAGCGCGTGCATGGCGCGCGTCTCGCGCTCGCTCGCTTCCATCCAGCGCAGCGGCTCGGGGATGGGCACCTGAAAGACCAGCGTCTGGCCCTCGGTCAGCGGCGTTTCGGGAATGCGGTGACGGGTCTGGATGACCGTGGCCTCACGCGTGCGCTCGGTGGTGCGAACCCCGGCCGTGCGCGCGAAGAAGCGGCGGATCGACACCGCATTGGTGGTGTCGTCCGCGCCCTGGTCGATGACCTTGAGCACGTCACTGCGGCCAAGAATGGCGGCGGTGATCTGGATGCCGCCGGTGCCCCAGCCATACGGCAGCGGCATTTCGCGCGAGCCGAACGGCACCTGATGGCCGGGGATGGCGACGGCCTTGAGCAGGCCGCGGCGGATCATGCGTTTGGTCTGCTCGTCGAGGTAGGCGAAGTTGTAGCCGGGCTCATGCATGGTCGGCGGTCTCCTGTGCGGAAGGGGCGGACGTGGCCTTGGCGACGGCTTCGCGCAGCGCGCGCACCATGGCCAGTTCGGACTGGAAGTCCACGTAGTGGGGCAGCTTCAGGTGCTCGACGAAGCCGGTGGCCTGGATGTTGTCGCAGTGGTAGAGCACGAATTCCTCGTCCTGCACCGGCGCCTCCGGCGCCTCGCCCAGCTCGCGGCCGCGCAGCGCGCGATCCACCAGCGCCATGCTCATGGCCTTGCGCTCGCAGTGGCCGAAGGTCAGGCCGTAGCCGCGCGTGAATTGCGGAGGCTGGGTCTTCGAGCCCTTGAAATGGTTGACCATCTGGCACTCGGTCACGGTGATCTCGCCGATCTCGATGGGGAAGCCGAGCTCCTCCGGCACGAATTCCACCGCCACCTCGCCCAGGCGGACCTCGCCGACGAAGGGATGGTTGCGGCCGTAGCCGCGCTGGGTCGAGTAGCCGAGGCTGAGCAGGAAGCCCTCGTCGCCACGCGCCAGGTTCTGCAGGCGAGCGCCGCGCGGCGCCGGAAAGCGCAGCGGGTCCCGGGTGATGTCGGGAACGTCCCGCTCGTCAGGCTCGGGACGCTCGGACTCGATCAGGCTCTGGCTATCGAGGATGTCGGTGACGCGCGGCATCGAATCGTCGACGGGCGTCGGCGCGGTCGGCGCGTCGGCCCGATCGGCGGTGCCGGCGAGGCCGAAGTCGATCAGCCGATGGGTGTAGTCGAAGGTCGGCCCCAGCACCTGTCCACCCGGCAGGTCCTTGAAGGTCGCCGAGATGCGCCGCCGGATCGCCATGCGACCGGTGTCGACCGGCTCCGAGAGGCCGAATCGGGGCAGGGTGGTGCGGTAGGCGCGCAGCAGGAAGACCGCCTCGATCACGTCGCCGCAGGCCTGCTTCAATGCCAGGGCGGCGAGGTCGGGATCGTAGAGCGAGCCTTCGGTCATCACCCGGTCGACCGCGAGGCCGAGCTGCTCGCGGATCTGCGCCAGCGTGAGTTCGGGGTGGGCCGTGTCGCCGCGCCTAGTTTCTTCCAGCAGGGCGTGGCTGTTCAGGATGGCGCGCTCGCCGCCCTTTACCGCGACATACATGTCAGACCTCCACCTTCACGGTGCGGGGCAGGGCGGCGAGCCGGTCGCCGCAGGTGAGGATCAGGTCGACGCCGCCGGGGAACAGGATGCGGTTCTCGCGCCACTGGTCCCAGACGCGGCCGGGCAGGCCGTCGACCGCGAGGTGCGCTTCGCCCAGGATGCCGGGACCAGTGCGAAGCGGGCGGCGGCCGGATCGGCGACGACTGGGCAGCCGCAGTGGAAGCGCAGCCAATCACGTGCGGGCTGCGCGGTGGCGTCGAGCCAGACGGGCGTCTCGTAGTCGGCGAGCGCCAGGAATACGGCGGCCGCGGCCCGCGACAGCGGTGCGGGCGCGGTCGCCAGCGTGCCGGCGTCAACGATCCGGCCGGGATAGCTCATCGCCTCCAGCAGGTGGCGGAACATGTCCTGGCTGTCGAAGACCGGGTTTTCGAACCCCGGTGCCATCGCCGGTGCGGAGAGGGGGGAGGCGGTGGGACTCATGGATCAATCCTCGCCGCGGACCATGGTGAAGAAGTCGACCCGTGTGGCCGCGGCCTTGGCCGATGCGGTGCGGCGCCGGTCGCTCTGGGCCGTCCGGAGCGGCTCGATCACCGATGCCAGCAGAGCGTCGCGCCGGGCCTCGTCCTGCAGCATCGCGTCGAGCACGGCCGCGAGTTCGGCATGGCGCTTGTCGCGGCCGGCGACGTAGCCGTAGCCGATGCCGCCGTCGGCCACCTGCACCGCGCAGCGGGTCACGGTCATCTCACCGAGATTGAAGCGCTCACCCGTGCCGCCGGCGCGCCCGCGCACCATGACCATGCCGATCTCCGGGCGGCGCAGGAAGGCATAGGCGGGTGGGGCATCGATCGCGGCGAAGGCTGTTTCGACCTCGATGGGCAGCGCCTTGGCGAGGACCCCGATCCAGTCCGCCCGTCCGGGCGGCGCCTCCGCCGGGAAGGTCCCGGCTGCCATGTCCAGCATCTCGCACCTCGAATTCATCTAGACATCTGAATGTCTGGTGAGCTAGAAACTAGGGCAGGGACAGCGGGGATGTAAAGCGGAGTTCGGTGACATGTTCGTGACGGAAGCCGGCGCTCTCGCCGATGCGGCGGCGGACGGAGCCGACGAGGCCGGCCGCGGCCTCGAGCGGGGCGGCGGCTTCGCGCTCTGGCGGCAGATCGCCCGCACCCTGGAGGAGGAGATCGCGCGCGGCGACCATGCGCCCGGGTCTCGCATGCCGACCGAGGCCGATCTCGCCGCGCGGTTCGGCGTGAACCGGCACACGCTGCGCCGGGCGGTCGCCGAACTGGCGGCGCGCGCCCTCGTCCGCGTGGAACAGGGCCGCGGCACCTTCGTGCAGGAGAACGTGATCGACTATGCCGTCGGGCGGCGGACACGGTTCAGCGAGAATGTCGCCCGCGTCGGCGGCGCACCCGGCGGCCGGCTGCTGCGCGCCGCGACGATGCCGGCGCCCGTACCGGTCGCCGCCGCGCTCGACCTCAAGCCGGGCCGGCCGGTGACGTTGATCGAGCGGGTCGGCGAGGTGGACGGCCGGCCGGTCAATGTCGGGCTGCATTATTTCTGCGCCGAACGCTTTCCGGCGATGATCGAGTGCTACCGCGCGACGCAGTCGATCACCGCCTCGCTGGCGCGCCTGGGCGTCGCCGACTATGTCCGCCGGGTGACGCGGGTGACGGCGCGGATGCCGAGCCAGGACGAGGCCCATATCCTGCAGCAGCCGGCGACCCGGCCGCTGCTCCAGACGGAATCGATCAACACGGATACCGAAGGACGCCCGGTCGAATACGGCATCTGCCGCTTCGCCGGTGATCGCATGCAACTCGTCTTCGAGCCTTGAGCGGGACGGACAAGAGGGAGCATCGGATGCGGCAGAGACTCGTCGGCGGGCGCGTGCTCGTCGCAGGCGGCGGCCTGGAGGAAACGAGCGTCGAGTTGGAGGACGGCCGGATCGCGGGGATCGGCGGCTCGGGGGATGGTGCCGCGGAGATAAACGTGGGCGGCGCGCTGGTCCTTCCCGGCATCGTCGACTTCCACGGCGACGCCTTCGAGCGTCAGGTGATGCCACGGCCCGGCGTCCGGGTGCCGATCGACATCGCGCTGCTCGACACCGACGCACAGCTGGCGGCGGCCGGCATCACCACGGCGTTCCACGGAATCACCTGCTCGTGGGAGCCGGGGCTGCGCAGCGTCGCGACCATGCGCGAGCTGTTCGAGGGTTTCGCACGTCTGGCGCCGACCTTCCTGGTCGAGCACCGCGTGCACCTGCGCTACGAAGCCGACAATCTGGACGCAGTCGCCGAGGTCGCCGAGGGCATGAGGGCGGGCCGCATCCACCTGTTGGCGCTCAACGATCACACGCCGGCGATCGCGTCGCGGCTCGACCGGCCCGACGCGCTGGCGAAGTACACCGACCGCGCCTGCGTCTCCGGCGAGCGGTTCCGGGAGCTCTGCCTCGCCGCGATGGAGCGGCGGCGCGAGGTGCCCGCGGCGATCGAGATGCTGACCGGGGTGGCGCGCGGGGCGGGGGTGCCGATCGCGGCCCATGACGAAACCTCCGTCGCCCAGCGGCTGCACAATCGCGCCCTCGGCGCGATGGTCTGCGAGTTCCCCATGGATCGCGGCGCCGCGGTCGATGCCGCCGGAGCGGGCGAGTTCGTCGTGATGGGGGCGCCCAACGTCGTCCGCGGCGGCAGCCATCTCGGGAACGGCGGGGCGGCGGACTATGTCGCCGAAGGGCT
>CAXBIS010000036.1:0-16623 GCA_963975885.1 uncultured Azoarcus sp.
AGCCGCGCGTGAATTGCGGCGGGCGCTCGGCAGAGCCGTGGAACTGGTTGACCATCTGGCATTCGGTGACGGTGATGTCGCCCAGCGCGATGGCAAAGCCCAGCTCTTCCGGCACGAACTCCACCGCCACTTCGCCGAGCCGGATCTCGCCGGCGAAGGGGTGGTTGCGGCCGTAACCGCGCTGGCTCGAGTAGCCCAGCGCGAGCAGAAAGCCTTCGTCGCCACGCGCCAGCGCCTGCAGGCGCACGTCGCGATCTACGGGGAAGCGGAAGGGCGCGCGGGTGAGGTCGCCCACCGGCTGCGAATCGTCGGGTACTTCGGGCTCGATCAAGTCGTCGTTGCCGAGGAGATCGGCCACGCGCGGCATCGATGGCGCCACCGGTTCATCGGCCAGGGTGGCGGCCGGTACTTCGCCACCGGCAGCCAGCGTGAAGTCGAGCAGGCGATGCGTGTAGTCGAAGGTGGGGCCGAGGATCTGCCCGCCCGGCACGTCCTTGAAGGTGGCCGAAATGCGGCGGCGAATGGCCATCTTCGCGGTGTCGATCGGCTCGCTCGCGCCAAAGCGCGGCAGCGTGCTGCGATAGGCGCGCAGCAAAAACACCGCTTCGATCAAGTCGCCGCGCGCCTGCTTGATGGCGAGCGCGGCCAGATCGCGGTCGAACAGCGAGCCTTCGGTCATCACGCGGTCGACGCTGGCGGAGAGCTGCTGCGCGATCTGCTCCAGCGTGAGTTCGGGCACGTCCGCATCGCCGCGGCGCTCTTCGGCCAGCCAGCGGTGGGCGTTGTCGATGGCGCGTTCGCCGCCTTTTACCGAGACGTACATGGCTCGCTCCGCAGACTGTGGATACGGGTGGTGCGCGGCAGGCCGGCAACGCGCTGGCCGCAGGTCAGGAACACATCCAGCCCGCGCGGGAACAACTCGGCCAGGTGCATGCGCTCGGCGATGCGGTCGGTGTCGAAGCCGGCCACGCCGAGGCGGTGCTGGCGCTCGATGCCGGGGCCGGTGAGCACCAGCCGGCCCTCGGTGAACAGGTCTTCGACCTCGACGATCAGCGTGGTCGAGTCTTCCGGCGCCTCGTCGCTGCCCAGCGCGAAGCTGTCGAGCGAAGGCAGCGTGTCGAAGCCTTTGGCGAAGGCGAAGTGCGCGCGGCGCGGGTCATCGACAATCGCGCAGCCGCAGTGGAAACGCAGAAAGTCGGCGGCTTCTTGCGAAGTGGCGTCAAGCCACACCGGCGTTTCGAAATCGACCAGCGCCAGCGCGACGGCCGCGCTCGCGGCGCCGAGGCCGGGCACGCGTTCGGGCAGGCCGGGCAGGCATTCGATGCGGCCCGGCCGGGCCAGTGCGTCGAGCGCTGCGCGGAAGGCCTGCTGGCCTTTGTGTACCGGGTCGTCGAAGCTCGGCGCGAGTTCGGTGGCGGGTTTCATCAGTCCTCTCCGCGAACCATCGTGAAGAAATCCACCTTGGTCGCGGCGGCCTTGCGGGCAGCATCAAGGCGGGCGGTGGCGTGGGCGGCGACCAGCGGCGCGATCAACTCGCGCTCGATGGCGTCGTGGTGCTCGGGGTGCTGCAGCAGCGCGTCGAAGACGGCGGCCAGTTCGGCCTGGCGCTTGTCGCGGCCCGCGACATAGGCGTGGCCCACGCTGCCGTCGGCCAGCTTGATCGCGGCGCGCGTGACCGTGATCTCGCCGAGGTTGAAGCGCTGGCCGCTGCCGCCGGCACGGCCGCGGGTCATGACCAAGCCGGTTTCGGGCGGGCGCAGATGGGTGAATCGCTTCCCGGCCGCCAGCGTGGTCCACGCCGTTTCGAGACGCTCGCGCGGGGCGCGGGCCAGGGCCGACATCCAGCGCTGGCGGGCGCTGTGGTCGGCGGAGGAAGGGGTGTGTGTGGTCATCGGTATAGGCATCTAAAGGTATAGACGAATCGTGATGGAATGGTGCATGATGCGATCCGTGCCCACAAGACGGATCATGGGCGTCATTGGTGGAGCTTCCCGACATGGAACGTGCAAGCGGCATTGCGCTGTGGCGCCAGATCGAACAGACGCTGGCCGGCGAGATTCGCGGCGGCGGCTGGAAACCCGGCGATCGTCTGCCGACCGAGGCCGACTTGGCCGCGCGCTTCGGCGTGAATCGCCACACGCTGCGCCGCGCCATGAGCGCGCTGGAGGAATCCGGGCTGGTGCGCGTCGAACAGGGGCGCGGCACCTTCGTGCAGGAAGACGTGGTCGATTACCAAGTCGGCAAGCGCACGCGCTTTTCCGAGAACATTGCGATCACCAACCGCCAGCCCGGCGGCAAGCTGCTGCGTGCGCTGGAGGTGCCGGCCGACCGCGACGCGGCGCGTGCGCTGGGCGTGAAGCCGGGCGAGCGCCTGCTGTTGATCGAACTGCTGCGCGAGGCCGACGCCACGCCGTTGAGCGTGAGCACGCACTGGTTTCCGAAGACGCTGTGCGACGGGCTGATCGAGGCCTATCAGGAAACCGGCTCGATCACACGGGCGCTGTTCCGCATCGGCATCAAGGACTACACGCGCGAATCGACCCGTGTCACCACCCGATTGCCGCTCGGCGATGAGGGCCGTCTGTTGCAGCAGGCGCGATCGCAGCCGGTGTTGGTGAGCGAGAGTGTGAACGTCGATTCGGCTGGCCATCCCATCGAATACTCGGTGGCGCGCTTTGCCGGTCAGCGCGTGCAGTTCGTGTTCGAGTTCTGAAGGACTGCGGGCAGGCACAAAGGCCACGGAATTCCGTGGCCTTTTGCATTGCCGGAGCGCGTGCGTGCTCAATGCCGCCCCTTGCCGATCAGGCGCTGGCGCAGCGTCTTGGACACCAGATCGACCAGCGCTACGGTGATCAGGATCATGATCAGGATCAGGCAGGCCTCTTCCCAGCGGTGACCGCGGATGCGCTCGGAGAGCTGGTAGCCGATGCCGCCCGCGCCGACGATGCCGAGGATGGTGGCGCTGCGCACGTTGGATTCGAACATGTACAGCGCCGACGAAAGGAACATCGGCAGCACCTGCGGCAGCAGGCCGAAGCGGATGGTCTGTACCGCGCTGCCGCCGGAGGCGCGCACGCCTTCGACCGGTTTGCGGTCGGCGTTCTCGACCGACTCGGAGAACAGCTTGGCGAGCGTGCCGGTGTCCGAAATCATGATCGCGAAGATGCCGGCGAGCGGGCCGAGGCCGACGGCGCGCACGAAGATCAGCGCCCAGATGAGCTGATCGACCCCGCGCAGGAAGTCCATGCCACGCCGCACGAAGAAGCGCCCCAATGAGAAGCGGAAGACGTTCTTCGACGCCAGGAAGGACAGTGGCACCGCCATCACCGCCGCGAACAGCGTGCCGAGAAAGGCCATGGCCAACGTCTCGCCGATGGCCCCGACGAACTCCATGAAGGCGCCGCCGCTTTGCGGCGGAAACATGTGACGCAGGATCGCGCCGAGTTCGCTCAGGCCGTTCCAGAAGCGCATCGGCGAGAAGTCGAAATGCACCAGACAGTAGGCGGTGAGCAGGATCATCGCCAGCCAGCCGCCGCAGGTGAGCATCTGCCGACGTGGGTCGGGCGCGAACACGGTCGGCGCGCGCTGGCGAACGGCGGCGATGCGCTCGGGCGTGAGGTCTGCAAGCGTGAGGCTCATGCGAGGTTCTCCTTGCCGATGAAGCCGTGGCGAACCTTTTCGCACAGCAGGTCAATGCAGGTGACGGTGGCGACGATCAGCAGAACCAGCGCGCTGACGTCCTCGTAATAGAGCATGCGGATGGCGGTGATCAGCTCCTGCCCGATGCCGCCGGCACCGACGAAGCCCATTACCGCGGCGGTGCGCACGTTGAGCTCGAAACGCCACAGCGTGTAGCTGGCGAAGTTGGGAAGCACCTGCGGCAGCGCCGCGTAGCGCATGGTCTGCAGCCAGTTGGCACCGACGCCCTTGAGGCCGTCGACGGGCTTCATGTCGATGTTCTCGGCCGCTTCGGCGAAGAGCTTCCCGGACGCACCCATGGAGTGGATGGCGATGGCCAGGATGCCGGCCAGCGGCCCCAGACCGAAGGCGAAGACGAAGATCAACGCATAGACGATGTCGGGAATCGTGCGGGCGAACTCCAGCGTGCGGCGCGTGAGGAAATACGTCTTGCGCCCCGGGGCAAGGTTGTTCGCTGCGAGGAAGCACAACGCCAGCGCGCCGAGCGTGCCGAGCAGGGTTGCGGTGTAGGCCATCAGCACCGTTTCCCACAGCAGTGCGAGCCAGTCGGGGAGGCCGTAGAACCAGTAGGCCATGTCCTCGCCGAACGACTCGGCGCGCAGCTGGGGCAGGATCTTCCCGATGTACTCGAAGATGCGCGGCAGGCCGTCGGCCACGCGCACCAGGTCGAACTGGCCGACGACCATCGCTGCGGCTAGGCAGGCAACGAAGATCGCTGCGCCCAGTGCGTTGGTGCGCCGTCTGCGGCTGCGCTGTTCGGCGTACTGGCGCTCGAACAGCGGCAGGGCGGTCGAATCTCGGGTCATGGAAGCGTCGCTCATGGCGTGTTTGCGCCGTGGCGGGCGGACCCGCCACGGCGCTGTTCGATGGCGGTGGATCAACGCTCGCGGCGGGCCGCGCGAAGTTCCTGCACGGCGCCGACGACCGGCGCGTACATCGAGTGGTCGGCCTTGACGAAGCCCGAGGTGCGACCCTGGGCGGCGGCCTCGGCCAGTTCCGGACGCTCTTTCTGCATGTCGAGGAAGAACTGCTGCAGATCACGCTTCATGTCTTCCGGAAGGTCGCCCGGCACGGCATACAGCGGATTGGGGATCAGCGGCGACTCCCACACCACGCGGATGTCTTCGCGCTTGAGCATGTCGCGGTCCATCATCATGCGCAGCTGGCCGGCGTTGTCGCCCTTGGAAGTCCAGGTGAAGGCCGAATCCAGCGTGCCGTTGAGCACCCCGATGACGCTTTGCTCGTGACCACCGGAGAACACCGTCTTGCCGAAGAAGCGCTTCGGGTCGATGCCCGCTTCCTTGAGGCTGACCATCGGCACGAGGTAGCCGGAAGTCGAGTTCGGATCGGCCCAGGCCAGGGTCTTGCCTTCGAGGTCTTCGAGCTTCTGGTAGGGACTGTCGCTGCGTACGATCAGCACCGAGTGGTAGCCGAGCTGGCCGTCGAGTTCGGCGTTGACCGCGATCGGCTCGATGCCGCCATCGCTGTCGATCCAGCCCGACGAATAGGCCGAGGCGCCCAGCCGCGCGAGCTGGATGTGACCGGCCGTGAGCGCCTGCACCACGCCGGCGTAGTCGCTGGCGGTCTGCACCTTCATGTCGACGCCGAGCTTTTCCTTCATGTACTCGGCCAGGGGCTCGTAGCGCGACAGCGTGGCGCCCTGCGTCTCGGTGGTGACGGCCGCCATGGTGACTACCGGGTACTGCTTCTTCCAGTCGGCGGCAGCCGGCGCGGCAATGGCCGTGGCGGTCAGGGCGAAGGCGATCGGGGCGAGGATGCGCTTGAACGATTGCATGGTGAGGTCCTTGAGTGGGTTACGTTGGAAATCGAGGTGTGCGTGTCTGAGCGAGGGCGCGAACCGAAGGGCATTGCGCCGCGTGTACGACGAGTTGAATCAAGAGAACGCCGGCTGCAGTGCGCCCGGACGAATCCAGCCGCTGTTCGAGGTCAGTTCCTCGTCGAGCGCCTCGTCGTGCTTCACGCCATAGATGCGGCGTACGACGTCCTGGGTGAGTGCGGCGGGCACGTCGTCGAACACGACCTGGCCGTGGAACATGGCCACGATGCGGTCGCAGTACTGACGGGCGGTGTCGAGTGTGTGCAGGTTGCACAGCACGGTGATGCCGTCTTCGCGGTTGATGCGGCGCAGGGCGTCCATCACCATCGCGGCGCTGCGCGGGTCGAGCGAGGCGATGGGTTCGTCGGCGAGCAGCAGTTCGGGCTGCTGCATCATGGCGCGGGCGATCGCCACGCGCTGCTGCTGCCCGCCGGAGAGCGTGTCGGCCCGCTGCAGGGCGTGGTCGGCGAGATCCAGGCGTTCGAGTGCGAGTACGGCCATGGCACGCTCGGCATCGGTGAAGCGCTTGAACATCGAGGAAAACGCGCCGTGGTTCGAGATGCGGCCGAGCAGCACGTTGGTGAGCACGTCCAGGCGCGGCACCAGGTTGAACTGCTGGAAGATCATGGCGCAGCGTCCGCGCCAGGCCAGCAGCTCGCGGCCGCGCAGGGCGCTGACGTTGCGTCCGCGGAAGCGGATCTCGCCCTCGCTGGAGTCTTCCAGCCGGTTGAGCATGCGCAGCAGCGTGGACTTGCCCGCGCCGGAACGGCCGATCACGCCGACCATCTGGCCTGTCGGGATCATGATGTTTACATCGCGCACGGCCGTGGCCTTGCCGAAGCGCTTGGTCAGTCCCTGGATTTCGAGCATGAGTGCCTCCTGTAGTGCGCGGCCCGTGCGGGCCCGGCGCTGGCTTTCGACAGGTGCATTCTGTGCAGGGAGGTTTGCAAGCGCGTGACGCTGGCGGACACCGCCTGCGACAAGTGCGCGGATGGTCGGACGTTGCGCCGCGCGGGATTGCGGCCCGTACCCGCAGCCGCGGGGCGATAGCCGGTCGAGCTTTGCGCCGATTGGTCGGCCCGCTGTCACGAAAGCTTCATGCTGGACTGTCCGGACGGCGGTCCGGCATGTTCGTGTGCAGGTGGACGACTGTGTGATGTGGTCGCACGCGATGTCATGCTTGCGAAGCATCGCTCCGGTAGGCTTGGGGTCATGCATGCGAATCTCCCCTCACCCGGCCGGTTGTTCTACCTGATCGGCCCTTCCGGCGCCGGTAAGGACAGCCTGATCTGCTACGCCCGCAAGCGCATCGGCGGCGCCCCGGTGCGCTTTGCCCGCCGCTACATCACGCGCGAGGCCGACGCCGGCGACGAGCAGCACGTGGCGGTCTCTCGGTCCGACTTCGCGCGCATGCTCGATTCGGGTCTTTTCGCGATGCACTGGCGGGCCAACGGCCTGGAGTACGGGATCGGCATCGAGATCGACGCCTGGCTGGTGGCCGGGCTGAACGTGGTCGTCAATGGCTCACGGGCCTATCTGGATGTCGCCGCGCAGCGCTATCCGACGCTGTGCCCGGTGCTGGTCGAGGTCGCCGACGAGGTGTTGGCCGAGCGACTGATCGCGCGCGGCCGCGAGACGCCGGCCGACATCCGCGCCCGCATCGCCCGCAACCGCGCCCTGCCGCGCCCCGAACACCCGGCGCTGGAGTTGATCCACAATGACGGCGAACTGGCTGACGCTGGCGACGCGCTGATCGACCTGCTCACGCGCCGCCACGCCGTGCCGGCGCACACGCGTTCGTGACCGGACCCGAGCTGCTCACTGCGAGCGCAGCGAAGCAATCTCCTGCGGACGGGCCGGGCGGAATGGCTTCGCCGCTGTGCGCCGCGCAATGACGTTTAACGCTTCCATGGTCTGACCCATGTCCATCGCCCTCGCCGCCATCGGGCTTTCCGTGCTGATGCATGTGTCGTGGAATCTGCTTGCGCGCCACACCGACCCGCGCAGCAACTTCCTGTGGTGGGGCGTGGCCGGCCATCTGGTGCTACTGGGGCCATGGTCGCTGTGGCGGCTGGTGCAGGACGCGCAATGGAGTGCCACGCTGGTGGCCGCGATGGTCGTCACCGGCGTTGCCAACGCCGTGTATTTCACCGGCCTGCGCGGCGCCTACCGTCGTGCGCCCGTGGCGCTGGTGTATCCGATCGCGCGCAGTTCGCCGTTGCTCATTGCGTTGTGGTCCGTGCTGTTCTTCGGCGAATCGCTGTCCGCACTCGGCTGGGCAGGCATTCTGGTGTCGGTGGTCGGGCTGGTGTGGCTGGGCTGGACCGCGCGCGAGGGCGAGCCGCGCCACGCGCTGCCGTGGGCCGCGTTGGCAGCGCTGTGCACCAGCATCTACTCGCTGTCTGACAAGGTCGCCGTCGCGTACCTGCCGACTTTCGGCAGTCAGCTCGGCATGGTGTCGGCCTGCTTCCTGGTCAGCCTCACGGCGCTCAGCCTCGCCAATCTGCGCGAATCCGGCAGCATCGTGCCGGCGGTGCGTCCGCGCTGGCGTTCCGTCGCCGCCGGTGGCGTGTTTGTCGGCACTTCCTATGCGCTGGTGATCCACGCCATGCAATACCTGCCCGCGGCCTACGTCGTGACCTTCACCAACGCAGGCCTGGTACTGGCCACGCTGCTGGGCATCTTCGTCTTCAACGAGCGTGCCCACTGGCGCACCCGGCTGGCGGCGGTGACGGTGATTACGGCGGGGATCGTGTGTGTGGGACTGGCGCGCTGACTGCGTATGCGGATCAGGTCCGCTGCATCGTCTCGCGGGCGGATTCGACCAGCGCCCGGAACAGCGCTCGCTGCCGTTTCATGAAGATCAGGAATTCCGGATGCCACTGCACGCCGAGCAGTAGCGGGCCGTGGTCGGGCTCCTCGATCGCCTGGGGAAGCTCGTCGAGATCGGTGCCCGAGACCTGCAGGCCCTGTCCGCACAGGTCGATGGCCTGATTGTGCAGGCTGTTGATGCGTGCCGTGCCTTCGCCCATCAGGCGTGCGAGCACGGTGCCCGGGCGGATGCACAGGGTCTTGAGCGGCAGCACCGTCCAGCGGTTGGACGTCCTGCGGCGGCGCGACTTCAGCTCCTGGAACAGCGTGCCGCCCAGGCGAACGTTGAGCAGTTGCGCGCCGCGACAGATGCCGAGCAGCGGCAGACGGCGCTCCAGCGCTTCGTCGATGATGGCCACTTCGAGTTCATCGCGCGCCTCGTCGTAGCGCGGTTCGACCTCGGGTGCGGCGGCGTACAGGACCGGGTTCACGTCGTGTCCGCCGGTGATGACGACGCCGTCGAAGCGATGCACGCGGCCGGCGTCGCCGGGGCGCAGCTGCAAGGGGCGACCGCCATACAGGCGAACGGCCAGCGCGACCAGCGTGCGCGGGCCGAAGGCGCCACGCTGCGGACCGGTGATGGCAATTACAGGTCTAGCCATCGGCCCTCGACCTCGTCTGCCCAGTCGCCCAGCCAGCGCTCGATCGCCGGCCGCGAGATGAAGTCATGGAAATCCGAGCAGCAACCGGCCAGACGCTCGGGATCGGCGGCCAGGCGCTCGACCTGCAGCCAGTCGCCCCAGGCCAGATACAGGCCCCAGTCCGGGCGGTCGATGCGGCAGTCGGGCAGGCGATAGTGGAAGGTCGGGCGGGGCTTGATCAGCGGGTCGTCGGTGATCCGGCGCACGCGCTCGGGGTCGAGATGGGAGAACAGCGGCAACAGGTCGAGTGCGCGGTTGCGCGTGGGGTTGTAGTACAGGTAATCGTCGATCAGCGCGTCGACGTCCGGCGCGTAGTCGGCGGCGGTGAGCAGTCGTACGTAATTGATCGGAAAAGGGTCGATGTAGGAGGTGATGCGGCGCGTGAGATCGATGTCGGCACGGCGCAGCAGCCAGTCGTACAGACACAGGAAGGCGCGCAGGTAGGCGGTGAGGGTGGCCGGGTCCTCACTTGGGATTTCGGGGTTGAACTGCATGCCGAAGGCGTTGACCGGATGGTCTCCCGTGCCCTTGGCGCCGGCGTCGCGCAGGCAGGCGATCAGACCTTCGACCTCGCCCAGGCGCTCCATCGGCAGCGGCGGACTGACGATCTCCAGCGGCACCAGCGATTCGGCGACCCAGGCGAGCATGTCCTCCGCCGACTGCATCAGGTCGCCCGGAGCGCGCTTTTCCTGCCCCATGTTCTTGAGCAGATGGAAGTCGAGTTCCACCGTCCAGTCGCCGGCCGCATCGCCGCGCAGCGTGCGTTCATACCGCCCCTTGTCGGAGATCTCGGTGTCGAGGTAATCGGCCGCGACGCGTGCAAGCGCGTCGAGGGTGAGCCCGCTCATTTCCAGCTCCACGCCGATGCGACGGGGCCGCCCCTGAGGGTTGGTCCGCCACGGTGGCAGGGGCAGGGTCTGGCTGGATGCGTCCATCGTTTTCATTCTCCCTTGGCGATTCCGTCGAGTCGCGGGTCGGCGCCGCCGCGCCAATGTCCGTCGACGCGCTCGACGCCATGCAGGCCACTCGTCATGCGCACCAGCCTAACATCGTGGCCCATGGCTTCGAGCGCCGGACGGTGCGCTTCGAGCAGCGAGCCGCGCTCCAGTTCGAGTACTTCGCCACGATGACCGAAGTTTGGCAGGGCGACGGCCTCCTGCACGTCGAGCTCCCAGTCCAGCACGCCGATCAGCGCCTTGACGACATAGCCGATGATGCGCGCGCCACCGCGCGAACCGATCACCAGACGCACCCCGCCGTTGGCGTCGAACACGATCACGGGCGACATCGAGCTGCGCGGTCGCTTGCCGGGCGCCACCGCGTTGGGATGCGGGCTGCCGTCCTCGAGCAGCGGATCGAAGGTGAAATCGGTGAGCTGGTTGTTGAGCAGGAAGCCGTGCGTACTCATGCGCGCGCCGAAGGGCGCCTCGTTGGAACTGGTCAGCGCGACCAGATTGCCCTCGGCGTCGACCACGGTGAAGTGCGAAGTGCCCACCGTTTCCTTGCCCTCCGGCGGCTCGGCTTCCGGCACGACCGAGCGCCGGCCGGGTTCGCCGGGCTTGGCCACGCGCATCGCGCGCTGCGCGTCGATCAGCGCCGAGCGTGCGGTCAGATAGTTGCGGTCGAGCAGGCCGGCCACGGGCACCTCGACGAAGGCCGGATCGCCCACATGGCGATAGCGGTCGGCAAAGGCCAGGCGGCTGGCCTCGGCGATCAGATGCACGGCCTCGGCCGAATCCGGGCCCAGTTCGGCCAGCGGGAAGCGCTCCAGCACGCCCAGGATCTGCAACACGGCGATGCCGCCGGATGACGGTGGCGGTGCGCCGCAGATCGTCCAGGTGCGGTAGCGCCCGCACACCGGCTCGCGCTCGAGCGCGCGGTAGGCGGCGAAATCCTCCATCGTCAGGTCGCCCGGCCATAGCGGGCGCGCCGCGGCACGCGCGACGATGTCGCGTGCGATCCCGCCGCGGTAGAACGCCTCTGGTCCGTCGGTGGCGAGCGTGCGCAGCGCGTCTGCGTAGTCGGGGTTGATCAGACGCGGCTCGGCGGCCCCGGCCGGCTCGACGAACATGCGGCGTGTGTCGGCGAACAGGCGCAGCGACAGATCCTCGTCGATCTGACGGCGCAGACGTTGGGACATCGGCACGCCGGCCTCGGCCAGTTCGATGGCCGGGGTGAGCAGTTCGCTCCAGGCGCGTTGGCCGTGCTCGGCGTGGGCCAGGCCCAGCATCGCGACCAGGCCCGGTACGCCCACCGCCCGCCCGCTGGGTACGGCGGCCCACAAGGGCACGGGCAGGCCGAGCAGCGTGAAACGCTCCGGCGTTGCGGCTGCCGGCGCCGTTTCGCGTCCATCGTAGAAACTCAGCCGGCCGCTGGCACCGTGGCGGTAGAGCAGGAAGCCGCCGCCGCCGATGCCGGTTTCGGGCGGTTCGACCAGGCCCAGCACCATCTGCACGGCGACCGCTGCATCGACTGCGTTGCCACCGTCGCGCAGCACGGTCAGGCCCGCCTCGGTCGCCAGCGGGTGGGCGGACGACACCATGAAGCGCTGTGCGCTGCGCTCGTTCTCGGTCTGGCGCGGCTCGAGCTTGTCGGGCTCGTTGGTGCCGCAGGCGGCGAGCGCAGCGGCCAGCAGGGTGGCCGCTGCCGCGCGGGAGAAGCTGAAGTTGTCCGCTCGCCCGCGGATCAACGCCCCGCCTTGAGTGCCGCGATGCGCTCCTCGAGCGGCGGGTGGGTCATGAACAAGCGCTTGATGCCGGCGCCGCGCAGGCCGGCGATGCCGAAGGCCGCCATCTTGTCGGGCAACGGTTCGGTGCGCGAGCCGGCCAGGCGCTCGAGCGCGGAGATCATCTTCTGTCGGCCGGCAAGGCTGGCACCGCCGGCGTCGGCGCTGAATTCGCGCCGGCGGGAAAACCACATCACGATGATGCTGGCGAGGATGCCCAGCAGCAGTTCGGCGATGATGGCCGTGATCCAGAACGCCGGCCCGTGGCCGCGTTCGGTCTTGAACACCACGCGGTCGACCAGATGGCCGATGACGCGCGAGAGGAAGATCACGAAGGTGTTCACCACGCCCTGGATCAGCGCCAGCGTGACCATGTCGCCGTTGGCCACGTGGGATACCTCGTGTGCGAGCACCGCCTCGACTTCGTCGGGGTTCATGGCGCGCAGCAGTCCGGTGCTCACGGCCACCAGCGCGCTGTTGCGGTTCATGCCGGTGGCGAAGGCGTTGGGCTCGGGCGCGTCGAAGATGGCCACTTCGGGCATGCCGATGCCGGCCTGCTGTGCCTGGCGGCGCACGGTCTCGACCAGCCAGCGTTCGACTTCGTTGCCCGGCTGCTCGATCACCTTCGCGCCGGTCATGCGCTTGGCGGTCCATTTGGAGATCGCCAGCGAGATGAACGAGCCGCCGAAGCCGAACACCGCCGCGAAGATCAACAGCGAGTTCAGATCGAGATCGACGCCCTGCTCGTCGAGGAAGCCCTCGAAACCGAGCAGGCGCAGCGTGATGCTGAGAACCAGGATGATCGCCAGGTTGGTGGCGAGAAAGAGGGCGATGCGTTTCATGTTCTTTTTCCACTGCCGAAGATGCGCCGCGTGGCGCGACCGCGCAATGATGCCGTGTTGCGCGTGACTTGGGTATGCGCTGCTTTGTCTCTCGATGCGGCGCTTCGTTCCGTGGCGGCTTGCATGAGCGGTGCCGCACCATGCGAGGGCGTTAAATCACTGTTTTGGGGCGTTATCGGGACCCCGGCCTGTTCGATTCAAATAAATAAAGACATTTAAAAACAGTTGGTTGTTTTCGTGACGTGTTGTTGGCACGGTAATCGCTTTAGCTTGGATGCGAACTTGTATTCAAGAAGGCATCCATGAAAGCGAACCAGCAACCGCTAACCATCTCTGCACTGCGCCGTGACTATCGGGACGGCGCCACCGATCCGGTCGCCGTCATCGATGCGCTGTACCAGCGTCTCGCGTCCGAGGATGGGCAGGAGGCGTGGATCCATCTGCGTTCGCATTCGGATGTGCGTGCAGAAGCCATGGCGGCACGCGCCGCCATGGCCGATTCCGCAGCCCTGTGCGCAAGACCGTTGCTCGGCATTCCGTTCGCGGTGAAGGACAACATCGACGTCGCCGGTCTGCCGACCACCGCCGGGTGTCCGGCCTATTCGCATGTGCCCGACGCTTCTGCGGCCGTTGTCGAGCAACTGGTCGCCGCCGGCGCGATCCTCATCGGCAAGACCAATCTCGACCAGTTCGCGACCGGACTGGTCGGAACGCGCTCGCCGTACGGCGCGGTCAGGAATCCGTTCAATCCGGACTACATGAGCGGCGGCTCGAGCGCGGGGTCGGCGGTATCGGTGGCGCGTGGCTGGGTTGCCTTCGCACTTGGCACGGACACCGCCGGCTCGGGGCGCATCCCGGCCGGGGCGTGCAATCTGGTCGGAGCGAAGCCATCCCCCGGCCTGATCAGCAACTTCGGAGTCTTGCCGGCCTGCCGCAGCCTCGATTGCGTATCGGTCTTTGCACACACGGTCGAGGATGCCTGGGAGGTCATGGGTGTGCTTGCGGGCGGCGACGAGCGCGATCCGTTCTCGCGCCCGCCTCAGGCTCTCGGGCCGGTCACGCGTCAGGTGCGCATCGGTGTGCCTTCAGCGCCGGAGTTCTTCGGCGATGCGTGCGCGGAGGCCGCGTGGCGGGCTGCGCTCAAAGCCGTCGCGGCAGAGTCTGGGGTCGAGATCGCGGTTTTCGATCTCGCACCATTTTCCGAGGTCGCGCGCCTGCTCTACGACGGGCCCTGGGTTGCGGAGCGCCGCGCCGCGCTGAGTCCCTTCATGGACGAGCACGCCAACCAGATGGATGCGACGGTGCGCGGAATCATCGCGCGCGCCGAACAGATGAGCGCTGTCGATACCTTCGCTGCGCGCTACGCACTGGAGACGCTGCGCCGAGTGTGCGACGCCGAATTGGACCGATTCGACCTTCTGCTGGTGCCGACCGCGCCCACCATCTATCGCCACGATCAGATCGCCGCCGAGCCGGTGCTTCTGAACAGTCGATTGGGTACCTACACCAACTTCGTCAATCTTCTGGGAATGGCCGCTCTGGCCTTGCCCGGACCGTTTCGCACCGATCACCTGCCCGCCGGGGTGACGTTGCTGGGTGCGGCGGGTTCCGATCACCGGCTTGCCGAGTTCGCGCGTCGCCTGCAGCCCCGGCTTCATGCGCGCTTGGGCGTCAGCGAGAAGCCCGTTCCTGCGACGACGAAGCCGCTGCCACCGCTGCCGAGCGACGAAGCCAGGGTAGAGCTGGCCGTCGTGGGCGCGCATCTGTCCGGTCTTCCCTTGAACTGGCAGCTCGTCGAACGCGGCGCGCGCCTCATTGCAACGACCACGACGGCGTCCGAGTACCGCCTCTACGCGCTTCCCGGGACGGTGCCTGCAAAACCCGGGTTGGTGCGTTGCGCCGACGGCGGTGCAGCACTGGAGGTCGAGATCTGGGAGATGCCGCTGCGCCAGTTCGGCAGCTTCGTCGCCGAGATTCCGGCGCCGCTGGGCATCGGGACCCTGCGGCTGGCCGATGGGCGCGAGGTGAAAGGCTTTGTGTGCGAGTCGGCGGCCTGTGAAGGCGCAACCGACATCTCCGCCTGCGGTGGCTGGCGGCGTTACCTCGAAGCTGATGACAGCGAGGCTTTGCGGCCTGCTTCCCAGCTACAGACCAACTGATCACGGAGCTAGACGATGGATCCCAGTGAAAGCAAGCATCTCCTCGACAAGGCCCGGGGATACAGACCCGGGCCGCCGGGGACCCACATCACGATTCGCGGACTCAGCAAGCAGTTCGGCGGGGCGGTTCTCTACTCCGACTTCGATCTGAATCTGCCGCGCGACAAGGTGACCTGCATCTTCGGCCCCAACGGATGCGGCAAATCGACCTTGATGAACATGATTGCCGGGCTGATCGATACCGACAGCGGCCAGATTCTGTTCGACGGCAAGGAACTCAAGGACACCAAGATCGGCTACGTCTTCCAGAACTATCGCGAGGCGCTGTTTCCGTGGATTCGTTCGATCGACAACATCAAGTATCCGTTGAAGCTCCAGGGCATGTCGCCGGCCGAATGTCAGGCCCGGGCCGACGAACTCATCGAAACCTTCGACATCCGGTTTGACCTGACGCGCTATCCGTACGAACTGTCCGGAGGCCAGCAGCAACTGGTCTCCATTCTGCGCGCCCTCGCCCCGAAGCCCGAGGTGCTGTTCCTCGACGAGCCGTTCTCCGCGCTCGACTACGAAATGACCTTGCTCATCCGGGACAAGCTTCAGGAGATGTTCAAGGCGATGAGCCTCACCACCGTGATCGTCTCGCACGACCTGGAAGAGGCGGTCTATCTGGCCGACGAAATCCTGTTGCTGACCAAGCGGCCCACCCGCATTGCAGAAGTCATTCCGTATGCCGCGCCGAGGCCGCGCGATCTCAACACCCTTTCCGATCCCGACTTCATATCCATCAAGGCCAATTGCCTTCAGATCTTCCAGCGCGAGGTGCGGAGATGAATACGCAAGTGATCAAGTCCTCGTTTCCGTTTCAGGGCGATCGGTTCGCGAGGCTTCGCGATGTTCTCAGAGCCCTGAGCATTCCGCTGATCGGCCCGGCCTTCGTCATCGCCATCTGGGCGCTGTCCGCGCATCTCGACTGGGTCAGTGACAAGCTCCTGCCCGGCCCGTGGGCGACCTTCGCGAATCTGTTCGAAAGCGTCATCTCCGGATCAATGATTCGCGATGCCCTCGCGACGCTCAAGCTCACATCCTCCGCGCTGGGCATCGCGGTGGTACTGGGTCTGCCGGTGGGCATCGTGCTCGGTTCGAACCGTTCCCTCTACCGGTCGTTCGAGTTCGTCATCGACTTTTTTCGCTCGACCCCCGCGACGGCGATGTTCCCGCTGTTTCTGCTCATTTTCGGCATTGCCGACTCCTCGAAGATCTCCGTTGCTGCATTCGCGGCCTGGCTGGTGTTCGTCTTCAACGTTGCCTATGGCGTGATGAACGCGAAGCAGACGCGGATTCTTGCGGCCAAGGTGATGGGCGCCTCCCGAATGCGCATCTTTCGCGACGTGATGTTCTTCGAGTCGCTCACGCAGACCTTTGTCGGTGCGCGCATGGCGGTTTCGATCGCACTGGTCGTGATCATCGTGGCCGAGATGTTCATCGGCTCGATCGATGGAATGGGGCATCGAATCATCGATGCCCAGCAGGTGTACGACCTCGAGGGCATGTACGCCTCGATTCTGGTGACCGGAATAATCGGATACGGACTCAATCTGATTTTTCTGGGGCTCGAGCGGTGGCTGGTGCACTGGGCTGGCCGTTGATCAGGGAAGTTTCATTGCTGACTCACAGGAGAGAAATCATGAGCAAATTTTCAAACGGTATTGCTGCAGTTGCGTTGGGCCTGTCGAGCCTCACGGTCGGCGCACAGCAAATGGAGAAAGTTACCGCGTCATGGCTGCCGATCATGCAGACGACGGCCTACTACGTGGCGCTCGAGGAAGGCCTTTTCGAGAAGGCCGGGATC
>CAXBIS010000037.1:0-15447 GCA_963975885.1 uncultured Azoarcus sp.
CGATCCGCGAAGGTGGCCGCACCGTCGGCGCCGGCGTGGTCGCCAAGATCATCGACTGATCGTCGCGTCGGGTTTGATCGGGGGCGCCCTCCGCGAGGGCGCCCCGTGCAGTCTCTGTCGCAGGGGTATAGCTCAACTGGCAGAGCGTCGGTCTCCAAAACCGAAGGTTGGGGGTTCGATTCCCTCTGCCCCTGCCAATGCTTTTCGTAATACGAGATCCTGATGGCCGATAAGATCAAGATCGCGCTGGCGCTGGCCCTGCTTGCGGCCGGCATTGCCGGCTTCTATGCATTGTCGGAACAGGCGCTCGTTGTGCGTGTACTCAGCGTGCTCGGTGGCTTCGCTGCCGGCGTCGCTGTTGCCTGGACGTCTGCGCCCGGGGCGCGCTTCGTCGAGTTTGCACGCGAATCCATCAATGAAGCCCGCAAGGTTGTGTGGCCGACGCGCAAGGAAACCGTGCAGATGACCGGCATGGTGTTCGCTTTCGTGGTTGCCATCGCGATCTTCCTGTGGCTGACGGACAAGAGCCTGGAGTGGGTGCTGTACGACCTGGTTCTGGGATGGAAGTGACTATGAGCAAGCGCTGGTACGTCGTGCACGCATACTCTGGCTTCGAGAAGTCCGTGATGCGCGCACTGATCGAGCGGATTGGTCGTTCGGGCATGCAGGATATGTTCGGGCAGATTCTTGTGCCGGTCGAGGAAGTGGTCGAGATGAAGGGCGGCCAGAAGAGTATCTCCGAGCGCAAGTTCTTTCCGGGCTACGTGCTCGTCGAGATGGAGATGAACGACGACTCCTGGCACCTGGTCAAGTCCACTCCGAAGGTGACCGGCTTCATTGGCGGTACCGCCAACAAGCCGAGCCCGATCTCCGACAAGGAGGTCGAGAAGATCATGCACCAGATGCAGGAGGGCGTGGAAAAGCCCCGGCCCAAGGTGTTGTGGGAACTCGGCGAGGTCGTGCGGGTCAAGGAAGGTCCTTTTACGGATTTCCATGGCAGCGTCGAGGATGTCAACTACGAAAAGAGCAAGCTGCGGGTTTCGGTGACCATCTTCGGTCGTGCGACCCCGGTGGAACTGGATTTCGGTCAGGTCGAGAAGACCTGAGCGAACGGGCGCCCGCGAGGGCGCCCCGTGCCCGTTCGCGGGCCTACGAGGAGCGCCGGCCCGTGCCGGTGCGCTAGCACTCACACGAGGAGATTGCCTCCATGGCAAAGAAAATCATTGGCTACATCAAGCTGCAGGTGCCGGCCGGCAAGGCCAACCCCAGCCCCCCGATCGGTCCGGCGCTGGGTCAGCGCGGTCTGAACATCATGGAGTTCTGCAAGGCGTTCAACGCCAAGACCCAGGGCATGGAGCCCGGTCTGCCGATTCCGGTCGTGATCACCGCATTCGCCGACAAGAGCTTCACCTTCATCATGAAGACGCCCCCGGCGTCGGTGCTGCTGAAGAAGGCCGCCGGCATCGGCAAGGGTTCGCCGCGTCCGCACCTGGACAAGGTCGGTTCGCTGACTCGCGCGCAGGTCGAGGAAATCGCCAAGACCAAGGAGCCGGACCTGACCGCTTCCGACATGGATGCGGCGGTTCGCACAATTGCCGGTTCCGCCCGTTCCATGGGCATTACGGTCGAGGGGGTCTGATCATGGCGAAGCTTTCCAAACGTGTACAGGCGCTGCGCGCCAAGGTCGACCGCACCCGTGTCTATCCGGTGAGCGAGGCGCTGGGCCTGATCAAGGACTGCGCGACGGCGAAGTTCGATGAGTCGATCGACATCTCGATCAACCTCGGCGTCGATGCACGCAAGTCGGACCAGATCGTGCGCGGTTCCGTCGTGCTGCCTGCCGGTACCGGCAAGAGCGTGCGCGTGGCCGTGTTTGCGCAGGGCGACAAGGCCGAAGCGGCCAAGGCCGCCGGTGCGGACGTGGTCGGTTTCGACGACCTCGCCGCCCAGGTCAAGTCCGGAACCATCGATTTTGACCTGTGTATCGCCACGCCTGACGCCATGCGTGTGGTCGGCGCGCTCGGTCAGATCCTGGGGCCGCGCGGCCTGATGCCGAACCCGAAGGTCGGCACCGTGACGATGGATGTCGAGACGGCGGTGAAGAACGCCAAGGCGGGTCAGGTCCAGTACCGCACAGACAAGGCCGGCATCATCCATGCGACCGTCGGTCGTGCGTCGTTCCCGGTCGAGGCGCTGCAGCAGAACGTCGGTGCGCTGGTCGACGCCCTGATCAAGGCCAAGCCGGCTGCATCCAAGGGTGTGTATCTGCGTCGCATCGCGGTGTCGAGCACCATGGGCGCGGGCGTCAAGGTCGATCCGACGTCGGTCGCAGCATAAGGTTTTACCCGGACGGCTGACGCCGTCCGATGACTTTGGGCTGTCGCCTTCGGGCGGCAGGTTGTCAAAGACCGTTGGGGGTGAGCTCTGCGGCAGTTTTGCAGAAAACGCCTTAAACCGTGAAGCAAGGGCCCAACGCAGATGGCGTAACCCGAAACAGGATTACGGCAAGTGCCGCCTCGCGGCGGCATGAGCTGACTCCTGAATACGGTCGCCGTGGTTGTTCGTCCCGTCTGGTGCGGGGCGGACGAATGTTTCAAATAGGGAGATGACCTTGGGTCTCAATCTTGATGACAAGAAGGCAGTCGTCGCCGAAGTGTCCGCGGAACTCGCGAACGCCCAGGTCGTGATTGTCGCTGAGTACCGTGGTCTCGAAGTCGGGCAGATCACCGAGCTGCGTGCGAAGGCGCGCGAATCGGGCGTCTACCTGCGCGTCCTGAAGAACACGCTTGTTCGTCGTGCCGTCGAAGGTACGCCGTTCGAAGGTCTGAACGAGCAGATGGTCGGTCCGCTGATCTACGGCATTGCCGCGGATCCGGTGTCCCCGGCCAAGGTGCTGCAGGAGTTCGCAAAGACCAACGACAAGCTGGTGATCAAGGGCGGTGCGATGCCCAACTACGTCATGGACGCCGGTGGCGTCAAGGCGTTGGCGTCGCTGCCGAGCCGCGAGGAGCTTCTGTCGAAGCTGCTCGGGACGATGCAGGCCCCGGTGGCGAAATTCGTTCAGACCCTCAACGAGGTTCCGTCGAAGTTCGTTCGCACCGTCGCTGCGCTGCGCGATTCGAAAGAGACTGCGTAATTCCCACGTGATTGCACCCCGTGACGGGGTGATGACTGTTTATTCAGGAGTAGAAAATGGCTGTGTCCAAAGACGATATTCTGGAAGCGATTGGCAACATGTCCGTGCTTGAGCTCTCCGAGCTCATCAAGCAGATGGAAGAGAAGTTCGGCGTTTCGGCTGCTGCCGCGTCGGTTGCCGTGGCCGCTCCGGCCGCTGGCGGTGGCGATGCCGCCGCTGCCGAAGAGAAGACCGAGTTCGACGTCGTGCTGCTGGCTGCCGGCGAGAAGAAGGTCGAGGCGATCAAGGTCGTCCGTGCCGCTACCGGCCTGGGCCTGAAGGAAGCCAAGGACCTGGTCGACGGCGCCCCGAAGGCGGTCAAGGAAGGCATTTCCAAGGCCGACGCCGACGCGCTGGTCAAGCAACTCGAAGAAGCTGGCGCCAAGGTCGAGATCAAGTAATCTCGCGTGTTCTGGTGGGGCTGGCGGCCGTTTTGGCCGCCGGCCCTTTCGTGCTTTTGTGACGAGCAGAAGCCAGGGCCAAACGAGCCGCGCCCGCCGCCGTTCGTTTTGCCCTGTCGTTTGACGTCTGACCTCTACCCGGAGCCCACATGGCGTATTCCTACACCGAAAAGAAGCGTATCCGCAAAAGCTTCGCCAAGCGCACTTCCGAGCAGGACATTCCGTTCCTGCTGGCGACGCAGATCGATTCCTTCGTGTCGTTCCTGCAGGCCGAGGTCTCTGCGCAGTCGCGGCTCAACGAAGGTTTGCAGGCGGCCTTCACTTCGATCTTCCCGATTTCCAGCCACAGTGGCAATGCGCGCCTGGAGTTCGTGAGCTACCACCTGGGCGAGCCGCCGTTCGACGTCAAGGAATGCCAGCAGCGTGGCCTGACCTACGCGGCCCCGCTGCGTGCGCGCGTGCGCCTGGTGATCATGGATCGCGATGCGCCCAAGGAGACCGTCAAGGAGGTCAAGGAGCAGGAAGTCTACATGGGCGAGATTCCGCTCATGACGAACACCGGCTCTTTCGTCATCAACGGCACCGAGCGCGTCATCGTCTCGCAGCTGCATCGCTCGCCGGGCGTGTTCTTCGATCACGACCGAGGCAAGACGCATTCGTCGGGCAAGCTGTTGTTCTCGGCCCGCGTGATTCCCTACCGTGGTTCCTGGCTGGATTTCGAGTTCGACCCCAAGGACTGCCTGTTCTTCCGTGTCGACCGTCGCCGCAAGATGCCGGTGTCGATCCTGCTGCGCTCGATCGGCATGAGCACCGAGGAAATCCTCGCCTCCTTCCATGACTTCGACGAGTTCCGCCTCGAATCCGAAGGCGTGAGCTTCACGCTGGTGCCCGAGCGCCTGCGTGGCGAAGTGGCGCGCTTTGACATCGCCGATACTGATGGAAACATCATCGTCGCGCGCGAAAAGCGCATCACGGCACGTCACATTCGCGAACTCGAGAAGGCTGGCGTCAAGACGATGTCGGTGCCCGACGATTTCCTCCTGGGTCGCGTTGCTGCGACCAATCTGGTGGATCCGGAAACCGGCGAGATCATCGCCAAGGCCAACGACGAGCTCACCGAAGAGCTGATCGAGAAGATGCGTGCGGCTGGCATTGCCGGGCTGCAGACGCTCTACGTCAATGACCTCGACCGAGGTCCCTATATTTCCTCGACGCTGCGTATCGACGACACCGCCGACCAGTGGGCCGCGCGCGTTGCGATCTATCGCATGATGCGTCCGGGCGAGCCGCCCACCGAGGACGCCGTCGAGACGCTGTTCCATGGACTGTTCTTCTCGGAAGAGCGCTACGACCTGTCTTCGGTCGGCCGCATGAAGTTCAATCGCCGTGCCTATCCGGAAGCGATCGACGATCGCGCGCCGGGTTGGGTCAAGCGCTTTTACGAGCGTGTCGGCAAGCTCGACGAGATCGGGCCGGGCACGCTCTCGAGCGACGATATCCTGGCCGTCGTCGGCATCCTGCTCGAGCTGCGCAACGGTCGCGGCGAAATCGACGACATCGACCACCTGGGCAACCGTCGCGTGCGTTCGGTCGGCGAACTGGCCGAGAACCAGTTCCGCGCGGGTCTGGTGCGTGTCGAGCGCGCCGTCAAGGAGCGCCTCTCGCAGGCCGAATCCGAAAACCTGATGCCGCACGACCTGATCAACGCAAAGCCGATCTCGGCTGCGATCAAGGAGTTCTTCGGTTCGAGCCAGCTGTCCCAGTTCATGGACCAGACCAACCCGCTGTCCGAGATCACGCACAAGCGTCGCGTCTCGGCGCTCGGTCCGGGCGGTCTGACGCGCGAGCGCGCCGGCTTCGAAGTGCGTGACGTGCATCCGACCCACTACGGCCGCGTGTGCCCGATCGAGACGCCGGAAGGTCCGAACATCGGTCTGATCAACTCGCTGGCCGTGTATGCGCGTACCAACCGTTACGGCTTTCTCGAAACGCCGTACCGCAAGGTCGAGGACGGCAAGGTGACCGACCAGGTCGATTACCTGTCGGCCATCGAGGAGGGTCACTACGTCATCGCCCAGGCCAACGCCGAAGTGACTGACGGCCGTTTGTCCGGCGATCTGGTGTCGTGCCGACACAAGGGCGAGTTCTCGCTGTCGACCACCGACCAGGTACAGTACATGGACATCGCACCGGGCCAGATCGTGTCGGTCGCGGCATCGCTGATCCCGTTCCTTGAGCACGACGACGCCAACCGCGCGCTGATGGGCGCGAACATGCAGCGTCAGGCCGTGCCCTGCCTGCGTCCGGAGAAGTGTCTGGTCGGCACCGGCATGGAGCGCACCGTTGCGGTGGACTCCGGTACCGCCGTTCAGGCCCTGCGTGGCGGTGTGGTCGACTATGTCGACGCCAACCGTATCGTGGTGCGCGTGCATGACGAGGAGACGCTCTCGGGCGAGGTCGGCGTCGACATCTACAACCTGATCAAGTACACGCGGTCGAACCAGAACACCAACATCAACCAGCGCCCGATCGTCAAGGTCGGTGACGTACTGGTCAAGGGCGACGTGATCGCCGACGGCGCATCGACCGACCTGGGCGAGCTCGCGCTGGGCCAGAACATGCTGGTCGCGTTCATGCCGTGGAACGGCTACAACTTCGAAGATTCGATCCTGATCTCGGAGCGCGTCGTTGCAGAGGACCGCTTCACCTCGGTGCACATCGAGGAACTCACCGTGGTCGCGCGCGACACCAAGCTCGGGCCCGAGGAGATCACGCGTGACATCGCTTCGCTGGGCGAAGCGCAGATGGGGCGTCTGGACGAGTCGGGCATCGTCTACATCGGTGCCGAAGTGCAGGCCGGTGACGTGCTGGTCGGCAAGGTCACGCCCAAGGGCGAGACCCAGCTCACACCGGAAGAGAAGCTGCTGCGTGCGATCTTCGGCGAGAAGGCGTCCGACGTGAAGGACACCTCGCTGCGCGTGCCGTCCGGCATGGTCGGCACCGTCATCGATGTGCAGATATTCACCCGTGAAGGCATCGAGCGCGACAAGCGTGCCCAGTCGATCATCGACGACATGCTGCGTGGCTTCAAGACCGACCTGGCTGACCAGATGCGCATCGTCGAGCGTGACGCCTTCGCGCGTATTCGTCGCCTGATCGTGGGCCAGAAGGTCAACGGTGGCCCGATGAAGCTCGCCAAGGGTGCGAAAGTCACCGACGAGTACCTCGACGGTCTGGATCCGCACGGCTGGTTCGACATCCGCATGGCCGACGAGGAACTGGCGACCCAGCTCGAGGCAGTGCGCGACGGTCTGGACAAGACGCGCAAGGACTTCGACGCCGCCTTCGAGCTGAAGAAGAAGAAGCTCACCCAGGGCGACGAACTGCCGCCGGGCGTGCAGAAGATGGTCAAGGTTCACCTTGCGGTGAAGCGCCGTCTGCAGCCGGGTGACAAGATGGCCGGTCGCCACGGCAACAAGGGCGTGGTCTCGCGCATCGTGCCGGTCGAGGACATGCCGTACATGGATGACGGTACGCCGGTCGACATCGCGCTCAACCCGCTGGGCGTGCCTTCGCGCATGAACATCGGTCAGATTCTGGAGACCCACCTGGGTCGCGCTGCGAAGTCGCTCGGTCAGAAGATCGACGGCATGCTGCGCGCCAACACCAAGGTCGCCGAGATCCGCGCCCTGCTCGACGAGATCTATAACCGCAGCGGGAAGACGGAGGATCTGGAGTCTTTCACCGACGACGACGTGATCGAGCTGGCGAAGAACCTGCGCAACGGCGTGCCGTTCGCGACCCCGGTGTTCGACGGCGCCCAGGAAGACGAGATCGAGAAGATGTTCGAGCTCGCCGGTCTGGATGCGGGCGGCCAGGTCACGCTCTACGACGGCCGCACGGGCGACGCCTTCGACCGAAAGGTCACCGTCGGTTACAAGCACGTGCTCAAACTGCACCACCTTGTCGACGACAAGATGCACGCGCGTTCGACCGGTCCGTACTCGCTCGTGACCCAGCAGCCGTTGGGCGGCAAGGCACAGTTCGGCGGTCAGCGCTTCGGCGAGATGGAGGTGTGGGCGCTGGAGGCCTACGGTGCCGCCTATACGCTGCAGGAGATGCTCACCGTCAAGTCGGACGACGTCACGGGCCGTACCAAGGTCTACGAGAACATCGTCAAGGGTGAACACAAGATCGATGCCGGCATGCCCGAGTCCTTCAACGTGCTGGTGAAGGAAATCCGCTCGCTCGCGATCGATATCGATCTGGACAGCTACTGAACCGGGTGAAAACCCACTCGACCCGGATGGAGTGAATGATGAAAGGCATGCTCGCTGACCTGTTCAAACAAACCCTGCCTCAGGAAGAGGAGTTCGACTCGATCACCGTCGGACTCGCCTCGCCCGAGAAGATCCGCTCGTGGTCCTACGGCGAGGTCAAGAAGCCGGAGACCATCAACTACCGTACCTTCAAGCCCGAACGCGACGGTCTGTTCTGCGCCAAGATCTTTGGCCCGGTCAAGGATTACGAGTGCCTGTGCGGCAAGTACAAGCGCCTCAAGCACCGCGGTGTGATTTGCGAAAAGTGCGGCGTCGAAGTGACGCTGTCGAAAGTGCGCCGCGAGCGCATGGGCCACATCGAGCTGGCCAGTCCGGTGGCGCACATCTGGTTCCTGAAGAGCCTGCCGAGCCGTCTCGGCATGGTGCTCGACATGACCCTGCGCGACATCGAGCGCGTGCTCTACTTCGAGGCCTTCGTGGTCGTCGAGCCGGGTCTGACCCCGCTCACGCGCGGCCAGTTGCTGACCGAAGACGACTACGTCGCCAAGGTCGAAGAATACGGTGACGACTTCGACGCACTGATGGGCGCCGAGGCTGTGCGCGGACTGCTGCGCACGCTGGATCTCAACCACGAGGTCGAGAAACTGCGTGGCGAACTCGAGTCCACCGGCTCCGAAGCCAAGGTCAAGAAGTTCTCCAAGCGCCTCAAGGTGCTCGAGGCGTTCCAGACCTCCGGCATCAAGCCGGAGTGGATGATTCTCGAAGTGCTTCCGGTGCTTCCGCCGGACCTGCGTCCGCTGGTGCCGCTTGATGGCGGCCGCTTCGCGACTTCGGATCTGAACGATCTGTATCGCCGCGTCATCAACCGCAACAACCGCCTCAAGCGCCTGCTCGAGCTCAAGGCGCCGGACATCATCGTGCGCAACGAAAAGCGCATGCTGCAGGAGTCGGTCGACTCGCTGCTCGATAACGGTCGTCGCGGCAAGGCCATGACCGGCGCGAACAAGCGCCCGCTCAAGTCGCTGGCCGACATGATCAAGGGCAAGGGCGGTCGTTTCCGTCAGAACCTGCTGGGCAAGCGTGTCGACTACTCGGGCCGTTCGGTCATCGTGGTCGGCCCGCAGCTCAAGCTGCACCAGTGCGGCCTGCCCAAGCTGATGGCGCTCGAACTGTTCAAGCCCTTCATCTTCAACAAGCTCGAGCTGCGTGGTCTTGCGACGACCATCAAGCAGGCCAAGAAGATGGTGGAGAGCCACGAGCCCGTGGTGTGGGACATCCTCGAGGAAGTCATCGGCGAACACCCAGTGATGCTCAACCGTGCGCCGACGCTGCACCGCCTCGGCATCCAGGCGTTCGAGCCGGTGCTGATCGAAGGCAAGGCGATCCAGTTGCATCCGCTGGTGTGCGTGGCCTTCAACGCCGACTTCGACGGTGACCAGATGGCCGTCCACGTGCCGCTGTCGCTGGAAGCGCAGATGGAAGCGCGCACGCTGATGCTGTCGTCGAACAACGTGCTCTCGCCTGCCAACGGCGAGCCCATCATCGTGCCGTCGCAGGATATCGTGCTGGGCCTGTACTACGCCTCGCGCGAGGGTGTTAACGAGCCGGGCGAGGGCATGAACTTCGCCGACGTGGCCGAGGCGCGCCGCGCCTACGAGTCGGGTTACGCGACGCTGCACGCGCGTGTTTCGGTGCGTCTGAACACGATCGAATTCGGTCCCGAGGGCGAGCGTGTTCCGGTCAATCGTCGTTACGAGACGACCGTGGGCCGGGCGCTGCTTTCCGAGATCCTGCCGGCCGGTCTGCCGTTCTCTATCCTCGACAAGGCACTCAAGAAGAAGGAAATCTCGAAGCTGATCAACGCCGCCTTCCGCCGCTGTGGCCTGAAGGAGACGGTGGTTTTCGCCGACAAGTTGATGCAGTACGGTTTCAGCCTGGCCACGCGTGCGGGTATCTCGATCGCGGTCAAGGACATGTTGATGCCGGGCGAGAAGGAGCGGCTCATCTCCGCGGCAGAAGCCGAAGTCAAAGACATCGCGGATCAGTACACGTCAGGTCTGGTCACCGATGGCGAGCGCTACAACAAGGTCGTCGACATCTGGGGCCGCTGCGGCGACCAGGTCGCCAAGGCGATGATGGACCAGCTCGGTGAGGAAGACGTGGTCGACCGTGATGGCAAGACGGTCCGCCAGGAGTCGTTCAACTCCATCTACATGATGGCCGACTCCGGTGCGCGTGGCTCGGCCGCGCAGATCCGTCAGCTCGCCGGCATGCGCGGCCTGATGGCCAAGCCGGACGGCTCGATCATCGAAACGCCGATCACGACCAACTTCCGTGAAGGTCTCAACGTCCTGCAGTACTTCATCTCGACGCACGGTGCTCGTAAGGGCCTGGCCGACACGGCGCTCAAGACCGCCAACTCGGGCTATCTGACGCGTCGTCTGGTCGACGTCACTCAGGATCTGGTGGTGACCGAGGACGATTGCGGTACGCGCGAAGGCTTCTCGATGAAGGCCCTGATCGAGGGTGGCGAGGTTGTCGAGGCGCTGCGCGAACGCATCCTGGGCCGCGTTGCGGCCGAGGACCTGATCAATCCGGACACGCAGGAGACGGTCATCGAGGCCGGCACGCTGCTCACTGAAGACATGGTCGAGCTGATCGACAGTCTGGGCATCGACGAGGTCAAGGTGCGCACCGCGCTGACCTGCGAGACGCGTTACGGCATTTGCGGCAAGTGCTACGGTCGTGACCTCGGACGCGGTTCCGATGTCAACGTCGGCGAAGCGGTCGGCGTCATCGCGGCCCAGTCGATCGGCGAGCCCGGCACCCAGCTGACGATGCGTACCTTCCACGTGGGCGGTGCCGCCTCGCGGGCTGCTGTCGCGAGTGGTGTGGAGGCCAAGTCGGGTGGTTCGATCCGCTTTGCCGGAAACATGCGCTATGTCACCAACGTCAAGGGCGAGAAGGTGGTCATCGCGCGCTCGGCCGAGGTGGTCGTCGCGGATGAACTGGGCCGCGAGCGTGAGCGTCACAAGGTGCCTTACGGTGCAACGCTGTTCGTCGACGACGCCATGAACGTCAAGGCCGGTGCGCAGCTTGCGGCGTGGGATCCGCACACGCGTCCGATCATTACCGAATACGCGGGTACCGTGCGCTTCGAGAACGTCGAGGAAGGCTCAACCGTTGCCAAGCAGATTGACGAGGTTACCGGCCTGTCGACGCTGGTCGTCATCGACAGCAAGCAACGCGGCGGTGCGGCGAGCAAGGCCACCCGCCCGCAGGTCAAGCTGATCGACGATCAGGGCGAGGAAGTGCGCATTGCAGGCTCCGAGCACGCGGTGGCGATCACCTTCCAGGTTGGATCCATCATTACCGTGAAGGACGGTCAGCAGGTCGGGGTAGGTGACGTACTCGCCCGCATCCCGCAGGAATCGGCCAAGACCCGCGACATTACCGGTGGTCTGCCGCGTGTCGCCGAGCTGTTCGAGGCGCGTGCGCCGAAGGACGCCGGCGTGCTTGCCGAGTTCACTGGTACCGTTTCTTTCGGCAAGGACACCAAGGGCAAGCAGCGTCTGGTCATTACCGAGCCGGACGGCGCCTCGCACGACTTCCTGATCCCCAAGGACAAGCACCTGATGGTCCACGACGGGCAGGTGGTCAACAAGGGCGAGGCCGTTGTCGATGGCCCGGCCGATCCGCACGACATCCTGCGTCTGCAGGGTATCCCGGCGCTGGCGCGATACATCATCGACGAGGTGCAGGACGTCTATCGTCTGCAGGGCGTGAAGATCAACGACAAGCACATTGAAGTCATCGTGCGTCAGATGCTGCGTCGCGTGGTCATCACCGATCCGGGCGATACGCGCTTCATCCGTGAAGAGCAGGTCGAACGCTCCGACGTGTTCGAAGAGAACGACAAGATGGTCGCCGAAGGCAAGTTGCCGGCGAACTATGAAAACGTTCTGCTCGGCATCACCAAGGCGTCGCTGTCGACCGATTCGTTCATCTCCGCGGCTTCCTTCCAGGAAACCACGCGGGTGCTGACCGAGGCGGCAATCATGGGCAAGCGCGACGACCTGCGCGGTCTCAAGGAGAACGTCATCGTCGGTCGCCTGATTCCGGCCGGTACCGGCATGGCCTATCACCGCAACCGCAAGATTCAAAAAGGCGGTGGCGATCTCGGTGGTGATCATGCCTGGCCGGGCTTCGACGAGGCAGTGGCGGAGAACAATGCCGCCGCAGCCGAAGGCGAATCGGCCGAGTCGCAATCGCAGGATGTGCAGGCTGGTTGACGCAAGCCCTGCAGCGGAATAAAATCCGGCCTCTTTGTTCGGCTCGGCCCTTGCGGGTCGATCCGACGCTGAACAATCCGTCCGAGGTGGCGCGCAGCGCGCCACCTCGGACCTTATGAAGAAACGCTACTATGCCTACTATCAATCAGCTCGTCCGCAAGCCGCGTGAGAAGGTCGTCGCCAAGAACAAGGTGCCGGCACTTGAAGCCTGCCCGCAAAAGCGTGGTGTGTGCACCCGTGTCTACACGACGACTCCGAAGAAGCCGAACTCGGCGCTGCGTAAGGTCGCCAAAGTGCGCCTGACCAACGGCTTCGAGGTCATCTCCTACATCGGCGGCGAGGGTCACAACCTGCAGGAGCACTCGGTCGTGCTGATTCGCGGCGGTCGTGTCAAGGACTTGCCGGGCGTGCGCTACCACATCGTTCGCGGCTCCCTCGACCTTCAGGGTGTCAAGGACCGCAAGCAGGCCCGTTCCAAGTACGGCGCGAAGCGTCCGAAGCAGGCCTGATCCCCGCTCATACAGAACTCAGTCAGAGGTTGCCATGCCCCGTCGTCGTGAAGTACCCAAGCGCGAGATCCTGCCGGACCCGAAGTTCAGTTCGCAGGATGTGTCCAAGTTCATTAACGTGATCATGCAGTCCGGCAAGAAGTCGGTTGCCGAGCGCATCGTCTATGGTGCGTTCGATCACATTTCCGGCAAGGCCGGCAAGGACCCGCTGGAGGTCTTCACGGCCGCGCTCGGCAACGTCAGGCCGGTGGTCGAGGTCAAGAGCCGCCGCGTCGGTGGTGCGAACTACCAGGTTCCGGTCGAGGTGCGTCCGTCGCGTCGCATGGCGCTGTCGATGCGCTGGTTGCGCGAGGCCGCGCGCAAGCGCGCAGAGAAGTCGATGGCCCAGCGTCTGGCCGGGGAGCTGCTCGAGGCTGCCGAGGGCCGCGGTTCGGCGATGAAGCGTCGCGAGGAAGTGCACCGCATGGCCGAAGCAAACAAGGCGTTCTCGCACTACCGTTTCTGAGTTTTCGAAACGGTGGTGAATCGGGCCCGGCAAGGGCTCGATTGCTTTGTACGGCAGGATTTTCACGCGCCCGAGGGCGCATAAAGACAGAAGGCGGATTATTGTGGCTCGCAAGACTCCCATTGAGCGCTATCGCAACATTGGCATCTCGGCGCACATCGACGCCGGCAAAACGACGACGACCGAGCGCATCCTTTTCTACACTGGCGTAAGCCACAAGGTGGGCGAGGTTCACGACGGTGCTGCGACCATGGACTGGATGGAGCAGGAGCAGGAGCGTGGCATCACCATCACCTCCGCCGCGACGACCTGCTTCTGGAAAGGCATGGATCAGCAGTTCCCGGAGCATCGTTTCAACATCATCGATACCCCGGGGCACGTCGACTTCACGATTGAGGTCGAACGCTCGATGCGCGTGCTCGACGGTGCGTGCATGGTGTATTGCGCGGTGGGTGGTGTGCAGCCGCAGTCCGAGACGGTGTGGCGTCAGGCGACCAAGTACAAGGTGCCGCGTCTTGCCTTCGTGAACAAGATGGACCGCCAGGGGGCGAACTTCTTCAAGGTCGTCGAGCAGATGAAGGTTCGCCTGAAGGCCAGTCCGGTCCCGATCGTGATTCCGATCGGTGCAGAGGAAGGCTTCCGCGGTGTGGTCGATCTGCTCAAGATGAAGGCGGTCATCTGGGATGAGGCCTCGCTGGGCATGAGCTTCAACTACGAGGGGATTCCGGCGGAGCTGCAGGCCGAGGCGGAGAAGTGGCGCGAGCACATGGTCGAGGCCGCGGCCGAAGCCTCCGAGGATCTCATGAACGAGTACCTCGAGAATGGCGAGCTGTCCGAAGAGAAGATTGTCCAGGGGCTGCGTATGCGTACCATCGCCTGCGAGATTCAGCCGATGCTGTGCGGTACGGCCTTCAAGAACAAGGGTGTGCAGCGCATGCTCGATGCCGTCATCGAGCTGCTGCCCTCGCCGATCGATATTCCGCCGGTCGCCGGCATCGATGACGACGAGAAGCCGGTCGAGCGCCGCGCGGACGACAGCGAGAAGTTCTCGGCGCTTGCGTTCAAGCTGATGAGCGACCCGTTCGTCGGTCAGCTGACCTTCATTCGCGTCTATTCCGGTGTGCTCGAGGCGGGCGCGACGGTGCTCAACTCGATCAAGAACAAGAAGGAGCGCATTGGCCGCATCCTGCAGATGCACGCCAACGAGCGTGCAGAAGTCAAGGAAGTGCTGGCCGGCGACATCGCCGCCTGCGTCGGCCTCAAGGAAGTGACGACCGGCGAGACGCTGTGCGATCCGTCCGCGCCGATCATCCTCGAGCGCATGATCTTCCCGGATCCGGTGATTCACGTCGCCGTCGAGCCCAAGACCAAGAGCGACCAGGAGAAGATGGGTCTGGCGCTCTCGCGTCTGGCGCAGGAGGATCCGTCCTTCCGCGTGCGTACCGACGAAGAGTCGGGGCAGACCATCATCTCGGGTATGGGCGAGTTGCACCTCGAGATTCTCGTTGATCGCATGAAGCGCGAGTTCAACGTCGAGGCCAACGTCGGTGCGCCGCAGGTGGCTTACCGCGAAGCCGTGCGCAAGGCCGTCGATCAGGAAGGCAAGTTCGTCAAGCAGTCCGGTGGTCGCGGTCAGTATGGCCACGTGTGGATCAAGCTCGAGCCGAACGAGGCCGGCAAGGGTTACGAATTCGTCGATGCCATCAAGGGCGGCGTGGTTCCGCGCGAGTACATCCCGGCGGTCGACAAGGGTTTGCAGGATACGCTGTCCAGTGGCGTTCTCGCCGGCTTCCCGGTGGTCGATGTGAAGGTCACCCTGTTCGACGGCTCCTACCATGATGTGGACTCGAACGAGAACGCATTCCGCATGGCTGCATCGATGGCCTTCAAGGATGCGATGCGCAAGGCCAGTCCGGTGCTGCTCGAGCCGATGATGGCGGTCATCGTCGAGACGCCCGAGGAGTACATGGGCAACGTCATGGGCGACCTGTCCGGGCGTCGCGGCATCGTTCAGGGTATGGATGATGTGCCCGGCGGCATGAAAGAGATCAGGTCCGAGGTGCCGCTGGCCGAAATGTTCGGCTATGCGACCCAGCTGCGCTCGCTTTCGCAAGGTCGCGCGACCTATTCGATGGAGTTCAAGCACTACTCCGAAGCGCCGAAGAACGTCGCCGAAGCGGTGATCAACAATCGTACGAAATAAGCTCTGTTATCAGGAGAGGAATGAATAATGGCTAAAGGCAAGTTTGAACGGACGAAGCCGCACGTGAACGTAGGCACGATTG
>CAXBIS010000038.1:0-13835 GCA_963975885.1 uncultured Azoarcus sp.
CCCCACACCGTGTTCTCGTCGAAGTCGATGCCGATCAACGTGATGATGTCGGTGTAATCATCCAGCTCGGCCTCTTCCAGGCGCTCCAGCAGGGCTTCCAGCGCCGCATCACTCAGGCGGTGCAGGTTCAGAATGTCTTCGCGGAACAACAGCGCCTTGTTGGTGTTGTCCCAGCTCAGGTCTTCGACCGGATACACCTCGGAATAGCCCGGCACCAGAATGCGGCAGGCCGTGGCGCCCAGCGTGTCGTACACCGCCACGTACACTTCCTTGCCCAGCGCTTCGAGGATGCCGAACAGCGTGGCGGCCTCGTCCGTGTTGGAGTTCTCTCCGTGCCCGGAGAAATCCCACTCCACGAATTCGTAATCCGCCCTGGCACTGAAGAAGCGCCACGACACCACACCGCTGGAATCGATGAAGTGCTCGACGAAGTTGTTGGGCTCGGTGACCGCGTTGCTCTCGAAGGTGGGCCGCGGCAGGTCGTTCAGCCCTTCGAAGCTGCGGCCCTGCAGCAGCTCGGTGAGGCTGCGCTCCAGCGCCACCTCCAGGCTCGGATGCGCGCCGAACGACGCGAACACGCCGCCCGTGCGCGGGTTCATCAGCGTCACGCACATCACCGGGTATTGCCCGCCCAGCGACGCATCCTTGACCAGAACCGGAAAGCCCTGCTTTTCCAGCGCGTCGATGCCGGCCTGAATGCCGGGGTATTTGGCCAGCACCTCGGGCGGCACATCCGGCAGCGCGATCTCCCCTTCCAGAATCTCGCGCTTCACCGCGCGCTCGAAGATCTCGGAGAGGCACTGCACCTGCGCCTCGGCCAGCGTGTTGCCGGCACTCATGCCATTGCTCAGATACAGGTTGTCGATCAGGTTGGTCGGGAAATACACCACCTCGCCGTCCGACTGGCGCACGTACGGCAGCGCGCAAATGCCGCGCTCCACGTTGCCGGAATTGGTGTCGAACAGATGCGAGGCGCGCAGCTCGCCATCGGGGTCGAACACACTCAGGCAATGCTCATCCAGCAAATCATCGGGCAGAGCATCATCCGGGCCGGGCGCAAACCAGCGCTCCTCCGGGTAATGCACAAACGCCGCGTTGGCGATGTCCTCGCCCCAGTACTGATCGTTGTAGAAGTGATTGCAGGCCAGCCGCTCGATGAACTCGCCCAGGGCCGAGGCCAACGCGCTTTCCTTGGTGGCGCCCTTGCCGTTGGTGTAACACATCGGCGAGTGCGCATCGCGTACATGCAGCGACCACACGTTGGGCACGATGTTGCGCCACGACGCGATCTCGATCTTCATGCCCAGGTCGGCCAGCACGCCCGACATGTTGGCGATGGTCTGCTCCAGCGGAAGATCCTTGCCGGCAATGTAGGTGCGCGCATCCGCATCGGGTTGAAGCGTCAGCAAGGCCTGCGCATCGGCGTCGAGGTTTTCCACCTCTTCGATCACGAAATCCGGCCCCACCTGCACCGCCCGTTTCACCGTGCAGCGGTCGATCGATCGCAGAATGCCGGTGCGATCCTTGGCCGAAATATCCGCCGGCAACTCCACCTGAATCTTGATCGTCTGCTTGTAGCGGTTTTCCGGGTCGACGATGTTGTTCTGCGACAGGCGAATGTGCTCGGTCGGGATGTCGCGCGCGTCGCAGTACAGCTTCACGAAGTACGCCGCGCACAGCGCGGAGGACGCCAGAAAGTAATCGAACGGCCCCGGCGCCGAGCCGTCGCCCTTGTAGCGGATGGGCTGGTCGGCGATGACCGTGAAGTCGTCGAACTTCGCTTCGAGGCGAAGCTTGTCGAGGAAGTTGACCTTGATTTCCATACAGGGGAGTCCGGAGAGGCGGGTGGAGCAAAGGGGGCCATTATCCGGGTTTTGCGGCGGGAGACAGGTACTTCTCGGTGAGTTGCGACGCGCGCGCGCCGTCGCAGGCCAGGCAATGCACCCTGAGGTTTACATGACCTCCTGATCGGGAAATCGACCTCAGCGCCACGGGAAGCGATGCGCTCCCCGTGGGCCGATCCGTGTCGATTCCGGCGCAGACGCCTACGTGCGCTTGGACCCACTCACCCCGGCAAACGCCCGCTGCCGCATGCCCAGGCCAGCGAGCAGGATACCCATCAATGCCAAACCCAGCGGCCCCAGGACGGGAATCCCTACGATGACTGCGTCTGCGAACGACACGGTTTGTTCCGCACTGACCGCACCGCTGTCGTTTGCGATGAGCTGGGCGGAGCCCGGAGCATCCGGATCGTCGCGTGTAATCTCAAAGGTCCACACCGGATCCCCCGGCACACCGGCGGTGATGGTCAACGTGGTGTTCTCGGAGTCTGGCCCAAGCACCAGGCTTTGTACGCCGTTGCAATCGTCCTGCACCGTGCCCGATATCGTGCTGGCCGTCTGCGCGGTGATATTGATCACCGGCGGCAAGGCCGGGTTGCAGGTGCCCGCCAGATTGATGGTTTGCTGGACGGCCGAACCGTTGCCATCGGTAGCCGTCAACACCGCCGTACCGGGAGCGAAAATGTCGTCCAACGTGACTTCGAAGTTCCAATGCGACTGGTTGGGCGTACCCGACACGAGGTTGAACGACACGTTGTTGCTGGAGCCGCCCTCCAGGGCCACACTGACCAGCCCCTCGCAGAAGTCCTTGGCGACCGCGGTGGCGGTGTCGTCTGTCTGGCTGGTGATGGTGAAGGTCGGTGCCGGCACCTCGGAACAATCGGCGGGCACTGAAAACTCCGAGGTATTCCCGTTGTTGTCCGTGGCGGTCACGCTGATCAAGCGTTTCCCCGAGATCAGGTTCGAAGCGACCGGCAGATCGAAATCCACATGGCCTGCACCGTCGGTGGTGACCATGCCGCTACCCAGATAGACCTCGCCTTCGCCGTTGCCACTGGCATCCGTGGCCGTATTGGCATAGGCGTCGATGCGGTAGTCGGTATTCGCCATCGAGTCCAGCGAACCGACCACCGCCGTCCCCCCCGAAATGAGCACGGGGAAGTTCTGCAACTGGTTGGGGTTGGTGTCGACGTCGCCCAGGTCGTTGGGTGTGACGCCGTCACCGCCCAGATCGATACCCAGGCCGGTGTTGCTGTGGATGGCGTTGCCAACGATGTCGTTGCGCTCGGTACCGGCACCGGTCAGCAGCACGCCTGGCCCGCTGTTGAAGGCAATGAGGTTGCCGCCACCGGGGGTGACGTTGCCGATGGTGTTCTGTTCGGTGGACGTCTGCAGCTCGATGCCGGCGGTGCCATTGGGCAAGGCGCTGGTGCCGTCGATCTGCGTGCCGATGAAGTTACCCCGGAGGGTGTTTGCCTGCGTCAGGGGGCCCAGCCGCACGCCCGGGCCGGTGTTGCCGGAAATCAAGTTGCCGGCATCCAGGCTGCCAGGGGTGGTGTTTATACCGCCGATGATGTTGAACGACCCGGCCGCGAGGCTGTCGTCCGGGTCGTCCTCAAGGGAGATGCCCACGGCGTTGGGAATGGCGGATGTCCCGGCGGCATTGGTACCGATGAAGTTGCCGCGAATGATGTTTGGCGTATTAACATCGGCGCCCTGGACTTTGATGCCGGCCATCGTGTTGCCGGAGATCAGGTTGCCGACGTTCAACACGCCGGGGGTAGCGTTGACGCCACCGGCGGTGTTTCCGTCCGAGGTGCGCTCGCCGAAGTGCAGGCCGTTGGTCCCGTTGGGGAGCGCGACCGAGCCGGTCACGTCGGTGCCGATGTAGTTGCCGGTGATGATGTTGTCGTCACCACGAACGATGATTCCGTCGGTCGTGTTGCCGGAGATGATATTGCGCTCGCCCGGCGTGGTCCCGCCCACGGTGTTGTTGGTCGGCGACGCGTCGATCCGCATGCCCTCGCCCAGGTTGGGCAGGGCCACCGTGCCGGTGACGTCCGTGCCGATGAAGTTGCCGATTACCCGGACACCCTGGCCGCTACTGGTGATGAAAATCCCGGTTTGATTGTTGCCCGAGATGATGTTGCGGTCCGCTGCCGTGATGCCGCCGATGGTATTGTTGTTGCCACCGTTCACCCGTACGCCCGCGTCGGTGACGCTGCCGTTGCCGTTTGCGAAAGACGCCGTACCGGCAAGATCGACACCCAGGTGGTTGCCGGCAATCACATTGCCCTGGGTAACGTTCAGGTAAATTGCCCGATCGGTGAAGCCACCGATGACCAGGCCGCGAATTTCGCTGCCGCCGCCCGTACCGCCGATTTCAAACCCGGTAGAGATCGCGTTGCCGCCGTTGATCACGATGCCCGGCGTGGTTGCGGCGGCACCCAGCTGTGTCGTGCCGTCGATGAACACCGGAACGCTGATCTGCGGCAGGCTGCTGCCGAAGTTGATGGGCTGGGCCGTCCCGCCGCCCGCAATGTTGAACTCGATGGTGTCGCGTATGAGACTGGTCGACTCGTCGATCTGGGCTTGTTCGGTGACGTCGAAGGACGCGAAGTTCAGTGTACCGTTGGTATACAGCACGGCTTCGCGCAAGGTCAGCACCGTGTCACGAGCGTTCGAATCTCCTGTCGAATTGACCGTGAGCGTGGTCGCGAATGTGGCAGCCACTGGCGCAAAGACCAGCATCGTGACAAGAAAAAAACGTAATGCGAGCCTTAGCGAACGACTGTTCGTCATGCGGTATTCCCCCAAAATTTCGTAATTTTTGTTGTTTCATTGGACAGAATACGCATTGACCAGGCGCACTCAGCATCAAGATTTCATACTTGGCATGATATCTCAAAGGTATAACTTATAGCCCTGCCCCCGCCTCACGAGTCGAAACTTGTCGAGAATATTTGCCTTGATTTCCATTCGAATTCCGGATAGGCGGATGGGCAAAGGGCCACTATCCGGGTTTGCTTGCGCTGGCCGTCGACCTGCTCCGACTCGCAGCCGGCGTCCGTCAGCAGGCCGTGACACCAGTGGCAGACCGTCTCATACACGGTCGCCTCGACCGAGTCGCAGCCATACCACGCGCCGAAGCTGCCGTCGGAGAAGCGGCTCACGCGCCAGTTGGTGAATGGCCAGCGAATCGCGTCAAACCATGGCGCATCCTCGAACGGACGATCGTCCTGGATGCGCGCTTCCGATCGCGGTATACGCTCCAGACCCGACACCGCGTCGCATGTGGCACCATCGGAACCGGACGCGCAGGTTTATATGCTGCTACGTTTGGGCGCCCTTCTGGCGCTGGCTTATACCTTGATTGCGCTGCTGATGTGGCTGTTCCAGGAGCGTCTGTTGTACCTCCCGGACATGGCCCGCGCGCATGTCGCCACGCCGTCCGAACTCGGGCTGGACTGGCAGGCGGTGGCACTGACCACCGCCGACGACATCACGCTCGATGCCTGGTGGCTGCCGGCGGAAGACGCCCGCGCGGCACTCCTGTTCCTCCATGGCAATGCCGGCAACATCTCGCACCGCCTGACATCGCTCGAACAATTCAACCGGCTCGGCCTGTCGGTGCTGATTCTCGACTATCGCGGCTACGGCAAGAGCGAAGGGAAGCCGTCGGAAGCCGGTACGGCGCTGGATGCCGATGCCGGCTGGCGCTGGCTGAAGGACGAATCCGGTCACGATCCGCACAAGCTGGTGATCTTCGGCCGCTCACTCGGCGCAGCCGTGGCCGCCGAACTGGCCAGCCGCACCAACCCGGCAGCAGTGATTCTGGAATCACCATTTCGTTCCGTGCCCGATATGGGCCAGCAGCTCTACCCCTGGTTGCCGGTGCGCGCATTGGCGCGACTGCATTACCCGACCATCGAATACGTGACGCAACGCAGCGCACCGCTGCTGGTCATCCACAGCGAAGACGACGAAATCATCCCCTTCGCCGAAGGGCAAGCGGTGTACGAGGCTGCGACATCGCCGAAAGAACTGCTGGTCATCCAGGGCGGCCACAACACCGGATTTCTGGACAGCGAGGCGAACTATTTGCGCGGCATTGATGACTTTCTGAATGGCGCGGGCCTGACGCGGGAAAGCCCGGGAAGATCACGACAGGCTCACGTCCCCCTGAGCGTGTCGAGCCTCGCAGGTGCGGGCGGCTGAATCCCGCCGTGCGTCGCGACAGCATGATTCAGCCCAGCCCACGCAGGGCCAACCACAATGTCCTTGAATGCGCGCCATCCTCGGCGAAGCAATGACGGATTGCACATGAAAACTCTGATTCTCGGCGCCGGCGGCATTGGCGGTTACTTTGGCGCACGCCTGATCCAGTCCGGCGCGGCAGCCGACTTTCTCGTGCGCCCGGCGCGTGCCGAAGTGCTGCGCCACAACGGTCTGGTGCTCAAGAGTCCGCTCGGCGATGCCCACTGCCCGGTCAACGCCGTCACCTCGATTGCTGCGACGCCCGACACCTACGGCCTTGTCCTGCTCTCGTGCAAGGCCTACGACCTGGACGCCGCGATGGACGCCATCGCCCCCGCCGTCGAGGGCGGTGCAATGGTACTGCCGCTGCTCAACGGCCTGGCTCATCTGGACCGGCTCGATGCACGCTTCGGCCGCCCGGCCGTGCTCGGCGGCGTTGCGCACATCTCCGCGACGCTCGCGCCCGACGGCACCATCCACCACCTCAACACCCTGCACCGCATCTTTGCCGGCGCCCGTGATTCCACCACGGCGGATCAGGCCCACGCGCGTCTGCAGGTACTTGCCGACTGCGGCGTTGCCTTCACCGAATCGCCCGACATCGAGGCGCGCATGTGGGACAAGTGGATCTTTCTCGCCACCCTCGCAGCAGCCACCAGCGCGTTGCGCGCCAGCATCGGCACCATCCTCGAGACCACGCACGGCAAAGCCACGGTGCTTGGCCTGCTGGACGAATGCCTCGCCGTCGCGGCCACCAGCGGCCACCAGCCCGAACCCGCCCAACTCACCACCTACCGCGACGCGCTCACCGAAGCCGGCTCCGCTCTCAAGGCCTCGATGCTGCGCGATATCGAGGGCGGCGGGCGCACCGAGGGCGAGCATGTCATCGGCGAACTCGTGAAGCGCGCAGCGGCGGAAGATGTGGACGTGCCGCTGCTGCGCTTTGCGCTGACGCATCTGCAGGCGTATGAACAGCAGCGGCAGCGGGCATGAGGGGCTCCGTCCTCAACAGGCCATGCCGTCATGGTGCTGTTCGCGCAGCTCCCGTGTGATCCAGTCGATGAACGCGCGCGTACGGGCAGGCAGCAGACGTGCATGCGGATACACCACATGCACCGGCATCGGCGGCAGTTCGAACTCTTCGAGCAGCACACGCAGTTCGCCGCGCGCCAGCGCATCGGCCACCTGATACGAGATGAACATGCCCGGCCCCTGGCCGGCCACGCAGGCGTCGACGGCCGGGGCGATCTGGTTGAATTCGAGCCGGCCGGACACCGGCACCGAAAACGTCTCGCCGCCCTCGGTGAAATGCCACCACGACGCCGTGCTGCGCGTGAAGCACACGCAGGAATGGGCGAGCAGATCGCGCGGATTCGCGGGCACGCCGTGGCGGCGCAGCCAGTCGGGTGATGCGACCACCACGCGGCGCAGGTTGCCCACCGCCCGCGCCACCAGCGACTGATCTTCCAGTTCGCCGATGCGGATGCCCATGTCGATATGCTCGTCGAGCAGGTTCACGACCCGGTCGTGCAGTTGCAGGCTGACCCGCATCTTTTCGTACTGCTGCACGAAGCGCGTGACCGCCGGCGCCACGTGCAAGGTGCCGAACATCACCGGCGCGGTCACGGTGATCAAACCGCTCGGCTCGACCGCACCGCTCACGAGCAGGGTTTCCACGTCCGCGACGTCGGCCAGGATGCGCCGGCCGTTTTCCACGTACTGCCGGCCCTCGTCGGTCATCGACAGACGGCGCGTCGTGCGGTTGAACAAACGCACGCCCAGTTGCGCCTCCAGTGCCGCCAGCGTGCGCACCACGGCGGGCAGTGACAGGTCCAGGCGTTCGGCGGCCGCGGTGAGGCTGCCGCCGTCGGCAATCTCCACCGCAATCTGCATGGCCTTGAGCTTGTCCATCCGCCGCCCCGCGATTCATCCACCAACTGCAATAGTCTAGTGATTTTCAGTCATTTATTTACATCGTCGATTCGAAAAGAATGGGGCCACCTCAACCAGGGAGCACACCATGACCACCTCTACCCCGGCCCCGAACCACCCCACACCGTCGCTCACGTTGCACGGCTTTCCGCTGTCGGGCCATGCGCACCGCGTGGAGCTGTTCCTGTCTCTGCTCGGCTTGCCCTTCGACCGCGTCGATGTCGACCTCGCCGGCGGCGCGCACAAGCGCCCCGAATTTCTCGCGATGAATGCCTTCGCCCAGGTGCCGGTGCTGCAGGACGGCCCGCTCACCATCGCCGATTCGAACGCGATCCTGGTCTACCTCGCACGCAAGTATGGCGCCGGCCACGCGACCGACTGGCTGCCTGAGGCGCCGCATGCCATGGCGCAGGTGCAGCGCTGGCTGTCCATCGCGGCTGGATTGCTCGCGTTCGGCCCGGCGCGTGCGCGCCTCAAGGTGGTCTTCAACGCCGACGTGGATGCCAACGATGCCCGACATCGCGCAGCGCAATTGCTGGCGACGATGGACGGCGAACTGGCCCGCCAACCGTGGCTTGCGGGCGACGCGCCGACGCTCGCGGACGTCGCCAACTACAGCTATGTCGCCCATGCGCCGGACGGACACGTGTCACTCGCCCCGTATCCGAACGTGCGCGCATGGCTGGCGCGCGTCGAGGCGTTGCCGGGCTTCGTGCCGATGCGCAGCGTGGCCTGAGGCGAACACCATGCCGATCAAAACGGACTTCCCCTCATCCACCCACCTCGCCCGCGGCTTTCATGCCGGCGAAGTTGCGGTGCAGGCCCGTACTGGCGCGGCGGCCAAAATGGCCGAACTTGGTTCGCGGCTCATTCGCGACCACATGCCCGACCAGCACCGCGAACTCTTCGCGCAACTGCCGTTCGTGCTTGCCGGCGGTCTGGACGCTGCCCGCCAGCCCTGGGCAACGCTGCTCGCCGGCCCGCCCGGCTTCATCGACACACCGGACGCACAGACCCTGCGCATCGCCGCCCTGCCGGCCGCGCACGATGCGCTGGCCAGTGCATTGACAAGCGGGATGCCGGTCGGCCTGCTCGGCCTGCAACCCCACACCCGTCGCCGCAACCGCGTGAACGGCACTGTCACACAGTCGAGCGAATCGGGCTTCGCCATCCGGGTGCTGGAGAGCTTCGGCAACTGCCCCAAATACATCCAGGCACGCGAGGCGCACTATGCAGGCCCGCCCGAGCAGCCCGGCCGCGTCATCGAGACTTCACGGCTGGAGTCCGAGACCCGGCGCATCGTGACTGGCGCGGATACGTTCTTCATCGCCACCGCCCACCCCGACGCCGGCACCGACGCCCCCATCGCCTACGGCGTGGACGTCTCGCACCGCGGCGGCAAGCCCGGCTTCGTCCGCATCTCGGAAGACCAAGGCGCCGACCTGCTGACCATCCCGGATTTCACCGGCAATTCATTCTTCAACACACTCGGCAACATCGCACTCAACCCGCGGGTCGGCCTGCTGTTCGTGGATCTCGACGGCGGCCAACTCGTGCAGATCGCCGGCACCGCAACCATCGACCACGACAGCCCGGAACGCGCGCACTACGCGGGCGCATTGCGTCTGTTGCATGTGCGAATCGATGCCGTGCGCCGGCTCACTGGCGTGATGGCGCTGCGCTGGGGTGGGGAGGCGGAGTTGTCGCCGCATCTGGTGGCGACGGGAGAATGGACGGCGTAGTTCGTGTAGGGCGCCGACTACGCTTGGACCAGGTATACAGATCAAGAATCAATGACACTGACCCTATTGATCGTGCCAAGCCCAAAAGACGAGGAAACTACACAATTTCCGGCGCGGTGAACACCCGCTGCGTAAGCGCATGATGGTGAACAAGATTCCTCAGGCCGTTATGTCAGGTAGGTGCGATTGCCCTGGCTACCTCAACCCGACCCCGTCGACGTGCGTGCAGGGCGCGGACTACGCTTGGACAGGGAGTACAGGTTAAAAATCAATGACACTGGCCCTATTGACGCTCTATTGATTCATAAATATCACTTCAAGATCTAACGCTTGGGCCTCGTTTCAATCATGTCGATCAGGGTGTTAACGAATTGAATGGCAAGGTCTGCATTAGATTCAATCCAAATAGAAACCAGAGCGCTCATCAACTGTTCGTGGGTGCAACGAATAAGTATTGGTAACTGGGTGAACCAGTCGTGAGGATCTAGTCCTTCCACGGTATTCAATGCGGTTCGCACGTCACCAGGAGGTAGTCGTAGTTCGCCACCTAAGCGGTTCATGCGATCTGTATGAGCCCGTAGAGAATTCATTAGGAGTTCTTCAGGGCCACTCTCTCCAGGTAGAAAGCAGTGACCCCAATGAAAACGCTCAGGCTGAATTCCGCCGTTCATATCCCCATCAAAAACTCCGACTAGGCTAAACCAATCTCCGCAGGTTGGAGGCAAGCTTTTGAGAGCCGCTTCGATATTCGCATGGCCGCCTGCGTCAACAAAGTCCATGTACGACAAAGCGTCAGGATTGCAAAAACTTAGCAATGATCTAGCAAACTGCGCGGCAGCACGGTCTTCAACCAAAATCAGCGCACGCTTTATTGTTGCCGCGCCGAGTAACTGATTTACTTCAGCTCGACGGCTCGGAACTGAGGCGACAGATCCGTTCACATCTCTCGCGACTAATACGAGCTGCTTGGTGGGCAAGCTTGAAATTATCGCCGGTGAATGAGTTGTCAGAACAACAGAAAGCCCCCTCTCTGAGCAGTGCTTTGCCAGAATATCCATTAGTGCCCGCTGTGACCGCGGTGATACGTGAGTTTCTGGTTCCTCAATTACAAGCACGGAGTCCTTAGGAAGTGTTCTTGTTCGCCAAAGAATATACAGTAGAGAAAGTTCCCCTTGGCCCATTGCCTCGCTTCCATACGTGCAACCGTCAGCAGTAACTACAAAGTATGGAAAGGGGTCAAGCTCACCATATTCAGTCAGTTCGAAAACGTCGCAGCTTTCGATGCGCTTCCCAATAATGTACTGGAGGACTTCAACTTCCTCTTTGGTGATTCGGTATGGGCTAAGCGGTTCAAGAAGGTCAGAAAAATTCGCATCACTGTGGATCTGACGAAAACTGAGATTGACGAAATAAGATGGCTCAATCCAACAAAGGTCGGCGTCAAATCGCGCCGAAGGGCTCTTGCGGCCGTCCCTTAGTGCTTGGTCGGTTGTAAGCTGCTTCCGGCCGCATGAATCAATCGCAAGGCCGGAAATTTCGCTGTCGTATAGGCGCGCTCGATGTCCAACGAATTGGAACGATTCGTGATTTGATAGCAACTCTGCAATCGCGGCAAGGATCGCGGATTTTCCAACACCATTCCCTCCGACGATGGCGCAAATGCCGCGAGGGATGTCGATATGTCCATCTTCCAAGCAAAACAAGTTTTTATATTCAATCGTCTCTAAACGTGCCTTGTAGTTGCGTGAAAAGGTTTGCCGCCAGTAGTCAGAAAATCTAGCTGCTCGTAAGCTCATGCCAGGCTTCCCCAGCCGTGCTCAATTAGGCTTCGGGCGAGATTGTCATCCTCAATGTTGCTGGGCGACTGTTCTGCAAGGGCATGCCAAATTTGAGAAATGTCTAGATCGACATTTTTTTGGATGAAGTTGGAGGAGAAGTCATACAGAAAAATCCATATGATGGCATCTCGAAGTATCACAGAAGAGACGTCTGCGACGCGCGCAGAGGATCTACTCTCATATATGCTTAACAACCTATACGAGGGAAGACGGTCGTCTATTCTGTAATCTGTCATTGAACCGCTGGAGACTTCTTCGAAATAAGAGAAGAACGCAGCAAGTGTCGATGGGGTGACCCAAAAGTAGTCGCGCATGAGTGCGCGAGCGACGACCAGAAGCCAGCTTGCTAATGTAGCCTTATTGAATTTGAGTGAGGGCGATTTGTGGTTTTGAGTATTAGCTAAAAGCGATATAGCATCGCTTAGAATGTTCATGGTGGCGGCGGAGATCGGCGTTTCGGATCGATATAGTTCAATCAGATCCGACGAGGATATCTTGGTGGTGATCGATCCGCGTTCTATATATAGGGCTGTTCGAGAAAGCACATCGTCGTATGCCATTCTTGAATTGGAGAAGCCGAAGAACTCCTTTCCAAGTCCGAGCTCTTCAAGCTGTTCGACCAATCCTTTCATCTGTGCTCTTACCGGGCCGAAGAATGCGTTGCGCTGCTCTGCTCCAGTAAGGCTGGTTGGTTGATTTAGACGGAAGAATAGTTCTCCGGGCTCGCCCGGTCGAAAATCCACGATTCGAAAGAGCCGAATGGTGAAGTGGTTGAATCGTCGTCGCCAAACATCTGGTAGCTCATGGTACTTGCATCCGTGCAACTCGGCTATTCCAAGGTCAATAGGATCTATTTTTCCGTCTAAGGGAAAATCACCGTCAACAAAGTCTCGAATCGCGACGAGTCGTTGCTGCCCGTCAAGCACCTCCTGCTTTCTCGAATTGATATCTTCGATCACGTGAATTGGCGGGACGTGCCAATCTCTCAGGATGCTGTCAATTAAGCGCTGCTTCTTAGAACGGGGCCAAACTTCACCTCGTTGAAAGTCGGGCTGCAGATCAATGTCACCGCTTTTGATCCTTGATACGATCGTTTCAATATCAGGATCGGAAGGTATAAGCCGCATAGATCTTCTCGACGTTGAGCTCGACAAACTGAGGGGTGGGCTTCAAATCAGGTTCAGGTTTCGAGTTTATACCGCGTGGTTACCCGCGAAAGTGGCTTCAACCACCCCACCGTCTCCACCCCACTCCGGTCCGGCGGAAACACCGGATAGAACACCTTCACGATCGTTCCCGCCTCGATCACCAGTGTCAGCCGCTTGTATAACTCCACGCCTTCGACCTCGAACGTCGGCAACCCCAACGCCGCCTTCAGCTTCAAGCCCTCATCCGACAGCAACTGAAACGGCAAATGCAGCCGCTCGCGGGCTTCCTGCTGGTAATCGGTGGATTGCGTGCTGAGGCCGAATACGCCGGTGTCGAGGGCCTGGAGTTCGGCGTAGTGGTCGCGGAAGCTGCAGGATTGGGGGGTGCAGCCGCGGGCGCCGGGGATTTCGTTCCAGCCGTCGGGGAGTGCGCGGCCGGGGCGGCCGGTCATGGGGTAGATGTAGAGGACGTGGCGGCCGGGCAGACGGGCGAGATTTACGCTGCTGCCGTCTGTGGCGGGCAGATCGATGTCCGGCATGGACATGCCGGTGAGGTGGTCGGCGGCGCCGTCGTCCTCGGGAACAGGCAGATCGGCGGGGAGACTGCCGAAGTTCGTGGCCATGGCGGTGTCCTTGTACGAATGTTTCGAAATGTACACGACCGCGCAATTGAGTGCCACTTGACGACCGCATTGCTTCGCACGCCACAGGTGTGTAGCAGCTCGCGCCATACACGGCCGGCGACGCGACGATGCCGGCACAGGTAGCAAGGGTGTCGCAACTCGCTCGCTCAGCGCCTCCTTAGGCGACTTCGCGCCGAACGGGTCGGTATTCAGCCGGAGTGGAAGCGTGGGGAGCATCGGCACGCGGGTCTTCTGCTGTTTCAGGTGCTTCGTTTGCCAGACATCCATCCAGCGCCTGACAGACGACTTCGTTCAGGGAGCATCCCTTGCGATAGGCCAGTTGTGCCGCCGCGCGATGCCGCTCGGCGCCAACCCGCACATTGAAGGATCCGCTGTAGGTGTCACCGCCGATGTAAAACTGACCCCCTGACGCCGAGGTAATTTTGACCCCCTG
>CAXBIS010000039.1:0-9711 GCA_963975885.1 uncultured Azoarcus sp.
GGAGAAGAAGCTCCCGCCGTAGGCCTTGAGCCAGGGGGTGTCGTGAATCGCCTGGCGGGCGCCGACAAAGGCCGATTCGGGAGAGGTCAGGAAGTGCAACGGGTCGCCGTGAAACAGCCAGTTCAGGTAGATCCAGGACAGGATGGCGATGACCGATGGCAGGCTGATCAGCAGGAAGGTGCTCAGCATCGACGAGCGCAGCATCCGCAATGGAGCGAGAAACGGCAGCAACGGCAGCAGCGCCACGAACAGGAAGGCAGTGCGTTCGTCCACGAAGAAGTACAGCGCGAGCACGGCCCCGAGCATGATGATCGCGCGCACGTCACCGACACGCAGCAGCCGCACGCAGGCTACGCACATCAGGTAGAACACGAACAGGCTCAGCGTTCTCTCGGTCCCGCCGGTGGCCGCCCACAGGAAGACCGGGTGGGCAGCGACCAGGATGACCAGAATCGCCGCGGTGGCGGGCGGGAAATTGCGCAGCCGCAAATGGTGATGCCACAGGGCGAGCAGTGCCCCGCCGGTGAGAATCGACGCGAGATACGGGGCGAAGGGTGTGGCGAGACCCGGAAGATAGTAGAACGGCGCGAGCATGTAGATCGGCGCGTGCGGGTACACCAGCCCGATGCTCTCCAGGTGCAGTTCCGATGTGCCCAGGGCGGTGGTGATCTGCGACCAGCGGAACAACGCCTCGTCGTTGGCGTAACCATGATCGAGGATCCAGATGGTTGCGGCCCCGATCAGCGCGGACAGGGCGACCCACACCCAGATCGTGGCGGGCGAGACCTGCCGGTTCCTCACGGCCGCGCCTCCCCGTCCGCCGGGTGCAGATCGTCGTGTTCGTAGTTGGACAGTCCGTGTTCGGTCTTCTCCCAGAAGAACGGATTGTGGATCAGTTGCCACAGTCCCTTGTAGGCTGCGATAGAGATCAGTACCCAGTAGGCCGGTGCGGTCAGGGCAAACGGAATCAGCTTGAAGTAGCCGCGCTTGAACGCGCCCAGCGCCGTGATGTAGATGAACAGCCCGTTGCCCAGCAGCAGGTTGGCCAGGCTGAGGTACTGCACGATCGGCGGGAAGATCGCGTTGAAGGCGGTCGTTGCGGTAATCAGCCAGTACAGGTACATCACCATCAGCCAGGGCACGAGCAGGGTGGTCAGGACCGTGCCGCCGATGAAGAACTGGAAGCCCCAGAACCCGGCATGGCCGAGCTTGCGGTAGCACTCCACCGGCTTGCGCATGTGGACCAGATAGGTCTGCATGTAGCCCTTGAGCCAGCGCGAGCGCTGCCGGATCCAGTTGCCGAGGTGATTGTTGGCCTCTTCGAAGGTGGTCGAGTTGACCACGCCGACGCGATACCCGAGCTGGGTGACGCGGATGCCCAGATCGGCATCCTCGGTCACGTTGTAGGGGTCCCAGGCGTCGACCTCGCGCAGCACCGACATCTTGAAGTGGTTGGACGTCCCCCCGAGCGGGATGGGGATGCGCAGCGCCTCGAGCGCCGGCAGGTAGAAGTCGAACCACAGCGAATACTCGAGCGTGAACATCCGCGTGAGCCAGTTCTCGTCGCTGTTGAAGTAGTTCAACCGGGCCTGGATGCAGGCGGTGTTCTCGGGTGCCATGCGGAAGGCGCACAGCGTCTTCTTGAGCTGGTCGGGCTCGGGCTTGTCCTCGGCGTCGAAGATCGTGACGTATTCGCCGCGTGCGAAGTGCAGGGCGTAGTTGCAGGCCTTGGGTTTGGTCTTGGGGAGCGAATGTGGTACGCGGATGATCTCGAAGATGCCCTCGAGGCCGAGCCGCTTGGCCGCGTCGATGGTTTCCGCGTCGTCCTCTTCGAGGATCAGCTTGATGTCGAGCTTGGACAGCGGGTAGTCCATCCGCCGGATCGCCGAGGTGAGAATCGGCAGGGTGTCCGGCTCCTTGTACATCGGAACCAGGATCGTGTAGGTCGGCAGTTCGTGGTCCTGCAGGGCGTCGACCATCTCGGTCGTGATCTTGACGTCGATCTTGCGTTCGCCGGCGACCCAGATGAGCAGCGCCCGAAAGCCGAAATTGCCGAACAGCACCAGGGCCGTGAGCAGATTCAGCACGACCAGCGTGGCGATCGGCCAGACCGTCAGCGCGGCCAGGAAGATTGCGGCCACGGCCCCGATGACGACGAGCTGCGGATTCGTGAAGACTTCGATCGCGGACTGTTCGGGCTTGCGCTGGGCCAGGCGGCTGACCGACATCTCGCTGAGGAACTCGTTGGCGTTGCGCTGCAGCAGCCACATGATGTCGAACTTGGACGTGATGACGAACTCCACGTCTTCGCCGAAGGCCTGGTGGGCGAACGTTACCGCTTCGTCGCTCGGGTCGGCGATGGCCACGATGACGCGCTCGCCGTCGCGACGCCATGGCAGCAGCAGTAACTCGAGATACTGGGTCACGTCTTCACGCCGGATCAGCGTGAAGTCGGGTGGCTCCTTCATCAGATTGACGAAAGGCCGTTCGTAGTGCCGTGCCAGCGCGCCGTAGAAGGCCTGCGTGTTGACCCAGCCCTTCGCGAGCAGAATGTCGCCGAGTCGCGAACCCCAGCGCCGCTGCAGTACCAGCGCCTGGTCAAGCGTCTCGGGCGTCAGGACGCCCTGCGCGAGGAGCGCGTCGCCGATGCGCCCCCGGCCGATGAACGGATGGTTTTCGACTGCAGTCGACATCGCTCAGCGCGCCTTCTTGTGACTGCGAACCTTGAGATAGAGGTGGGCGAGCAGCCCGACCACCACCAACCAGCCCAGAGCCATCAGCCAATAGCGGTAGGTCCCGAGCAGGTCGATCCAGTCGCGATGCTCCGGGTAGGTCACGAGGGCGAAGTCCGACTGTCGGGGTGACAGGCTCAGGGCGAGTCCCTTGTCGTCGATGAAGGCGACCGTGTCGAAGGTCAGGGTCAGCATCTCCTCGGCGGCCTGAGGCAACCTTCCCGACGCAGACGGGCGCACCCACAGGCCGTGATGATCCCCATGCTCGACCATCTGGGCGATCGACACGCCGCGAGGCGTGCTCGCGTCGAAGATGACCCGACCTTCCGGTTTGCGGACCTCGATACGGCCGCGGTCGAAGTGCACGGACTGTTCCGTCAATCCTTCCACCTGGTCGGCGATCAGGATGAACGGCCCGGACGGCGCCGGGGCCGGATCGGCGATGCGCACATGCTCGTGCAGCAAGGGGTAGTGATTGGCGTTGAGCAGTCTGGCGATGAAGGGCAGCGCCGAATCGGCGTGCTGCAGTGCACGCGGGGTGACGATCAGTTCCGCGCCTGCCGCGAAATGACGGGGCAAGTCGCCGAAATCCCTGGGCTCGTGGTCCCACGGTTCGAACACGATGCTGCTCCCGGCCGCGATCTGCACCGGGTAGCCGCTGGCGAGTGCCACGCAATCATCGACCTCGAGGTCGCGGCGCACGATCAGTCGCAGGTCGTCCGGCACGCCCCGTTGTACGTCGCGGCCGAAGTGGAGGGTGAACTCCTCCCGTCCGCCCTTGAGACGATGCACGTCCTGCAGCACGTCGCCGACATAGGCGTAGAGCATCATGGGGCGCTCGTCGCTCAGTTCCGGGCTGTCGACGACGAGCCGCATGCGCACCGGTACGCGGCCGGCAGGGATACGATCGGCACCCAGCGGTACGCGCCATTCGGCGCTGCGATACACCTCGCGTGTCTGCGTTTCGGCCCCGAGCAACTCGAAGGACGCCTCCTCCAGCGACGCCGGTAGCGGACGCGGCGCGACGGGTCCGGCCGCACGGATGTCCAGCTCGCGATCGGCCGCGGCGGCGATCCATCCGAATTCCGCGAGACCCGCCGGCCAGTCTTCACCATCCGGCGTGAACATGAGGGCTCGTCCTTCGGGGAGTTCAAGGAGCGCGGCATTGCGCGCACGGTCGGCCGACTCGATGGCTTCGACGCCGCCGGGGCGGTCGGCGATCGCGGTGTCGATCTCGGCGCGCGGTGCGACGACGATGTCCCCGAGGCGCGGCAGGCGGGCAATGCGCACTTCCTTGTGTTCGCGTGCGAGCTGCCGAACGATCGCCAGCGCCGAGGCCCACGACGCGGCGTTCGGTTGCGCCGATAGGCTCAGGGTGACCTGGTTGGGAAGGCGTTCCCAGGCGCTGGCGAGTGTGGCGGGCGATGCGCCGAGCTTCAGCGACAGTCCGCTGTCGGCATTGATGTGCAGGAAACTCGCCCGTCTGCGCTGGTCGGAACGGCAATTGTCGTCGCTCGTCAGGCTGGACGCCGTCAGCGTCAGGTCGACGAAGCCACGTTCGTTGCCGCCGAGAATGTCCGTCGGGATCGGCACGTCGAGCCAGCGCATGCCGTCGCTGGACAGGATGTGAGAACGTACCGGCTGGCCATTGACCTCGACTCGCAAAACCGAATATCGGACGAGGTCGGCAATGCGGTTGAAACCCAGTCGGAAGGTCGCAGCCTCGACCTCCGCAGCGCGCGGCAGCGGGAAGCGGAAGTTTTGCTGGTGCCCGGCCTCCAGGTCCTCGAAGGTCCAGCCGGCCGGAAAGCCGAGCTGTCCGAGCGTCGTCCATGCCGAGTCGGTTGGGGGGGCGAGGTCGCGTTTGACCGTATCGTCAAGGGTGTCTGCGTCCGCGATGCGCAGCCACCCGTGAATATCGGTCCCGGGCAGTTCGACTTCGACGAACTCGCCTTCGACACGCAACGCCGTCGCGCGCGCGTCGGCCGGCAGCGTCGTGCTGACTGGCGCAGTGCGAAACGGAGCCTCCCTGAGGTCCATCGGTGCACCGGTGATGATCACTTCGCTGGCCGGTACCGTCTGCAGGGACAGGATCGCGACGAGGACGAAGGTCAGGGCCAGGCGGACTTTCATGAGCGATTTCTCGATTCGTCGGTGTCGTAACAAAACATTGCAATCTTAAGGGATGACCCTAGCAGGGTTTCTTCATGTTGCGGAAATGTTTCGCTTGTGTTGCGCCGGTGCGACAGGACGCGGGCGCTGTGCCGGTGGTTCGCTCCCTGCGGCCCGATCGGGCCCGGTGCTACAATCGCGCGCTCGTTTTTCCCATCACAAGGCCCGAACGTGAAGATCGTCTGTCTCGACCTCGAAGGTGTGCTCGTCCCCGAAATCTGGATCGAATTCGCCGAGCGCGCGGGTGTGCCGGAGCTGCGCCGCACCACGCGTGACGAGCCGGACTACGACACCTTGATGCGCTATCGCCTGGACATCCTGGCGCAGCAGTCGCTGGGCCTGCCGCAGATCCAGGAAGTGATCTCGACGATGGCGCCGATGGACGGTGCACGCGCCTTCCTCGACGCGCTGCGCGAGGATTACCAGGTGGTGATCCTGTCCGATACCTTCTACGAGTTCGCTCACCCGCTCATGCGCCAGCTCGGCTGGCCGACGCTGTTCTGCCACAGTCTGGAGGCGGACGAGGCCGGCCGCGTCGTGAACTACCATCTGCGCATGCCGGACCAGAAGCGCGAGGCGGTGCGTCGCTTCAAGGAACTGAACTTCACCGTGGTCGCGGCGGGCGACTCGTACAACGACACGGCGATGCTGGGCGAAGCCCACGGCGGCATCCTCTTCCATCCGCCGGAGAACGTCATCCGCGAGTTTCCGCAGTATCCGGTGACGAACGACTACGTTGCGCTGCGCGCCGAAATCGACGCGGCCTTCGCGCGCGCCTGAATCCGGCCGGCGCGACGAAAAACGGCCACCCCTCGGGGTGGCCGTTTCGTTTGCGCCGCTTGCTCAGCCGCGGTCGTGACCGTTCTCGTGACCGCCGTGACGACGCTGTTCGTGGCGCGCACCGTCGCCGTGACGCTCTCCGCGCGAGCCCTTGGCCTGCGGGCCGAAGCGGCCGTGTCCGGGCAGCGCGAAGTCGCTGTCGAAGACGGTCTTCTGCGCGTCGGACAGCTTCGCGTACAGATTCTCGACGGACTGGCGGAGCTCGCCGGTGGCCGAGTGCGTGCGCTCGCTCATCTGCTCCATGCGGGTGATGCGATCGACGGCGGTGTCGGGCCGGCCGACGTCGCGATGCTCACGCATTCGCTCGACCATCGAGCTGGTCTGGGCGCGCACGGTCGCGGCCAGGGCGTCCCAGGCCGGGCGCTGTTCCGGCGTCAGTGCCAGCGCCAGTTCCAGGCGTGCGAGTTTGAGTTCTACCTGCTCTCCCATGTGCGCGGCGCGATCCTCTGGCGCCATGCGCTGGGCGTGCGGCTTGTCCTCGGTCCCGCGTGCGGCGCAGTCGCCGCCGCGAGCCAGTGCGGTGCCGGCGGCGGTGGCGGTTGCGGCGATCAGTGAGGCGGCCAGAGTGGTCTTGATCCAGGTCTTCATGGTGTTCTCCCGTTGCGTTGGGCGCCCGGGTTCGGGCGACATGGCCATTGCACCATCGCGATGTAAGCGGCGTTTGTCCGCAAGCGGCCTTGTTGCAGCGGTCTTTGTCCGGTGCTGCCTGCGATACGCTGGGATACAAAGCCGCACCGCGGCCGGCATAAGATGCGTGTCGAGGAGATTCCAATGAGCCACGCCCAAGACCATGTCCTGATCGTCGACGACGACCGCGAGATCCGCGAACTGCTCGCCGACTATCTCGAGAAGCAGGGTCTGCGCTGCACGCTTGCGGCCAACGGGCGCGAGATGCGCGCTGCCCTGGAGTCCCACCGCATCGATCTGATCGTGCTCGATCTGATGATGCCCGGCGAGGACGGGCTGACGCTGTGCCGCAATCTGCGCGCGTCCGGCGGTCCGCGGGCGGGCATTCCGGTGCTGATGCTGACCGCGCGCGGCGAGGATATGGACCGCATCGTGGGGCTGGAGATGGGCGCCGACGACTACGTGCCCAAGCCCTTCGTTCCGCGCGAGCTGTTCGCGCGTATCCGCGCCATCCTGCGGCGCACCCGCGCGCTGCCGCCCAATCTCGACGCTGTTGGGTCGGCCGCGGCGCGCGAACTGCGCTTCGGGGCCTGGCGGCTCGACACGGTCGCCCGTCACCTCGTCGATGCGGCCGGCACGATCGTGCCCTTGTCCGGCGCCGAGTACCGCCTGCTTTCCGTGTTCCTCGCCCATCCGCAGCGCGTGCTCAGCCGCGATCAGTTGATGGAACTCACGCGCGGGCGCGAGGCCGACGTGTTCGACCGCTCCATCGACCTGCAGGTCAGTCGCCTGCGCCAGCGCCTGGGCGACAGCGCGCGCGAGCCGGCGATCATCAAGACCGTGCGCAACGAAGGCTACGTGCTCGCCAGCGAGGTCCACACCGTGACGGTGAACGCGCCGTGAACCTGATTCCGCGCAGCCTCTTTGCCCGCCTGATGGCGATCTGGCTGGTCGGCATTGCGCTGGTGCTCGCGGCGAGCTTCGCGCTGTTCGTCGGCGAGCGCGAGCGCGTCGGTCGTGCTGCACTGTTCGAAGGCGTTGCCCAGGAGGTCGCGACCACGGCCGACGTGCTCGACCATCTGGCGCCGTCCGAGCGTGCGGCGCGTATCGAGGAACTCGGTCGGCGACGCCTGCGCCTGTCGCTGGGTCCGTTTCCGTCGCATGCCAGGCAGCTCGACGCCGATCATCCTTTTTCGCGCGCGCTTCAGGAGGCGATGCCCGAGCGCCGCGCGTCGGCCTATCTGTTGCCGCGCTCGGAGCATTCGCGCGGCGACCATCATCGTGGCGACGCCCGTTTCGTGCTGCTGGTTTCGGTGCGTCTGGCCGATGGCGCCCCGCTCAACGTCTATATGCCGGGCATCCCGCCCCAGCCCGAGTTCCGCGCGCCGGCGCCGGCGCGCCTGCTCGCCGCGCTGGTGGCCCTGGTCGGCGGCGTGCTGGCGCTGAGCTGGATCGCGGTGCGACTGGCCACGCGCCCCCTGCGCACGATGGCCGAAGCGGCCAACCGACTGGGCGACGATCCGGAGCGTGCCGCGCCGCTGCCCACCGGCGGCCCGACCGAGGTCGGCGCCGCTGCCACGGCGTTCAATCGCATGCAGCAGCGCGTGCGCGAACACATTCGCGAGCGCACGCGCATTCTCGCCGCGATCTCACACGACTTGCAGACGCCGGTTACTCGGTTGCGCCTGCGTGCCGAGCAAATCGACGATGTCGCACTGCGCCAGCGTTTCAACGCCGATCTGGACGCCATGCAGACGCTGATCCGCGAAGGGCTGGATTTCGCGCGCAGTCGCGACGACGCCACGCCGTTGCAGCCGGTGGACATCGATGGTCTGCTCGATGCGATCACCGAGGACGCGCGCGAAATGGGCTGGCAGGTCGCCGTGTCGGGGCGTGCGGGGCGACCGTGTCCGGCGCGGCCCCCGACGCTGCGACGCGCCTTGTGGAATATCGTTGAAAACGGAATCAAGTTCGGCGAACGAGTCGAGATCATCGTTCACGCGGCGCGTGAGCGCATCGTCCTCGAGATCCGCGATCACGGGCCGGGCATGGCGGAAGATGACCTCGAAAAGGTCTTCGAACCGTTCTGCCGCACCGAGTCCTCGCGCAACCGGGATACCGGCGGTACCGGCCTGGGCCTGGCGATTGCGCGCAACCTGTTGCGTACGCAGGGCGGAGAAGTGAGGCTGTCCAACCACCCTGACGGCGGATTGATCGCCCGAGTGACGCTAGGTGCGACTGCGGACCAAAAAAATGGGCACCCGTAGGTGCCCATCCGAGCCGGCGTGGAGAGGAGGAGAACCACGCCGAGGCGCTGCTGCCAGGTGCGTCGATCAGAAGCTCTTGCCGACCGACAGAATGAATCGCTCGTCCATCAAGCTGCCGCTCTCGCTCGTGTCCACGTAGTGCAGACCGAAGTCGAAGCCGCCGTAGGACTTGGTCAGGCCGAGCTTCCAGTCCTTGTAGTTGTCGGCGTTCTTGATGTTCGAGTAACCGTAGCTCGCGTCGAGCGTGAGGCCGTCCATGATTTCGTAGGCGGCCGCGAGATTGAAGTAGCCCGAGCCGTCCGAATCGGGAATGCCGAACAGGTCGGTGAAGGAGCGCGAATAGGTGAGGCTGACGAACTCGTAGGACAGCCCGACATAGCCTTCGAGGGTATGCGGCTTTTCGTTGCCGTCGGCCTTGTAGCTGCCGCCGTAACTGCCCGGGTAGTAGTACTGCAGCAGGCCGACGTCGACGCCGAAGGGGCCGAGTTCGGTGGCGTAGCCGGCGTACACGTCGATCTCGAGGCTGCTGCCGGAGGCCCCGAGATCCTGCAGCCAGGACACGTTTGAACCCCACACGCCGAGGTAGAAGCCGCTGTCATGCTCGTAGTCGAAGCCGCCCTGCAGGGCCGGGCGCTGGTCGGTCTGGCTGATGCCGCGGAAGGCATAGTCGGACACGATGCTGATGTTGGCCGAGATCGGCAACTCGTCGGCCATCGCGACCTTGGCGCCGAACAACGGGGTGGCGGCGATGAGGGCCGCGGCGATGATGCGTTTCTGCATGGTTTTCTCCTTTGAAAGTTTGTGCTTCCGCGACTGTGTAGAAGCACTTCCCGTGCCAGGTGTGTCTAAACGTTTCTGACTCTATTTAAATCAATGGCTTGTGCACACGATTCAGGGGTTTCGGACGTCTTCCAGCAGGCCATGTGACGTTTGCGTGAATCCTGCGGTGCATCGTTGCACCAAGGTGGTGCGCAAGGCCGTTGCGGCGCCACATCGCAATGCTTCGCCCGAAAGAAAGGGTTCTTCGCGTGATTTGGGGGAAGTAGTGGTTGACGGGTCGGAGGTTGGTAAAT
>CAXBIS010000040.1:0-8290 GCA_963975885.1 uncultured Azoarcus sp.
ACGGGGCTATGACCACCGGGTCGGCGGTGCGTTCACTGAGTTTTGCATCACCCTGTTAGGAGAGGTCGTAAAAACGTTGTCGCTTCTCGGCAAGCTTCTTGACCATATGACTTCAATTATGGAACTTGCCGAGACATGCACGGACATCGTTGCATTCTATGCAGCGTCAATGTTTATGACATTCTTCGTGATAATTGGACTAGTGTTGGCTGCGGTTACCGCAGGACCGCTCGGACTTTTCATTGTGTCAGTCGCTGCAAGCGTTGGGTTGTATATCGCATTGCAGCAGTTCAAAAGGGCATGCTCAATATGACATCACGTTTCCACCTCTTACCGAGATGCCCGAGATGCAGCACACGAGTTGCCCTGTCCTTTGCTACGCAAGCCACGTGCAGCAGATGTGGAGCACAACTTCAGGACGACCGGCCACACAACGTAAAAGTCGTTCTTTCAATGCTATTGGCGACGATTGCCGTCGGCCTGATCTTTCCGTCAGAGCTGATGTGGATTGCTTTGCCGACGATATGGGTGGTCACCCTGCGCTTCATCCGGTTTCGCGAAGTACCGAATACATCCGAGCAGTTATATGACAATTATCGGTAACTGCTCCCCAAAGTAGCGGCCGACCAACCAAACCTGCTTGGCGACCTGTTCCACGCCAGAATGCTGGCTACTCGCGCAATTGCAGGCGTAGTCTTCCCATCAGTTCGACATCCGAAATGTAGAAAATTCCGGCTTCTGTCTACCCACCGTTCATGATCACCACCACCGCCACCAGCGCCACGACGACGGCCCAGCCGAGCCATTCGACGTAGCGGTGCAGCGCCGCTTCCATGCGCGGGCCGCCGAGCTTCATCAAGCCGGCGACGAGGAAGAAGCGCGCACCGCGGCCGACCAGCGAGGCGGCGACGAAGGGGGCGAGCGGCATGGCCGCGACGCCGGCGGCGATGGTGAAGACCTTGTAGGGGATCGGCGAGAAACCGGCGACGAAGACCGCCCAGAATCCCCAGCGTTCGAACCACGCCTGCGCTTCGAGGTATTTGGGCCAGTAGTGGGAGGTGGACAGCCAGGGCTCGATCATGTCAAAGGCGAATACGCCGATGAAGTAGCCCAGCACGCCACCGGCGACCGAGGCGATTGTGGTGATCAGCGCGAACCACCAGGCCTTGGCCGGGTTGGCCAGGCTCATCGGCGCGAGCATCACGTCCGGCGGGATTGGGAAGAAGGACGACTCCGCGAAGCTGAGCCCCCCCAGATACCACGGGGCGTGACGATGGCGCGACCACTGCATGGTGCGCACGTAGAGGGAGGTGAAGAGCTTCAAGGCGGCCTCTGGGATATCCGGTGCCGCGCGGCGTCGCGGCGAGTCCGCATGATACCAACGGCCGGCCGCTATAATCGGTCGCCGTGCCTCCCTGCCCAACCATGACCCAAGCCCCGCCCGCCATCGCCCTGCTCGGCCCCACCGCCAGCGGCAAGACCGCGTGCGCGCTGGCGCTGGCGCGGGTGCTGCCGGTGGAGATCATCAGCGTGGACTCGGCGCTGGTGTATCGCGACATGGACATCGGTACGGCCAAGCCCACACCGGAAGAACGCGCGGCGTGCCTGCACCACCTGATCGACATCGTCACGCCCGAACAACGCTACTCGGCGGCGCAGTTCCGCACGGACGCGCTGCGGCTGATGGACGAGATCAGCGCGCGTGGCCGCATCCCGCTGCTCGCAGGCGGCACGGCGCTGTACTTCAAGGCGTTGCGCGAAGGCATCTCGGACCTGCCGCAGGCCGACCCCGAGCTGCGCGCGGCCATCGACCGTGATGCCGAGCGTCTGGGCTGGCCCGCGCTGCACGCGCGGCTGGCTGAGCTCGACCCGGCCGCAGCCGCCGCGCTGGAGCCGACCGACGCGCAGCGCATCCAGCGCGCGCTGGAAATCGTCGAACTCACCGGCCGTCCGCTGGCCGAGAGCTACGCGCAGCGCGAGGATGGCGGCATCCACCACCGTCTGCTCACGCTGGCGCTCGCGCCGTCCGATCGCGCGGTGCTGCACGCGCGCATCGAGCAGCGCTTCGACGCCATGCTGGCCGCCGGGCTGCTCGACGAGTTGCGCAACCTGCGCACGAAATACCGCCTCGACCCTGCCCTGCCGTCAATGCGCTGCGTGGGCTATCGACAGGCCTGGGCGCACCTGGAAGGCGAGGACGACTACGCGACGATGCGCTTCAAGGGCATCGCCGCCACCCGCCAGCTCGCCAAGCGGCAACTCACGTGGCAGCGCCAGTTCCGCGAGAACTGGGCGGATCTGGAAGAGCTGGATTGTCTGGATACCGAGCTGGTGCAGAAGGTGGTCGAACGGGTGCGGCGCTTCGTCGACGTCACCGCATAGAACATCCGGCGGATTACGCTGCGCTAATCCGCCCTACCCAATGCTTACTCCCGCCGCTCCTTCGCCGTCGAACTCAACAACACCCAGTCCATCCAGCGTGTCGGCAGGATGCGCTTGAGAAAGCCGAACAGATGGGTCGGGAAGGTCACGTAATAGCGCGCCCGCGGGCGGCGTGAATCGAGCGCATGCACCAGCTTGTCGACCACCGCGTCGGCCGGCAGCGTGAACGGGGTCTTGCCGGCCTCGCCGCGCAGGCGGCGTTCGAGCACGCGGTAGATGGCGGAATGGGCGCTGTTTTCGCGGTCGATGTGGCGCTCGTACGCAGCGTAGGCATTGTCGCGAAATCGCGTGGCGATGGGGCCGGGTTCGATCAGCGAAACGTGGATGCCGCTGCCGGCCAGTTCCAGGCGCAGCGTGTCGGCAAGGCCTTCGAGCGCGAACTTGGAGCAGTTGTAGGCACCGCGATACGGCAGCGCGGCGAAGCCGAGGATGGAGCTGTTGTGCACGATGCGCCCATAGCCCTGGGCGCGCATCGCGGGCAGCACGAGGCAGGTCAACTCATGGGTGCCGAGCAGGTTGGTTTCGAGCTGTTCGCGCAGGACTTCGCGCGTGAGGTCTTCGACCGCGCCGGGCTGCCCGTAGGCGCCGTTGTTGAAGAGCGCGTCGAGCGTGCCGCCGGTGCGCTCCAGAACGGCATCGACAGCGCGACGAATCGACGCACTGTCGGCCAGATCGAGTGGCAGCGCTTCGAAGCCTGCGTCGGCCAGTCGCGCCACATCAACTTCACCACGCGCGGTGGCGAACACCCGCCAGCCGCGTTCCCGCATACGCCGCGCGGCGGCTTCGCCGATGCCGCTGGAGCAACCCGTGATGAGGATGGAGCGCTGCGTCCCGGCCACCGTCAGTCGACGATCGTCTTGGGCTGGTCGCCTTCCATCGCGGCGATGCGGCCGATGCGATGCACGGTCTCGCCCTGTTCGACGAGGAAGCGCTCGGCCGTGTCGGCGTTGTCGGGCGACACGATCACCGCCATGCCGATGCCGCAGTTGAACACGCGGTGCATCTCGGCCGCGTCGATGTTGCCGGCCTGCTGCAACCACTGGAACAGCGGCGGCAGTTCCCAGGCGGACGAGTCGATGTGCGCGGTCAGGCCGTCGGGAATCACGCGCGGCACGTTCTCCGTGATGCCGCCACCGGTGATGTGGGCCATGCCGTGCACGATGCCGGCATGCCCGGCCATCAGCGCGAGCAGCGGCTTGACGTAGATGCGCGTCGGCGCGAGCACCGCGTCGGCCAGCGGCTGCCCGTGGAAATCGGCGGCCAGGTCAGCACCGCTGATCTCGATGACCTTGCGGATCAGCGAATAGCCGTTGGAATGCGCGCCGCTGGAGGCCAGCCCCAGCACCACGTCGCCGGCAGCGATCTTGCTGCCGTCGATGAGGTCGGCCTTCTCGACCGCACCGACCGCAAAGCCGGCCAGATCGTATTCGCCGTCCGGGTACATGCTGGGCATCTCGGCCGTCTCGCCGCCGATCAGCGCGCAGCCGGCCAGCTCGCAGCCCTTCGCGATGCCCTTGACCACATCGGCGGCAGTATCTACGTGCAGCTTGCCGCAGGCGAAGTAGTCGAGGAAGAACAGCGGCTCGGCGCCCTGCACGAGGATGTCGTTGACGCTCATCGCCACCAGGTCCTGGCCGACGGTATCGTGTCGATTCAGATCGAAGGCCAGCCGCAGCTTGGTGCCGACGCCGTCGGTGCCGGACACCAGCACCGGCTCGCGGTACTTCTTCGACAGTTCGAACAGCGCGCCGAAGCCGCCGATGCCGCCCATCACCTCGGGGCGCATGGTGGCTTTGGCGAAGGGCTTGATGCGATCGACGAGGGCGTCGCCGGCATCGATATCCACACCGGCATCACGGTAAGTCAGGGAGGTCAAAGCAGTCTCTCTCGCGTCTGTGCTGCAGCCCGCGGGCGGTGCCGATGTCGGACGCCTCGCCCCGGGCAGCGTCGGAACGGGACGGCCCACACGGGGCCGTCGTGTAAAGGACGATTCTACCAAGGCCACGTTCTCATTTACCATGTCGCACCGCATCGCCCGATCGAGATACCCCCTAAATGAGCCTTCCCCGCGCCGGCCGTCTGCAAACCGCCCTCTGGGCGGCGTCCGGCATCGCCTTCCTCGTGCTGTTCTGGCTGCTCGGCCCGATCCTGACGCCCTTCGTCGTCGGCGCGGTCTTCGCCTACCTGTGCGATCCGGCGGTCAACTGGCTGGCTTCGAAGCGCTTGCCACGCCCGCTTGCCGTGCTGCTGGTGATCCTGGCGATGGGTTCGGCCATCCTGCTTTTGTTCCTGATCCTGGTGCCGATCTTCTGGCGCGAGGTCGCCGCGCTCGTCGCACGTCTGCCCGAACTGCTCGAAGCCTTCGACACTCGACTGCTGCCGGCCCTGAACGAACGCCTCGGGACGGACGTACGGCTCGACATCGCCGCCCTGCGCGAATTGCTCGCCGAGAACCAGGAACAGGCCAAGCAACTGCTTCCGGCGTTGCTCGGCCAGTTGCGCGAGGGCGGCATGGCGCTGGTGTCGCTGGCGACCAACCTCGTGCTCATCCCGGTGGTGATGTTCTATCTGCTGCAGGAGTGGCCGCGCATCATCCCGGCCGTGCGCAGCGTGATCCCGCGCCCGATGGTCGAGTCGACCACGCGTATCGTCGAGCAGATCGACTCGGTACTGTCGGAATTCCTGCGTGGCCAACTGTCGGTGATGCTGGTGCTTGCCACCTATTACAGCATCGCCCTGTGGATCGCCGGCCTGTCGTTCGCGCTGCCGGTGGGCATCATCACCGGCTTGCTGTCCTTCATCCCCTTCGTCGGCTTCGGCGGCGGACTGATTCTCGCAATCCTCGCCGCGCTGCTGCAGGGCGAGGGGCTGACGTTGCTGATCGGCGTCGGCATCGTCTATGGCCTGGGTCAGTTGCTGGAGAGCTACGCACTCACGCCCTACCTGGTAGGTGAGCGCATCGGCCTGCATCCGCTGGCGGTGATCTTCGCGCTGATGGCCTTCGGGCAGCTTTTCGGCTTCGTCGGCATGCTCGTCGCGCTACCGGTCAGCGCCGCGATTCTGGTCGGGCTGCGCGAAGTGCGCACGGCCTGGTTCGATAGCCCCCTGTACCTGGGCGATGGCGAATCCGACAGTCGGCAGGAACAGGATATGGAGTCCGGGCACGACCGATGAGGCAACTTGTCCTCGACCTCGCTCCGGACGCCCCGCCGCGCTTTGCCAATTTCATCGCCGGTGACAACGTCGAGTTGCTGCGCGCGCTCGAAGACAGCGTACGCGGCGCCGGCCACGTGTACCTTTGGGGCGAGGCCGGAAGCGGCCGCAGCCACCTGCTGGCCGCGACAGTCGCCGCGGCGCTCGAGGCGGGCCGCCCGGCCGAACGGGTCGCCTCCCCAGGCGCCACATTGGCCCAGACGCCTGGCCTGCTACTGGCGGTCGACGACGTCGACGCGATCGACGAAACATCCCAGATCGCATTGTTCAACACCTTCAACCGCGCCGCCGGCCTGCACCAGACGCTGGTCATCGCCGGCAGCGCGCCACCGCGCGCACTGGCGCTTCGCGAAGATCTGCGCACACGCATCGGCCAGTGTCTGGTGTTCGAGCTGCGTGCGCTCGACGACGCCACGCGCGCCGACATCCTCGCCACGCTGGCCGAGCGGCGCGGCATGCGCCTGCCCGACGACCTGGTGCGCTTCGTACTGCGCCATGGCCGTCGCGACCTTCCCAGCCTGGTCGCCACGGTGGAGGCGCTCGACGCCGCATCGCTCGAGCGCAAGCGAGCGGTGACCCTCGCGCTGCTGCGCGAAGTCATGCAACCCGAACTGCAGCCCCGCGCTGCGGACCCGCAACACAAGGATTGATTCGTGGATCTCGTACTGTTCGACCTCGACAACACCCTGCTCATCGGCGATTCCGACTTCGAGTGGGCCCAGTTCCTGATCAGCCGCGGCGTCATCGACCCGGAAGTGCAGGAGGCCAATAACCAGCGCTTCTACCAGCAATACGTGGACGGCACGCTGGACATCTTCGAGTTCCTCGAATTCCAGCTCTCGCCGCTGGCCCGCCACCCGCGCGTCCAACTCGACGCCTGGCATGCCGAGTTCATGCATGAGCGCGTACTGCCGATGATCGGCGACGCGGCGCGCTCCCTGGTGCGCGACCATTTGGCCGAAGACGCCATGGTGGCCGTCGTGACCGCGACCAACAGCTTCGTCACCGGCCCCATCGTGCGCGAGTTCGGTATCGAGCATCTGGTCGCCACCGTCGCGGCGCAGGAGAACGGGCAATTCACCGGCAAGCCGCGCGGCGTGCCCGCCTTCAAGGCCGGCAAGATCGACCGCGTCGACGACTGGCTCGAACGCATGGGCCTGCACTGGGGCAGCTTCGAGCGCACCTGGTTCTACAGCGATTCGCACAACGACCTGCCGCTGCTCGCACGCGTGTCCGATCCGGTTGCAGTGGACCCCGACGAGCGCCTGCGCGAGCACGCCGAAAAAGCAGGCTGGCCGGTAATCTCGCTGCGCGGGGCATTCTGATCTGCGCGGTGCATGCGCGTCGGGGCACGACGATCGGTTATGATTACGCGCTTATGATCTTTTCGACCCACGTTCCCCGATGATCCGCAAGCTGTTGCGCAAGGTATTCCGCCGCCCCGGCCCGGATCTCGTCGTTCCCGCCGAGCCCGCGCTCGTGCCGCCCGAGCAGCACGGCCTGCGCCGGGAAGACATCTCGCCGGCCGCCGCCAAGACCTGTGCCGTACTGCAGGACGCAGGCCACAAGGCCTTCGTCGTCGGCGGCGCGGTGCGCGATCTGCTCGCAGGCCTGCCCCCCAAGGACTACGACGTCGCCACGAGCGCCACTCCCGAGCAGGTGCGCGCGCTGTTCCGGCGCTCGCGCATCATCGGACGACGCTTTCGCATCGTGCATGTGATGAGCGGGCGCGAGACGATCGAGGTATCGACCTTCCGCGCGCTGCACGAGGAAGGCGCCACGCCCACCGACGAACACGGCCGCGTGCTGGCCGACAACGTGTTCGGCAGTCAGGCCGAGGACGCCACGCGGCGCGACTTCACCGTCAACGCGCTGTACTACGATCCGCGCAGCGGCACCATCGTCGACTACCACCACGGCGTGGCCGACCTGCGCCAGAAGACGCTGCGCATGATCGGCGACCCGCGCACGCGTTACCGCGAGGACCCGGTACGCATGCTGCGTGCCGTACGCCTGGGCGCCAAGCTGGGCCTGTCCATCGACCCGGCCGCGCGCACGCCGATCCGCGACATGGCCTCGCTGCTCGAGAACGTCCCGCCCGCACGCCTGTTCGACGAGACGCTCAAGCTGCTGATGTCCGGCAATGCCGTCAAGTGCCTCCAGCAACTGCGCGAGGAAGGCCTGCACCACGGCCTGCTGCCGCTGCTCGACGTGATTCTGGAACAGCCCATGGGCGAGCGCTTCGTATGGCTTGCGCTCGAGAACACCGACAACCGCGTGCAGCAGGACAAGCGCATCTCACCCGGATTCCTGTTCGCCACCCTGCTGTGGCACGAAGTGCTGGCCACCTGGGAGGCGCGCAAGGCCGACGGCGCGCCGTCCCAGCCCGCGCTGTTCGACGCGATGGACCATGTGCTCGACGTGCAGGCGAAGAAGCTCGCCATCACGCGCAAGATCGCCGGCGACATCAAGGAGATCTGGGCGCTTCAGCCACGCTTCGAGAAGCGCTCCGGCCATGCGCCCTACCGCCTCATCGAGCAGCCACGTTACCGCGCTGCATGGGATTTCCTGCGTCTGCGCGCCCAGGCCGGCGAGATCGACATGGCCCTGTCCGACTGGTGGGAAGCCTTCGCCG
>CAXBIS010000041.1:0-7790 GCA_963975885.1 uncultured Azoarcus sp.
CTGCGAGATGGATGCGATCATGGACGTCGCGCAGCGCCACGGACTGCTCGTCATCGAAGATGCCGCGCAGGGCATCCTGTCCGGATACAAGGGGCGGGCGCTGGGTTCCATCGGCCACATGGGCTGCCTCAGTTTCCATGAAACCAAGAACATCATCGCGGGCGAAGGCGGGGCCTTCCTGGCCAACGATGCGCGCTTCTTGCCCCGTGCCGAGATCATTCGCGACAAGGGCACCAATCGCGGTCAGTTCTTCCGTGGCGAGGTGGACAGATACACCTGGTGCGACATGGGTTCCAGCCATCTTCCTGGGGAAGTCCCTGCCGCATTTCTGTGGGCGCAGATGCAGGAGGCCGAAGACATTACCCGCCGCCGTCTCGCACTTTGGGACCACTACCATCAGGCCTTCGCCGCGCACGAGCAGGCCGGTCGGGTGCGTCGTCCGATTGTCCCGGCGCATTGCCGCCACAACGCCCACATGTACTATCTGCTGCTGCCCGATGCGGACTTGCGCACGCGATTCATACAGGCACTCGGCGCCAGGGGCGTTGGTGCCGTGTTTCATTATGTTCCGCTGCATTCGTCGCCGGCAGGTTCCCGCTATGGCCGAGTTCATGGCGCCATGACCAACACCGAGGTGCTTGCGGACCGGCTGGTGCGCCTGCCCCTGTGGGTCGGCCTGGAACCGCAGGTCGATGAGGTCATCTCCGCGGTGGGCGATGTGCTCGGCGGCCGTGGCGATGGCTGACCCTGCCGCAGGCGATTGTTGCCCGATCGCGCGGCGTCCGCCACTACGACGGATTTCGCGGCATCTACGCATGTGAGTTGCCTGGCGCCGGGAAAACCCGTTTGCCCCGAGCCCTCTCGGGCAAATACAATGCGTGGGCTTGAACACGCACGAACCGGCGCGGGAAGCGTGGATGCTTCTGAACCCGGCGACCTGATTTCGCGAAACCGGCTCGTCCATCGATCCCGCCCATGACCGCACCCAACCACACTGATTCCATCCAGCCAGTCCTGCTCTGCGGCGGTGCTGGTACGCGTCTGTGGCCGCTCTCGCGCGAGGCCTACCCCAAGCAGTTTCTCGCCTTCGGCGCCGAGCACACCATGCTGCAGCAGACCGCGTTGCGCCTGGACGGGCTCGAGGCCTTCTCGACCCGGCGCGAACCCGTCGTCGTATGCAACGCTGCCCATCGCTTCATCGCCGCCCAGCAACTGGCCGAAGTCGGTGTCGAGAGTGCGTCCATTTTGCTCGAGCCGGCCGGGCGCAACACCGCCCCGGCGCTGACGCTGGCTGCACTGCAGGCCGTCGTCGACGGTGACGATCCGCTGCTGCTGGCGATGCCAGCCGATCACGTGATGCGCGATGCAGCCGCGTTCCGCAGTGCCGTCGAGCGCGCGCTGCCGCATGCGGCCGCCGGTGCCATGATCACCTTTGGCATTACCCCGACCCGGCCGGAGACCGGCTATGGCTACATCCGCCGTGGTGCCCGATCCAGCCCCGGCGTGTTCGATGTCGGAGCCTTCACCGAAAAGCCGGGTGCGGATACCGCGGCCGCCTGGCTGAAGACCGGTGAATACCTCTGGAACAGCGGCATCTTCCTGGTGCGCGCGCGCTGCTGGCTGGCCGCCATCGAACACTTCCGGCCCGACATCCACGCCGCTTGCGCCCGCGCCTTCGATATGGCGGTGCGCGATCTGGACTTCATCCGGCCGGATCAAGCCGCCTTCGAGGCCTGCGCCTCCGACTCCATCGACTACGCCGTGATGGAGCGGCTCCCGTCTGCACAACTGGACATGCCCGCAAGAGTCGTCGAAATGGACGCAGGTTGGTCCGACCTGGGCTCCTGGGACGCCCTGCTCGAAACGCTCCCGCGTGACGCGCACGGCAACGCCACCATCGGTGAGTGCGTACTCGCCGACACCACCGATACCCTGGTGCACGCCGAGTCCGGCCGGCTGGTAGCCGTGGTGGGCGTGTCTGGTCTGGTGGTCGTCGCCACGCCGGACGCCGTGCTCGTCGCCGACAAGGCCGACGCTCAGGCGGTCAAGGCCCTGGTCGGCCAGGTCCGCCGAACGCACCCCGCGCTGGCCCGTACTCACCGCAAGGTGCATCGCCCCTGGGGTTGGTACGACTCGGTCGATGCCGGCGAGCGTTTCCAGGTCAAGCGCATCGTCGTCAACCCAGGCGCCTCGCTCAGCCTGCAGATGCACCACCACCGCGCCGAGCACTGGATCGTCGTGCGCGGCACGGCCCAGGTCACACGTGGGGAGCAGACCTTCCTGCTCGCCGAGAACGAATCCACGTTCATCCCGTTGGGCGAAAAGCACCGTCTGTCCAATCCGGGAAAGGTGCCGCTGGAGATCGTCGAGGTGCAGTCAGGAAGCTATCTGGGCGAGGATGACATCGTGCGCATCGAGGACACCTACGGCCGGATACTCTCCGACAAGCTTTGAGCCGGCAATCCGGCTGGATTGCCGCGCGTCTTGAGGGGCATACATGCCTTGTCGAACATCACATCGGACAAACGGCCCCGTTCTCTCGATCAGGTGTGGGTTCCAGCCCGAGGTTCATGCCAACCAAACACTTCATTCACGACGGCGGTGCGCGTGCGCGCCGTTTTTGGGATTTGGCGCGGTAGACCGCGGCGCCTTTGACAGAAACTGGGACTGACTTGATGACCAAGAAGAAGGCCTTGATTACCGGGATAACCGGTCAGGACGGCGCCTACCTTGCCGAGTTTCTGCTGGCAAAGGGCTATGAAGTGCATGGCCTGCGGCGCAGAAGTTCGCTGTTCAATACCGACCGGATCGACCACCTCTACCACGATCCGCATGAAAGGGGCTGGGACCTCACGCTGCATTACGGTGATCTGACCGACTCCGGCAGCCTCATCCGCATCATCCAGGAAGTGAAGCCGGATGAAATCTACAATCTCGGGGCGCAAAGCCATGTCGCCGTGTCGTTCGAGGAGCCGGAGCACACGGCCAATACGGATGGCATGGGGGCCTTGCGGCTACTCGAAGCGATCCGCATCCTGGGGCTGGAGAAGACGACGCGCTTCTATCAGGCGTCATCGTCCGAACTCTACGGGCTGGTGCAGGAATCCCCGCAGACCGAGAAGACGCCGTTCTATCCGCGCTCGCCCTACGCAGTGGCCAAGCTTTTCGCCTACTGGACGGTGGTCAACTATCGGGAGGCCTACGGCATCTTTGCGTGCAACGGCATCCTGTTCAATCACGAGTCCCCGGTGCGTGGTGCGACGTTTGTCACGCGCAAGATCACGCGCGCGTTGGCGCGCATCAAGCTGGGCCTGCAGGAACGACTGTTTCTGGGCAACCTCAACGCACTGCGCGACTGGGGGCATGCCCGCGACTACGTCGAGGCGCAGTGGTTGATGCTGCAGCAGGACGAGGCGGAGGATTTCGTGATCGCGACCGGTGAGCAGCACTCGGTGCGCGAATTCGTTGAACTCGCCGCGCGCGTGGCGGATATCGAGTTGCGCTGGGAGGGGAGCGGCTTAGACGAAAAAGGCGTCGATGCCCGTACCGGAGCCTGCATCGTCGCGGTTGATCCGCGTTATTTTCGCCCGGCGGAGGTCGAGACCTTGCAGGGTGACGCCAGCAAGGCCCGGATCAAGCTCGGCTGGACGCCGACGACCAGCTTTGAGGCGCTGGTCACCGAAATGATGGAGGCCGATATGCAGGAGGCCAGACGCGACGAGATGGCGAAGCAAAATGGATTCAAGTATTTCAACAGCCGAGAGTGAGCCGCGTCAGATGCTCTCTGGTGCCATCCCGGCCTACCCAGGACGCACGCCAATTGCCTGAACCGCTGCTGTCCGATTCCGGGCGAACGGCCGTGATGGCCTGCACGCATCCTTACTGGTCGGCGTTGCAGGTCGGTAGCCAGCATATTGCCCGTCAGCTGGTGGCGAGGGGATGGCGCGTGATCTACCTCTCCGCGCCGGTGACTCCGCTGCATTTCCTGCGGCTCTCGTCGTTTGAACTGAAACGGCGTTTTGGAGCGGCTTTGCGGGGCCCGACGCTGCATTGCCAAGGCAGGCTTGAGGCGCATGTACCGTTCGCCTGCGTCGGGCCGGACGGACGGGACATCCTGCGTCGCCCGCTGGTGACTGCTAACTGGTGGCGCACTTCGCTCAACGGTGCGTTGCGCGCCGTTCTGCGCGAGCCGGAAGTCGATCTGCTCTATATTGACAATCTCTCCTATGCGTTCCTGCTCGACGAACTCTCGCCTGCGCACACGATGTTCCGGGTCATGGATCACCACGAGCGCTTCGGTGGGTGGGAGGGGCGCGCGCATGAGCTGGCCGCCCGCATTGCAGGTCGGGCCGATCTCACTGTTTACTCGGCAGAAAGTCTGGAGCCCTACGTGCGCAAGCTTGGTAGCCGGAACGCGCTGTGTGTTCCCAATGGGGTCGATTTCGCGGCCTTTGCGGGCTCCCCTTGTTCCGGCGTAACCCGGCCAGCGGTGCTTGCCGGCATTCCCGATCCGGTCGTTCTCTACTCGGGTGCGATCGACGACCGGATCGATTTCGATCTGGTCGCAGATGCGGCCATCCGAATGAGCGATGTGAGCTTCGTTTTCGTCGGTCCGCCGGTGTCGGGCCTCAAGTGCCCGGCGATGCCGGGCAACGTGCACTTCGTCGGCGCGGTGGGGCACGAGGAGCTGCCGGGCTGCATGCGATGCGCGGTTGCCGGCATGGTGCCGTTCGACGTTTCGGGCAGGGGCGAGCGTGTCGAGGGCGTCCGCCCGCTCAAGTTGCTTGAGTACATGGCGGCCGGCCTGCCGGCGATCTGCGCCACTTGGACGGAAACGATGGATCCGGCGCTGCCCGTTTGGCGATATCGTAATGTGGAAGAGTTTGTAAGAATGGTTTTTGACGCGATTTCCGGCCAGTATGATCCGGCGCCGGGCCGCGAATACGCGCGGCGAGCTGGGTGGGAGGCCGCGGTAGGGCGGATGCTTGATGAGTTGGGTGCAGAATAATGCAAAATGATTATTTCAAATCTCGCCGAGTCGTTGTGACCGGTGCATGCGGGACCATCGGGACCAAGTTGATCGAGCATCTCGTCGAGCACTACGAGGTCGGCTCCCTGGTCGGGATGGACAACAACGAGTCCGAACTCTTCTTTCTCGATCAGCGCTATCAGAATCGCCCCAACCTGAATTTCTTTCTGGGCGATATACGCGACCTGAGCAAGCTCACGGGTCAGTTCGCGGGTGCGGACGTCGTGTTCCATGCGGCCGCCTTCAAGCACGTCATCCTCTGCGAGCGCTCGCCCTTCGACGCGGTGCGTACCAACATCCTCGCGGTGCAGAACGTGATTGACGCGGCAATCGCCTGCAAGGTCGAAACGGTCATCTTCACCAGTTCGGACAAGGCGGTGAATCCCACCAGCGTGATGGGAACCTCCAAGCTCATGGGCGAGCGCCTCATCACGGCGGCCAACAGCAATCATCACGGCGAGGGGCCGAATTTCGCCTCCACCCGCTTCGGAAACGTGCTTGGTTCGCGTGGCTCGGTGATCCCGATCTTTCGCGAGCAGATCCGCAAGGGCGGGCCGATCACGCTGACCGATCCCGAGATGACCCGTTTCATCATGAGCGTCGAGGAAGCCACTCGGCTGGTCATCGATTCGGCTCAGATCGTCTGTGGCGGCGAAGTCTTCGTCACCAAGATGCCGGTGGTGCGCATCCGCGACCTTGCCGAAGTGATGATCCGTGACCTGGCGCCGGTCTACGGGCATGCGCCGGAGAGCATCGCGATCAATGTCGTCGGATCCAAGCCGGGCGAGAAGCTCTACGAAGAACTCATGAGTGACGAGGAAATGCGTCGCACCATCGAGCTTCCGGAGTATTTCGCCATCGTGCCGGCGTTCAGGTCGGTCTACCGCGACATCGACTATGTTTATTCCGATGTTGTGAGCAAGACGGTCGAGAATCCCTACAATTCGGCCAATGAAACGCCGATGACGCAGCCGGAAATCCGGGATTTCCTGCTGAACAACAACCTCATGTTCGAAAACGCGGCGGGGTGATGAACAGCCGCGGCAGGCCGAACATGTAACCCGGACCAGGGTATGCATATTCTCATTCTCGGCGGCGACGGCTACCTCGGTTGGCCGTCCGCCATGTACTTTTCCAATCAGGGCCATCAGGTCACGGTTGTCGACAACTACCTGCGACGCAGCAACTGCAACACGCTCGATGTCGGCATGCTGTATCCCGTGCCCACCCTTCAGACGCGAGCCCGTCTCTGGCATGAGAAGACCGGCCACGAGATCAAGGTGGTCATTGGCGATCTCGCCGACCCTGAAGTCATGCGTGGCCTGTTCGATGGCCGCGTGAAGTACGACTGGGCGGTCGATCCGGCCTTCACCGGCATCCCCGAAACCGTAGTGCACTACGCCGAGCAACCCTCGGCGCCGTATTCGCTGATCGACTACAAGACGGCCAACCTGACGGTGTCGAACAACCTGCTCGTCACCAACAACCTGATGTTCGCGCTGCGCGACTTCAGCCGTGACACCCACGTCGTGCACATCGGCACCATGGGCGAGTACGGCACGCCGAACATCGATATCGAGGAAGGCTGGCTGGAGATCGAACACAAGGGCCGCAAGGGCACTTTCCTGTTCCCGCGCCAGGCAAGCTCGCTGTATCACACCACCAAGATCATGGACACCGATCTCATGTGGTTTGCCGTGCGCATGTGGGGCTTGCGCATCACCGACCTCATGCAGGGGCCGGTGTACGGTATCGAGACCGACGAAACCGCCGGCGACGACCGCCTCTATCCCATCTTCAACTACGACGAAATCTTCGGCACCATCGTCAACCGCTTCATCACCCAGGCGGTGGTCGGCTATCCGCTCACGGTGTACGGCAAGGGCGGCCAGACCCGCGGCTACCTCAACATCCGCGACACCCTGCAGTGCGTTGGCAAATCCGTCGAGATGCCAGCCAAGGCCGGCGAGCTGCGCATCTTCAACCAGATCATGGAAACCTTCAGCGTCCTCGAGCTCGCCGAGATGACGCAGCGCGTCGGTGCCGGTCTGGGCTACGACGTCACCGTCGAAAACCTGCCCAACCCGCGCAAGGAAGCCGAAGACCACTACTACAACCCCACCTACCAGGGCCTGCGCGACATCGGCGTCGAGCCGCATTTCCTCACCGACGAAGTCATGGCCGGCATGTTCCGCGTCGTCGAGCGTTACCGCGACAACATTCGCAAGGACGTGATCTTCAAGGGCGTGAAGTGGTGACCGCCTACTGACCGGAATGGAGTTCCAGCCCATGCACGTATCCGACGGCTCTCGAGAGTCCTCCGAGGTCGAGCGCCTGCTCGCCCATCCGCGCATGTCCGACGCCGCGCTGGCGATGATTCCCCGCTGGTCGCCACCCGTTCCGCCGTGGAAACCCATCAAGAAGCCCAATTCGAGCCTGCGGATCGCTGCAATCGTCAGCGATCGGCTGTATCAGGGTCTGCGTTTCGAGGGCGAACTGATGCTGCTTACGCCGGAGAACTGGCGCTCAGTGTTGCGTCATGGCCGGCCCGATTTGTTGATTGTCGAGTCGACATGGGTAACGGCGACTGGGGACTGGCATCTGGCTCAGAGCGCCCCTACCGCGGATTCGGAGGGATTGCGAGACCTGGTGGCTGCGTACCGTGCTGCCGCCGTTCCTGCTGCGTACTGGATGACGGCTGATCGTGGGCGTGTCCGAATTTTTGTGTAAACGGGATGTTGTTTACGCCTGAGGGATCCGC
>CAXBIS010000042.1:0-7301 GCA_963975885.1 uncultured Azoarcus sp.
CAAGACGGCAGTCTCCTGCCAAAAGTCCGATTACACAAAATTCAGCACACGCCCCGCCTGGGTGAGCGACCGGTGTGCGTGAGTCCGGAGCATCGGCCACGCGCTGCCGAGAACATGCGCGGCATGTTCATGACGGTGTTCGTCGGTCACGTGCAGCCGTATCTGGCCGATCTGACGCGCGTACGCCGCGAGATCGTCGAGCCGCTGTCGAGGCTGGCGAACATCGGCGAGGCAGCGCGATCACCGGCGGTAGTGGCGTATGCCGAGCGTGCGCTGCGCGCCGCGCACGACGACAGTGTGTGGGCGCGTTTCGACACGGCCGTGGCGCGCCACGTCGAGGCCTGGCAGATGCTGCTGGAGCAGTGCGGCATGCGTCCGGGGCAAGGGGCTTCCCCGGACTGAGCGATTGGACAGCGCCGGTCGTGGGCGGGATAATCGCCGGCTGTCGTCGTATGCCCGAACCCGAGGATTCCCGAGTGAAATACCTGTCCACGCGCGGCCAGCCCGCCGATCACGAATTCTGCGACATCCTGCTCGGGGGGCTGGCCCCGGACGGCGGCCTGTACCTGCCCGAGATCTATCCTCAGGTCACGCGTGCCGAACTCGATGTGTGGCGTGGGCTGTCCTACGCCGACCTGGCCTTCGCGGTGCTGTCGAAGTTCATCACCGACATCCCGGCCGACGACCTGCGCGCGATCTGCGCGAAGACCTATACGCTGCAGATCTATCGCCATGTGCGCGGCGGCGAGGATGCGCGCGAGATCACGCCGCTGACCTGGCTCGAGCCCGGCCGGCTGGCCCTGCTGGAACTGTCCAATGGCCCGACGCTGGCCTTCAAGGACATGGCGATGCAGTTGCTGGGCAATCTGTTCGAGTACGTGCTCGACAAACGCGGCGAACAGATCAACATTCTCGGTGCGACTTCGGGCGACACCGGTTCGGCGGCCGAGTACGCGATGCGCGGCAAGCATGGTGTGCGCGTGTTCATGCTCTCGCCGCATGGACGCATGAGTGCCTTTCAGCGCGCGCAGATGTATTCGCTCGACGAAGCCAACATCTTCAACATCGCCGTCGAGGGCATGTTCGATGACGCCCAGGACATCGTCAAGGCGGTGTCCAACGATCCCGCGTTCAAGGCGAAGAACCGCATTGGTGCAGTCAATTCGATCAACTGGGCGCGCGTGGCGGCGCAGATCGTGTATTACTTCAAGGGCTATTTCGCCGCGACGAAGAGCAACGACGAAGAGATCGCCTTCTGTGTGCCCTCGGGCAACTTCGGCAACATCTGCGCCGGTCATATCGCGCGGCAGATGGGCCTGCCCATCGGTCGCCTGATCCTCGCGACCAACGAGAACAACGTGCTCGACGAGTTCTTCCGCACAGGCGTGTATCGCCCGCGCCGCTCAGCCGAGACGCAGGTCACATCGAGCCCGTCGATGGACATCTCCAAGGCCTCGAACTTCGAACGCTTCGTGTTCGATCTGGTCGGTCGCGAGCCGCGGGTGGTGGCTGATTTGTGGCGCAAGGTCGACGCCGGAGGTGCCTTCGACCTGAACGACACGCCGTACTTCGCACGCGTGCCCGAGTTCGGTTTCGTCTCCGGCAGCAGTTCGCATGCCGACCGGCTCGCCACCATCCGCAAGGTGTGGGCCGACTACGGCGTGATGATCGACACCCACACCGCCGATGGCGTCAAGGTGGCGTTCGAGAACATGCCGGACGACATGCCGGTGGTGGTGCTGGAAACCGCGCAGCCGGTGAAGTTTGCCGAGACCATCCGCGAGGCGCTTGGCCGAGAGCCGGAACGCCCCGCGGACTTCGACGGCATTGAGGATCTGCCCCAGCACGTCGAGGTGATGGCCCCCGACGTCGATGCGGTGAAGGAATTCATCGTACGGCACATCGGCTGATGTGACCGCGCATGAATGCAGGACGGCCACCCGAGGGTGGCCGTCCTGCATTGTGGTGCTGGCGGAGGATTGGCGGTGCCGGTCCCGGTTTATTCCTCGACGTGGCGCAGGGACAGGTCGATGGCGCGCACATCCTTGGTCAGCGCGCCGATCGAGATGCGGTGTACGCCGGTCTCCGCGATCTCGCGCACCCGTTCCAGGCTGACCCCGCCCGAGGCTTCCAGCTCGGCGCGTTCACCAGTCAGCGCCACGGCATTGCGCATGGTCTCCGCGTCCATGTTGTCGAGCAGGATCATCGGCGCGCCGGCCTGGAGTGCTTCCTCAAGCTGACTCAGGTTCTCCACTTCGACTTCGATGAAGACGTCCGATGGGGCGATCTGGCGCGCGCGTTCGAGCGCCGCCCGGATGCCGCCGGCAGCCAGGATGTGGTTTTCCTTGATCAGGATGCCGTCGTACAGGCCGATGCGGTGGTTGCAGCCGCCGCCGGTGGCCACGGCATACTTCTGCGCCAGGCGCAGGCCGGGCAGGGTCTTGCGCGTGTCGACGATTTTCGCGCGCGTGCCCGCCACTGCCTCGACGTAGCGTCGCGTGGTGGTGGCGGTGGCCGAGAGCAGTTGCACGAAGTTCAGCGCCGTGCGCTCCGCGGTGAGCAGCACGCGCGCGCCGGCGACGATGTCGCACAGGGTCTGGCCCGGCTCGAGCGCGTCGCCGTCGCGCACGTGCCACAGCACGGTCGCGGTCGGGTCGAGGGCGGCAAAGGTCGCGTCGAACCAGGCTGCACCGCACAACACGGCCGGCTCGCGCGTGATGACGCGCCCGCGCGCGTCAGTGTCGGCGGCGATCAGACGGGCGGTGAGGTCGCCGCCGCCGACATCCTCGGCGAGGGCGACTGCGACGTTGCGCTGGATCTCGATGCGAAGGGGCTGAGCGTGAATCATGGGAGGTCCGACTGGATGAAGGACCAATTCTATCAGCCCGACGTCTGCGGCTTCATGTCGCCTCGATGGGCGGCGTGGCGGCCTGGACGATCCATGCGTTGAATACGGCGCGTGCGGCGTCGATGACTTCTCCCGAGGTCAGGCCGATGGGGCCGACGCCTTCGCGCGCGAGCCGGTCGGCTGCTGCGCCGTGCAGGTGTACCGCGGCGATCAGTGCGGCCTCGAGCGGCCAGTGCTGGGCGATCAGCGCGGTTACCAGGCCGGTGAGTACGTCGCCCATGCCGGCCGTGGCCATGCCGGGATGGCCGGTGCAGTTGATCCACCAGCGTCCGTCCGGTGCGGCGACGACCGTGCCGCAGCCCTTGAGGGCGACCAGCGCGTCGAAGCGGCGCGCCAGCTCTGCAGCGGCACCGAGGCGGTCAGCCTGCACGCTGGCAGCGTCGGTGCCCAGCAGGCGCCCGGCCTCGGCCGGATGGGGGGTGAGGATGGTCGCCGCGCGACGGCCTGCACAGATCTGCTCGAGGCGAGGGTCCTCGGCGATCAGGTTGAGCGCGTCGGCATCGAGGATCAGCACCATGTCCAGGGGCAGGGCGCGCTCCATCATGCGGCGTGCCTCGTCCGCCTGGCCCAGCCCGGGGCCCAGCGCGAGAACGCTGGCGGCATCGAGAACGACGGCCGGCGCACGCAGCATCAGTTCGGGCTGCATCAGGTCGACGGCCGGCGCGTCGCGATCCATCATGCCGACGAAGATGCGTCCGGCGCCGAGCTTGAGGGCCGCGCGTCCTGCGAGCAGGGCTGCGCCGTTCATGCCATTGGAGCCGCCGATGATGCCGGCGTCCCCGAAGCTGCCTTTGTGGGTGTTGAACGGGCGCGGTACGAGGTATTCACGGAACATCGAAGGTCGCAGTCGCTGGCCCTCGGCCGCGAGCAGTGCCTCGGGGTCGACGTCGAGCGTGCGCACCGTGACGGCGCCGGCGTGATCCGGGCCATCGAGCGTGAGCAGCCCCGGCTTGAGGGCGATGAAGCTCAAGGTATGCGTGGCGCGAAAGGCGCGGCCCAGGGCCCTGCCGGTGTTGGCGTCGAGCCCGCTCGGGATGTCGATCGCCAGACGCGGGCCGGGCAGGGCGTTGAGTGTGTCGATCCAGTCCGCGAAAGGCGCTTCCACGGGGCGTTGCAGACCGATGCCGAAGAGCGCGTCGACCACCAATGCCCAGCCCTCTGCAGGCGGTTCGGGCAGCTCGGACAAGGTCTCGCCGCCGGCCTCGTGCCAGGCCTCGAGGGCTGCACGCGCGTCGGCGGGCAGGCGCTCGGGCTTGCCTGCGAAAGCCACGACGACCGGACGACGGGCCTGCAGCAGGCGTCGCGCCATGACGAAACCGTCGCCGCCGTTGTTGCCGGGTCCGCAGGCAATCAACACCGTGCCGGGACGGTCCATGGTCAGGCGTACGGCCTCTTCGGCGGCGACGCGACCGGCGCGTTCCATCAGCGTCGGATCAGCCTGCGGCTTGGCGCGCTCCTCGATCGCACGGATGCCGGCGACCGTGTAGATCGGTTCGGGGGACGAAAACATGGGGACTCCGCTGCGATGTGCGGCCGATTGTAAGCGATGGGCGCGAACGCCCTATGAGAAGTCCGCGTCGCTCCGCCGGTCGTGGCGGATTTCCTGCAACAATTCGACGCCGCCGTGATCGCGCTCGACCTCAAGGCGCACCGTGAAGCCCCACAGGCGCGCCACATGCTTCATGACCTCGTCGGCGGAACGCTCCAGCGGGCGATCACGATACGGCGTATGGCGCAGCGTCAGCGAGCGGTCGCCGCGAAGATCCACCGAATGCACCTGGATGTTGGGCTCGCGACTGCCCAGGTTGTACTGCTCGGACAGCAGGGCGCGCACGTTGCGATAGCCGATCTCATCGTGGATGGCGGAGACCTGCAGCCGGTCGTCGTGCTCGTCGTCGAGGATCGCGAACAGGTGGAAGTCGCGCATCACCTTGGGCGAGAGATACTGCGCGACGAAGCTCTCGTCCTTGAAGTTGCGCATCGCGAAGTCGAAGGTCTCGCGCCAGTCGCTGCCGGCGATATCCGGGAACCATTCGCGGTCCTCGTCGGTGGGTTGTTCGCAGATGCGTCGGATGTCGGTCCACATCGCGAAGCCCAGCGCATAGGGGTTGATGCCGGAGAACCAGCGCTCGCGGTAGGCGGGCTGGTAGACGACGTTGGTGTGCGACTGCAGGAACTCGAGCATGAAGGCGTCGCCGAGCAGGCCTTCGTCGTAGAGCCGGTTGAGCAGCGTGTAGTGCCAGAAGGTGGCCCAGCCCTCGTTCATGACCTGGGTCTGGCGCTGTGGGAAGAAGTACTGCGAGATCTTGCGCACGATGCGCACGACTTCGCGCTGCCATGGTTCGAGCAGCGGGGCGTGCTTCTCGATGAAGTACAGCAGATTTTCCTCCGGCTCGGACGGAAAGCGGCGTTCGTCGCGTTCCTCGCGGCGCACCTCGAACTGCGGCAGGGTGCGCCACAGTTCGTTGACCTGGGCCTGCAGGTACTCCTCGCGCTCGGATTGGCGCATCTTCTCCTTGGCGAGCGTGAGCTTCTGCGGACGGCGGTAGCGGTCCACGCCCAGGTTCATCAGCGCGTGGCAGGAGTCGAGCAGGGATTCGACCGCATCCACGCCGTGGCGCTGTTCACATTCAGACAGGTAGTGGCGGGCGAATACCAGGTAGTCGATGATCGCGTCCGCGTTGGTCCAGGTGCGGAACAGGTAGTTGCCCTTGAAGAAACTGTTGTGCCCGTAGGCGGCATGGGCGATCACCAGCGCCTGCATGGTGAGCGTGTTCTCCTCCATCAGGTAGGCGATGCAGGGATTGGAGTTGATCACGATCTCGTAGGCCAGGCCCATCTGCCCGCGCCGGTAGCCGCGCTCGGTCGCCAGAAAGTGCTTGCCGAAGGACCAGTGGTGATAGTTGACCGGCATGCCGACCGAGGCGTAGGCGTCCATCATCTGCTCGGCAGTGATGATCTCGACCTGCACCGGGTAGGTGTCCAGCCCGAATTCGTGCGCCACCCGAGCGATTTCCTCGTGGTAGCGGTCGATCGCCTCGAAGCTCCATTCGGAGGTGTCGGGCAGGGCGTCATGGGTCTTGTCGGCGACTTTCATACCAGGCTCTTCTTGAACAGTTCGCGGAACACCGGGTAGATCTGGGCAGGCTCCTCGATGCGCTGCATCGCGAAGTTCGGGTGGGCCTCGCGCAGCTTCGCGTACTCGCGCCACAGGTTCTGCGGCTCGGCCGGCGTGATCTCGACGTAGGCGAAGTACTGGCAGTGCGGGAGCACCGCGCCGGCGAGCAGCTCGCGGCAGATGGGCGAATCGTTGTCCCAGTTGTCGCCGTCCGAGGCCTGTGCGCCGTAGATGTTCCAGCCGCCGCCGGCATAGCGCTCTGTAACGATGTCGCGCATCAGGTTGAGCGCGCTCGACACCACCGTGCCGCCGGACTCGCGCGAATGGAAGAAATCGTCTTCGTCGACCTCGCGCGCGATCGTGTGATGACGGATGAAGACCACGTCGATCTCCTCGTAGCTGCGGGTCAGGAACAGATACAGCAGCATGAAGAAGCGCTTGGCGGTGGCTTTCTTTTCCTCATCCATCGAGCCGGATACGTCCATCAGGCAGAACATCACCGCGCGCGAGGTGGGCACCGGCTCGGGTACGCGATTGTTGTAGCGCAGGTCGAAGCTGTCGATGAAGGGGATGGCCTCGACGCGGATGCGCAGGGCGGCGATCTCCTCGCGCAGCTCGCGCGCCCGCTCGCTGTGTTCGCCATGCTGCGTGACGAGCTCATCGAGTTCGGCCTCCAGGCGACGGATGCGCGCGGACAGCGGCGAGCCCATTGCAAGGCGGCGCCCCAACGCACCGCGCAGCGAGCGCACGATGTTGATGTTGGTGGGCGCGCCGTCGGTGGTGAAGCCGGCTCGCCGCGAGCGGAAATCAGTGATGCGCGCCAGCTCCGTGCGCACCAGGTTGGGCAGTTCGAGATCGTCGAAGAAGATGTCGAGGAATTCCTCGCGCGAGAGCTGGAAGACGAAGTCGTCCTCGCCTTCGCCCTCGTTGCTGGCCTGGCTGCCGCCGCCTCCGCCATCCTCGGACTGCGGTCGGGCGATGCGGTCCCCCGTGTGGAACTGGTCGTTGCCCGGAAAGACCTTTTCCCAGACGCCACCGGCACCATGGCGAAACTGCGGTTCGGACAGGTCACGCGCCGGGATGGAGACCGACTCGCCGTTGTCCAGATCGCGGATCGAGCGCTCTCCGATGGCGTCGTTCACCGCCTCGCGAATCTGGCGGCGGAAGCGGCGAAGGAAGCGCTGGCGGTTGACCGCGCTCTTGTTCTTGCTGTCGAAACGACGGTCGATGATGCGGACCATGGGTGCCTCTCGGTGTCGCGTGGCGGGCCGCTGG
>CAXBIS010000043.1:0-5360 GCA_963975885.1 uncultured Azoarcus sp.
GTCGTGACGGCGTGACTCAAACCAACGAGCCTCCGGGAAAGTCGGCTTGATTCAATAGAGCCAAATAGTAGCCATCTAACAATTAAAAGCACGACCAAAATGGCTGCTGAAATGAGCGACAAGCTCATCACTAGAGAGAAAACTTTGTGCGCATTAAAAAACCGGACAAGATAGCTGTTCGCTTTTTTGAGTTCTTGTTCGAGCAATGAATACTCAAGCAGCCGCCTACGTTCTAACCGACATATAAGTGGATATCCTGATCGAGTTCGGCGAAGGCGTAACGCTGACAGCGCGTCCGCTCAAACATAAGTTAGGTTGCATCGGCGTACGAGCGAACGAGGAAAGTATTCATAATGAGTCCGACTACGGCAACCGTATGAAAAGAAGATAGTCGACTTTCGTTCGCGTCCAGAACATTTTCGATATTGGCAATGTTGTCAGCTCTGTCAAACGACATCGTGTCATCAAAACCAACAATCAGTGCAGTCCCCGCGGGATAGTTCTTGGTGACCTTTCGTTCGATCGCGCCAAGGACAACTCGGCGCTCCTTTTCCAGGACAGATTGCTGCGAGACCGCTTCAGATCTAACCTGAATGGTGAGGCCGGTACGCTTCGTACCCGTCTTCGTTACCAGGCCAAGACCGGAGACTTGGTCTGCTCTGTGAAGCTCTAGCATGCGCAGGTAGTCAACTTCGCCATCAGTCGCCATCGTGACTTCCAAGTAGGCGATCCCGCTCGGTTTGTCGCGAAGGTCGCGAACGGTTGCGTCGTATCCTTGACTTCCAACTTTCAGCGCTATTTCTACCTCGTTGCTCGCAGCGAAGTAGCGGGATGCAAACAGACCTATCGGAAAAGCCTCTTGCATAAGTTCTTTGGCAAGGCCAACGCAAAGTCGGATCTTGCGCAGACCGTCGGGGTCTTCGTTCTTGACGCGAGCGATCAACTCTTTGACCCAGGGCAGATAGGCTCCTGCGTTTTTTGGCTGTTCCAGGACCGCACAAGTCAGAATGTCTGGCATGTGATTCGCGTGCTCGGGGGCAGGTTGAGACTCCATACCCTTCGTGACCCGCGCAGGCTGACCTCGCTTCATTTCCCGCACAAACTTCAACAGATCCCGCCCGAGAACTACTACTCCAAGACAAACACGTTTCATGGCTTGTTTGCGTCTTCTCATCAACGCGCCCCGCTTTGCTTCGCCAGATAACGATCTACGCCAAATCCCGCCAAGTTTCAATTCTCACAGCATGAAATGGACACAAGAACGGTCATCCGTTGCGATCCGCGCAACATCTCCGCCCCACCCCGGTCGTACAATCCCCCGCTCTCCCAACCGGATTCCCCATGCCCCGTCCCTCCGCTTCCCTCGCCGACTTCCTCGCCATGCTTCGCCCCTACCGCAGTCGCGTCGCGGCAGCCGGCGTTGCGTTGATCATTGCGGCGGGTGCGCTGCTGGCCGTGGGTCAGGGTTTGCGGGCGGTGATCGATCAGGGGTTTTCGGCGGGGGATCCGGCCTGGCTGGACCGGACGCTGGCGATCATGTTCGGGGTGATCGTGCTGCTGGCGGCGGCGACGTATGCGCGCTTCTACAACGTGTCGTGGCTGGGTGAGCGGATCACGGCGGATTTGCGCTCAAAGGTGTTCGACCATCTGCTGACGCTGCCGCCGTCGTGGTTCGAGGCCAACCGCACGGGCGAGGTGATTTCGCGCATTACGGCGGATACGGCGCAGATCGAGAGCGTGGTGGGGTCGACGCTGTCGATTGCGCTGCGCAACGTGCTGCTGCTGTTCGGCGGTCTGGCGATGATGTTTGCGACCAGTCTCAAGCTCACTCTGCTGACGATGATTGGTGTGCCGCTGGTGATTGCGCCCATCCTGATTTACGGGCGGCGCGTGCGGCGGCTGGCGCGCGAGTCCCAGGACCGCATCGCGGACCTGGGCACGCGCATCGACGAGACCATTCACGAGATTCGCGTGGTGCAGGCCTATGGCCACGAGGATGCGGACCGGGCGGACTTCGCGGCGCGCGTGGCGCGCAGTTTCGACACCGCGCGAGCGCGCATCCGCATGCGTGCGGCGCTGGTGGCGGCGGTGATCCTGCTGGTGTTCGGGGCGATTGCGCTGATTCTGTGGATCGGTGGGCACGACGTGCTGGATGGCGAGATCACGGCCGGGCAGCTTTCCGCCTTTGTGTTCTACGCGGCGATTGTCGCCGGCAGCGTCGCGGCGCTGTCCGAGGTGTGGGGCGAGCTGCAGCGGGCGGGCGGCGCGACCGAGCGGCTGATGGAGATTCTCGCCGCGCAGCCGGCCATCGCGCCGCCGGTGGACCCGGTTCCCCTGCCCTTGGCCGCACGCGGCGAGATCGAGTTCGACGCGGTGCGCTTCACCTACCCGACGCGGCCGGACACGGCAGCGCTGGATGACTTCTCGCTGCACGTCACGTCGGGCGAGACGGTGGCGCTGGTGGGCCCGTCCGGCGCGGGCAAGACCACGGTGTTCCAAATGCTGCTGCGCTTCTACGACCCGACCACGGGCACGGTACGCCTGGACGGGGTGGATCTGGCGCACGCCGACCCGCAAGCGGTGCGCGGCCGCATCGCGCTGGTGCCGCAGGAGCCGGTGATCTTCGCCACCAGCGTGATCGACAACGTGCGCTACGCGCGCCCCGACGCGAGCCTGGACGACGTGCGCGCGGCCTGCGCGGATGCCTGGGCGGACGATTTCGTGCGCGCGCTGCCCGAAGGCTACGATACGGACCTGAGCGAGCGCGGCGTGAAGCTCTCCGGCGGGCAGCGCCAGCGCATCGCGATTGCCCGCGCGATTCTCGCCGATCGGCCGGTGCTGCTGCTGGATGAGGCCACCTCGGCGCTGGATGCCGAGAGCGAGCGCATGGTGCAGGCGGCGCTGGAGCGCCTGATGCAGAACCGCACGACACTGGTCATCGCCCACCGCCTGGCGACCGTGCAGCGCGTCGACCGCATCGTGGTGATGGACGGCGGGCGCATCGTCGAAACGGGCACGCATGCGACGCTGGTGGATGATGATGGCTTGTATGCGCATCTGGCGCGGTTGCAGTTTGCGGCGTAGGCCGGCCTAGCAACATCCGGCGCAATGCACTTCGTTTCGCGCCCTAAGACACTGTGGGAACGTTCTGCACATTTGATGTCGGATTGAACGACCACACCACGGAGTACATCAATGAGCCGCAATCACGATCAAGAGCCCGAACACAGCCTGCTGGATGACGCGCTGTCGCGCCTGAAGGACATCTTCGACCGGCTGGACGTGGCCGACGACGTACGCGCCCGCCTGGCGCAGCCGGCGCTGGCGTTGCAGGTGGGCATTCCGGTGCGCATGGACGACGGGCGGCTGGAGGTGTTCACCGGCTGGCGCGTGCACTACGACACCACGCGCGGGCCGGCCAAGGGCGGCATTCGCTTTCACCCGGCGGTCAATCGCGAAGAGGTCATGACGCTGGCCTTCTGGATGGCGATCAAGTGCGCGGTGGTGGACTTGCCCTTTGGCGGCGGCAAGGGCGGCGTGGCGGTGGATCCGAAGAAGCTCTCGCGCCTTGAACTGGAACGGCTGTCGCGCGGCTACATGCGCGCGGTGGCCGACATCGTGGGGCCGGACCGTGACATTCCGGCGCCGGACGTGAACACCAACCCCACCGTGATGGGCTGGATGGCCGACGAGTACGACGCGATCATGCGGCGCCAGCAACGGGCGGTGATCACCGGCAAGCCGCTGGCACTCGGCGGCTCGCCCGGGCGGGTGGAATCCACCGGTCGCGGCGCGCTGCAGGTGCTCGACATGTGGGCCAAGCGCGAGGGGCGCAAGCCGGCGGACACCACCGTGGCCGTGCAGGGTTTCGGCAACGCCGGCTACCACTTCGCGCGGCTCGCGCATGAGCGGGGCTACCGCGTGGTCGCGGTGTCGGATTCCAAGGGTGCGATCTACGACGCCGAGGGGCTGAGCCCGGAGCCGATCTGGCGCCACAAGAACGAGTCACGCGAACTCAAGGGCATGGTGTATTGCGAGGAATCCGTGCTGTGCGAATGCGACCGCACCACGGTCATGAGCCAGGACGAGTTGCTGGCGCTGGACGTGGACGTGCTGGTGCTCGCTGCGCTGGAAGACCAGATTCACGCGGACAACGTGGGGGATGTGCGCGCCGCTCTGGTGCTGGAAATCGCCAACGGCCCGGTCACCAGCGAGGCTGACGACGAACTGGCCAAGCGCGGCATCCCGGTGCTGCCCGACGTACTCGCCAACACCGGCGGCGTGATCGTCAGCCACCTCGAATGGGTGCAGAACCGCATCGGCGAGCAATGGGACGAAGACACCGTCAACGCCCGCATGGCCGAGCGCATCGCCCGCGAGGCCGAGCGCGTGATGGATCGCGCCGCAAAGGACGAAGTGAGCTACCGCACGGCCGCCTATCTGCAGGGCATCGGCCGCATCGCCGAGGCCATCGAACAGCGCGGCACGGCGAGCGATTTCGGCAGTTGAGGCGCGCCGCGATCGCGCAGATCGTAGGGCGGATTAGCGCAGCGTAATCCGCCGGATGTGTGGCCCATGCGGCGCAATGCACTTCGGTTGTTGCGCCCTGCCTTTCGCCTGCGGCCCGGCGCGGCCCCGGGCGCGCGGTGGTAGACTGCGCCCCTTAGCATTTCGCAGGATCGAGCGTTTTCCATGGCCCAGTATGTGATGTCGATGCTCCGCGTGAGCAAGGTTGTCCCGCCCAAGCGGACGATCATCAAGGATATTTCCCTCTCCTTCTTCCCGGGCGCCAAGATCGGCCTGCTCGGCCTCAACGGCTCGGGCAAGTCCACCGTGCTGCGCATCATGGCCGACGTGGACAAGGAGTACGACGGTGAGGTGCAGCACCTGGCCGGCACGCGCATCGGCTACCTGCCGCAGGAACCGGAACTGGACCCGGCCAAGACCGTGCGCGAGGAAGTCGAGGGCGGCATGGGCGAGGTCATGGAAGCCCAGAGCAAGCTGGAGGAGATCTACGCCGCCTACGCCGAGCCGGATGCCGACTTCGACAAGCTCGCCGAGGAACAGGCGCACTACGAGAACATCCTCGCCGCCGCCGGCTCCGACACCGAGAACCAGATGGAGATTGCCGCCGACGCGCTGCGCCTGCCGCCGTGGGATGCGGTGATCGGCAACCTCTCCGGTGGCGAGAAGCGCCGCGTGGCGCTGTGCAAGCTCCTGCTCTCCAAGCCCGACATGCTGCTGCTCGACGAGCCGACCAACCACCTCGACGCCGAGTCGGTGGAGTGGCTGGAGCAGTTCCTGACCCGCTTCCCCGGCACCGTCGTGGCGGTGACCCACGATCGCTACTTCCTCGACAA
>CAXBIS010000044.1:0-4689 GCA_963975885.1 uncultured Azoarcus sp.
ATACGATCAGGCCGACCGCATGGTGCGCATCGACGGCGAGGTGGTCGAGTTCTCGGCGCGCGAGGTGGGTTTGCTCGAGGTCTTCATCCTCAAGGCCGGTCGCCTGGTCAGCAAGGATCAGCTCGTCGACCACTTGTGCGGCTGGGGGGAGGAAGTATCGAACAACGCGATCGAAGTCTATGTGCACCGTCTGCGCAAGAAGCTCGAGGACAGCGACCTGCGAATCGTGACCGTGCGCGGTCTCGGCTACTGCCTGGAACAGCGCGATGAGGCTGCGGCGTCGAAGACCTGATTCGCGCCCGGCCGCGTCGGGCGAGCGTGCGCAGCCACCCAATTCGCTGTTCGGCGAGATACTCGACTGGTTGCTCGCGCCGCTGCTGGTACTGTGGCCGATCTCCATCATCTTCACCCACAGTGTCGCCGACAACATCGCCAACCAGCCCTATGACCTGGTGCTGGCGGACAACGCGCGCGCGCTCTCGCGTCTGGTGCAGGTCATCGACGGCGTGGTGTGGGTCGATTTTCCGGCCTCGCCGCGCATCATGTTCCGTTCCGATCGCGACGACGTCTTCTATTACCAGGTCGCCGAGGCCGGGGGCGATCTCGCCAGCGGCGACCCTGAGCTGCCTCAGACTGAAGCACCGCCCGTGGTCACGCCCGAGACGGTGCTGTTCCGCGACGAGTTCGTGCATGGCGAACAGGTGCGCGTGGCCTATACCTTCGTTCCGCCCTCGCGCGAGAACGAGCCGCTGGTCATCGTTCAGGTAGCGGAGACGCTCAACAAGCGCAGCACGCTGGCCTCGCGCGTGGTCACCGAGGTGCTTTTCCCCCAGTTCGCGATCATCCCGCTGGCGGTGTTGCTGGTGTGGGTCGGGCTGTCGCGCGGCATCGCGCCGCTCAACCGCCTGCAGACGCGCATCTCCAACCGCCGTCCGACCGACCTGTCGCCGATCGAGCCGGCCAGCGTGCCCGACGAGGCACGTCCGCTGATCGTGTCGTTCAACGACATGATGGCGCGGCTCGAGCAGAACCTGCAGGCCCAGCAGCGCTTCATTGCCGACGCGGCCCACCAGATGCGCACGCCGCTGACCGGACTGCGCACGCAGACCGAACTGGCCCGCGACGAGACCGACCCCGAGCAGTTGCGCCGCTCGCTTGCGCACATTGCCGACAGCGCCGAGCGTGCCACCCACCTGATCAACCAGTTGCTGCTGCTCGCGCGCGCCGAGGCGATTTCGGAACGCGTGTATACCGTCGAGCCGGTCGATCTGGACGCGGCCGTGCGCGAGGTTGCCGGCGAGCTGTTCCCGCGCGCGCTCGCCAAGAGCCTGGACTTCGGCGTTGCGGGCGAGCCGCGCCCGGTCGTCGTGCAGGGCAACGGGCTGTTGCTGCGCGAGCTGATCAAGAATCTGCTCGACAACGCCATCAAGTACACGCCGCGCGGTGGCAGCGTCACGGCGCGCGTGGGCGAGAGCGGTGGCGGGGTGTTTCTGGAAGTCGAGGACGACGGCATCGGCATCCCCGAAGCCGATCGCGAGCGCGTGTTCGAGCGCTTCTACCGGGTGCTCGAAAGCGGCGAGGACGGCTCCGGGCTGGGGTTGCCGATCGTGCGTGAGATCGCCGAACTGCATGGCGCGACGATTACTCTCGACGCGGGTCCCAAGGGTCTGGGTACCCTCGCACGGGTACATTTCGGCATTCGTCTCGCGGCGCGCAGCCCGGCGCCGTCGTCGGCATCGCGTTCGCGCGAGTCGCGTTTGACGAACGCGTTTCCTCGGCTATAATGCGCCCTCTTTGGGCCAGGTAGCTCAGTTGGTAGAGCAGCGGATTGAAAATCCGCGTGTCGGCGGTTCGATTCCGTCCCTGGCCACCACAGAATTCCCAGAAAAAACAAGCACTTGGCCCGTCCGAAAGGATGGGCCAAGTGCGTTTTCTGACGTTTTTCTGACGGTGACAACGGCGCACCATTGCGCCGGGCTGCGCGGGACGGCGCATTAATGCGCTCGAAAGGCTAAACACCCCTGGCCATACGAACCCCTATCTCAGGAGTTCGTAATGTTGCTGCCCAATAAATACCCCCACAGTCTGTCGCTTCATGGCGCGTGCACCGCGGCTGCCGAGGTGCACCATGGCTAAGCCGTATCGTGAGGGCAAGGGCTGGTCTGTGCGCCTGCGCGTGCGCGGCCATGACCTGTACCTGTCTGGTTTCAAGAGCGAAGGCGAAGCACGCCGCGTGGCCGAGGCGCGCCGTGCGGACATTCTCAAGGCCGGGGCGCCCGCGCACCAAGGCCCCACCCGCACCACACTCGGGCAGGCATTTGCGCAGTACGCACGCGAACGCCTGCCGTACCTCAAGTCTGGCAACAAGGACGCCAACCGCCTGAACGCGTATCTGCGTGCGTGCGCACTTCCCGTCATTGAGGTCGAGCCGCATCAGGAGAGGACCGCTTCGGGGAGCGCCATCTACTGGAAAGTCGGTTTCGCACACGAGACTGAGCGTGCGATTGTGCCCAGCCTGCGCACGCACCGCACTGCGCTCGCCGGAAAATTCGCGAACAGCGCCCGTGTGCGCGAACGGCTGGCACGCATGACCTTCGCCGACATTGCGTACGAGGACATCAAAGCGCTTACCGACGCCATGGCCGAGGATGGCTACAAACAGGCCAGCATCATCAATGAGCGCGCCGAACTCAACCGTCTGTTCAACCACGCGCGCCGCGTGTGGCGCTGGACCGAGCCCGCTTCCAATCCTGTCTCGGCAATCAAGCTGGCTGCTGCGGACAACGGGCGCGACCGGGTGCTTTCGAACGAAGAATGGAGCAAGGTGCTCTCGCACCTGAGCAAGTACGACAACCCGTATGTAGTTCCGGCGGTCGTGCTGCTGCTCGAAACCTCGATGCGCTCCTCCGAGGTGCTGCTGACGGCGACCTGGGACGGCGTCGACTGGCAGCGCAACACGCTCTCGCTTGGTGACGCCAAAGCCGGGGCGCGCAAGGTGCCGCTCACGCCCGGTGCGGTCGAGGTGCTTCGGATGCTGCGCGAACAGGATGCGGATACGCGGTCCGACGCCCGCATCCTCAAGACGAGCTACGAAGCCGTTAAGAAGGCGTGGGACGTGGCCCGCAAGGCCGCAGGCATCGAAGACGTGCGCCTGCACGACCTGCGTCATACGAGCACCACCCGCTTCGCGCTGGAGTACCAGGGAAACCTGCCCGTCCTGAAGCTCATCACCGGTCACAAGACCACGGTGATGTTGATGCGCTACGTGAACATCAAGGCCGAGGATGTGGCGTCGATGATGCATGGCGCAGACGCTGACCTGAAGTACATGCCCGCCGGCTACAAGCGCAACCTGTTGCATCCGTCTGCGGCGGAGACGGCAAACATCGTGCAGGTCGACTTCGCCCAGCGGAGGCGCTCGGCATGAAGCGAACCAAAAAGGTGGTGCTGCCGTCGCTTGAGACGCAAACGCTCGCGTTCGTTGCGGAGGCACGTGCCACGGACGAGCGGGTCTTTGCGCGGTGCCTGGCCTGGGCCGGCTTTCGTGCCTATCTGCGCGTCTGGCGCGACTACGATGCCGCTGGCGAGGTTCTGCCAGAGGTGCTGATAATTGCCCAAATCGAAGTGCCTGAGCGTTTCAGGGGGCGGGGTTGGTTCTGGCAGTACTGCGACTTGTGCGCGATGCTGGGTTTTGATGCGCTGGTCATCGAGTCCGTCGTCAACAAGCGACTTCGGGCAAGTTTGCGGGCGCGTGCGGACTGCGCCGAATTCGAAGAGCACAATTTCCTGTGGCGCAGGGGGCGTGAGGGCCGGACAGAGGCTCCTGTAGGGCGTGAAGCGGGGGCTGGCTAGTCATCGGCCCCGGCAGCGGGGTTCTGGTCAGGGCTGCGCGTGCTCAGCCCGAGCGGGCGATAGACGTTGTGCGGGTGGCCGCCCGAGGACGAGTGGAATCCGTCCACAGCACTGCTCACGGCAATCAGTTCCAGGTTGATGAGATGACCGATACATCGCGAGATGTCGGAGCGGCGGACGCCTGTGTATTCGACGAGTTTTTCGTATCCGACGGACGCGGTACCGGTTCGCGTGTTGCGTAGCGCCAGAATCGCAAGATACAGCTTCAGCGCGCCCAGCTCGAACTTCGAGCGCAGTGTGAAATTCGACAGGCAACGCAACGCGCGCCGTTTTGGGTCATACAGCACGGTCTGGGGAAGCTGTGCGAAGGGCGTCGCATGAATGTCGACAATCGTGAAGGCGTTGCCTGCATGCGAGCGCTCAATCTGAACGAGTTCCAGTTCGGACTCAAGGATGTGCAGAGCGGGAGCAATCTTCGCACGGGAAACGCCCGTGCGCTCCTCGATGGCACCGTAGGTCATCCGCACCTCGTCAGACTTGTCCGCCGGGGAGTCGAGGCGCTTTCGGTTGTGCGCGATAAGCAGGGCGATGTACAGCGTGAGCGCAGCAGTTGCGCTGCTCCCTGCGCGCGTCCACGAGAGTGTTGTGAGGCGCTGCTCGTGGAGAATCCAACTGGTGGGCATTCTGGCAAATGGCAGGGTCATCGTTTTCCCCTTCCGGCGACGCTGATAATGACCTTTGCGAGAACAAGTACTGCGATGAGGCAGGCTGCAACGGACAGGAGTGAATCAAGCCGGGAACCCCGGAGGCTCCAACTCTTGAGAAGATGGAGCCATG
>CAXBIS010000045.1:0-4214 GCA_963975885.1 uncultured Azoarcus sp.
TCATGGCTCCATCTTCTCAAGAGTTGGAGCCTCCGGGGTTCCCGGCTTGATTCAGTCGAGCCCATCTGCCGGGTTTTGCAGGTGGCCCCGTTGTGTTACTGGCGACATGCGGCACGCCGACGCAACCCAGAGTTGCGCAGTGCCCGTGCCCGGCAAGACGACTGTCTGGCAAACGATGTGCAGCGCGTGTGGCACGCCAACTGGCAAGTCTATGGCGCAGACAAGGTCTGGCTGCAGATGAACCGCGAGGGGGTCCGGGTGGCGCGATGTACCGTCGAGCGCTTAATGAAACGCCTGGGGCTTGAGGGCGCACGTCGCGGCAAGAAGGTGCGCACCACGGTCCCGGACGCTTCGGCTCCATGCCCAATGGACCGGGTCAATCGCGTGTTCAAGGCTCGCCAGCCTAATGAACTGTGGGTGTCTGACTTCACCTACGTTTCGACTTGGCAGGGCTGGCTGTATGTGGCCTTCGTCATCGACGTGTTCGCCCGGCGCATCGTCGGCTGGCGCGTTAGCCGCACCATGCAGACCGATTTCGTTCTCGATGCGCTGGAGCAGGCTTTGTACGAACGAAGGCCCGATGCCAACGCCTTGGTCCATCACTCCGACCGGGGCTCCCAGTACCTGTCCATCCGCTACTCGGAGCGTCTGGCCGAAGCCGGCATCCGACCGTCGGTGGGCAGTCGCGGCGACAGCTATGACAACGCCTTGGCCGAGACCATCAACGGCCTGTACAAAACCGAACTGATTCACCGCCGCGCCCCCTGGAAAACCAGGGAATCGGTGGAACTGGCCACCCTGCAATGGGTGCATTGGTTCAACCACATCCGACTGCTTGAGCCGATTGGATATATTCCACCGGCCGAAGCTGAGGCAAACTACTTCCGGCAACTCGCCGAGAAGACCGAAACGGCAGTCTTAACTTAAACCAACCGGCCTCCTCGAAACCCGGGGCGATTCATCGCGCCGGTGCCAATCATCGATCCAGTGTCCTCCGTGTGGCACCACAACACGCGGCAGAGGTCTAGTGGGTCGTGCGGCTTGCGCCAGCGGAGACCGTCACAACTCCAGGTTGGTTAGCCGGAAGGTGAAAGTGGGTGTTTGGTTAGTCCGGGCAGACCGCCCGACGGCAGGGCGCTGGACGAGGAACGTTGCGTGACTGGCCAGATTCCAGGATGTCGCTCATGTCGCCGGTTTCAGCCGCCGCTGGCGCTGCTCGAACCAGGGCATCTCAGATTCCAATCGACAACGTTACCTAGTGCTGGTCGCGAAGGTGACGGGCACCGACATGCGCGTGCGTTCGCACCGCTCAGTCTCGCCATGACGTGGGCGGTGATGCGCTTCGATGTTGCGGAGCCGTCTGGCCTCGATCATGGTGCAGGGGCTAAGAGTTCAGAACTAAGTGAGAACCAGTTCAGAACTAAGTGAGGCTCGACACTAAGTGAGGCTCGACATCGACAGTGAGCCGGGACTCTCAAGTTCAACGATCAAAACTCTCAACTTCAACCATCAACGACAACAGAAACCTCATGCCACGACTTGAAATCGTGAGCTTGCATCCCTATTATTAGCACTCGTCGGCAGTGAGTGCTAACAAAGGGCTCGTCGCCGGTCCCCGGTAAATACCCTGCGCGGACGTTTCGTTCGCGCTGCTTCAACCCGCACAGGAGTGAAACTGATGAAGATCCGTCCCTTGCATGATCGCGTGATCGTCCGGCGCCTCGAGGCCGAGCGCAAGACCGCCGCCGGTATCGTGATTCCCGATTCGGCCGGCGAGAAGCCGGACCAGGGCGAGGTCGTGGCGGTCGGCAACGGCAAGATCCTCGACGACGGCAGCGTGCGCCCGATGGCCGTCAAGGCCGGCGACCGCGTGCTGTTCGGCAAGTACGCCGGCCAGACCGTGAAGGTCGAGAGCGAAGAGCTGCTCGTCATGCGCGAAGAAGACATCATGGGCGTCGTCGAGGCCTGAGCGCCCGCGAATCGCCACCCGAAACGAATCAAGGAGTCCATTCCATGGCAGCTAAAGAAGTGAAGTTCGGCGATGCCGCGCGCGACCGCATGGTCAACGGCGTCAACATTCTCGCCAACGCAGTGAAAGTCACCCTCGGTCCCAAGGGCCGCAACGTCGTGCTCGAGCGCAGCTTCGGCGCCCCGACCGTGACCAAGGACGGCGTGTCCGTCGCCAAGGAAATCGAACTGAAGGACAAGTTCGAGAACATGGGCGCGCAGATGCTCAAGGAAGTCGCGTCCAAGACTTCCGACATCGCCGGTGACGGCACCACCACCGCTACCGTGCTGGCCCAGTCCATCGTGCGCGAAGGCATGAAGTACGTGGCCGCCGGCATGAACCCGATGGATCTCAAGCGCGGCATCGACAAGGCCGTCAAGGCCGTCACCGATGCGCTGGCTGACCTGTCCAAGCCGTGCTCGACGAGCAAGGCCATCGCCCAGGTCGGTTCGATCTCGGCCAACTCCGACCCGGACATCGGCCAGATCATCTCCGACGCGATGGACAAGGTCGGCAAGGAAGGCGTGATCACGGTCGAGGACGGCAAGTCGCTGGAGAACGAACTCGACGTCGTCGAGGGCATGCAGTTCGACCGTGGCTACCTCAGCCCGTACTTCATCAACAACCCGGATCGCCAGATGGCGGTGCTGGAAAACCCGTTCGTGCTGCTCTTCGACAAGAAGATCTCGAACATCCGCGATCTGCTGCCGGTGCTCGAGCAGGTGGCCAAGTCCAGCCGTCCGCTGCTGATCATCGCCGAAGATGTCGACGGCGAGGCGCTGGCCACGCTGGTGGTCAACAACATCCGCGGCATCCTCAAGACCTGCGCGGTCAAGGCGCCGGGCTTCGGTGATCGCCGCAAGGCCATGCTCGAAGACATCGCCGTGCTGACCGGCGGCCAGGTGATCGCCGAGGAAGTCGGCCTGACGCTGGAGAACGCCACGCTGGAGCAACTCGGCCAGGCTGCACGCGTCGAGATCGGCAAGGACAACACCACCATCATCGACGGCAACGGTTCCGCCGACAACATCGAGGCCCGCGTCAAGCAGATCCGCGCGCAGATCGAGGAAGCTTCCTCGGACTACGACCGCGAGAAGCTGCAGGAGCGTGTCGCCAAGCTGGCCGGCGGCGTTGCCGTGATCAAGGTCGGTGCCGCGACCGAGGTCGAGATGAAGGAGAAGAAGGCCCGCGTCGAAGATGCGCTGCACGCCACGCGCGCTGCGGTCGAGGAAGGCATCGTGCCGGGCGGCGGCGTCGCGCTGCTGCGCGCCCGCTCGATGATCGGCGAACTCAAGGGTGCCAACCCGGATCAGGACGCCGGCATCAAGATCGTGCTGCGCGCACTCGAGCAGCCGCTGCGCGAGATCGTCGCCAACGCCGGTGACGAGCCGTCGGTGGTCGTCGCCAAGGTGCTCGAGGGCGAGGGCAATTACGGCTACAACGCTTCCACCGGCGAGTACGGTGATCTGGTCGAGATGGGCGTGCTGGACCCGACCAAGGTCGAGCGCACCGCGCTGCAGCACGCTGCCTCGATCGCCGCGCTGATGCTCACCACCGATTGCATGATCGGCGAGCTGCCGGAAGAGAAGCCCGCGATGCCCGACATGGGCGGCATGGGCGGCATGGGCGGCATGGGTGGAATGGGCGGCATGATGTAATCGTCCGCGCATCGCGCATTACCCGAGAGACCCCGCGCAAGCGGGGTCTTTTTTTTGTGCGCCGCGAGTCGACACGCAGCGTCGAGAGGGCGCGGCGCTCGACGGCTTGGCGTGAATCGGTGAAGATGCGGGCCTCGATTGTTCGCGAGGCATGAGCCATGCGCATTCTGCTTGCCGAAGATGACCCGGTGATCGCCGACGGACTGGCGCGCGCGTTGCGACGTGGGGGCTACGCCGTCGATCCCGTCGTCAGCGGCGTCGATGCCGATACCGCGCTGGCGACCCAGCCCTACGACCTGCTGATCCTCGATCTGGGACTGCCGCGCCTGCCCGGCATCGAAGTGCTCAAGCGGCTGCGCGCGCGCAAGTCCGCCATGCCGGTGCTGATCCTGACCGCGCAGGACGGCGTCGAGGACCGCGTGCGCGGGCTCGACGCGGGCGCAGACGATTATCTGACCAAACCCTTCGAACTGCCCGAGCTCGAAGCACGCGTGCGCGCGCTCACGCGCCGCGGCACGGGTCAGCCCCGGCGCATCGGCTTCGGTCGC
>CAXBIS010000046.1:0-1967 GCA_963975885.1 uncultured Azoarcus sp.
CTTCCTCAAGATCAAGGATGCCTTCCCCGGAAAAGCGCGATGAACCTTTTTTTTGGCCCGTCGCAGGTCGCGAAGAATGCAGCTTTGAAACCTAACCGTCATTGGCCCGTAACGTCGGCTATCGAGAATCGCTCCTGCCATCAACCGGAGAGATGCTCATGAACAAGCTGAAATTCGCCGTTGCCATCCTGGCTTCCTCCATCGCGCTGGGTGCCTGTGCTACCTCGGGCGGTGACAAGGACCCGTACGCGAAGAAGGGCTTCTTTACCCACGTGCATGACAATCGTCTGTGGGTTCTGAAGGAAGGCGACAAGGACATTGCGACCGTGTCGAAGAACGGGGAACCGAAAGAGGTCGTCACGCGCATCGCGGCCGGCCCGAACAACATGACGATCAAGTCCAATGATTCGTCGGTGATCGACGCCTATCTGGCGAAGTAATCGCGGTGAACGGGAATGCAAAGGGCGCCTCACGAGGGCGCCCTTTGCGTTGCAGTCGACGTTCGACTAGACGCCCTGTTTGAGGCTGGCGGCGATGAAGTCGTCGAGATCGCCGTCGAGCACGGACTGGGTGTTGCCCACCTCGAAGTTGGTTCGCAGGTCCTTGATGCGCGACTGGTCGAGGACGTAGGAGCGGATCTGGTGTCCCCAGCCGATGTCGCTCTTTGAATCTTCCAGTGCCTGCTGTTCGGTCTGGCGCTTGCGCAGTTCGCTCTCGTACAGGCGCGCCTTGAGCATGGCCAGCGCGGCGGCACGGTTCTTGTGCTGCGAGCGGTCGTTCTGGCACTGCACGACGATGCCGGTGGGCTCGTGCGTGATGCGGATCGCCGAGTCGGTCTTGTTGATGTGCTGGCCGCCCGCGCCGGAGGCACGGTAGGTATCGATGCGCAGATCGGCCGGATTGATCTCGATCTGGATCGAATCGTCGACTTCCGGATACACGAACACCGAGCAGAAGCTGGTGTGGCGCCGCGCGTTCGAATCGAACGGGCTCTTGCGCACCAGACGGTGGATGCCGGTCTCGGTGCGCAGAAAGCCGTAGGCGTGGTCGCCATCGACCTTGATCGTGGCGCTCTTGATGCCGGCCACCTCGCCCTCGGATTCCTCGAGCAGTTCGGTGGTGAAGCCCTTGCGCTCGCAGTAGCGCAGATACATGCGCTCGAGCATGCCGGCCCAGTCCTGTGCCTCGGTGCCGCCCGCGCCGGACTGGATCTCGACGAAGCAGGCGTTGGGATCCATCGGGTTGGAGAACATGCGGCGGAACTCGAGCGCGTGCACCTTGGCGCCCATGGTCGCCAGGTCGGTCTCGACCGCGCCGATGGTGTCCTCGTCGTCCTCGGCTTCTGCCAGTTCGAACAACTCCTTGAGGTCGCGCGACATGCTTGCGATTTCGTCGAGTACGAGCACGACGTCCTCGAGCTGGCGTTTTTCCTTGCCCAGTTCCTGCGCGCGGTCGGGGTCGTTCCATACCGCCGGATCCTCGAGCGCGAGGTTCAGCTCACGCAGCTTGGTTGCCTTCTCATCGTAGTCAAAGATACCTCCGCAGTTCCGCCCCGCGATCCGCGAGGTCGGTGAGTTTCTCGGCGAGGGCGTTGATGCGTTCTGCTTCCATGTGATGCGTTCTCTTTGTCGTTTTCGCGGTGGTCGGAGTATACCGCCGTGGCCTGCGAGCGGCGAATCGCGAAGTCGCACGGCGCGACGCTAAAGTCCGTAACATCGCGGCCGTTACGAAAAGTGCCCACATTCGACCGGTGCTCCAGCCCGGCACTCTGCCTCTATCCCCGGAGATGCTTCATGAACAACCTGTCCGTGCGCGGGAAACTGACCCTTTCCTTCGGCTTTGTCGTGCTGATCATCATTCTGGTCATCGGTATCGCGCTATTCAGCTTCAAGCGTTCCGACGCGGCCACGGAACTGAATCAAGCCGACTTTCCCGGAGGCTCGTTGGTTTGAGTCACGCCGTCACGA
>CAXBIS010000047.1:0-1553 GCA_963975885.1 uncultured Azoarcus sp.
CTGCCGCTCCTGCCTTCGGCGGGCCTGGCGTCGTCCGGCTCGATCCAGCGCACGGCATCGCGGCCGAAGTGCTGGCCATCGCCTTCTTCCAGCCCGAGACCGATCGGCAGATCGGTGTGGCCGCCCCTGCCTCCCAGACCTTCAAACTGGCGCTGCAAGTCCTGCAGCAGCCCTTGGGCCTGCTGCCGTTCGCTGGCCACCTGCTCGCGATCCTGACGCAGTTGGGCGCGCTCGGTGTCCAGGGCATTCTGGATACGTTGCTCGATCGACCGCTCGCGCTGGCGAAGGCGGTCGTTCTCGGTCCGCTGGTTGCGGTTGTCCGCCAGCGCGGTCTGCAATTCGTTGCGCAACTGCCGAACCTGGGCCACCAGCGTGGCGACGGTATCGAGCGGCGTGTCGCCTTCGATCCCGAGCGCCCGCATCTCGTCCGCCGTCAGTTGACCGCCGGCATCGTCGGGGATAGGCGACGTGCCACGATCGCCGGAAAACAGCTTGATGCCGACGAACACCAGCAGCAGCACCATCGGCAGCATCAACCACTTGAGCAAACCGTTACTGCGCATCGCCGGCTCCTTCAGCGCTGCCGGCCGCTGCGGAGGCCGGCATGTTGTGCGAAGCGTCGATGGGACTGATGGCCGGCAACAGCGATTGCGCCAGGCCGCGGCCGCGCGTCACCAGGTACACCACGCTGGTATCGCGCGAGTCGCCGGCCGGCCCCAGGTCGGGGTGCTGGAACGTCGCGGTGACGAAATCACCCTGCAAGGCGCGCGGGTCCAGGTCGATCCACCGGGCGGACGTGTTGGTCAGCCGGATCGCCGTCACCCACTGGCCTTCCAGCCGCCACGCGGCCAGCGCCCTGGCGCGCACCGGCAGGGTCGGCAGCAGCGTGTCGAGCGCCAAGTCCCGGCGCAGGTTCACGCGCACGATGCCGCTCACCGGCTCCACCGTGCGCAGCGGCGCGTACAGGTTCTGCGCAGCGTAGCGCGTCAGCACCACGGGCACCGGCGTCTCCCGCGCGGGGAGCCGCGCCGTGTCGGCGGCTGGCGGCGTGCCAGTGTCACCGTAGCGCTTCGCGTGCGACTCGCCCTCGATGATGCGCACAGGTTCCAGTGGCGCCTCACCGGGTTCGGCGGCGATGTCGAGCAGGATCAGGATGCCCGTGTCGGCATCCTGCAATTGCAGGCGGGTCGGCTCGATCGGTTCGCTGGCGCGCAGGTAGATGGCACCACCGGCGCTCTGCACACGCAGGCGGTCGCCCAGCGAAGCGGGCACGCCGATGCGAACATTGCGGTCGATGAAGATCACGCGCTCGTGGCCGACCACGAGAGGCACGGACAGCGGCAACCGCTCCCAGCGCAGAATCTCCAGCGCCATGCCGTTCGGAATCAGCCCCAAGGTCAGGATGGCGGTTGCCAGAAAGCTGAGGACAAGACGTTTCATCGCGCGACTCCCTACGGACCGCCCGCACCATCGACGGCGGAGGCGGATGCCGCCTGCGTCGCGATGCGTTGCGGGGTGCTGCTGTAACAGTCCAGCGCCAGGCCGAAGGGATT